>JBHYDA010000016.1:0-116288 GCA_051861265.1 Rubrivivax sp.
GACGTCGAACACCTATGACAACGGACAACGCAGGCAGGTCGCCTACTTCATGCCTCGTGAAAGATCCAGGCTAGGGCTGACGTCGCCTCAGCGTGGGGCGGCCGCCGGGGCGCTGGCGGCCGCCAGGCGGCGCAGGGCGCCGAGTTCGCCGTAGGTGGCGAATTCGCGAATCGCCCTTCGGCCGCGTTCGATGTCGGCGCAGGACAGCCCACGCACAGGGTTGACATCGAAGGTGCTGGCGCGCAGCGCGGCGTTGGTGTAGGCCTCGGAACGCCGGCGGATGTTTTGCACGCGCTCCTGGGGCCAGCCGTTGGCTTGGCCGATGACGCGGGCGTACATGAGGCTCACCAAGTCCGGGGCTTGCTGCTCAAGCCTGTCGGCCAGCGCGAGGCACGCCGCCTTGTCAGCAGAAGGGGTACGGCAATGAAGGGCCAGAGAGCTCAAGCCGGAGCCGGCACGATCAACCACTGCGTGCATCGCTTGTGCATCCAACAAGAGCATGTGGCGCAGGTAGGCAGGCAAGTCAGCCGGCGTGGCCGCTTCAACCCACGGGCCCAGTGAAGGCGTGGGGCTGAAGCGGGTGGCGCCCGCTGCACCCCGCAACGCCCTGGCAGTCTGCGCCGGATCGGTCTCCAACAACATCGCCCAACTCGACACATCATCCGGCGCGGCGGTCAGCGCAGCTTCGGCCGACAAACGGCTGCAAGCGGCTGGCGTGCCGGGCAAGGCACACAGGCTCAGCGCCCAGCGCAGCAGGGCGGGATCTGGGCTGGCCTGTGCCAGGGTCACCAGGGCCGGCAGTGCATCGCCCGGTGGCATGTAGCCCGAACGAATCGCCTCGCGGCGCTGCAGTCCGTGGCTCAGCACCAGCGCTGCGGCCCTTGAGCGTTCGGCGGGGCTGCGCTCCATGGCAGCCAACACCCGCGGCCAGGCTGCGGCCATGGCGTGTTCAAACAAGTGTGGCGGCTCGGCGTCCGACGGCAAGCTGCCAACGCCACACAGTTCGACCGGACCTGCCGCGCCCTTCGCCGACGTCGATGAGACAGCCGACTGCGGCGCGCCCGTCGAAGGCACGGGCACGGAGGCGCCTGCGCCCGGGTGGGTCGCCGCCGCCGGCATCGCAAGCGCCGCCGTGGCGATGTGTGCTGCCGGCCCGGCTGCCTGCGCGGCGGCCCCGGTCGCCGGCAGCAAGGCGCCCGCGCTCCCCAGCTCAGCGCCCTGCTCCCACCACCACCACGCCCCCACCAGCACCGCCAGCAACAGCGCCTTCGCCACCAAGGCCCACAACCCCACCCGCCGCCGCTGCCGCGCCACTGCAGGATCGTCAAAGCCGCCGCTCATACGCCTCCGGCCAAAGCCGCCCGCACCGCCGCCAATTGCCGGCGCGAGACCGACAGCCATTCGTCCAGCGGCGCCACGCGCACCGCCCAGCCATCGCCGCCTTCTTCGCCAGGCTCGGCGGCCTCGCGCAGCGCCAGTTCACGGATGGCATGGCGCGCCACCAGCGCGTTGCGGTGGATGCGCAGGTGCTTGGCGCCCAATGCAGCCAGGCGCTGCTCCAGTTCAGACAGCGAATCGTCGAGCACGTACTCGTGCCCCGGCGTGCGCAGCGTCACGTACTTCTGCCCGGCCTTGAGCACCAGCACCTCGGGCAGCGGCAGGCGCAGCACGCGGCCGCGGTCGCTCACCACCAGGGCCGGGGTGTCCTGCAGCACAGCCTGCATCGTGCTCAGCGGCTGCAGGCGCTGCTGCACACGCTGCAGCGCGTTGCGCAGGCGCTCGCTGCGCACGGGCTTGGTGAGGTAGTCCACCGCCTCCAGCTCAAAGGCCTTGAGCGCGTGCTCGGCATGCGCGCTGACGAAGATCACCGCCGGTGGCTGCGCCATCGCGCGCAGCCGCGCGGCCAGGTGCAGGCCCTCGTGCGGCGTGAGGCCGGGCATGCGGATGTCCAGCAGCACGGCATCCACCGCGTGCGTGTGCAACAGCGCCAGCGCCTGCGCAGCGTCGCCGGCCTCGCCCACCACGTTGACGTCGAACTCGGGCAGCGCCTGCAGCAGCGCGCGCAGTCGCAGCCGGGCCAGGTCTTCGTCGTCGACGATGAGCACGTTCATGGCGTCAGCGCGTCCCCATCAAGGCAAAGGCAGCACGATGCGGGCGTGGAACAAGTCGGGCCGGCCGCTGCCGGCCGCCGCGGGCTCGCGCCACACATCGCACTGCGCGCCCACATCGTGCAGCAGGCGCAGGCGCTCGCGCACGTTGTGCAGCGCCATGCCGTGGCCGGGCAGGCCGGGCTGCGGGCCGAGGGTGTTGATCACCGTCAGCACGGCCTGCCCGCGCTGCACCGCGGCGCGCACCGTCACGCGCCCGCCGCCAGCGGCGGGCTCGATGCCGTGGCGCACGGCGTTCTCCACCAGCGGCTGCAGCACGAGCGAGGGCACACGCGCAGCGTGCACGCGCGGGTCGACCTCCCACTGCACGTCGAGCCGGTGGCCGAAACGCACCTGCTCGATGGCGAGGTAGTGCCGCGCCAGCGCCATCTCTTCTTCCAGCGTGACGGTGGCGCCCACCTCGGCCAGCGCGGCGCGGAAGAGCTCGCTCAGGTCTTCCAGCACGGCCTCGGCGCGGGCGGGGTCCACACGCACCAGCGCCAGCGCCGTGTTCAGGGCGTTGAAGAGGAAGTGCGGGCGGATGCGGCTCTGCAGTTCGGCCAGGCGCGCGCTGGCATCGGCCGGGTGCCAGATGCGGGCGCGCAAATCGAGCCAGGCCCAGAGCAACGCCGCGAAACACACGCCGCCCAGGCCCACGGCGGCCACGCGCAGCGTATGCACTTCACCGCCCAGGCCGGCCCACAGCAGCGGCCACCACGCCAGCCCAGCCGCCACCGCGCCCAGGCCCAGCACCAGCCCCGCACGCGGCAGGCCGGGCAAGGCCATCAAAGGCCGCCGCAGCGCGCAGATGCCCACCAGCCACAGCAGGCTGCCGGCCACACCGCCGAAGGCCAGCACGGCCTGGCGTGTGCCCCATTCGGCAGCGCTGTCGGCCGTGGCCAGCGCCAGCACGGCCAGCACGGCCTGCACCAGCACCAGCGCGCGCAAGGCCAGCGCCGGGTGGCAGACGTCGAAGCTCGCGGCGGTGATGGCCTGCACCCGGCTGCGCTCGTCGGCCTGCGGGTCGAAGCGGCTCTGCGCGAAGCCGGTGCTGCGCGTGGACGGTGCTGACTTCGGCGGTGAAGGCGGTGGGGGTCTCATCGAAAGGGCGGCCGGATAATACGGAGTGTGCCTGCCGCCGCCCCTGCGCCGCGGCCTTGTCGGCCCCCACACCCGCCCTCTGCCCTGCCGCCCGCCATGTCGAACCTGCCCGCCCAGCAACCCTCTGCCGACCCCCTGGCCAACAAACACCAGGCCTGGTCGGCCCTGTTCAGCGAACCGATGAGCGAGCTGGTGCAGCGCTACACCGCGAGCGTGAACTTCGACAAGCGCCTGTGGCAGGCCGACATCGCCGGCAGCCTGGCGCACGCCGAGATGCTGGCCGCGCAAAACATCATCGGCGCGCAAGACCTGGCCGACATCCAGCGCGGCATGGCGCAGATCCGCGCCGAAATCGAGGAGGGCCGCTTCGAGTGGAAGCTGGCGCTGGAAGACGTGCACCTGAACATCGAGGCCCGCCTGACCGCGCTGGTGGGCGACGCCGGCAAGCGCCTGCACACCGGCCGCAGCCGCAACGACCAGGTGGCCACTGACGTGCGCCTGTGGCTGCGTGGCGAGATCGACAAGCTCGTGCAGCTGATGGCTGCGATGCAGGCTGCGCTGGTGGAACTGGCCGCGGTGCACACCGAGACCGTGATGCCCGGCTACACGCACATGCAGGTGGCACAGCCGGTGAGTTTTGCGCACCACCTGCTGGCCTATGTGGAGATGTTCGCGCGCGATGCCGAACGCCTGGCCGATGTGCGCAAGCGCGTGAACGTGCTGCCCTTGGGCGCCGCGGCGCTGGCCGGCACCAGCTACCCGCTGGACCGCGAGCGTGTGGCGAAGACGCTGGGCTTCGACAGCGTGTGCCAGAACAGCCTGGACGCCGTGAGCGACCGTGATTTCGCGATGGAGTTCAGCGCCGCGGCCAGCATCTGCATGGTGCACGTCTCGCGCCTGGCGGAGGAGATCGTGCTGTGGATGAGCCAGAACTTCGGCTTCATCGACCTGGCCGACCGCTACTGCACCGGCTCTTCCATCATGCCGCAGAAGCGCAACCCCGATGTGGCCGAACTGGCGCGCGGCAAGAGCGGCCGCGTGGTGGGGCATTTGATGGCGCTGATCACGCTGATGAAGGGCCAGCCGCTCACCTACAACAAGGACAACCAGGAAGACAAGGAGCCGCTCTTCGACACCGTGGACACGCTGGCCGACACGCTGCGCATCATGGCCGAGATGGTGGGCGGCATCACGGTGAAGAAGGAAGCCATGGAGCGTGCTGCGCTGAAGGGCTACGCCACCGCCACCGACCTGGCCGACTACCTGGTGAAAAAGGGCCTGCCCTTCCGCGATGCGCACGAGGTGGTGGCCCACGCCGTGAAGATCGCCATCGCGCGCGGCATCGATCTGTCTGAGCTGCCGCTGGCCGAACTGCAGGCCCTGAACCCGGCCGTGACGGCCGACGTGGCCGAGGTGCTGACGCTGCGCGGTTCGCTCAACGCACGCCGTGTGCTGGGCGGCACGGCGCCGGTGCAGGTGCAGGCGCAGGTGGAACGGCACCGGCTCCGGTTGGCCCAGGGATGAAGGCCCAGGCCTGACGGCCCGGGCCGGCCCGCGCCTGGCCCCATGACGCAACGCCGCTGGATCGCCCACCTCGACATGGACGCGTTCTACGCGTCCGTCGAACTGCTGCGCTACCCCGAGCTGCAAGGCCAGGCCGTGGTGATCGGCGGCGGCCGCCGCCACCAGCCCACGGTTGGCTCCGACGGCACGCGGCAGTTCGCCACGCTGGCCGGCTACGCGGGCCGCGGCGTGGTCACCACCGCCACCTACGCCGCGCGTGATTTCGGCGTGCACAGCGGCATGGGCCTGATGAAGGCCGCCGCACTCGCGCCGCAGGCCGTGCTGCTGCCCACCGACTTCGAGCAGTACCGCGCGATGTCGCGCCGCTTCAAGGCCGCCGTGGCCGAGGTGGCGCCCCTGATCGAAGACCGCGGCATCGACGAGATCTACATCGACCTGACCCACCTGCCCGGCGCGCAAGAGGCCGTGGGCCACGACCCTTTCGGCGGCGTGCGCGCCATCGCGCAGGACATCCGCAACAACGTGCGCCGCGCCACGGGCCTGAGCTGCTCCATCGGCGTGACGCCGAACAAGCTGCTGGCCAAGATCGCCAGCGAACTCGACAAACCCGACGGCCTGAGCGTGCTGACGCATGCCGACCTGCCCACGCGCATCTGGCCCATGGGCGTGCGGCGCATCAACGGCATCGGGCCGAAGGCCGCGGCCAAGCTGGGCACGCTGGGCCTGCAGACCATCGGCCAGCTGGCCGCGGCCGAGCCGCGCTGGCTGGTGGAGGACTTCGGCCGCAGCTACGGCCGCTGGCTGCATGAAGCCGCGCACGGCCGCGACGACCGCCCGGTGGAAACGCGCGGCGAGCCGGTGTCGATGAGCCGCGAGACCACCTTCGAAAAAGACCTGCACGCCGTGCGCGACCGCGACGAGCTCGGCGCCATCTTCACGCGCCTGGCCGCGCAGGTGGCCACCGATCTGCAGCGCAAGGGCTACGCCGGCCGCACCATCGGCATCAAGCTGCGCTTCGAGGATTTCAAGACCGTCACACGCGACCTCACGCTGCCGCAGCCGGTGGCCGATGCCGGCGCCATCCGCCACGCGGCGGGGCTGTGCCTGAAGCGGGTGGATCTGCAGCGGCGCATCCGCTTGCTGGGTGTGCGCGCGGGTTCGCTGGTGAAGCTCTAGGGTCAACCGGCAAGCGCTCGCCACGCTGAGCGCGCGGCGGCGGCCCGGCCGTTAGCATCGACGGCGAGGAGACAAGCCGCATGACCGTCATCACCACCATCGAAGACCTGCGCGTGCTGGCGCAGAAGCGCGTGCCGCGCATGTTCTACGACTACGCCGACAGCGGCAGCTGGACGGAGAGCACCTACCGCGCCAACACCACCGATTTCCACAAGATCAAGCTGCGCCAGCGCGTGGCGGTGAACATGGAAGGCCGCAGCACCGCCACGAAGATGGTGGGTGTGGACGTGAAGATGCCGGTGGTCATTGCGCCCACGGGCCTGACGGGCATGCAGCACGCCGACGGCGAGATCCTCGCCGCGCAAGCGGCCGAGGCCTTCGGCACGCGCTTCACGCTCAGCACCATGAGCATCTGCAGCATCGAAGACATCGCCGCGCACACGAAGCAGCCCTTCTGGTTCCAGCTCTACGTGATGCGCGACCGCGATTTCATCGAGCGCCTGATCGACCGCGCCAAGGCCGCCAAGTGCGACGCGCTGGTGCTCACGCTCGACCTGCAGATCCTCGGCCAGCGCCACAAGGACCTGAAGAACGGCCTCTCGGCCCCGCCCAAGCTGACGGTGGCCAACATCGTGAACATGATGACCAAGCCGCGCTGGTGCATGGGCATGCTGGGCACGAAGCGGCGGCAGTTCGGCAACATCGTCGGGCACGTGAAGGGTGTCACCGACATGGCCAACCTGGGCGCCTGGACGGCGCAGCAGTTCGACCCGCGCCTGAACTGGGGCGATGTCGAGTGGATCAAGAAGCGCTGGGGCGGCAAGCTCATCCTGAAGGGCATCCAGGACGTGGAAGACGCGCGCCTGGCCGTGGCCAGCGGCGCCGATGCGCTGATCGTCAGCAACCACGGCGGCCGCCAGCTCGACGGCGCGCAGACCAGCATCGAGGCGCTGCCGGCCATCGTGGCCGATGTGGGCAGCCAGATCGAGGTGCACATGGACAGCGGCATCCGCAGCGGGCAAGACGTGCTCAAGGCCATCGCCCTGGGCGCCAAGGGCACCTACATCGGCCGCGCCTTCCTCTACGGCCTGGGCGCGATGGGCCGCGAAGGCGTGGCCAAGACGCTGGAGATCATCCACAAGGAACTCGACCTGACCATGGCCTTCTGCGGCCGCACGCAGATCAAGGACGTGGACACCAGCATCCTGCTGCCGGGCACCTACCCGACGCCCTGAGGCCTGCGCGTTACCTGACGCCGAGCTTGAAGGCGATCATCGCGCGCAGCTTGTTCGGCAGCACGGGCTTGATGAGCAGGTGGTAGTCGTGCGTGACGGCCTCGTCCTCGTGGCCGCCCAGACTGCTGCCGGTGATGACGATGGCCGGCAGGCGCTTGCCGGCCCAACGGGCGCGCAGCGCCACCAGCGCATCGATGCCCGTGCGGCCCTGCGGCAGGCGGTAGTCCACCAGTTGCAGGTCGGGCGGCTCGGCGCCGGGTGAGGCCAGCCAGGCTTCCAGCGCCTCCACGGTGTCGAAGGCGGCCACGCGCGCGCCCCAGGCCTGCAGCAGCACCACCAGGCCCTCGCGCACCGCAGCCTCGTCTTCCACCACCACGATGAAGCGGCCTTCGAGCGTCAGGCCGATGGGCATCTTGGGCCCGGCCGGGGCGGCCTCGATGCTGCCGCGCGGCGCCTTGCCCACCGGCACCTCCAGGCTGAAGACGGTGCCGTGCCCCAGGCGCGAGCGCACGGCGATGGGCGCCTCCATCAGCACCGACAGGCGCTTGACGATGGCCAGCCCGAGGCCCAGGCCCTTGCGCTGGTGCGCCTCCAGCGGGCGGTTGCTCTGCGCCTGGAAGAACTCTTCCCAGATGCGCGGCAGGCTGGCCTCGCTGATGCCGATGCCCGAATCCCACACCTGCACCAGAAGGCGCGGACCTTCCGGGCGATGGCGCAATCGCGCGCTGACGAGCACGCCGCCGTCGTCGGTGTAGCGGATGGCGTTGCTCACCAGGTTGCGCAGCACACGCTCCAGCAGCACCGGGTCGGCATGCGCCACCAGGCCCTCGCCGCGGAAGCTGAGCATCAAGCCCTTCTCGAAGGCCACCGGCTCGAAGTGCAGGCGCAGGCGCTGGAACAGCTCGCGCAGGCGCACGGGCGCAGGGTTCACGTCGACACCGCCGGTGTCGATGCGCGTGATGTCGAGCAGCTCACCGAACAGACCTTCCAGCGCGTCGACGCTCTCGTTGATGCTGTTGACGAGGCTGGCCACCTCCGGATCGTGGCTGCGCTGGCGCAGCGCCTCGGCGAACAGACCCATGGCGTGCAGCGGCTGGCGCAGATCGTGGCTGGCGGCGGCGAAGAACTGCGTCTTGGCGCGGTTGGCGGCCTCGGCAGCGCGGCGCGCCTCTTCGGCCACGCGCCGCGCCTCCTCGGTGGCGGCCATCTCGGTGCGCAGGCGGCCGGCCAGTTCGTCGGTGCGGGTCTTCAGCGTGATGGCCTGGCCCAAGGCACTGCCATAGGTGCGCGCCATCAGCACGGTGATGCAGAACAGCAGCGTGAGGATGACGGCCAGCTGCAGGTGCCAGGCCTGGCTGGTGTCGCTGGCGATGCGCACGATGGTGGGCGTGAGCACCAGGCTGATGAAGGCCAGGAAGACGCGGCTCTGCGTGGCCAGCAGTTGCACCGAACCCAGGCAGTAGCTGTAGACGATGAGGATGAGCGCCACCACGTGGTAATGCGTGCCCAGGCCCCAGAACAGCCACACGGCCGTGCCCCACAGGGCGCCCTGGCACAGGACCAGCGCCATCCAGCTGCGCCGCCACAGGCGCAGCTGCGCGCCGTCGGCATCCTGCTGGCGGCGGAAGCGCACGTAATGCGCCAGGCGCAGCAGCCACAGCGTGGCGCCCACGGCCAGCCAGCCGAACAGGCGCCCCGGGGGCGCCAGGGTCCAGAACATCGAGGCCATCAGCCCCATGCCGATGAGGTTGCCGGTCAACGTGGCCGGCGTCTGCACATACAGCGCGCGGATGTGGTCGACACGGCCCCCGGGCCCACCCGCCGCAGACAGGGCCGGTGCCGCCGACGGGGCGGTGCCGGGGGCGGCCAGCAGCGCGGCGGCTTCAGCGGGCATGGGCCGGCTCCGTGGGCATCAGCGCGGCGGCAGGCGCCAGGCGAAGGAGCCGCCCTGCCCCTGCGTCATTTGGCTCACCGCCAGCACGGCCTGGGTGCGCGAACTCACGCCCAAAGCGCGCAGCACGGCGGCCACGTGGTCCTTCACGGTCTCCACCGAGAGGTTGAGCTGCCGCGCGATCAGCTTGTTGGGCAGCCCCTGCAACAGCAGCGAGAGCACCTCGCTCTGGCGCGGCGTGAGGCCCACGTCGGCCAGCGTCGGCACCTTCTGGTGCGGCTCGGGGCGGGCGGCCGGGCCGAGCGGCGCCACGTCGGCAGCCATGAAGCCGCTGTCGGGGCCGCTGCGCATCACACCGGGCACGGTGTCGCCCATGTGCACGGCGCGGCTGAAATCGAGGCCCAGCATCGACGGCGGCACGTACATCGCGCCCGTCATCACCATTCGCAGGGCCTCGTGCAACTCGCCATGCGAACTGCGCTTGGGCACGAAGCCCATGGCGCCGCTGTCGATGGCGCGGATGACATCGCTGGCGCGGTCGGAGGCCGAGACCACCACCACCGGCACCGCCGGGTAGGCAGCGCGGAACTCCACCAGCACGTCGAAGCCGTCGGCATCGCCCAAGGCGAGGTCGAGCAGCACGAGGTCGTAATCGCTGTCCTGCGCCAGCGCTGCGCGGGCGGCGGCGGCGCTGTCGACACCCATCACCGTGGTGCCGGTGCCCACGCGCTGGATGACCTGCTGCAGTGCCGACAGCACGAGGGGGTGATCGTCGACCAACAGCACTTTCATGGCAGCTCCGAGAACCAGGACCGAAACATTTTGGCCCCGCGTTCGCAGCCCCCTGCCTCCCCACGATGGGGGAGGCCCGGCCCGGGGCGCTAGGTGTAGCGGCGCGAAACGGTCTGGGCCACGCAGGCCGGCTTGGGCGAGCCTTCGAGCTCGATGGTGACCTGCACCGTCAGCTGGGCGCCGCCCGGTAGCGGCTCGTAGGCCAGCAGCTTGAATTGCCCACGCACCCGCCCGCCCGCCGGCACCGGCGCAGTGAAGCGCACGCGGTTCAGGCCGTAGTTGACGCCCATCTTCACGTCGGCAATGGCAAAGCCGCTGTCGAAGAGCAGCGGCACCAGGCTCAGCGTGAGGAAGCCGTGCGCCACCGTCGTGCCGAAGGGGCCGGCCGCCGCGCGCACGGGGTCGACGTGGATCCACTGGTGGTCGCCGGTGGCCTGGGCGAACTGATCGATGCGGGCCTGGTCGACGGTGACCCAGTCGCTGGTGCCGATGTCCTGGCCCACCAGGGGCTGCAGGCTGGCGAGGGTGTCGTAGTGCTTCAAGCGGTGTGTTCCGGGTTCAGGCGATCCACTGCGACAGCGGCGCCCATTGTTCGAGGTCGCGCTCGACGCGGCTGGGCGCCACGTCCCACAGCGTCAGGCCGCGTGCGGCCAGCTGCACGTAGTTCTGCGTGTCGCGCAGCCAGGCCACCACGGGCAGCGGCAGCGTGCTCAGGTAGTGGTGCAGCTGTTCGTTGGCGCGGGTGTGCTCGCGCACGCGCATGCCCACCAGGCCCATCTTCACCTCGTGCCCGCGCTTGTGGGCGCGCAGTTCCTGCACGAAGGCGTGCGTGGCCTGGATGTCGAAGAGGCTGGGCTGCAGCGGGATCAGCAGCCGGTCGGCGATCTTCATCACCGCGTCCAGGCGCTTGCCGTGCAGGCCAGCGGGCGTGTCCAGCACCACGTGCGTGCTGCCCTTGGGCGGGCGCACGACGTTGTCATGCGCCACGTCCCAGCCGCTGATGGCCGGCAGCCCGGGCGCGCTGCGCTGGCGCTGCGCCAGCCACTGGCGGCTGCTCTGCTGGCGGTCGACATCGCCCAGCATCACCGCGTGGCCGGCAGCGGCCAGACAACCGGCCACGTTGGTGGCCAGCGTGCTCTTGCCGACGCCGCCCTTGGGGTTGGCGATCACGATCACGGGCATGGGGTGTCTCCTGCTGCGGTGGCGGTGTCGGGTGGGTGAGCAGATCCGGGCCTGGGGTATGGTAGCGGCGCCCCTGCCGGCCCCTCCAGCCCGCCGACTGCCATGCCCGAGATCCTGATCATCGCCGCCCACCCCCAGCTGGAGCATTCGCGCGTCACCCGGCGCCTGCTCACGGCGGCCCTGCGCGCAGCCCAGGCCGAGCCCGAGCGCCTGGCCGTGCACGACTTGTACCGCCGCTACCCCGATTACTTCATCGACGTGGCCGCCGAGCAGGCCGCGCTGCAGGCCGCGAAGTTGGTGGTGTGGCTGCACCCGGTGCAGTGGTATTCGATGCCAGCGCTGATGAAGCTCTGGCTGGACGAGGTCTTCGCCTTCGGCTGGGCCTACGGCCCGGGCGGCGAGGCGCTGCGTGGCAAAGACCTCTGGCTGGCGGCCAGCACCGGCGGCCCCAGCAGCAGCTACCGGCCCGACGGCCACAACCGCTACTTCTTCGACGCCTTCCTGCACCCGCACGAGCAGACCGCCGCGCTCTGCGGCATGCGCTGGCTGCCGCCGCTGGTGCTGCACGGCGCGCACCGCGCCGACGGGGCCACGCTCGATGCCCACGCCGCACTCTTCATCGAGCGGCTGCTGAGTCACCCGCACTGGCCCGAGCTCGCCGAGTTGGAGCCCGCTCCCGAATGCACCGTGCCCGCCGACGCGCGGCCGGCCGAGGGCTGAAGTCGCATGGACCTGCCGAGCTGGCTGCACGCCACCGTTGTCTACCTGGGCGCTGCCGTGCTGGCGGTGCCGCTGGCCCGCCTGCTGGGGCTGGGTTCGATCATCGGCTACCTCGCCGCCGGGGTGGTGATCGGGCCCTGGGGGCTGAAGGCCGTGACCGACACCGCCACCATCCTGCAGTTCGCCGAGTTCGGCGTGGTGCTGATGCTCTTCCTGGTGGGGCTGGAGCTCGAGCCCAAGCGCCTGTGGTCGCTGCGCCGGCCCATCTTCGGCTGGGGCAGCGTGCAGCTTTTCGGCAGCACGGCGCTGGTGGGCGCGGTGGCGCTGGCCGCCGGTCTGCCGCCGCTGCTGGCGCTGGTGGCGGGGCTGGCGCTGGCGCAGTCGTCCACCGCCATCGCACTGGGCACGGTGGCCGAACGCAACCTCATGCCCACGCACGGCGGGCGCAGCATCCTCAGCGTCTCCCTGTTCCAGGACATCGGCGGCATCGCCATCCTCACGCTGCTGCCGATGCTGGCCCTGCGCCCGGGCGGCACCGGTGGGCCCTGGCTCGGGCTGGCGCAGGGGGTGGGCATGGTGCTGGCCATCGTCTTCGGCGGGCGGCTGCTGGTGCGGCCGGCGCTGCGCTGGATCGCGCGCAGCGGCTCGCCCGAGATCTTCACCGCCGCCAGCCTGCTGCTGGTGGTGAGCACCGCGGCGCTGATGCACGCGGTGGGGCTGAGCATGGCGCTGGGCGCCTTCCTCGCCGGCGTGCTGCTGGCCGAGAGCGAATACCGCCGCCAACTGGAAACCGACCTCGAACCCTTCAAGGGCCTGCTGCTGGGCCTGTTCTTCATCGCCGTGGGCATGAGCATCGACTTCGGCGCCGTGCTGGCGCAGCCGCTGCTGATGGCCGGCGTGGTGGCCGGCTTCGTGCTGCTGAAGGGCCTGCTGCTGGTGGCCATGGCGCGGCTGATGGGCATGCCGCTGGGCGAGCGGCCGGTGTTCGTGGTGATGCTGGCGCAGGGCGGCGAGTTCGGCTTCGTGGTGCTGCAGACGGCAGGCAGCGCGGGGCTGGTGGCGGCCGGGCCTTCTTCCTTCCTGCTGGCGGCCATCGCCATCTCGATGCTGGTGACGCCGCTGCTGATGCTGCTGGTCGATCGCGTGATCGCGCCGCGCCTGGCCGCGCGCGGCGCCGGGCCGGCGCTGGACGAGATCACCGAAGACCAGGCCGCGCCCATCCTCATCCTCGGCTTCGGCCGCTACGGCCAGGTGGTGGGCCGCCTGCTCAACGCCAACGGCCTGAGCGCCACCGTGCTGGACCACGACGCCGAGCAGGTGGCCACCGTGCGCCGCTTCGGCTGGCCGGCCTTCTACGGCGATGCGACGCGTCTCGACCTGCTGCGCATTGCCGGCGCGGGCGCGGCGCGTGTCATCGTCGTGGCCATCGACGACACCGTGCAGAGCCTGGCGGTGGTGGACCTGCTGCGCGAGCACTTTCCGCAAGCCACGCTGGTGGCACGCGCGCGCAACGCCACGCACTGGTACGGCCTGCACGAGCGTGGCGTGCATCACATCGAACGCGAGACCTTCGACGCCGCGCTGCTCAGCGGCCGCACCGTGCTGGAGCTGATGGGCTGGCAGCCGCACACGGCCCGCCAGCAGGCCTTGCGCTTCAAGCGCCACACGCTGGAGCTGATGCAGGCCATGGCCCCACACCAAGGCAACGAGAAGGAACTCATCGCGCTGGCCAAGCAAGGCCGCCAGCAGCTGGAAGAGCTGTGGGCGCAAGAGCGCGCCGAGCGCGAGACGACGCGTCAGCGGCGCAACGCCGGCTTTTCAGCCCAGCACGACGAAGGCGACGACTGAGGCTGCACGGGGCGCCTCAGCGCAGGCCGTCCCACAGCAGCTTCACCCCGGTGAGGAACATGCCCGCGTAGGCCAGCCGGTAGAACAGCGCAGCGCTCACGCGCCGCGTCAGCCACACGCCGGCCCACACGCCCAGCGGTGCCAGCGGCAACAGCACCAGGGCCGTGGCCATGTTGCGCAGGTCGATCAGCCCGAGCCACGCGTAGGGCGCGATCTTGGAGAGGTTCACCGCGCCGAAGAACACCGCCATCGTGGCCGCCAGCTCCCGAGGTGGCAGCTTCAGCGGCAGCGTGTAGGCGCTGATGGGCGGGCCGCCGGCGTGCGCCACGAAGCTGGTGAAGCCTGAGACCACGGCACAGCCCGAGCCCACCCAGTGCGGCGCCTGCGGGCCACCGGCCCGCGGCGGGAACAGCAGGCGCTGCGCCAGGAAGGCCAACGTCAGCGCGCCCACCAGGCCCGCCACGGCCTTGGGTGAGAGCACGCCGAAGAGCAGCGTGCCCACCACCGTGCCGAGCAGCGCCCAGGGCACGAGCCTGCGCACCAGCGCGCGGTTGCGCTCGCTCCACATCTGGTGCAGGCCGGTGGCGTCCATGGCCAGCAGCAGCGGCAGCATGATGGCCGCGGCCTGGGGCACGGGCAAGGTCAGCGCCATCATGGGCGTGGCCAAGGAGCCGAAACCGCTGGCGAAGCCGCTCTTCGACAAGCCGGTGATGAAGACCGCGGGCACGGCCACCGCGTAGAACCACGGGTCGTGGATGACGGGCAGGTTTTCGAGCAAGGCCGTTGCGGCGCCAGGGCCCGGTGATGGCACGCGGGCCAGGGGCGACAATTCTGCGATGTTCCAGCCCTCCCAGTCCGACGTGCGGCGCTTCTTCTGTGCCGCCTACGCCAAGCAGCGCGACGGCCGCCCGCTCGACCCGATGGAAGACATCGCCGCGCGCTGGATCGCCGAACACCCCGAGTACCACGCCGAACTGGCCGACGAGGCCGCAGCGCTGGCCGCGCAGTACACGGTGGAAGACGGCCGCAGCAACCCGTTTCTGCACCTGAGCATGCACCTGAGCATTCACGAGCAGACGGCCATCGACCAGCCCACCGGCATCCGCCAGGCGGTGCAGTTGCTGGCGGCCAAGCGCAACTCGCTGCACGAGGCGCACCACGAGGTGATGGAGTGCCTGGGCGAGATGATCTGGGCCAGCCAGCGCAGCGGCCTGCCGCCCAACGGGCCGGCCTACATCGAGGCCGTGCGGCGCCGCGCGATGCGCTGACGCAACGTCAGCGCTAGGCCGGCTTCACTTCACCGTGACCCAGGCCACTTCCAGCCAGTTGTCGGCGCGGTGCACCACCTCGACATTGCTGCGCGCCGCCCAGGGGATGACCTGGCGGTGCAGCGGAATCACGTGCACCTGGTCGCGGTACTCGCGCAGCGCGGCCTTGATCAGGCCTTCGCGCTTCTTCGGGTCGGGCTCGATGCTCGAGGCCGCGGCCAGCTGCTCGAATTTCTCGTTCTTCACCCGGCCCCAGTTGTAGTAGCCCTGGCCTTGCGGGCCGGGCGCGCGCATCACCGGGGTGATGGTGGTCTCGGCGTCTGTCACCGAACCGCCCCAGCCCAGGATGTAGAGGCTGGTGTCGCCGCGCTCCATCTTCGGGAACCACAAGGCGCGCGGCTGTGCGTTCACGCGCAGCTTGACCTTGATCTGCGCCCACATCGAGGCCAGCGAGATGCAGATCTCCTCGTCGTTGACGTAGCGGTTGTTCGGGCAATCGATGGTGACCTCGAAGCCCTCGGGGTAGCCCGCCTCGGCCAGCAGCGCACGGGCCCGCGCCACGTCGAAGGGCAGGCGCTTCTCGAACTCGGGGTCGTTGAAGTGGCCCAGCGGGCTGGGCAGCGGGCTGCCGCTGGGCACGGCCAGGCCGTTCATCAGCTTGGTGCGCAGCGTCTCGATGTCGATGGCGTGGTACAGCGCCTGTCGCACGCGGATGTCCTTGAAGGGGTTCTTGCCCTTCACGCTGCTGTAGAGCAGCTCGTCACGCGACTGGTCCATGCCGATGAAGAGCGCGCGGTTCTCCGGGCCTTCGATCACCTTCACGCCTGCGGTGCGGCGCAGGCGCGGCACGTCGCGCGGCGCGGGGTCGATGACGAAGTCGATCTCGCCAGAGACCAGCGCCGCCAGGCGCGTGGCGTCGTTGGCGATGCTGTTGAAGACGATCTCCTGCACGTTGCCCGTGCGGCGGCCGTCGCGCTCGCCCCACCAGCCGGCAAACCGCTTGTAGGTGGTGCGCGAGCCGGGCTGGCGCTGGCCCAGCATGAAGGGCCCGGTGCCGTTGGCGTTGAAGGAGGCGAAGCTCTCCTCGCGGTTCTTGAAGTCCAGCGGCTTGGCCACGCGGTGCTTCTCGCACCAGGCCCTGTTCATGATGAAGATGGTGCCCAACTGCTGCAGGAAGACCGGGTTCACGCGCGGCGTGCGGAACTCCACCGTCAGCGGGTCCAGCGCCTTGGGCGCGCCCAGCGCGTTGGCATACACGGCCACGTTGGAGGTGGGCAGTTGTGCGCGCAGGATCGAGAACACCACGTCGTCGGCGGTGAAGGGCGCGCCGTCGTGGAACTTCACGCCGCTGCGCAGCGTGAAGCGCCAGGTCATCGGGCCGGTCTGCTGCCAGGCGGTGGCCAGGCCGGGAACGAGGTTGAGCTGGCGGTCGCGCATCACCAGCGTCTCGTAGACCTGGCCGTTCATGCTGTTGGTCAGGGTCTCGTTCTGCGAATGCGGGTCCATCGTCATCGCATCGCCCTGGCTGGCCCAGCGCAGGGTCTGGGCCGCGGCGGGCAGGGCCGCCAGCAGGGGCAGCAGCAAGGCCAGCGTGCGTAGGGATCTCATCTCGGTTCCTCGTCAACGGTGTGGCGCCATGCGCCTTGGGTTGCGAGTGTAGAGAAGGCCCTCTGCCGAGGCCGCAGCAGGGCTCCGGTGCGACGGCGAGGTTTCAGCGCCCGCGGCGGCGCAGCGTCTCGGGGTCGGCCCAGAGCTCGTCCAGGCCCGGGAAGTTGGCCGCTTCCTGCGGCTCGCGGCCGACGATGCGGTCGGGGCAGCCCGGCCGAGCGAGGTCGATGCGCTCGGGCGTGATGCGCATCTGCGACTTCGTCGAGTAGAAGGTCTTGACCACGGGGGTCACCAGCTTGCCCAGGTTCTGCTCCACCACCACCGCCAGCTTGCCCGACTGCAGGCGCACCAGCGAGCCCGTCGGGTAGATGCCCAGGCTCTGCACGAAGGCCGCGAAGAGCACCTCGTCGAACTGCCCCTTCCACGAGGCCATCTGCGCGATGGACTCCGCCGGGTCCCAGCCGGCCTTGTAGGGGCGGTTCGAGGTGATGGCGTCGTAGACGTCGCAGATGGCACCCATGCGCGCGACGCGGCTCAGTTGGTCGCCGCTGAGCTTGTGCGGGTAGCCCTTGCCATCAGGGCGTTCGTGGTGGTGCAGCACCACGTCCAGCATCTCGGGCGTGGCGCCGCGGCCTTCCATCAGCATCTCGTGCCCGCGAGCGGGGTGCGAACGCATGATGGTGAACTCGGCGTCGGTCAGCCGGGCGGGCTTGTTCAGCACCTCCAGCGGCACCAGGGCCTTGCCGATGTCATGCATGAGCCCGGCCAGACCGACGATGCGGCACTCGTCGTCGGACATGCCGATCTGGCGCCCCAGTGCGACCATCAGCGCACACACGGCCACCGAGTGCATGTAGCTGTAGTCGTCCCGCGATTTCAGGCGGGCCAGGCTCACCAGCGCGCCCGGGTTGCGCAGCACCGAACCCGAGATCTCGTCCACCAGCGGCAGGGCGCCCTCGGCATCCACAGCCCGGCCCATGCGCGCTTCGTTGAACATGGCGACCACAGCCTCGCGGCCTTTGTCGCAGATCGCGGCCGCCTGGCGGATCTCGTCCTTCATCGAGCGCGGGCCCGTCTCGACCGGAACCGGCGGGCGGGCAACCAGCGGCACCGCCACGGGCGCCGCGGCAGGGCCGGGCGGGGGCGACGGCAGGGCGTCGTCGTCGACGGGCGCTGCCACGTCCAGACCTTGCGCGGTGTCGATCCAGCACTCACGCACCGGGCTGGCTCGAAGCTGTGCCAGGTCGTCGGCGCTGGTCAGCACGAAGCGGGTCTTCCAGAACGGATGGTCCATCCACCGCCCTTCCAGCTTGTGCAGGTGCATGCCAAGGCGCAGCTGGTCGACAGCAATCTTCTTGAGCATGGGGGCGTGATGGCGGGGCAGTGGGTGGACAGCCCGCGATGGCGCGCCGTCAATTGCTGGATATCGACGCGATCACCGCCCACTTGAGCCAAGTCTGCGCGGTCTGCAGGCACTGCGGCCGCTGGCAAACAAAAAGCCGCCGAGGGCGTGACCCAGGGCGGCTTTCGAAGACTTGGCGGAGTGGACGGGACTCGAACCCGCGACCCCCGGCGTGACAGGCCGGTATTCTAACCAACTGAACTACCACTCCACGCGGTAAGCAGCGTCTTGGTCTTGCGACCCAAGCCCTGCCAGGCTTGCCGAACTGACGTTCGGTACCAACCGAAGTTGGCGTCCCCTAGGGGATTCGAACCCCTGTTACAACCGTGAAAGGGTCGTGTCCTAGGCCTCTAGACGAAGGGGACGTGAACCTTGGTGTTGCCACCTTCTCTCTTGAACAGCGCTTGATTGGTGGAGGTAAGCGGGATCGAACCGCTGACCTCTTGCATGCCATGCAAGCGCTCTCCCAGCTGAGCTATACCCCCGTTGTCTTTGCTTTGCTGCAGTTTTGGCTGCTGCGCTGCTCAGTCATCAGTGCTGTTCAAGCGAGTCTTAGATTCTAGAACACTTTTCAGAGACTCTGCAAGCGGTCTCGCACAACTTCTCTGGGGAAGAGCGCGAGCACGGCGTCGACCGAGGGGGTCTGTGCGCGGCCGCACACCAGCACGCGCACGGCCGGGGCCAGCTGCGGCATCTTGAGTTGGTGCGCAGCCAAGGCCTCTTTCATCGCGGCGGCGATGCCGGCCTTGTCCCAGGCCGCTGTGGCGAGCTTGTCTGCAAAGCTGGCCAGCGCCGGCTTCACCGCGTCGGTGAGGTGGGTGGCCAGATCCTCGGCTGTGGGTGACACCGGCCCGAAGAGCATGGCAGCCCAGTCGGCCAGTTCCACCACGGTGCTGCAGCGGTCCTTGAACAGCGCGCTGGCACGGGCCAGCAGAGGCAGGTCGTCGGCGGCGATGCCGCGCCGCGCCAGCTGCCCTTGCAGCAGGCCGGCCAGGCGATCGTCAGCCGCAGCCTTCATGTAGTGCGCGTTGACCCAGGCGAGCTTGGCCGGATCCCACTGCGCCGGGCTCTTGGCCAGGTGGCTGCCGTCGAACCACTGCACCATCTGCTCGCGGCTGAACAGTTCGTCGTCACCGTGGCTCCAGCCCAGGCGGGCCAGGTAGTTCAGCATGGCCTCGGGCAGGTAGCCGGCTTCTTCGTAGGCGGTGACACTCACGGCACCGCGGCGCTTGCTGAGCTTCAGCCCGTCGTCGCCCAGGATGATGGGGCAGTGGCCGTAGCGCGGCAGCGGCGCATCGCCCGCGATGGCACGCCAGATGTTGATCTGCCAGGGCGTGTTGTTGATGTGCTCGTCGCCGCGGAAGACGTGGCTGATGCGCATGTCGAAGTCGTCGACCACCACCGCGAAGTTGTAGGTGGGCACGCCATCGGGGCGCAGGATGATGAGGTCGTCGATCTCTTCGTTGCTGATGCTGATGGGGCCCTTCACCAGGTCGTCCCACTGCACGTGGCCGTAGGCCGGGTTGGCGAAGCGCACCACCGGTTTCACGCCCTCGGGCACCGGCGGCAGCACCTTGCCCGGCGTGGGGCGCCAGCGGCCGTCGTAGCGCGTCTTCTCGCCGCGCGCACGCTGGGCCTCGCGCATGGCGTCGAGCTCTTCGGGCGAGGCATAACAACGATAGGCAGTGCCGGCCGCGATCATCTGATCGACGACCGCGTGGTAGCGCTCCAGGCGCTGCATCTGGTAGATCGGGCCCTCGTCGTACTGCAGGCCCAGCCAGGCCATGCTGGCGAGGATCTGCTGCACGCTGTCTTCCGTCGAACGCGCGACGTCGGTGTCTTCGATGCGCAGCACGAACTCGCCGCCGAAGTGGCGCGCATAGGCCCAGGAGTACAGCGCGGTGCGCGCCGTGCCCAGGTGCAAAAAGCCGGTGGGCGAAGGCGCGATGCGCGTGCGGACGGAGGAGGTCGGGACTTGGGTCATGCGAGTTTCGACAGGCCTGTGAGCAGGTCGTTCTGGATGTCCTGCACGTCTTCCAGCCCCACGGCCACGCGCAGCAGGCCCTGCGTGATGCCGGCGGCCTGGCGCTGTTCTTCCGACAGCCGGCCGTGCGAGGTGGTGGAAGGGTGCGTGAGCGTGGTCTTGGTGTCGCCGAGGTTGGACGTGACCGAGCAGATGCGCGTGGCGTCCGACACCGCCCAGGCGCCTTCGCGGCCACCCTTCACGGTGAAGGACAGCACGGCACCACCCAGGCCGCGCTGCTGGCGCATCGCGAGTTCGTGCTGCGGGTGCGAGGCCAAGCCGGGGTAATACACACGCTCCACGGCCGGCTGTTGCTCCAGCCACTGCGCCAGCTTCAGCGCGCGCGCACTTTGCGCCTCCATGCGGATGGACAGCGTCTCCATGCCCTTGAGCACCACCCAGGCGTTGAAGGGCGAAAGGCTCAGCCCGGCGCTGCGCATCACCGGCACGAACTTGCCGTTGATCAGCGCCTCGCTGCCGCAGAGCGCGCCCGCGATCACGCGGCCCTGGCCGTCGAGGTACTTGGTGCCGCTGTGCATCACGAGATCGGCGCCCATCTCGGCCGGGCGCTGCAGCGCGGGGCTGCAGAAGCAGTTGTCCACCGCCAGCAGCGCGCCGGCTTCGTGCGCGATATCGGCCAGCGCGCGGATGTCGCACACCTCGGTCAACGGGTTGGTGGGGCTTTCGGCGAAGAGCAGCTTGGTTTCAGGCCGCATGGCCGCCTTCCAGGCCGCCACGTCGGTCTGCGAGACGAAGCTGGTCGTCACGCCGTACTTCGCGAAGTCTTGGAAGAGCTTGATCGTCGAGCCGAAGGTGCTCTGCGAACACACCACGTGGTCGCCGGCCTTCAGCAGGCCGAGGATGATCATCGTGATGGCCGCCATGCCGCTGGCCGCGCCGATGCAGGCCTCGGTGCCTTCCAGCGCCGCCAGCCGCCGCTCCATCATCGTGACGGTGGGGTTGCTGAAGCGGCTGTAGACGAAAGCTTCTTCTTCGTTCGCAAAGCGCCGCGCGGCGGTGGCCGCGTCGGGATGAACGAAAGAGCTGGTCAGGAAGAGCGCCTCGCTGTTTTCGCCCCAGGGCGTGGGCGGCAGGCCCTCGCGCACAGCCAGAGTGTCGAGCCGGGCATCGGCCGGCAGGTTGACGCGCGGGATGCTCATCGCGGCGCCTCTTCGCCTTGCAGCGCCAGGCGCGAGCGGCTGCTGTCTTCTTCGTCGAACTGCAGCTTGCGCTGCGCCTGCATGGTGGCGAAATCTTCGGCCGTGACGTCGCCGGTGATGTAGACGCCGTCGAAGCAGCTGGCCTCGAAGGTCTTGATCTTCGGGTTCAGCGCCGCCACCACGCGTTTCATCGCATCCACGTCCTGGTAGATCAAGGCATCGGCGCCGATGTACTGGCGGATCTCTTCCAGGCTGCGGCCGTGGGCGATGAGTTCTTCCTTGGTCGGCATGTCGATGCCGTAGACGTTCGGGAAGCGCACCGGCGGCGCCGCGCTGGCCATGTAGACCTTGCGCGCGCCGGCCTCGCGGGCCATCTGCACGATCTCCTTGCTGGTGGTGCCGCGCACGATGCTGTCGTCCACCAGCATCACGTTGCGGCCCTTGAACTCCATGCCGATGGCGTTGAGCTTCTGGCGCACGCTCTTCTTGCGCACGCCCTGCCCCGGCATGATGAAAGTGCGGCCCACGTATCGGTTCTTCACGAAGCCCTCGCGGTAGGGCTTGCCGATGCGGTGCGCCAGTTGCATGGCGCTGGGGCGGCTGCTCTCGGGGATGGGGATGACGACGTCGATGTCGGTGGGCGGCATCGCGTTGATCACGCGCTGCGCCAGCGTCTCGCCCAGGTTCAGGCGCGCGTGGTAGACCGAGACACCGTCCATCACCGAATCGGGCCGCGCGAGGTACACGTACTCGAAGATGCAGGGGTTCAGCGTCGGGTGCTCGGCGCACTGCCGCGCGTGGATGTGGCCTTCCAGGTCGATGAAGATGGCCTCGCCCGGAGCGACGTCGCGCGTGAGCGTGTGGCCGGTGCCGTCCAGCGCCACCGATTCGCTGGCCACCATCACGTCGCGCTGACCCTCGTTGTTCAAGCCCTCGCCGAAACACAGCGGGCGGATGCCATAGGGGTCGCGGAAGGCCAGCAGCCCGTGCCCGGCGATCAACGCGATGACGGCGTAGCTGCCCTTGATGCGCTTGTGCACCGCGCCCACGGCCTTGAAGATGAGGTCGGGCGTCAGCGGCAGCGAGCCGCCGCTGGAGCGCAGCGCCACCTGCTCGAGCTCGTGCGCCAGCACGTTGATCAGCACCTCGGTGTCGCTCTCGGTGTTGATGTGGCGGCGGTCAACGTCGAAGAGCTCGGCCTTCAGCGCCTGCGCGTTGGTGAGGTTGCCGTTGTGCACCAGCACGATGCCATAGGGCGCGTTCACGTAAAAAGGCTGGGCCTCTTCTTCGCTGTAGGCGTTGCCGGCCGTGGGGTAGCGCACCTGGCCCAGGCCCACGCTGCCGGGCAGTGCGCGCATGTTGCGGGTGCGGAAGACGTCGCGCACCATGCCTCGCGCCTTGTGCATGAAGCACTTGGTGCCGAGCATGGTGACGATGCCGGCGGCGTCCTGGCCACGGTGCTGCAGCAGCAGCAGCGCGTCGTAGATCAGCTGGTTGACGGGATTGCGCGAGATGACGCCGACGATGCCGCACATGGTGTTGGGTGTCCTGGGCTAGCGAGAGAGAGCGGAGATGGGGCGTTTCACGCCGGCAGCAAGCGGGCGGCGGCCTCGGGCAGCAGCGGCTTGAGCCACAGCAGCCCCTGCGACAGCCAAGGCCCGCCATGCGACGTGCGCCAGGCCACCGATTGTGCGGCCGGCGTCAGCAGCACGACGGTGGCCAGCGCGAGCAAAAGAACGCCGCCGCGCAAAGCACCGAAGCCGGCGCCGAGCAGCCGGTCGGGCACCGAGAGGGGCGTGGCGTGGATCAGCATGCGCAGCAAGCGCGCCAGCAGCGCCCAGATGACGAGTGCGCCCAAGAAGGCCAGCAGGAAGGCAGCGCCCAGGTTGAGGGCCGAACCCGGGGTGCCGACGGGCAACTTCACCGCGAGATGGGGCGCCCCCCACTGGGCCGCGAACCAGGCCACCACCCAGCCGGCCAGCGACAGACATTCGAAGACGAAGCCCCGCACCAGCCCGATGACGATGGACACGGCCAGCACGGCCAGCAGCGCCCAGTCGACCCAGGCCAGGGCGTCCAGCGCGGCCATCACAAGGCCAGGATGTTGGCCGGCAGCCCCGCGCGCTTGAGCTTGGCCGCCGCCGCCTCGGCCTCGTCGCGGGAGGCGTAGGGGCCCAGGCGCACCCGTGTGCGCTTGCCGGCGTCGTTCTCCACCACCTGCGTGTAGGTCTGCAGGCCCAGCTTCTCGACCTTGCCACGCGCTTCCTTCAGCGTGCGGGCGTCGGTGTAGGCGCCCACCTGCACGACGAAGCGCCCGCTCGAGGCTGGCGCGCTGGCGGCACCCGAGAGCAAGGCGGCCGCGCGCGCGCCGTCGTTGGTGCTGGTGCTGGTGCTGGTGCTGGTGCTGGTGTTGGGGCGAGCGGCCGCGATGGCCGCTGAAGCCGCCGCGCGCGGCGGCGCCGCAGCGGTCTTGACCGAAGCCGCGGCTGCAGGCGCGGAGGCACGCGCCGCCACGACTGCGGGGGCCGAGGCCGGCACAGGCAGCGTCACCACCGCGGCCGGGCGTGCCGCAGCCACACTGGCCGCGCTCGCGGCGGCTGCCGGCTCCGTAAGCGCGATCTCGCTGCCGGCGTCAGGCGGCAAGGCGGTCACGGGCAGCGGCCGCAAGGCAGGCGCGGCCGCCGGTGCGGGCGCCACCTCGCCGGCAGGCATGCGGATGGGGATGTCCACTGGCAAGGGGCGCGGCTGCGTCTCGAACAGCAGCGGAAAGCCCACGACGCCCACCGCCAGCAGCACCAGCGCGCCCACGAGGCGCTGCCGCGCACGCGTGCGGGCCAGGGCCACATCGGCAGGGGCTGTGGGGTCTGCTGCGGCGCTGCGCGCGCGCTCGCCGCGGGGGCGGCCGGCATTGGCGGCCTCGGCCTCGGGCTTGGTGCGGAAGAAGGGCAGGCGCATGCGGTGTGGGGGCGGCTCAGGCCACGTGGGCTGCGCCCAGGCGAGGCAGGCCTTCCTTCAAGACCCCCCCCACCGTGTAGAAGGAGCCGAAGACCACGATTCTATCGGCGGGGTCGGCCGCGGCCGCCGCGGCGCGAAGGCCTTCGGCCGGGCTGGCGTGGGTGTGCACCTCCACCGTCGCGCCCGTGCGGCCCGCGCTGGCTTCGCGCACGCTGGCGGCCAACTCGTCGGCCGTGGCGGCCCGTGCCGTGGGCAGGGTGCAGCAGTGCCACACGTCCACCAGCGGCGCCAGCTTGGCCAGCAGGCCGGGGATGTCCTTGTCGCGCATGGCACCGAACACCGCGTGCGTGCGCGGGAAGAACCCCATCGCGTCGAGGTTCAGCGCCAGCGCGGCCACGGCCTGCGGGTTGTGGGCCACGTCCAGCACCAGCGCCGGCTGCCCCGGCACCACCTGGAAGCGCCCTGGCAGCTCCACCAGCGCCAGCCCGGTGCGGATGGCCTGCGCGTTGACCGGCAAACGCTCGCGCAGGGCCTCGAAAGCCGCGATGGCGCCCGCCGCGTTCAGCAGCTGGTTGGCGCCGCGCAGCGCGGGGTAGCTCATGCCGTGGTAACGGCGGCCGCGGCCGGCCCAGCCCCACTGCTGGCGGTCACCGCTGTGGTTGAAGTCGCGGCCCACCAGCCAGAGGTCGGCGCCGATGCTCTCGCCGTGCTTCACCACGCTGGCCGGCGGCAGCGGGTCGCTCACCACGCAAGGCTTGCCGGGCCGCATGATCTGCGCCTTCTCCAGGCCGATGCTCTCGCGGTCGGGCCCCAGCCACTCCATGTGGTCGAGGTCGATGCTGGTGATGACGGCGCAGTCGGTGTCGAAGGCGTTGACGCTGTCGTAGCGGCCGCCCAGGCCCACCTCCAGGATGATCACGTCCACCTCGGCCATCGAGAGCAGGCGCACGATGGCCAGCGTGCTGAACTCGAACTGCGTGAGCGTGATGTCTCCACGCGCAGCTTCCACCGCCGCGAAGTGCGGCACCAGGTCGTCGGCCGCCACTGGCGCACCGTTGAGGCGGCAGCGCTCCTCGAAGTGCACGAGTTCGGGCTTTTGGTAAAGCCCTGTGCGGTAGCCGGCGTGCCGGGCGATGCTCTCCAGCATCGCGCAGGTGCTGCCCTTGCCGTTGGTGCCGGCCACCGTGATGACGGGCACCGCAAAGCGGATGTCCAGCCGGCGCGCCACCTCGGCGGTGCGCTCCAGCGACAGGTCCATGGTCTTGGGGTGCATGGCCGCGCAATGCGCCAGCCAGTCCCCCAGCGTCACCGGGGAACTCAAGCGACGGCGTCAGCGCTTTGGCGCTGCAAAAGAGCCAAGAGCCGCGCGACCGTGGCGCGCATCTGGCGGCGGTCGATGATCATGTCCAGCGCGCCCTTTTCGACCAGGAACTCGGCGCGCTGGAAGCCTTCGGGCAGCTTCTCGCGCACGGTGTTCTCGATCACACGCGGGCCGGCGAAGCCGATCAGCGCGCGCGGCTCGGCGATCACCACGTCGCCGACGAAGGCGAAGCTGGCCGAAACGCCGCCCATCGTGGGGTCGGTCAGCACGCTGATGTAGGGCAGCTTCGCCTTGGCCAGGCGCGTGAGCGCGGCGTTGGTCTTGGCCATCTGCAGCAGACTCAGCAGGCCTTCCTGCATGCGCGCACCGCCGGTGGCGGTGAAGCTCACGAAAGGCACCTTCTGTTCCAGCGCCGCTTCCACGCCGCGGGCGAAACGCTCGCCCACCACGCTGCCCATGCTGCCACCCATGAACTCGAACTCGAAGCAGGCGGCCACCACCGGCACGCTCATCACGGCGCCGCCCACCACCACCAGCGCGTCGGTCTCGCCGGTGGCTTCCAGTGCGGCTTTCAGGCGCTGCGGGTACTTCTTGCTGTCCTTGAACTTCAGCGCGTCGACGGGCATGACCTCCTGCCCGATCTCCCAGCGGCCTTCCGCATCGAGGAAGGCATCCAGCCGCGCCCGCGCGCCGATGCGGTGGTGGTGGTCGCACTTGGGGCAGACGTTGAGGTTCTGCTCCAGGTCGGTCTTGTAGAGCACCGTCTCGCACGAGGGGCATTTGATCCACAGCCCCTCGGGCACGACACGGCGTTCGGCCGGGTCGGTGGGCTGGATCTTCGGGGGCAGCAGTTTCTCAAGCCAACTCATGCGGGCAGCTCCTCAAGTGTCCAGGGCGGCGCGGATCTCGGCCATGAAGGCGCGCGCTGCCAAGGGCGCATTGTCGCGCGTCTCGGTTTCCAGAATCTGGATCAGCCGCGAACCGATGACGACGGCGTCGGCCACCGCGCCCACGGTCTTCGCGGTGGCGGCATCGCGGATGCCGAAACCCACGCCCACCGGCACGCTGACGTGGCGGCGGATGCGCGGCAGCATCTCGGCCACGGCATCGGTGTCCAGGTGGCCGGCGCCCGTCACGCCCTTGAGCGAAACGTAATAGACGTAGCCGCTGGCGATTCGGCCCACCTGGGCCATGCGATCTTCGGTGCTGGTGGGCGCCAGCAGGAAGATCAGGTCCAGGCCGGCGGCCTTCAACTGCCCGGCGAAGCCCTCGCATTCTTCGGGCGGGTAGTCCACCACCAGCAGGCCGTCCACGCCCGCCTCGCGCGCATCGGTGATGAAGCTACCCGGGCCGTGGCGGTGGTCGTAGGCCTCCACCGGGTTGGCGTAGCCCATCAGCACCACGGGCGTGGTGCTGTTGCTGCGGCGGAAGGCACGCACCATGTCCAGCACCTGCGTGGCGCCGATGCCGCGGGCGAGCGCACGTTCGCTGGCCTTCTGGATGACGGGGCCGTCGGCCATCGGGTCGCTGAAGGGCACGCCCAATTCGATGATGTCGGCGCCGCCTTCGGCCAGCGCCAGCATGATCTGCGGCGTGAGGTCGGCGTAGGGATCGCCGGCAGTGACATACGGGATGAGCGCCGGGCGGCCCTGGGCCTTCAGCGCGGCCATGACGGCTGGGATGCGGCTCATGCGACACCGCCCTTCACGCTCTGGCCGCGGCAACTGGGCCGACAGTAGAACTCGGCGCCGGTCAGGTCGGCCACCGTGCCTATGTCCTTGTCGCCCCGCCCGCTCAGGTTCACCAGCAGGTGCTGGTCAGGCCGCATGGTGGCAGCCAGCTTCATCGCATGGGCCACGGCATGGCTGCTTTCCAGCGCGGGTATGATGCCTTCGGTGCGGCACAGGCGGTGGAAGGCCGAAAGCGCCTCGGTGTCCGTCACGCCGACGTATTCGGCGCGGCCGATGTCCTTGAGGTAGGCGTGCTCGGGGCCGACGCCGGGGTAGTCCAGGCCGGCGCTGATGCTGTGCGTTTCGGTGATCTGGCCATTGGCGTCTTGCAGCAGGTAGGTGCGGTTGCCGTGCAGCACACCCGGCGTGCCGGCCGAGAGGCTGGCGGCGTGTTTGCCGCTGGCGATGCCCTCGCCCGCCGCTTCCACGCCGATCAGGCGCGTGCCCTCGTGCGGGATGTAGGGGTAGAACATGCCCATGGCGTTGCTGCCGCCGCCCACGCAGGCGATCACGGCGTCGGGCTGGCGGCCGATCTGCTCGGGCATCTGCGTCAGGCACTCGTCGCCGATGACGCTCTGGAAGTCGCGCACCATCATCGGATAGGGGTGCGGGCCGGCCACGGTGCCGATGATGTAGAACGTGTTTTCCACGTTCGTCACCCAGTCGCGCAGGGCTTCGTTCAGCGCGTCCTTCAGCGTCTTGCTGCCCGATTCAACGGGCACCACCTTCGCGCCCAGCAGGTGCATGCGGTAGACGTTGGGGCTCTGGCGCTTGACGTCTTCGCTGCCCATGTAGACCACGCACTCCATGCCGTAGCGGGCGCAGATGGTGGCCGTGGCCACGCCGTGCTGGCCGGCGCCGGTTTCGGCGATCACGCGCGGCTTGCCCATGCGGCGGGCCAGCAAGGCTTGGCCGATGGTGTTGTTCACCTTGTGCGCGCCGGTGTGGTTCAAGTCTTCGCGCTTGAGGTGGATCTGCGCACCGCCAAGCTCGCGGCTCAGGCGGGCCGCGTGGTAGATCGGGCTCGGCCGGCCGACGAAGTGCTTCAGTTCGTGGCGGAATTCGGCGACGAACTCGGGATCGTCGCGGTACTTCGCGTAGGCCTCTTCCAACTCACGCAGCGCGTGGATGAGCGTCTCGGAGACGAAGGTGCCGCCGTAGTAGTTGCTGGTGGCCGGGCCGGCGACGGGGCCGAAGCGCCCGCGGGCGTCGGGCTGCTGGTAGTTCAACATGCTGGGATTCCTTGGCTGTGGCCGCGGCGCGTACAGCGCCAGCAGGCCGGGTCAGGTGCCGAGCCGGTCGTCGGCTTCGCGCACCGCCTTGCAGAACCGGCGCATCAGCGGGCCGCTCTTGACGCCCTTGCTGATTTCCACGCCGGTGCTCACGTCAACGGCCCAAGGCCGGACGCTCAACACCCCATCGGTCACGTTGGCAGGATTCAACCCACCAGACAAAACGACCGGAAGGGGCACGCTTGGTGGAATCTGTGACCAATCGAAGACCTTCCCGCCCCCACCGAAATCCTCGACATGGGCGTCGAGCAGCAGGGCCTGTGCGCTGGAAAACAGCTGCGCGAAGTCTAACAAAGCGGTCTGCGCCCTGCCCTCGTGGGGGTGGGCCACCAGGCCGTCGGCGCCCATGCGCGCGGCGCGCAGGTAGGGCACGCCCGCGGCCTCGCACTGCGCGGGCGTTTCATCGCCGTGGAACTGCAGCAGGGCCTGCGGCAGCGCCTCCGTGGCCAGGCGCACGTCATGCGGCGAGGCGTTCACCAGCAGCAGCACCGGCGTGACGAAAGGCGGCATGCGGCCCACGAGTTCGGCGGCACGCGCCAGCGTCACATGGCGGGCGCTTTTCGGGTACAGCACGAAGCCCAGCGCGTCGGCGCCGGCCTCCAGGGCCTCGTCGACATCGGCCTCGCGGGTGAGGCCACAGATCTTGATGCGGGTGCGGGGCACAGTGACTTTCAGGGCAGCCAATCGGCTGCCGGCGTGTGCGCGGGAATGCGCAGCGCCTCATCGTAGTACGGCCCCACGAAGTACAGGCCGTCTGGCGGGAAGGTGGGCGCGGCGGCATCGCGGCTGCGCGCGGCCAGCACCTCGGCCATCCAGCCCGGGCCTTCGCGCCCCTGCCCCACCGCCACCAGGCAACCCATGATGTTGCGCACCATGTGGTACAGGAAGGCGTTGGCGTCGAACTCGAAGGACCAGTAGGCACCGCGGCGGCGGATCTCGATGGACCGCAGCGTCTTCACCGGCGTCGGGCTCTGGCAGTTCGCGGCGCGGAAGCTGGTGAAGTCGTGCGTGCCAATCAGTGCCGCCGCGGCCGCGCGCATGGCCTCGCCGTCCAGCGGCCGGAAGACCCAGCCCACCAGGCCCTGCTCCAGCGCCGGGCGCACAGGTGATTCCAGCAGCACGAAGCGATAGCGCCGGCCGCGCGCGCTGTTGCGTGCGTGGAAGCTGTCGGGCACCGGCTGCGCCCATTGCACGGCGATGTCGGCCGGCAGGTAGCGGTTGGTGCCACGCACCCAAGAGAAGGCCGGGCGCTCGATGTCGGTGTCGAGGTGCACGACCTGGTTCAGCCCGTGCACGCCGGCATCGGTGCGGCCGGCGCAGACGGTGTCGGTCGGCCGCGTGACGAAAGCCGAGAGCGCCAGCTCCAGCTCGTCCTGCACGGTGCGGCCATCCGGCTGCGACTGCCAGCCGTGATAGCCCTGGCCGCGGTAGCCGATGCCGAGCGCGATGCGCATCAGCCCGCGCCCCCGCATGCGCGGAGGCGCTTGCTCACATCAGCTTGTCGAGCATGCCCTGGGCCTTGGCCTGGAGCGGGCCAGCGCCCTTGGCGACCACCTCTTCGAGCAGGTCGCGCGCACCTTCCAGATCGCCGATCTGGCGGAACTCTTCAGCCAGCTCCAGCTTGCGGGCCAGCGGGTCGTTCGGATCGTCGGCGCCGGCTTCGGAGGCTTCAGGCGGTGTCAGAGCCTCGCCGCCGATGGAGAACTCACCGAAATCCAGACCGCCGTCGGCCGGGGCCGGAGCCGGCGGCTTGATGGCGATGGTGACGGGCTCGTTGCTCAGCGCGCCAAGGTCGAAATCGAGCCCGTCGTCGGCCGGCGGCGGGGCCACGTTGCGCTGCACCGGCACGGTCTTCGGTTGGTCGGCCGGTTCGAGGCTGAAGTCGAGGCCGTCATCGCCCCCCATCTGCGCGGCCGTGGTGAAGGGCTGCGTGGTTTCGGTGATGGGGGTGGCGCTGGGCGCCGGCGCCGGCGCGTCGGGCATGTCGAAGCCGAGGTCGAGATCGAGCCCGGCGCTGGTGTCCAAACGCGAATCGAGCTGCGAATCGAGCGTCGCGTCCACCGCCGGCTCGAAAGCGGGCGGCGTGGGCGGCGCGGTATAGGGCTGCGTCGAGGCGCCGAGGGCGTCGGGCATCATCACGCCACCAGCGGCACGCACCTCTTCGGGCACGCCGCCAGGCGCGTAGAGCGCGTTCTCGGGGTCGATGCCGCGGCCCAGCTCCTGGGCCTTCTGCCAGTCTTCGCCTTCGCCGTGCGTCAGGTTGAAGAGCTGCGTGGCCAGCAGTTCGAAAGCCTTGATGTCGCGGCGCTTGGCATAGACCTCCAGCAGCTTGCTGCGGATGGCCATGCGCTCCGGCGTGGCGCGCATCGCTTCCTTGAGGATCTCTTCGGCCTGCAGATCGCGGCCGTAGGCCAGGTACACATCGGCCTCGGCCACTGGGTCGACGTCGCCGATGGCGTCCAGCTGGCTGAGCGAATAGCTCATCGACGAGTTCGAGGTGGCCGCCGCATCGCGCGTGTCGATGCGCTGGCCGCCGCTGGCGCCGAAGAAGGAGTCGGGCTGCAGGCGGCTTTCCAGGAACGAGGTCTCGCCGGCCGGCTTGCGGCGCGAGCGCAGGCGGTACAGGCCCAGGCCTGCGAGCAGCACCACCAGCACGCCAGCGCCCGGCAGCAGCATCGAGTTGTTGTCGAGCAGGTTGTCGATGAAGCTGCCGCCCTCGGCGGGGGCCGGCGCGGGCGCCGGTGCAGGCGCAGCGGCCGGCGGCTTGGGTGCCGGCACAGGCGCAGCGGCCGGCGGCGGGGCTGTCGGCGCAGCGGCCGTCACCGTCGGGGCGGGCAGTGCAGCGGGAGCCGGCGCAGGAGCAGCCGCCGGGGCGGCGGGCGCAGGACCGCTGGTGGCGGCCGTGCCTTGCTGCAGGCGCTTGAGTTCTTCGACGTTGCGCGCCAGTTCGGCCAGGCGCGCGGCTTCGTCGCGTTTCTGCGTTTCGGTGGAGGCACGCGCTTCGGGGGCCGAGGCCTTCACGCCGCCCTGGCTGAGTTTGAGGCGGTCGGGCGTGGGCGCGGCTGCGGCCTTGCGGTCGTCCACCTGCGTCTGCACCTGGCCGCGGGCCTGGCGGCCGGCGGCGGCATCGGCTTCGGTGGTGGTGCCGCTGGCCAGCCGCTGGCGGTAGGCGGCGAAATCGGCGCTCTGCGCCTGGATGACCTCGCGCGCTTCGGCCGCCGTGATGGCACCAGCCTGCTCGGTGGACGGTACCGACAGCACCGCGCCCGACTTCAGCCGGTTCATGTTGTCGCCGGCAAAGGCCTGCGGGTTGCCGCGGAACAGCGAGACCAGCATCTGGTCGAGAGAGACCCCGGGGCGCTGCGTGCGCGAAGCGATGCGGGACAGCGAATCGCCTGCGCGCACCTTCACCTCATTCGGCCCGGCTCCAGCAGCGGGGGCTGCGCCAGCCACGGGCGGGCGCGGCGTGGTGCGCACCGTTGAAGGCCCGGTGGCAGGTGAAGCGGGTGCCGCCGCCTGGGGTGCCGGTGCAGCGGTGCCGGCACTGGGCGCCGGGGCCGGCGTCATCACGGGTGCCGTGACGGGCGCGGCCGGGGCCGCCTGCGCCGTGCGCGCGCTGGGCGGGTCGAAGAGCATCGTGTACTCGCGCACCAGGCGACCGCTGCTCCACGAGGCTTCGATGATCACGTCGACGAAGGGCTCGAGCACCGCGCGGTCGCTGGTGATGCGCACCACCGAGCGGCCATCGGGCCGGCGCACGAGCGTGACGGTGGCCGAGGGCAGCACGGCGTTGTAGTCGACACCCGCAGCGCGGAAAGCCTCTGACGGCGCGACGCGCAGCTGCAGCGAGGAAGCCTCTTCCGGCGTGATGCTGGTGACTTCGATCTCTGCCCGCAGCGTTTCACCCAGGGCGGACGTGACGCTCAAGCGGCCCAGGCCCAGGGCTCCGGCATGCGTGGCCCACAGGCAGGCAGCGGCCAGCGCCACCCCACGGAGCGCAAACCGCGCGGCTTTCGTCGGACTTTGATTCAAGGCTTTCCCCCACGCAGGACGGTCACGGCTTTTCGGGAAGCCGACCGCTGTCCCTTCAAGTCAGACGGCTTCAGGCCCCGGATGGGCCTGCCATGTGACAGAAATCGCAACAGTATCAAGCATATACGCGCGCAAGCTCACGCAGAGGCTGATGAACAGCGGGCGAAATGCTTTGTTTCGGCGGCCGTTGCACCTTGTTGCCAAGGGGCAACGGCCCGCCGCGCAGGGGTGGCGCGGCGGCGTTCATGCCGAGGCTCAGACCCGAACTCAGGCCTCGAGCAGGATGCGCAGCATGCGGCGCAGCGGCTCGGCCGCGCCCCAGAGCAGCTGGTCGCCGATGGTGAAGGCGCCGACGTACTCGGGGCCCATCGCCAGCTTGCGGATGCGGCCCACGGGGATGGTCATCGTGCCCGTCACGGCCACGGGCGTGAGGTGCTGCAGTGTCGCCTCGCGCGTGTTGGGCACCACCTGCACCCAGGCGTTGTCGGCGGCGATCAGGGCCTCGATGTCGGCCACCGGCACGTCCTTCTTCAGCTTCAGCGTCAGCGCCTGGCTGTGGCAGCGCATGGCGCCCACGCGCACGCAGAAGCCGTCCACGGGCACGGCCGGCGCGCTGAAACCTTCACCCTGACCGAGGATCTTGTTGGTCTCGGCCATGCCCTTCCACTCTTCTTTCGACATCCCGTTGCCAAGATCCTTGTCGATCCACGGGATGAGCGAGCCGCCCAACGGCACGCCAAAGTTGGCGGTCTCAATGGCCGTGAGCGAACGCTGCTTCGCGATGACCTGGCGGTCGATCTCGAGGATGGCGCTCTTGGGGTCGTCCAGCAGCGGCTTGACCGCCGCGTTGAGCGTGCCGTACTGCGTGAGCAGTTCGCGCATGTGCTGCGCGCCGCCGCCGCTGGCGGCCTGGTAGGTCTGCGTGCTCATCCACTCGACGAGGCCCGCCTTGTACAGCGCGCCCACGCCCATCAGCATGCAGCTGACCGTGCAGTTGCCACCGATCCAGTTGCGCCCCCCCGCGGCCAACGCGTTCTTGATGACGGGCAGGTTCACCGGGTCGAGCACGATGACGGCGTCGCTGTTCATGCGCAGCGTGCTGGCGGCGTCGATCCAGTGGCCGTTCCAGCCCGCGGCGCGCAGCTTGGGATAAACGGCACTGGTGTAGTCGCCACCCTGGCAGGTGAGCACGATGTCGCAGCGCTTGAGCGCCTCGATGTCGTGCGCGTCTTGAAGTTTCGTCTCGTTCTTCGCCTGCGCGGGGGCAGCGCCGCCCGCGTTGCTGGTGCTGAAGAACAGCGGTTCGATGAGCGCGAAGTCGCCTTCGGCCTGCATGCGGTCCATCAGCACGCTGCCGACCATGCCGCGCCAGCCAACCAATCCTACGAGTGCCATCTCAGTCTTGCCTTTCCACTAACCAGGTTGTCCGGACCCCTGCTGCTGCCCCGGCCGTATCGCCGGGGTCCAGAAGTGGGGGCGAGACGATCCGAGAGCTTCAGCTCTTGGTAATGGTGGTGATGGTTTTGCCAGTGAGGGCCGCGATGACCGCGTCGCCCATGGCCTGCGTGCCCACTTTGGTGGTGCCTTCGCTCCAGATGTCACCCGTGCGCAGGCCGGCGCTGAGCACGGCCTGCACGGCGGCTTCAACGCGCTCGGCGGCGGCGGGTTGCTGGAGGGTGTAGCGCAGCATCATGGCAAGGCTGAGGATTGTAGCCAGCGGGTTGGCCACGCCCTTGCCCGCGATGTCGGGCGCGCTGCCGTGGCTGGGTTCGTAGAGGCCCTTGTTGTTCTTGTCCAGCGAAGCGCTCGGCAGCATGCCGATGCTGCCGGTGAGCATGGCGGCTTCGTCACTCAGGATGTCGCCGAACATGTTGCCGGTGAAGACGACGTCGAAGGCCTTGGGCGCCTTCACCAGCTGCATCGCCGCGTTGTCGACGTACATGTGCTGCAGCTCGACATCGGGGTAGTGCGCGGCGTGCACCTCGGTGACCACGTCTTTCCAGAACTGGAAGGTTTCCAGCACGTTGGCCTTGTCGACCGAAGTCACCTTCTTGCTGCGTTTGCGCGCGGCCTGGAAAGCGACGTGCGCGATGCGCTCGATCTCAGGCCGGCTGTAGCGCATGGTGTCGAAGGCTTCTTCCGCGCCGGGGAAGTGCCCGTCCACCGCGGTGCGGCGGCCTCGGGGCTGGCCGAAGTAGATGTCGCCGGTGAGTTCCCGGATGATCAGGATATCCAGGCCCGCCACGAGCTCGGGTTTCAGGCTGGAGGCGTGCGTGAGCTGCGGGTAGCACAGCGCCGGCCGGAAGTTGGCGAACAGCCCCAGGTGCTTGCGCAGGCCCAGGATGGCCTGCTCGGGGCGCAGCGCGCGCTCCAGCTTGTCGTACTTCCAGTCGCCCACGGCGCCGAAGAGGATGGCGTCGGCGTCCTTGGCCAGTTGCAGCGTGCTGTCGGGCAGCGGGTGACCGTGGGCCTCGTACGCGGCGCCGCCGACGAGCGCGGTTTCGGTTTCGAAGGGCAGGTCCAGCACCTGCATCACCTTCACGGCCTCGGCCACGATCTCGGTGCCGATGCCGTCGCCCGGCAGGATGGCGATCTTCATGCTCATGGTGATTGCTCTCGTTCAGAGGCCGGTGTGGGCCAGCCAGGGCATGCGCGCCAGGCGTTCGGCCTCGAAGGCCTTGATCTTGTCTTGATGGCGCAGCGTCAGACCGATGTCGTCGAAACCGTTGACCAGGCAGTACTTGCGAAAGGCCTGCACCTCAAACGGCAGCTCGCTGCCGTCGGGCTTCACCACCACCTGGCGCGGCAGGTCGATGGTGAGCTGGTAGCCGGGGAAGGCCGCCGCTTCGTCGAACAACCGGTCCATCTGCGCTTCGCTCAGCACGATGGGCAGCAAGCCGTTCTTGAAGCAGTTGTTGAAGAAGATGTCGGCAAAACTCGGCGCCAGGATGGTGCGGAAGCCGTACTGCTGCAGCGCCCAAGGCGCGTGCTCGCGGCTGCTGCCGCAGCCGAAGTTCTGGCGCGCCAGCAGCACGCTGGCGCCCTGGTAGCGCGGCTGGTTCAGCACGAAATCCGGGTTCGGTTTGCGGCTGGCCGGGTCCTGCCCCGGCTCACCCGGGTCAAGATAACGCCACTCATCGAACAAGTTAGGCCCGAAGCCGCTGCGCGCGATGCTCTTCAGGAACTGCTTGGGGATGATGGCGTCGGTGTCGACGTTGGCGCGGTCCATCGGGGCCACCAGGCCGGTGTGCAGGGTGAAGGCATCCATCAAGCAATCCTCCGGACATCGACAAAGTGGCCGTTCAGCGCGGCCGCGGCGGCCATCGCCGGGCTGACGAGGTGGGTGCGCCCACCTGCGCCCTGGCGGCCTTCAAAGTTGCGGTTGCTGGTGCTGGCGCAGCGTTCGCCGGGCTCCAGACGGTCGGCGTTCATCGCCAGGCACATGCTGCAGCCGGGCTCGCGCCACTCAAAGCCGGCGGCCTTGAAGATCTCGTGCAGGCCCTCGGCTTCGGCCTGCGCCTTGACCTGGCCCGAACCTGGCACCACCAGCGCCAGCTTCACGTTGCTGGCCACCTTCTGGCCCACACGTTTCACCACGGCAGCGGCCTCGCGCAGGTCTTCGATGCGGCTGTTGGTGCAACTGCCGATGAAGACCTTGTCGATGCGGATGTCGGTGATGGCCTTGTTGGGCTGCAGGCCCATGTAGACCAGCGCACGCTCGATGGCGCTGCGCTTGGTGGCGTCCTTTTCCTTGTCGGGGTCGGGCACGCGGCCGTCCACGGGCAGCACCATCTCGGGGCTCGTGCCCCAGGTCACCTGCGGCTGGATCTGCGCAGCGTCGAGCTCCACCACGGCATCGAAATGCGCGCCCGGGTCGCTGTGCAGCGTGCGCCAGTGCGCCACGGCGTGCTCCCATTCCACGCCCTTCGGACTGAAGGCGCGGCCCTGGCAGTAGGCGATGGTCTTGTCGTCCACCGCCACCAGGCCCGCCCGTGCGCCGGCCTCGATGGCCATGTTGCACACCGTCATGCGACCTTCCATGCTGAGGCTGCGGATGGCGCTGCCGCCGAACTCGATGGTGTAGCCCGTGCCGCCGGCGGTGCCGATCTTGCCGATGATGGCCAGCACCACGTCCTTGGCGGTGACGCCGCGGCCCAAAGCGCCTTCCACCTTCACCAGCATGTTCTTGGCTTTCTTCGCCAAGAGCGTCTGCGTCGCCATCACGTGCTCGACCTCGCTGGTGCCGATGCCGTGCGCGAGCGCACCGAAGGCGCCGTGCGTGCTGGTGTGGCTGTCGCCGCACACCACCGTCATGCCCGGCAGCGTGGCGCCGTTCTCGGGCCCGATCACGTGCACGATGCCCTGGCGCTTGTCCATGAAGGGGAAGTAGGCCGCGGCACCGCTGGCGCGGATGTTGGCGTCCAGCGTGGTGATCTGCAGCTTGCTCACCGCATCGGTGATGCCGTTCAGCCCCAGCTCCCAGCCGGTGGTGGGCGTGTTGTGGTCGGCCGTGGCCACGATGCTGCTCACGCGCCACACCTTGCGCCCGGCCAGGCGCAGGCCTTCGAAGGCTTGCGGGCTCGTCACCTCGTGCACGAGGTGGCGGTCGATGTAGAGCACGGCGGTGCCGTCTTCTTCCGTGTGGACGACGTGTTCGTCCCACAGCTTGTCGTAGAGCGTCCTGGCGGTCATGGCTGGGGGTCTCCTGAAGAAGAAAGAGAGGCAGGGCACAGCGCGTCGACGAAACGCTGCACCACGGTGGGCAGCACCTCCTGCCGGCGCACGCCCAGCAGATAGCTGCGCTGCGCCCAGGCGTCGCGCATGGGCAGCACCTGCACGCGGAAGAGCTGCGCAAAACGCTGCGCCACGGCGGCGGGCAGCACGGCCACGCCCAGGCCGGCTTCCACCAGCTGCGCGATGGCGTCGAAGCCGCGCACCTGCAGCCGCGCCTTCAGCACGCGGCCCTGGCCTTCGGCCTCGGCGCGCATCAGTTCGTGCACGGCGGCACCCTGGTGCAGGCCGACGATGTCGTGGTCGAGAAGGTCGTCGAAGGCCACCTCGCTGCGCGTGGCCAGCACGTGGCCGGCCGGCACCATCGCGGCCAGCGCACCGTGGCGGTAGACGCGGGTGTCGAGCCGGTTGTCGAGCACGGGGGCCACGAAGATGCCCACGTCGGCGCGGCCCTCGGCCACGGCGGCCTGGATGTCGGCGCTGGTGAGGTCTTCCAGGCTGATGCGGATCTTCGGGTGGGCCTGCGAAAACGCCGCCAGGTCGGGCGGCAGGCACTCGCTGATGGCGCCGGCGTTGGCCGCGATGCGCAGGTGGCCCTGGATGCCGCGCGAGAACTCCACCACCTCGCTTTCCAGCGCGTGCAGGCTGGCGTGCAGGCTGCGCACGTGGCGCACCAGCGCGCGGCCGGCCTCGGTGGGCAGCACGCCGCGCGCGTGGCGGTCGAACAGCGGCACGCCGAAGCGGGCTTCGAGGTCGCTCAGGCGCTTGCTGGCGGCGGCCAGCGCCAGGTGCTCACGCTCGGCGCCGCGCGTGATGCTGCGGGTGTCGGCGATGGCGAGCACGAGGTTGAGCGTGGTGAGGTCGAAACGCATGGAGGCGCGGCGCGCCAAGGGCGGGGTTGCAGGGTGCCGCCGCCGGGGCTGCCCCTCACACCGGTGGGCGTGGGGGCCGCGGGCTCGGTGCCGGCCGGTGAGCCAGACACCGAAGGCACCCTGCGGCGCAGAGCTTAGCCTTCGTCGTCGGCGTCATGTTCCGGCGATTATCAACCGAGGCTTCGCTGATTGAGAAGCCTCAGGCCGCCACCCAGCGCAGCAGCAGGTTGTTGGCCGGCATGTCGTGGCGCTCGTCCAGGCGCAGGCCGGCGGCCAGCGCCTCGGCCTGCACGTCTTGCAGCGAGCGCAGCCCCCAGCGAGCGTCGCGCGCACGCAGGTCGGCGTCGAACGCGGCGTTGCTGGGCGCAAGCGGCTCGCCCGGCACCACGAAAGGGCCGTAGACGGCCACGCAGCCGCCCGGCCGCAACGCCCGCGCCGCGCCGCGGAAGAAGGCGGCCGTGGCCGGCCAGGGCGAGATGTGCAGCAGATTCGCCACCACCACCGCGTCGAAGGCGCCCGCGGGCACGGGCCAAGCCGGCGCCATCACGTCCAGCACCTGCGGGGCCTGCACGTTGGCCAGACCGGCGCAGCGCGCCTGCAGCACCGGCAGCGCCGCGGCCTGCGCCTCGGTGGGCCACCAGCGCCACTGCGGCTGGGCCTGTGCGAAGTGCAACGCGTGCTGGCCGGTGCCGCTGGCGATCTCCAGCACCGTGGCCTTTGGCGGCAGCCAGCCCTGCAGCACGCGCAGGATGTGCGGCGCGTTGCGCTCGGCCGCGGGGCTGAAGGGCAGATCGGCCGGCGCGGCTCCAACGGCGGCAGGGGCGACGGTAGGGGGTGTGTCGGGGCGCGTCATGGCCTACATTGTCCGTGCCCCATGGACACCCCCACCGCCGCCACCTTGGCAGCCTCAGCCCCCTTGCCGGCCGAGACTGTGGACCTCAGCGTGGCCTTCACCTGGCTGGGCATCGTGGTGATGGTGCTGGCCCAACTCAGCGCGCCCTGGGTGCTGCGGCTGTACCGGCGGCGGCTGCGCAACTTCATGATGGCGCCGGCCGCCGCCCCGCCGGCAGCGGCCACCGCGCCGCTGCAAGGCCGCGCGCTGCTGCACGCCATCGAGCGCCAGCGCCGGCGTGTGCTGGCGGTGCTGCTGGGCGTGCTGACGCTGTATTCCGCAATGGCAGCCACGGCCTTCTTCTACCGTTTCGACAGCGACAGCGACGGCCTGCTGTCCTGGGCCATCTCCTTCTTCATGTTCGCGGCCTTCTGCGGCCCCGTGGTGCTGCTGGGCGTGTCGGCAGCGCGCTTCGGGCGGCTGTTCTGGGTGTACTTCGCGCCGGCCACTTTTGCGGCCTTTGCGATGCAGGCCATCGTCACCTCGCTCGGGGGCAGCGGCGGCCGGCAGGCCTCGCTGCTGGCGCTGGCGGGCGTGGTGCTGCTCACGGTGGCTGCCGTGCTGCTGCGCGCCTGGGCACCCGCGGCCTGGGGGCGCCGAATCCAGGCGATGGCGGTGCTCTGGGGCTGGAAGTTCAAGGTGCCGGCCGTGCTGGTGGTGCTGGGCTCGCTGCTGGTGGCGCTGAACGTCGTGCAGCACCCGGTGCTGCTGAAGCTGCTGTCGTCCTGCTTCATCGCGCTGGTGGCGATCGGGCTGTGTTTCCTGACCATGGTCGATCGCATCAAGCGCACGCTGGTGCCGCTGCTGGGCGCGGCGCTGCTCGCCATCTTCGTGGTGGCCCTGGGGGCCGGCGCGCTGGCCTGGGACCTGCTGCAACCCGAGGACACGTTCACGCGCAGCCTCATCCTCGGCTGTGCGCTGGGCCTGGGTGCGCTGGCGGCGTTTTTCATGCTGAGCTGGATCGGGCTGGCCTACGCGCAGAAGCTGTTCAGCGACGCGCAGTTCCAGGTCTTCAGCTGGATGCTGGCGGTGTCGGGCGTGGCCATGGCCATCGAGACCATGTTCCAGGGCGCCTCGCTCATCGACCCCAGCAACCTGCAGCTGGCCGGCGCCAGCGCGCTGGCGCTGCTGGTGTACTGGCTCGTCACGCGCTATGGGCTGCAGCCGCTGGCCAGCAACCGCCGACTGCTGGTGCTGCGCGTGTTCGCGCAAGACAGCCGCGGCGAGCGCCTGATGGACGAACTGGAGTACCGCTGGCGCTTCATCGGCCCCATCGTGCTGATCGGTGGCACCGACATGGCCGCGCACACCATCGACCCCGCGAAGGCCGCCGCCTTCCTGCGCGGGCGCCTGCGCGACAGCTTCATCGCCGACAGCAGCACGCTGCGGCGCCGCATCTCCACGCTGGACGACCAGCCCGACCCCGACGGCCGTTACCGCGTCAACGAGTACTTCTGCTTCGCCGACATGTGGCAAGAGGCCGTGAAGGGCCTGCTGCAGGGCTGCGATGCCGTGGTCGTGGACCTGCGCGGTTTCAACACCGAACGCCGCGGCACGGCCTGGGAACTGGCGCAGTTGCGCGACACCGGCGCCCTGTCTCGCACCGTCTTCCTCGTGGACGGCCAGACCGACCACGCAGCGGTGCACGGCACGCTGGGCACGCAGCCCGGCCAGCCGCTGCCGGCGGCCCACGTGATGGCCGTGGACCGCGGCATGAACGGCGGCGCGCTGGTGGAAGCGCTGGTCAGCTGCCTGAGCACCGTGCGGCCGTCCAGCCCGGCGGCGGTGCCGCTGCGCAGCGCGGCCTGAAACCCGCCCGCTGGCTCAGCGCTGCCTCAGCGCTGGGGCTGCACCCGGCACGACTGGCGCCGCGCCGCAGCGCCGATGGCCAGCAGGCCGGCCGCCATCAGCGCCCAGGTGCCGGGCTCGGGCACCGGGCTCAGCACCAGCAGGCGCGAGTTGGGCGTGCCGCTGTCTTCCGCCACGAGGTAGATCACACCGGCCTCGTCGATGGTCACGCCTTCGATGGCCTGGGCGGTGAGACCGCTGAGGTCCAGGCTGGACAGCGTGTTGCCCGCGCGGTCGATCTCGATCAAGCGGCGCGAATCCAGGCTCAGCAGCAGCAGGTTGTTGGCCGCGGCGCTGCCAGCCAGTGCGTTCACACCCCCCAGCGAGGCGACGTCGGACAGGCTGTTCAGCCCGAACAGGCTGGTCGCGCCGTTGAAGCTCAGGGTCTCGACGAAGCTGCCACCGCCCAAGGAGAAGCTCGCTACGCCCCCGCGCAGCTGGACCGGGTTGTCCTGCTTCACCACGAAGACGCTGCTGTCGCGCGGGTCGAAGGCGATGCCCTCGATGCCGACGTTGCCCACCGTGGACCCGAAGCTCACGCTGGGGGCGTTCGCCAGGTTCACGCTGCCACCGGCCTGGTAGCTGAAACTGAAAGCGTCCTGCAGGCGCTCTTCAGCGACCACCAGCAGCCCGTCGCCCAGGTAGGCCAGGCCTTCGGCGTCGTTGTTGGTGCTGGCGGTGGGCCAGGCGGAAAAGCGCATGCTGGACAGCGTCTGCCCGGTGAGCGAGAGCTCCACCACGCCCAGGCCTTCATCGCCAACGATGAACAGCGACTGGCGGTCGCGTGCGTAGGTCACGGCGCTGGCTTCCAGGCCCAGGCCCCCGAGCACGTCGATGCTGTAGTTGCCGGTGAGGACATAGCCACCCAGCTGGATGGACGTGCTCTGAGCGGCTGCCGGGCCGGCTGCGGCCAGCGAGAGGGCAGCGGCGGCGGTGGCAAGCAGGGCGCGAACGAAGTGCGTCATCGTGGCGCCCCTTGCTCAGGCCACGCGGCGGCGAGCGATGCCACCCACCGCAGCCAGACCGGCCAGCATCAGCGCCCAGGTGCCGGGCTCAGGAATGACGCCCACGGTGCCGGGCGAGCCGATCTCGCCACCGGCAGCCGCGACGAATGCGCCGTTGAGGCCCACCACCGACAGGGTGCTGAGCGTCACGCCGCTGGCGCCGGCGGCGTTGTCGAAGGTGGCGAAGGGCGCACTGGCTGGCGAGGCGCCGAAGTCCACGCGCGTCAGCAAGGTGCCTGCGGCATTGAAGAGGTTCAGCGCATCGCCGCCCGTGCTCAAGCCGATTCCCGAGCCGCTGTAGCGGCCGACCAGCAGTCCTGCCGGCGCGTTGGCGCCGAACCAGGTGCTCAGGAAGTTGGCGTTGGCCGCAGCACCTTCAACGAAGAGGGCCGACTGCCCCGGGGCGAGGCTGACCACGCCCACCAGCGCCACCGACGCGGCAAAGCTGTTGGAAGCGTCGTCGACGCGGAAGCCGGTGAGGTCCACGGCCTCGCTGCCGAAGTTGGTGATCTCGAACCAGTCGGCCGCCACCGGCGAATTGCCGCTGCTCCAGGGCGCGACTTCGGTGAAGGCCAGCTGGGCTTGTGCGCCGGCGGCAGCGGCGGCCAGCGTGAGTGCGACCAGCGCGCGTGTGGATGTGGACATGGGGCTTGCTCCTGCAGGTATGGGGTGTGACCCAGACCTTAGGCAAGCCCGATGACAAGGATGAGACACGCAGCCCGCCAAGCGCCCTCGCTGCCCCCTCGTTCAGGGCCCTGTTGGGGCGGCTGTTGCAGCCGGGCTTCAGACCGCCGCGGCGCGCGCTTCCAGATCGGCTTTCAGCGTGGGCGCCAGGCGCAGCTCGCGCGCCAGCGCGTCGAGGTAGGCGCGCTCCATGGTCGTGGTCTGGTCGACCATCAGCACGCTGGCCAGGTACATCTCGGCGGCCATCTCGGGGCCGGTGGCGGCAGCGGCCACTTCGGCCGGCTCCACCGGGCGCGCCAGTTCGGCGTCGACCCAGGCGCGCGTGGCCGCATCGGCCTCGATGCGCTGCAACTCGGCGTGCACCAGGCCGCGTTCACGCTCGTCCATGTGGCCGTCGGCCTTGGCCGCGGCGATCAGGGCCTTCAGCATGGCCTGGCTGTGCGCTTCCAGCTGCGGCGCGGGCAGCGCAGCAAAGCTGGCCGGCGCTGCGTAGGCCGGCGGCGTGATGTCGATGGGCGCGCGGGCCGGCGCGGGCGCGGCTGCAGCGGTCTGCTTGGCCTGGTGGTCCTGGTAGACCTTCCAGGCCAGCGCGCCCAGCGCCGCCACGCTGCCGAACTTCAGCGCCGTGCCGCCCATGCCGCGGCCGCGCTTGCTGCCCATCAGCAAGCCCAGCACACCGCCCACGGCGGCGCCGCCGGCGTACTTGCCAAGATCGCTGCGCTGCGGGCTGCCCGCGGCGGGCATGCCGGACTTCAGCAATTGTTCGAGCAGGGAGAAGGCGCTCATGGGCAGATCCAGTTCATCAGGAGGACAAGGAAAGCTGCACTCTAGCGAAGGGAAAACCCCAGGGGCTTAGCCCGCACCCGGGGTCGGGCCTCGGCGCGGGCTCAAGACCGCGTGGCGAGTTCGAGGTTATCGATCAAACGTGTGCGGCCCAGCCGCGCTGCGGCCAGCACCACCAGCGGCTCATCAGCGCCCGCCTGAGGCTCGCCCAGGTCGGCCTGGCGGCGCAGCGCCACGTAGTCGGGCGCCCAGCCGCGCTCGCGCAGGCTGTCCATGGCCTCGGTTTCCAGCGTGTGCACGTCACGCCGGCCGGCCTGCACGGCAGCGGCCAGGGTGCGCAAGGCCTGCGCCAGCGCCGGGGCCTCGGCGCGCTCTGCGGGCGAGAGGTAGCCGTTGCGCGAGCTGAGCGCCAGGCCGTCTTCGGCCCGTGCCGTCTCACCGGCCATCACCTGCACCGGCAGCGCCAGCTGGCGCACCATGTGGCGGATGACCATCAGCTGCTGCATGTCCTTCTTGCCGAAGACGGCCACACGCGGCTGCACGGCGTTGAAGAGCTTCAACACGACCGTGCACACGCCGACGAAAAAGCCAGGGCGGAAGGCGCCTTCCAGCACGTCGGCCAGCGCCGCGGGCGGGTGCACCTTCACGGTCTGCGGCTCGGGGTAGAGCTCGGCCTCGTCGGGCGCGAAGACGAGGTCGCAGCCTTCGCGCTGCAGCAGCGCGCAGTCGCGCTCGAAGGTGCGCGGGTAGCTGTCGAAGTCTTCGTGCGGCGCGAACTGCAGGCGGTTGACGAAGATGCTGGCCACCACCGGCACTTGCGGGCCCACGGCCGCGCGCGCCTGGCGCACCAGGGCCAGGTGGCCGTCATGCAGGTTGCCCATCGTCGGCACGAAGGCGGGCGCTGGCCCGCCGTGCAGCGCCTCGCGCAGCGCTGCGATGCTCTTCACCACGTGCATCACTGGTACCCGTGCAAAACGAGGTCGGGGAAGCTGCCGTCCTTCACAGCTGCCACGTAACGGCGCACAGCCTCGTGCACGGGGTTGTCGTTGGGCCCGACATCGGCAATGAAGTTGCGCACGAAGCGCGGCACATTGGCGCCGTTCAGGCCCAGCATGTCGTGCAGCACCAGCACTTGGCCCGCCGTGCCCGGCCCGGCGCCGATGCCGATGAGGGGGATGTTCACGGCCTGCTGCACCCGCGCGGCCAGCGCACTGGGCACCAGTTCCAGAACCATCATCGCGGCGCCTGCCTCGGCCAGGGCCTGCGCTTCGGCCAGCAGCTGCGCCGCCGCGGCCTCGTCACGGCCCTGCACACGCCAGCCGCCCAGGGCATGCACCGACTGCGGCGTCAGGCCCAGGTGCGCGCACACCGGGATGCCGCGCTCCACCAGCGCGGCCACCACGGGCACCGTCCAGCCGCCGCCTTCCAGCTTCACCATCTGCGCGCCGGCCTGCATCAGCGCCACGGCGCTTTCGATGGCCTGCGCAGTGCTCTGCTGGTAGCTGCCGAAAGGCAGGTCGGCCACCAGCCAGGCGCTGCGGCGGCCGCGGGCCACGCAGGCCGTGTGGTAGGCCATCTCTTGCATGGTGACGGGCAGCGTGCTGTCACGGCCCTGCAGCACCATGCCGAGCGAATCGCCCACGAGCAGGATGTCCACGCCAGCGGCATCCAGCACACCGGCGAAGGCGGCGTCGTAGCAGGTCAGCATGGCCAGCTTCTCGCCGGCGGCGTGCATCGCGCGCAGGCGGTGCAGCGTGAGGGGTTTGCGGTCGCTCATGATCGCCAGGGCGGGGTCGCCCGAGAGCTGCGGCCGGGGCCGCGGGGGCGCGAAGCATAAGCCGCCCCGGTGACACCCCGTGCGGCTGCGGTTGGAGTGCGGTGCCTAGATGGACCCGCGGCGCGAACGGTCAACCGAAAGGGTCAACCGAAAGGGTCAGCCGAAAAGGTCAACCCAATGCGGCCACGACCTCGGGCGGGGCCTGCACCAGCTCGATCAGCACGCCCTCGCCACCGATGGGGAAATCGTCGCTGGCTTTGGGGTGGATGAAGCAGATGTCGTGGCCCGCAGCGCCTTTGCGGATGCCGCCCGGTGCGAAGCGCACGCCATTGGCCGTCATCCACTCCACAGCCTTGGGCAGGTCGTCCACCCACAGACCCACGTGGTTCAGCGGCGTGGTGTGCACGGCGGGCTTCTTCTCCGGGTCCAGCGGCTGCATCAGGTCGACTTCCACCGCATGCGGGCCCTGCCCCAAGGCGCAGATGTCCTCGTCGACGTTCTCGCGTTCGCTGACGAAGGTGCTCTTGACCTGCAGGCCGAAGATCTCGACCCAGAGCTTCTGCAGGCGCTGCTTGTCGGGGCCGCCGATGGCGATCTGCTGCACCCCGAGGATGCGGAAAGGCTTGGGCGCACTCATCACGCTCAGCCCTTGGCGGCCACCACCTGCCCGGTGGTCTTCAGGTCCAGGCGCTGCAGCAAAGCGCGGTCGCCTTCGGCATCGGGGTTGCCGGTGACGAGCAGCTTGTCGCCGTAGAAGATGCTGTTGGCGCCGGCCATGAAACACAGGGCCTGGATGCCATCGCCCAGTTCGCGCCGGCCGGCCGAAAGGCGCACGCGCGAGCCCGGCATGGTGATGCGCGCGGCGGCGATCACGCGCACCACTTCGAAGGGATCGAGCGGCGCGCTCTCCTTCAGACCCTCGGCCAGCGGCGTGCCTTCCACGCGCACCAGGTCGTTGACGGGCACCGATTCCGGCGGCGGGTTCAGGTTGGCGAGTTCGGCCACGAGGCCGGCACGCTGATCGCGCGTTTCGCCCATGCCGACGATGCCGCCACAGCACACGTGGATGCCAGCGTCACGCACGTTCTTCAGCGTGTCGAGCCGGTCCTGGTACTGCCGCGTGCCGATGATGGTGGGGTAGAAATCCGGCGCGCTGTCGAGGTTGTGGTTGTAGTAATCCAGCCCTGCATCGGCCAAGGTGCCGGCTTGGCTGGGCGACAGCATGCCCAGCGTGGCGCAGGTCTGCAGCCCCAGGCCGCGCACACCGCGCACGAGCTCGGCCACCTTCTCCACGTCGCGGTCGTTGGGGCTGCGCCAGGCCGCGCCCATGCAGAAGCGCGTGGCGCCGGCTTCCTGCGCGGCGCGTGCGGCTTCCAGCACCGCATCGGGCGCCATCAGCTTGCTGGCGTCGACGCCGGTGTCGTAGTGCACGCTCTGCGGACAGTAGCCGCAGTCTTCGGGGCAGCCGCCGGTCTTCACGCTCAGCAGGCTGGCCAGTTCGATGTCGCCATCGGGCCAGTGCTCGCGGTGCACGGCGTGGGCCTGCTGCACCAGTTCCATGAAGGGCTTTTCCATCAGCGCCAGCACGGCTTCGCGGGTCCAGGGCCCGGCAGCAGGTGCCACGGGCTTGGCCGGGCGGTGCAGTTGGATGGGAGATTCAGTGACGGCTGCGTTCATGGCAGGCAAGCTTTCAAGCAGGGAAAGAGTTCCTCAGCGGAAGCTGAGGATGGGCTGGTCGACGGCAAGGCTCTCGCCCTTCTTCGCCAGCAACTCGGCCACCACGCCGTCTTGCGTGGCGGTGAGGATGTTCTCCATTTTCATCGCTTCGATGACGGCCAGCCTTTCGCCGGCCAGCACCTTCTGGCCGGGCTGCACGGCCACGTCCACCAGCAGGCCGGGCATGGGCGAGATGAGGAACTTGCTCATGTCGGCCGGTGCCTTGAAGGGCATCAGCTGCATCAGCTCGGCCGCGCGCGGGCTCATCACCTGCGCTTCGATGCGGGTGCCATTGTGTTCCACGCGCAGCCACAGGCCCTGGCGTTCCATCTGCGCGGTGAAGGGCTGTCCATTGCACTGGCCTTGCGCGCGGATGCCGCCGAAGCGCCATCGCAGCTGCAGGGCGTAGGTCTGGTCACCCAGCACGACGTGTACGCCGCCCTCGGCCAAGGCCACGCGCACCGGGACGTGCAGGTGCTGGCCGGCCACGCCCTTGACCACCACCACGGCGTCTTCGCCGACGCTCACGCCGTGGCCATCCAACTGGCCGCTGATGCCGACGGCCCGCTCGCGGTACAGGCGCCAGGCCGCGGCCGCCAGCGCGTGCAGGAAGCCGGGGTCGGCGTGCGGCACGTCTTCGGCCTTGAAGCCTTGCGCGTAGTGCTCGGCGATGAAGCCGGTGTTGAAGTCGCCGCTGACGAACTTCGGGTGCGCCAGCAAGGCCGCCTGGAAGGGGATGTTGCTGTTGACGCCACGGATGACGAAGCCGTTGAGCGCCTCGCGCATCTTCGCAATCGCCTCCCCCCGCGTGGCCCCGTGCACGATGAGCTTGGCGATCATCGAGTCGTAGTGCATCGGGATCTCACCGCCCTCGTAGACGCCAGTGTCCACACGCACGCCGCCTTCGGCCGGCATGGGCAGCGCCGCTTCCATCGTGGTGGGCGGCGGCTGGTAACGCACCAGCCGGCCGGTGGACGGCAGGAAGCCGCGGAAGGGGTCTTCCGCGTTGATGCGGCACTCGATGGCCCAGCCGCGGCGAGGAATCTGTTCCTGCGTGAAGGGCAGCAGCTCGCCCGCGGCCACGCGGATCATCATCTCCACGAGGTCGATGCCGGTGATGCTCTCGGTGACCGGGTGCTCCACCTGCAGCCGCGTGTTCATTTCCAGGAAATAGAAGCTCTGGTTCTTGCCGACCACGAACTCCACGGTGCCTGCGCTCTGGTAGTTCACGGCCTGGGCCAGCGCCACCGCCTGCGCACCCATGGCCGCGCGCGTGGCTTCGCTGATGAAGGGCGATGGCGCCTCTTCGATCACCTTCTGGTGCCGGCGCTGGATGGAGCACTCGCGCTCGTGCAGGAAGACCACGTGGCCGTGCGCATCGCCCAGCACCTGGATCTCGATGTGGCGCGGGCTCTCGACGAACTTCTCGATGAAGACGCGGTCGTCGCCGAAGCTGTTGCGCGCCTCGTTGCGGCAGCTGCTGAAGCCCTCGTGCGCTTCCTTGTCGTTGTGGGCCACGCGCAGGCCCTTGCCGCCACCGCCAGCGCTGGCCTTGATCATCACCGGGTAGCCGATGTCCTGGGCGATCTTCACGGCCTGCTCGGGCGTCTCGATCGGTGCGTTCCAGCCAGGAATGGTGTTGACCTTGGCCTCGCCGGCCAGCCTTTTCGAGGCGATCTTGTCGCCCATGGCCGCGATGCTGGCGTGCTTGGGCCCGATGAAGACCAGGCCTTCTTCTTCCACGCGGCGCGCGAAGTCTTCGTTCTCGCTGAGGAAGCCGTAGCCCGGGTGGATGGCCTGCGCGCCCGTGGCCTTGGCGGCGGCGATGATCTTGTCGGCGACGAGGTAGCTCTCGCGGCTGGGCGCGGGCCCCAGGCGCACGGCCTCGTCGGCCAGCTCGACATGGCGCGCATCGCGGTCGGCGTCGGAGTACACCGCCACGGTGGCGATGCCCATGCGGCGTGCGGTCTTGATGACGCGGCAGGCGATCTCGCCGCGGTTGGCAATGAGGATCTTGGTGAACATCTTCGCGTCCTCTTTCACAGGGGGATGTTGCCGTGCTTGCGCCACGGGTTGTCAAGCTTCTTGTCTTTCAACATCGCCAGCGAACGGCAGATGCGCTTGCGCGTCTCGTGCGGCTGGATCACGTCGTCGATGTAGCCGCGCGCGCCGGCGACAAAGGGGTTCGCGAAGCGGGCCTTGTATTCCGCTTCCTTGGCTGCGAGCTTGGCCGGATCGCCCTTGTCTTCACGGAAGATGATTTCCACCGCGCCCTTCGCGCCCATCACCGCGATCTCGGCGTTGGGCCAGGAGAAGTTCACGTCGCCGCGCAGGTGCTTGGAGCTCATCACGTCATAGGCGCCGCCGTAGGCCTTGCGCGTGATCACCGTCACCTTGGGCACCGTGCATTCGGCGTACGCGTACAGCAGCTTCGCGCCGTGCTTGATGATGCCGCCGTACTCCTGCGAAGTGCCGGGCATGAAGCCGGGCACGTCGACGAAGGTCACCACGGGGATGTTGAAGGCGTCGCAGAAGCGCACGAAACGCGCGGCCTTGATGCTGCTCTTGATGTCCAGGCAGCCGGCCAGCACCATGGGGTTGTTGGCGACGATGCCCACGCTGCGCCCGTCCATGCGGCCGAAGCCGATGACGATGTTCTTCGCGTGCTCGGGCTGCAGCTCGAAGAAATCGCCGTCATCCACCACCTTGAAGATCAGCTCCTTGATGTCGTAGGGCTGGTTCGGGTTGTCAGGCACCAGGGTGTCAAGGCTGAGATCGGTGCGGTCGGCGGCGTCCTCGCTGGGCCGCACCGGCGGCTTTTCGCGGTTGTTCAGAGGCAGGTAGTTGAAGAAGCGGCGCAGCATCGCGATGGCTTCCACATCGTTCTCGAAGGCCAGATCGGCCACGCCGCTCTTGCTGGTGTGCGTGAGCGCGCCGCCCAGTTCTTCGGCCGTCACTTCCTCGTGCGTCACCGTCTTCACCACCTCGGGGCCGGTGACGAACATGTAGCTGCTGTCCTTCACCATGAAGATGAAGTCGGTCATCGCGGGCGAGTACACCGCGCCGCCGGCACAAGGGCCCATGATCAGGCTGATCTGCGGCACCACGCCACTGGCCAGCACGTTGCGCTGGAAGACCTCGGCATAACCGCCCAGCGAAGCCACGCCTTCCTGGATGCGCGCGCCGCCGCTGTCGTTCAGGCCGATGACAGGCGCGCCCACCTTCATCGCCTGGTCCATCACCTTGCAGATCTTCTCGGCGTGGGCTTCGCTGAGCGCGCCGCCGAAGACGGTGAAGTCCTGGCTGAACACGAAGACCAGGCGGCCATTGATCATGCCGTAGCCGGTGACGACGCCATCACCCGGCGGCCGGTTGTCGGCCATGCCGAAATCGACGCAGCGGTGCTCGACGAACATGTCCCACTCTTCGAAGCTGCCCTCGTCCAGCAGCAGCTCCAGCCGCTCGCGCGCGGTGAGCTTGCCCTTGGCGTGCTGCGCAGCGATGCGTTTCTCGCCGCCGCCCAGGCGCGCGGCGGCGCGCTTCTTCTCCAGCTGTTCGATGATGTCGTGCATGGGGAATGTCTCCTCGGTCAATTCACGGAATTCAGTTCAGCAGGTCCAGCAGGCGGCGCGCGGCCACGCTGGCGGCCAGGCGGCCTGCGCGCACCTCGTCGGCCAGTGCCGGCAGTTGCGCGCGCACGCCCGGGTGTTGCTTGAAGCGCTGGCGCAGGCCGGCCTCGATGCGTTCCCACATCCAGGCTTCGTCCTGCGCACGGCGGCGTTCGGTCAGCGCGCCGCTGGCCTGGCGTTCATCGCGGAAGGCCGTCACGGCGGCCCAGAACTCGGGCAGGCCCAGGCCCTGCAGCGCGCTGAGCTGCAGCACCTGCGCGCCGTGCTGCGCGTGCGGGCCGAAGAAGCGCAGCGCGCTGGTGATCTGTGCGCGGGCGCGCATCGCGGCCTTCTCGTCGAGATCGGCCTTGTTGATGAGCACCAGGTCGGCCAGCTCCATCACGCCCTTCTTGATGGCCTGCAGGTCGTCGCCGGCGTTGGGCAGTTGCATCAGCACGAAGAGGTCGGTCATGCCGGCCACGGCAGTCTCAGACTGGCCCACGCCCACGGTCTCGACGATCACGATGTCATGGCCGGCGGCCTCGCACACCAGCATCGCTTCGCGCGTCTTCTCGGCCACGCCGCCCAGCGTGCCGCTGCTGGGGCTGGGGCGGATGTAGGCGCGTTCGTGCACGGAGAGGCGCTCCATGCGCGTCTTGTCGCCCAGGATGCTGCCGCCGCCCACGCTGCTGCTCGGGTCCACCGCCAGCACGGCCACGCGGTGGCCGCGTTCGATGAGGAAGAGGCCCAGGCCTTCGATGAAAGTGCTCTTGCCCACGCCCGGCACGCCGCTGATGCCCAGGCGCAAGGCACCGCCGCTTTTCGGCAGCAGCGCGTTCAGCAGCGCATCGGCGCGTTGGCGGTGGTCGGCGCGCGTGCTTTCCAGCAGCGTGATGCTCTTGGCCAAGGCGCGGCGCTGCGCCGGGCCCGGCGGGCCCAGCACGGCCTCGGCCAGCGCCTGCTCGGCCGGTGGAAGCGAGGCGGGCAGGTTCAAGGCCGCTGCGCCCTTGGGTCGTCTTGCGGGTCGCAGGGCTGCAGGCCGGCAAAGGCCGCGGGCGTGCGCCAGGCCGGCGGGGCTTCCACCGTGGCCCAGTACTCGTCCACCGCGGTGATGCGGCCCTCGTCCACGCGGCACAGCGTGGTGGCGAAGAACACGCCCGGCGGCTGGTCCACACGCACCAGCGCCAGCACGCGTCCGTCGGCCAGGCGCACCAGTTCCTTCAGGTGGATGGTCCAGCCCTCGGGGTAGGCCTGCTGCATCGCGATGTAGCCGTCGGCGCTGGTGTAGCGCTCGCTGCTGCTCCACCAGGTGCTGCTGAAATCGTCGCTCAGCAGCGCACGCGCGCCGGCGAAATCACGCGCCTGCAGCGCGGCCCAGAAGCGGCGCACGAGTTGCAGCGTGGGCGTCTGCGGCGGGCGCAGGTAGTCGATGTCCCAGGGCCCCTCGCCCGTGGCGACAAAACCGTGGCGTTGGTAGAAGCGGTTGGCCGGGCTGCCCTTGAGCGCCACAAGTTCCAGCGGCAGTTGCAACTCATCCGCCTGCGCCAGCACGCCGAGCAGCACGGCGCTGCCGATGCCGCGGCGCGAGAACGGCGGATCGATGTAGAAGTGGTTCAGGCGCAGCGCGTGGCTCAGCTTGCGCAGCACGAGGAAACCCACGCGCTGGCCGTCCACCACGATGTGCTGGGTGTGCGCCGGCACGAAGCTCTCGGCCAGGCGCTCGCGCGAGCGTTGCTCGTCGTAGCGGCCCAGATTCTCGAGGCTCGGGCGCATCGCGCGCAGGCGCAGCGCGTGCAGCGCCTCGAAGTCCTCGGCGCGGGCTTCCTGCAGCGTGTAGGCCACGGCGAAGCCCGCCGGGTGGGGCTCGGTCACGCCGCCACCGCCTTGCGGATCTGCTCCAGCACGTCTTTCGCGCTCACCGGGATCGGCGTGCCCGGGCCGTAGATGCCCTTCACGCCCGCGTCGTACAGGAAGTCGTAGTCCTGCTGCGGGATCACGCCGCCCACGAAGACGATGATGTCGTCGGCCCCCTGCGCCTTCAGCGCTTCGATGATGGCCGGCACCAGCGTCTTGTGGCCCGCGGCCAGCGTGCTGACGCCCACCGCATGCACGTCGTTCTCGATGGCCTGGCGCGCGCACTCTTCGGGCGTCTGGAAGAGCGGGCCCATGTCGACGTCGAAGCCCAGGTCGGCGAAGGCCGTGGCCACCACCTTGGCGCCGCGGTCGTGGCCGTCTTGCCCCAGCTTGGCGATCATCACGCGCGGGCGGCGGCCTTGTTCGTCACCGAAGGCGGCGATCTCGGTCTTCAGCTTTTCCCAGCCTTCGGCCGAGTCATAAGCCGCTGCGTACACACCGGTCACCTTCTGGATGTCGGCGCGGTGGCGCCCGTAGACCTTCTCGAGAGCCTCGCTCACCTCGCCCACCGTGGCGCGCAAGCGCATGGCCGCGATGCTGAGTGCAAGCAAGTTGCCTTTGCCAGATTCAGCCGCTGCCGTCAGCGCTTCCAGCGCCGCCTGCACCTTCGCGCCATCTCGCGTGGCGCGGATCTGCTGCAGCCGCGCGATCTGGCCTTCGCGCACCTTCACGTTGTCGACCTCGCGGATCTCGATCGGATCTTCCTTGGCCAGCTTGTACTTGTTGACGCCGACGATCACGTCCTTGCCGCTGTCGATGCGCGCCTGTTTCTCGGCGGCGCTGGCCTCGATCTTCAGCTTGGCCCAGCCGCTGTCCACGGTCTGCGTCATGCCGCCTTGGGCCTCGACCTCTTCGATGATGGCCCAGGCCTTGGCCGCCATCTCCTGCGTCAGGCTCTCCATCATGTAGCTGCCGGCCCAGGGGTCGACCACGCTGGTGATGTGCGTCTCTTCCTGGATGATGAGCTGCGTGTTGCGCGCGATGCGGCTGCTGGTTTCGGTGGGCAGCGCGATGGCTTCGTCGAAGCTGTTGGTGTGCAGGCTCTGCGTGCCGCCGAACACCGCAGCCATGGCCTCGATCGTGGTGCGCACGACGTTGTTGTACGGGTCTTGTTCGGTCAAGCTCCAGCCGCTGGTCTGGCAGTGCGTGCGCAGCATCAGGCTCTTGGCGCTCTTGGCGTTGAAGCCCTTCATGATGCGCGCCCACAGCAGCCGCGCCGCGCGCATCTTGGCGATCTCGAGATAGAAGTTCATCCCGATGGCCCAGAAGAAGCTCAGCCGCCCGGCGAAGGCGTCCACGTCCAGGCCCTTGGCGATGGCCGTCTTCACGTACTCCTTGCCATCGGCCAGCGTGAAGGCCAGCTCCAGCGCCTGGTTCGCGCCGGCTTCCTGCATGTGGTAGCCGCTGATGCTGATCGAGTTGAACTTCGGCATCTGCTGCGCCGTGTACTCGATGATGTCCGCCACGATCCGCATGCTGGGCGACGGCGGATAGATGTAGGTGTTGCGGACCATGAACTCCTTGAGGATGTCGTTCTGGATGGTGCCGCTGAGCTGGTCTTGCGCCACGCCCTGCTCTTCCGCCGCCACCACATAGCCCGCCAGCACCGGCAGCACGGCGCCGTTCATCGTCATGCTCACGCTGACCTTGTCGAGCGGGATGCCGTCGAAGAGGATCTTCATGTCCTCCACGCTGTCGATGGCCACACCGGCCTTGCCGACATCGCCCGTCACGCGCGGGTGGTCGCTGTCGTAGCCGCGGTGGGTGGCCAGGTCGAAGGCCACGCTCACGCCCTGCCCGCCGGCGGCCAGGGCCTGGCGGTAGAAGGCGTTGCTTTCTTCGGCGGTGGAAAAACCGGCGTACTGGCGGATGGTCCAGGGCCGCACCGCGTACATCGTGGCCTGCGGCCCGCGGATGTAGGGCTCGAAGCCGGGGAGCGTGTGTGCCAGTTCCGGCTGCGGCAGCGCCGCGAGGTCTTCGGCGGTGTAGAGCGGCTTGACGCTGATGCCCTCCGGTGTGCGCCAGTTCAACGCGCCCACGTCACCGCCAGGCGCCGATTTCGCCGCGGCCTGCTGCCACTGGGCCAAGGTGGCGGGCTTGAACTCGGGGCTGGGCGGCTGGGCTGGGTTCATCAAGGCATCCTCGGGATCTTGGGCGGCTTGGTCAACACCGGCCGCCGAAGCCATAATTATGAATTCAAAACCCACGTGCGCCTGACAATCCCCTGCACGGCCACCCGCACAGCACCGCACCGAAACCCCGCCCGACCCGCGTGAGCACCCTCGCCCCACCCGCCGCGCCCGCACCGATGCTGGCCCCCCGCGCGCTCTACCTGGACGTGGCCGAGCGCCTGCGCCAGCAGATCTTCGCGCGCACGCTGGAGCCGGGCAGCTGGATCGACGAGATGAAGCTGAGCACCGAGTTCGGCATCAGCCGCACGCCGCTGCGCGAGGCGCTGAAGGTGCTGGCCACCGAAGGCTTGGTGACGATGAAGGTGCGGCGCGGCGCCTACGTCACCGAGGTCTCGCGCGAAGACGTGGCCCAGGTCTACCACCTGCTGGGCCTGCTGGAGAGCGACGCGGCGGCCACCGTGGCCGCGCAGGCCACACCAACGCAGCGCAGCGAACTGGCCGCGCTGCACGCCCGGCTGGAAAAGCAGGTGCGCCAGCGTGACGCCTTCTTCGCCACCAACGAGGCCTTTCACCTCGCGCTGCTGCAGATGGCCGGCAACCGCTGGGCGCTGCAGACGGCGCTGGACCTGCGCAAGGTGATGAAGCTCAACCGCCACCACTCACTGTTCAAGCAAGGGCGACTGGCCGAGTCCTTGGCCGAGCACCGCGCGCTCATGCAAGCCATCGAGGCACGGGATGCCGCCGCGGCGGCGCGCTTGATGCGCGAACATTTCGCCAGCGGGCTGCAGGCGGCAGCCTGAAGTCGGCCAGAAGAAAAGATGAGCGCCCGAAGGCGACCAGAAAAAAGAAAAGCCGCCCGAGGGCGGCTTGTCCATCTGCCGCGCCTTGCGGCGCAGCGAGATTACTTGCTGGCGGCAGCAGCGGGGGCGCTGGCAGCGGCGTCGGCCGGGGCGCTGGCGGCGTCCGAAGCGGCGGGAGCGGGAGCCGGAGCCGGGGCAGCCACGGGGGCCGGGGCAGGAGCCGGAGCCTCTTCCTTCTTGCCGCAAGCGGCCAGGGCGACGGCAGCAACCAGGGAAGCGAGGACGAGCGACTTGTTCATGTGTGGACCTAAAAGGATGTTGTCGAGGTTGGAAACAGAGCTGCTAAAGCGAGCATGACGCTGTGGCACCGGCCCGCTTTCGGGAAGCGATTTCGGGAAGGAAACACAGAGATCACTCAGACCCGGGAGCTCTCCGCCCCGCGTCTAGCCCACAAGTATAGCCTGAATAGGTGCTATCCCTAGAGCCCGAGTGGACGCACCGCCCAAGTGCGTTCCGACCGTTGTATCGCCGCGTCGATCTCTTCGCACCACTGCCGTGCGCGCCGGGGGTCGCGCTCGGCCCGGCCGCGGCCGGTTTCTGCATCGATGAGGTGCACGCTCACGGCCCCGTCGCTGAGCAGCAGCGTGGGCGGCTCGGCACCGGCGCGGTCTTCCGGCAGCTGCCAGGCTTCGATGGCATGCATCCAGTCGGCGCGCCAGCGCTCCAGCCGCGGGCAGCGCACCGAGAGGGTCTCGAAACCGCGCCCCAGCAACACGAGGCGCCGTTGCGGACGGCGCAGCCAGGCCCCCAGCGCCTGGTGCAGCGCCGCGTTGTCGAGCACGGGCCAGGCGGCCCAGTCGCGGTCGACGCAGACGATGCGGCGTGCGCCCTCGGCCATCGCAGCGTCGAAGCCCCACTGCAGCGCGGCCTGGGCCGAAGCGCGGCCTTCGATGACCGGCGGCGGCGTTTCGGCAGGGGTGCCCGCCTTGTCCATCACGTGCCCTGTTCGTGTGCCCAGCCGGCGCCGAGCCAATCGCCCAGCAGCTCGGCCGCCCCGTCGCTGAGCGCGGCGCGCTCGCGCGCGCCGAGCTCGCGGGTGTCGGCCAGCGTGCGCATCAGGCGCGCGTCGCGGCCGCCGGCGACGAAGGATTCGCCGTTGATGAAGACGTGCCGTGCGTCGTAGGCCATGCGGGTGCGTGGGTCGAGCACGATGGCGCCAGTGCCCAAGGCTTCGCGCCCCTCGAACCACACCTGCGGTTTGGGCTCGGTGAGGATCTCGCCCAGGGCGCGCGGGAGCGCCTGTGGGTCGGCCAGATGGCGCAACAGCGCGCGCTGCGCAAACTCAAGCAGCGCAGGCGGCAACTCGCCAGGCAGTGCGGTGGCGGGCTGTTGCGGATCGCGGTACAGGCCCGGCTCGCCTTCGTCGTCGGACAAACGCAACAACAACTCGCGAGCCAGTTCGCCAGCAGATGGCGAGCGGAAGCCGATCGAGCAGGTCATGCAATCACCGCCCACCGCGGTGCCATCGTGGCCCCAGCCCGGCGGCAGGTAGAGCATGTCGCCGGGCTCCAGCACCCAGGTTTCGGTGGGCTTGAAATCGCGCAGTTGCTTCAGCGGCGCCCCTTCCACCCAGGCTGGCTCGCCGCGGCCGGCCGGTGGGGCGATGCGCCACTCGCGACGGCCCTGCACCTGCAGCAGGAAAACGTCGTAGCTGTCGACATGCGCGCCCACGCCACCGCCGGGGCTGGCCCACGAAACCATCAGGTCGTCGAGCCGCACGTCGGGCACGAAGCGGAAGCGCTCCAGCAAGGCGCGCGCGGCCGGCACATGCATGTCGAGGCCCTGCACCAGCAGCGTCCAACCCGGGCGCGCCACGGGTGGCAGCGCGCGGCGCGGCAGCGGGCCGTGGCGCACGCGCCAGTCGGTGGCTCCCGAGCCGGTGCGCTGGATCAGGCGCGACTCCACGCCGTCCTGCTCGGCCAAGCCGAACAACGCAGCCCGCGGCAGCGGCGGCACCACGCCGGGCAGCGCCTGCCGCACGAGCAGCGGCTTCTTCTGCCAATGCCGGCGCATGAAGGCGGTGGGGCTCAGGCCGCCCAGCAGCGGGGTCTTCAGGTTCACGTCCATCGCGGCATTCTGGCCGATGGCCTGCGCCGCGCAGTGCAGCGGCTGGCGCTCTGAGCGAGGCCCTGTGACATCATCTTGCGCATGCAGATTTCAGACCCTTGCGTCGTGAGCCTCACCTGGAAGCTCACCGACGGCCAGAACCGCCCCATCGACGAACTGAACGAGCCCGTGGAGTTTTTCTTCGGCGGCGATGACCTGCTGGCCAAGGTGGAAGAAGCCCTGGCCGGCCACGCCATCGGCGCCGAGTTGCAGCTGCACCTGGAGCCCGAGCACGCCTTCGGCGACTACAAGCCCGAACTCGTGTGCTTCGAAGACCGCGCGCTCTTCCCCGAGAAGCTGGAAACCGGCATGGCCTTCGAAGGCCTGCCCGAGGGCCACGCCACGGCCGACATGCCGGCCGATGTGGTCTATCTCGTCACCGAGACCTACCCCTCGCACGTCGTCTTGGACGGCAACCACCCGCTGGCGGGCATGTCGCTGCGCATGCACATCCAGGTGCGCGACGTGCGGGAAGCCACGCCGGAAGAGATCGAATCACGCACCGTGGGCGGCGAGCCCGTCACGGTGCTGGCCGGCGGCGCCGCCAAGCCCGACGGGCATCTGCACTGAGGCGCTGATCGGCCGGCTCAGGCCCGGCCGGTGCTGCCGAAACCGCCCGTGCCGCGGGCGCTGCTCTCGAAGCTGTCCACCACGCGGAAGGCCGCCTGCACCACGGGCACGATGACCATCTGCGCGATGCGCTCCATCGGCTGCACGGTGTAGGCGGTGGCGCCTCGGTTCCAGCAGCTCACCATCAGCGGGCCCTGGTAATCGCTGTCGATCAGGCCCACCAGGTTGCCCAGCACGATGCCGTGTTTGTGGCCCAGGCCCGAGCGCGGCAGCAGCATTGCCGCGAGCTTCGGGTCGCCAATGTGCACGGCCAGGCCGGTGGGGATGAGCGCGGCCGCGCCGGGTTGCAACTCCAGCGGCGCATCGAGGCAGGCGCGCAGGTCGAGACCGGCGCTGCCGGGGGTGGCGTACGCCGGCAGGGCATCGGCCATGCGCGGGTCGAGCAGCTTGACGTCGACGGTGGTCATCTCGGCAATCGCAAAAAGAATGGGTGTCAGGTGCGCCGCGGCGCCAGGCGCGCCACCTCGGCCACCAGCTGGCGCGCGAGGCTCAGCTTGTCGGCGGCGGGCAGTTCGGTTTCGCCACCTTCGTGCACCAGGACCAGCGCGTTGTGGTCCTGCCCGAAGGTGGAGGGCCCGTGGTTGGCGACGATGAGCGGGATGCCCTTGCGCAGGCGCTTGGCGCGCGCATGCTCCACGACCCGCTCGCTCTCGGCCGCGAAACCCACGCACCACGGGCGCTGGCCTTCAGGCAGGCGCGCCACGGCGGCCAGGATGTCGGGGTTTTCGGTCATCTCGAAGGCGGGCACCTTGCCACTGCCGTCTTTCTTGATCTTCTGCCCGGCCACGGCCGCCGGGCGCCAGTCGGCCACGGCGGCCGTGGCGATGAAGAGCCCGTGCGCGGGCGCCAGCGGCAGCACGGCATCGAACATCTGCTGCGCGCTGCGCACATCCAGGCGCTGCACGCCCCGCGGAGTGGGCAGGTGCACCGGGCCGGCCACCAGCGTCACCTGCGCGCCGGCCTCGGCCGCGGTGCGCGCGATGGCAAAACCCATCTTGCCGCTGCTCAGGTTGGTGAGACCGCGCACGGGGTCGATGGCCTCGAAGGTGGGCCCGGCCGTCACCAGCACGCGCCGCCCAGCCAGCAGCTTGGGCTGGAAGAAGGCGATGAGTTCGTCGCGCAGTTCCTCGGCTTCGAGCATCCGGCCGTCGCCCACCTCGCCGCAGGCCTGGTCGCCGGCGGCCGGGCCCAGCACCGTGGCGCCATCGACGCGCACCTGGCCCACGTTGCGCTGCGTGGCCGGGTGGGCCCACATCTCGCGATTCATGGCTGGCGCCAGCAGCAGCGGGCAACGTTCGATGGGGCGCGCCAGGCACAGCAGCGCCAGCAACTCACCCGCACGACCCTGGGCCAGCTGGGCGATGAAGTCGGCACTCGCCGGCGCCACCAGCACCGCATCGGCCTCGCGCGTGAGGTTGATGTGCGGCATGTGGTTGGGCTCGCGGCCGTCCCACTGGTTCGTGTAGACCGGGCGCCCGCTGAGGGCCTGCATCGTGGCCACGGTGATGAACTGCAGCGCGGCTTCCGTCATCACCACCTGCACGGTGGCGCCGGCCTTGGTGAGCTCGCGCGTCAGCTCGGCGGCCTTGTAGCAGGCCACGCCGCCCGACAGGCCGAGCACGATGTGTTTGCCCTGCAGGGCGGGGGTGGCAAGCATGGGGCGGGACTCTAGCAGCCGCCTTGCGGCTCCCGGCCTGTCGCGAAGCCAGGGCCCGGCCGCGCCAGCACGCGTCAAAAGCCACGCTGGCGGGACGATCATGGTCGCTCGAACTTTCAGTAATTACTGAAAGTTCACTAGACTCAGGCCTTCTCGAAACCTGCCGATAAGCCTGCATGTCTCAACTGTCACCCCTGGTCAGTGCCTTCGTCGGCCACTTCGGCGAGATGGGCAGCCGCTGGGGCATCAACCGCACGGTCGGCCAGATGTACGCGCTGATCTTCGTGGCGCCCGAGCCGGTGCACGCCGACGAGATCGCCGAGAAGCTGGAGTTCAGCCGCAGCAACGTCAGCATGGGCCTGAAGGAACTGCAGGCCTGGCGGCTGGTGAAGCTGCGCCACTTCCCGGGTGACCGGCGCGAGTACTTCGAGGCCCCCAGCGACGCCTGGGAGATCTTCCAGACCCTGGCCGCCGAGCGCCGACGGCGCGAGATCGAGCCCACGCTGTCGATGCTGCGCAACGCGCTGCTGGAGCACCCGGCCACAGAGGCCGACCGCATCGCCCAGGAGCGCATGAAGGGCATGCACGACCTCATCGAGCTGATGACGACCTGGTTCGACGACGTGCAGCGCCTGGACCAGCAGACCCTCTCGCAGCTGATGAAGATGGGCGCGAAGGTGCAGCGCCTGCTCGAGTTCACCGGCAAGTTGAAGCCCGCCCCTACCAAGGACACCGCCTGATGGACGCCCTGATCCTGGCCCGCATGCAGTTCGCGGCCAACATCACCTTCCACATCCTCTTTCCGACGATCACGATCGCGCTCGGGTGGACGCTGCTCTTCTTCCGCCTGCGCTGGCTGAAGACGCGTGACGACGCCTGGCTGATGGCCTACCGCTTCTGGACCAAGGTGTTCGCGCTCAGCTTCGCCCTGGGCGTGGTCAGCGGCATCACCATGAGCTTCCAGTTCGGCACCAACTGGCCCGGCTTCATGGAGCGCGTGGGCAACGTGGCCGGGCCGCTGCTGGGCTACGAGGTGCTGACGGCCTTCTTCCTGGAGGCCACCTTCCTGGGCGTGATGCTCTTCGGCCACGGCAAGGTGAGCGAGCGCGCGCACCTCATCGCCACCTTCCTGGTGGCCTTCGGCACGACGATGAGCGCCTTCTGGATCCTGGCGCTGAACTCGTGGATGCACACGCCGGCGGGCTACGAGATCCGCGGCGGCGAGTTCTTCGTCACCTCGTGGCTGGAAGTCATCTTCAACCCCAGCTTCCCCTACCGCCTGGTGCACGTGCTGCTGGCCTCGGGGCTGACCGTGGCCTTCGTGCTGGCCGGCGTGAGCGCTTGGCAGTTGCTCAAGGGCAAGGCCAACGCCAGCACGCCCAAGGTGCTGCGCGCCGGCCTCACTTTGGGTGCGGTGCTGATCCCGCTGCAGATCCTGGCCGGTGATTTCCACGGGCTGAACACGCTCAAGCACCAGCCGCAGAAGGTGGCGGCGATGGAAGGCGTGTGGGAAACCGAAAAGGGTGCGCCGCTGCTGCTGTTCGCCGTGCCTGACGAAACCACGCGCAGCAACCACTTCGAGATCGGCATCCCGAAGATGGCCTCGCTGATCCTCACGCACGAGTTCGATGGGGAGATCAAGGGCCTGAACGACTTCAAGTCGCAAGACCCCGCCAAGGGCTACGAGCACCCGCCCGTGAGGCCCGTTTTCTACGGCTTCCGCGTGATGGTGGGCGCTGGCATGCTGATGCTGGCCTTCAGCTGGGTGGGCCTGTGGCTCTACCGCCGCCGCGCCTGGGTGGCCGAGAAGCTGCCGCGGCCGCTGCTGTGGGGCCTGGCGGGCATGAGCTTCTCCGGCTGGGTGGCCACGGTGGCCGGCTGGTACGTCACCGAGATCGGCCGCCAGCCCTACATGGTGTTCGGCCTGCTGCGTGTGGACGAGGTGGTGGCCAGCGTGCCCAGCCCGATGATCGCGCTGACGCTGGCGCTCTACGTCACCGTCTACCTGGGCCTGATCGTCGCCTACGTGGGCGTGGTCAAGTACATGGCGGAGAAGCCGGTGGACATGCCCGGCGCACCCGTGCGTGAAGGCGGACAGGCGGTGACTGCATGAACGCCGCGGTCAACTGGGGCGAAGCCCTGCCGGTCATCTTCCTGGCCCTGATGGGGCTGGCGATGCTGGCCTACGTGATCCTCGACGGCTACGACCTCGGCGTGGGCCTGCTGCTGCACCGTGCCACCGACGACCAGAAGGACACCATGGTGTCCAGCATCGGTCCCTTCTGGGACGCCAACGAAACCTGGCTCGTGCTGGGCGTGGGCATCCTGCTGATCGCCTTCCCGAAGGCGCACGGCATGGTGCTGACGGCGCTGTACCTGCCGGTGGCACTGATGCTGGTGGGGCTGATCCTGCGCGGCGTGGCCTTCGACTTCCGCGTCAAGGCGCAGGCGGCGCACAAGCCGCTGTGGAACTTCGCGTTCTTTGCCGGTTCGGGCATCGCGGCCGTCTCGCAAGGCTGGATGCTGGGCCGCTACATCACCGGGCTGCAGGAAGGCTGGCCCTTCATGCTGTTCGCCGGTGTGATCGCCTTCCTGCTGCCAGCAGCCTACGTGCTGCTGGGCGCCGGCTGGCTGATCATGAAGACCGAGGGCGACTTGCAGCGCCATGCCGTGAAGTGGGCCAAGCTGGCCTGGGCGCCGGTGGTGGCCGGCATGGGCCTGATCAGCCTGGCCACGCCCGTGGTGAGCGAGACCGTGCGCTCGCGCTGGTTCTCGATGCCCGAGTTCATCGCGCTGCTGCCCATTCCGTTGATGACACTGGCCGCGCTGGTGGCCGCGCGCGTGGTGCTCAACAGCAAGCAGGTGCTGGGGCGGCTGTGCTGGGCGCCCTTCGTGGCCGTGGTGTCGGTCTTCCTGCTCGGGGCCATCGGGCTGGCCTACAGCCTGTTCCCCTATGTGGTGATCGACAGGCTGACCATCTGGCAGGCCGCCAGTGCCACAGAGAGCCTGGCCGTCATCGCCATCGGCTGCGCCATCACGGTGCCGGCGATCGTGGGCTACACGATCTTCAGCTACCGGGTGTTCTGGGGCAAGGCGCGCGAACTGAGCTACGCGTGACGCGCCGCTCGCGTGCGGCGGCTCACGCCGCCGCGCCGTGGCACTTTTTGTATTTCTTGCCGCTGCCGCAGTGGCAAGGGTCGTTGCGGCCGGGCGTAGCTTCCACGCGCCGCGTCTCGGTTTTCGGCGCGAAATCCACCCAGAACAGGCGCAGGTCCTGCACCGACATGCAGGCCTCGGCCAGCAGGTCGTCGCGCGTGGGCTCGCCCTCGCTGGCCTTGGGGTAGTGCTCGGCCACATGGGCCTTCCACTCGTCGCTGCCCGGCGGCATCAACAGCGCCGCAATCTGGTCGAAGGCCTGCTTGAAGAGCACCGAGGCGTCTTCGTGCGGCGGCTCTTCCCACAGCGCCGGGAAGGCCGCCACGCCGTCGAAGAAGCCTTCGGCCCACAGACCGCCGGTCTGCACCGCCTGGGCCTCTTCGGCGCTGAGCGCGCCTTCGTCCACCAGGCGCTGACGGTCTTCGTCACTCACCTCGCCGATCAGCGGGTCCAGGCGCAACTGGTCGGGGTCGTCGAGCAACGCCTCGGGGTCGAGTTGGTCGCACAGCACCTTCAGCCGCGCCGCCAGCGCGGCCTGCGCCGGATCGGCCGATTCGGGGTCGGCGAAGGCGCGTTCGAAGGCGTCGCCGCACAGGGCCGGCAGCCACTCTTCCAACGCAGGCAGGCGCGGCGCGGCAGCGATGGCGGCGAGAAAACCGTCCACCCACTCGAAGCTGATCTCGGGGTTGAAGCCGGCCAGGGCCTCGACGGTCTTGTCGAAGGCTTCGAGTTCGGCGGGGCTGCTCTGGCGGGGGGGCCTGGGGGTCATGGTGCGGTGGGGTTTTCGGAAGGGGAAAGAGGCAAGGTCGGCGGGCGCGGGTGCAGGCGCGCCATGGCGTGCACATCGGCATAAACGCCGTCGCGCAGCGCGTACGCGCGGTGCGTGCCTTCGTGGCGGAAGCCGAAGCTTTCGTACAGCCGGATGGCGCGGGCGTTGTCGGTGAAGACGGTGAGCTCGATGCGCAGGATCTGCGCCCAGCCGTCGGCGTAGTCGCACAGGGCCTGCATCAGCGCCCGGCCGACGCCGAGGCCCTGCGCCTCGGGCAGCACGCTGATGCCCAGCATGGCCGCATGGCGCCGGCGCAGCTGCGGCATGGGGTGCAGGCCGGCGCTGCCCACCACCCGGCCAGCACGCTCGGCCACCACTTGCAGATCAAGCCGGTCGGGGTCGGCCGAAGCTTCCAGGCGCTTGCGCCAGAGCGCTTCGCTGGGCAGCGGCAGTTGCATCAGGTTGGCGTACACGCCGGGCTCGCCCATCATCCGCGCGAAGTCCGCAGCGTCGTCGGGCCTGGCACGGCGCACGTGGATGGGGGGGATTTCCGGCATGAAGCGTGGGCAATGCGTGGCGAAAACGCCACCCGGAGTGTCCCACGGCACGTCTTGTCACGAAAATGGAACGTCTCGCAGGGACCATGCCGGGGCACGCTTCTTGCGAACCGGCGCACCACAGCCAGGCGGCAACGTCAAGGCGGATTTCTTCGGACGGATCGGCACCCCAGGCCACGCGCCAAGGCCGCGGGTTCGTCGCATAGTTGTTTCACACGATCGCGACCCGCCTGCAGCGGGTCTCCTTTCATTTCAGAGGGCTGACTACACATGAACAACCGGGACTGGATGGGCTTTTCACGCACCGCCTTGGCCGCTGCCGTGGCCATCGTGGCCGCGGCACCCGCCTTTGCGCAGAACACGACGGCCAGCATCGGCGGCCTGATCGTGGGCGGCGACGGCAAACCCGTGGCCGGTGCCACCGTCGTCATCGTGCACGTGGAGTCGGGCTCGACCAACACCGTCACCACCGACGCCGCCGGCCGCTACGGCGCCCGCGGCCTGCGCGCTGGCGGCCCCTACACCATCACCATCACCAAGGGCGGCCAGACCGAGAAGCGTGACAACGTCTTCCTGAACCTGGCGGAAACCGCATCGCTGAACGCGACCCTGGGCGGCACGCAGACCATCGTGGTGACGGGCCGCGGCGTGAACGAGCGCTTCAACAGCAGCGCCATGGGTTCGGGCACGAACCTGGGCAGCCGCGAACTGGCGGCCCTGGCCTCCATCCAGCGCAACCTGCAGGACTACGCCCGCACCGACCCGCGCCTGGCCCAGACCGACAAGGAGCGCGGCGAGATCAGCGCCGCCGGCCAGAACACGCGCTTCAACAGCATCACCATCGACGGCGTCACCACCAACGACACCTTCGGCCTCGAAGCCAACAACCTGCCGACGATCAAGCAGCCGATCTCCATCGACGCCATCCAGTCGGTGCAGGTGAACCTGAGCAACTACGACGTCACGCAGAAGGGCTACACCGGCGCGAACATCAACGCCGTCACCAAGAGCGGCACGAACGAGTTCAAGGGCAGCGTCTACTACGTCTGGCGTGACGACAACCTCGTGGGCAAGCGCTACAACCGCACCACGGGCGCCTACTTCGACGCCCCGGCCTTTGAAGAAAGCACCATCGGCTTCACGCTCGGCGGCCCGATCATCAAGGACAAGCTCTTTTTCTTCGCCAGCTACGAAGAGCTGAAGAGCTCGCGCTCGCGGCCCACCAACGGCCCCATCGGCAGCGCCACCACCAACGTCGGTATCAGCCAATCGGCCATCGACCAGGCCATCGCCATCGCGCGCAACACCTGGAACTTCGACGCCGGCACCTCCACCGTGCCCGATGGCCTGGAAGTCTCGGTGAAGGACACGCTGCTGAAGCTGGACTGGAACATCAACGACAACCACCGCGCCAACATCCGCTACACCAAGACCGAGCAGCTCGAGCCCAACCTCGTGGGCTTCAGCGCCACCGGCCTCTCGCTGAGCAGCTGGTGGTACAACCAAGCGAAGACCATCGAAAGCGTGGTCGGCCAGTGGTTCGCCGACTGGACGCCCGACCTCAGCACCGAGCTGAAGATCTCGCAGCGCAACTACGACAGCAAGCCCACGCCCGTCAACGGCGTGGCCCTGCCGGCCATCGGCCTGCGTTTCAACGGCCCCGCTGGCACTGGCGAGACCTTCAACACCGGCAACCGTTTCCTGAACATGGGCACGGAGAACAGCCGCCACTTCAACGTGCTGGGCACCGAGACCACCGACATCTACGCCGGTGCCGTGTGGAACCTGGGCAAACACGAGCTGAAGTTCGGCCTGGACTACGCCAACAACGAGGTCTACAACGCCTTCCTGCAGAACGTCAACGGCAACTACACCTTCGCCTGCGAACTTGGCACCTACAGCTTTGGCACGGTGACGGCCTGCGGCAGCGGCACCGCCACTGGCAGCTACCGCCCCACCGGCGCAGCCGCCAACAGCACGCCGATCAACATGACGGCGGCGCAGCGTGAGCTGACGGTGCTGGAGAACTTCCAGCGCGGGAACCCCTCTGCCTACACCGTGCAGCTGCCCCTCCAGGGACGTACGCTGGCCGACGGTGTGGCCACCTGGAGCTATGCGAACACCGGCCTGTTCCTGCAGGACACCTTCAAGGTCACGGACAAGCTGAACCTGATGTTCGGCGTGCGCATTGATCAGAGCAGCGTGCCCGACAGCCCGCTGTTCAACGACGTGGTCGCCTCGCAGCCAGGCGCACCTGACCCGGTAACGGGGCGCGCCACGGGCGGCTTCGGCGAGCGCAACGACCGCACCCTGGACGGCACCAACCTCGTGCAGCCGCGTTTCGGTTTCAACTGGAACCTGGGCACGGCCGAGACCCGCATGCAACTGCGTGGCGGTTTCGGCCTGTTCCAGGGTGCCGCTGCCAACGTCTGGCTGAGCAACCCGTTCAGCAACACCGGCAAGGCCGTGGGCACCTACACCTGCACTTCGTTCGGCAACTGCACGGCCGCGAACGCTCGCTTCAACCCGAATCCGGCCAACCAGCCCACGCTGACGGGCCAGCCGCCCGCCCCCAACGTCGACCTGATCGCCAGCGATCTGGAGCAGCCCTCGGTCGTGAAGCTCAACCTCGCCTTTGACGCCGAGCTGCCCCCACTGCCGGTGGTGGGCCGCCTGACGGTGGGCGCCGAAGTACTGCGCATCGAGAACAAGGCCGGTATCTACTACCAGCACCTGAACCTGGGTGGCCAGACCGCCACCGGCACCGACGGCCGCAAGCTGTTCTACACGCCGCAGACCTACAGCGCGGCCTGCTGGAGCGGCAGCAACTTCAGCACCGCAGGCGCATGCGCGGGTTCACGCAACCGCGCCCTCAGCAACGCCGCCTTCAACAACGTCATCATCGCCCGCAAGACCGACCAGGGTTACAGCGAAGCCGTGACGCTGTCGGTGGGCCAGCCGACGAACCTGGGCTTCGGCTGGAACCTGGCCTACACGAAGACGACGGCCAAGGAAGTGAGCCCGCTCACCTCTTCGACCTCGAACTCGAACTGGAACGGCAAGAACAGCTTCGATCCCAACGAGGAAGTGCTGCAGAACAGCAACTACCTCGTGAAGGACCGCGTGAGCGCGAGCCTGACCTGGGCCAAGGCCTTTGTCGGCAACTACCGCACCTCGGTGGGTGTGTTCTATGAAGGCCGCCGCGGCAAGCCCTACAGCTGGACCTACATCAACGACCTGAACGGCGACGGCATCGGCGGCAACGACCTGATGTACATCCCCTCGGCCCCGGGCTCGGGTGAAGTGGTGTTCCGCGGTGGTGCCACCGAAGAAGCGCGCTTCTGGGAAATCGTCAACAGCAACAGCGCCCTGGCCGCGGCCAAGGGCGGTGTGGTCGGCCGCAACAACAGCTTCGCACCCTGGGTGAACAACTTCGACGTGCGCTTCAGCCAGGAGATGCCGGGCTTCATGAAGGGCCACAAGACGACCTTCACGCTCGACTTCCTGAACTTCGGCAACCTGCTGAACAAGAAGTGGGGCCGCATCGACGAGATCGGCTTCCCCTCGAACCGCAGCTTCGTGAACTTCAACGGCCTGGACAACGGCCGCTACGTCTACAGCCTGGGTTCGGTGGAAGACCTCGTCACGCGCCAGCAGGCCGGCGAGTCGCAGTGGGCCGTGCAAGCCACGCTGCGCTACGAATTCTGAGATCGCGGTCTCAGGAAAACGAAAGGGGCCTGCGGGCCCCTTTTTCATGGCCGCGGCGGTGCTACGCCCGCCGCGTATCCTCCGCGCCGATGAACGCCACCCCCACCACCGCGGCCGCCTGGGTGCAGGCCGGTTTCCAGGCCCAGCAGCAGGGCTTCCTTGAGCAGGCCGAAGCGGCCTACCTGCAAGCACTGCAGCTGCAGCCCGAACACGCGGCGGCGCTGCAGCTGCTGGGCGGCTTGCGCCGCCGGCAAGGTGATGTGGTGCAGGCCGAAGCCCTGCTGCGCCGCTCGCTGCAGGCCGATGCGCGCCAGCCGCACGTGTGGAACAACCTCGGCAACCTGTTGCTGGCCACGCAGCGCGCCGACGAGGCCCTGGCTGCCTACGCGCAGGCCCTGGCCCTGCAGCCGGCCTATGCCGATGCGCACTACAACCGCGCCCGGGCCCTGCACACACTGGCCCGCCTGCCCGAGGCCGCCGAGAGCCTGAACGCCGCGCTCGCCGCCGCCCCGCAGCCCACCGTGGCGATGCTGCAGCTGCATGCGCAGATCGAAGGCGATGCCGGCCACCTCGAGTCGGCGCTGCGCACGCTCGACAAGGCCCTGGCCGCCGCGCCCGAACACCTGGGCCTGCTGCACAACCGCGCCGTGCTGCTGCAGCGCCAGCACCGCCACGCCGAAGCCCTGGCCACGCACGACCGCGCCGCCACGCTGGGCCTGGACGCCCCCGACGCGCACTACAACCGCGGCAACACGCTGCAGAGCCTGGGCCGGCATGGCGAGGCGCTGGCGGCCTACCGGCAGACGCTCTCGCGCGATCCCACGCACGCGCTGGCCCTCTACGACCTGGCGCGCCTGCGCTGGCGCCTGGGCGAGCCCGAGTTCGATGCCGAACTGCGCGCGGCGCAGGCAGCCCCTGCCGCCCCGCCCGCGCTGGCCGGCGTGCACGGCCACCTGCTGTGGCGCGCCGAGCGGCATGCCGAAGCCGCCGAGGCCTACGCGCGCGCCGCCGCCGCCCTGCCCCAGGCTGCCGGCCTGCAGGACGGCCTGGCGCGCTGCCTGGTGCGCCTGGGTGATGTTGAAGCGGGCCTTGCGGCCCACGCCCGCGCGGTGGCGCTCGCGCCGTCAGACGCCGAACTGCACACCAACCACGCCGCCAGCCTGCTCGTGGCCGGCCGGCCCGAGGCCGCGCTGGCGGCGGCCGAAGCCGCCTGCACCCACAACCCCGCCCACCAGCATGCGCAGGCGCTGCGCGTGCTGGCCTGGCGGCTGCTGGGCGGCGCGCACACCGCCCGCGCCGACGAGGCCGACGACCCGCAGCGCCTGGTGCAGGCCTTCGACCTCGAAGCGCCGCCGGGTTTCGCCAACATGGCGAGCTTCAACACCGCGCTGGCCGCCGAACTGCAGCGCCTGCACGCCGACACCCAGGCGCCCATCGACCAGACGCTGCGCGGCGGCACGCAGACCGTCGGCAACCTCTTCGACCAGCGGCACCCGCTGGTGGACGCGCTGAAGGCCCGCATCAGCGAGGCCGTGCAGCGCTACATCAAGGGCCTGCCGGCCGACGCGCAGCACCCCTTCCTGTCGCGCAAGCCCGGCGCGGGCGGCGGCTGGCGCTACACCGATTCGTGGTCGTCGAAGCTGCGCAGCCAGGGCTTCCACACCGACCACGTGCATCCGCACGGCTGGGTGAGCTCGGCCTACTACGTGAGCGTGCCGCCGGTGTGCGATGACGCGACGCGGCGCGAGGGCTGGCTGCGCTTCGGCCGGCCCGACCTGCCGCTGCCCGGCATCGACCGCGACAGCCTGGTGCAGCGCGAACTGCAGCCGCGGCCGGGCCGGCTGGTGCTCTTCCCGTCGATGGCCTGGCACGGCACGCGGCCCTTCGACGACGCCGCCGAGCGGCTGACCATCGCCTTCGACGTGATGCCGCTGGGCTGATATTCAGCGCCGCGCCGGGCGGCGCGAGCCGTCGACGAACGCTGGCGGCTGGCGCTGCACCCAGCGCACGAAGCTCGCGATCTCCGGGTGGGCCAGCAGCGCCAGCGGCTGCGCGTAGTCGCGCGCGAGCTCACGCTCGCTGAAGGTGGCGTGCAGCTTGCGGTGGCACACGCGGTGCAGCAGCGCCGTGTTCTCGGGCGTGGTGCGCCCGCCTTCGCTGCGCGGCACCCAGTGGTGCACGTCCGCGCTGGGCCCGGCGAGCACCACGCGGCCACACAGCGGGCATGGCGGTGGGGGCGCGGGTTGCCAGTCGGGCGGGCCGGCCGCGCCATCGCGCAGGCGGCGTTTGGCCACCATGCGCGGGCCGACCGGTGTGAACGCGCGGGCCGCCGGGGCTCAGGCCCGCTCGGCCACCCAGGCGGCCACGCTGGCCAGCGCGGCCGGCAGGGCCGCGGCGTCGGTGCCGCCGGCCATCGCCAGGTCGGGCTTGCCGCCGCCTTTGCCGCCGACCTGCTGGGCAACGAAGTTCACCAGCTCGCCGGCCTTGACCTTGGCCGTGCTGTCGGCTGTCACGCCCGCGGCCAGCTGCACCTTGCCGCCGTCCACCACGGCCAGCACGATGGCGGCGGTCTTGAGCTTGTCCTTGAGCTTGTCCAGCGTCTCGCGCAGGGTCTTGGCGTCGGCGCCTTCCAGCACTGCGGCCAGCACCTTCAGGCCCTTGATGTCCACGGCCTGGGCCATCAGTTCATCGCCCTGCGAAGAAGCCAGCTTGCTCTTCAGCGCGGTGACTTCCTTCTCCAGCGCTCGCAGCTGCTCGAGCACGGTGGCCACGCGCCCCGGCACCTCGGCCGGCGTGGCCTTCAGCAGCATGGCCACCTGGGTCAGGTTCTTCTCGGTCTCGCCGATGTAGGCCAGCGCGTTGTCGCCTGTCACCGCTTCCACGCGGCGGATGCCAGCGGCCACGCCGCTTTCGGCCACGATCTTGAAGACGCCGATGTCGCCGGTGCGCTGCACGTGCGTGCCGCCGCAGAGCTCGCGGCTGCTGCCGATGTCGAGCACGCGCACCTCGTCGCCGTACTTCTCGCCGAAAAGCATCATCGCGCCGGTCTTCTGCGCTTCTTCCAAAGGCAGCACACGCGCCTGCGTGGCGGCGTTGGCGAGGATCTCGTCGTTGACGATCTTCTCGATCAGCGCCACCTGCGCGTCAGACACCGGCGCGTTGTGCGCGAAGTCGAAGCGCGTGCGCTCGGCGTTGACGAGAGAACCCTTCTGCTGCACGTGCGCGCCCAGCACCTCGCGCAGCGCCTTGTGCATCAGGTGCGTGACGCTGTGGTTGCGCATGGTCTTGGCGCGCTGAGTGGCGTCCACGCGGGCGACGAAGGTGTCGCCCACTTCCAGCTCGCCCTCCAGCACGCGGCCCTGATGGCCGTGCACGCTGGCCGTGACCTTCACGGTGTCTTCCACGGCCACGCGGCTGCGCGTGTTGCGCAGCTCGCCGGTGTCGCCCACCTGGCCGCCGCTCTCGGCGTAGAAGGGCGTGTGGTCGAGCACGATGACGACGTCGTCACCGGCGCGCGCCTTCAGCACCTGCGTGCCTTCGGCGTAGATCGCCACCACCTTGCTGTGCTCGCACACCAGGTGCTCGTAGCCGTGGAAGGCCGTGGCCGCGCCTTCGTAGGCCAGGCCGGCGGCGACCTTGAACTTGGCCGCGGCGCGCGCGTTCTCGCGCTGGCGGTTCATCGCGGCGTTGAAACCGGCTTCGTCGACCTTCACGCCGCGCTCGCGGCACACGTCGGCCGTGAGGTCGAGCGGGAAGCCGAAGGTGTCGTGCAGCTTGAAGGCGGTGTCGCCGTCGATCACGGGGGCCTTGGCAAGCGCGTCTTCCAGCATCTGCATGCCGTTGGCGATGGTCTGGAAGAAGCGCTCTTCCTCGACCTTCAGCACCTCGGTCACGCGCAGCGCATCGCGCTTGAGCTCGGGGTAGGCCTCGCCCATCTCTGCGGCCAGCGGGGCCACCAGCGTGTGGAAGAAGGGCTTGCGTGCGCCCAGCTTGTAGCCGTGGCGGATGGCGCGGCGTGCGATGCGGCGCAGCACGTAGCCGCGGCCTTCGTTGCCGGGAATCACGCCGTCCACCACCGTGAAGCTGCAGGCGCGGATGTGGTCGGCAATCACCTTCAGGCTGGGGCTGCTGGCATCGCAATCATTGCCGGCAGCGCCGGCGCGGTCCACCGCCTGCTTGGCCTCGGCCAGCAGCGCCTGGAAGAGATCGATCTCGTAGTTGCTGTGCACGTGCTGCAGCACCGCGGCCAGGCGCTCCAGGCCCATGCCGGTGTCCACGCTGGGCTTCGGCAGCTTGTGCATCACACCGTCTTCGGTGCGGTTGAACTGCATGAAGACGTTGTTCCACACCTCGATGTAGCGGTCGCCGTCCTGCTCAGGGCTGCCGGGCGGGCCGCCCGCCACGTCGGGGCCGTGGTCGAAGAAGATTTCGCTGCACGGGCCGCAAGGGCCGGTGTCGCCCATCATCCAGAAGTTGTCGGACATGTAGCGGCCGCCCTTGTTGTCGCCGATGCGCACGATGCGCTCAGGCGGCAAGCCGATGTCCTTCAGCCAGATGTCGTAGGCCTCGTCGTCCTCGGCGTAGACCGTGGCCCAGAGCTTGTCGGCCGGCAGCTTGAAGTGCACGGTCAGCAGTTCCCAGGCGTAGGCGATCGCGTCCTTCTTGAAGTAGTCGCCGAAGCTGAAGTTGCCCAGCATCTCGAAGAAGGTGTGGTGGCGCGCGGTGTAGCCGACGTTGTCCAGGTCGTTGTGCTTGCCGCCGGCGCGGATGCACTTCTGGCTGGTGGTGGCGCGCGTGTAGTTGCGCTTGTCGAAGCCCAGGAACACGTCCTTGAACTGGTTCATGCCCGCGTTGGTGAACAGCAGCGTCGGGTCGTCGCCCGGCACCACGGGGCTGCTGGCCACGATGGTGTGGCCCTTGCTCTCGAAGAACTTCAGGAAGGTGGAGCGGATCTCGGAGGCTTTCATGGCGCGCGGTGCCGTCTTGAAGGAAAGACGCGAATTCTAGGGTTGCCGACCGTCACAGCCTCGGCCGCCGCCAAGGGCCAGAATGGCCCACATGGACACCCCCACCTCCCCACTGGCCCTGCTCGAAGACCCGGGCCTGCTCAAGACCGAAGCCCTCATCGGCGGCGCCTGGGTCACCGGCCAGGACGTGCAGGCGCGTTTCGCCGTCACCGACCCCGCCACGGGCGCCGAACTGGCCCAGGTGGCCAAGCTGGGGCCCGTGGACTGCGCCGCTGCCATCTCTGCTGCCGAAAAGGCCTGGCCGGCCTGGCGCGCGCGCACCGCGAAGGAACGCGCCGCGGTGATGATGAAGTGGTTCCAGCTGCTGCACCGCCACGCCGACGACCTGGCCCGCATCATGACGGCCGAGCAGGGCAAGCCGCTGGCCGAAGCGCGCGGCGAGGTGATCTACGGCGCCAGCTTCATCGAGTGGTTCGCGGAAGAGGCGCGGCGTGTGTACGGCGAGACCATCCCTACCACCGACAACAACAAGCGCTACCTGGTGCTCAAGCAGCCGGTGGGCGTGTGCGCGGCCATCACGCCCTGGAACTTCCCCATTGCGATGATCACGCGCAAGGTGGCACCGGCCCTGGCCGCGGGCTGCCCGGTGATCATCAAGCCCGCCGAGCAGACGCCGCTCTCCGCGCTGGCCGTGGCCGAGCTCGCGCAGCGTGCCGGCATGCCGGCCGGCGTGCTGAACGTCATCACGGCCGACGCCGAGAACAGCATCGAGATCGGCAAAGTGCTGTGCAGTTCCGACGTGGTGCGCCACCTGTCCTTCACCGGCAGCACCGAGGTCGGCCGCATCCTGGCGCGGCAGAGCGCCGGCACGGTCAAGAAACTGAGCCTGGAACTGGGCGGCAACGCGCCCTTCATCGTCTTCGACGACGCCGATCTCGACAGCGCCGTGGAAGGCGCGCTGGCCAGCAAGTACCGCAACGCGGGCCAGACCTGCGTGTGCGCCAACCGCATCTACGCGCAAGCGGGCATCCACGACGCCTTCGTCGAAAAGCTCGCGGCCAGAGCCGCGGCCATCACCGTGGGCAATGGCTTCACCGCCGGCGTGATGCAGGGCCCGCTGATCGACGACGCGGCCATCGCCAAGGTGGAGAGCCACGTCGCCGACGCGCTGGCCAAGGGCGGCCGGCTGGTGCTGGGCGGTGAACGCGACGCCGCGTTGGGCGGCCGCTTCTTCACGCCCACGGTTATCGCCGATGTGACGGACGAGATGCTCTGCGCGCGGGAGGAAACCTTCGGCCCCGTGGCGCCGGTGTTCCGCTTCGAGACCGAAGCCGAGGTCATCGCCGCGGCCAACGCCACCGAGTTCGGCCTGGCCAGCTACTTCTACAGCCGCGACATCGGCCGCATCTTCCGCGTGGCAGAGGCGCTGGAATACGGCATGGTGGGCATCAACACCGGCCTCATCAGCACGGCCGAGGTGCCCTTCGGCGGCGTGAAGCAGAGCGGCCTGGGACGTGAAGGTGCCCGCCAGGGCATCGACGATTACGTCGAGCTGAAGTACCTCTGCCTGGGCGACATCCTGAAGTGAGGCGCCGCGGCGCCGGCCTTCAGGCGTCGTCGTCGTTGGCGGCGGCGGACGGTCCGCGTTCGGTGCGCACCGCGTAACCCTCGCGGCCCACGGTGCCCACCGAGTTGGCCTGGGCGACGGCGCGCTGCAGCAGGCTCTGCGCGTCCTTGCCGTGCGCGGGATACAGCGCAATGCCCACCGTGGCCTGCACCGGGCAGGGCTGCCCGGCCACCACCAGCGGTTGCTGCAGCGTGCGCAGCAGCTTGGCGGCCACGCGCTCGCCATCGGCCTGGGCTTCCAGGTGGCCCAGCAGCACGCCGAAAGCATCGGGGCCGACGGCAGCCACCACGTCACCCGCGCGAAGGCCAGTGCGCAGGCGCACGGCCACCTTGCGACGTAGCACGTTGGCGGCCTCTGCGCCCAGGCGCGTGGCCGCAGCGGCATAACCCTCCACGCGCAGCACCAGCAGCACCATGGGCGCGGGCACACGCTCGCGCAGGGCAAGCAGTTGGGTCATGTGTTCGAGCAGTTGCGCCTGGTGCGGCAGGCCAGTGGCCAGGTCGGTGGCGTAGGCGTTGCGGGCCTGGCGTTCGTGGCGCTTGCGCAGCACGGCCTGGCGCACGGCGCGCGGCAGCGCGCCTTCGTCGGCCGGCAGCAGGGCTTCCACGCCCAGGCTGAGCAGGACGTCTTCGGCGGCGGCGTCCACCGCTGCGCCAGCCGGGCCCAGTACCAGCAGAGCGTGGTCGTAAGCCAGGGGAGGCAGGTCGCTGCGGCGCAGCAGGGCGCCGAGCGCATCGGCATCGGCGGCCCACAGCAGCACGGCATCGGCGCCGTGGGCGGGGCTGCCCTCGGGACGTTGAGAGACGTCGAAGCCCGCCGCCTGCAGCGCGCTCACGCAGCCCGGCGCCGAGGGGCCGAGCACCAACACGCTGAGCGGGGCGAGGGACATGGAGCGGGTGAAGGGAATCGAACCCTCGTATGAAGCTTGGGAAGCTGCCGTTCTACCATTGAACTACACCCGCAGCGTCTCGCAGTTTAACGCGAAGGCGGGGCCGCCCCAGGGCGGCCCCGCGAGCGCTTCAAGCGCTCACACCCTTCACTTCGGGCCTCACTTCGGCACCGACACCGGCGCGGCCGGCATCACCGCACCGCCCGGGCCGGCGCTGAAGGTCAGCGGGCTGACGGCGGCCTGCTGGCCCACGCCTGGCTTGCTCCAGTCGCACACGCCGGTGCTGAACACCGCCTGCAGGCGCGCCCACTGCGCATCGCTGAAAGTGCCAGCGGCGTAGTCGGTGCGCACCAGCGGCTTCAGCTGGCACTTCAGCACGTCCTCGGCACGCGGCCCGCCAGCGATCTGGCGCGGCGAGAAGGTCGGCTTCAGGTACGGATCGGCATCGCAAGTGGCGGCGTTGGTCACCTTCACCGTCTGCGTGGCGTCGCTCGGCAGGATGCAGAAGTCGGCCGCGCTGGCCGGCTTGGCGCTGCGCACCTTGGCCTCGATGGTGGCGCCGCTCGTATCGGCCTTCAGCGTGGTGAGCCACTGGTCCATCGTGAGGAAGGCGTCGAAGGCCATCGTGCCCGGGGGCGTCAGGCCGGTGCGCGCGAAGCGCCAGAGCGCCTGGTTGTTCGCGTTGCCGGCCTCGGCCGCGATGCGGTCGCGGATGCCGAAGCTGAACCACTGGTGGTGGATGGGGATCTGGTTCGGCGTGTAGCCCGGCGGCAGGTTCTCGGCGATGTTGCTGTCGTCCCAGCCGCGCATGTCGATCATCGCGGTCTTGGCCAACTGCTTGCCGCTGGCCACGATGCCCGAGCGGTAGGCGATGGGCAGCGCATCGGCATCGGCCACGCTGCGCTCGGCGCGCGGCGTGCTGTCGCGGTCGATGCCGCCCACCAGCTCGTTCAGCGTGACGAACTCTTCAGCGCCGATCACGCCGTCACGCAGCGCCTTCAGGCCGTACTGCACGCCGACGTTGTCGCGCGTGTCTTTGGCCGCCGGTGAACCGGTGACCTTGCCCCAGATCGACTCGCCCCAGCTCCACGCGTTGCAACGCGGCAGGCTGGCGGTTTCGGTCGGGCGGGCCGGGTCATAGACCGCGCTGTTCGGCAGTTCGCAGTTGTTGGTGGCCGCGGGCTGCTGGAAGATGGCCCCGGTGACGTTGTTGGCCACCAGGCGCGGGAAATAGAGCCCCGCGCGGCCGTTGCTGCCGAAGGCGTTGTACCAGGCGTGGCACGCGCTCTGGTCGGGGTGGCCGTTGATGGCCGCCTTGCGCGCGTTGATCTGCGCCTGCGTCAGCCCGGCCTGCAGGGCCAGCCAGCCCGGCTTCTGGTAGGCCTCGACCAGCACCACGCAGTCGCCCACTTCCATCGAGGTGGTCTCGGAATCGGGGTAGGTGCAGGTGGTGGTCACGCCGTCCAGCAGGCCGGGCATGATGGACGCGGCCATGTTCGAGTTGATCGAACCGCCCGAGCAGCCGCTGCCGATCGTGAACTTCACCGGGCCGTAGGTGTCGGTGATGTGCTCCTTCATCATCATCACCGTCTCGCTCATCATCACGCGGTTCGAGTTGCGTGCCGAGTCGGTCATGCTGTTGGCCACCACCATCACGCCGCGGCGCAATTGCAGGTCGCTGCCGGTCCAGGCGGTGGCGGGGCGGGCCTGGCGGCGCGGCTGGCCGGTGCTGGCGCCGAAATTGAAGACCACCTTGCCGTTCCAGCCGCTCTGCGGGGCCAGCGCATTCCAGCCCTGCGCGGGGTTGTGCAGCACGGCGATGTCGTAGAGGCCGCGGTTCATGGTGCCGCGCTCCACGCGCACGATGTAGGGCACGGTGACGCCGGCGTCGGTGGTGGTGGTGGCCATGTCGGCCGGCGTGCTGCCTGCCGTGTAGGGCTTGAAGCACAGGTTGGCCGGCGGCGTGGGGTTGGCCGGCACCGTGGTGGCCGTGGCCGCGATGGCCGCGGTGGCATCGGGCAGGCCCAGGCTGCAGCCCGCGGTGGTGGTGCGGTAGTAGAGCTTGAACTCGGTGGCGATGTTGCAGTTGGCGTCGGGCGCGCCGCTCAGGCCGCTGGCGTTGCTGGCCGGCACGATGCCATTGACCACCTGCTGCACTGGCGTGGCGCAGTAGAAAGGCTTGATCTGCGCACCCGAGAACACCGGGCCGTGGCGCGGTGCGTTGGTCACCGTCAGCGAGGCGGCACGCGTGTTCAGCGTGGCCGCGGTGATGACGTTGGCGCCATCGGCCAGGCCGGTGACGACGCCACGGTAGGTGCCGTCGGCTTGCAGGCGGAAGGCGCTGGTGACATCGCGCCCGCCCACGTCCACGCGCAGGCCGTCGGTGCGGCCACCAGCGGGCAGCACGATCTGCAGGGTGACATCACCGCCGCTGACCATGTCGGCGCGGTTGCTGGTGGCGCGGATCTCGACCGGGTCGGCTTCGTAGTCGCTGTTGCAGCCGGCCAGCGTGAGCGCAGCCGCCGCGGCCACGCAGGAAAGAACCGGCCAGCCGAGCGACCGAGTGCGGGTGCGCCCGGGGGTGGGGGTGTGCATGTCTTGTCTCCAGCTTGTTGTGGGTACGGCGCGCGGCGAGGCGTGCAGGCGCACACCGCCGCGTGGGCCCTGCGGAGAACACCGCAGTGGCGCGTCCCATGCTATGCAGCCACCGCCGGTGCGTGATGCGGCACAACCCGCAGTCCCCGAGGTGACACGGCCGCGTTCGCAGCCCTGCCGGCGCCACTAAACTCGCGCCCCCATGCTTCCCCCAGACGCCCCCCAAGACCCCACCCCGCCGTCAGGCCCTGACGAGGCCCCGGGCGCCGACCCCAAGCACCGCCCGATGCGCAGCTTCGTGCTGCGTGCCGGCCGCATGGGCACGGGGCAACTGCGCGCGCTGGAGACCTTGGGCCCGCGTTTCCTGCTGCCCTACCGCGCCGAAGTGCTCGATCTCGACGCCACCTTTGGCCGCAGCGCGCCGCGCGTGCTGGAGATCGGCTTCGGCATGGGCGACGCCACCGCGCAGGTGGCCGCGGCGATGCCCGGCACCGATTTCATCGGCGTGGAAGTTCACGCGCCCGGTGTGGGTGCGCTCCTCAAGCACATCGGCGAGAAAGACCTGCAGAACCTGCGCCTGCTGCAGCACGACGCGGTGGAGGTGATGACGCACATGCTGCCGCCGGCCAGCCTGGCGGGCGCGCACATCTGGTTCCCGGACCCGTGGCACAAGAAGCGGCACAACAAGCGCCGGCTCATCCAGCCCGGCTTCATCGCGCAGCTGGTCACGCGCATCGCGCCCGGCGGCTACCTGCACTGCGCCACCGACTGGCAGGACTACGCCGAGCAGATGCTTGCCGTGCTGGGCGCCGAGCCGGCGCTGCAGAACATCGCAGACGCTGGCGGCCCGGGCTACGCCCCGCGGCCCGACTGGCGGCCGCTCACGAAGTTCGAGAACCGCGGCCTCAAGCTCGGCCACGGCGTGTGGGACCTGGTCTACACGCGCCGCGGCTGAGGCTGGCGGGGCTCAGACGATCCAGTTCGCGCGGAACTCGCGCGCATAGGCCGCGAAGCTGCGCGGCGCGCGGCCGGTGATGCGCTGCACGGCGTCGGTCTGGCGCTCTGAGTAGCCCGCGGCGAAGAAGCCCAGGATCATCACCAGGAACTCGGCATACGGCCCGGGCAGGCCGGCACCGAGCAGGCCTTGCAGCATCGCCTCGGGCGGGATCTCCTGGTAGCGGATGTCGCGCCCGGTTTCGCGCGCGAGCACCGCGGCCACTTCGTCGTGGTTCAGCGCTTCGGCACCGGTCAGGTCGAAGGCCTGGTTCGCGTGGGCATCGCCCAGCAGCAGTTCCGCCGCCACATCGGCGATATCGCGCGCATCGATGAAGCTGCCGCGGGCCGTGCCCGTGGGCAGCAGGATGCGGCCCTGCTCGCGGATGCCCTGCAGCCAGAAGGTGTGGAAGTTCTGCATGAACCAGTTCGGCCGCACCGTGTTCCAGGCGATGCCGGCGGCTTCCAGCGCCAGCTCGGCCTTGCGCAGCGGTGTGTCGGGCGCGGCGCCGGCGCCCATGGCCGTCATCAGCACCACCTTCTGCACGCCAGCGGCCTTCGCCTGCGCAATCAGCGGCAGCAGCAGGTGGTCTTGCGGCACGTAGCCCGGCGGCGCCATCAGGAAGGCGTGCTGCACGCCTTCGAAAGCAGCCTGCAGGCCCTGGCCCTTCAGCACGTCGATCTGCACCTGGTCGGCGTGGGTGGGCGCGCGGCTGGTGGCCTGGCGCACGGATTGGCCGCGGGCCTGAAGCGCCTGCACGAGGGCACTGCCGACCGTGCCGCTGGCGCCGATGACGAGGTTCTGGTGGTTCATGGTGGGGTTCCGGTCTGAGAGAGTGAACAGGGCGCCAGCTTAGGCGCCGCCCCGCTGCACTTGAATGCCTGAATGTTCAATTTTCATGTTCAGTCGTACACTTCCACGAACCCGAGAACTTGAAATCGCCATGGACTTGCTCAGCGACATCCTCCAGCAGGCCGGCCTGCGCCGCCGCCTGCTCGACGCGCACGCCTTGCCTGCGGAAGGCGCGCTGCAGTTCCCCTGCGAGCGCAGCATCGGCTTCCACGTCGTGACGCAGGGGCCGGTGTTCATCCACACCGCACCGGGCCAAGCACCGCTGCAGCTGAACACCGGCGACATCGCCCTGATGGCGCGCGGCTGCCGCCACCTGCTGGCGCGCAGCAGCACGTTGCCGGCCTTGCCGCTGCCACAACCGGTGGCGGTGGCGCCGCTGCTGGCCAGCCCGCCGCCGGCGGCGGCGGGGCCGGCAGTCGTCAGCGGCGCCTGGCAGCTGTGGAACGACCCGCTGCACCCGCTGTTCGTCGAACTGCCGGCCTGGCACGTGCTGCGCGCCGAAGCGCTGCCGCGCCTGAGCCCGCTGGCGCTGACGGTGGCGCTGCTCACGGCCGAGGTGCGCGAGCGCGGGCTGGGCTCCTTGTCGGTGATCCACGGCCTCTTCGACGCCGCCTTCGCCTTGCTGCTGCGCGAGGTGGTGGCCGAACTCGCGCGCAACGGCCGCGGCTTCAGCCACGCGCTGGCCGACCCGCGCGTGCGCCAGGCGGTGGAACTGATGCACGCCGACACACGCCGGCCCTGGACACTGGAAGCGCTGGCGCGTGCGGTGGGCCTCTCACGCACGGCGCTGGCCGAGAAGTTCCGCAGCGCGATGGGCGACACGCCGCTGAACTACCTGCGCGGCCTGCGCATGCAGCAGGCCATGCGCCTGCTCAGCGACAGCAGCCGGCCGCTGGAGGCGGTGGCCGCCGAGGTGGGCTACCAGGACGCCTTCAGCTTCTCGAAGGTCTTCAAGCGCACCGTGGGCCTGGCCCCGCGCGATTTCAGGCGGCAGGACACCGCCCTGGCGTTTTGAAAACCGGGCCTCAGGCGGCCCAGGTCACCACACCCGTGTAGGCCGTGGCCAGCACGATCAGCCCGAAGACGATGCGGTACCACGCGAAGATGGTGAAGTCGTGCGTGGAGACATAACGGATCAGCCAGCGGATGCACAGCAGCGCGCTGAAGAAGGCCATCACCAGGCCCACGGCGAACATCGGCAGGTCGGCCATGCTCAGCAGGTGGCGCTGCTTCAGCACCGAGTAGGCGCCCGCGGCCATCAGCGTGGGGATGCCGAGGTAGAAGCTGAACTCGGTGGCGCACTTGCGCGAGAAGCCCAGCACCATGCCGCCGATGATGGTGGCGCCCGAACGGCTGGTGCCTGGGATCAGCGCCAGGCACTGGATGAGGCCGATCTTCAGCGCGTCCAGGGTGTTCATGTCGTCCACCGTCTCGACGCGGGCGCGGCGCGCGCCTTCGAGATCCCGGTCGCCGTACTTCTGGCGGTGCCAGCGCTCCACCCACAGGATGATGAAGCCGCCGACGATGAAAGCCATCGCCACAGGCACTGGCTTGAAGAGGTGGGCCTTGACCATCGAGCCCAGCAGCAAACCGAACACCGCCGCCGGGATGAAAGCCACGATCACGTTGCGCGCGAAGCGCTGCGCCACCGGGTCGTGCGTGATGCCGCGCACCGTGCCGAGCAGGCGCACGCGGTACTCCCAGATCACCGCGAACATCGCGCCGGTCTGGATGGCGACATCGAAGACCTTGACCGTCTCGCCGGTGAAGTTCAGCAGCGAACCCGTGAGGATCAGGTGGCCGGTGGACGAGATGGGCAGGAACTCGGTGAGCCCCTCCACCACGCCCATGATGGCGGCCTTGATGAGCAGCAGAAGATCCAAGGGGTGGGCTCCGGGCGGCGGATGTGCAGGGGGCGCGATGATAGCCAGCGCCCAGGGGCATTTCGCCGTTTCAGCGCGGCGGCAGGGGCTTGAGCCGCACCTCCAGGCCGTCGACCGTGACAGCCACCGCATCCGGCACCACGCCCAGGCGCTGCAACCTGGCGGCCTGCTCGCCTTCCAGCCGGTAGAGCGTGCTGTCTTCCAGCATGCGGCGGGCCAGTGCTGCGCCCACGCGTTCCACCGCGGCGGCGCTCAGGCCCGAGGGCTCGTCGGCGCGCAGTTCCTGCACCTGCACCTGGGCCAGGCGCACGGTCTGGTCGGCCGGCTCCCAGCGCAGCGCGGCCTCGAAACGCAGGCGGCCCTGCCAGCGGCCGGAGAGCAGGCGCTCACGCACACGCAAAGGCACCTCGGCCGCGACGCGGTTGCGCTCGGCCAGCAACTGCAGGCGCGGCACCTCGGCCGTGACGTCGAACACCTCCAGCAGCGTGCGCTGCTGCGGGAACTGGCGCGCCACCAGGGCCTGCACCTCGGCTTGGCTGAAGCTCAGGCTGCGCGGGGCCGGCAGCAAGGCGCAGGCGCCCAACCCGGCGCCAAGACCCAGGACGGCCACGCCCGTGGCGGCCAGCAGCAAACGACGGTTCATGCCGCCAGTTTAGGCGGACGCCCCGGCACGATCGCGCCGCAACGCACCGGGCTGGGGCGCCTTGCCTTGACCGGGCCGGGTGCGCCGCGTAGCATTACTGACCGATCGGTCATTAAATGAAACCCAACGCCCCCGCCGTGCCTGCCCTTGCCCCTGAGCGGCCCGAGCCCGCCACCCGCCAGCGCCGCAAGGAAGCGCGCCCGCAAGAACTGTTGCAGGCCGCGCTGGAACTCTTCGTCGAGAAGGGCTTCGCAGCCACGCGCTCTGAAGAAGTGGCGCAGCGCGCCGGCGTCAGCAAAGGCACGCTCTATCTGTACTACCCGAGCAAGGAAGAGCTCTTCAAGGCCGTGGTGCGGCAGAACCTCTCCAGCCTGATTGCCGAGGGGCAGGAGATGGCCAGCCAGTTCGAGGGCAGCAGCTCGGAGTTGCTGTCCTGCCTGCTGCTGACCTGGTGGGATCGCGTGGGCAACACGCCCGCCGCGGGCATCCACAAGATCGTGCTGGCCGAGGTGCGCAACTTCCCCGAGCTGGCGCAGTCCTACACCGACGAAGTGATCATGCCGGCCGACGCGCTGTTCAGCGGCTGTGTGCAGCGCGGCATCGACCGCGGCGAATTCCGACCGATGCCGGTGCACGAGGTCTCGCACGTGCTGATCGCGCCGCTGATCTTCATGGCGGTGCACCGCCATTCCTTTGGCTGCTGTCCGGTGCATGGCGGCGTGGAGATCGACCCGGCCGCGGCGCTGCGCACGCACCTCGACCTGGTGCTGCAGGGCCTGGAAGTGCGCGGGGGCGCGGCATGACGCGCCGGGCGTGGTTGATAGCCGGCACGGTCGCCTTGCTGGCCGCCGCCGCGGCCGTCGCTTGGGTGAAGCGCCCCAGCGGCACCGCACCTGCCGCGACCGCTGCCGCCGCTGCGGCCTCGGCCCCGGCCATGCTGCTGGCCCCCGGCGACGTGGCCCGCGCCGAGCGCACCGAGCTCGGCACGCTGCTGCAGCTGAGCGGCGGGCTGCGCGCGGTGGAAAGCGCGATGGTCAAGGCCAAGGTCGCAGCCGAGGTGAAACAGCTGAACGTGCGCGAAGGCGACCGCGTGCAGGCCGGCCAGCTGCTCGGCCGGCTGGACGCCACCGAGGTGCAGCTGCGCCTGCGCCAGGCGCAGGACAACGTGGCCGCGGCGCAGGCGCAGGTGGACACCGCGCAGCGCAGCTTCGAGAACAACCGCGCGCTGGTGGGCCAAGGCTTCATCTCGCGCAACGCGCTCGACACTTCGGCCAACAGCCTGGCCGGTGCGCAGGCCGCGCTGCAGGCCGCCCGCGCGGCGGCCGATCTGGCCAGGAAGGCGGTGGCCGACACCGAGATCCGCGCCCCCATCGGCGGCCTGATTGCGCAGCGCCTGGTGCAGCCGGGCGAGCGCATCGCCATCGACGGGCGGCTGGTGGAGATCGTCGACCTCAGCCGCATCGAACTGGAAGCCGCCGTCGCGCCCGAAGACGTGCTGCACCTGCGCGTGGGCCAGGAGGCGCGCGTGTCCATCGACGGCCTGCCCGAGCCCGTGGCCGCGCGCGTGGCCCGCATCAACCCCAGCGCGATGACCGGCACGCGCTCGGTGCTCGCCTATCTGGCGCTGGCGCGCAGCGAGGGCCTGCGCCAAGGCCTGTTCGCGCGCGCCACGGTGGAGATGCAGCGCCGCAGCGCGCTGGTGGTGCCGGCCTCGGCTGTGCGCGACGACCAGGCCCGGCCCTACGTGCTGGCGGTGGAAGGCGGCCTGGCCGTGGCCCGCCCCGTGAAGCTGGGCGCGCGCGGCGAAGTGCAGCTGGCCGGCCAGCGCGAAAACGCGGTGGAAGTGCTGGAGGGCCTCGCCCCCGGCGCCGTGGTGCTGCGCGGCACCGTGGGCGCGTTGCGCGCCGGCACCCGCGTGCAGTTGCCTGCCGCCGCACGCTGACACAGCCCCGCCATGTGGTTCACCCGCGTCTCCATCCAGAACCCGGTGATGGCCGTGATGGTGATGCTCGCCTTCGTGGTGCTGGGCCTCTTCAGCTACCAGCGCCTGAGCCTGGACCAGTTCCCGAACATCGATGTGCCCACCGTCGTGGTGAGCATGGACTACCCCGGCGCCAGCCCCGAGATCGTCGAGAGCGAGGTCACCAAGCGCATCGAGGAGGCCGTCAACACGGTGGCGGGCATCAGCGCCTTGAGCTCGCGCAGCTACGAGGGCACGGCGCTGGTGATCGTGGAGTTCAACCTCGACGTCGACGGCCGCAAGGCCGCGGAAGACGTGCGCGAGAAGGTGGCGCTGATGAAGCCGCTGCTGCGCGACGAGGTGAAGGACGCGCGCATCTACCGCTTCGATCCTGCCTCGCAGCCCGTCTTCAACGTGGCGGTGCTGGCCACGGACACCAGCACCACGCCGCAGGAGCTCACCACCTGGGCCAAGCAGGTGCTGCAGAAACGGCTGGAGAACGTGCGCGGCGTAGGCGCCGTCACGCTGGTGGGCGGGGTCGACCGGCAGGTCAACGTCCAGCTCAAGCCCGAGGCCATGGAAGCCCTGGGCATCAGCACCGAGCAGGTGGCCGCCGCGCTGCGCAGCGAGAACCAGGAGTTGCCACTGGGCAACGTGCGCTCGCCCGAGCTCGACCGCGTGGTGCAGATCAACGCGCGGCTGAAGACACCGCGCGAGTTCCGCGACATCGTGGTGGCGCGCAAGGCCGGTGGTGCGGTGGTCAAGCTCTGGCAGGTGGCCGACGTGGTGGACGGCCCGCAAGAGCTGGAGAGCCTGGCGCTCTACAACGGCCAGCGCACGGTGCTGCTGAGCGTGCAGAAGAGCCAGGGCGAGAACACCATCGCCGTGGTCGACGGCCTGATGGCGGCGCTGAAGGGCGCGGCCGATGTCACGCCGGCCAACATCCGCACCGAGGTCAACCGCGACAACTCGCGCGCCATCCGCGTGAGCGTGGCCAACGTGCAGCGCACGCTGATCGAAGGCGCGGTGCTCACGGTGCTGATCGTCTTCCTGTTCCTGAACAGCTGGCGCAGCACCGTCATCACGGGCCTGACGCTGCCGATCGCGCTGATCGGCACCTTCCTGTTCATGTACGCCTTCGGCTTCACGATCAACACCATCACGCTGATGGCGCTGAGCCTGTGCGTGGGCCTGTTGATCGACGACGCCATCGTCGTGCGCGAGAACATCGTGCGCCACGTGCAGATGGGCAAGAGCCCGCGCCAGGCGGCGCTGGACGGCACGCAGGAGATCGGCCTGGCCGTGCTGGCCACCACGCTCAGCATCGTGGCGGTGTTCCTGCCCATCGGCTTCATGGGCGGCATCGTCGGCAAGTTCTTCCACGAGTTCGGTTTGACCATCGTGGTGGCCGTGCTCATCAGCATGTTCGTGAGCTTCACGCTCGACCCCATGCTCAGCAGCGTGTGGCACGACCCGGCAGCGCACGGCCGCCACGCCGGGCCGCCGGTGACCCTGTACGACAAGACCCTGGGCCGCGTGACGGGCTGGTTCGACCGTTTCACCGAGAGCCTCTCCAGCGGCTACCAGGCGTTGCTGGCCTGGGCCCTGGTGCACCGCGTGAAGACGGTGCTGGCCGCACTCGGCACCTTCGTGCTGGCCATCGTGCTGCTGGGCGCGGTGGGCAAGGAGTTCGTGCCCAAGGCCGACTTCAGCGAAACGCAGCTCAACTTCTACACCCCCGTGGGCAGCAGCCTGGAGGTGACGGAGATGCGTTCCAAGCAGATCGACGAACTGCTGCGCACGCTGCCCGAGGTGCGCCACACCGTCACCACCGTCAACAGCGGTTTCGCACAGGGCAAGATCTACGGCAGCGTCTACGTGCGACTGGTCGACCGCAAGGCACGCAGCCGCAGCGTGGCCGAACTCGCGACGCCCATGCGCGAGCTGATGAACCGCGTGCCCGGCATCACCGTCACCAACATCGGCGCGGTCGATCTCGGCGGCAGCAAGAGCATCGTGTTCAGCATCCAGGGGCCGGATCTCGGCGAACTGGAGCGCCTGTCGGGGCAGATCCTGCCGCGGCTGGCGCAGATCCCCGGTCTGGTGGACCTGGACAGCACGCTCAAGCCCGACAAGCCCACCATCGCGGTGGACGTCAAGCGCGAGGCCGCGGCCGACCTGGGGCTGAACGTCAACACGCTGGCCAACACGCTGCGCACCATGGTGGCCGGCGTCTCGGTGGGCAACTGGCGCGCCGCCGACGGCGAGAACTACGACGTGCGCCTGCGCCTGGCCCCCGGCAGCCGCGACAGCCTGGCCGACCTGCAGCACCTGCCCCTGGTCATCGGCAGCAACGCCGACGGCACGGCGCGCGTGGTGCGCCTTTCGCAGGTGGCCGAGGTGCGCGCCGGCACCGGCCCGAACCAGATCAACCGCCGCGACATGACGCGCGAGATCAACGTCGACGCCAACCCGCTAGGGCGCAGCACCGGCGAGGTGACGGCCGACATCCGCGCCGTGCTCGACAGCGTCGCCTGGCCGCCGGGCTACCGCTACACCTTCGGCGGCAGCACGAAGAACATGCAGGAGTCCTTCACCTACGCGGTGGGCGCGCTGCTGCTGGCCATCGTGTTCATCTACATGATCCTGGCCAGCCAGTTCAAGAGCTTCCTGCAGCCGCTGGCGCTGATGAGCAGCCTGCCGCTCACGCTGATCGGCGTGGTGCTGGCGCTGCTGGCCTTCCGCAGCACGCTGAACATGTTCAGCATCATCGGCATCGTGATGCTGATGGGGCTGGTGACGAAAAACGCCATCCTGCTGGTGGACTTCGCGATCCGCGCGCGCGAGGCCGGCATGGAGCGCAGCGCCGCGCTGCTGGAAGCCGCCAAAGTGCGGCTGCGCCCCATCCTGATGACGACGCTGGCCATGGTCTTCGGCATGGTGCCGCTGGCCTTCGCGCTGACCGAAGGCAGCGAGCAGCGCGCGCCCATGGGCCAGGCCGTGATCGGCGGCGTCATCACCAGTTCCTTGCTGACGCTGGTGGTGGTGCCGGTCATCTACTGCTGGCTCGACGACCTGGCCGCCTGGGCCCGCCGCGGCTTCCGCCGCCAAGCCTTGCCAGGCCCTGCATCCGGCGCCTTGAACGACCACACCGCCGCCTAGAATTTCGGGTTTTCCTGTACCGCCCCACCGTCCCTTCCAGAGCATCGCCATGAACACCGAACTCGCCCGCTTCAACATGATCGAGCAACAGATCCGCCCGTGGGAGGTGCTCGACCAGGCCGTGCTCTCGCTGCTGGCCACGGTGCGGCGCGAAGACTTCGTGCCGCCGGCCCTGAAGGCGCTGGCCTTCGTCGACACGCAAGTGCCGCTGGGCGAGGGGCAGGCCATGCTGGAGCCCAAGGTCGAAGCCCGGCTGCTGCAGGAACTGCAGGTGCAGCGCCACGAACGCGTGCTTGAGATCGGCACCGGCAGCGGCTTCATGGCCGCGCTGCTGGCGCACCGCGCGATGCAGGTCCACAGCCTGGAATGCCGCCCGGCGCTGGCAGCAGCCGCCCGAGCCAGCCTGGCCCGCAACGGCATCAGCAACGTGCAGGTGCTGGACGTGAGCGCCGCCGCCGGGGCTGCAGGCCTGCCGGGTGAAGCGCCCTTCGATGTGATCGTGCTCTCGGGCTCGGTGGCCGAGGTGCCGCGCGCGCTGCTGGCGCAGCTGAAGGTAGGCGGCCGCCTGGCGGCGGTGGTGGGTGAGGAACCCATCATGCGCGCGCGCCTCTTCACGCGTGCCGGCGAGGCGGCCTACACCGAGACCGACCTCTTCGACACCGTGGCACCGCGCCTGGACGGCTTTGTCGAGCCCACGCGTTTCCACTTCTGAGAACGCGCGGCCTCGCCTGCCCATGCCGAGCTGCCTGCCATCCGTCGCGGCTTTCGGGCCGCACGGCGCCCGCCGCGTGCAGGTCGTCGCATCAGGGGTGGTGAGGGCTGTCGCTCACCCCTATAACCCCGGCTGCGCCCACGGCAGCGAGGCTGGCCGCCGCGCTGGCTGCTGAACACCACAAGGAAAACGCATGCGTCCGAACTCTCTCCGCCGTCTGTCGGCCCAGGCCCCGGCCCGTCTGTCGCGCTGGGCTTCGGCCTTTGCGCTCACCCTGCCGGCCCTGGCCTCGGCGCAAAGCCTGCAAGAGCTCTACGACGCGGCACGCGCCTTCGACGCCACCTACCTGGCGGCCAAGGCCAGCGTGGCCTCGGTCGAGTTCCGGGCCGCACAGAGCGACGCGCTGGCCCGCCCCGCCGTCAATGCGACCGCCGGCGCCACCGCGCGCCAGGACGACCCCGCCAACGGCGGCCGTGTCGGCACCAACACGCTGTCGGCCGCGGTCAACGGCCGCTACCCGCTGTTCAACCGCGCCAACGGCCTGACCATCGAGCAGGCGCGCAAGTCGCTGCTGGTGGCCCAGGCCGATCTGGAGACCGCCGAGCAGGACCTGATCCTGCGCGTGGCGCAGGCCTACTTCGACGTGCTGGGTGCGCAAGACACGCTGGCCACCACGCGGGCCAACAAGACCGCCATCACCGAAGTGCTGGCCTCGGCCAAGCGCAACTTCGAGGTCGGCACCGCCACCATCACAGACACGCGTGAAGCGCAGGCGCGCTTCGACCTCGCCACCGCGCAGGAGATCGCAGCCGACAACGACCTGCGCATCAAGCGCCTGGCGCTGGACACCCTGGTGGGCCGCACCGGCGTGGCGCCCAAGCCGCTGCTCGCACCCGTGGTGCTGCCCAGCCCGCTGCCGGCCAACCCCGAAGAGTGGGTGACGCTGGCCGACCAGGGCCATCCCAGCGTGCGCCGCGCGCGCATCGGCCTGGAAGTGGCGCAGCTCGAAACCGGCAAGGCCCGCGCCGGCGAGCTGCCCACGGTGGACGCCGTGGCCAGCATCGGCGCCAACGACAGCCGCGGCAGCGCCCCCAACTTGAGCCGCAGCGCAGGCACGGCCAGCAACGCCAGCGTGGGCGTGCAGATGACCTGGCCGCTGTACACGGGTGGCGCCACGCAGAACCGCATCAAGGAAACGCTGTCGCTGGAAGAGAAGTCGCGCAACGACCTGGAAGCCGCGCGCCGCGGCGTGGCCCAGGGCACACGCTCGGCCTACTTCGGCGTGCAGTCGGGCCTGTCGCAGGTGAAGGCGCTGGAAGCCGCCGAGAGCTCGTCGAAGCTGGCGCTGGAAGCCACGCAGCTCGGCTACAAGGTCGGCGTGCGTGTGAACCTGGATGTGCTGAACGCCCAGACCCAGCTCTTCCAGACCCAGCGCGACCTGGCCAAGGCGCGCTACGACGTGCTGGTGGGCAGCCTGCGCCTGCGCCAGGCTTCGGGCCAGCTGGCCCCGACCGACGTGGACGCGATCAACCGCCTGCTGGCGAAGTGAGCCTGGGCGCGCGCCGGGAGCGCGCGCCTCACGTTTCTTCACCTCGCGCACACGCGGCGTAGCGGGGCCTGCGCGAAACTCCGGCCCATGCTGACCCCGGAGAGCGCCGCATGACGCCCGATTCCAACGCCGCCGCCGCCCACGCGGCGGCCATCGCCGCCCACCGTTTCGGCCTCGGCGAACCGCAGCTGGCCCCCATCGGCAGCGACGCCCGGGGCTGGTTGCTGGCCCAGCTGCACGCGGCCGAGCCGCAGCGCGGCAGCGGCCTCGTCAATGCCGCCGAAGGCGTGCGGCGCTACACCCTCTTCCTGCAGCAGCAGCGTGAACCGCGCCGGGCCGCTGCGATGGCGGTGGCGGCCACCGGGCAGGACATGGCCGGCAACGCGATGGTGGCTGGCGCCATGGCCGAGGGCTCGATGGCGGGCGCCCCGACCACGCCGGCCCGCCCCGGCGCCCCGGCCAATGTGGTGCCTTCCGAGCCGCTGCGCCTGGCGGTGCAGGCCGACACCCGCGCCCGCCTGGCCACGGCCGCGGCCAGCAAGCAGCCCTTCGCCGAGCGACTGGTGCTGTTCTGGGCCAACCACTTCACCGTTTCACTGGCCAAGAACAGCACGCGCGGGCTGGTGGGCGCCTTCGAGCGCGAGGCCATCCGCCCGCACATCGCAGGCCCCTTTGCCGAGATGCTGCAGGCCGCGGTGCGCCACCCGGCCATGCTGCGTTACCTGGACAACGAACAATCCGCCGGCCCGAACTCGCCCGTGGTGCAGCGCCAGCAACGCCGCCCGCGCGGCGAGAACGAACGCGGCCCGCGCATCACCGGCCTGAACGAGAACCTGGCGCGCGAGGTGCTGGAGCTGCACACGCTGGGCGTGGCCGGCGGCGGCGCGGCCTACGGCGGCTGGGGCGGCTACACGCAGGCCGATGTGACCGAGTTCGCCAAGGTGCTGACGGGCTGGCGCGTGCCGGTGCGTGAACTGGCGCAGGGTGCCGACATCCCGGCCACGCGCTTCGAACCGGCGTTCCACCAGCCGGGCGTGAAGACCGTGCTCGGCCGGCGCTATGAAGAAGGCCAGCTGGCGCTGCGCGAGGTGCTGGACCATCTGGCGCTGCACCCTTCCACCGCACGCTTCGTCTGCACCAAGCTCGCCCGGCACTTCGTGGCCGACGACCCGCCGCCGGCCCTGGTGGCGCGCATGGAAAGCACCTGGCGCCGCAGCGAGGGCGACCTCGCGCAGGTGATGCGCACGCTGATCGAAGCGCCCGAAGCCTGGGCGCCGCAGCCCGCCAAGCTGAAGACGCCGGAAGAGTTCGTCCTCAGCAGCGTGCGCCTGCTGGGCCTGGGCGAGACGCCCTTCGAACGCAACGCCGACGGCGGCATCGCCGCCCTCGGCCAGCGTGTGCAGGCCGCGCCCTCGCCCGCCGGCTGGCCCGACCGCGCCGATGAATGGCTGGGCCCCGATGCGGTGTGGAAACGCGTGGAATGGGCCACGCGCGCTGCGGCGCGCATGGGCCGACAGATCGACGCCCGCGCGCTGGCACAGGCCAGCCTGGGCCCGCGCCTGCAGGAAAGCACCGCGCGCCAGATCGAACGTGCGGCCGACGGTCCGCAGGCCCTGGCGCTGCTGCTGCTGGCGCCCGAGTTCCAGCGGCGCTGAGCCCCACCTTCCCAGGAGCACCCCATGAGCCACATCCTCAATCGCCGCCACCTGCTCGGCGCCGCGTTCGCCGCCTCGCTGGCGCCCTTCAGCCGCCTCAGCGTGGCCGCCACCCCCGCCACCGCGCCCGACGCGAAGCGTTTTGTCTTTGTCATCCTGCGCGGGGGCATGGACGGCCTGACCGCCGTGCCCGCCGTGGGCGACCCGGCCTTCGCCGAAGCACGCGGCGCGCTGGCGCAGTTCGCGGGCGACCCGCTGCGCCTGGACGACACCTTCGCGTTGAACCCGCTGCTGCCGCAGCTGCACACGATGTACGGCCAGGGCGAGGCGCTGGTCCTGCACGGCGTGGGCCTGCCCTACCGCGAACGCAGCCACTTCGACGCCCAGCAGGTGCTGGAAAGCGGCGGCAGCCGGCCGTACGAGCTGAGCACCGGCTGGATCGGCCGGGCGCTGCCCGGCACGCCGCTGCGCGCCGTGGCGCTGGAGACTGCCGTGCCGTTGGTGCTGCGCGGGCCTGGCGAGGTGGACACCTGGGCGCCGAGCGCGCTGCCCGAGCCTTCGGCCGATCTCGTCACGCGGCTGGAGAGCCTGTACCGCGGCGACCCCGCGCTGGCGCAAGCCCTGGCCCGCGCCAAGGGCCTGCGCGAGATGCCCGGCATGGCCGCCAACCCGGCGGCCATGGGCGGCGCACCGGCACCCGGTTTCAACGCAGCCCGCGCCGGCAGCGTGGCGCTGGCGCGCAAGGCGGCCGAGTTCCTGCAGCGCGGCTCGCAGGTGGCCGTGCTCGAACTGGGCGGCTGGGACTCGCACATCAACCAGGCGCAGCCGCAAGGCGCCCTGTCGAACAACCTGCGTGTGCTCGACGCGCTGCTGGCCGCCCTGCGTGAAGGCCTGCAGCCCGGCGGCGCCTGGGCCCGCACCGCGGTGCTGGTGGCCACCGAGTTCGGCCGCGAGATCGCGCCCAACGGCACCATGGGCACCGACCACGGCAGCGGCGGCGCTGCCTTCCTGCTAGGCGGCGCGGTGCGCGGCGGGCGCGTGCTGGCCGACTGGCCGGGCGTGGCCAAGGCGCAGCGTTTCGAGGGCCGCGACCTGCGCATCACCACCGACCTGCGCGCGGTGATGCGCGGCCTGCTGGCCGACCACCTGCAGGTGGCGCGCCGCCGGCTCGATGGCGAGGTGCTGCCGGGCAGCGCCGGGCTGCCGGCGCTGGACCTGCTGCGCGCCTGAGCGCGGGCGCCGAAACAGCCGGGAGCGCCAGCGCTCAGAAATCACTCAAGATCGGTTTGTCCAGGACGAAAACGCTGCCATGCCCTGCGGGGCGTTCGCAGTTCAAACGCCTTGACCTGGAGTTCCGACCCATGAAGTTCCTTCACAGCCTCAGCCTCGCGCGCCGGCTGGCCCTCATCGTTGGCAGCGCCTTGCTCGGCGTGGCCTTGATCGCCGTGGTGGCGCTCGCCGCCGAGAGGCGCACCGTGCTGGATGAGCGCAAGTCTGCGGTGCGACAGACGGTGGAGATCGCGCACAAGCTCATCGCCCACTACCACGAGGAAGCCACCCGCGGCACCTACCCGGTGGCCGAGGCCCAGGCGCGCGCCAAGGCGGCGGTGAAGTCATTGCGCTACAGCGGCGACGAGTACTTCTGGATCAACGACATGCACCCGCGCATGGTGATGCACGCCATCAAACCCGCGCTGGATGGCAAGGACCTCACAGAGAACAAGGACCCCACCGGCAAGGCCCTGTTCGTGGAGTTCGTCAAGACAGTGCGTGCCAGCCACACGGCCAGCGGTTTCGTCTCGTACATGTGGCCCAAGCCGGGGCACGACGAGCCCGTGGAGAAGCTGTCCTACGTCAAGGGCTTCGAGCCCTGGGGCTGGGTGCTGGGTTCGGGCGTCTACATCGACAGCGTGGACGCCACCATCGCCGCCGCGGCACTGGGCACCGGCCTGCAGACGCTGGTGCTGATGGGCGTGCTGCTGGCGCTGGGCGTGGCGGTTTCGCGCAGCCTGCTGCAGCAGATCGGCGGTGAGCCTGTCTACGCCAGCGGCGTGGCGGCACGCATCGCGGCGGGCGACCTCAGCACCGAAGTGCAAGTGCGCCCGGGCGACACGCACAGCATGCTGTACGCGCTGCGCACCATGCGCGACGGCCTGGCCGGCCTGGTGCACGGCGTGCGCCAGGGCTCCGAATCGGTGGCCACGGCCAGCAGCGAGATCGCCCAGGGCAACCAAGACCTCAGCCAGCGCACCGAGCGCCAGGCCTCGGCGCTGCAGCAGACCGCCGCCTCGATGGAGCAACTCGGCACCACCGTGAAGCACACCGCCGACAACGCGCGCCAGGCCAGCCAGCTGGCGCAGGCCGCCTCCACCGTGGCCACGCAAGGCGGCGAGGTGGTGGCCCAGGTGGTGCAGACCATGAGCGGCATCCACGGCAGCAGCCAGAAGATCGCCGACATCATCGGCGTCGTCGATGGCATCGCCTTCCAGACCAACATCCTGGCGCTGAACGCGGCGGTGGAAGCAGCCCGCGCCGGCGAGCAGGGCCGCGGCTTCGCGGTGGTGGCGGCCGAGGTGCGCACGCTGGCCGGGCGTTCGGCCACGGCAGCCAAGGAAATCAAGCAGCTGATCCAGGCCAGCGTCGAGCAGGTCGACCACGGCAGTGCGCTGGTGGGCCGCGCCCGCGACACCATGGAAGAAGTGGTGAGCGCGATCCGCCGCGCCACCGACGTGATGGGCGAGATCAGCGCCGCCAGCGTCGAGCAGAGCCAGGGCGTGGCGCAGATCAGCGCCGCCGTCAGCGACATGGACCAGGCCACGCAGCAGAACGCGGCCTTGGTGGAAGAAGGCGCGGCCGCGGCCGAAAGCCTGCGCCAGCAGGCCTCGCAGCTGGTGCAGGCGGTGTCGGTCTTCAAACTGAAGGCCCAGGGCACGATGGCCTGAGCCCCGGCCCGCGCAGATCTGAGGCGCGGCGCCACATCGCACTGCCCGGAAGGGCAGTGGCCCCGCGCTTGAAGGCCCGCGCAGGGCCCCAGCAGGGCAAGCAGCCCGTATGCTTGCTGGATTGACGACTTCGGGGGCCCCCGATGAAAGCCTTCAACCTGCTCACCCTCGCCGCTGCCGTCTGGCTGCTGGCGGCTTGCGAACACACACCGCCCACCCAGATCCAGGCGCCTTCCTACGCCGGCAAACAGGTGGCGAGTGCCGACACCGGCGCTGCGCCGGGCGTGGTGTGCACACGCGAGATCCCCACCGGCCTGCGCGTGGCCGTCACCAAGTGCCGCGACAGCGCCGAGGTCGACAAGCGCCGCGAGCTCGACCAGGAGTGGGCCAAGAGCATCCCGGCCGAGTTGCCGAAAGAGCGCTGAGCGTTCAGCGCGCGGGCGGTGCCGGCACCTCCAGCACCGCGGCGGCCATGCGTGCCGCCGCGCCACGGTGCGCTGTGGCAAACCCGAGGGCACGGTCGGCCATGGCGTCGCGCTCGCCCCGCTCTGGGCCAGCCAGCAACACCAGGGCCCGCGCCACGGCGGCCGGCAGATCGTGCACACGCTCGGCCGCGCCAGCGGCCAGCGCATCTTCAGCCGCCTGCGCGAAGTTGAAGGTGTGCGGGCCCATCAGCAGCGGGCAGCCGCAGGCTGCGGCCTCGATGAGGTTCTGCCCGCCCAGCGGCGCGAAGCTGCCGCCCAGCAAGGCCACATCGGCACAGGCGTAGTACTGCGCCATCTCGCCCAGGCTATCGCCGAGCCAGACATCGGCCGAGGCGGCCTCGGGTGGCGGCGTCTCACCCCAGGCGCTGCGCCGCTGCAGGCTGTAGCCGGCCTGCGTGACGAGCGCGGCCACCTCGTCGAAACGCTGCGGGTGGCGCGGCACCAGCAGCAGCAGCGGCCGCCCTGCCGGCGGCAAGGCCGCCCAGGCCGCCAGCAGTGCCGCTTCTTCGCCTTCGCGCGTGACGGCGGCCAGCACCACCGGCCGGCCGAGCGCTGCACGCCAGGCCTGCCCGCGCGCCAGCAGTTCGGGCCGCGGCGTGATGTCGAACTTCAGGTTGCCCATCACCTGCACCATGGGCGCGCCGGCTTCAAGCAGGCGCTGCGCATCGGCCTCGGTCTGCGCCAGCACGGCGCCCAAGCGCGCGGCAGCACCGTGCAGCAGCGCGGCCAGGCGCTGCCCCTTGCGCGCGCTGCGCGCTGAAAGCCGCGCGTTGGCCAGCACCACGGGCACGGCTTCGGCCTGTGCCGCGTGCAGCAGCACGGGCCAGATCTCCGTTTCCATCAGCACGCCCACGCGCGGCCGGTGCGCACGCAGGAAGCGGCGCACCGCGCCGGGTGTGTCGTAAGGCAGCCAGACCTGGGCATCGCCCGGCTGCAGCAGCTTGGCGCCGGCCTCGCGGCCGGTGGCGGTGCCGTGCGTCAGCAGCAGTTGCAAGCCGGGTTGCTGCGCGCGCAGCGCCTGGATCAGCGGCGCGGCGGCCAGCGTTTCGCCCAGAGACACCGCATGCAGCCACAGCCGCCCGGGCACGGGCGGCTGGGCCGGCCAACCCAGACGCTCACCCCAGTGGTGGCGGTAGGCCGGCTCGCGCCGCCCGCGCCACCACAGGCGCGCCAAGAACAGCGGCGTGGCCAGGCGCAGCAGCAGCGCGTAGAGCGCGCGCGCCAGCGGCTCGCTCATCGGTGGGCGCGCTTGGCGGCCGTCGGTGGGTGTCAGTGCGCCGCGGCGGCCACCTGCGCGTCGGGCTTCACCTCGCGCAGCGCGGCCATGAACTGGGCCTCGATGCGGTGCAGGGCCTCGTCGGTGTGGCCCTCGAAACGCAGCACCAGCACCGGCGTGGTGTTGCTGGCGCGGATGAGGCCGAAGCCGTCGGCGAAGTCCACGCGCAGGCCGTCGATGGTGCCGACCTCGCCACCCTCGAACTTCATGCGGCCATCGGCCACGCGCGCCAGCAGCTCGGCCACCACGGCATGGTGTTCGCCTTCAGCGCAGGGCACGTTCAGCTCGGGCGTGCTGAAGCTGGTGGGCAGCGCATCGAGGAAGGCGCTGGGGTTCTTCTGCTTGGCCAGGATCTCCAGCAGGCGCGCCGCGGTGTACATCGCGTCATCGAAGCCGTACCAGCGCTCGCCGAAGAAGAGGTGGCCGCTCATCTCGCCAGCGAAGGGCGCGCCCAGTTCCTTGAGCTTGGCCTTGATCAGCGAGTGGCCGGTCTTCCACATCAAGGGCTTGCCGCCCGCCTTCTTGATCGCCACCGGCAGGCGCTGGCTGCACTTCACGTCATAGATGATGGTGCCGCCCTTGTTGCGCGAGAGGATGTCGCGCGCGAACAGCATGATCTGACGGTCGGGGTAGATGATGTTGCCGGTGGCCGTGACCACGCCCAGGCGGTCGCCATCGCCGTCGAAGGCCAGGCCGATCTCGGCGCCGGTGGCGCGCACCACCGTCTTCAAGACTTCCAGGTTCTCGGGCTTGCTGGGGTCAGGATGGTGGTTGGGGAAGTCGCCGTCCACGGTGCTGTAGAGGTCGATGACCTCGCAGCCGAGTGCGCGCAGGATGCCGGGTGCGCTGGCGCCGGGGATGCCGTTGCCGCTGTCCACCACCACCTTCATCGGGCGCGCCAGCTTCACGTCGCCGACGATGCGCTGCGTGTACTCGGCCAACACGTCCATCTTCGCGCTGCGGCCGCGCTTGGCGGTGTAGGTCTCGGTCTCGATGCGCTGGCGCAGCTTCTGGATGTCTTCGCCATAGATGGCGCGGCCGCCCATCACCATCTTGAAGCCGTTGTAGTCCTTCGGGTTGTGGCTGCCCGTGACCTGGATGCCGCTGGTGCAGCCGTGCGCCGCGCGCGTGGCCGCCACGTAGTACAGCATGGGCGTGGTGACCATGCCGATGTCCACCACGTCCAGGCCCGTGCTCTTCAGGCCGCGGATCAGCGCGGCGGTCAGGCCGGGACCCGAGACGCGCCCGTCACGGCCCACCGCCACGGCCTTCTCGCCAGCGGCGCGGGCCTCGCTGCCGAAGGCGCGGCCCAGGTGCTCGGCGAAGGTCTCGTCGATGTTCTTGCCGACGATGCCGCGGATGTCGTAGGCCTTGAAGACGGTGGGATCGATGTGCATGGTCGTGCTGTTGTGGAGCTTTGGAAGTCGCGCGATTGTAGGAAGGCCGCTGTGACGGGCGGTTCAGCGCCCCGGCTGTCGATCCGTCGCGCCGGCCCGGCGCGCACCGCCGGCCTGCCTAGACTGCACAGCCATGCAGAACTTCATCGCCACCGTGCGCCTGGCCCGCCAGGACTTCTTCAAGCTGAAGCGCCGCCACGCCGCGCCCGAGTGGGCGCTCTGGGTGATGACGGGCCTGGTGGCGCTGGCCTGGGGTGGCATGCTCTCGCTGGTGGCCCTGGTGGCCAGCGGGCGCCTGCCGTCACCGGCCCAGGCCTTGCAGGTGGCCCTGCCCTTGCTCCTCACCTCGCTGATCATCGGCGTGGTCTTCCACGTGGTGTACACGGCCATCGAGCGGCTCGCTTCCGACCGGTTTCTGGTCTGGGTCAATGGCGAACCCGGGGTGCTGGTCGGTCTGTTCTACGGCCTCACCTCGATGGCCTGCGTTGCACTGGGGCTGTTTCTCGGCTACTTGGTGCTGGGGCAGGTGCCCGGCATGGGCCGCGTGGAATGGGCACCGCAGCGCAGCTGGATCTCGGTGTCGATCTTCGCCATCTTCATCAGCGTGCTGTGGGGCCTGTGGGCCTGGCAGCAATGGCACGAAGAGCAGCTCAAGCGCCAAGCGCAGGAAGCGCAGCTGCGTCTGCTGCAGGCGCAGATCGAGCCGCACTTCCTCTTCAACACGCTGGCCAATGTGCAGAGCCTGATGGACCACGACCTGCCCAAGGCCAAGCAGATGCTGGGCAGCTTCACCGACTACCTGCGTGCCAGCCTGGGCAACATGCGCAGCGAGCACAGCACGGTGGGGCAAGAGCTGGAACTGGCGCTGCGCTACCTGCAGCTGCTGCAGGGCCGCATGGAAGACCGGCTGCGTTTCGAGATCACGGCCGACGAGGCCGCACGCGCCCAGCCGCTGCCACCGCTGCTGCTGCAGCCGCTGGTGGAGAACGCGGTGATGCACGGGCTGGAACCCAGCATCAAGGGCGGTACCGTCCACGTGCGGGCCCGGCTGCAGGGCGGCACGCTGCGGCTGGAGGTGCAGGACGACGGCCTCGGCCTCAACGCCCCGCCCCGCCCCGGCGCACGTCGCGGCAATGGTCTGGCGCTGAACAACATCCGCGAACGTCTGCAGGCCCGCTTCGGCCCCGAGGCGCGGCTGGAGTTGCAGACCGCCACGCCGCAGGGCACGCTGGCCCGCATCACCATCCCGCTGCACCCGGAGATCTCTGCCCCATGAACACTGGCCCGATGCACACCTGCCTCATCGCCGACGACGAACCGCACCTGGCCCGCGCGCTGGCCGCCGAACTCGGCCGGCTCTGGCCGGCGCTGCAGATCGTGCATACCGCGCGCAACGGCGTGGAGGCGGCCGAGCGCATTGCCGCGCTGCAGCCCGACGTGGCCTTCCTCGACATCCAGATGCCCGGCCTCACGGGCCTGGAGGTGGCGCAGGGCATCGAGGGCCGCACGCGCGTGGTCTTCGTCACCGCCTACGACGAATACGCGGTGCAAGCCTTCGAGAACGAGGCGCTGGACTATGTGCTCAAGCCCGTGGGGGCCGAACGCCTGCAGCGCACGGTGGAGCGGGTGCAGCGCGCGCTGGCCGCACCCGCTTCAAGCGCCGCCGAGGGCGGCGCCGACGACAGCCAGCGCCTGCTGGCCGCGCTGCAGCGCCTGCTGCCGGCGCAGGCCCAGCCGCCGGGCGAACTGGCGCAAGGCCGCCTGCGCTGGGTGCGCGCCAGCGCTGGCGACATCACGCATCAGATCGCGGTGGAAGAGGTGCTCTTCTTCCGCGCCGACGACAAGTACACCTGCGTGCACACGGCCACCGCCGAGCACTTGATCCGCACGCCCATCACCGAGCTGGCGCAGCAGCTCGACCCCGAGCAGTTCGTGCAGATGCACCGCAGCACCATCGTCAACCTGACCTGTCTGGCCGGCACGCGGCGCGACGAAACCAGCCGCCTCTTCCTGCGCATCAAGGGCCACGCGCACGAGCTGCCCGTGAGCCGGGCCTACGTGCACCTGTTCAAGGCGATGTAGGCCCGCGCGCGGCGGCCGAGCGGGCCGCGGCCGCGCGCAGCTTGTCCTTGCGGCTGGGGCGCAGGCCCTTGACGCCGCCGGTGCCGTCGTTCGCAGGCGCGGGCATCGCGGCGGCGGCTGCTTCCGGCAGCGCCGGCTCGAAGCCAGGAACCACCTCGCGCGGCACGCGCTGGCCCTGGCGCTTCTCGATCAGGCGGAAGTGGCGCTCGCTGCCCGGCGCATCGGCCAGCACGAAGCTCACCGCGGTGCCCGCAGCACCGGCCCGCGCGGCGCGGCCGACGCGGTGCACGTGGTCGGCCGGCGAGCGCGGCAGGTCGAAGTTCACCACCGCCTGCAGGCCCGGCAGGTCGAGGCCGCGCGCGGCCACGTCGGTGGCCACCACCACCTGGAAGCGGCCGCTCTGCAGGCCCTGCAGCGCCTCGCTGCGCCGGCCGGGGCTCAGCTGGGCGTGGAAGGCCGTGGCGGCCACGCCGGCGCGCGCCAGCTTGCCGGCCACATGCTCGCAGGCGTGCTGCGTGGCCACGAAGACCAGCGTGCGCGTCCAGCCCTCGGCCTGCAGCAGGTGGCGCAGCAACGCGGTGCGGCGCGGCGTGTCCACCACCAGCGCGCGCTGGCGCAGCGTGGCGGGCAGCACGACGGCGCCCGCGTCGGCACCGGCATCGCTGCCGCGCTCGGCATCGGTCGCCTCGGCGGCAGGCGCGTTTGGCGGCTCGGCCACCGCGTCATCGGCAGCCGCCTGCAGCAGCAGGGCGTCGCGCTGCACGGCCGCGGCCAGGCCGTGCACGGCCTCGGGCATCGTGGCGCTGAACAGCAGCGTCTGGCGCTGGCGCGGCAGCAGCGCCAGCACACGGCGCGTCTCGTCGGCGAACGCCGGTTCGAGCAGGCGGTCGGCCTCGTCGAGCACGAGCACGGCCACCTCGTTCAGGCGCACCGCGTTCTGGCGCGTCAGGTCGAGCAGGCGGCCCGGGGTGGCCACGAGCAGGTTCGCGCCGCCGCGCAGCGCCATCATCTGCGGGTTGATCGAGAGCCCGCCCACCGCGGCCACGGTCTTGAAGTGGGGCGCCAGCGCCATCGCCGCGGCGGCGGTCTGCACCGCCAGATCGCGCGTGGGCGCCAGCACCAGCGCATGCAGGCGGCGCGGGCGCGCCTCGGCGGTGGCGGGGTCGGCCATCAGCTGGGCCAGCAGCGGCAGCAGGAAGGCCCCGGTCTTGCCCGCGCCAGTGGGCGCCTGCACCAGCACATCGCGGCCGGCCAGCACGGCCGGCAGCGCGGCAGCCTGCACGGCGCTGGGCGTGCGCCAGCCCGCGGCAGCGGCCGCACGCACCAGGGGCGCGGGCAGGCCCAGGGCCGCGAAATCAGGGGCGGCATCGGCGGCCGTGGCGGGGGCAGAGGTCGTGCGGGATGTCTCGGTCATGCGGGCAGCATAGCCGCCGCCCCGGCCGGCCCTGCGCGGACTGTGCAGCCGGGCCCTTGATTCCCGCGGCAACAGCCCGATGTAGCGGGGCATGAGCATCGAGACCCGCCATCCCCTCCCCGCCCGTCTCCACACCCTGGCCGCGATGGCCGGCCTGCTGGAGCGCCTGGAAGCCGCACCCAGCTCGGCCAGCGCGGCGCAATACCGCAGCGTCGCGCAGCGTGTGCGTGAACTGCTGGAGGACGTGACGCCCGACGAGCACCTGCATCGCCTGCTGCAGGCCGCGCCGCACACGGCCGATCTCTACGAGAACCTGCGCTACGACATGGCCGGCCTGTGCCTGCATCCGCTGGACACGGCCCTGGCGGCCGAGCGCGCGGCCAGCAGCGCCATCGAACGGGCCCGCAGCCCGCGCTGATTTCCGCAGGCAGGGACAGGTCCGAAAACGGCGAGTCCGCGGCGGCCAGCTGCCTATCATGGCCGCATGCTGCTGCACACGGAAGCCCAGGCCGACGCCGCCTACCTCGCGCTGAAGGCGCGTGACGCGCGCTTCGACGGGCACTTCTTCGTCGGCGTCAGCAGCACCGGCGTCTACTGCCGGCCCGTGTGCCGCGTGCGCACCCCGAAGCGCGAGAACTGCCGCTTCTTCCAGACGCCCGCACAGGCCGAGGCCGCGCGCTTCCGGCCGTGCATGAAATGCCGACCCGAGATCGCACCCGGCCTGTCGCACACCGATTCATCGCGCTGCCTGGCCGACACGGCCGCCACCTTGATCTCGGCCGCGGTGCACGCCGGCCAGCCGCTGCCGATGCCGGCACTGGCCGCGCGCCTGGGCGTGACCGACCGCCACCTGCGGCGCATCTTCCAGGCCACGCACGGTGTCTCGCCCCTGGACCACCTGGCCACGCAGCGCCTGCTGCTGGCCAAGCAGCTGCTCACCGACACGACACTGCCCATCACGCAGGTGGCGCTGGCCAGCGGCTACGCCAGCCTGCGGCGCTTCAATGCCGCGTTCGTGGAGCGCTACCGCTTCCAGCCGACGCAGTTGCGGCGTGCTTCTGCCACGAACCTGCCGCCCTCCGCACCCGACACCGGGCCGGTGCTGCGCCTGGCCTACCGCCCGCCGCTGGATGCCGAGTTGCTCTTCGGCCACTACGCCCGGCGCGTGGTGCCCGGCGTGGAAGCGGTGGACGGCCTCGCGCTGCGCCGCACGCTGGCCTGGGGCCACGGCGACAGCCGGCTGCAGGGCTGGATCGCTCTGCGCCTGCTGCCCGAGCGGCACGAGGTGCAACTGCAAGCGGCGCCGAGCCTGGCCCCGGTGCTGGGCGCGCTGCTGCAGCGCGTGCGGCAGGCGCTCGATCTCGATGCCGACCCCGAACGCATCGACCCCGTGCTGGCCCGCCTGCCCGTGCCGCACCGGCCCGGCGCGCGCCTGCCCGGCGCCTTCTGCGGCTTCGAAGCTGCCGTGCGCGTGGTGCTGGGCCAGCAGGTCACGGTGAAGGCCGCACGCACGCTGACACAGCGCCTGGTGGCCCGCTTCGGCCAGCCCATGGCCACGCCCTGGCGCGACCTCGACCGGCTCTTCCCCAGCGCCGCCACGCTGGCCGCAGCCGACCCGGCCGACATCGGCACGCTGGGCATCGTGCGCCAGCGCGTGAAGGCACTGCAGGCCCTGGCGGCGGCCGTGGCGGCTGGCGAAATCACGCTGCAGCCCAGCGCCCCCTTGCAGCCCACGCTGGACGCGCTGTGCGCGCTGCCCGGCATTGGCGACTGGACGGCGCAGGTGATCGCGATGCGCGCCCTCGGCTGGCCCGATGCCTGGCCGGCCAGCGACATCGGCCTGATGAACACCCTGGGCTCGCGCGACCCAAAACACATCACCGCGCTGGCCGAGCCCTGGCGGCCCTGGCGCGCCTATGCCGTGATGCGCCTGTGGCACCACGTCGAAACCCTGGAAGCCCCCCGATGAAACACCCGCTCGAAGCGCAGATGCGCCTGCCCAGCCCCCTGGGCCCGCTGACCCTGGCTGCCACCGCGCGCGGCCTGGCGCTGGTGTGGTTCGACGGCCAGGCGCACCGCACGGACGACGTGGCAGCGCCCGACGACCCGCAGCACCCGCACTTGCAGCACGCCGCGCGCGAGCTGCAGGCCTACTGGCAGGCGCCGCAGGCGCGCTTCACGGTGCCGCTGGACCCGGCCGGCACGCCCTTCCAGCAAGCCGTGTGGCAGGTGCTGCGCGGCATCGCGCCCGGTGCACTGCGCAGCTATGGATCGGTCGCCCAGGCCGTCGGCAAGCCGGCCGCGGTGCGGGCGGTGGGCGCGGCCATCGGGCGCAACCCGCTGGGCATCGTGGTGCCCTGCCACCGCGTGGTCGGCGCCGACGGCGGCCTCACCGGCTATGCCGGCGGGCTGGACCGCAAGCAGGCGCTGCTGGTGCTGGAAGGAGCGCTGCTCGCATGAGAAGCCGCGACCGCCTGGAGTTGCTGCTGCTGGGCGCCATCTGGGGCGGCTCTTTCCTCTTCATGCGCCTGGGCGCGGCCGATTTCGGCGCGCTGGCGCTGTCGCTGCTGCGCGTGGCCGGCGCGAGCCTGATGCTGCTGCCGCTGCTGGCCTGGCGCGGCGAACTGCCGGCCTTGCGCCGGCACTGGCGCGCCATCGCGGTGGTGGGCTTGATCAACTCGGCCCTGCCCTTCGTGCTGTTCAGCCTGGCGGCGCTGGTGCTCGGCGCCGGCCTGATGGCCGTGTTCAACGCCACGGCGCCACTGTGGGGCGCGTTCTTCGCGTGGGTCTGGCTGGGCGAAAAGCTCGACCGTGCGCGCCTGCTGGGCCTGGCCATCGGCGTGGCCGGCGTGGTGGGTCTGGCCTGGGGCAAGGCGGGGCTGCAGGTAGGGGCCGGCGGCATGAGCCCGGCGCTGGGCATGGCGGCCTGCGTGGCCGCCACGGTGCTCTACGGCCTGGCTGCGAACTACACGCGCCGGCGCCTGGCCGGCGTGGCCCCGCTGGCCCTGGCCGCAGGCAGCCAGATGAGCGCAGCGGCCGTGCTGCTGGTGCCGGCGCTGTGGGCCTGGCCCGCCGTGATGCCCTCGGCCACGGCCTGGGGCGCGGTAGCCCTGCTCTCGCTGCTGTGCACCGGGCTGGCCTACGTGCTGTATTTCCGGCTGATTGCCAATGCCGGGGCGACGAACGCGATCTCGGTCACCTTCCTCGTGCCGGGCTTCGCCATGCTCTGGGGCTGGCTGTTCATGGGCGAACGGCCGACACCGGCCATGCTGCTGGGCTGCGGCGTCATCCTGCTCGGCACGGCCCTGGCCACCGGGCTGCTGAAGCTGCCTGCGCGCCGGCCCTCGTTGGCGCCCTGACGCCGGTGCCATGAAAAAAGCCGCCGGGCGCTGGCCGGGCGGCTTCGTTCGGGGTGCTGGGCTTCAGCGGAACTTGGGCTGCGGCACCGTGCGCAGTTCGCCCGGCAGCGAGCCGATGTACTGCGCCATGGCCTTCAGCTCGGCCGGCTTGAACTGCTTGACCTGGCCGGCCATGATGGCGTTGCTGCGGCCCACTTGCGGGTTGCCAGTGACGGTGTAGGCGCGCAAGGCCACGGACAGGTAGTCGGCATGCTGGCCGGCGATCTTGGGGTAACCCGGGTCGATGGGCTTGCTGAAGTTCGCGCCGTGGCACGAGGCGCAGGCGCCCTTGGCCAGCAGGGCCGCCACTTCGGCCGAAGGCGCCACCGCCGGGGTCTCGGCCACCGGCTTGATCATCGAGGCGCCGTGCTTCTCGTAGTAGGCGCCCAAGTCGGCCATGTCGGCGTCGGTCAGCGTGACCGCGATGCCGCGCATGGTGGGGTGCTTGCGCTCGCCCTTCTTGTAGGCCTGCAGCGATGCGACGATGTACTTGGCACTCTGGCCCGAGATCATCGGCACCTTGTGCACTTCAGGAAAACTGGCCTGGTAGCCCTTGATGCCGTGGCAGCCGATGCACATCGCCGCCTTCTTCTCGCCGGCGGCGGCGTCCTGCGCTTGCGCGGCGCTCATGAAGGACAGGGCACCGGCCAGGGCCGCGAGGAGGGTGATCGCTTTGCTCATCATCAGGAGGGGTGAGTACTTCGGAACAGCGCTGAGCCGGGCCCGCCTTGGAAGACGGGTGCCCCGCAGCCGCGCAGCAGCCCGTGATTATAGGGGGCCCCTTATACTGAAACTGCCCCCTTCTGACGCGCCCCGCGACGAACGCTGGAGCCACCCCCCGATGAAATTCCAAGGCTCCAGCCAGTACGTCGCCACGCAAGACCTGATGCTGGCGGTGAACGCCGCCGCCACGCTCAAGCGCCCGCTGCTCGTCAAGGGCGAGCCCGGCACCGGCAAGACCATGCTGGCCGAGGAAGTGGCCAGCGCGCTGAAGCTGCCGCTGCTGCAGTGGCACATCAAGAGCACCACCAAGGCGCAGCAGGGCCTGTACGAGTACGACGCGGTGAGCCGCCTGCGCGACAGCCAGCTCGGCGACGAGAAGGTCAAGGACATCCACAACTACATCGTCAAGGGTGTGCTGTGGCAGGCCTTCACGGCCGAGCAGCCCGTGGCGCTGCTGATCGACGAGATCGACAAGGCCGACATCGAGTTCCCGAACGACCTGCTGCGCGAGATCGATCGCATGGAGTTTTACGTCTACGAGACGCGCGAGCTCGTCAAGGCCAAGCACCGGCCGCTGGTCTTCATCACCAGCAACAACGAGAAGGAACTGCCCGACGCCTTCCTGCGCCGCTGCTTCTTCCACTACATCAAGTTCCCCGATGCCGACACCATGCGGCAGATCGTGGACGTGCACTTCCCGCAGCTCAAGAAGGAACTGCTGGCCGCCGCGCTGAAGACCTTCTACGACGTGCGCAACCTGCCGGGCATCAAGAAGAAGCCTTCCACGAGCGAACTGCTCGACTGGCTGAAGCTGCTGGTGGCGGAAGACATCCCGCTCGAAGCCCTGCAAAGCCAGGACGACAAGGTGGCGGTGCCGCCGCTGGTGGGCGCGCTGCTGAAGAACGAACAGGACGTGACCTTGTTCGAAAAACTCGTCTTCATGCAGCGCCACAACCGCTGAACGTGCCGGCCTGGCCCGACCCCGTCGAACTGCACGGCCCGCACGTGCGGCTGCTGCCGCTGCACGAAAGCCACCACGACGGCCTGTGCGAGGCGGCGCGCGACGGCGAGCTGTGGAAGCTCTGGTACACGGCCGTGCCCTCGCCCGAAGGCATGGCTGCAGAGATCCGGCGCCGGCTGGCCTTGCAGGCGGCTGGCAGCATGCTGCCCTTCACGGTGATCGATGCCAGCGGCCGTACCGTGGGCATGACGACTTACATGCACATCGACGCCGTGCACCGCCGCGTGGAGATCGGCAGCACGTGGTACGCGCAATCGGCTCAGCGCACGCCGCTGAACACCAACGCCAAGCGCTTGCTGCTGGGCCACGCCTTCGAGCAGCTGCAGTGCATCGCGGTGGAGTTCCGCACCCACCGCCTGAACACGCAGAGCCGCCGCGCCATCGAACGCCTGGGCGCGCAGCTCGATGGCGTGCTGCGCGCGCACCAGCGCATGGCCGACGGCAGCCTGCGCGACACCGCCGTCTACAGCATCACCGCCAGCGATTGGCCGGCCGTCCGCAACCATCTCGACTGGCAACTGAACAAGCCGCGCAGCGCCTGAAACGCACGGCACACACCAAGGAGGCAAGCACATGGCACGCAAGCAGAACATCAACGTCGAAGCGCTGTGGCAGATCGAACGCCTGGGCGCGCCCAGCCTCGCGCCCGATGGCGCGCAGGCCGTGGCCTCGCTGACGCGTTACTCGATGGAAGAGAACAAGGGCAGCAGTTCGCTGTGGCTGCTGTCGACGCTGGGCGGCGAACCGCGCCGCCTGACCAGCGCTGGCGACAAGGACGGCACCCCGCGCTGGAGCCCGCGTGGCGACCTCATCGCCTTCACCGCCAAGCGGGAGCAGGAAGGCAGCAAGGACGCCGAGGCCCAGCTCTACGTCATCGCGCCCGATGGCGGCGAAGCCCGCCGCGCGGCCGAGGTGGCCACCGGTGTGGAAGGCTTCCGCTGGTGCCCGGATGGCAAGCGCCTGGTCTTCATCAGCTGGGTGTGGCCCGAGCTCAAGGGCCCCAAGGCCCAAGCCGCGAAGCTGAAGGAATTCAAGGACCGCAAGGAAAGCGGCTACGTCACCAGCGAGGCGCAGTACCGTTTCTGGGACCGCAACTTGCCCATGGGCCGCGTGGCCCGCCTGCACCTGATGACGCTGGGCAGAAACGGTGCGCCGGGCAAGGTGCAAGACCTGTTCGAAGGCACGAGCTACGAGCTGAGCCGCGCCGACCCCAGCGCCGATCACTTCGACATCTCGCCCGACGGCAAGCGCCTGGTCTTCGCTTTCGACCCCGCCGCCGAGAAGCGCCCCGATGGCCGCTGCGCGCTGGCCGAGATGGATCTGAAGACCGGCCAGATCAAGGTCATCGTGCAGGACGCCGAATTCGACCTCGGCACGCCGCGCTACAGCCCCGACGGCGACCGCATCGCATTCACCGCCAGCCACCAGGCCATCAAGCACACCATGCCCTCGCAGCTGGCGGTGTGGGAGCGGCACGAGAACAGCTGGGATGTCGTCAGCCACGAGTGGGACCACGACGTGCACGCCCCGCTGCAGTGGGAAGAGGACGGCCAAGCCGTGCTCTTCCCGGCCGAGCAGAAGGGCCGCACCCACCTGTGGCGCTTCGACCTGCCCGACCGCCGCGCCGAGATCGTGTTCGAGGGCGGCTGGCTGAACGGCTTCGACAAAGCCGCCGGCACGCTGGTGACGGTGGCCGACTGCGCGCTGCACCCGGCGCGTGCGCTGGCCCACCTGCCGGGCCAGCCGGCGCGGCGCATCGAGCGCTTCAACGACGAGCTGATGGAATCGCTGCAGTTCGGCAAGGTGGAAGAGGTGTGGCTCGAAGGCGCGAAGGCCGAGGCGAGCGCGCCGAACGGCGACCCGGTGCAGATGTGGGTGGTCTACCCGCCGGGCTTCGACCCGAAGAAGAAGTACCCGGTGATGCACAGCATCCACGGTGGCCCGCACACCGGGCCGGGCGACAACTGGCACTACCGCTGGAACCTGCAGGTGTTCGCAGCCCAGGGCTATGTGGTGGCCAGCGTCAACTACCACGGCAGCAGCGGCTTCGGCTACGCCTTCCTCGACAGCATCACGCACCGCTGGGGCGAACTGGAGCTGCAGGACGTGGAAGCCGGCACCGACTGGCTGCTCAAGCACAAGTGGGCCGACCCGAAGCGCGTGTTCGCCACCGGCGGCAGCTACGGCGGCTACATGGTGGCGTGGATGAACGCGCACGTGGCCGCAGGCCGCTACCAGGCCTATGTGTGCCACGCCGGCTGCTACGACTGGGTGGGCATGTTCGCCGACGATGCCTACACCTGGCACGCCAAGGAACTGGGCAGCTGGTACTGGGACGACATGGCCCGCGTGCACAGCCAGAGCCCGCACGCCTACGCCGGCACCATGAGCACGCCCACGCTGGTGGTGCACGGCGCGCTGGACTACCGCGTGCCCGATGCGCAGGGCCTGGCCTACTACAACACGCTGAAGGCGCGCGGCGTCGACGCGCGCCTGCTCTGGTACCCCGACGAGAACCACTGGATCCTCAAGCCGCGCAACAGCCGGCTGTGGTTCGCCGAGTTCTTCGATTGGCTCAAGCGCCACGACCCGGCGCTGAAGAAAGGTGCCGGCAAGGCCAAGGACGGCGGCAAGGCCCGGGCGCGGTCGCCCCGCAGCGGGTCGGGCGGCTGAGCCAAGGCGACAATAGGGGGCCACCCTCACCCCTGCCCCCGTTGCCGGGCCGCCCATGCTGATCGACTTCTTCTACACGCTGCGCGCCGCCAAGCTGAAGGTCAGCGTCAAGGAGTACCTGACGCTGCTGGAAGCGCTGCAGGCGGGCGTGATCGACGACGACGGCGGCCCCACGGTCGACAAGTTCTACTACCTCGCCCGCACCTCGCTGGTGAAGGACGAGGCGCAGTACGACAAGTTCGACCGCGCCTTCGCCGCCTACTTCAAGGGCGTGGAGCTGCTCACCGACTTCACGCAGGACGTGCCGCTGGACTGGCTGCGCAAGACGCTGGAGCTCGAGCTCACGCCCGAGCAGAAGGCCGCCATCGAGAAGATGGGCTGGGACGAGCTGATGGAGACGCTGAAGAAGCGTTTCGAAGAGCAGAAAGAGCGCCACGAAGGCGGCAACCGCATGATCGGCACCGGTGGCACCAGCCCTTTCGGCGCCTACGGCTACAACCCGCAGGGCATCCGCATCGGGCAGGACAAGGGCCGGAACAAGAGCGCCGTGAAGGTGTGGGACCAACGCGCCTACAAGGACTACGACGACACCAAGGAACTCGGCACGCGCAACATCAAGGTGGCGCTGCGCCGGCTGCGGCGCTTTGCGCGCGAGGGCGCGGCCGACGAGCTCGACCTCGACGACACCATCCACAGCACCGCGGCCAACGCCGGCATGCTGGACATCAAGATGGTTCCCGAGCGCCACAACAAGGTGAAGGTGCTGCTGCTCATGGACGTGGGCGGCACGATGGACGAACACATCCACCGCGTCGAGGAACTCTTCTCGGCCGCGAAGACCGAATTCAAGCACCTCGAGTTCTATTACTTCCACAACTGCGTCTACGACTTCATGTGGAAGAACAACAAGCGCCGCTTCAGCGAGAAGCACGCCACCTTCGACCTCATCCGCAAGTACAACCAGGACTACAAGCTGATCTTCGTGGGCGACGCCACCATGAGCCCCTACGAGATCCTGCAGCCCGGCGGCAGCGTCGAATACAACAACGAAGAACCGGGCGCCGTGTGGCTGCAGCGGCTGACGAACGCGTTTCCGAAGTTCGCGTGGATCAACCCCGAACCGCAGGGCGTGTGGCAGTACCGGCAGAGCATCTCCATCATCCAGCAGCTGGTGAACCAGCGCATGTTCCCGCTGAGTCTGGCGGGGCTGGAAGGTGCGATGCGCCTGCTGACCCGATGACCTGGCAGCGCGCCGCGGCCGCGCTGGCCTTGGCCGCCGTGGGCGGGCTGGGCGCAGGCTGCGCCAGCCTGGGCGACGGCGCCACCGGCTCGGCCGCAGTGCCGCCAGCCGCTGCGGCGTCCGGTGCGGGTGAAGGCTTCCAGCTCGTCAGCCCGCAAGAGTTCGAACAGCAGTCGCCGACCCTGGGCGTGGTGATCGAGATCGACGCCCCCAGCGCCCTGAAGGCGCTGCTGGAAAAGCACCTCGACCTGGTGCGCCTGGGCCGCATCAGCCGCGACGAGGTGGAAGACAGCGAGTGGGCGCGCCTGATCGACGCCGCACCGGCCCAGGTGCGCGAACTGCTGCAGACCGAGGGCTACTTCGCGCCGCAGGTCAGCGTCGAACGCAGCGCCGGCCGCTCGCAGGGGCAGCCGGACCGCGTGCGCCTGAAGGTCGAGCCCGGCGAGCGCGCGCGCATCGGCCGCGTGACGCTGGAGGCCGAAGGCGCGCTGGAACGCGGCCACGCCGCCGGCGAGGCCTACGCGCGCGAGACCCTGGCCGCTTGGTTGGCCGCCTGGCCGCTGGCCCAGGGCAGCGAGTTCCGCAACGCCGCCTGGAGCGATGCCAAGGCCAGCGCGCTGGCGCGGCTGCGCGCGGCCGGCTACGCCACCGCCACCTGGGTGGGCACGGGTGCGCAGGTCGACCCCGAGACCAACACCGTGCGCCTGTTCCTGGTGGCCGACAGCGGGCCGCTCTTTCGCCTCGGCTCGGTGGAGATCGAAGGCCTGGTGCGGCACGACAGCCAGACGCTGCTGAACCTCTCGGTCGTGCCGCGCGGCACGCCGGTGTCCGAGGCCTTCCTGCTCGACTATCAAGAGCGCATCCAGAAGGCCGGCCTTTTCGAAAACGTCAGCGTCACGCTCGACCCCGACATCACGCAGGCCGAGCAGGCGCGTGTGCTGGTGCGCCTGCGCGAGGCGCCGCTGCAGGTCTACACCACCGGCCTGGGTGTCAGCGCCAACACCGGCCCCCGCGCCTCGGTGGAGCACACCTGGCGGCGGGTGTTCGGCTACGCCGCGTCTTCGCGCAACAAGGTGGAATGGGGCCAGAAGCGCCAGTTCTGGGAAGGCGAGATCAGCACCCACCCGGCCGAGAAGCAGTACCGCAACCTCATCGGCGGCACGGTGGAGAACCTCGAATCCGACTCCGACACCGTGCTCTCGCAGCGCTTGCGCCTGGGCCGCACGCAGGACACGCAGCGCATCGAACGCCTGTACTTCGTCGAGGGCGAACGTTCGCTTCGCACCACCAGGCTGGGCGATCGCACCAGCGCGCTGGCGCTCTCGCTCAACTACCACGGCGTCTGGCGCGATCTCGACAGCGTGGTGCTGCCCACGCAGGGCTTCACCTTCGCCGGCCAGGGCGGCGTGGGGCGCTCGCGCGGCACCAACGCCGACGACGGCAACTTCGGCCGCGCCTATGTGCGCCTGACCGGCTACCTGCCGCTGGGCCGCGCCTGGTATGGGCAGGCACGGCTGGAGGCTGGGCAGGTCTTCCTCGGTGACAACGCCGTGGTGCCCGATTCGCTGAAGTTCCGCGCCGGCGGCGACGATTCGGTGCGCGGCTACAGCTTCCGCAGCCTGGGGCCGCAGGTCAATGGTGCGGTGGGCAGCGGCAACGTGATGTACACGGCCAGCGTGGAGCTGGCGCGGCCTTTCTGGGCCAGCATGCCAGCGCTGTGGGGCGCGGTCTTCATCGACGCTGGCAACGCGGCCGACAGCTTCAGCGCGCTCAAACCCGCCTTGGGCCTGGGCGTGGGCGTGCGCTGGCGCAGCCCGGTGGGCCCGTTGCGCATCGATTGGGCCTATGGCCGCGAGGTGCGCCAGGCGCGCCTGCACTTCAGCGTGGGCATCGCGTTCTGATGGCGGCCGAAGAAGCCCCGCACAGCCCCGCGCCGGCAGCGGCCGCGACGGAGCCGCACGCCCCGGCCCGGCCGGTGCGCACGGGCCTGTCGCTGTGCATGCCGCTCTTCGGCGTGGCGCTCTTGCTGCTGGTGCTGCTGGGGGCCCTGGCCGGCGGGGTGCGCTGGGTGCTGGCCACCGAGCCGGGCACCGCCTGGCTGCTGCAGCAGTTGGGCGGCAGCGTGCAGGCCCAGGGCTGGCGCGGCGCGTTGCTGGGCAGCGCCTGGCAGGCCGATCGGCTGCGGGTGCAGTGGGACGGCGGGCGGCAGTCGGTGCTGATCGAAGACCTGAAGGCCGAAGGCCTGCAGTGGCAGTGGCGCCCGAACCCGCACGCCTGGGTGGGCTTGCAAGTGGGCTCGCTGGCTGCACGCAGCGTCACGCTGGACACCGGGCCCAAAAAGGTCGACAGCCCGCCGCTGACGCTGCCCGCGGCACTGCAGCAGCCCTTGCAACTGCAGGTGAACCGGCTCGCGCTGCAGCGCTTCGTGCTCGGCCCGACCCTGGCAGCGGCGGCCACCGCCAAGGCCGAACTGGCGCCGCTGCTGCAGGACTTGCAGGCCACAGGCCTGCACTTCCGCCCCGAACCCGGCGCGCAGCACGCCATAGACAGCCTGCAAGTGCTGAGCCAAGGCGTGGCCCTGCAGGCCAGCGCCAGCTTGGCCAACGCCCAGCCCTACGCGCTGCAGGCCCGCGCCACGGCCCGGCCGGTGTTCGGTGAAGACAGCCCGGCCTGGGCCGCGGTGGCGCAGGCCGAGGGCCCGCTGGAAAAGCTGGCCGTGCGGGCCACGCTGCGCGGCCGCGCGCCACCGCGCGGCGAAGCCCCGGCGCTGGACCTGCAGGCGCAGGTGCAGCCGCTGAAGGCCTGGCCGCTGGCCGGCCTGGACCTGCGCACCCAAGCTCTCGACCTCGCGGCGATCACACCCAAGGCGCCGGCCACGCGCCTGAGCGGCAGCGCCACACTGCAAGGTGGCGCTGCCGGGCAGCCGATGCAGGCGCGCGTGAACCTGGACAACGGCCTGCCCGGCCGCTGGAACGAAGGCCGCCTGCCGCTGCGGCAGTTGCAGCTGGAAGCCGCCGGTTCGCTGCAACAGCCCGAGCGCGTGGCGCTGCCGCGCTTCGAGCTGCTGCTGGCCGACGCCACGGGCAACGCCGGCCGCTACAGCGGCAGCGCGGTTTGGCAGGGCCACACGCTGACGCTGGAATCGCAGCTGCACAACCTGGCGCCGCAGCGCCTGGACGGCCGCGCAGCGGCGATGACGCTCACCGGCCCGCTGGCGCTGACGCTGCGCGGGCTGCCCTCGCCCGACCCGCGCGCAGCCGCACCGGCCGCGGGCGACAAGACCGCCGGCCCCGGCATCGACTGGAAGCTCGATCTGCAAGGCCGGCTGGAAGCGTCGCCGCTGCCGGTGCAACTGCAACTGGAAGGCAGCGCCGACGACCAGCGCCTGGTGCTGCGCCGCGCCACCGCGCAGGCCGGCCGCGCCGAGGCCTCGCTCACGGCCACGCTGCAGCGCCTGCCGGCGGGCGACTGGCAGCTCGCCACCAGCGGCAGCGTGACCGACTTCGACCCCGTGCCCTGGTGGCCCGGTGAGGCCGGCGGCGCCTGGCGCCAGGGGCCGCACCGCCTTTCGGGCGGCTGGCAGTTCGACGTGCGCCTGCCGCGCAAAGCCGAGACGCTGAAGCCCTTGGTGCTGGCGCAGCGCCTGGCCGGCAACGGCGCGCTGCGCCTGCGTGAATCGATGCTGGCCGGCGTGGCGCTGTCGGCCGAGCTGAGCCTGGGCTACACGCAGGCCGCTGCGCACACGCCCGCCGTGTTGCGCGCCGACGTGCTGCTGGGCGGCAATGCGCTGCGCCTGGAAGCGCGCGGCGATCCGCTGGGCGAAGGGGCCAGCGACCGCTGGAGTGCCGAGATCGATGCCGCTTCGCTGGGCACGCTCGGGCCGCTCGCGCGGCTGGTGCCGGCGCTGGCGGCCTGGGCGCCCAGCAGCGGCAGCCTGGCTGCCAAGGCCTCGGCCGAAGGCCGCTGGCCTTCGATGCGCACCGAAGGCAACGCCAGCCTGCAGCAGCTGGAGCTGGGCTCGCTGTCGGTGGCGCGGGGCGCGGCCAGCTGGCAGCTGGCGTCCGAGGGATCGCAGGCGCTCTCGCTGCAGGCCGAGCTGGCCGACATCCGCCAGGGCACGCGGCGCGCCGATGTCGTGCGCGCGCAGCTCAGCGGCACGCTGGCCGACCACCGGCTGCAGCTCAGCGGCGCCGTGCCGCTGATGCCCCCGCGCTGGGCCGAACAGATGCTGGCCCTGCCCCAGCGCCAGGGCACGCAGGCACAGCTGCAGGGCAGCGGGCAATGGGCACCGGCCGCCGAGGGCGGCGGCACCTGGCGCGGGCGGCTCGACAAGCTCATGCTCGGCGCCTGGGACCCCAAGGCGGCCGACGCCGCACCACCGGCTGCGGCAACGGCAGCAACGGCGGCCTCGGCCGCTCAGCCCCCCGCCCCCTGGCTCGACTTCAGCAACCTGCGCGCCGAACTCGGCTTTGCGCCCGGCGGCAATCTGGTGAACCTGACGCTGAGCCCGGGCCGCGTGCGCCTTGGCGACAGCGTGGCCCTGCGCTGGGACGAGGTGCGCGCCGACCTGCGGGGCGATCAGCCCCAGGTGCAGCTGCGCGCCAACATCGAGCCCTTCACGCTGGCGCCCTTGCTGGCGCGCCTGCAGCCGACGATGGGTTGGCAGGGCGACCTGAAGCTCGGCGCGCGCGTGAACATCCGCGCCGCCGAGAAGATGGACGCCGACCTCGTGTTCGAACGCAGCGAAGGCGACCTGCACCTGGCCGGCAGCGAGGGCACGCAGTTGCTGGGCCTGACGGATTTCCGCGTTTCGCTCACCGCGCACGATGGGCAGTGGCAGCTGGTGCCGGTGTTCAAGGGCCGCAGCCTGGGTGAACTCTCGGGCCGCGTCAGCGCACAGACCACGCCGCAAGCGCGTTGGCCGGGGCCCGAGGCCGTGCTGGGCGGCGAGTTGCGCGCGCGCGTGGCCGATGTAGGCATCTGGGGCGCCTGGGTGCCGCCGGGCTGGCGCCTGGCCGGCCAGATCGAGAGCACGGCCAAGCTGGGCGGCACCGTGGGCCAACCCACCTACGACGGCGAACTCACGGGGCAGGGCCTGGCCGTGCGCAACCTGCTGGGCGGTGTGAACGTGAGCGATGGCCAGGTGCGCGTGAAGCTGGCCGGCGACGCCGCCACCATCGAACGTTTCACGCTCAAGGCCGGTGACGGCACCGCCACCATCACCGGCGGCGCCACCCTGGGCAGCAGCTTCAAGGTGCTGCGCGCGGGCCTGAAGCTCAAGGCCGAACGCCTGCGTGTGCTGGGCCGCGTGGACCGCCAGCTCATCGCCAGCGGCGAGGCCGCCGCCACGATGGAAGGGGAGCGCATCCAGCTCGACGGCAAGTTCCGCATCGACGAGGGCCTGTTCGACCTGAGCCGCAGCGACGCGCCTTCGCTCGACGACGACGTCACCATCCGCCGCGCCGATGCGCCCGAAGAAACCCGCACCACCGCCGAAGACCCCCCGGTGCGGCGCAACTTCGCGCTCGGCATCGACCTCGACCTGGGCGACAAGCTGCGCGTGCGCGGCCGCGGCCTGGACACCGGCCTGCGCGGCCAGCTGCGACTGAGCACACCGGGCGGGCGCCTGGCCGTCAACGGCACCATCAACACCGAGGGCGGCACCTACGCGGCCTACGGCCAGAAGCTCGACATCGAGCGCGGCATCCTGGCCTTCAGCGGCGGCTACAACAACCCGCGCCTGGACGTGCTGGCGCTGCGCCCGAACATCGACCAGCGTGTGGGCGTGGCCATCACCGGCAACGTGCTCACGCCGCGTGTGCGCCTGTATGCCGAGCCCGAGCTGAGCGACTCCGAAAAACTCTCATGGCTGGTGCTGGGCCGCGCCTCTGACGGCCTGGGCCGCAACGACACCGCGCTGTTGCAGCGCGCTGCGGTGGCGCTGCTCTCGGGCGAAGGCGAAGCGCCCACCGACGCCTTGATGCGCAACCTGGGCATCGACGAGGTGAGCCTGCGCCAGAGCGACGGCGAGGTGCGCGAGACCGTCATCACCGTGGGCAAACAGCTGAGCCGGCGCTGGTACCTCGGCTACGAACGCGGTGTGAACGCCACCACCGGCACCTGGCAGCTGATCTACCGCGTCGCGCAGCGTTTCACGCTGCGGGCGCAGAGCGGCGAAGACAGCGCGCTGGACATCATCTGGACCTGGCGCATGCAGGAAACGCCGGCCGATGCCGGCATGAGAAAATCCACCGTGACCCCGCCCTAGCCTGGATCTTTCACGAGGCATGAAGTAGGCGACCTGCCTGCGTTGTCCGTTGTCATAGGTGTTCGACGTC
>JBHYDA010000017.1:0-90121 GCA_051861265.1 Rubrivivax sp.
CGGCCATGCCGTCGGTGACCTTGGCGTTGTCGCTGTTCTGGGCGATGGAGGCCGACATCTGGTCGATGGCGGAGGTGGTCTGCTCCACCGAGGAGGCCTGCTCGCTGGCGGCCTGCGACAGGCTCTGCGCGGTGGCGCTGACCTGCTCGGCCGCGGCCATCAGCGCGCCGGCCGACGAGCGCACCTCTTCGATCACCGCCTCCAGCTTCTCGCAGCCCTCGTTCGCGTCGCGCTTGACCTGGTCGAAGGTGCCTTCGGCCTCCCGCGTGATGCGCTGCGTCAAGTCCCCGTTGGCCATGCCCGAGAAGACCCGGCCGACGTCCTCGATGATGGCGGCCAGCTTCTCGCTGGTGGCGTTGGCGTCCTGCTTGACCTGCCCGAAGGTGCCGCCGTAATCGCGCGTCACGCGCTGGCTCAGGTCGCCGGCAGCCAGGGCGCTGAAGACGCGGCCGACATCGTCGAAGATCACCGAGGTGGTCTCCATCAGCGTGTTGACGCCCGCGCACAGCTGCTCGATCGGGCCGCTCTTGCCCTGCAGCGGAATGCGCTGCATCAGGTCGCCCTGGCGCGCTGCGTGGGTCACCTCCTGGGCCTGCTCCACCGCTTCGCGCAGCATGCGGTTGGCCTGCACGTCGGCGGTGATGTCGGTGGCGTACTTGACCACCTTGAACGGTTTGCCGTTGAGGTCGAGGATGGGGTTGTAGCTGGCCTGGATCCACACCTCGCGCCCGCCCTTGGCCAGGCGCCGGTACTGGCCCGCGTCGAACTCGCCACGGCCGAGCTTCTCCCAGAAGTGTCGGTACTCGGGGCTGCTCGCCACGCCCGGCTCCGCGAACATGCTGTGGTGGCGGCCTTTGACCTCTTCCAGGGCGTAGCCCACGGTCTTGAGGAAGTTCTCGTTGGCGTGGAGGATCGTGCCGTCGAGCTTGAACTCGATCACCGCCTGCGATTTCGACACCGCGTTCAGCTGCCCCTCGTGGTCGGCGCTGCGCAGCTTGGCTTCGGTGATGTCGGTGGCGTACTTGACCACCTTCACGGTCTTGCCGCCGGCATCGAGCACGGGGCTGTAGCTGGCCTGGATCCACACCTCGCGCCCGCCCTTGGCCAGACGCTTGTACTGGCCGCTGTGGAAGTGGCCTTGGGCCAGCCGCTCCCAGAACTGGCGGTACTCGGTGGCCTGCACGTCGGCGGGCTCGACGAAGACGCTGTGGTGTCGGCCCTGGATGTCTTCGAGGCTGTAGCCGAGCACGCGCAGGAAGTTGTCGTTGGCGCCCAGGACGGTGCCGTCGGGCTTGAACTCGATCACGGCCTGCGAACGGCCCAGCGCGTTCAGCTCGCTGCGGGCCAGGGCCAGGGCCTCGCGCAACTGCAGGGCCTCGTGCGCGGCGCGCTCGGCTTGTGCGTGGGCCTCTTGAAGCGCGGCGCCCGCGAACGCGCGTGTCAGCCAGGAATGGTGGGTGGTGTTCATGAGGCTTGTCCTTCGGCGTAGGGTTGGCTGCGGGCGGTGCGGGAACGGGGCGGGTCGGTGGCCAGCTGGCACAGGGAATGCACGTCGAAGATCAGCGCGACCTCGCCGTTGCCCAGGATGGAAGAGCCCGACATGCCGCGCAGGCTGCGGAACATGCGGCCCATGGGCTTGATGACGGTCTGGTGCTGGCCGAGCAGGGCATCGACCTGCACGCCGTAGCGCCGTCCTGCGGACTGCAGCACCACGATGCTGGTGCGTTCGGGTTCGGGCGGCGCCAGGCCGTACAGCGCGCGCAGGCCCACCACCGGCAGCACCTGGCCGCGCAGCTCGACGGTGCCGCGGCCGCGTGCATCGACGGCGCTGATCGCCGGGCGGTTCTCGATGACCTCCACCACCGCATCGAGCGGGAAGATGAACTTCGAGCTGCCCACGCCCACGAGGAAGCCGTCGATGATGGCCAGGGTGAGCGGCAGCCGGATCTCGATGCGGCTGCCCTGGCCCTGGGTGCTGTGCACCTGCACATTGCCGCGCAGCGCCTCGATGTTGCTGCGCACCACGTCCATGCCGACACCGCGGCCCGACAGGTTGGTGATCTTCTCGGCCGTGGAGAAGCCCGGCGCGAAGATCAGCCGCAGGATCTCGGCATCCGGGGGCACGGTGCCCGGCTCGACCAGGCCGCGGTCCCACGCGCGCTGCAGCACCTTGTCGCGGTGGATGCCGCGGCCGTCGTCGTCGATGCGGATCAGGATGCCGCCCGCCTCGTGGCAGGCCGACAGCGTCAGCCGGCCTTGTGCGGGCTTGCCGGCGGTCAGGCGTTCGGCCGGCGTTTCCAGGCCGTGGTCCAGGCCGTTGCGCACCAGGTGCATCAGCGGGTCGGCGATGCGCTCGACCACCGACTTGTCCAGCTCGGTGTCACCGCCGACGATCTCCAGCGCCACGTCCTTGCCCAGTTCGGCGGCGGTGTCGCGCACCACGCGGCGGAAGCGCGCGAAGGTCTCGCCGATCGGCACCATGCGCAGCTGCAGCGTGTTGTTGCGGATCTCCTCGACCAGCTGGCCGATCTGCGCATTGGCCTCGACGAGCGTGGATTGCCGTGTCTGGCGCGCCAGCATCGCGGCGCCCGCGCTGGCGATCACCAGCTCGCCCAGCAGGTTGATGACCTGGTCGAGCCGGTCGGCCTGCACGCGGATGAAGCGCTGTTCCTCGGCGGCGGGCGCAGGCGCTGCAGGGGCTGCGGGGGAGCTGCCCGCCGCGGGGGCTTCTGCCCTCGGCGCAGGCGCAAGCGCAGGCGCAGGTGCAGGTGCAGGTGCAGGTGCCGCGTGTGCCGCCTGTGCCGGGGCCGCGGCGATGGGCCGAAGGTCGAGCTCGCAATCCTCACGCACGAAGCTGAAGGCTGCCTCGACCGCCGCGCGGTCGGCGTTGCCGTGGAGCTGGAACTCGAAGCCCAGGTGGCAGGCTTCGGCGTCCAGCGCTTCCAGCGTTGGTATGGCGTCGATGTCGCAGCGCAGGTGGGCGATCGTGCCCAGGCCGCGCAGGTAGTTCAGCAGGGCCAGCGGGTCCATGCCGTTGCGAAAGACTTCGGTGCCGAAGCGCACACGCAGGTGCCAGCCCGCCGTGCCCGCGTGGGCTTCGGCCGCGGTGGCAAGACCGGTCGCCGGCGCCTGGTGCGCTGCCGAGGTCTGCCCCACGCCGGCCTGCGCCTGCAGGGCCTGCACCAGCGCTGCACGTGCGGCGGCCGCGGCGGGTGCGTCGATCGCCTGGCCCTGCGCTTCGGCGATCAGCAGGCGCACCTGGTCGTTGCTCTGCAGCAGCAGGGTGCTCAAGGCGGCCGTGAGCTGCACATGCCCGTCGCGCAGGCGGTCCAGCAGGGTCTCGACGTGGTGCGTGAAGGCCACCACTTCGTCGAGGCCGAACACGCCGGCCGCGCCCTTGATCGTGTGGGCGCAGCGGAACAGCGCATCGAGCAGCTGCCGGTTGCCGGCATCGTCCTCCAGCTGCAGCAGCAGCTGTTCGAGCGCTTCGAGCTGTTCTTGCGCTTCGCTGATGAAGACGGGCAGTGCTTCGGCGATGAAGCTGGCGTCCTGGTCGTTGTGGTTCATGCCTGCGGCTCCGTCGCGTGGTCATCCTGAACAAGCTGGGCCTGCACCCCCAGGGCATGCGCTGCTGCGCGCAGCGCCGGGCTTGGCCGCTCCAGTTGCAGCGTCTGGCCCTGCAGCAGCGCATGGCTGCGCAGCGCCAGCAGCAGCTGCAGGCCGGCGGCGTCGATCTCCAACACGGCGCTGGCGTCTACCGTCAGTGGGGCTTCGAGCGCCGGCAGATCCGTCAGCCAGCGGCGGTGCAGATCGCCGGCGGTGTAGATCGTCAGTTCGGCAGGCAGGGCGGGCAGCGTATTCATGGCCCGGCGCTCAGTTCAGCACCAGCTTGGACACGGCGTCCAGCAGCTGTGGCGGGTTGAAGGGCTTGACCAGCCAGGCCTTCGCGCCGGCGGCGCGGCCCTCGTCTTTTTTCTGGTCGCCGGTTTCGGTGGTGAGCATGATCACCGGCGTGAAGCGGTGGCTCGGGTGCGCCTTGACCTGCTTGACGAAGCTGATGCCGTCCATGTTGGGCATGTTCACGTCGCTGAGGATCAGGTTCACCTTGCCGGCCTTGTCGAGTTCGGCCAGGCCCTGGACGCCGTCGCCGGCTTCGAGGACCTCGTAGCCTGCGCGCTGCAGGGCCAGCCGGACCACCATGCGCAGGGAGCTGGAGTCGTCGACGATGAGGATGCGTTTGCTCATGGGTACTGCTTCGGGAGGGCTCAGAAAAAGGTGACGGCGGCGGCAGTGCTCGCGGCGGCAGGGCCGTCTGCGCGCGATGTCTGGCGCTGCTCTTCGGTGGTGTAGCCGGCGGTCAGCAGGGCTTCCCAGTCCTGCGCGTCGGGTGCCTGGCCCGCGTGCAGGGCCTGCTGCAGGCAGGCGCTGCCGGCGGTGATCGACTGCACCACCTGGTCCAGGATCTGCTGCACGCGGTCCTGGAACTGGAAGGCGACCATCAGGGCCTCGACCTGGGCGCGCACGGCCGCGCCGCGCCGGGCGAGTTCGGCCGCGCGGGCCTGCATCGAGTTGACCGTGTCGCCGACCTGCCCGACGACCGTTTGGATGGTGTGCTCCGACGCGGCGATGACCTCGTGGTCGCGCACGTGGCCACTTGCCGCGCTGGCGAGCGTGTGATCGATGCGCTCGGACAGGCCCGTCACCTGGGAGGCGATGCGCCGCCCGGTTTCGCCCGATTCGGTGGACAGGCGGCGCACCTCGGTGGCCACCACCGCGAAGCTGCGTCCGCTGTCGCCGGCACGCGCAGCTTCGATGGCGGCGTTGATCGACAGCAGGTTGGTCTGGCGGGCCAGCTTGGCCACCTCGCCGGCCATCTCTTGCAGCAGCACCGAACTGCCGGCCAGGGTGCGAACTTCCTGCAGCACCGCATCGCGGGACTGCACGAAGCCGTGGAAGTTCTGCACCAGCGCCTGCAGTTGTTGTTCGCAGCGGGCCAGCATCGCGGTGCGTTCGTCCAGGCCTTGCGCGGTGGGGGTCGAGCCGACCGGGTGTTCGGTGATGGCATCGAGGTGATCGAGGATCTGCGCGAAGCTGAGCAACGCGGCCTCTGTGGCGTCCTGCATCTGCTGTTGCGCGGTACCCAGGTGGGTGCACCACAAGCCGGCGGCGTGTTGCAGGCGCTCGCCGCACAGGGCGGCAGCCGGGGGGGCTGCGTCGCCGCCGCCAAGGCCTTCGTGACCCCCCCGCCCGCCTGCATCGTGGGGGCGGCGCCAGGGCGCCAGGTGGCGCTGCAGCCAGCTGGCGGCGCTGCGCAAGGCAGCGCCAGCCTGCCCAGGCTTGGCAAGCGCGAGCCGGTTCATGAACCGGCCCTGCCGCAAGCCCGGCTGCAGACGGCCGTCGGATGGCACGGGGTCGTCAGAAAGACGGGGGTGCTGGATGTCAACATGCCGCTATTAAATGATGAGAACGGCATGAGTGATAACTAAAGAATGCCAAAAATGCCACGATCTCGGCGGCGCCAAGATCGGTGCGCGGGCGGGCATCGCCGGCGCCGGACCTGGGACCATCGCGCGGTGCGGCGCCAGGCGGCGGAACCCTTCGCGTCTGGATTTGGCGAGACGGCCCTCCCGCCATCGGATCCCCAAAGGCACCCGGGTTTGGCGACTGCACCAAGGGGCAACGCTGGCGGGCGCCCGCTTGTCGATACTTGCCAGGAGCGCTTCAGGGCCTTTGCAGGTTCCCTTCACCCCCGCGACAAACCCATCGATGAAAAAGACACACGCTTCGACCGCCCTGCTGTGCTTCTTCGCCGTCTGCGCCACCTGGGCTTCCGCCGCTGCCGGGCAGCGCGGCCAGGGCCAGCCTTATGAACTGGCGAACACCGAGGTGTTCGACGTGGCCGACCCCGTCTCGGGGCGCCGCTACCAAGTGTTTGTGGGCCTGCCGCGGTCTTACCACCAGGAGGTCGGGCGACGTTATCCCGTGCTCTACGTGACCGATGCCGACTACGCCTTTCCCGTCATCCGCCAGCTGGCCCGGCGCCTGAACGGCGACGGCCCCAAGCTGCAGGATTTCATCCTCGTCGGCCTGTCGTACGCGGCGGGTGAAGACGCCATGGGCAGCCGCCGCCGCGACTACACGCCCACGGCTGCAGGTGCACACGATGCGCCCGCGGGCAGCGCCCATGGCGGCAGTGCGCAGTACCGGGCCTACCTGCAGTCCGCCGTGTTCCCCTTCATGGCTGCGCGCTACCGCACGAACGAAAGCCGCCGCCTGTTTCTGGGGCACTCGTACGGTGGCCTGCTGGGGCTGGACATCCTGTTCAACGCGCCCGAGATGTTCGCCGGCTACATCGTCGGCAGCCCGTCCATCTGGTACGACCAGCACGTGATCGAACAGGCCGAGAAGCGCCACGCCAAGGCCCGGCGCGACCTGCCTGCGGCGGTCTTCATGTACGTCGGCGCGTACGAGGACATGAAGCCGGGTGACCCGCGGTATGCCAAGCGCTACAACATGGTGTCTGACGCCCGGCGCATGAAGCAGGCGCTGCAGTCGCGGGCCTACCCCTCGCTGCGCCTGGAGTTGGCTGTCCTGAACGACGAGGACCACCTGAGCGTCGCACCCCGCGGCTTCACGCAGGGGCTGAAGTTCCTGCTGGCCCAGCCGGCGGAACAGCCCGCGCGAGGCGGGCGCTGACCCAGGCCAGGCGCACGAGGCGCCTGGATCGCGTTCTCAGCGCAGCAAGGGGTTCTTCGCCACTTCGCCCTTCTTGGTGCAGATGGCTTCGGAGACGGAACGCCCGACGACGCTGAAGGAGCCGCCGACGAAGCAGTTGTAGTCCTGCCCTGTGCGCGTCTTGACGGCGTAGCGCGTGGTCGTGCCTTCGTCCACGCGGCCGCTGATGGTGAAGGCCGTCTTGTCCAGGCCGAGTGCAAAGGCTGTTCTGTCGACGAGGGCCTGATCTGTCACGGCCAGCGAGGCGCAGCCGGTGGCCGCGGTGGCGGCAAGGAACAAGGCTGCGAGATGGGATCGGTGCATGGTCTTCCTGTGTTGACAACGGAGCCTCGCGACTGGACCCGAAGGGCGGGCCTGCGTCGACTGCACCTATGGGCAAGGTGCGCACGCGCTCGCGCGGGAGATGCTGTCGATCAGCCCTGTCTCCGACGCTCTGCCCTCAAGGGCAGACCGCAAAACCGCGGGCCGCTTGAACAATCCCGACCTGCCAGCGTTGCGCCACAACCCTGGTCTTGCTCAAGGGCTTCAACACCATGTATCGCACCACCTTCACCAGCCTGGCATTGCTGACCGCCAGCAGCGCCGCATTCGCAGGCACCACCATCGTTTCCGCCGAGTTGAAGACCGCCACCACCGTCTATCTGGGGCCTGCCGTGGCGAGCAACAGCGACGCGCAGCCGGTGGACGTGGTCGCAGCCATCGCCAGCGGCCACACACTGCAAAGCCAGGCTTCGGCCGAGCTTTCCGACGCCGACGGACGCAACGCCAACGCCTTCGCCGTCAGCCAGGCCACCTGGGCCAGCGCCAACGCGGGGACCATCAGCTTTTCTTGGGGCTGGACGGCCAGCAGCCGCGGCGCCGAGACCACCTTCGACACCGGCGGTGCCATCAACTGGAGCTACACCTTCGTGGCCGCTGCCGATGGCGTCTTTCGCGCCGACTGGAGCCTTTTCACACCGGGCACCAACAACACAACGGGGCTGAACCGCCTGAACACCAGCGATAACTGGACCACCCCAGGCGGCTTCGGCCTGGGCGGCGCTGGCGATGATCCTTCCGGCAGCGGTGTCAGCCTCGTGCCACTGCTGGCCGGCGAGACCTACACGATGAGCGTTTCCAACGTCGGCTATGTCGGTGACCCGCAGGGCTTCGACTTCCGTGTCGCCAACGGAGAAGCCCGTATCGTGTGGGTCATCGATTACACGCCGCAGATCCCCGAACCGGGAACCTGGGCGCTCCTGCTGGCCGGGCTGGCGGGCGTGGGCGCCGTGGTTCGACGCCGAGGCCGCTGAGCATCGGTCTTTGCAGAACCCTTCAGGCCCGGTCGAAGCTCCGGGCGTTGGTGGCGTGCTCGTTCGGTCAGTTCCTGGGCGGTGTTGTCCCTGGGGTACCCAGCGTTCGGCAGGGCTCGAGGCCCAGCCCCTGCAGCACCAGCGCCAGGCCCAACTCGAAGGTCTGGTCGAACTGATCGGGCGCAAAGTACCGGCCTGCCCGGGACACGTCAGGGTGTTTGTGGGCCAGTTCCTCTTCGCTCATCGGACTCAAGGACGATGGGCCGTGGGCATAGCCGCTGGTTTCGTCGAGGGTGGCGCCCAGCATGTAGTAGCCGAGCACGCGGAACCCCCGAGCCGCCTGCTCTTCGGGCAGGCCCGCATCGATGAAGCACGAAAGGATCTCACCCAGAAACGTCACGCCCACCTGGGAGTTCCAACGATGCAGGGCAAGCCAGGGGTAGAAGCGCGCATGGCCCCGCGCCATGGCGCGCCAACGGTGGGCGAGTTGGCGAAGGCGCTCGTGGGGACTGAGGGTGCGCTGCGGGATGTCAATGCCGCTCAGCACCCGGTCGACCAACGCGTCGAGCACGTGAGCCTTGTTCGGGAAGTGGTGGTACAGGCTCATCGCCTCGCAGTCGAGAGCCTCGCCAAGGCGGCGCATGCTGAAAGCCTCCATGCCTTCGCGTTCGATCAGCGCCAGCGCCTCCTGCTCGATGCGATCGCGGCTCAGTGTTTGGCGAGGGGATGAGCGCTTCTTGTTCATGGTGGAGCCCTTCGAGCTTCAAGCCCGACTTTACAGCGTAAGGCAGCGTGATAGACTTACGATGTAAGGGTTGCGGCGACCGCGGCTTCCCGAAACGAGCCGGAGGCCACCGTGAACAAACCCGTATCGCCCCAGCCGCTGCGCCGCGCGCACTCGGGGCAAGCCATGGCTCTCCAGTCAGCCTGACAGGGAGCAAGCCGTGTCCAACACACACATCGTGGCCTGCAGCATCGCGATCCTCGCGCTGCTGCTGACGGGCCTGTCCGTCCACGTCTCACGCCTGCGCCTTCGTCACCGCGTGAGTTTTGGCGACGGTGGACACAAGGATCTTCTGGTGGCCATGCGTGCACATGGCAATGGGTTGGAGCACACGACCCTGTTCGCCGCACTGGCCCTCGCCGCTGCCGCGCTGCCTTCCGTGTCCACAGCATTGCTGAGCGCTTGCTGCGTAGCGATGGTCGTCGCACGCTGGGTCCATGTGGGCGCGATATTCGCCCGCCGCCTTCCCTTGCGACAGGTGGCCCACGCTGCAAGCACACTCGTACACGTCGTTCTGGCGCTGACCATCGGCTGGGTCACAGGCCAGGCGCTATGACCCCCCGTCTCAGCGATTGGCGAACGTCTGGGAAGGTCTTCGAAGCCCAGGCTCAACGTGTGTTCTTCCGCGATGAAGGCCAGGGGCCTGCAGTACTCCTGCTGCACGGCTACCCCACGGGCTCCTTCGACTGGCATGCCATCTGGCCCATGCTCCTGCAACAGCACCGTCTGATCGCGCCCGACTTTCACGGGCTGGGCTTCTCCACCAAACCACTGCGCCACGCCTACACGCTGTCAAACCACGCGAGCATGATCGATGCTCTGCTGGCAAGGCTGGGCGTGACACGGGTTCATGTCGTCGCGCACGATCTGGGTGTCCGTGTGGCTCAGGAGATGCTGGCGCGTCGCGAGACCGAACGCGACCTCGCAGTGTTCGAAAGCCTCGTGCTTCTCAACGGCGCGCTATGCCCCGAGGCCTACCGGCCACGACCGATACAGCGCCTGCTGGCCACACCGTTCGGGGCTTGGCTGGGCCCGCGAATACCCAGGTTCGCCTTCGACCGCGCCATCCGCGAGTTGTTCGGAAGAGGCACCCAACCGTCATCGACACTGCTCGACGAGTTCTGGGCTTTGGTGGAACACGGCAATGGCCGGCAGGTCGTTCATGCGGTGGGGAGCTTCTGGAAGCCGCAACTCGCAATGCGTGACCGCTTGGTTGGCGCATTGTTGCGCAGCCGGGTTCCATTGCGACTGATCAACGGCTGCGCCGATCCGAACTCCGGCAGCCACATGGTGAATCGATGGTTGAGCTTGGCGCCATCTGCCGATGTCGTCCGACTCGAGCACGTTGGCCATTGGCCTCAGATCGAAGCTGCCCGGAGCACGGCCGCATCGATCGTCGATTTCTGGAGTTCCCTGCAGCATGGCGATGGGTCCGTTGATGCGCCCGGCTGCGGTCGCCGCAACGGCGGCATGGATGCCTCAACCGGATGAAATGAAGAAATCGCGGTCTTGGTGTTGCACTTCCTGGCCCAGGAAGACGCCGGTGTGCTACTGCAAGTTCCGATCAAAGAACGTCGTCAGCGCCCGCCCCAAACCTTCCAGAAACGTGGCCCGGTCGAAGCCCGGCGGGTCGGCGCCGATGAGGCCATCGGGTGACGGCAAGGGCATGCTCGGTGTGTCCATGAACACGAAGTGCCAGGCTTTGGGAACCGAGACGCGTTCGACATTCGGCATGTTCTGGGCCACCCATCCCGAGTGAAAGCGTGGCACCAGGAAGCGGTCGCCTTCGGCCTCGTAAAGCAGGGTGGGCACGGTGATGCGGGCCAGCGACCTGGCGGTGAACACGGCACCCAAGGGCGCGAGGGCTGCCACGGCGCGCACGCGGGAGTCGACGCTTGTCGGGCGGGCTGCCGGCGCAGCCCCGAGTGTGGTGGGAAGCCCCTTGGCCAGGGCGCAGAAGATAGGGTCGGCAGTCGCCCCTTCGCCCGCGCAGTGCTGGCCCAGGCGCGCGGTGTCCGCTTCGCCGCCGGCCAGGGCCAACACGGTGTAACCGCCGGCCGAGTGGCCGAGTGCGCCCACACGCGGGCCACGGGGGTCGCTCGCAATGCGTGCTTTCCACCGGGGGTCTTGCAGCACAGCGTCGATCACGTTGGAGACCTGGCGCGGCCGCTGCGAGAAGTAGCTGCCGGCTTGGGGGCCATCGCGCAGAGAGGTGTCCTGCCAGTTGTCGCCCGGGTGGCGCAGGGCCGCCACCAGGTAGCCGCCTCGCGCCAGCGCCTGGGCCAGGGTGGTGTGCCCCCGCTCGGTGCCGCCTGTGCCGTGGCTCAGAACGATCAAGCCCTTCACGGTGGCTGTCGGCTCCGCCTGCGGGGCCCCGGTGACGGTGAAGGGGCCCATGGCCACTGGCTTGGCCTCCGCGACCGTGGGGTAGTACAGAGCGACCGACGTGGTGGCTGGCTCCAGCGGCCCACCAGGCACCTTCATCTGTGCGAGGCCCACCTGCGCCATGGAGGCCGCGTGCAGCAGCGCCCCCATGCAACCGAGCCAGGTGATTCTTGCAACGGCGATCCATTCGCGCTTCATGCGGGCATCTCTGTTGGATGAAAGAAGGCGCATCTTGTTGCCGCCGCGTCGCAATCGCATTGGGTTTGCGACGAAGCAAAGCTGTGCGGAGCGAAACGGTGGAACGGCGGCGCGAAGCGGCGCGCGCAGGCCAGCAGCGGCAGGCCCAGGCCGCAAGGCAGAAGGCCGGCGTGCAGGCCTCGAGCTGGCAGTCCATGACCTCGGACTGCCCTTTTGTGCAGGCCCTTTCGGCGTCGCCGATGGACATACTGAAACGATCCAAAACAGCGACAGCTGCGCGGTGCCGGTTTCACCCGGGGCACTGCGACAGCTTGTCGTGCTTCCAACGAGGACCTCAGGATCTTGAAAACACACCGCTTGAATGCGCTGAGCGCAGCCCTGCTTCTCACCTTCGGTTTCAGCACCGCCACCCACGCGCAAACGCCCGCAGCCGCTGCGGCCGATGCCCCGCAGCGCATCACGGTCACCGGCTCGAACATCAAGCGCATCGCCAAGGAGGGCACCTCGCCCATCGACACGCTGGGCGCGAAGGAGATCGCCGAGAGCGGCGCGAAGACGGTGCAGGAGCTGATGAAGCAGCTCCCGTCCATCGGAGCTGATGGCTTCAACGACACGCCCACGCAGAACGGCTTTTCGCGCAGCGTGGCCACGGCCTCGCTGCGTTCGCTGGGGTCCACCTCCACGCTGATCCTGCTCAATGGCCGGCGCATGACGCCAGCGGCCTTTGCCAACCCGAACAACGGGGCCTCCACGTTGTACGACCTGAACGCCATTCCGATTTCGGCGCTGGAGCGGGTGGAGATCTTCAAGGACGGTGCTTCGGCCGTGTACGGCTCGGATGCCATCGGCGGTGTCATCAACTTCATCACGAAGAGCGATTACCAGGGCATCGAAGCTTCCTTGCGCCTGGGCTTCAACGACGACCGCGAGTTCCGCAAGGACACCGTGACGCTCACGGCCGGCTTCGGCAATTACGCCACCGACGGCTACAACGTGCTGATCAGCGCCGACCTGACCAAGCGCGGCGCCACCTCCATGCGCGAGGGCTCCAACGACATCCAGGCCGACGACTACCGCGCCATCAACCTGCGCCTGAATCCCTTCTTCAGCAGCTTCACGGCCCTGCCCTTCTTCACGAAGGAAGCGGCCCCCGGCAACCGGTCCTTCCCGCAGAACACGCCAACCTCGCGCGTGGTGAACGTGACGGCCGGGTGCGACCCGTCGCAGCTCATCACCGGCAGCGCGGTCTACGGTGTCTCCACCCTGCCGCTGCTCGGCCGCACCTTCTGCAACTTCGACGGCGACGCCTACACCGACGTGCAGAGCAAGGGCAGCGATGCCAACGTCATCTCGCGTGCGAGCCTGAAGCTCACGGCCGAGGCCATGGCCTTCGCGGAGCTGGCCATCGGCCGCAGCGAGAGAACCGTGCGCGGTGCGCCGCGTGCCATCAGCGGCCTGAGCCCGACGCGCAACTTCCTGCTCGGCGGCGAAGCGCCGGCCTTCCAGGCCATCCTGGAAGTGGGTCACCCCGACAACCCCTTCAACAACGACGCACAGCCGGGCCGCGCCGCGGTGGGCATCCGCTTCGGCAACCTGCCTGCCGGCAACACCGAGACGGACATCCGCCAGTACCGCGCGTTGGTGGGCACGCGCGGCAGCTGGCGCGACAGCATCGATTGGGAAACCGCCGTGCTGTGGAACCGCACCGAGCGCGAGACGCGCGAGTCCGGCTTCCTCAATCTGCCGGTGCTGCGTCAGATGCTGGGGGCGCCTGGGCCCAACAGCGGCCGTTCGCTGGCCTCCATCAACGCCGACCCGCAGCTCTCGGTACCCTTGAAGAACGTGGCCTATGCGGAGATCGCGCAGGTCGACGCCAAGCTGTCCACCGAGTTCGGCAAGCTGCCGGGGGGCGCGGTGGGCTTTGCGGCCGGCATCGAGCTGCGCCAGGAAAAGATCGATATCGACACCGATCCGAACATCGCTGCGGGTAACGTGCTGGGCCTGTCCAATACCTCGGTGGCCGGCAGCCGCAACGTGCGTTCGGCCTTCTTCGAGTTCCGCACGCCCTTCACGAAGTCCTTCGAGATGGACTTCGCGGGGCGCTTCGACAAGTACCCCACGCTGAAGACCAACTTCGTGCCGAAGATCGGCGCGAAGTGGACGGTGAACGACGTCCTGGCCCTGCGCGGCACCTTCTCCAAGGGCTTCCGGGCGCCGGCCGTGTCGCAGGTGAGCCCGGGCGGTGCGCAGTTCTTCGTCAACGGCTTGCGCGACCCGTTGCGCTGCGAGGAAGACGGCGTCACGCCCAAGCCGGGTGCCGCGGCGGCGGATTGCAACAAGAGCGTCTCCGGCGTGGGCACGGCCAACCCCGACCTGCGGCCCGAGAAGTCGCGCAGCGCGTCGGTAGGCTTCATCTTCTCGCCGGTTCGCGGCTTCGATGTGCTGGTGGATGTCTACAAGATCCGCAAGATCGGCGAGGTGGCGCTCGGCTCTGCGCAGTCGGTCATCGACAACCCCGACCGCTACCCGCCCACGGCCCTGACGCGCGACACCAACCCTGCGCTGCTGCTCAACGGCGTGCCGGGCACCGGGCCGCTGCTGGCGGTGAGCCTGCCGTGGACCAACCAGGGCAGCACCGAAGTGGCTGGCGTCGATTTCGAACTGCGCGGTTCGTTCACGGCCGAAGAGATCCGCTTCGCGCCCTACTTGCGCGGCTCTTACGCCCTCACCTACCGGCGTGAAGAGCAGCCGGGCTACAAGACCTTCAACGTCGTGGGCACCAACGGCGGCGTCGCGGACTGGGCCACGTCCGTCGGAGACATCCCGCGCATGAAGCTGCGCACGGGCCTCTCGATGAGCAAGGGCGCGCATGCAGTGAGCACGGCGGTGAACTACGTCGGCGGCGTGTCCTACAAGCGCGAGTACGACGGCTCCGCCATCCCGCCGCGCGTGTACTCGGGCACCACCTGCCAGTACGGCGGCCCGGCCAACGACACCCTCAGCGGCCGCAATGTGTTGGGCGTGGCGCCCACCGCCACCAACGGGCGCGACCTGTACATCAACCGCTACCCCGACTGCAAGATGTCCGACTGGGTCACCGTCGACCTGAACTACACCTACACCGGCATCAAGAACCTGAGCCTGTCGCTGAACATCGCCAACATCGCCGACGAGGCGGCGCCGTACGCGCCGAACGCCACCATTTCGCAGGGCTACAACAGCGGCCTGCACAACAACACCGGGCGCTACTTCTCGATCTCGGCGAGCTACCAGTTCAAGTGAGGGGTGGCTGTTCGGAGACGGGGCCCGCCTGAACGCAGAATCGCCCATGGACTGGACGCCGCGTTTTCTCGCTTTCCTCGACGCCTACGCCCGCAAGGACCTGGCGTCCATCACCGCCATGCTCGCGCCGGACGTGCAGGTGTGCGACTGGAACCTCGCGCTGCACGGCCACGAGGCCGCCGTGGCTTTCATGCAGCAGAACTTCGAGCAGGCCCGCAGCCTGCAGATCGAAGTGCTGCACCTGCACGCCAGCCAGAACGCCGTGGCGGGCGAGGTGCGCATCGTCGTCGATGGGCACATCGAGCTCTTCGTGGTGGACGTGATGGTGTTCGACAGCGCCGGCCGCGTGCAGGCGCTGCGCTCGTACAAGGGCGTCGACCCGGGCGCACCGCGCTGAGAGCGGGCTGCCGTGCAGGCTGCCTTTTGGTGCAGTTTTCACGCTGGTGCGGGCTGCCTAGCATCGGGTCCATCCTCACCACCTTGGGCTGCCTGCCTTGAACCTGGCCTTCGCCCCGCTTGATGAAGCACCGCTGGCCGCCCCACCGGGCGTGGCGCTGGCCCGGGCGCGTGCGCCCACGGCCGCGGCGCGCCCGCTGCTGCCGGTGCTGGGCCAGGTGGACGCGGTGTGCGGCCAGCTGGTGCAGGCCGCGCGGCTGGCAGGTTTGCAGCCGGTGATGTGCGCGCAACCCGAGCAGGCGCTGGCCCACGCACGGACCAGGGGGGCCGAGATGGTGCTGGTGCAGGAAGCCGCGTTGCAAAGCGACGCAGCCGCCACGCTGGCCCTGCTGCGCGGCGCCGGGCCGCTGCGCGTGGTGCTGGTCGGTCCGGCCTTCGGCAGTTTCGGCCACGCCCACGCGCTGCGCCTGGGTTATGACGAGGTGTGGCCCGCCGGCACCTCGACAGCGCTGCTGGCGCTGATGCTGGGCAAGGCGCACGGGCGCGCGCCGGCCCAGGTGTCGCTGGCGACGCTGGCACTGGCGGCGATGGCGCCCGCCGTGCCCACGAGCCCTGCGTTTGCCGCCCAAGCGCCCGTGCCCGCCGGGCCACCGACGCCGCCGCGCCTGCAGGTGGACCTGCGCACCGGCACGTGCCGCTGGGGCGGCCAGGTGGCGCAGCTCACGCGGGGCAGCGCCGCACTGCTGCAGGGTCTGCACCGCGCCTGCCCGCAAGGCGTGCCGCGTGCGCAGCTGGCCCAGCTGCTGGTGGAGCTCTCAGGCAGCCAGGCCGCCGGCCTGTACCCGGAAGGGCGGCAGCGCCGCGTCGACACGCAGGTCTCCCGGCTGCGTACCGAGCTGGCGGCCGGGGGGCTCGGGGCGCTGCGCATCGCCAGCGTGCGCTTCATGGGCTACCGGCTGGTGCTGCCGGTCTGAGGGCCGGGCGCGCAGCGTGGCCACCTGCCCTTGCGGGCAGGTGTGACGGCATCGCCACGCCGGGCCCGCCCTGGAAGCGCTGCGCGTGGGTACAGTGCCCGGTTGCGCCGGCCTGACGCCGCGCCGTGACCGTTCGGGGCCCCCTGCGATGAAGTTGCTGCTTGTTGATGACCACCCGCTCTACGGCGTGGGTTTTGCGCACGCGCTGGGCGCGGCCGAGCCTGGCATGCAGGTGCTGAACGCTTCGTCGCTGGAAGAAGGCCTGGCGCTGGCCGTCGCGCACCCTGAGCTCGATGCCGTGCTGGTGGACTACCACCTCGGCGCGCTCAACGGCATCGAGGGCCTGCGTCGCTTCGGCCAGCAGCACCCGCAGGTGGCGCGTGTGCTGATCTCGGGTGACAACACGCCATCGCTGATGGCCGCAGCCCGCGCGGCGGGCGCCAGCGGCTTTCTCAGCAAATCGCAGACGCTGGCCGAGATGCGTGCGGCCTTGCATGTGGTGGCCGAAGGCGGGCTGGCCTTCGGCTCGCTGCCGCGCAGCGCGCTGCCCGATGTGCACGGCGGGGCCGCACCCCAGCCCACCGTGCGCCAGTTGGAGGTGCTGGCCCTGCTGGCGCACGGGCAGCCCAACAAACGCATCGCGTCCATGCTCGGTATCGCCGAGCGCACGGTCAAGCTGCACATCACGGCGCTGCTCACCTTGATGGGCGCGCGCAACCGCACGCAGCTGCTGGTGGTGGCGCGCGAACGCGGCCTGGTCTGAGAACCCCGGGGCGGCGCAACGCAGCATGTCGGCCGGCACCGCCCCTGAAGCGCGGGCCTTGCCCGTGATGAACTGGCCGCTGTCGAGCGAGCAGCTCGATGCCATGGTGCGTGCCACTTGGTTCACGGTGTTCCTGGGGTCGCTGTACGCGCTGCTCGTGGCGCTGCCTTTCGTCGGTCTGGTGCCAGAGCGGGTGCTCTGGGTTTGGACCGCGCTCTTCGTGGCGGTGCGTGCGACGCGCCTGTTGACCGCCCGGCGCTGGCTGGCCGCCCCGCCTGCTGCGCACGACCCGCGTCTGTGGTCTTGGTTGCTGGCCCTCAATTCCGCCGCGCAGGCGGCGCTCTGGGGCTTTGGCAGCTGGTGGTTGATGGCGCCGCAGCAGCCCGCGGCCGAGGCCGCCCTGCACCTGGGCCTGAGCATCGTCACGCTGACGAACGTGCAGACGCTGGCGCGCACCTACCCGCTGCTGGCCGCCTACACGCTGCTGGTGATGGGGCCGCTGGCGCTGCGCGACCTGTGGCTCGGCGGGCTGCACACCATGCTGGCAGGCATGGCCGCGCTGGTGGGCGCCTACGCCCTGGTCAGCGGCCTGCAGCATGCGCGCGCTCACAACGAGGCGCACCGCCAGCGATTGCGCAATGCCGAGCTCATCGCCGCCCTGCAGCAGGAGGTGCAGGCCCGCACCGCCGCGCAGGCGCACGCCGAGCAGGCGCATGCCGAGAAGGCCCACTTCCTGGCCGCCGCCGGGCACGATCTGCGCCAGCCGCTCAACGCCATCGGCCTGCTGGCGCAAGCCTTGCCGCAGGAGCAGCCTGGCCCGCCCTTGGCCCTTGCCGCGCAACGCATCTACAGCTGTGTGGAACAGATGGGCGACATCGTCGACGGGCTGCTGGAGCTCTCGCACCTGGACGCCGGCACGGTGCAGCTGCAGCCCGCCCCGCTGGACCTGGCTGTGCTTCTGCGGGCCCTGGCGGCCCAGCATGCCGATGCTGCACGCAGCAAGGGCCTTCGCCTGGAGGTGCAGCTGCACCCGGGCGCGCAAGGCCTGCACACCGTCAGTGACGCGCGGCTGTTGCGCCGCGTGCTGGACAACCTGGTCTCCAACGCCGTGCGCTACACCGAAGCCGGCTCTGTGCTGCTGCGTGCCGTGGCCTCGCAAGACGCGGTGCGTGTGGAGGTGGTGGACACCGGCGTGGGCATCGCCGCCGCCGAGTTGGAACGCGTTTTCGAACCCTTCTACCAGACCGGCAACCCCGGCCGCGACCAGCGCCATGGCCACGGGCTCGGGCTGGCCATCGTGCAGCGGCTGGGGCGCCTGCTGGGCCTGGGTCTGCGCGTGAGCTCGGTGCCGGGCCGGGGCAGCTGCTTCACTTTGCAACTGCCGCGCGCCGAGCCCGCCTCACCGCAGGCGGTGAAGCTGCCCCCTGCCAGCGCAGACGCCGCCGACGTGCTGCACGGCCGACGCGTGCTGGTGGTGGAAGACGATCCTGCCTCGGCCGAGGCGCTGGCCTTGCTGCTCGGCCGCTGGGGTTGCCAGGTGCGTGGAGCCCGGTGCAAGGCCGAGGCCCTGGCCCGGGTGCAGCCCGACTGGCAGCCCGAGTTCGTGGTGGCCGATCTGCGCCTGGCCGACGGCGACGACGGCTGCCACACCACGCTGCAGCTGCGCGCTGCGATGGGCGGCCACCTGCCGGCGGTGATGGTGACGGGCGAACTCGGCCACGCCCGTGCCGAGGCTGCGCGCGCCGAGGGCTTCACCGTGCTGGGCAAGCCCTTGCGGCCTGCGCAGCTGCGGGCGTGCATGAACGACGCCTTCGCACGCACGCATTGAACTGAAAGAAAAAAGGGGCCGGCTTCGCCGGCCCCCTCTCGCGCCAACCCGCGGCGATCAGAAGTCCGCGCGCAGGCCCACGTAGTAGCGGCGGCCGATGGCGTCGTAGGTGCCGGCGTCGGTCTCGGAGCCCGTGACGTTGCCGGGCACGCCCGACGGGATCAGCGGCGCTTTCGTGCCCGTGGCGTTGTCGATGCCCGCGTACAGCTGCCACTGCTTGGCGATGCGGTAGCCGAACTGCAGGTCGAGGTAGGTCTTTGCCGGCACCGTCACGCTGCCGGCGGGCACGCGGCCGCGCGGCGTGAAGCTGGAGGCCAGGAACTGGTCGTCCAGCGCCGACTTGCCGATGTAGGTGGTGGTGCTGCGGATGCTGAAGTTGCCGAATTCGTAGCCCAGGTCGAAGGCGAACTTGTGCTCGGGCGTGCCGAGCTCGCCGGCGAAGTTGTCGCGCGCGGCGCCGATGGCCGGCACCTCGTAACCCTCCTTCATCCACGTGTACGCCAGGCGCGTGCTCAGGCGGCCGGGGCCGATCAGCAGGTTGTAGCTGGCCGTGAGGTCCAGGCCTTCCACGCCCTCGCCGCCGCCGTTGGTGTCCTGGCTGTCGATGAAGCTGATGGAGCCTGCGCTGTTGGGCCCCACCGCGTTGGCGCGGCGGGTGATGAGGCGGCAGAACGAGGCGTCACCGCTGTAGCACTGCGACAGGATGAACTGCCGCGGTGTCGGCACGATGGCGTCGGTGATGTCGATCTTGAAGTAATCGAGCGTCACCGAGAGGCTGCGCAGCGCGGGGATGCCGGTGGGCGTGAACACGATGCCGGCAGTGAACGAACGGCCCTTCTCCTCCTGCAGCGCCGCGTTGCCGCGGTCGAAGCCGCTGATGCCCTGCAAGTCGGCTTGCGTCGCGCGGAAGCTGCCGTTGGCGGTGATGTTGGCGCCCACGCCCGGCGCGGCGCGGCAGCGCTCGGCCGTCACGCCGGTGCTGGCCGCCGTCACGCCCACGCAAGGGTCTGCCAGGCCGGTAGGGAAGGTCTGGCTCGGTGGTGCGTAGAGCTCGTTGATGTTGGGTGCACGGGTCGACTGCGTGCGCGAGAGCCGCACCTTCACGTCGCTGTTGACGGCCCACTCCAGGCCGGCGTTCCAGCTGGTGGTGTTGCCCACGGTGCTGTAGTCGCTGCCGCGCGCGGCCAGCACGCCGGTGAGTTGCTTCACGAAGGGCAGGTTCTTCAGCAGCGGCAGGCGCGTCTCGAAGAAGACCTCGCTCACGTCGAAACTGCCCCGCGTGGCCGGGATGGCGTTGCCGGCGTTCAGGCCCGCCTGCTGCAGCGCGTCGAACTCGCTGCGCGAGTTCTCCTTGCGGTACTCCACGCCCGCGGCATAGCCCACGGTGCCGGCCGGCAGATTGAAGGCCTCGCCCGAGACGCTCAGGCCCGCTACGCGTTGCGAGGTGGAGGTGCTCAGCGAGCCCGGCGCCTGCACGTAGTTCAGCGCGGCGGCGCTCACGGCGCCGCGGCCGAACACGTTGATCGGCACGCAGCCCTGTGCGCGCGCGTTGGCGTCACGGCAGATGGCCTCGGTGCGGTTGCCGTCGCCGTCGATGTCGTTGGTGTCGGGCAGCGCGTCGAGCGCGTAGCGGAAGTTCAGCACGTTGACCTGGCCGCTGGAGGTCTGCGATTCCTTGGTCACGCCGTAGCCCACGAAGGCCTCGTAGGCCAGGGCGGCACCGAAGTCGCCCTTCACGCCCGTGACGAAACGGAAGTTGTCGCGTTCGGCACGGCTGCCGCGGTTGCCCACTTCCGCCATGCGGCGCGTGAAGTAGTAGTCGGGCACGCCGTCGCCGTCGGTGTCGCTGATGTCGTTCCAGATGTGGTCGGGCACCAGCGGGTTGCGCACCAGCACACCGCCCACCAAAGCGCCGGCCGGCACCTGCCCGCCGCTGGCCGGCAGGATGTCGTCGGATGCCAGCGGGTAGGGCTCCAGCTCGGTGCTGCTCTTGCTCTGCGCGTAGCTGCCGTCGAGGAAGACCGAGTGCGAAGACGCGAACTCGTGCTCGGCCTTGGCCGCGAACAGCGCCCGCTTGATCGGCAGCGCGATGGTGCGGAACTCGCTCCGGTTGAAGCCCGTGGCTTCGCCGCGCGCGCCGTTGGTGTCTTCGCGCACCACCTGCCCGGCACGGTTGTAGGTGAAGGCGTTGGTGCCGTCGTAGCTGTCGGTGAAGAAGTAGCCCTGCGGCGCAAAGCTGGAGAAGAAGGGGCGGGCGGCCGTGAACAGGTCCTCGGGCCGGCGCGTGCCGGCGCCGCTGCGCAGGGCCAGCGAGAACTGGTCGACGGCTGAGGGCGAGCGGTCGCGCGAGTACACCGCGCCCTGCTCGCTGACGGCCAGGTGTCCCATCAACGAGGTCTTGCCGTTGTTGCCCGTGGTGCCGAAGGTCAGCGAGAACTTTTTCTTGCGGTCATCGCCCTCTTCGCTCTGGCCCACCTGCAGATCGGCGGCCACGCCTTCGAAGCTGCGTTTGAAGACGATGTTCACCACGCCGGCCACGGCATCGGAGCCGTACAGCGACGAGGCGCCGCCGGTGAGGATCTCCACACGCTCGATGAACTCTGTGGGGATGTTGTTGAGGTCCACCGCCGAGCTGCCCGGCACACCCGAAACCGTGCGCTTGCCGTTGATGAGCACGAGCGTGCGCGATTCACCCAGGTTGCGCAGGTTCACCGTGGCCACGCCGGCGCTGGCGGTGGCGAAGTTCGAGTTCGTGCGGCTGATGGCCGGGCTGGCCGAGATGGGGTTCTTCAGCAGCAGGTCCTGGATGTTGACGGCGCCCGACTTGGCGATGTCGTCCGACGAGATCACCTGCAGCGGCGAAGGCGAATCGGCGCTGAGCGAGCGGATGCGGCTGCCCGTGACCTCCACACGCTCGGCCGGTGCCGCCTGGGGCGTGGTCTGGGCCGAGGCGGTGCCCGCCAGGCCGAGCACCAACAGGGGGCCGAAGGCGGCAGAGGCCGCCAGCAGGTGAAGGGTTCGCTGCGTGCGCGTGGACAAGTTCTTCATGGTCTTGGGCAGCAGGTGCTGCGTAGTGGTGCGGACCAGCAAGACTTCCAGCGCAGGCCCACCGCGGCGATAGCCCGAAGGGGCAGTGTGGCGTGCCCAATGCAAGGCCGCGGTGTCTGCCCAAGAGGGCAGTGGCGATGACGCAGGCCCTCGCATTGAATGCTGGGCCCGGTGAGCCTGAACGCGCCCACCCCCGCAACCACCTCGCATGTGCACGTCATGAATCTGCAGCAACTCAAGCAGCACTGGCGCCAGCGGCGCCTGGTGCGGCAGCTGCGGGGCCCGGCCTTGCAGTTGCGGCAGGCCCTGCAGGCCTTGCAGGAAACGAAGCAGCCCTTCCCGGTGCTGGTGGTGGCCTACAACAACGGCGTGCATGTGGCGTCGATGGTGCGGCAGCTGCGCGAGCGCGGCCTTCGGCCCATCGTCATCGACAACGCCTCCGACGACCGCTTCACCGTGCACACCCTGCAAGGCCTGCACGCCCAAGGTGAGGCGTGGTGGGTGCGCTGTGCCCACAACCACGGCCACCAGGTCGGCTTTCTGCCGCCGCTGTATGCCGAGCTGCCCACGCTCTTCGCCTACACCGATCCCGACCTGCAGCTCAACGCCGCGCTGCCGGCCGACTTCCTGCAGACCCTTTGCGAACTGACCGAGCGCTACCGCGTGTTCAAGGCAGGCTTTGCGTTGACGCTGGAGCCGCCGTTGCCCGCACCGCTGGTGCAGACGCGCCAAAGGCTGCAGACGCGGCGCCCCGTTCCCTACGAGGCCTGGCTCTCGGTGCGCGAGTGGGAGGCGCCCTACTGGCGCTTCAAGTTGGCCGGCGAGCCCTGGCCCGTTTATGCCGCGCACGTGGACACCACCTTCGCGGTCTGCAACAAGGCCCACTACCGCGGGCACTTCACCGATGGGGTGCGCGTGGCCGGGCCGTTTGCTGCGGTGCACCTGCCTTGGTTCCCGAGCCTCGACCCGATGGACGCTGCCATGCGGCAGCGCTACCTGCGTCGCAACCGCTCTTCCACGTGGCTGTCTGCGTCAGAAGGCCCCGCGGCCTGACGCAAGGCGGGCTCAAACCCGCGAGCGCACGCGGGTGGCGCCAGCCGCAACGGCCAGGGCCACCAAGGCCAGCGCGAGCGAGCCGGGCTCGGGTACCGGCTGCGTGTCGGCCATGCGCAGCACCAGGCGCTGCGGGCTGTTCAACAGCCCACCGCTGGCACCCGGTTCGTCGTTGGAAGTGCTGAAGAGGTAGCCCTCGCCCTGCACCGCCGCACCCAGCGAAAAGTAGCCACTGCCCGGCTGCGCCAGGCTGGCGTTGAGGGCGCCGATGGCCTGCGCGTTGAGCTCGAAGACGAGGATGTCTTCGCCATCACCCTCGACGACCTGGAAGCTGCCGTAGCTGGTGCCGGTGCCCAGGTCTTCGAAGATGCCCGGGCTGAAGAGGCCGTCGCGGGTGGCCGAGAGTTCAGCCGCTGTGGCGGTGGTGTCCCAGAAGCCCAGGTTCACCGCGCCTTGCTGCTGGTAGCGGCGCAGTTCGAGCCGCGCGCCCAGCACCGTGCCCGTGAGCGATTGCAGGCTGAAGGAGAAGAAGCTTCGGTACTCCTCGCCAGGGCTCACGAGCCCGGTGATGTGGTTGTCGTTGAACGCGTTCTCGTTGGTCGAGAACGAATTCAGCCAGCCCTGGTTGTCCACGCCAGGCTGTATCTGCGCCTGCGAAGTGCTGAGCACCACGGTGCCGGCCTGGCACCAGGCGCTGGCCAGGCCGAGGCCGATCAGCAGCAGGCCTTTCGGCATGGCAGTGCGCCAGGCGCGGGCGGCGAAATGGGGCGCGTGAAGCGTCATGTTGTTGGCTTTCAGGAGTGAGGAAGATGGATGCCCGGCGCGCGCCTTGCGCGTGCGTTCACAGCCGCGCGTAGCAGCTGGGGCTGTTCTCGGGGATGCGCGAGAAGAAGTCGGCCACGTCGCGTGCCGTGGGCAGGGCGCGCTCCGGGTCGTCTGCCAGGCCTGGCACACCGTTGCGGCTGCAGAGCGTGCTGCCACGCCAGTGCCATACCGCGGACCAGACCTGGCCGCCGCTGACTGTCCAGGTGGCCCAGGTGGACGTGGTCCCGCCGCTGGACTGCGTGCGTTTGACCGCGACGCTGCCGAGCGCGCCGGCCGGCAGGCGCTGCACGTTGCCCTTGCAATCGCTGCTGGCGAAGACCCACCATTCCAAGGTGATGTCGGTGCGTTCGCGGTCGGTCGGTGAGGGTGTGAAGACCATCATCTGCTGTTCCGACCGGTTGCCCTGCACCGGGCCACAAGCGCCCTGCCGCCAGCTGCCCGACAGGCCCGCGATGCCGCCGGGCGGCGCCACGGTGGTGCCATCGCCGGCCGAGCCGCCGCCACCACCGCAGGCTGCAAGGAACAAGGCCGCCAGGGCGGCCGACAGTCGCAGGGAAGGCCTGCGCAGGAACGCAGGCCGAGACTCGGGACGAGCCGGCACACAGGTCAGGGAACGGGGCATGGAAGCGGTGGGCGACAGCGCGTCGCGTGATGTCAGTGAGAGACATCATTGGTGCGCCGCGTGTCTGGCGCCACTGCACTCTGGTGCTGGTGTGCTGCCCTGGGGGTCTGGGCCGCTCCCCTCCGTTCGGGGGTGCCTCAGTGCACCTTGCGCGCCACGATGAAGACGCGCATGTCCTTGCGCGTGGTGCCGTGGCGCTCCACCGCTTCGATGCTGAGGCCCTGGCGCTCCATGGCGCTTTGCAGCTGCGCGGCGTCGAAGACCAGCACCCGCGGCGCCTGGCCCAGGGCGCGCATCAGCGGCACCGCCAGATAGGGCACGAGCCGGTTCATCTCGGCCAGGCAGGGCGTCTTCGTGATCAGCAGGCCGCCCGGCTTCAGCGGCGCCAGGATGGACTGGAGCGCGGTGTCGAGATCGGCGAACAGGTGCAGCACGCTGAAGGCCAGCACCGCATCGAAGCCGGCCGCGGGGGCCACCGGCGATTCAGCGTCGGCCACCTCGAAGCGCAGCCGTTCGCAGGGCTGCGCAGCGAGCTTCTCGCGCGCGATCTGGATCATCTCGTGCGAAACGTCGGTGGCCAGCAGGCTGCGCGTGCTTGCGGCCAGGCGCAAGGCCGTGGTGCCGGTGCCGCAACCCACTTCGAGCACGTCGTCGGTGTCGCTGAGCAGGGCCTGCACGCGGGCCAGCGTCGCTTCGTAACCGCCGACGTCGGCGATGGCGCTGGCGGCGTACTTGCGGGCCTTGCGATCCCAGAAACGTGCCTTCGGTCCGGGCGGGCTGGCAGAGCGCGTGTGCATGGCAGGCGGCCCTCGGGCCGGTGGCTGTCGGTCAGCGCCGCATGCTAGGGCGGGCGCCGGCCCTGGATCTCTCGCTTGTTTGCAGAAGCCTCATGCATCGATGCATGGGTTGTTGCGCAGCATCGCCGGGCGCACCGTGCATCAGGGCGTGTTCGGGTCCAGCATGCGCGCCAACGCATCGAAGACCACGCGGATGCGGCGCGCGGTGCGCAGTTCGCGGTGGGTGACGAGCCAGATCGGAAAGCGGATCGGCGGCACCTCGTCGAGCACGCGCACGACGTCGGGCATGTGGACGGCGAGGTCGTCCATCATCGCCCCGATGCCCAGGCCCTGCCGGACCAGAGACCAGTGGGACAGCGTGTTCTCGGCGTAGCAGGTGAACTGCGACTCCTGCAGTTCGAGGCCGTGGGCGCGCATGAAAGCGAGGTAGCGGCCCGAGCGGTCGCTGCCGACGAAACCATGCCCGGCGGCTTCTGCGGCGGTGCGCGGGTGGCCGTGCTTCTGGACCCAGGGGCGCGATGCGTAGAAGCCGGCCTGGGCATCGCGCAGCCGCCGGCTGATGAGATCGGGCTGCTCGGGCTGGATGTGGCGCAGGGCGATGTCGGCCTCGCGCCGGCGCAGATCGCTCACCACGTCGGAAGAGACGATCTCCACCACGATGCCGGGCGCTTCGTCGCGCAGCCGCAGCAGCAAGGGCGGCAGCAGGTAGGCCGCCATCACCTCGGTGGCCGAGACCGTGACGAGGCCCACGGCGCCCTGCGCCTGCCCGCTGGCGGCCAGGCGCAGTTCTTCCGCGGCCGCGCCCATGGTCTTGGCATGGTCGAGCAGCAGCCGGCCGCTGGCGGTGATCTCCATCGTCTTGCCGACGCGCTCGAACAGCGTCACGCCCAGCTGCTTCTCGATGGCCGCCACCTGGCGGCTGAGCGTGGGCTGCGTCAGGCCGAGCTTGCGCGCAGCGGCCGAGAGCGAGCCCGTCTCGGCCGTTTCCAGGAAGGCCTTCAGCTGGTTCCAGTCAGGTTGTTGCATACGTTTATGCATGAGGCCTCTGTCTGTGTCGGTGATGTGCTGCGGCCCCGGCCTGCCTAGCATCGGCTGCAGCGGTGGATGGCGTGCATCCGCCTCGCAACAACAGCAGCAATGATGATCCAAGCGCCGGGCGCGCCCGCCCGGGCCCGGCGCACACACCCCTGAAGGACCCATGAGACCCCCTGACTATCCGCAGATCGACGTGCCCCTGTCCGTGGAGGTGGACGCCTACCTCCAAGGGCTGCTCGTGCCGGCGGACCCGGTCTTGAGCGCGGTGCTCGCGAACTGCGACGCCGCCGGTTTGCCACCGCACGAGGTCTCGGCACTGCAGGCGCAGTTCCTGTCGCTGATGGTGCGCATCACCCGCGCCACGCGGGTGCTCGAGATCGGCACGCTGGGCGGCTACAGCGCCATCTGCATGGCGCGTGAACTGCCGGTGGGTGGGCGGCTGTGCACCATCGAGGTGGATGCGCTGTGCGCCGACACCGCGGCGGCCAATTTCGGCATCGCCGGCCTTCTGGGCAAGGTGGATCTGCACCGGGGTGCCGCGCTCTCCGTGCTGCCCAACTTGCGGGGGCCCTTCGACCTCATCTTCATCGACGCCGACAAGCCCAACAACCCCGCCTACCTGCAATGGGCGCTGGCGCTCTCCAGGCCCGGCACCGTGATCATCGGTGACAACGTGGTGCGGGGCGGCGCGATCCTGGAGGCTGACCCGGCCGATGCCCGCGTGCAGGGCGTGCGCCAGTACCTGACCCAGCTGGGGGCGGCGTCGTGCCTGCGCAGCACGGCGCTGCAGACGGTGGGCGAAAAAGGCTGGGACGGCTTCTCGGTGTCGGTTGTCAGCGGCCCGGTCCCCAGTTGGCACAGGGCAGAGGAAGCAGCGCTGTGATGGACGCTCCCATCAGGGCCGACAGCCTGCGCACGGTGCACGCACTGCCATCCGCCGGCCTGCTGCCCATGCGGGCCGATGCGGCGCGCAGCGGCTGGCGCAAGATCCTGCTCGTCGACCCCCATCCGCTGTACATGCTGGGCTTCGCGCACGCCATGCAGAGCAGCGACCCGCAGCTGGAAATCCTGACGGCCATGTCGATCGGGCAAGGCCTGGCACTCGCCCATGCCCACCCCGATCTGCAGGCGGTGATCCTGGACCACGGGCCTGGCTCGCCCAGCGGCCTGGATGGCTTGCGTGTCTTTGCCGCGCAGCATCCGCGCCTGGTGCGTTTGCTGATCTCGATGGACCCGTCGCCCTTCGTGACCGCTGCCGCGCGTGCGGCCGGAGCCCGGGGCTGCCTGAGCAAGGCGCAGACGCCCGCGGAGATCGGCGCAGCGCTGCACGTGGTGGCCGCGGGCGGGCAGGCCTTCTGCCTGGCGCGCGAAACCTTGAAGACCCAGGGCGTGGCCGATTTCGGCGCGCTGCCCACGCCGCGGCAGCAGGAAGTGCTGGGCCTGGTGTCCCAGGGGCTGCCCAACAAGCGGATCGCCCGCGTGCTGGGCATCTCCGAGCGCACCGTCAAGCTGCACATCACGGCCCTGCTGTCGCTGATGGGCGCCGGCAACCGGACCCAGCTGCTCGTGCTGGCCCGTCAGAATGGGTTGGCCTGAAACAACCGCTGAGCCCCATGGAGCCGAAGTCATGACCCCCTGCGCCGGCCGGCGCGCGCCGGCCCGTGTGGGCGACCCCGTCGCTGGCATCGACACGCCGGCGCTCGTGATCGACCTCGACGCGATGGAGCGCAACCTCGCCAGGATGGCCGCTTTCGCCCGCGCGCGGGGCTTGCGGCTGCGCCCTCATGCCAAGACGCACAAGAGCGCGGCGATCGCGCAGCTGCAGCGCGCCGCAGGCGCCGTGGGCGTGTGCGTCCAGAAGCTGAGCGAGGCCGAGGCCTTGGCCGACCAGGGCGTGCCCGACCTCTACATCAGCAACGAGATCGTCGATGCGGCCAAGCTGGCGCGGGTGGCGGTGCTCGCGGGCCGTGTGCGGCTGGCGATCGCCGTCGATTCGCAGCTGGGCATCGACCGCCTGGCGGCCGCGTTGAAGGCCGAAGGCACCGAAGCGGATGTCTTCGTGGAGATCGATGTCGGACAGGGCCGGTGCGGCATCGCACCGGCCGCCGCCGGCGCCCTGGCGCTGCGCGTGGTCTCGCACGGCCTGCGATGGGCGGGCCTGCAGGCCTACCACGGCGGTGCGCAGCACTTGCGATCGGCCGCCGAACGCCAGGCCGCGATCGAACAGGCGGCCGCTGCAGTGCGCGCCGCGCAAGCCAGCCTGGCGCTCGCCGGCCTGGCATGCCCGCTGGTCACCGGCGCCGGAACCGGCACCTTCGCGCTCGAGGCCGCCAGCGGCCTCTGGGGTGAATTGCAGTGCGGCAGCTATGTCTTCATGGACCGCGATTACGCCGACAACCACCGGGCCCAAGACCCCCTGGGCGCGGAGCCGGTGGCCTTCGAGCATGCCTTGTTCGTCAAGGCGCAGGTGGTCAGCGTCGGCGCTGCGCATGCCGTCGTGGATGCCGGGCACAAGTCGCACGCGATCGACTCGGGCATGCCCAAGGTCTGGCAGGGCGGCTTCGAGTTCAGCAACGGCGGCGACGAACACGGCATCCTGACCCCGGTGGGGCAGACGGAGCCCGGCGCAGCCGCGCTGCCGGCGCTGGGCGACACCGTCTGGTTGATTCCCGGCCATTGCGACCCGACCGTGAACCTGCACGCCAGCTACGTCGGCGTGCGGGGTGGGCTGGTGCAGGGCGTCGTCGAAGCGGTCTGGCCGGTGGACGCCCGTGGCTGCCTGACCTGAGGCGGCGCCTTGGCAGGGCCTGGCTGGCGCAGCCGGCCCTTGTGTGGGCTGGCCCCCAGACAGCGCAGCCCTGGGTGGGCTAGGGTGCAGCCATGAACATGGTCCCACCAGAGTTTTCAGACTTGTTCGCGCAGCTGGGCCTGCCCAGCGACGAGGCGTCGATCCACCGCTTCCTCCGGGCGCACCCCTTGCCGGCCGACGTGCGTCTGGATCAAGGCGCGTGCTGGACGCCGGCCCAGGCGCGCCTGTTGCGCGAAAGCCTGGCGCAGGACGCCGACTGGGCCCCCATGGTCGACCGGCTGAACGTGGCCATGCACAAGGCGCGCTGAAGGCGCGGCACGCAGGCCGCGACGTCAACGGCCGCGGTCAGGCCGGCGGGCTGTCGAACGAGATCTCCAGCTCATCGATCAGCCGGCCGACGTACGCGACCGCATCGCGGATGGGCTGCGGTGAGCGGAGATCGACGCCGGCCCATTGCATCAGTTCGAGCGGCGTGCGCGTGCCGCCGGCCTTCAACACCTGCTGCCAGCGCTGCAGCGCCGGGGCGCCTTCTTCCTGGACCCGCAGCGCCATCGCGGTGGAGGCCACGAGCCCCACCGAGTAGGTGTATGGATACAGCCCCATGTAGTAGTGCGGCTGGCGCATCCAGGTCATGCGCGCGCAGTCGTCGATCTGCACCGTGTCGCCCCAGAAGCCTTGCAGGATGCGGCCCTGGCAGTCGTCGAGCACCGAGGCCGTGATCGAGCCGCCCTGCTCCGCCCGCGCATAGACCTGCCGCTGCAGTTCGGCCTCGAGCAGGTGGGTCACGAAGTTGTGGTGGTAGGTGCCGAGCACCTGCATGATCACCGAGCGCCGCAGGCGTTGCTCCTGGCTGCGGCCCAGGATGTGCTGCGCCAGCAGCATCTCGTTCATGATCGACGGCGCCTCGATGAAGGGCATGGCCGGGCGCGTGTTGACGAAGCGCTGGTGCTGCATGGCCAGCGCGAAGTGCCCGCCGTGCCCGAGTTCGTGCGCGAGCGTGAACACGTTGCGCATGGTGTTCGACCAGGTGATCAGGATGTAGGGGTGCACGCCGTAGGGCGACGAGCAGAAGGCCCCGGAGGACTTGCCCACGTTGTCGGCGCGGTCGACCCAGCGCTGGGTCAGCGCGCGGCGCACGAAGGCCAGGTAGTCCTCGCCCATCGGGGCCAGCGCGTCCAGCACCAGCTGGCAGGCTTCCTCCCAGGGCATGGGCGGGTTGTAGGCCGGGTCCAGCGGGGCCTTGATGTCGCAGTACAGCAGGCGGTCCAGGCCCAGCACGCGCTGGCGCAGCCGCGCGTAGCGCTGCATGTGCGGCGCGAGTTCGGCCTGGATGATGTCCAGGATGTTGCGGTAGAGCTGCTGCGGAATCTTGTGCGGCTGCAGCAGATAGACCTCGGCGCTGGCGTGGCCGCGCAGCCGGGCGAGCGCGACGTTCTTGCTGACCTCGGTGGCGAACGTGGCCGCGCTGGTGTGGTGGTGGGCCCGCAGCCCTTCGGTGAACGAGGCCCACGCACCGCGCCGCACATCGACATCGGCATGGGTCTCGAAGCGCGATTCGTAGGCGTTGAAGGAATTGGCGTGCACCTCCCCCCGCGCGTCGGCGAAGGGCGCAAAGCGCATGTCGCCGAACTTGCAGCGGCCATAGACCATGTAGGGCGCGTTCAGCACCTCGCCCAGCGCAGCCAGGGCCTGCTCCGTGGCGGGCGAGAGTTGATGGGGCCGCTGGGCCAGCAGGTCGTCCAGCGGCACATCGAAGGCCGCCAGGCCCGGTTCGGCCTGCCGCAAGGCCTGCAGTTGCCCGTCGGGCATTGCCAGGATCTCCGAGTCGATGAAGCTCGTCGCCGCATCGACACGGGCCTGCAGCGCCGCCACGCGCGCCGTCGCCGCCTGGTGCGGCGGATGTGTCGCGTCCTGCGCGTTGCGCAGGTAGGCGAAGGTGCTCAGGCGCATCAGCCGGGCCCCCAGCGTCTCGGCATCGGTCAGGCAGGCCAGCAAGGTGGCGCCGTCCTGTCCCAGCCGGCCCTGGTAGACGGCCAAGGCTGCGCGGGCGGTCTCGATCGCGCCGAACTCGGCCTCCCAGGCGGCCTCGTTGACGAAGAGGTCCTGCAGGTCCCAGGTGGTCTCGACAGGGACTTCAGCGCGTGACGGTGTGGAGGGCATGGCGTGAGGATCTTGGAGGGTGGGAACACAAGCGTCGGCGGCTGGGCTGGAGCTTGCCGATGCGCCAGCGCCGGGGTCTGCAGACTCTAGCGCCCGGCCGACCGGCCGACCGGCGGGCTGCGGCTGGGACGATCTCTGGATTGCCCCACGCGGCTTCAGGCCAGGCCGCAGGGCCGCGGCTTATGCTTGGTGCATGGCCCTTGACCCGTCCGCTTCCGAGCCCAAGCCATGACCGGCAACCCCGCCCGCGCGACGGCCGGCGCGACCACCGGTGACGGCGGTGTGCCGCGCGATCTGCTGTACCGCAGCCTCTTCGAGCATTCGCCGATGGAGGTGCACATCTGGCAGCTGGTTCGCGACGACCAGGGCGCCATCCGCACCTGGCGCCTGGTGGAAGCCAACCCTGCCGCGTTGAGGGCCTGGGGGCTGCGGCTCGAAGACGTGGTCGGCAGGACCGCCGGTGAGATCTTCCCGGATGCCGACCCGGTGGCCACGCTCCGGCCCATGGTCGAGGAGATCATGGCCAGCGGGCAGCCCCGGCAGTGGGAAGTGGCCTTCGCCGGCACGCAGCAGATCCTGAACATGGTGAGCGCCCCGGTGGGCGACTGTTTCATCAGCACCGGCTTCGACGTCACCGCCGAGCGCAAGCGGCAGCAGGCGCTGGAGCATGCGCTGGAGAGCGTCACCCAGGCCACGCTGGCTGGCGGTGTCGGGCTTTGGGACTGGGACCTGCGCACGAACGAGGTTCACTACTCCGACGCCTGGAAACGCCAGCTCGGCCACGCGCCCGACGAGGTGGCCGATTCTTTCGAGGAATGGCGCACTCGCGTGCACCCCGACGACCTGGAACCGACCCTGGCCGCGGCACAGGCCTGCCTGGAAGACCCGGGCAAGCCCTATGACGTGATCGTGCGCATGCGGCACCGGGACGGCTCTTACCGCTGGATCCTCGGGCAGGCCTCGGTGCTGCGCGACGAGGCCGGGCGGCCCCGCCGCATGGTCGGCTCGCAGATCGACATCACCGAGCGGCGGCGGCTCGAAGACCGCGTGCGCGAGGCGCAGAAGCTCGAATCCCTGGGCACGCTGGCCGCGGGCATCGCGCACGACTTCAACAACCTGCTGACGGCCGTGCGGGGCAACGTCTCGCTGCTGCGCGCCATGCCGCTGGCGCCGCCCGAGGCCGCCGGCCTGCTGAAGGTGCTGGAGGACGCCACCGGGCGCGCCACCGCGCTCACCAAGCAGCTGCTCACCTTTGCCAAGGGCGGCGCGCCGGTGCGCGAAGTGGCGTCGATCGGCGAGTTGATCGTCGATTCGGCCACCTTCGTGGCCCGCGGCTCGAACGCCCGGTGCGAGTTCGACATCGCCAGCGACCTGGCCGCCGTCAACGCCGACGTGGGCCAGCTCAGCCAGGTGATCGGCAACCTCGTCATCAACGCCATCCAGGCCATGCCGCTGGGCGGCACCATCCGCCTCGGTGCCGGCAACACGCGCCTGGGTGCCGAGCATGCGTTCGGGCTGCCGGCCGGGCCCTACGTGAAGATCACGGTCGCCGACGAAGGCATCGGCATCGCGCCGGCCGACCTGCTGCATGTCTTCGACCCTTTCTTCACCACCAAGCCCCACGGCAGTGGCCTGGGGCTGTCGACCTCGTACTCCATCCTCGCCCGCCACGGCGGCCGCCTCACGGTGGAATCGACACCCGGCCAGGGCAGCCTCTTCACCCTGTTCCTGCCCGCCACCGATGCGGTGCCGCGCGCGGCGCCGGCCCCGTGCGCCGTGGCTGGCACGGGTCGCATCCTGGTGATGGACGACGACGAGACCATCCGCGTGGTGGCGCAGCGCATGCTCGATCGCCTGGGCTACGCCGCCGATGCCTGCTGCCATGGCGAGGAGGCGCTGGCGCGGTACGGCCAGGCCCGGCAAGACGGCCGGCCCTACGACGCCGTGATCCTCGACCTGACGATCCCCGGGCACGAAGGGGGCGCCCAGGTGCTGGCGCGGCTGCGCGAGCACGATCCGCAAGTGGTGGCGATCGTGGCCAGCGGCTATGCCGATGACGACGTTCTGGCGCGCCACGAGGCCCACGGCTTCCGCGGCCGCCTGCAGAAGCCTTTCGACCTGACCACGCTCAGCGTCGAGCTGGCGCGGGTGCTGGGGCGCAAGCCGCCGGCAGACGCGGAAGCCGGGTGCGCCACGCAGTGAGGCGTGCCCGCTGAAGACGGTGCGGGCATCTGCTCGACTTCCGTCAGGCCTGCACCTCTGCCGCCCTGCGTAGATTGCGGGCCATGCAAGACAGCGCCCGCAATGCCTCCGATCGGCGAGTGAAGGTCCTGGTGGCCGACGACCACCCCGTCGTGCGGGCCGGGCTGGTCGCATTCCTGGAACGCGAAGCCGACTTGCAGGTGGTCTGCGAGGCCGGCAACGGTGCCGAGGCCGTTGACGGCTGGCTGACCCACGGGCCCGATGTCGGGCTGATCGATCTGCGCATGCCCGGCCTGGACGGATTCGGCGCCGTGGCGGCCATCCGCAGCCAGGCGCACGCGGCCCGGCTGGTGGTGATGACGACCCTGTGCGGCAGCGAAGACGTCTACCGCGCGCTGCAGGTGGGCGCCAGCGGTTACCTGCTGAAAGACTGCGGGCCGGCGGAACTGGTGGCTTGCGTCCGCGCCGTTGCCGCGGGGCGCAAGTACCTGCAGCCGCAGGCTTCCGCCAGCCTGGCCGAACGCATCGCCAGCGATGAACTCACGCCGCGCGAAGCCGAAGTGCTGCATTGGCTGGCGGAGGGCCTCAGCAACAAGGCCATCGGGCGGCGCATGGGTGTGGCCGAGGGCACCGTCAAGACGCACCTGAAGGCGCTGTTCTTCAAGCTGCAGGTCGAATCGCGAACGCAGGCCGCGCGGCTGGCCTTGAGCCAGGGCCTGGTGCGCCTGCCGCCCGGCGCATCCCTGCCGATCGTGGTGTGACCGCCCGCCGTCGGCTCAGCCCACGGTGATCAGGCCGCGCCGGATGGCCACCGCCACCGCTTCGGTGCGGCTCTTCACGTCCAGCTTGGCCTTGATGGCGGTGACGTGGAACTTCACCGTGCCTTCGGTGATGCTGGTGATGCGCGCGATCTCCTTGTTGCTCATGCCGGTGGCCATCTGGCGCAGCACTTCCAGCTCGCGCCGCGAGAGCGCTTCGCCCTCCAGCCGGTCGGCCAGCTTGAGGGCCACGGACGGCGGCAGGTAGCGCCGGCCCTGCCGCACCGCGTCGATGCAGTCGATGATCTGCTCGTGGGGCGCGTCCTTCAGCAGGTAGGCCTTGGCACCGGCGCGCAGCCCGCGGTAGATGTCTTCTTCGCCGTCGAAGGTGGTCAGGATGATGATGCGCGCCGCCGGATCGATGGCGCGTATGGCTTCGATGGCCGCCACCCCGTCGAGGCCGGGCATGCGCAGGTCCATCAGCACGACATCGGGTTGCAGCTGCCGGTACTGCGCCACCGCCGCGTTGCCGCTGTCGGCCTGCCCGGCGAGCGACAGGTCGGGCTGTGCCGCCACCATGCCCGCCAGGCCCATGCGCACGATGGGGTGGTCGTCGGCGATCAGCACGCGGCAGGGGCTTGCGCCGTTCATGCGGGGGCCTTGCGCGGCAGGCCGGGCGCGTCGGGTGCGTGCTGTGCTTCCTGGGCATCTTGCATGGGGCCGGGTGCAGTCCAGGACAGCAGCACCTGCGTGCCCTGCCCCGGCCGCGCCAACCAGTCGATGCGGGCGCCGATGAGCTGCGCGCGCTGCTGCATGCTCTCCAGCCCGAAGCCCTGGCGCGACAGCGCGCGCTCCACATCGAAGCCCACGCCGTCGTCCACCACCAGCACCGTGGCCTCGCCCGCGGCTTGCGACAGCTCGACCTTCACATGGCGGGCCTGCGCATGGCGCAGCGCGTTGTTGACCGCCTCCTGCACGATGCGGAACAGGTGGTCTTCCACCTCGGCGGGCAAGGGCTGCCAGGTCTGCGGGCCCACGAAGCTGCCGGTCACGCCGCCATCGGGGTCGACCTGCGCCAGCAGCCGCTGGATGGCTTCCGGCAGGTCGCTGTTCTGAAGGCCTTGCGGCCGCAGCGCCGCCACGGCGCGACGGGCTTCGTTCAGCCCGTGGCGTGCCAGGGCCAGGGCGCGCTGCACCGGCGGTGGCGCGGCATCCTGCGGGCCCAGCAGATCCAGCTGCATCTGGATGGCCAGGAAGGACTGCGCGATGCCGTCGTGGATCTCTCGGGCCAGACGGTTGCGTTCCTTCAGCATGGCGGTCTGTTCACTGCCGCGCTGCGCGAGCCTGGACAGGCGCGTGAGCTCCAGCGCCAGGGTCATGGGCTGGCACAGCGCGTGCGCCAGGGCGTCCTGCGCGTCGCTCAAGGGCGTGTCGTGGTCGAACACCATGCCGACGAAGCCGACCTGCCGCTCGCCAATCATCAAGGCGTGCACGGCGTTGGCGCGGTGGCCCCTCTCCCGGTGCCAGCGCGTGGACTCGGAGGCGCGCTCGTCCAGCGGCATTTCGAGATCGACGCGGCGCCACAGCATCCGGCCACGGGCCACCAGCGTCGCCAGCAGCTCCGGCACCATCTCGAAGCCGCGCGAGAACATGGCCGGGTCGTCGGCCGCCGCCTGCTGGCTGAACTGGCCGGCCGCGGCCCGGCCCACCAGGCGCAGGCGGCCGTCGGCGTCGTCACTGCGGAAGAGGTAGGCCGCCTGGGCACCGGTGTGCCGCTGCAGCTGCACCAGCACGTCGCGCAGAAAAGCACCCTCTCCCTCGCTGCCCGCCAGGGCGTCCAGCGCCTGGCGCAGCGCATCGTTGACCAGCGCCAGTTCGGTGCCGCGGCGCTGCTCGGCCCGCAGCCGGGCCTCGCGCTCGGCCAGCAGCGCGGCGGCGGTCTCGTTGCGCCGCAACACGGCCGACAAGGTGTCGGCGGCGGTCAGCAGCACCGCGGCTTCGGCGCTGCCGATGTCGAAGCGCGTGGCGAAATCGAAGGACACCGCGCCCCAGGGCTGCCCGTCCACGAACACGGGCACCGCCACCATCGTGGCCTTGCCCTGCGCGGCCAGGAAGGCCTGCATCCCGGGCTCGGCCGTCTCGGTGTGGAACACGGCGATGCGGCCGGCGGCCAGCTGCGCCATGAAGTCGTCGGCCACGTGCGGTTCCAGCACGCAGGGCTGCTCGAAGGAGCAGGGCATGCCGTCCGCCAGGTCCTCGCGCACCCAGGCGCACAGCATGCGCACCGTGTCGGGGCCGGTCCTGTCGGCACGGGCCTGGTCGCAGAAGGTGGCGCGCAGGGCGCCGGTCTCGCGCCCCAGGTGGCCGAGCCATGCCCGCATCGCGGCCTCGAAGCCTGCAGGGTCGGCATCGATGAGCAGGCGCGATGAAGCCACCACCTGCTTCAGCAGCGAGGCCAGCCGCGCGTTCTCGTCGGCACGCACGCGCTCGGCGGCCAGCGCGCGCTGCTGCAGGCGGTGCCGCCACACGGCACTGGCGATGGCCGAACCCACGGTCTGCAGTGCGTCGATGGTGGCGGCCTCGAACTGCTCGCAAGCGCCCGAGCACTCGAAGCCCAGCAGCGCCGCCATCTCGCCGCCCACCCACACCGGGTAGCGCAGCAACCAGCTCACGCCCAGCGCCTGCTGCTCGCTGCGGCAGGGTTCGTCGAGTTCTTCCACGCGCAGCCGCACCCAGCCTTCGCTTCTGAGCCGCGTGAAGCAGTGCGCCCAGTTGGGCTCGTGGCGCCACATCGGGCGGCGCTGCAGCGCGCTGCCCATGCGGCGGGCGGTGCCGGGGCGTGTCCACTCGTGCTGCACCTGCATGTGGCCGTGCATCGCCGGGTCTTCAGGGGTCCAGGCCAGATCGGCCACGTACACCCGGACCGCGCCCACCACCGGCCCGAGGCGCTCGAGCACCGCATCGATGCCCGATTCGGGCGCCGAGGCCGCCAGCAGGATCTCCGTCGAGCGCGCCACCACTTCCAGCAGCCGGGCATGCCGCTCGATGCGGGCAGCCAGCACGGCCGCCTCGTCGGCGCGGTGCCGCTCGATGGCGATGCGGTTCTCGCGTTCGGCGAGCAGGTTCTCCACCGCGCGCTGGCGCAACAGCACGGCCGCAAAGCTTTCGGCGGCCGTCCTCAACACGGCTTCGTAGGCAGGCGACCAGGCGCGCGGCTCGCGCCAGTCGAAACACAGCACGGTGGACAGCTGGCCGTCCAGCACCACGGGCATCAGCAGGTTGGCGGCGCAGTCGGTGTCGCGCCAGAACTGCACCGAGCGTGCATCGGCGAGGTCGTCGATGCAGGCCCAGACCGCCTCGTGGGCCTGCAGGCGCACCAGCCAGGCGTCGAAATCGGTGGTGGAGGGCACCACCGGCAAGGGCTCCGTCGATCCGTTGCGGCGCCAGACGCCGGTCCAGGCGGCAAGGCCGCTCACGCCGGGGCGCGCGTTGACACTGGCGTCCACCACGTGGATCAAGGCCGCCACGTCGGCCTGCGCGGCCTGCCCCAGGTGCGCCAGCCAGGCGCTGATGCCGGCTTCGAAGTCGGGGCGATCCAGCAGGTCGCGCGTGGCGCGCACCACGCCCTGCGTCAGCAGGTTCAACGACTCGGCCTGCTCGGTGTGGGCTTGCGCGAGCGCCAGCCGCTGCGCTTCGGCGGCACTGCGTTGCACGGCGGCCGCCACGGCCGCGGCCGCACCGGCCAGGGCTTCGATCTCCTCGTCGCTGTAGCGGCGCTCTTCGCGGCCGTTGTCAAAGCCGATGCAGCCCCAGCAGGTGCCCCCGACGAACACGGGCACCCTCACCTCGCTGCGGTTTGTCACGCTGTGCTGGAGCGCGGCAGTGGCGCCCGACTCGACGGGCGTGACCGGCTGGTAGGGCTCGCCGGCCCGCAACGGCAGTCAGACTTCTGCAGAGTCCGCCACGCGGAAGCGGGCGGCGCCCGCCGTCCCGGCCCAGCTGCCGATGCCCGGCGCATTCCACTCGGCGATGCACACGCACACCTGCTGTTGCTCGACCAGCTGCCAGACGCAGGCGCGGTCGTGGCCTGACAGGCGGCCGAGTTGCTCCACCGCCGCCTGCAGGCCGGCCTGCAGGTCGCCGTGTTCCACCAGGCAGCGGCATGCGGCCACCACCGCGGCCAGCAGCCGCTCGAGCCGGGCTTCGCGGGTGTCGGCCGCAGCCGGCGAAGCGAAATCGGAGACAGCGTTTTCGCGGATGTTCATGGGGGGCCCGGGCTCCGCGGGAGCATACGCCGGCCCTGTGCCAGACCGCCCGTATCGAGACCGTGCCTGGACTGTGGCCCGGGTGTTGAACTCGACCAAAGACAAGGTGGGGCACGGCAGCACGGCGTGCGATGCTCGGCCCCGCAATGAAGAGCGCGCGCCCCTGGAAACTTCGCCTGGCCGGCCCTTGGGCCGCGCTGGGCTTGGCGGCGCTGCTCGGCGCCTGTTCCAGCGCGCACTACCCCATCAATCCTGCGCTGAAGCAGGTGGATGCGAGCGCCGGCTACCGAGGGCCGCGGGTCTTTGCCACCGAACCCCGGGACAGCTTCTTCCTGCACGTCTCCATCTCCGGGGGCGGTGCGCGCGCGGCGGCGCTCGGGCTTGGTGCGCTGGAGGCGCTGCGCGACACGCCCATCCGCTGGGAGGGGCGCGACAAGCGGCTCATCGACGAGCTCGATGCGCTGATGGGTGTCTCTGGCGGCAGCATGCTCGCCGCCTACTACGCGCTGCACGGCGCGGAGGGCCTGCCGCGCTTCGAGGCCGATTTCTTCCGCACGCCGCTGCAGGCCGACCTGGTGTCCCTGGCGCTCAGCCCGCGCAGCCTCTGGCGCATCCAGTCGCCCCGCTTCGGGCGCGGCGACCTGCTGGCGGAGTACCTCGACGAGCGCCTGTTCAAGGGCGCCACCTTCGCCGACCTGAGCCGCGCGCCGCGCAAGCCCTTCGTCACGCTCTATGCGTCGGACATGAGCACCGGGGCCCGCTTCGAGTTCGTGCAGGAGCAGTTCGATTTCCTGTGCAGCAATCTCGACGGTTTTCCCATCGCGCGCGCCGTGGCCGCGTCCAGCGCCGCGCCGCTGGTGCTGAGCCCCATCACCTTGTGGAACCACGCCCCCGCGGCCGGTGGCCCTGGGTGCGGCGAACCGGTGGCCCGCGCCCTGGCGCGCGGGGCCAGCCCCGGCAGCGGCGCGGTGCAGCAGCTGGCCGAGATGGAGACGCTGCGCGCCACCACGCCGCAGGGGCTGCTGCGGCCCTTCGTGCACCTGCTCGATGGCGGGCTGTCCGACAACGTCGGCGCGCGCGGGCCGATGGACTACATCGCGCAGTTCGGCGGCGTCATTCCGGGCACGCGGGCGGCGGGCTACCGCGGCGTGCGGCGCGTGGCTTTCGTGGTCATCAACGCCGAGACCAGCGCCCGCCCGCCCGAAGACAGCCGCGCCGACGTGCCCGGCCCGCTGCGCGCCGCGCTGGCGCTGGCCGACATCCCCATCAACCGCAACAGCAGCACCGCGCTGGCGGCCAAGCGCAGCCTGCTCGACAACTGGCGCGCCGAAGTGGCCGCCGCGCACGCACGCGGCGATTACGAAGTGTTCGCGGCCGACGCGCGCTTCTACCTGCTGGAGATCAACCTGGGTGACGAGCCCGATGCCGCGCTGCGCGAACGGCTGCTGGCCGTGCCGACGACCTGCAGCTGCCGATGGAAGACGTGACGCTGCTGCGCCAGCACGCCGCCCGCGCGCTGGCCCGTTCACCCGATTTCGCGCGCCTGCTGCTCGATCTCGGCCGCTGAGGGGGCGATCAGGGCGCCGCGGGCGCGATGCGCAGCCACTGGCCCGGCTTGGGCGCCATGAAACGATCCTCCGGCAAGGCGGCGGCCTGCAGCGCGGCGCGCAGCGCCTGGCGGGGCGCGTCATAGGCCTCGAAGCCGAGCCGGAAGGCCTCGAAGTGGTGCGCCATGGCCCGGCGGGCGCGCACGTCCGTCATCACCTTCACGGCCTCGGCGGGCGGCATGTGGCTGTCGGCCATGAAGGAAGCCGGCTCGTAGGCGCCGATGGGCAGGATGGCGAGATCGAAGCCGCCGTACTTCTGGCCCGTGGCGCGGAACATCGAACCGTCGCCATAGCCGGTGTCGCCGACGTGGTAGATCTTCAGCGCGCCGGCCTGCAGCACGAAGGCGGCCCACAGCGTGGCCTGCTGGTCGAAGGGCGTGCGGCCCGAGCCGTGCAGCATCGGCTCGAGGTGCACCACCGCGCCGCGATCCAGCACCACGCGGTCTCCCCAGTCGTGCTCGCTCACCTGGCTGGCCGGCATGGTGGTGGCGAGCAGCGCCCGGTTGCCCAGCGGCGCGATGACGCGCGGGCGGTCGCGTGCGTCCAGGCGCTTGAGCGTGGGCAGGTCGAGGTGGTCGTAGTGGTCGTGCGAGATCAGCACCACGTCGATCTTCGGCAGCGCCTCGAAGGCCACGCCCGGCGCCTGCACGCGCTTGGGCCCGGCAAAGCCGAGCGGCGATGCCCGCTCCGACCACACCGGGTCGGTGAGGATGTTCAGGCCCGCCATCTGGATCAAGACCGTGGCGTGCCCGATGAAGGTCACGCGTGCGCTGCCGTCGTCCACCCGGGCCGGCGGCGGTGGTTCCGGGGCCACGGGCACCGAGTCGGGCCAGGGCGCCTGCGAGCCGGTGATGCGCAGCCACAGGTAGCCGGCCACCGAACTGTCTTTCACGTGCCCGGGGTTGCTGAAGCGCTTGCCGTCGAAGTGGGGCGTTGTCGGGCCCTGCCAGGTGCTGCTGCAAGCGGACAGGAGCACGGCAGCGACGAGCGCCACCCAGCGCCAGGCGACCTTGTTCATCCGCCGATGATGCCCACGTGCCGGCGCCCGGCTCCTGCGCCAAGGAAAGGCCGGCCCCTGCCCCAAAGGGGGCAGTGACAGCCTGGGCGTGGTGCGGTGTGATCCTTGAAATCGTCCGGCAACATCGGGCTGCTACCTTGCAGCTTGAACGGCATGCGTGCACGCAACTTGCGTGGTCCGTCGGCGGCTTGGCTGTAGGCCCCGCCAAGCCGCGACAGCATGCAGCGTCGTGCGTTCCACGCACATCCGCCACAACAGAGATCCTTCGATGAAAAGGTCTTCCTTCGCTACCCTGGGGCTCGCCGCGCTGGCGCTGGCATGCCTGCCTGCCCTGGTGGGCTGCAGCGACCCCGCTGGCGCACAAGGCGGCCCGCAGGGCCCGGCGTCGGTGAGCGTGGCGCCGGCCGTGCAGCGCACCTTGGCCGACAGCGAAGAGTTCAGCGGGCGCATCGAAGCCGCCGAGTACGTGGAGATCCGCCCGCGCGTGGCGGGCGTCATCGACCGCGTGCACTTCACCGATGGCGCGCTGGTCTCGCGCGGCCAGTTGCTGTTCACCGTCGACCCGCGGCCCTACGCGGCCGATGTGGCGCGGCTGGAATCGCAGCTGGCGGCGGTGCGCACGGGGGCCGAGCTCGCCGCCGCCGAGCTGGCGCGGGCCGAGAAGCTTGTGGCCGCCAAGGCCGTGAGCCGCCAGGAACTCGACCAGCTCGCCGCCAGTTCGCGCACCGGCGCCTCGGACATCGCCGCGGCCGAGGCCGCGCTGCGCGTGGCCCGGCTGAACCTGGAGTTCACCGCGGTGCGCGCACCCATCGCCGGCCGCGTTTCGCGCGCCAACATCACGGCGGGCAACCTCGTCAACGAGCAGGCCGTGCTCACGTCGATCGCCGGCGTGGCGCGCGTGCACGCCTACTTCGACGGCAGCGAACAGGCCTTCCTGCGCATCCGCGCCGCGGGCGAGAAGGCGCCGGCCGTGCGCATGGCGCTGGCCAACGAAGAAGGCTTCCCGCACGTGGGCAAGCTCGACTTCATCGACAACCGCCTGAACGCGCAGACGGGCGCGATCCGCATGCGCGCCAGCTTCGACAACGCCAAGGGCCAGTTCGTGCCCGGGCTGGCGGCGCGGCTGGTGATGGCCACCAGCGCGCCCTACAGCGCCATCCTGGTGCCCGAGCGCGCCATCGGCACCGACCAGACCAAGAAGTTCGTGGTCGTCGTGGGGGCCGATGGCCAGCCGCAGTTCCGTGACGTGCAGCTCGGCGCGCTGAAGGACGGCATGCGCGTGGTGGGTGGCGGCAAGCTCAAGGCCGGCGAGAACGTGGTCGTCGAAGGGCTGCAACGCATCATCCCCGGCGTGCCAGTGGCGCCGCAGGTGCTGAAGGTCGACGAGCGCGGCCTGCCGCTGCCCGCGGCGCCGGCCCCTGCCGAGAAGAAGGCCTGAGGTCGCGCCCATGGACATCTCGCGCTTCTTCATCGACCGGCCGCGTTTCGCGGCCGTGCTGTCGATCTTCATCTTCCTGCTCGGCCTGCTGGCCATCTTCCGCCTGCCGGTCTCGGAGTACCCCGAGGTGGCGCCGCCGCAGATCGTGGTGCGGGCCCAGTTCCCTGGCGCCAACCCGCGCGTCATCTCCGAGACGGTGGCCACGCCGCTGGAAGAGCAGATCAGCGGCATCGAGAACCTGCTGTATTTCGATTCGCAGGCCACCGCCGACGGCGGCATGACGCTGACCGTGACGTTCAAGATCGGCACCAGCCCCGAGGCGGCCGAAACCGCGGTGCAGAACCGCATCAACCGCGCGCTGCCGCGGCTGCCCGAGATCGTGCGCCAGATCGGCGTCACCACCGAGAAGAGCAGCCCGAACCTGACCCTGGTGGTGCACCTGGTCAGCCCCGACAACAGCCGCGACGCGCTGTACCTGCGCAACTACGGCCAGCTCAACGTGCGTGACGAGCTGCTGCGCATCCCGGGCATGGGCTCGGTGATCCTCTTCGGCGCGGGCGACTACGCCATGCGGGTGTGGCTCGACCCGACCAAGCTCTCCGCCCGCAACCTGACCACCGCCGAAGTGGTGGGCGCCATCCGCGAGCAGAACGCGCAGGTGGCCGCCGGCACCGTGGGCGCGCCGCCCGCGCCCAAGGGCACCGAGTTCCAGCTCGCCGTGAACACGCAGGGGCGTCTGAGCACCGAGCAGGAGTTCGCCGACATCATCGTGCGCGCCGACCCGGGCACGGGCGGCCTGATCCGCATCCGCGACATCGGCCGCGTCGAGCTCTCGGCAGGCACCTTCGCGCTGCGCAGCCTGCTCAACAACAAGGAGGCGGCGGCCATCGCCATCTTCCAGGCCCCGGGCAGCAACGCGCTGGCGCTGAGCAACGACGTGCGCAAGACCATGGACCGGCTCAAGGCCAGCTTCCCGGTGGGCATGGACTACGACATCGTCTACGACCCCACGCGCTTCGTGCAGACCAGCATCGAGAAGGTGGTGGTGACGCTGATCGAAGCGGTGCTGCTGGTGGTGCTGGTGGTGATCGTCTTCCTGCAGACCTGGCGGGCTTCGATCATCCCGCTGCTGGCGGTGCCGGTCAGCATCGTGGGCACCTTCGCCTTCCTGCTGATGCTGTGCTACTCGATCAACACGCTCACGCTCTTCGGCCTGGTGCTGGCCATCGGCATCGTGGTCGACGACGCCATCGTCGTGGTGGAGAACGTCGAGCGCAACATCGAGGCCGGCCTGAGCCCGCACGACGCGACCGTGAAGGCCATGCGCGAGGTCTCCGGGCCCATCATCGCCATCGCGCTGGTGCTGTGCGCGGTGTTCGTGCCGCTGGCCTTCGTGCCCGGCCTCACGGGCCAGTTCTACAAGCAGTTCGCGGTGACGATCGCCATCAGCACGGTGATCTCGGCCTTCAACTCGCTGACGCTCAGCCCCGCGCTCAGCGCGATCCTGCTGCGCCGGCACGATGCCCCGAAAGACCGGCTCACGCGCGGCATCGATGCCGTGCTCGGCGGCTTCTTCCGCGTCTTCAACCGTTTCTTCCACCGTGCCAGCGAGGGCTAGGGCAACGGCGTCACGCGGGTGGTGCGGCGCAAGAGCATCTCGCTGCTGGTGTACGCGGTGCTGCTGGGCGCGGCCGGGCTGCTCTTCATGCGCATTCCCGGCGGCTTCGTGCCGGCGCCGGACAAGCAGTACCTGATCGGCATCGCGCAGCTGCCCGCGGGCGCCTCCATCGACCGCACCGAGGCCGTGATCCGCCAGATGAGCGACATCGCGCTGAAGGTGCCGGGCATCGTCGATTCGGTGGCCTTCCCGGGCCTGTCCATCGCCGGGTTCTCGGCGGCGCCCAACGAAGGCATCGTGTTCTTCGGCCTGGCCGATTTCGAGAAGCGCACCACGCCCGATCTCAGCAAGGGGGCGATCCTGGGGGCCGTGAACGGGGCCATCCAGCAGATCGAGGGCGCTCGCATGTTCGTGGTGCCGCCGCCTGCGGTGGACGGGCTGGGCAATGCCGGCGGCTTCAAGCTGCAGGTGCAGGACCGCGCCGGCCTCGGCGAACAGGCCTTGTTCGGCGCGGTGTGGGGCACGCTGGGGCAGGTGTACGGCAACCCGAAGTCGAGCGTCGGCACGCCGTTTTCGGGCTACGACATCAACGTGCCGCAGCTCTACGCCAACGTCGACCGCACCCGGGCCAAGCAGATGGGCATCCGCCTGTCGGACATCTACGACACGATGCAGGTGAACCTGGGCTCGCTCTACGTCAACGACTTCACCCAGTTCGGCAAGACCTACCAGGTGGTGGTGCAGGCCGACGCGCCCTTCCGCGCCGACGCCAGCGCCATCACCAACCTGAAGACGCGCAATGCCGCGGGTGAGATGGTGCCGCTGGGGGCCTTGATGACGGTGCAGCCCACCTTCGGGCCGACCCGCGTGACGCGCTACAACGGCTACCCCTCGGCCGACATCAACGGCGCGCCCAACCCGGGCTTCTCGTCCAGCCAGGCCGAGACCGAGATCGAGACCCTGCTGCAGCGCACGCTGCCGCGCGGCATGAGCTACGAGTGGACGGAACTCACCTACCAGGACCGCCTGACGCGCGACATCGCGATCCCCGGCACCACCTGGAAGGTGCCGGTGCTGGCGGCCGTGCTCGCCATCAGCGTGCTGCTGGTCATCCTGGTGCTGGCGGCGCAGTACGAAAGCTGGAGCCTGCCGATGGTCATCGTGCTGATCGTGCCCATGGGCATCCTGTCGGCGCTGTTCGGTGTGTGGGTGTCGAGCTTCCCGCCCTTCATGCAGCCGGGTGACCTGAACATCTTCACGCAGGTGGCGCTGGTGGTGCTGGTGGGGCTGGCCTGCAAGAACGCCATCCTGATCGTGGAGTTCGCCAAGGAGCTGGAAGACCAGGGCGAGGAGATGCTGCACGCCATCATCCACGCCTGCCGCATGCGCCTGCGGCCCATCCTGATGACGAGCATCGCGTTCTGTGCCGGCGTCATCCCGCTCATCCTGGGCAGCGGGGCGGGCAGCGAGATGCGGCGCGCGATGGGCATCGCCGTGTTCTCGGGGATGGTGGGCGTCACGCTCTTCGGCATCTTCCTCACGCCGGTGTTCTACGCGCTGCTGCGCGCACGCCGCGCGGCGCGCAAGCAGGCGCCGCCGCACACACCGCCCGACTCGCCTCCCGCGCTGGCCCAGGGAGACCGGCCATGAGCGCCCGCAAGCCCAAGCCGAACGGCCGGCCGCGTGCCCTGATGCTGGCCCTGGCCGCCGCTGCGGTGGCCGGCTGCACCACGGTCGGCCCCGACTACCAGCGCCCGGCGCTGGCGCTGGACAGCGGCTTCGTGGGTGCCGGCACCAGCGCGCTCGACGCACGGCAGCCGGCGGAAGACATCGCCACGTTCTGGCGCGGCTTCGGTGACCCGAAGCTCAACGCGCTGATCGAACGTGCCGTCGTCGCCAACGGCGATATCCGCCTGGCCCAGGGCCGCCTGCTGGAAGCGCGGGCCGGGCAGGACGAGGCCGAGGCCGCGCTGCGGCCGGGCGTGGGCCTGGACACCAGCGCCACGCGCGCCATCCGGCCGCTCACGCAGCAGCCCGGCACCTCACGCAGCACGCGCACGGGCAACACCTTCGACGCCAGCTTCCTGGCGCAGTGGGAGCTCGACCTCTTCGGCCGCCTGCGCCGGGGCAGCGAGGCCGCAACCGCCCTCTCGGCGGCCGGGCAGGCGCAGGTGCACGCGGCACAGACCTCGGTGGCCGCCGAGGTGGCGCGCAACTACCTGGAGCTGCGCGGCCTGCAGCTGCGCCTGCAGGTCACCGTGGTGAGCCTGGCGAACCAGCGCGAATCGCTGGGCATCACGCAGGCCCGCGTGGAGGCCGGCCGCGGCACGCAGCTCGATCTGGCGCGCGCGCAGTCGCTGGTGGCCAGCACCGAGGCGGCGCTGCCGGCCCTGCAGACCGCGGCCGAGCGCGCCATCTTCCGCCTGGCCACGCTCACGGCGCAGGCGCCCCGCGCGCTGCTGGCCGAGCTGTCGCCGGCCACGCCCATGACCGGGCTGCCTGCCCTGCCCGTCACCGACCTCGCGAAACTGCCCGTGGGCACGCCCGAGCAATGGCTGCAGCGGCGGCCGGATGTGATCGCCGCGGAGCGGCAGCTTGCCGCGTCCACCGCGCTCATCGGCGTGGCGCGGGGCGAGCTCTACCCGCGCCTGTCGCTCTCAGGGCTGCTGGGGCTCAACGCAGCGTCACTCTCGAGCCTGGGCCGGGGTGAAGCGGCCCGCTACTCGCTCGGCGCGGGCTTGAGCTGGACGCCCTTTGACCTGGGGGCCATCCGCTCGCGCATCCGCGCCAGCGAAGCGCGCGCGCAGCAGAGCCTGGCCGGCTTCGAGCAGGCCGTGGCCGTGGCGCTGGAGGAAACGGAAGGCGCCTTCAGCAGCTACACGCGCAGCGCGGAGCGGGCCGAGAAGCTCGAAGCGGCCGCCCGCAGCGCCGACGAAGCCGCAGGCCTGGCCCGCGCCCGTTACGAGGCCGGCGTGAGCGACTTCCTGCCCGTGCTCGACGCCGAGCGCGAAGCGCTGGGCTACCGAGACCAGTGGGTGCAGGCGCAGGTCGGCACGGCCACGTCGCTGGTGGCGGTGTATCGCGCTTTGGGCGGGGGCTGGCGGGTGGTGGAGGTGAGGCAGGCAGCGAATTGAGCAGGCCGTGGGTGCAGTGCCCGCACAGTTGCCGGCGTCGACAATTGGGCCAAAGCACTGCACAGACCGATGCCGCTCCTGTTCGAAACCGCAGACCTTGCCGTTCGGGACATTCAGCCCGAGGGCGTGCCGGCCCTGCAAGCGCTGTTTGAAGCGAACCCGGACTACTTCGTCACGGTCAACGGCCGGGCACCCGGGCCCGACGAAGCGCAGCGGGAGTTCGAAGAGTTTCCGCCCGCGCACCTGCCTTACGGCACCCGCTGGTTTGCAGGCGTGTTCGACCGCGCAGGGGCATTGCGCGGCTCGCTGATCCTGGTGTCGGACCTGCCGGCCCGCGGTGTCTGGCACACGGCCTTGTTCTTCCTCGCGCAGGAGCTCCGGGGCACCGGTGCGGCCCTGGCCTTGCACCAGGCGCTGGAAGCCCAGGCCCGCGAAGGCGGCGCGCACTGGCTGCGTCTGGCCGTGATCGAAGGCAACGGGCGCGCCGAACGCTTCTGGGCGCGCTGCGGGTACCAGGCCGTGCGCGTGCGCGACACCGTCGATGCCAGCGGCCAGCCCCGCAAGGCGCGCGTCATGGTCAAGCCGCTGCACGGCGGCTCGCTCGCCGACTACCTGCAGCGGGTGCCGCGTGACCACCCCGACTCGTCCCTGCCCTGAGGGGCGTCACGCCCCGGGTGTTTGCATGTGCTCCGGGCGTGCGAACCTGCGGGCCACCCATTCGCCCACCGCGATCGTCAGCAACCAGACGCCCACCACCGCAAGGTCAGAGGCCAGGCCCATGAGCGGCTTTCCGGTGATCAGGTAGACGGGGAACATGAACAAGGCCACCGGCCCCGTGCCCATGCCGATGGCGTAGGCGCGGATCATCCAGGCGCGGTGGCCAGGCATGTCATGCGACCGTGCCGCCACCACGCCTTGCACGAGGGCTGCGAGCAGCGCCAGGCCGAAGAGCCCGCGGGCGGCGTCCAGCAGCCCCGTGTTGAGGCTCTCCACCTGCAGCAGCAGCCCCAGCCCCGACAGCGCCAAGGCGGCGCCTGCCAGCGCGAACACGCGCCCGGCCAGGCGGTGCAAAGCCCCGAACCGCCGGCGCAGGGCGCGCACGAACTGCAGCGGCCCGAGCACGCCGAAGAGCACGCCCGCGAGCGAATGCACGAAGAAGGAGACGGGCACGGAGGCCAGCCGCAGGCTGTCTTCAGGCAACGCGCCCAGCGGGATCTGCACCGCGCTGACAGCGGCCAGCATCACCGGGATGAAGGAGCAGAAGGCCAGGGCCAGCGCCAGCGGCAGCGGTCGGCTGGGCATCCAGCCCGCCGCCCTGGAGGCAGGTTCAGAAGGCATAGGCCATGCCCAGCGCCGCCGACGCGCCATTGCGCCGGCCGACGATCGGGCTCGCCGCGGCCCCGTCACCGAGTTGGCTGAAGCTGACGTTGGCCTGCAGCTTCCAGTTCGATACCAGCGCGTATTCGGCACCGACACTGGCCTCGACCTTGCGACACCCCGACTTCGGTGTGTAGACGGCAAACGATGTGGCCTGCGCCTGGGCTGCCGTCACGCCAAAGTAGGTTTGCATGTAATCCCGGTTGGCCCAGGTTGCGCCGACGGCGAAACGGAGGTTCAGGCGGTCTGACACGGACCACGGCATCTCGAAGCTCATGTCGACCTGCGCGCCCTTGGGGCCGCGGTCGCTCAGCGACTGGCGCGCAAGCACCATCACCGGCCCGTAACCGATGCCGATGCCGGCCTCGGTGCTGGAGGACACCTGGCCCATGCCGGCCAGGCGCTTGTCGCCAGGGGTCGGGTTCAGTGTCGACATGTCCTTGGTCTTGCGGCCGGGGTCGAACTGCGCGACGAGGGCGAGTCTGAAGCGGCCCTCTTCCAGTGCGTTCCAGATCAGCCCCCGTTGACCGAATTCGACAGTGCCCCAATCGGCGCTGCGGTAGCTGAGCGTCAGGTCCGGGCCCGCCAGCGTGCGGCGGTTCGGGCTGCCTTCGTAAGTGGGCACCGTGGCCACGACCAGGCCGATGCGGCCGCTGAGCCCATAGGCCGGCCCTTGCGAAACAGACTGCGCTTGCGCAATGGGTGACATCGAGAGGAAGGTGGCGGCAAGCACGGCCGGCGTGGCCGTGAGCACGGTCTGGGCGAAGGGGCGCACTGGGGCAAGGCGCGGCAAGGCTGGGAGGTTCGGCATGGGAAGCATGGCGGTCTGTGGAGGGGAGAAAGGGCCGCCTTGCAAAAACGGCAGGGCGAGCGAAACCCGACCCGGGTCTGAACCCGGGGACTGGCTTGTTCAAGGCAGTGAAGAAATGCTATCCATGCAAAGTCTCAATAGATACTGCGGCGGATTGCACTTAGCCCATACATCCGCGCATGGATAACCTCGACTGGAATCAACTCAAGGCGTTCCTGGAGACCGCCGAGACCGGCACCTTGTCGGCGGCGGCCCGCAAGCTGGGCCTGACCCAACCCACGCTCAGCCGCCAGGTGGCGGCCATCGAGCAGCGCATGGGCGTGACGCTCTTCGAGCGTGTGGGCAAGACCATGGCGCTCACGGCCACGGGGCTGGATCTGCTGGAGCACGCGCGCGCCATGGGCGCCGCCGCCGAGGCCCTGGGGCTGGCGGCCAGCGGCCGCTCTCAGGCCGTGGGTGGCGTCGTCTCGGTCTCGGCCAGCGACACCCTGGCGGCCCACGTGCTGCCCCGGCTGGTGCGTCAACTGCGCACCCAGGAGCCGGGCATTGCCATCGAGGTGATCTCCTCCGACGCCATCAGCGACCTGCTGCGCCGCGAGGCGGACATCGCCATCCGCCACGTCAAGCCCGAGCAGCCAGAGCTGATCGCCCGGATGGTGCGCGAGGGGAAGGCCAATTTCTACGCGGCCGAAGACTGGGTGCGGGTCCACGGCCATCCGCGCCGCGCCGAAGAGGCGGCCCACCTGCCCTTCGTCGGCTCGGATCGCACCGGCCAGTTCCTGGCCTACCTGCGCCAGCACGGCCTGCCGATCAGCGAGGCCAACTTCAGCTGCTATGCCGACCACTCGAAGGCCCACTGGGCCCTGGTACGCCACGGCATGGGCATCGGCGCCATGATCGACGAGATCGCGCGTGACACACCGGGTGTCGTCCGGGTGCTCGACGAGGTGCCGCCCTTGCGCGTGCCGTTCTGGCTGGTCACCCACCGCGAGCTGCGCACCTCGCGGCGGATTCGGGTGGTGTTCGAAGCGCTGGCACAGGGCCTGGCCTGAAACGCTGCCCAAGAGGCCGCGCCAGGCGCGGGCTTGTGTTCAGCAGGGTTTGGCCCCCCACGGTTTGGGGCTGTGGCTGGCGCCAATGGGGTCGATCTGGTCGGCGCGTGACCGGTGCACCTCAAAGCACTTGGGGCCGTTGCGAAAGCGCAGGCGGTTGGCGTCCAGACGTTGCATCACCCAGCGGCCGTCACCCATGGCGGCAGCGACCCTGTCTTCCAGGCTTGTACGGGGCGGGTCGGCGTGCGGGTCGTCCAAGCTCGGGCTGCGCGCACGCCGCGTGCCCTCGCGCGAGAGGCGCAGGTCCAGCCGCGGTGGTGCCGAAGCCGGTTCGGTTGCCGGCGTGACGGGGCTCGCCGAGGCAGGTGCCGGCAGGCTGGGTGCAGGCATGGCCGTGACGGCATCGCTCGCAGGCAAGCTCGAGTGAAACGATCCCGGCTGCGGCTCGAAGCTTCTGCTGGCCACGGCCTTGGCCGGTCCGGGTCTGTCGCTCTCGGGCGGCGGAACCGGCCGAAACAACAAGCTGACCCACAGCGGTGGCGGTTCAGCGACGGCGGGATGGCGGTCTTGCCACACACCGAGTCTCGACGCGCTGCTCAGCAAGGCCCCATGGGCCAACACGACGGCCAGCACCACGCCGGCTTGCCGGGTAGCCTTCAAGGCCAAGTCGCCGCGCAAAGGCTTCCTTCGCATTTTCATCGACCTGGATGCTAGGCAGGCCGCGCAGGACGACATCGCCCAGCCTTGCAGGTCACTCATGCATGGATGCATCGATGCACCCGCCTGCCCGTTCGCGCTATGGCCTTCAAGCGGCACTTCGACGAAAACACTGGGTGGTCCGTCAACCTGTGTGCCCTGGCTGCTTCCAGCCCTCGAATCCGCGATGAATGATGTTCAGTCCGAGCTGGAACACGCAGAAGAAATGCTCAGAGCCGCCATGCTGGCGGCTGACGTCGAGACGCTGGATGCGTTGATCGAGGAGGACCTGCTCTTCGTCGGCCCCACCGGCCGCTTGCTTTCCAAAGAGCGCGACCTGGGCCTCTATCGCTCAGGTGAACAGCGCATGAGTGCCATCGACCTTCGAGAGCGCCACTTTCGCATTGGCGAACAGGCCGCTGCCGTGAGTTCCCTGGCCTTTGTCATTGGCAAATTCAAGGGGCAGGGCTTTCAGGGGCATTTCCGCTATCTGCGCCTTTGGCATCGATCGTCCACGGGCTGGAAGCTGGTCTCTGGCAGCGTGTCACAGGTGGACAGGTAGAGGCTTGGTGGCTGCATGCGCCCATCCCCTGGCGCGGCCCCACGCTCGACATGCCCGTACCGCTCTGGACGCCTGAGCGGCTGCGCGGCCTGCGCGAGGCCACCGCACGCGCCGCGACCTTGCCCGAGCTGGAGACCCTGTGCGCGCAGCTGGCGCAGGACGCCGGCTTCGACCACTTCGTCTTTGCGCTGCGCCTGCCCACGCACTTCGCGAAGGCGCGCGTGGTGCGTGTGGATGGCTTTCCGGCCGGCTGGATGGAGCGTTACGCGCAGCGCGACTACTACGCCGTCGATCCGGTGATGGCGCATTGCGCCCAGCACACGCTGCCGGTGCGCTGGAGTGATCTGCCGCTGCTGCCCGGCACCCGGGCGCAGACGATGATGAAGGACGCGGCCTCCTTCGGTTTGCGCGAAGGCGTCACGATGCCTGTGCACAGCCCTGCGGGTGAATTGGGCGTGCTGAGCCTGGCCATCGATGCCGACCCCGCCCGCGTGCGCGAGCAGACCGAAGCGGCCCTGCCCTATGTGCACGTGGCCGCCCCGCACCTGCATGCAGCGATGCGCCGCATCGCAGGCCCGCCGCTGCGGCCCCGCCCGCTGAGCCCGCGCGAGACCGAATGCCTGCGCTGGGCGGCCGACGGCAAGACCTCGGCCGAGATCGGCCAGCTGCTCGGCATGGCGGAGAGCACCGTCAACTACCACTTCAACAACGCGCTGAAGAAGCTGGACGTGGCCAACCGCCAGCAGGCGGTGGCGCTGGCCGCGCTGCTGGGCCTGGTGCAGCCCAAGCCCTTTTGAGCTGCCGTTGTGCGGTCTTGAAACAACTGTCACGCGGCCCCCTCAGCACTGAGAGCTGGCAGATCTGTGAGTGGTGGTGCGGCGGGTCTTTGGCTTCAATGGCCCGCGTCTTCAACGCGCAGCCCGCGCCTCTCGATGTCCAGGATCTCCATGCACCAGCCCCTTGTTTCCTCGCCCGCCGCCGTCTTGCGGCCCACCCGCACGCGCCGCTGGCGCCCCTGGGCTTTCAGCGCCCTCGGCCTGCTGTTGGCCGCCTGTGGCGGTGGATCGGGCAGCGGCCCCGTGGGCGGCCCCGACACGCCTCCTGCGCCCGTGCTGCGCAGCCTGAACGTCGGGCTCAGCGGTGACGGCATGGTGCGGTCGCAGCCGGCCGGCATCGACTGCGGCAGCACCTGCAGCGCGCAGTACAACGAAGGCGTGGAAGTCGTGCTCACGGCCGCGCCGGCCGCCGGGCAGGTCTTCGTGGCCTGGGGCGGTGACTGCAGTGGCAGCACCAGCACCTGCCGCGTGCCGATGACGGCCGCGCGCAACGTCACCGCCAGCTTCAACCCACCGCCGCCCACGAACCAGACCTTGTCGGTGTCGGTCAGCGGTGGCGGCAGCCTGCGCTCGCAGCCGGCGGGCATCGACTGCGGCAGCACCTGCAGCGCGGCCTTCGGCAGCGGCACGCAGGTCACGCTGACGCCCGTGGCCGCCGCCGGCCAGGTGTTTGCCGAGTGGGGCGGTGCCTGCGTGAACGCCGGCGCCACCTGCACGCTGGGCATGACGGAGCCGCGCAGCGCCAGCGCCCGCTTCGTGGCGGCGCCGGTGCAGACCTCGAGCCTGCGCGTCACGCTCAGTGGCAGCGGCACGGTGCGCTCCAACCCGCTGGGCATCGATTGCGGCAACAGCTGCCAGGCCAACTTCGAGACCGGCAGCACCGTCACCCTCACCGCCGCCCCGGCGGCCGGGCAGCGCTTTGCGGGCTGGGCGGGGGCCTGCAGCGCGGCCGGCAACGAGGTCTGCTCGCTGCTGATGAGCCAGGCGCGCGAGGCCTCCGCGAGCTTTGCCGCAGCACCGGCCGCGCCGCGCTGGGAGGCCGCGCAATTGCTGGAGAACAGCGACGACTTCAACGTCACCGGTACCAACACGTTTGCCGACACGCCGGTGCTGGCGGCGCTGTCGCCCACGGGCCAGGCGCTGGTGCTGTGGGAGCAGTCGGACGGGCAGCCGAGCGGCAGCACGCGCAAGGTCTTCTCGCGCCTCTTCGTGCCCGGCCAGGGCTGGGCCGCGCCGGTGCAGGTGCCGGGGGTGAGCACCTCGTCCAGCAGCGTCACGCTCGTCGAAGGCCAGTTGCTGATGGACCGCAACGGCGTGGCCACCTGGCTGCGCCCCAACCTCGAGACACGCCGCTACAGCGCCGCTGGCGGCTGGGGCGCGGCCTTCTTCTCGCCCAGCCAGGGCGGCGGGCTGCTCAGCGCGGCCGCGATGAGCTCCGAAGGCGCCATCACCGTGCTGATCTCGGGCTCGGACGTCTACAGCAACACCCTGTCGGCCAGCGGCACCTGGGGCCGCTGGGAGCGTGTGGATGCGAGCGGCAGCCTGTCGGCGCGCACCGCGCGGCTGGCCCTGGGTGCCGATGGCAGCGCGCTGGCGGTGTGGCGCGAGACGAACCCGGGCGACAGCCGTGACAGCCTGAAGGCGGCCCGCTACACGCTGGCCGGCGGCTGGCAGGCCCCGCAGAGCCTGGAGAACGGCCTCGACGACGTGCCGAGCATCTCACCACCGCAGGTGGCGCTGGATGCCGCGGGCAACGGCATGGCCTTCTGGCACCAGGGCAACGCGGTCTACCACGCGTTGTTCAACGCCCGCAGCGGCTGGGGCACGCCGACGGCCGTGGACGTCGGCAACGTCAGTACCAGCTTCGCTGCGCGCCTGACGCTGGCCATGAACGCCGATGGCCGTGCCGTGCTGGCCTGGAACAGCGGCATCTACGCGATGAAGGTGATGAGCTACCAGCCGGGCACCGGGTTCTCGCAGCCGCAGACCGTGGCGCCCTACAGCATCGACAGCCGCCTGGGCCTGGACGACAACGGCCGCGCCGTGCTGGCCTACCGCGCCCCTGACCGCTGGCCCAACCCCAGCTCGGGCAACCTGAACGCCTACAGCCGCCAGCTGGAGTGGGGCGGCACCTGGAGCGAGGCCGCGCTCCTGGAGAGCCGCGATGGCGACGTCAAGGGCCCGCTGGCGCTGGACTTCAACCGCAGCGGCCAGGGGCTGGCGGTCTGGGCCCAGAACGACAGCGCCACCACCACCATCCGCAACAGCCTCTGGGGCGCGCTGCTTCGCTGAGACCGGCCTTGATGACGCAGCCCGCCAGGGCCGGGGACACCCGGGCCTGGCGGGTTTTTCTTTGCGCCAGCGTTGGGGGGCAGCCCTTCTGGGCAGTCTTGCCCGGTCCGCTCGGCATTCCGATACCCAGGGAGTCACAAATCACCACCCAGAGAAAACATGAAACTCAGCCTCAAGCTGCCGCTCGCCTTCGGCCTTGCGCTTCTGCTGGCGCTCGGCGCTTCGCTCTACGGCATCTACAGCCTGAACCAATCCATCGCCCACTACGCCACCGAGGTGCGAGCCGCCAGTGAAGGCGCCTTCAGCGCGCGGCGGCTGGAGTCCCTGTTCAAGACGCAGGTGCAGGAGTGGAAGAACGTGCTCCTGCGCGGCAAGGATCCCAAAGCCCTGGACAGGCATTGGGGCGCCTTCAACCAGGCCGAGCGCGAAGTGCACGAGGCCGCGAACGCCCTGCTTGCCGCCTTGCCCGAAGGCCCCGAGCGCAAGCGCCTGGCGCAGTTCACCGCGGCTCACGCCAGCATGGGCCAGGGCTACCGCCGTGCTTTCGATGCCTTCCTGGCCGCAGAGCGCGACCCCGTGGCGGGCGACGGTGCCGTGCGCGGCATGGACCGTGAGCCTGCCAAGCTGCTGGCCGAAGTGGGTGAGATGCTGGCCAACTCCGGCGCCGCCACGGCGGCCCAGGCCCACGCGGACGGCCAGCGTGCCACCGTCATCAGCTTGACGCTGATGGGGGTGGTCGGCGTGACGACCCTGGTGGGCGCAGTGGGCTTCAGCCGAACGATCACGCGCCGGCTGGGTGGAGAACCCGAAGCGGCTGCCGATCTGGCCCGCGCCGTGGCACAGGGCGACCTGACGGTGCGCATCGACCTCCAGGCTGGCGACTGCAGCAGCCTGATGGCGCAGCTGAAGGCCATGCAGGACGGTTTGGTGCGGGTGGTGAGCGACGTGCGCAGCAACGCCCAGAGCGTGGCCTTCGGCAGTGCGCAGATCGCCCAGGGCAATGCCGACCTGAGCCAGCGCACCGAAGCACAGTCCGGCGCGCTGCAGCAGACCGCAGCGACGATGGAAGAACTGGACACGACGGTGCGCAGGAACGCCGACCACGCACAGCGGGCCAACCAGCTGGCGCAATCTGCTTCGTGCGTGGCGGTGCGGGGCGGCGAGGTCGTGGGTCAGGTGGTCGAGACCATGCGAGACATCAGCGAGCGCTCACGCAAGATCGCCGACATCATCGGCACCATCGATGGCATCGCCTTCCAGACCAACATCCTGGCGCTGAACGCGTCCGTGGAGTCTGCGCGTGCCGGCGAGCAGGGCCGCGGCTTCGCGGTGGTGGCCAGCGAGGTGCGCAGCCTGGCCCAGCGCAGCGCCGAGGCGGCCAAGGAGATCAAGTGCCTGATCGGCGCCAGTGCCGAACGCGTGGAGCAGGGCATGGCGCTGGTCGACCAGGCGGGCAAGACCATGGGCGAGGTGGTGACCTCGATACGCCGGGTGACCGATCTCGTGGGCGAGATCAGCGCGGCCTCGCAAGCGCAGAGCAGCGGTGTGGCGCAGGTGGGTCAGGCTGTCGGTCAGATGGACCGCAGCACCCAGCAGAACGCGGCGCTGGTGGAAGAAAGCGCCGCCGCCGGTGAAAGCCTGAACAGCCAGGCGAGCAGGCTGGTGGAGGTGGTCAGCGTCTTCAAGCTGGCCCACGACCAGCAGGCGCCACTTTCAGGCGGCCCTGCGTGGTCGTGACGCAAGCCGCCTGGGCCGGTGCCTCCTGCGCCATCGATGGCGATGCGCGTGGTGCAGGTCAACCCTTCACGCACACCACCTGCTTCAGCGTGTGCACCACCTCCACCAGGTCGCGCTGCGCTTCCATCACGGCGTCGATGTCCTTGTAGGCCGCGGGCGTCTCGTCGATGACGTCCTTGTCCTTGCGGCACTCGACGCCTTCCGTGGCGGCGCGGTGGTCGGCCAGCGTGAAGCGGCGCTTGGCCTCGGTGCGGCTCATCACGCGGCCGGCACCGTGGCTGCAGCTCTCGAAGCTGTCGGGGTGGCCCTTGCCACGCACGATGTAGCTGCGCGCGCCCATGCTGCCGGGGATGATGCCCAGCTGCCCGGCCTTCGCGCTCACGGCGCCCTTGCGCGTGACGAACACGTCTTCGCCGAAGTGGTGCTCGCGGTTGACGTAGTTGTGGTGGCAGTTCACCGCTTCGATGTGGCTCTGGAAGTTCTTGTGGATCACGGCCTTGGCGGCCTCGATCACGCGCTTCATCATCACCTCGCGGTTGGTGGCCGCGAACTTCTGCGCCCAGCCCACCGCGCGCACGTAGTCGCCGAAGTAGCGGCTGCCTTCTTCGAAGTACGCCAGGTCGCGGTCAGGCAGGTTCGCGTTGTTGCGCAGCGCGTCCTGCTTGGCCAGTTCGATGAACATCGTGCCGATGAAGTTGCCCACACCGCGCGAGCCGCTGTGCAGCATGAACCAAACGAAGCCCGCTTCGTCCAGGCACACCTCGATGAAGTGGTTGCCCGTGCCCAGCGTGCCCAGGTGCTGGATGTGGTTGGTCTTCTCCAGTTTCGGGTAGCTGCGGCACAGCTCGGTGAACTCGGGCTCCAGTTGCGCCCAGGCCGTGTTCACCGAACCCGGTGCCTTCTGCCAGGCCCCAGGATCACGCGAACCCGGTTGACGGCCATGCGGCACGGCGCGTTCGATGGCCGAGCGCAGCGGCGCCAGGTTGTCGGGCAGGTCTTCCGCCTTCAGTGTGGTCTTGCAGGCCATCATGCCGCAGCCGATGTCCACGCCCACCGCGGCCGGGATGATGGCGCGCAGGGTCGGGATCACCGAGCCCACGGTGGCACCGATGCCGTAGTGCACATCGGGCATGGCCGCGATGTGGTGGTGCACGATGGGCAGGCGCGCGGCGTTGGTCAGCTGGCGCTTGGCGGCGTCTTCCACCGGCACGCCGCGGGTCCACATCTTCAGCGGCACACCGCCGCCCACGTCTTCGTGGATGTAGTTCGTATCCATGATTCATTCTCCTTGCCCGGTGAGCCCGGGCCCTGGGGAGGCTGCCGATGCAGCCTCCCCCAACGCCCGACGCAGCTTCATGCGTGCGTCGAGAACTTCCACGGCCGGTCTTCAGTTCAGCCGTGATCCTTTCGGCAGGCGCGCAGCCAGCCACTCATGCACGTCGGCACGGATGTGCCTGCCTGCCAGCAGAAAGTCTTCGAAGCGGCTGGGTACGTAAGGCAGGTACAGCAGCCGCATGCCGGCTTCTTCCGGCGTGCGGCAGGCCTTGCGGCCGTTGCACGCGCCACAGGCCGTGACCAGGTTCATCCAGGTCCAGAGCCCGCCCCTCGCTTCCGGCACGATGTGTTCGCACTGCAGCTCACGTTCAGCAAAGCGCTGTCCGCAGTAGGCGCAAGTCATGCGGTCGCGCCTGAACAGCTTGTGCTTGCTGAACGAGGGCACCACGTCGAACAGGTTGACCCTGGGCGCGCCGCTCAGCGCGACGATGGGGAACACCTCGATCAGCGACTGGCAGCCGCGCGCGACATTGAAGCCTCCCCGCAGCGTGGCCAGCGGGCCGTCGCCGTCCACCCACGCCACCGAGCCCGAGGCCATGTGCGTGGCCGCCTGCTCGAGCGAGATCCACGCCTGGGGCGTGCCCTGGATGTCGAGTTGCAGCACGTGGCTGTGAGATTGCGGTTGCATGCGTGGCCTCCTTTCGTGGCCTGACGTGCGTAAAGGGTGGTGGGCTGCACACCCACTGAAATCCATCCGGTCACGGGTTCCGGCGCCGCCCAATCTTTGCGGCCGATTTCCAACCCGAAGCGTGAGCTCCACGGGGTTCCTGTTGACTTGCATCCACTTCGGCTGTGCCCGAGCGCGAGCGTCCCGTCGGACGTGGTGTCTCGCTGCACGGGGCCTGATCATTGGCCACGCACATCCCGCACCGCCAACACCCTGTCGCGCGGCCACGGAGTGCAAGGACACACCCGAAGTGAATCGTCAAAGAACGTCCACCGCGAGCGGTGGTGCGATCCATCGATCGCTGGCCTGTGCCGATGCGCAGGCCGGTTGAATCAGGCAATGAAAAGGGCCCGGATCCTTTCGGAATCCGGGCCCCTGCGAACAGAGCTTGGAGGGTGCGCAGCTAGGCGCTTCCCTCTCCCGGATGCACTCGACCCTCGTTCCGATCAAGCTGGTGCCAGCTTGCCGGCAAGGCCTGGTGCATGGCGGCGCCGCAGGCGCCCAGCGATCCCATCGCCGCGGCACGTGCGAACGCGACCAGACCCTGCGTGGGTCGGGTGGTTCTGAAGACGTGGCGGGATTTCACGATGGGTTCCTTGAAAAACTTGGCGCTCAATGTGAGCGACTTGAGGTACGACGAAGCGCACTGTAAATAGTCTTTACTCTGTCGTCAAGCCCCTGAGACAATGACGCATCGAAATCGTTGCATCAGGCACCACATCAGTGGTCAACACGACCGTCACCCGAAGACTCAACGCGCTGGCCCTTTTCCAGGCCTATGCCGAAAGCGCACTGGCCCGTGGTGCGCCACCCAAAGGGCTGGAGCAGGCCTTCGCGGCGGCGTTGGAGATCTCACCCAGCATGTGGAGCCAGATCAAGTCTTCGCGGCCGATCGGCGACAAGCTGGCGCGGCAGATCGAGCAGCACCAGGGCAAGCCGGTTGGCTGGCTGGACGAGGCTCGCGAGAGCACGCAACCGACAGCAGCGGAAAAGGCACTGATGGAGTTGGCGCTCGCCGCTTGGCGCTCAACCAACAGCGCTGGACGCAAAGCCCTCCGCGCGCATCTTGAAGCTGTGATCAAGCAGGCGCAGTGACGGTCTCTTCGAGACTCGTCGCGTTTTCGAGAGTCAGCTGACCCATCGAACCGCTGACGGTTCAGTGCGGCATTCAGCCACCGCTCGCGTGAAGCAAGCGTGAAGCAGGCAGCGCACAGCGTTGAAGGCAGAGCATCCACGCAGTGGAGCGAACGGCCAGTGGCTGGGCCTTGCTCCGAGGGGGCCTTGTGGCCCGACCGATCTGGCGTGAGGTTGGCTGCCGATCAGTGAACCCGCAGCACTTCAAACAGCTGCCGGGTTGCTGCGATCTGTATCGACACCTCATCACCTTCACGCCGACCCAGCATGGCCCTGCCCAAAGGGGCCTGGCTGCTGATGACCTGAACCACCTGGGCTTCGTTGGCCAACTTCATGCTGCCCCCTGCCGGGCCAAGAAAGACCAGCTGCTGCTTGTCGTCGGCATCGACCAGGCAGACCAGCGCGCCGAGCTGTATCCCTTGGCTGGTGTCGTAAGGGGCCGGGCGGAACTGGCGCCAAAGCGCCATCGCGTGGCGGATGGCTTCGGCGCGACGAGCCTGGCCCGTGGCCAGGTAGGCGGCCTCAAGTCCGAGGGTGTCGTACTTGTTTTCAGCGATGTTCTCTTCGTGCGTTGCCGCTTCATGGGCGGCCCGTACGGCCTCTTCGGCATGCAGCAGGTCGGCGGCGAGCTGTTCCAGCACCTGCTGCTGCAGCACAGATTTATCCATGATGAAAGGTAGGGCACGTTCCGCCACGAAACCATCGCCTCTGATGGGCAAACCCAGCAGGGCTGGAACCCCGCAGCATACGGGCGGCCGGTTCCACCCCGCAGGGACACAGCCCTGATCGCGCGAACGCCCGATGTGCTGACCCGAGTGCGCGCGCAATCGCCGGTCGGGTTCCCTGACGAGGTGGGAGACAGCACCTTGGCGGGCGTCCAGAGTGCGGCCGAGCGACAGTCCTCATAGGTTGCCTGGTCAGGCCTTCAGTGCAGCGACTCGCGGGAGCATTCCGTGTGAACCGCCGTGAGCGGCCATGTCGACCTGGTACTCTCCGACGCAGTGAGCCGCTTCGAAGTCAGCCCCAGGAATGGACGAGACCGCTCGGTACTACCGACAGTTTGCTGCTGAGTTCTTCGACAGTACCGTTGCCGTCGACATGTCGCACATTCGCGAGCGGTTTGCGGCCATGTTGTCGGCCGGCGCTCGGATCCTCGACGCTGGATGCGGATCGGGCCGAGATGCCAGGGCTTTCTCGGAGCAGGGCTTCAGGGTCTCTGCCTTCGACGCATCACCCGAACTCGCGGAGCGCGCTTCCGAGCACTGTGGATTTACCGTGGACGTGCGGACGTTCCGGGACGTCGACGAAGTGCGTGCCTACGACGGCATCTGGTGCTGCGCGAGCCTGCTGCACGTCGAACCTTCGGCGATGCCCGAGGTATTGGAACGGCTGTGGGCGGCGCTGACGCCGGGGGGCGTGCTGTACGCGAGCTTCAAGAGCGGTACCGGAACCCGACTCCATGGTGGGCGGCGCTTCACGGACGCCGACGAATCCCAGGTCGTCGAGTGGCTGGCGGGCCTTCCGGCGGTCGAGCGGCCTGAGATCTGGACAACCAACGACCAGCGACCTGATCGATCCGAGAAGTGGACCAATGTGCTCGTCAAGCGGGCGGTGGCCCCACCGCGGCGTCTAGTCACTGGAGATCGAGATCATTTCCTTCCGCACCTGTCGGAGGCCATGTCGCGGGCGACCGCGGTCGACCTCGCCGTGGCATTTGTCAAAACGACGGGTCTGCGTCTCCTCCTGCCGGATCTGCAGGCGTCACTTGAAAGCAAGAGCGGTCGCACGGTTCGAGTGCTCACCAGCGATTACCTGGACATCACGGACCCAGAGGCGCTGCGACTTCTGCTGCTCCTGCAGGAGCGGGGTGCCGAAGTCCGGGTGTTCGTGACGGCGGGCAGCAGCTTCCACCTGAAGGCCTACATCTTCGCCCGCGTGTTCGACGGCGAACTGCAGGCGGGAACGGCGTTCGTCGGGTCCAGCAACATCAGTCGACAGGCGCTGCAGGAAGGTTTGGAGTGGAACTACCGCGTCGTCTACCCGGATGACCACGGCTTCCTGGAGGCACGCTCACGCTTCGAGGAGATCTTCGCCCACACAAACACCGTGGCCCTGTCCGACGCGTGGATCGAAGCCTACGAGAAGCGACGCGTCCCGCCACCACGGTCCGTTGCACCTGGCAGCCATGAACAGGAGGCGCCGCCCGAACCGACCGCCGTGCAGAAAGCGGCACTCGTTGCATTGAACGAGACGCGTCAACAGGGCTTCCGGCGGGGGGTCGTCGTCTTGGCGACTGGCCTCGGGAAAACCTGGCTGGCAGCGTTCGACGCCGTCCAACTGGGTGCACGCCGCGTGCTGTTCGTCGCTCACCGTGAGGAGATCCTTGCCCAGGCTGCGGCAACCTTCGTTCGCATCAGGCCGCGCGCCCGCGTGGGCTACTACATGGGCCGCAGCCGGGACTCGGAGGTCGATGTGCTCTGTGCATCGGTCCAGACGCTGGCTCGCGCGGAGCATCTGGAGCGGTTCTCGCCGCAGCATTTCGACTATGTGGTGGTCGACGAGTTTCACCACGCTGCCGCGGCCACCTACCGCCGTTTGCTGAGTCACTTCGCGCCGTCGTTCCTGCTTGGCTTGACCGCAACGCCCGATCGCACCGACCAGTCCGACATCCTCTCGCTGTGTGACGACAACCTGGTCTACGGTTGTCATCTGTTCGAGGGCATCACAGCCGGGTTGCTCGCTCCCTTCCACTACTACGGGATCCTGGATGAATCGGTCGATTATCGAGAAGTGCCGTGGCGCAATGGGCGGTTCGACCCAGAAGCGCTGTCCAACAAGCTGGCGACACTCGCGCGCGCTCGGCATGCGCTATCGGAGTGGCGGCAGCGAGCACAGCAGCGTACCCTGGCCTTCTGCGTGTCCATCCGACATGCGGAGTTCATGGTCGACCAGTTCACCCGCGCCGGCGTGGCTTGCGCGGCTGTGTATGCCGGGTCGGCACTGGGGCGCGCCCAGGCGCTGGAACGCCTGGAGGCCGGCGACGTGCAGGTCCTCTTCACGGTTGATCTGTTCAACGAGGGCGTCGACTTACCAGGGATTGACACGGTGATGATGCTTCGGCCGACCGAGTCGAAGATCCTCTTTCTTCAGCAACTCGGGCGCGGCCTGCGTCGCAGCGAAGGCAAGACGCACCTGGTCGTCCTGGACTTCATCGGCAATCACCACAGCTTCCTGCAGAAGCCGCAGGCGCTCTTTGGCATCGGCTCCACCTACAAGGCGCTTGCTTCCTTTGCGCGCGATGTCGAGCAGAAGCGCCTGGACCTCCCCGCTGGCTGCTACGTCAACTACGACCTCGGGATCATCAACTTCCTGAAGTCGCTCGACAGCACTGGGCCGAAGAAGGACTACGAGGCCCTGCGCGACGTCCTCGGGCGGCGACCCACGCTGACCGAGTTCTACCGATCGGGTGCGAGCGTGGCCTTGATGCGGCAGCAGTTGGGCAGCTGGTTTCAGTTCGTCGCCGAGATGGGCGATCTCGACACGGAGGAGCGCGACGCCACGCAGCAGGCGGCCTCGTTGCTGCGCGCGGTCGAGACCACCTCGATGACCAAGAGCTTCAAGATGGTTCTCTTGGAGACATTCCTGGAACTCGATGGGCTGGTGAAGCCGTGTCCGGTCGATGAGCTGACGCGACGCTCAAAGGAAGTGTTGCACCGCCGGCGCCCCTTGCTGGCCGACCTGTCAGGGGACATGCTGGATGCAGCCGGTAACTCAGAACAGTGGGCACGCTACTGGCGCGACAACCCGATCAAGGCCTGGACCGGCGGAAACTTGGCGTCGCAGGGCGCGCCGTTGTTCCGGACCACGCCAGGGGGCGAGTTCACCCTGACGAGCGAGGTGCCGCCAACCATCGCGCCAGCCCTCAGCGCGCTGCTGCAGGAACTGGTCGACTTCCGCCTCGCCAGCTACGAGAGCCGCGCCACGCTGGCGATGGAAGACGCCAAGGTCATCGCCTTCCCCCGTCCCAAGCGGGACGCCATCGAACTGCCGTACTTCCCCAACTTGAAGATCGCCTGCGGGCACTTCAAGGCAGGTCGCACCGATTCGGAGGAGCACCGAAGCCTTCCCACGGCGTACGGCCAGCTAGATCCAAGCCGGCACTTCATCGCCCGGGCATCCGGCAACTCCATGAATGGCGGGAAGAACCCCATCCGGGATGGCGACTACCTGCTGCTGGAATTGCTCAGCCCAAGCAAGGCGGGCTCGATCACCGGAACGGTCATGGCCATCGAACGCCAGGACGAGGTCGGCGGAGACAACCAGTACCTCCTCCGTGTGGTGACCAAGACGCGAGAGGGCCGGTACGTGCTCAAGGCCAACAACCCGGACTACGAAGACCTGGAGGCAACCGACGACATGCGGACACTCGCCCGGCTGAAGACTGTGGTCGACCCGCTCGACCTTGCTATCGGTGAGCCGTTCATGCGCGAGGACATCCCGACCCTGTTCGGCGAGACGTTCAACCCAGGCAGCTGGAACTCCGGGCACGTCACGCTCAACGAAAAAAAGGTGCACGTGCTCCTGGTCACGCTCAGCAAGCGAGGCAAGGCCGAAGAGCACCGGTACCTCGACCACTGGATCGACGAACACACGTTTCATTGGCAGAGCCAGAACGCGACGACGCCGACGAACAAGCGGGGCGACGAGATCATTCACCATCAAGCGCGTGGCATTGATCTCCACCTTTTCGTGCGCGGAGAGAAGTTGGCCGCCGGCAAGGCCGCGCCTTTCGTCTATCAGGGCAAGGTCATCTACCGCTCACACCAAGGAGCTGGGCCCATAAGCGTCACGTTCGATGCGCCGAGCGCAGTGCAGTAGCGGCACGCGAAGGGAGCCGGTTGCTCAGCTGGCCTGACCCACCAACCGCCGCAGGTGGCGGCAGTGTGAGTTGTGCGTCCCCCTGCTGGGGATCGCCGCAGCTAAAGCCATCGACGGATGGTCGCGCATGCGATCCGTTGGTCAGGCTCTGGGCCAAATGCCCAACGGTCAATCGCGAGGCCACCAGACCAATGCTGATTTCGCTCGTCGCGTTTCGTTCTTTGGGCCAAAAGTGGAGACAGAGCAGGGCCACGTGGCCCAGAAACGCCGAAGCCCGCGTTACGCGGGCTTCGTGTGTGCTGGTAGGCACCGGTATTTCTTGGTTGCGGGGGCAAGATTTGAACTTGCGACCTTTGGGTTATGAGCCCAACGAGCTACCAGGCTGCTCCACCCCGCGACTGAGCCTCGTAGTGTACCTCACTTCGGCCGGCGTGCCGGTGCAGCAGCCGCGCCGCGCTCAAGTGCGCAGGTCGAGGGCAACGCCGGGATGGGTCTCGGCGGGTGCGGTGGTAGCCTTTCTGCAGGGAACAAGACAAGAGGCAAGACCGATGCTCCAGGCCCAAGCAGGGGGCCGCGCCAGGGCGCGCGGTGGATCCACTCATTCCGCACGGCAGTTGCATTCGGCCCTGGGGCTGCTGTTGACGCTGGCCCTGGCAGCGCCCGCCGCAGCGCAGGCACCCGGGCCGCAGCCACCCTCGGCAGCCACCGCCCCGCCTGCGGGTGCAGCTGCACAGCCGGCCGATCGGGCGGCGGCCCTGGCGCGCGATCAGGCCGGGGTTCTGGTGCGCTGGTTGCGTGAACAGTTCAAGCTGCCTCCGGAGTTGGCGCTGGACGACTCACTGCGCGTTGATCTCGATGCCTTGACCGCCCCCGTGCCCGAGCGCCTGCGGCCGGCGTTCGAACGCTGGGCTCGCGAGGCGCTGGCCGAGCAGCCCGAGCCCGATGCCGCGTGGTCGACCGTGAAGGCCCGTTATCACAACGCTCTGACTTCCTGGCGCCTGCACGAGGGCGGCCCGGCGCACGAGGCAGCAATGCGCGCCGTGGCGCTGGCGCCGGCGGTGTGCAGGCGCCTGAACGATATCGCCGCCGGCTGGGCCGAAGTGGCCTCGATGCTGCAGCAGATGCCGCCCGCCCAGCGCGCGGCCGCGCTGGAAGGCGAGGCGCGGCTGCTGGCCGCCTTCACACAGGCCCCGGTGGACTACCCGCTGCACACCGCGGTGGCCGACCCGGGTGCTGATGTGCGGCGCGCGGTGGAGGCCGCGCGCCAGGGGCGGCCCGTGGTGCCCACCGTGCCGCCGGCGCTGGCCGCGCGGCTGTTCAGCGACCCGCCGCGCGATCTGTCGGCGCCGCTGCGCTGCGCCCGGCGGCAGTGGTGGACAGCGCACCGCTTGGCCGCGCCTGCGGGCGCTGCCGAAGCCGCACCTGCAGACGCCGTGTGGCGCACTTGGCGGCTGCTCTTCGCGCGTGATGCGCTGCAGGGCTGGCTGGCCGAGCCCTACCCCAACCCCGAAGGCTCTTCCGATTACCCCGCGCTGGCACGGCGCCTCTTCATCACCGGCTCGGTGATGGTGGAGGTGCGTTTCGACAAGCAAGGCCGGTATGCCGAGGGCCGCGTCACCGACCGCAAGTTGGTGATGCAGGGCCTGCCCCCGGGCACGCCGCTGCCCGGCCTGGCGCACCTGCTCGATGGCAGGAGCCTCGCGCGAGCGCGGCAGGTGCTGGAAACCGGCGAGGCCCAGCCGCGCGCCATCGGCGCGGACGGCGTGCCGGCCCCCTTGGTGCTGGAGATGGTGTGGAAACTCGATTGATGACCGCCCTGCAGCCCCGCAGCGGGCTCGTTCAGAACGCCGCGCGCGCGCTGGCCAGCGGCGCACTGGCGGCGGTGCAGGCGCTGGCGCTGGCCCAGCCCGCGGCCCCTGCACCCACGCCTTCGCCAACACCCGTGCCTGCAGCAGCCCCCGCCGCCCTGGCCGCGGCGCCCGACAACTTCGCCGACCGCGTGAACCGCCAAGCCATGCTGGCGCTGTGGTGGGGCGACTTCGAGGCCCTGCGCAGCCTTTACACGCAGGCCCGCGCCTCGAACGAGCTCACGCGGCTGGGCCGTCAGGCCATCGGGTCCTTCAGCCTCGGCGTGGGCCGGGTCTTCGGCGTTGGCACGCCCGATGCCAGCGAGGCCTACTTCATCAACCTCGAAGGCCTCACGGCCGATTGGTTGCGCCAGAACCCCGGTGACCCGCTCGCGGTGGCGCTGCACGCGCGGGCGCAGTACGCGCGCGCCTGGTGGTACCGGGGCGATGGCTACGCCAACACCGTGTCGCCACAGCAGATGGCGCTGTTCGAGCGGCACATCCAGCGCGCGCTGGCCACGCTCACGGCGCAGGCGGCAGCGCCTGACGATGTGATGAGCCACGTCTATCTGGTGATGATCCTGCGTGCGGCCAGCGTGAACTTCCGCGACCAGCAGCGCGTGGCCGAAAGGGTCTTCGCGCAGCGCCCCGATGCGATCGGCCTGTGGGCCGAGCTGCTGAACTCCGCCGTGCCGAAATGGGGCGGCAGCTGGTCCCTGGTGAACGCGGTGATCCGCGACGCCGCCGCCCGCCAGGCTGACGCCACCAGCGGCGACATCCTCTACGCGCTGCTGTGGCTGGCGATCAGCGGTGACGCCAGCGGCCAGTTCTTCGAGGAAACACGCGTCGATTGGGCGCGGCTGCAGCGCGGTCTGGACGCCGTCCTGCAGCGCCGCGAGAGCGATGCGCTGCGCAACAGCTACGCCTCGCTGGCCTGCCTGCGGCAGGACCCCGTGGCCGCGCGCCGGCAGCTTGAACTGTTGGGGCGCCGGGTCGATGTCAAGGAGTGGATCGGCCACTCCGATGGCAAGGCGGCCTACGACCTGTGCCGCAGCTGGCTGCGGCAGAACCCCTGAGGAGCGCTCGCGCCATGCAAGCCCAGCCCACCACCCCCACCGTCACCGCACCCCTGCACGGCCTGCGCGTGCTCGTCACGCAGGCCGATGCCTTCATGGGCCCGGCCTTGTGCGAGGTGCTGGCCGAGCAGGGCGCGGTGGTCGTGGCCAGCAACGCCGCGCTGAGCGCGCCGCACGCGGCGGCCGAGGTGGTGGCAGCGGCCGGCGACATCGATGTGCTGGTCGCCAACCTCGCGCTGCAGGCGCCCAGCACGTCGGCGGTGGAGGTGGAAGATGCCGAGTGGCGCGAGGTCTTCGCTGCGCTCGTCGACCCCCTGCCCCGCCTGGTGCGCGCTGCAGTGCCCGGCATGGTGCGGCGTGGCGGCGGCAAGGTGCTGGTGATGGGCAGCGCCTCGGCGCTGCGCGGCATGAAGCGCGCCAGCAGCTACAGCGCCGCACGCGGCGCGCAGCTGGCTTACGTGCAGGCCGTGGGGGTGGAGCTCGCGCCGCAGCGCGTGCAGGTCAACGCCATCGCGCAGAACTTCGTCGACAACCCCACCTACTTCCCGCCCGAGGTGCAGGCCAACCCGCGTTTCCAGGAGCGGCTGGCGCGCGAGGTGCCGCTGGGCCGCCTCGTGGCCGCGCGTGAAGACGCGATGTTCGCGGCCTACCTGTGCAGCCCGGCGGCCAGCTGCTTCGTGGGCCAGGTCTTCCCGGTGTGCGGGGGCTGGGTGGCGCGCTGAGGCGCACTCAGCCCGCGCTGCGCGGGTCTTCCAGCTTGTAGCCCAGGCCGCGCAAGGTGTGGATCAGCGGCACGTCCTGGCCGTCGTCGATCTTGCTGCGCAGCCGGCGGATGTAGACGTCGACGATGTTGGTCAGCGGGTCTTCGTGCGTGCCCCACACGTTGGCCAGGATGCGCTCGCGGCTGAAGAGCCGCCCCGGGGCGCTCATCAGCAGCTCCAGCAGCGCAAGCTCGCGCGCGGTGAGCACCAGCGCCTGGCCGCCGCGGCGCGCCTGCATGCGCTCGCGGTCGAGTTCCAGATCGGCCACCTGCAGCAGCCGCGCGGGCGCCGGGCGGTGCTCGCGGCCGCGCCGGCCCAGGGCCTCCAGGCGCGCCAGCAGTTCCTCGAACTCGAAAGGCTTGCACAGGTAGTCGTCGGCGCCCAGGCGCAGGCCGCTCACGCGGTCTTCCAGCGTGCCCAGCGCCGTCAGCATCAGGATGGGCAGCTGCACCTGCTGTGCACGCAGCGTCTGGCACACCTCCAGGCCGCTCAGGCCCGGCAGCATCACGTCCAGCACCACCACGGTGGGCTCGTCGCCGGCGCCGCCACGTGCAGCCTCGCGCGCGGCGTCTTGCGCCATCGCCAAGCCTTCGGGGCCGGTCGCCGCGCGCTGCACGCGGTGGCCTTCGGCGCGCAGGCCGCGCAGCAGGAAATCGGCCACGCGGGCGTCGTCTTCAACCAGCAGGATGTTCATGCGGCGGTGGTGCGCGGGGCGGCCTGCGGCGCGGTGACGGACAGCAACGGCAGCAGCACCCGGGCCCGCGTGCCGCCGCCGCTGCGCGGCGCGAGTTCCAGGCGCCCGCCGTGCGCCAGCGCCAGCGTGCGTGCGATGGCCAGGCCCAGGCCGCTGCCGTCGGCGCGGTGGCGGCGTGCGGCACTGCCGCGGAAGTGGCGTTCGAAGACCTGCGGCAGCTCTTGCGGTGCGATGCCGATGCCGCGGTCGAGCACGTCCACCTGCAGCCAGTGCGGGCTGTCGCCGGGCTGTGCTTCAACGGCTTCGGTCTCGGTCACGGCCAGCGTCACCTCGCCACCGGCGCTGGAGTAGCGCACCGCGTTGTCCAGCAGCACCAGCAGCAGCTGGCGCAGGCGCTGCGCGTCGCCCAGCACCTGCCAGCGCCCCGTGGGCAGCTCGGCCGCGCCCAGCTGTACCTGGCACTGCGCGGCCAGCGCACCAGCCTGGGCCAGGGCTTCGGCCAACGGCGCGGCGGGGTCGAGCGGCTGCTTCACGAGCGAAAGCGCGTCGAGGTCTTGCCGTGCCACGGCCAGCAGGTCATCGATGACGTGGCCCAGATCGCGCGAGGTGTCGACGATGCGGCGCAGCGCGCTGCGGTACTCGTCGGCTGGGCGCTCGGGCCCGCGCAGCGTGATCTCGGCTTCGCCACGGATGGCCGTGGTGGGTGTGCGCAGTTCGTGGCTGATGTCGGCCAGCAGCTGGCGCCGGCGGCCGTCGGCCTGCTGCAGCGCGGCCAGTGCTTCCTGCAGCGCGGCGGTGCGCGCCTGCACCAGCGCTTCGAGCTCCTGTCGCTGCTGCGTCTCTTGCTGGCGGTGGTGCTGCAGCTCGGCGGCCAGTGTGTTGATGCTGCGCGCCACGGCGCTGAACTCGTCGCGGCCGCTCAGCGCGATGCGGTGCTCCAGCCGGCCCTGCTGCAGCGCTTCGGTGCCTTCGATCAGGCGGCCGAGCGGGCCCCGCAAGGCGCGTGTGAAGTAGCCCGCTGCCAGCAGCGCTGCGGCGGCCAGCGTGCCCGCCATCAGCAGCCACAGGTTGCGCATCCAGGCCAGCGTGGCGTCCGCCGCGGCACGCTCGCGCTGCACGGCTTCGGCCTCGCGTGCGATGTTCTCGGCCAGCAGCTGGCGCAGGTCGCGCCCCTGCGAAAGATCGAACACCGCCGAGAGCGCCTGCCAGGCCTGGCGCGCGTCGGCGCCCGGCAGCAGCGGCCGCGCCTGCGCCACCGTGTTCTCCAGCTCGGCGATGCTGCGCGTCAGCACGGCCAGCGCGTCCTGCCGGCGCAGGTGCTCGGTGCGGCTGTCGATGTCGCCGCGGCCTTCGTCCAGCGCCACGGCCAGCTCGGCCCATTGCTGCAGTTGGGCCAGCGTGGCCCGCATCTGCGCCTGCAGCTGGCTGCGCACGGCCGGGTCGGCGCCCGCGCCTTGCTGCAGCTGCGCCACCCAGGTGCGCAGCCGCTGCTTGTCGGCCGAGAGCTCAACGAAACCGCGCTGGATGTCGCTGGCCACGCGGCCGCGCTGCACCTGGCGTTCGGCCACGCGCAAGGCGGCCGCCGCGCCGATGCCTTCCACGACAACGGCCGCGGCCAGCAGGCTCAGCACCAGGCTCAGGCGGCGACGAAACATGGGTGCGATTGTGCGGCGCGCCCACCGCGCGCCGGCGCATTCATCTGCCGTTCATGCGCCGCTCATGCGCGGCTCATCGGCGGTTCAGCGCCGGTTCAAGCGTGCGGCTTGCAATGCAGTTCTGTTGCAGCGCCGCGGCCCGTCGGGCGGGCGCTGCCACCCCGGATGTATGACTCACCTGCTCTCAAACCCTGGAGATTGACCATGACTGCCCAACGCCTCATCCCCCTGTCCGCCACCCTGGTGCTGTCTCTGGCTGCGGCCGCAGGCGCCCACGCCAAGATGCCGGCCGCACCGGCTGCCGCCACCGTCGTCAACCAGGCCATCAGCGAGGCCGAGGTCCTGGGCGCGCAGCGCGCCTGGTGCCAGGCCCTGGTGGACATCAGCACCACCCACACCCGCAGCGGCCAGGCCGCGGCCAAGGCCCTGGCCGAGCGCGTGATCGACAGCGCCTACGGCTACCAGATGGGCGCCGTGCTCTTCAAGCCCACGCTGACCGTGGCGCCGCAGACCTTCCGCACCACGCGGGCTGGTGCACTGGCCTACTTCGTCGGTGGCGACACGGCTTTCCCGAAGGACACCGGCTTCGCGCTGAAGGGCTGGACGAACTGCGAAGTGGCCAACGCCGCGGTCTTCATCGCCGGTGATTCGGCCACCACCATGGGTAACGTGCGCATCACCAACGCGAAGGGCGACGTGACCACGGTGGACAAGACCTGGGGCTACGTGAAGGACGATGCCGGCCGCCTGCGCATCGTGCTGCACCACAGCTCGTTGCCCTTCAGCGGCAACTGAGTCCGAGGGCGGCGTACACCGCCGCCTTCCACTCGAACCAGAAGGGGTTCCAGAACCCCATGTGGCGCTGCGTCATCAGCACCAGCGCCTGCCCGGTGGCCGGCACCAGCGCCCAGTGGGTGCCGGCCAGGCCGCCCCACTGCACCTCGCCCGCGGGCGTGTTGGGCTGAAGGTCGGAAGGCCCGCGCGTCACCGCGCCGGCCAGGCTGAAGCCCAGCGTGGGCCGCGCGCCGGTGAACGGGAAGTTCACGCACAAGCCGGGCGGCAGCTGGTCGCGCAGCATCTCGGCCAGCAGCGCGTCGCTCAGCGGCCCGCCACGGCCGGGGCGCAGGCTTTTCAGCAGCGCCAGCATGTCGGCCTGCGTGGTGGCCAGGCCGCTGGCGCCGCCTTCGCGCGGCACGCGGGTGAGGTGGGCTTCGCGCCAGGGCACGCTGTCCAGGCGGTTCAGGCCCGGGGCCAGCGGGTCGGCCACGTCGCCCACGTACAGCGCGGCCAGCCGCGGCACCTGCGCGGGGTTCAGCACATAGCCCGTGTCCACCATGCCCAGCGGGGCCAAGAGGCGCTGCTGCAGCACCTGCGCAAAGGGCTGCCCGGTGGTGATCTCCACCACGCGGGCCAGCACGTCGGGCGCCATCGAGTACTCCCAGCCTGTGCCGGGCTGGAAACGCAGCGGCAGTTGCGGCAGGCGCTGCGCGATGTGGGTCATGTCCTTGTCGGGCAGGCGCAGGCCTTCGGCGCGGTAGGCGTCGAAGAGCAGCGTGCCCGGGTCGAAGACGCCGTGGCTCAGGCCCGCCGTGTGCGTGAGCAGGTGGCGCAGCGTGATGTCGGCGGTGCGGGCTTCGGTGTCGTCCAGCGTGGTGGCGCCCGGCCGCAGCACGCGGGTGTGCGCAAAGCCGGGGATCCAGGTGTGCACCGGTGCGTCCAGCGCGAGCCGGCCTTCGTCCACCAGCATCAGCGTCAGCACCGCGGTGACGAGTTTGGTGTTGGAGAACGCGCGGTGGATGTGGTCGGGCCGCAGCGGTGTGCCGGCCTCGCGGTCGGCATGGCCGAGGCAGAAGCGGTCGACCACCGCGTCGCCCTCGAAGACCAGCGTGGACACGCCCGCCAGGCGGCCGGCGGCATGGTGGCGGCGCAGCACCTCATGGGCTGGGGCGAAACGCGGGTCTTGCATCGGGTTCAGTCGGGCGATGTAGGAAAGTGGGCCTGCAGCAGGGCCTCGATGAAGCCGGCCTCGCCTGCGATGGTGAGGTGCACGCTGTGCCAGCCGCCGGGCTCGTGCAGCATCTGCAGCGCGTGGTGCCACAGCCCGCCTTCTTCGCGCGGGCCCTGCGCGCCGGGGTGCCGGGCCTCGCACCACGCGAGCAGCGCGGCCACCTCGGCCATCACCGTGGCGTGGTCGTCAGCGCGCGTGCTGGCCGCGGCTTCGAGCACGGCGTCGCCGTCGTCGGTGAGTGCGAGGTCGGCCGTCAGGTAGCGCAGCGGGGGCATCGGCTCATTCTGGCGCGGCATCGGCCGGCCACCAGAGCGTGACCGTGGTGCCCTGCCCCGGCTGGCTCTGGATGTCGATGCGCCCGGCGTGCAGGTCCAGGATCTCCTTGACCAGGCTCATGCCCAGGCCGGTGCCGGGCACCGCGCCCGATTGGTCGGCGCGGTAGAAGCGCTCGAACACGCGTGCCAGTTCTTCGGGCTGCATGCCGATGCCCTGGTCGGTGACGCGCAGGCCCCAGGCCGGGCGTTCGGCCAAGGTGCCGGGCAGCACCTGCAGCGTGATCTCGCCGGCGCCCTTCGAGTACTTGAACGCGTTCGTCAACACGTTCAGCAGCGCGCGGTGGAAGAGCTTGGCGTCCACCTGCAGCCGCGCCGGCGCGGGCAGCGGCCCCACCTGCAGCTGCCGGTTGTCGCCGGGGATGGACAGGCCCTGCACCGTGGTGCCCACCAGCGCCGCCAGTTCGTGGGCGCTGCGCGAGATCACGCGGGCACCGCCCTGCTCCAGGCGCGTGAGGTCGAGCAGCTCGTCCACCAGCGAGATCAGCAGCGAAGACTGCCGGTGGATGATGTCCAGCATCTCGCGCTTGCGCTCCTCGCTGGCGGGGCGGCGCAGCATCAGCTCCGAGAAGCCGAAGACGCTGACGATGGGCGTGCGCAGCTCGTGCGCTGCGGTGTGGAGGAACTCGCTCTTCAGCCGCTCGATCTCTGATTCGCGCGTGATGTCGCGCAGGTAGAGCACCGCGCCGGCGTGCAAGCCTGCGTGGGCCGCATCGGGCGCCGCCTTGTGCCGCAGGGCCCAGGCCAGCACGCGGGGCTGCGGCGTGGCCAGTTGCAGCACGCCCGCCGGCGCGCTGCCCTGCCCGGGCAGCTGGGGCCGGTTGCGCGGCTCGGCGCAGGCCCCCAGCCAGGCCTGCAGGGCTGGCAGGTCCATGGCCTGCAGTTGTGGGCCCTGCAGCGCGAGCAGCTGCGCCGCACAGGGGTTGCAGTAGGCCACCCGGGCCTCGCCGTCGAAGTAGACGAAGCCATCGCTGCTGAGCGAGAAGATGTCTTCCAGCCGCGAGAGCGCCTCGCGTAGCGCGGCCTCTGCCGCGGCCTTCTGCCCGAGCAGCACCTGCAGCTGCTCGTGCTGCTCGCAGGCGCGGCAGGCTTGCGCCAGGCGCAGCAGCACCACGGCGATGGCCGCCAGCACAGGCGCGGGCACGGCAACGCCCAGCCGCTCGATGAAGAGCCAGCCGGCTTCGCCCAGCGGCAGCGCGTGCAGGTGGTGGCCGGCCTGGATTTCGGTGTACTGCGGGCGGGCCTGCCCGGCCAGCGCCACGGCCTCGCGCCAGGCCTGCGGGCCCTCGCCTTCGGCCGTGGGCGCGAGGCTGCGCGCCGGGTAGGCCATGCGGCGCAGCTGTCCGGCTTCGTCGCGCCACCACAGCTGGCAGTTGAGCCCGCGCACGAACTGCAGCAGCGGGCGCATGAAGGCCCGCACCATGGGCTCCATCTCCAGCGATTCGCCCACGCTCATGGCGAGCTCGAACTTGATCGCCGCGAGCGTTTGCGCCTGGGTGTCAGGCATGGGCGTAGGCGCCGAGCACGAAGGTCTTGTTGTAGAAGTCCAGCACGTGGGTGCCATTGTTGGCGATCTCGCCCAGGCTCAGCACCCCGAAGAGCGGCGCCTCGGGCCCGGCGGCCTGCTGCAGGTGCTGGCTGGCGGCCTGCAGCTCTTCACCGAAGCGCGGGCCCAGGAAGAGCACGCGGCTGATGCAGTCCACCAGCAGGCCGCCGGCGGCGGGCCGGCCGGTGGCCTGCAGCGCCCGCACGGCCTGCGCCGTGCCCTGCTGCGCCGCGCTGATCAGCTCGTCGGTCTGCCCGCGCAGGATGTAGACCATGCGCTGTACGGGCACCGCGCCCACGCAGACGAGATCGTCGCCGCGCATCACGATGGGGTCGCGCACGAGCAGCGAGCCGTCCACGCGCTCGATGCCGAAGGGGTGCCCCTTGGCGTGCTGGAAGAAGTTCTCGGGCGTCAGCGTCTCGCCGACGATGGGCTCCACGCATTCACGGTAGACCTTGGCGGCGGGCCGGTAGTCGAGGCTCGTGATGGTGTTGCCCTCGGAGCCCGTCACGACGAAGGGCCCGCTGATCGACTGCCAGCCGTGCTGCACACCGATGCCCAGCGGGCTGTCCAGCCCCACCACCAGCCCCACGCCGCTGCGCAGCCCGCCGGGCGTGAAGAGGCAGGGGCGCACCTCGAAGCTCAGCGAGCCGGCGCCCCCGCCCAGGAAGGACGCGCCGCCGCCGATCTGCTCGAACACGCCTTCGATGAAATCGGCGATGAAAGGCGCCAGCCCGTCCACCAGCACCAGCTGCATGCGGCAGGGGTGCGCGGCGGCCGCGGCCAGCGGGGCCTGGAAATCGGTGCCGGGCGTGTCGAGCCCCTCCACCGTGGTGACCAGCGCCTCGTTGCGCAGCGCCACCACCAGCAGCCCGGTCTCGGTGTGCCTGGTGCCGTGCAGCACCTGCGGAAACACGCCGCCGAACACCGGCACGGGCAGGGCCTGCAACACCGGGTCGACCTCGGCCGCGGGCCAGGCCACGCCGTCGCCGGCCAACACCAGCAGCGAGCGGGCGCCGGCCTGCACGGCCTCCTGCAGCCGCTGCGCCAGCAGCGTGGGGCTGCCTTGGGGATCGAAGTGCACTTGCAAGACTTGCATGGGGCGGGCCTGTGTCGATAGATGCCTATCATTTTGCGCAAAAGCAATTTCAATTCAATCACTTGCGCGCCATCCAGGCCGCGTTCCGGCCGCCAGCGTGCAACCGTGCACGGAGGGCGGCGCCTACACTGCCGCCCTCGCAAACCGCACCGGCCACAGGGAGATCCGCTTGGGTGAGGCAAGACAAAGAGGCCCGCGTGAGGCCCGCGTGGCCGCATCGCAGCAGCGCGCCGCGGTGGCGCAGCAGGTGCCGGCGATGGCGTGCAACCAGTGCGGGCAAGCGCTGGCCGACATCACGCCGGTGGACACCCGCGGCCTGCGCGGCATCGAGCGCGCCTTCCAGGCGCACTGCGCGGCCTGCGACCAGGACACCTGGGCCGTGCGCGGCGACAGCGCTGCCGTGCGGGCCTTCTATGCCGCGCTGGAAAAGGCCGCCGGCCAGCAGGTGCAGCTGGGCAAGGCCGCCCCGCGCGACCCCGCCTGAGCGTGGGCGGCGCCATGGCGGGCGCGGCCGCACCGCCCCCGGGCTGGCGCGTGTGGCGGTTGGGCCGGGCTGAAGGGCTGCAGATCGAGGTCTGCGAACTGGGCGCGCGCTGGATGTCGTGCCGCGTGCCCCTGGCCGATGGCACGCTGCGCGAAACCCTGCTCGGCCACGCAGACGCCGCGGCCCATGCCACCGAGCCCGGCTACCTGGGCGCGGTGGTGGGCCGCTACGCCAACCGCCTGGCCGGTGCGGCCTACACGCTCGACGGGCAGCACCACCGGCTGCAGCCCAACGAGGGCCCGCACCAGCTGCACGGCGGCCCCGAGGGCTTCGACCGCCGGCGCTGGCAGCCGGTGTCGGCCGGCCCGCTGCACCTGTGCCTGCAACTGCATTCGCCGGCCGGTGACCAGGGCCACCCGGGTGCGCTGCGCGCCGAGGTGCGCTACAGCCTCGACCCCGAAGCAACGACCGTGACGGTGCACTTCAGCGCCGAGGTCGACGCCCCCTGCGCCGCCAGCCTGGCCAGCCACGCCTACTTCAACCTGGACGGCGATGCCGCCTCGGTGCTGCAGCACCGGCTGCAGGTGGCGGCCTCGCACGTGCTGCCGGTGGACGCCACGCTCATCCCCACGGGCGCGCTGGCGCCGGTGGACGGCACGCCCTTCGACCTGCGCACGCCCCGCCGCCTCGGTGAAGGCCTGGGCCAGGGTGAGCAGCAGGTGCTGGCGCACGGCTACGACCATTGCTTTGCGCTGGATGAGGCCGCCGCGCGCGGCGAGGTGCCTGCCGCGACGCTGCTCTCCACCGATGCCCGCCTGCGCCTGCAGCTGCACACCAACTACCCCGGCCTGCAGGTCTACAGCGGCAACTTCCTGCACGCCAGCCGTGGGCGTGACGGCCGCCCACTGGCCCGCCATGCCGGCGTGGCGCTGGAGCCGCAGTTCTTTCCCAACGCGCCCAACGTGCCGGCCTGGGCCGGCCAGGGCTGCATCTTGCGGCCCGGCGCGCCCTTGTCGCGCTGGATGCGGGTGGCCTTCGAGACGGGCTGAACGACGGCCGGGCCGCCGCGGCACAGCGCACAGAGCGCGCCGCGCAGGCATGGGAGGATGCGTCCCCTCCGTCTTTTTGGAAGACCGCCGTGCCCACAAGCTCCCTGTTCGGCCCGCTGTTCCGACCCTCGGCCTTGTCAGCGGCTGCCTTGGCCGCGGCCCTGGCCCTGCCCGCCTGTGCATGGGCCCAGGCCGCTGGTTCGGCCTCGGCTCCGGCCTCTGCCGTGCAGGTCAGCACCGACCCGGCGCGTGCCGCCGAAGTCCTGCGTACCGCCGCCGAGCTCAGGCAGCGCCCGCGGACGGCCCCCGTGGCCCCGGTGCGCGCCGAAACGGCGGCCGGCTACAAGCTGCTGTCCGGCGGCGTGACGGCCGGCGACCGCACCGCCATGCAGGCCGAGCGCGCCGGCTACAGCCTGTGGGTGTCGACGGTGGCCAAGCCCTCGGGGGCCTACCTCGCCGATGTGGACGTGCAGATCGAGCGCATCGGCCCCAAGAGCGCAGGCAGCAAGGCGGCCAGCACCAAGACCCTGGTCTTGCAGCGCCAGATGGAGGGCCCGTGGCTCCTCGTCGCGCTGCCGCCAGGCAGCTACGAGGTGACAGGCCGTTTCCGCGACGGCGCGCAAGCGTCCGTGCAGACCCTGAGCCAGCGGGCGAACATCGCCAAGAAGGGCCAGCGCGAGGTGATGCTGCGCTTCAACTCGGCGGCCGATGTCGACAGCGAGGCTTCGGCCGCGGCTGCTGCTTCTTCCGATGCCGCCGCCGCTGCAGCCGCTGCCGCTTCGGCATCACTGATGAAGCCCGTTTCCCGGCGGCCCTGACGCCGGCGACGAGGGTGCAGCGGGCGGCACCGGCAGCAGCACGCCCAGGCGCCGCAGCTGCTCTTCGATGCGCGGGTTGAGCGTGCGCGCCCGGGCGAGGTCGCGCTCGCCGAATTCGGGGCTGCCCAGGCGCTGGTGCGCGAGGCCGCGGCCGTAGAGGGCCACGGCCGAAGCCTCTTTCCGCGTGGCGCGTTCGAAGCGGCGCAGCGCGTTGCGGTCTTCGCCCACGCGCAGCTGCGCCCAGCCTGCGATGTCCAGGTGGTGCGGCAGCGCGCTTTCGTTGTCGATGGCGGCCTCACAGTCCTTCACCGCCAGTGGCAGCGCCTCGTTCGTGCGCAGGCGCAGCAGGCAGCGCGACATCAGCGCGTCGGGCAGCCGAGCGTCGTGTTCGTGGGTGTCGATCCACAGCCCGTACTGGCGCAGGGCCTCGGGCGCGAGCTGCAAGGTGTCGTAGGTGCGGCCCATCTCCAGGCGCAGGTGGCTGCTGGGCGGCAGCTGCCCATCCAGCAGGGCCAGCTCTTGCAGCGCGGCGCTGCGGTCGCCGCGGGGCGCGGCCAGGAAGCGCAGGCGCATCAGCCGCGCCTCCTGCAGTGCCGGGTTCAAGCGCAGGGCCTCGTCCAGATCGGCCCGCGCCTCGGTGGGCTTGCGTTGCGCCAGGTGGATGCGCGCACGGGTGAAGAAGTGCTCGGCCACCGTGGGGGCCAGCGTGGCGGCGCTGTTGAGGTCTTGCAGCGCACTGTCGAGCTGGCCGGCGGCCAGTGAAGCCGCGCCGCGCCGGGCCAGCGCATCGGCGTCCTGCGGGTTGAGCGCGCCGGGCAGCGCGGCCATGCTGGTGTCCAGCGCGCCGGCCGGGCCGGTGCCCGGTGGGAAGACGGGCTGGCCGTTCCAGGTGGCGTAGAGCTTGTCTTCGCGCTGCGAGATGTAGATGCGGTGGGCGAGGAAGTAGTCCAGCCCGAGGATCATGTCGTGCTCGCCGCTGTCGGTCTCGGTCACCTGGATGCGGCTGTTGCTCAGGCGTTGTGTGGCGATCTCGATGTTGTCCACCGCCGCCGACCAGGCCCGCGCCCGGCCCGCGCCAGCGCCGCCGGTGAAGCCGATGCGCCGCATCTGGCTTTCTTCGATGCCGGCGCGCCGCGCCGCGCGCAGCTGCAGGCTGGTGATGGGGGCGCCGGTGTCCAGCAGCGCCGTCATGGTCACGCCGTTGACCTTCACGCGCACCAGCAGCGGGTTGTTGTTGCGCTTGCGGTCCTGCAGCTGCAGCGGCGCCACGATCACCGGCGCCTCACCGGCCCAGTGCGCGTAGTGCCCGTCTTCGCAATCGCCCTTCGGGAAGCTCAGCAGCACCACGCCGTGCGCGAGGTCGTACTCGGTGTCGCCGAACGAGAGGAAGTTGCGGCCGATGATGCCGTCGATGCCGGCACCGAGTTCGTTGCCGCCCACCAGGAACTCGACGTTGGGCAGCGTGGCCCCGAGCAGGCCCACCTTCTCGACGCGCGTGCGCTTCATCTCGATGTCGCCGGTGATGCCGCGCACCTGCACGCCCATCGGCAGCGCGCGCAAGGGCAGCTGCAGCTGCGCGGCCGTGGCATGGCTGAGCACGCTGAAGAAGGCGCCGCTGTCCACCAGCATGCGCTTCTCCACACCGTTGATCGTGATGCGCGCCACGGGGCGCTGTTCCACCAGCTGCACCGGCATCCTCAGCTGCTGCAGCTTGCAGGGCTCGGCGGCGGGGGTGATGGCGCTGGCGGCCGCCAGGCCGGCGGCGATGAGCAGGCGCCGCAGTGCGGCGGTGGGGGCGCTGGGCATGGCGAAGGTCCTCCCTGGACTGAAGGCGCCGCGCCGGCCGCCTTCTCTGACGGGAAGCCTGGAACCGCTGCGCCGGCCCTGACTTTAGCGGCTGCCGTGGCCGCCGCAGCCCCGCTTCAGCGGGCCGTGCCGTTGATCGCCTGGCAGCGCGCGATGTCGCAGGCCGTGGGCAGCAGCGCGCGGTACTCGGGCGCGCTCTTGTACGAGCGGCCGTCGCGCGTGCTGCAGGTCTGGCCGGCGGCGTCGGTGTAGTAGCTCATCACGTCGATGCAGCGGCGCGAGTGCGCCACCAGGCCGTAGAAGTGGCCGAGCTCGTGGCTCAGCGTCATCTGCAGCGTCTGCACCGCGGGGTGGGCCGGGTTGCGTTGTGCGAGCAGCGTGTACATCGCCGCGCTCATCGCCAGGCGCCGGTGCGTCAGGTTGGCCAGCGCGAACTGGCCGCGGCTTTCGGCCTCGCTCCACAGCACCACCACGGGCGGCGTGGCTTCCAGCGTGGCGGCTTCTTCACCGATCACCTGCGCCGGGATGCCGCAGGCCGACCAGGCGCGCGCCGCGCGTTGCAGCGCGGCCAGCACGGTGCCTTCGTCGAACTGGCGCGGCGCGCCGGTGTGGCGGTAGACGATGTGCACGGCGGCCACGCCGGCGGGGCGATCGCGGCCATCGGGCCACAGGCGCTGCTCGCCGGGCAGGCAGCTGGCGGCCTCCTGCGCGCGCAGGCTGGCCACGGGCTCGGGGCCGCGCGCGGCCGTGGGGGCGCACAGCAGCGCGGCCAGCAGGGCCGCCAGCGCGCTCGTTCGCCACGTGCGGACAGGGTTCGGGGTCATCGCGGCATGCTGCCAGCGACGCGACAATGGCAATGCCCCGAACAACGCCGCCTGCACCCCCCGAACATGAGCTTCTCCGCCGCGACATCGGCCCCGGTGTGCATCGTCGGCGCGGGCGCGCTGGGCGGCCTGGTGGCGGCGCGCCTGGCGCTCGGCGGACAGGCGGTGTGCCTGATCGGCCGCGCGGCGCAGGTGCAGGCCCTGGCCGCCGCAGGCCTGGAACTGCAAGACGCCAGCGGCACCCGCCATGTGCACGTGCCCGCCACCACCGACATCGCTGCCATCGCGCAGGCCGGCCTGGTGCTGCTGTGCGTGAAATCGGCCGACACCGAAACCGCAGCCCTGCAGCTGGCCCCGCACCTGCCGCCGGGCGTGCCGCTGCTCAGCCTGCAGAACGGCGTGGCCAACGGCCCGCTGCTGGTGCGCCTGCTGCAGCGGCCGGTGCTGGTGGGCGCGGCCTACATCGCCGCGGCGCAGCCGGCACCGGGGCGGGTGCAGCATGCGGGCGGCCAGGGCCTCACCTGGGGCGCCCTGCCGGGCCCGTTTGGCGAGGTGTTCGATGCCGCCACGCTGGCTGCCGTGCAGCAGCGCCTGCAGGCCGGCGGCTTTGACCTGCGCCAGAGTGCCGCACCGCTGGCCGAGCTGTGGCGCAAGCTGGTGGTGAACTGCGCCGTCAACGCTGTCTCGGCGCTGGCGCAGGCGCCCTACGGCTTGATGGCGGCCGTGCCGGCGGTGCTTGAGTTGCAGGCTGCCGTGGTGCACGAGGCCGTGGCCGTGGCGCATGCCGAAGGGCAGGCGCTGGACGCGGCCGAGCTGCAGGCCGCCGTGCACGGCGTGATGCAGCGCATGCCCGCGCAGCGTTCGTCCACCGCGCAAGACCTGGCACGCGGCCGCCGCAGCGAGATCGCGCAGCTCAACGGCGAGATCGTGCGGGCCGGCGCGCGCCACGGCATCGCCACGCCGGCCAACCAGGCGCTGCTGGCGCTGGTGCAATTGCAGGAAGCCGTGAACCTGGAGAAAGCCTGATGCCCGACGACCCGACGCAAGACGCTGCCCCGCTGCACCACGGTGCCTGCCTCTGCGGCCAGGTGCGCTTCACCGTGCGCGGCGCGCTGGCCGCGCCCTGGGCCTGCCATTGCGTGCAATGCCGCAAGCAGAGCGGGCACTACTGGGCCTCCACCGAGGTGCCGCGCGAGCGCCTGGTGCTGCAGGGCGAAGAGCACCTGCGCTGGTACCAGAGCTCGCCCAAGATCCGCCGCGGGTTCTGCCAGCACTGCGGCAGCTTCCTGTTCTGGGACCCGCCGCACAAGGACTGGACCTCGGTGGCCATGGGCGCCTTCGACGGCCCCACGCAGACGCAGCTGGCCCGCCACATCTTCGTGGCGAGCCAGGGCGACTACTACACGCTGAACGACGGCGTGCCGCAGAACGCGACTTGAGCCTCGCTCAGAGCTTCATCTCCAGGTTCGCGCTGTAGAAGGCGCGGCCCTCGCGCGTGGTGCGCGTGCTGTCGCCGCTGTTGAAGCTGGTGCGCGTGGCGCTGTCCAGCGGCGCGATGTTGTTGACGCCCAGGCGCACCGAGAGCGTGCGGCTGAAGTTCCACAGCGCAAACGCATCGAGCGAGCGCACGCGCGTCTGCTCCAGCGCCTGCACGTTCGTCTGCTGCGTGCGGTAGCCCGGCGTGTAGGCCAGGCTGCTGCCCACGCTGAGCGGCAGTGCCGCGAAGCGGTAGTCGAAGCCCAGGTTGCCCGACCAGGGCTGCTGGTTGTCGAGGCGGTTGTCGGGGCCGGGCACCGCATCGACGCGCGAGCGGTAGTAGTTCAGCGAGGCGCGCAGGTTCAGCGCGGTCTTGGTGTCGAAGACGCTCGGCAGCAGTTCGCCCGCGCGGCCCTTGATCTCGAACTCCAGGCCCGTGGTGCGCGCCTTGCTGAAGTTCACCGGCGTCGTCACGAAGCGCGGCACCGTGGCCCAGGGCACGGTCTCCAGCGTGGTGACGCTGCGCACCAGGTCTTCCACGCTGCGGTGGAAGGCGCCGATGCTGAACATCGCGCCGCCGGTGAGGTACTTCTCGTAGGCGATGTCCAGGCCCGTGGCGAGCTCGGGCTTGAGCGTGGGGTTGCCGCGGCGGTCGGGCGAGGCCTCGGTGTTGGGCCGCGTGGTGTCGGGGAACAGGCCGCTGAGCGAGGGCCGCGCCACCAGCGCGCTGAGCTCCGGCGCCTTGTAGCTGCGCGTGAGGCTGGCGCGGATGATGTCGCGCGCCTTGGGGTCGAGCTTGTAGGTCAGGTGCCACAGCGGCGTGGTCACGCGGCTGATGTTGCGCACCGCGTCACCCGTGCCCTGGCTGCGCGTCTCGATGCGCTCGGTGCGCAGGCCCAGGTAGGTGGCCCACTGCGGCGAGATCTCCCACTCGTCCTGCACGAAGAAGGCCTGGCGCGAGATGCGCGCGCGGAAGGGCTGGCCTTCGAAATCGACCAGCTGCGGCGCGCCGTTCTCGGTGATGGTGCGGGTCTCGTCGCGCTGGCGCCATTCCAGCTCCCAGCCGGCCGAGAGCGTGTGGCTGTCGCCGATGAACTGGCCGTACTTGCCGCCTTGGGTGATGCTGCGATCGCGGTTGTCGCCCACGGTGCGGCGCTGTGCGCTGGTCAGGCCGTCGAAGGTGTTCTTGCTGTGCTGCACGCCGGCCTTGAGCTCGATGCGCTGGCTCTCGCTGAAGCGGTTGTTCCACTGCAGGTTGGTGCGCAGGTTCTGCCAGGTGCCTTCGAAGAAGTTGCTGGCGTCCAGGGCGGGCTGGCCCAGCAGCACCTGGTTGGTGAAGCTCTGGCGGTTGTTCCACTCGCCGCGCTGCGCGAAGAACTGCGCCGAGGCCGATTCGTCATCGCTGATCTTCCAGTTGATGCGCGGCGAGGTGTTGATGCCCGTGCCCCAGCTGTCGTTGCGGCTTTGCTGCACGGCGGCCGAGGGCTGGCCGTTGCTGCCGGCGGTGAAGCGCTCGATCTCGCTGCGGTTCACAGACCGCCACTGGAACAGCGAGACCGGCAGCGACAGCGAAAGCCCGCCCTGGCGCTCGCCATAGGTGAAGCTGGCCGAGGGCGTGGGCCGCACGGCGTTGTAGGCCAGGCCCAGGCGCAGGTCGCGCTGCGAGACCTTGGGCGCTTCCTTCAGGATGATGTTGATGGCACCGGCCACGGCCTGCGCGCTCTGGTCGGCGGTGGGGCCGCGCGTGATCTCGATGCGCTCGATCTGGTTCGGGTTGAGCTGGTCGAACTGGAAGCCCGGCGGCGCCGGGTCGCCGTTGATGAGGATGAGCGTGTAGCCCGAGCCCAGCCCGCGCATGCGCGGCGAGCCGCCCTGGATGTTGACGCCCGGCAGGCGCTTGAGCACGTCGGCCACGCTGGTGTCGCCGTACTTGTCGATCTCCTCGCGGCCGTAGATCTGCTTGGCCACGGGGGCGCGGCGGCGCAGGTCGGTGTCGGTCTGCGGGCGGGCGGTGATCTCGATGCGCTCGATGCGCGCGCCCGGGCGCGGCGCGGGCGTGTCGTCGGCACCGGGCGCGCCGCCCGGGGTGCCTTGGGCGGCGGCCAGCCCGGAAAGCAGGCTCAGGCAGGCGATGGTGATGGGGGCGAGTTTCAAGGGGGGCGTCCTGGTGATGGGCTCAGGGGTGTGGCTCAGGGAAGGACCTTAGGGAAACATCGCCCCGCACACCACCCAGCTGCGACGAATCGACGGATGTTGGCGCCGGCTGGCTACCATCGGGGTGCGAGATCGCAGCGACGACAGGGCACCCGAGGGCGGACGATGAACGAACTGCTTGCGGCCTACCGGGCCGTTTCCAACAACTGGGTCCAGATCCAGGGCAGCAAGCTGTGTGGCTGCTGCAGCTGCGTGCAGATGTTCCCGGCCGACGAGATCGTGGCGTGGACGGGGCTGGACATGCACAACGTCGACGACCCCAAGGCCGTCGACAACCAGACCGCCTTGTGCCCGCGCTGCGGCAGCGAGGCCGTGATTGGCGACAAGTCGGGCTACCCGATCAATGTGCAGTTCCTGAGCCGCATGAACGAGGCCTGGTTCCAGCGCACCATCATCCGCAAGCCCACACCGAAGAAGTAGCGCGGCTTCAGCCGCCGCGGCGCTGGCGTACCGCGCCGGCCAACTGCTGCAGCAACGCAGCCGTGTCGTCCCAGCCGATGCAGGCATCGGTGATGGACACACCCTCGCGCAGCGGCTGGCCCGGGCGCAGCTGCTGCTGGCCTTCCTGCAGGTGGCTCTCGATCATCACGCCGCTGATGCGCCGTTCGCCGGCGGCGATGCGCTGTGCGATGTCCTGCGTGATGTCGATCTGGCGCCGGTGCTGCTTCTCGCTGTTGCCGTGCGAGACATCCACCATCACGTGCCCGCGCAGGCCCGCGGCCTGCAGGCTGTCGCAGGCGGCGGCCACCGAGGCGGTGTCGTAGTTCGGCCGCTTGCCGCCGCGCAGGATGACGTGGCAGTCGGCATTGCCGTGGGTCTCGAAGATCGCGGCCTGGCCCATCTTCGTCATGCCCATGAAGGCGTGTGGCGCGGCCGCGGCGACGATGGCGTCCACCGCCACCTTCACGCCGCCGTCGGTGCCGTTCTTGAAGCCCACCGGGCAGCTCAGGCCCGAGGCCAGCTGGCGGTGGCTCTGGCTCTCGGTGGTGCGCGCGCCGATGGCGCCCCAGGCCACGAGATCGCTGATGAACTGCGGGCTCAGCAGGTCGAGGAATTCGGTGCCCACCGGCAGGCCGCGCTCGACGATGGCCAGCAGGAGCCGGCGCGCGCGCTCCAGGCCTTCGTTGATGGCGAAGCTGCCGTCGAGGTGCGGGTCGTTGATGTAGCCCTTCCAGCCGACCGTGGTGCGCGGCTTCTCGAAGTAGGTGCGCATCACCACCAGCAGCGCGTCGGACAGCGGTGCGGCGGCGGCTTGCAGGCGGTCGGCATAGGTCAGGGCCTGGCCGTGGTCGTGGATGGAACAGGGGCCGACGACGACGAGCAGCCGGTCGTCGTGCCCGTCGAGCACGCGCGCGATCTCGGCGCGGTGGCGCTCCACCTGCGTGAGCGTGGCGTCGCTGGCGGGCAGCTTCTCCAGCAGCAGCGCGGGGGTGATGAGCGGGCGTACCGCGTCGATGCGGGTGTCGTCGGTGCGGGTGCTGTCGCGGGTGGGCTCGCGGGTGCTGTTGCGGGCGTCGGTGCGCGAATCGGTGCGGGTCGAAGTCATGCCGGGATTGTGGCAAGCCCTGCAAGGCACCGGGGCCGGCGGCACAATCGCGCCCCGCCGGGCCCGTGCCCGGCCGCAAAGCCCGCCGATGACCTTGAACGACGATTGGCGCCAACGCAGCATGGCTGCGGTGTGGCACCCCTGCACGCAGATGCGCCTGCACGCGCCCGAGGGCGGCGCGCAGCCGCTGCTGCCCATCGCGCGCGCCGAGGGCGTGTGGCTGCACGACTTCAACGGCCAGCACTACCTCGACGGCGTCAGCAGCTGGTGGGTCAACCTCTTCGGTCACAACCACCCGCACATCCGCGCGGCGCTGGTGGACCAGCTGCAGCGGCTCGACCACGTGATGCTCGCCGGCTGCACGCACGCGCCAGTGGTGGAGCTCAGCGAGAAGCTCGCCGCGCTCACCGGCCTGGGCCACGCCTTCTACGGCAGCGATGGCGCCTCGGCCACCGAGATCGCGCTGAAGATGAGCGCGCATTTCTGGCGCAACGCGGGCCGTTCGCGCAAGAGCCGGTTCGTCGGCGTGGCCGGCGGCTATCACGGCGAGACCGTGGGCGCGCTGGCGGTCACCGACATCGCGCTCTTCCGCGAGGCCTACGCGCCGCTGCTGCGCCTGGCCGCCACCGTGCCCAGCCCCGATGCGCGCGGCGCCCTGCCCGGCGAAGACGCCCTTGCCGTGGCCGAACGCGCGGCGCTGGCGCTGGAGCACTGGCTGGCCGAGCACCACGAAGACACCGCTGCGGTGATTGCCGAACCGCTGGTGCAGTGCGCCAGCGGCATGGCCATGCACCACCCGCACTACCTGCAGCGCCTGCGTGCGCTGTGCACGCGTTTTGGCGTGCACCTGGTGCTGGACGAGATCGCGGTGGGCTTCGGCCGCACCGGCACGATGTTCGCGCACCAGCAGGCTGGCATCCGCCCCGACTTCCTGTGCCTGAGCAAGGGCCTGACGGGCGGCACCATGGCGCTGTCGGCCGTGCTGTGCACCGACGCCGTCTACGCCGCCTTCTACGACGACGAGGTGGCGCGCGGCTTCCTGCACTCGCACAGCTACACCGGCAACCCGCTGGCCTGCCGCGCTGCGCTGGCCACGCTGGAGCTCTTCGAGCAGACCGACGCGATCAACGCCAACCGCGCCACCGCTTCCCGGCTGGCAGCGCAGTTCGAGGGCCTGAGCACCCACCCGCGTGTGCAGCACGCGCGCCAGTGCGGGCTGATCTTCGCGTGGGACGTGCCCAACCACCTGCCCGACTTCGCGCGCCGTTTCGCGCGCCATGCCCTGGCGCAGGGCGTGGTGCTGCGGCCCATCGGCCACACGGTCTATGCGATGCCGCCCTACGTCATCAACGAGGCCGAAGGCGAACACCTGGCGCGCGGCGCGCTGGCCGCGCTGCAGGCGACGCTGAACGATGAACCCGCGGCCCCGACGGCCGCGCTGTCTCAAGGTGAGATCCGCGATGGCGTCTGAAGCTCCGGCAAGCACCCGCAGCCTTTTCGTCACTGGCACGGACACCGGCGTCGGCAAGACCTACGCCAGCGCCGTGCTGCTGCACATCCTGGCGCGCCGCCACGCCCGCGTGGTGGGCATGAAGCCCGTGGCCGCCGGCCTGGTGCTGCACGAAGGCCGCTGGGTCAGCGAAGACGCGATGGCCCTGCGCGCGGCCAGCAGCGTGGCTGTGCCCGACGAGCTCGACAACCCCGTGCAACTGCCCGATCCGCTCTCGCCCCACCTGGCAGCCGAGCGCGCCGGCCGGCGCGTGACGGTGGCCGAGCTGCAGGCGGCGCATGCGGCGCTGCGCGCGCATGCCGACGTGGTGCTGGTGGAAGGCGCCGGCGGCTGGCGCGTGCCGCTGAACGAGAGCGAATACCTCAGCGACCTGGCGCGCGCGCTGCAGGCGCCTGTGGTGCTGGTGGTCGGCCTGCGCCTGGGCTGCCTCAACCACGCGCTGCTGACGGCCGAGGCCATCCGCGCCGATGGCTTGCCACTGGTGGGCTGGGTGGCCAACCGCATCGACCCCGAGATGGCCTGCGCCGACGAGAACATCGCCACGCTGCAGGCCCGCCTGGGCGCGCCGCTGCTGGGCGTGCTGCCCTGGCAGGCCGTGCCCGATGCGCGGCAGGGCGAGCTGGTCTTGCCGGCGGGCTTCTAGCGTTCCTGCTTCGATAGCGGTCAGCACGACCCGACAGGCTGCCACCAAGCTGCCACTGTTGGGTACCTGCGGTCGGCCATCTGCTGTCATTCACGGCAGCCGGGCGCACGACCGCATCAGATTGATTGCGGTCCTTCCGAGATGACTGCCCGGACGGCGGCTGGTCAACGCGAACCGGAGGCCTGAGCGCTGAGATACACAGCCTTGAAGCAGTCATCACCCTTCCTACACAAGGCCGGAGCGTCAGCCCCGCTGAGCTGGCGTCGCTGTCGTGTCACCCGGGTCGGCGCCGGGGCTGTCGGTCTGCACTCGCGGCCGATGCGGGCAGGCCGCCGCCTGGGCCGTGAGGTCAGGCTGCCAGGCCGGCGCGTTGGCGGCCGCGTCAAGCCTGCCGCCGCCTCGCCATGAAGCCCACGGCGCCCAGCCCGGCCAGCATCAGCACGTAAGTGCCCGGCTCCGGGATCGGCAGGCTGACCAGTTCGACACTGACGTTGTCCAGCCCCAGGTACGACGGCGCGCCGCTGGCAAGGTTGGCGCTGAGGCCAAAACTGATGGGCGTCGATGCGCCCGTGGCAACGAAATCGAAGCCCAGCAGCTGCCAGGTGCCGCTGGCCGGTGCACCGCCGCCCGGCAGCGCCCAGGTCTGCGTGGTGGCGCCGGCTGTGGCCACGATCGACGGCGCAATGGCGTTGAAGGCGTAAGTGCCGGCGTAGAAACTGAGCCGATAGGTGGCACCTGCCACGGTGGGCAGGGTTTGCGTCAGCGAGGCAAAGACACTGGTTGATGGGCACGCGGTGCCCAGGTCGCAGAAGCCGGTCAAGTCCAGGGCATAGCTGCCGTTCTGCGTGGCGATGCCAGCCTGACCGGTCTGGAACCAGGCCAGCTCGTTACCCGCCACCGTCCAGCCGGGCAGCACGGTGCTGTCGGGAAGAAGCTGCTCTGCCAGCGGGAAACCGAACGAGCCCCCGGTGAAGGTGCCGGCGTCGAAGCTGCCGTTGGTCAGCAGGTTGGCGGCGGAAGCAGCCCCGGGCAAGCCCAGTACGGCAACGAGAGACAGCAGTGCTTTGGCGCAAAAGGGCGCGCGCCGCGTCGTCTTGCTGCCCTCGGCAGCGGGCGAGCGGAGGACATCACTGGTTGCGTGGGACATGCAGCCCGGCGTCGACGTTGGCGATGGGAACATCAGATCTCTCCTAGGGTGAACGAGGGTGTGTGGCTGAGATGCACTCGTGTGCGGAGTCGGGTGCTCGCGACCTGGAAGGGATGTTGGGCGCGGCGGCGTCACTGGCGCGTCACCCGCGCGCGGCACAACGTGCAGGTGACGGTGCCGCCCAACGTGCCGTCGGGTGTGCAGGTCAGCGCCTGGGGCCCGGGCGCACGGCTGGGCAACGCCAGCGCAGCGCGCGGGTTTCGGTCACCGCGAGCCTCACCGTGAACATGCAGCTACGGGATGCAGATGACAGCCCACCGGTGCGCGAGCAGGCCAGCGTCAATGGTCAGCTGACCACTGGCCCTTCCGCACTTGAGATTTGCGTGCCGGGCAGAATGCCGCAACGGCGACATCATGGAGTTGCGAATGACCGAAGACCCGCGCTGCTGCGGCAGTGGTACTTGCATCATTGACGCGGCTGGCCGGTGCTGGTGTGGCCAGCAGTGGGACGGCGAGAAGATGTGCCATGTTCCACTCACGCCCATCGAAGGCCACGCAGCAGTCGCGGCAGGGGCGCTTGAGCCTCCCCACGAGAGCCTTCCTTGAAGTGCAGCTGGGCCTGATTCGGTGGTTCCCGGGCCGAAGCCACCGCGCGGCGCTGGCGCTGGCTCCTCGCAGTGGTCTGCGCGATCTGTCCTTCGGTAGTGAGTCGGCCCTGAACAACCCGCGTGCCGCTCTACGCCGCTGTTCTGAGCGTCAGCCGAGGCGGCGCACCGCCAGTCTGGCCAAGCGCGATCAGGGCGATCAAGGCCAAGAGAAGCACCCGCAGGTGCGCCAGGATCAGCCGCAGGTTGTGCCCGGCGCCGCACAGCACTGCGTGGATCGCGTCGCCGTCGCTTCCCTTGAGCCAGTTGCGCGCCAGCAGACCGTCGGTCTTCATGTGCCCGATGGTGGGCTCGATGGCCTGGCGACGCTTGAGCAGCTTCTTCAGTGCAGGCGGCAGTCCCCGGGTGTGGCTGATCAGCAGCCGGGTGCCCTCGGGCGGTTGCACGCCGCGGTAGCCCCGATCGGCCAGCGCCAGGCTGGGCTGCACGCCTGTGAGGATCTCTACCTGCTCGAGCTGGCTGTGCAGCGTGTGGCCGTCGTAGGGCGAGCCGGGCATCGAGCGCATGCCCACCACCAC
>JBHYDA010000018.1:0-74318 GCA_051861265.1 Rubrivivax sp.
TAGACGTCGAACACCTATGACAACGGACAACGCAGGCAGGTCGCCTACTTCATGCCTCGTGAAAGATCCAGGCTAGCCATCCTGCTGCCCATGACGGTGTACGTGGCGGGGGTGGCCTTTCTCGGCATCTACGTCTCGTCCTTCGTGCTCATCGGCTTTTTCATGCTGCGGCATGGCAAGCACGGCTGGCCGCTGACGCTGGCCGTCTCGGCCGGCGTGCCGGCCTTCTTCTACGGCGTGTTCGAGCGCTGGTTCCTGGTGCCGCTGCCCAAGGGCCCGCTGGAAGTGCTGATCGGGGTGGCCTGAGATGGATGAAATCCAAAGCCTCGTGCAGGGCTTCGGCGTTGCGCTGAGCTGGCAGAACCTCGTCTTCATGCTGGTGGGCATCACTTTGGGTGTGCTGATCGGCGTGCTGCCTGGGCTGGGCGGCGCCAACGGCGTGGCCATCCTGCTGCCGCTGACCTTCAGCATGAACCCCACCTCGGCCATCATCATGCTGAGCTGCATCTACTGGGGTGCGCTGTTCGGTGGGGCCATCACGTCGATCCTGTTCAACATCCCCGGTGAACCGTGGAGCGTGGCCACCACCTTCGACGGCTACCCGATGGCGCAGCAGGGTCGCGCGGCGCAGGCGCTCACCGCGGCCTTCACCAGCAGCTTCGTGGGCGCCATCTTCGCGGTGCTGCTCATCACCTTCCTGGCGCCGCTCTTGGCGAAGTTCGCGCTGAAGTTCGGACCGGCGGAGTTCTTCGCGGTGCAGTTGCTGACCTTCTGCAGCTTCGTAGGGATGAGCAAGGAGCCGCCGGCCAAGACCATCGCTGCGATGATGCTGGGCTTCGCGCTGGCCGCCGTGGGCCTGGACGCGGTGACGGGCACGCTGCGCATGACCTTCGAGGTGCCCGAACTGCTCAAGGGCTTCGACTTCCTGATCGCGGTGATCGGCCTCTTCGGCATCGGCGAGATCCTGCTGACGATGGAAGAAGGCCTGTCCTTCAAGGGCAAGAGCGCGAAGATCAATTTCAAGGTCGTCTGGCAGACCTGGGCCGAACTGATCAAGCACTGGAAGCTCTTCCTGCGCAGCGTGGCCGTGGGCTGCTGGATGGGCATCACCCCCGGCGGTGCCACGCCGGCCAGCTTCATGAGCTACGGCATGGCCAGGCGCATGTCGAAGGAGCCCAACGAGTTCGGCAAGGGCCGCATCGAAGGCGTGGTGGCGCCCGAGACCGCGGCCCACGCCGCGGGCACGAGCGCATTGCTGCCGATGCTGACCCTGGGCATCCCGGGCTCGCCCACCGCGGCGGTGCTGCTGGGCGGCCTGCTGATCTGGGGCTTGCAGCCCGGGCCCATGCTCTTCGTCGAGCAGAAGGAGTTCGTCTGGGGCCTGATCGCCAGCATGTACATCGGCAACATCGTGGGCCTGATCGTCGTGCTGACCACGGTGCCCTGGTGGGCGGCCATCCTGCGCATCCCGTTCTCGATCATCGGGCCGGTGATCATCGTCATCTGTGCCATCGGCGCCTACACGGTGCACAGCTCGATGTTCGACGTCATCCTGATGCTGGTCTTCGGCGTGCTGGGTTACCTGTTCAAGAAGCTGAAGTACCCGATGGCACCGCTGGTGCTGGCGCTGGTGCTGGGCGACATGGCCGAAAGCAGCTTCCGCCAGTCCATGCTGATCAGCCAGGGCTCGCTGGGCATCTTCTGGAGCAACCCGTTGGCCGGCAGCATCACGACGCTGGCGCTGTTGATGCTGGTGTGGCCGATGATCGGGGCCCTGAAGAACTACTACCGGGCGCGTGAAGGCGCGCAGAAGGCCGTGACATGAAGATCGCAGTGGTGGGCGCCGGCGCCATCGGGGGCTACCTCGGTGCGCGGCTGGCGCGTTCGGGGCAGGAAGTCACCTTCATCGCCCGCAACCGCAACCTGGAAGCCATCAACGCACAGGGCTTCAAGTTGATCCTGGAAGACGGCAGCGAGGAGCACACCCCCGCCGGCCCGAATCTGCGCGCCGTGCAGCGCTACGCCGAGGCCGGCCCGCAGGATGTGGTGCTGATCACCGTGAAGGCGCACCAGGTGAAGGACCTGCTGCCTGACCTGCGCGGCCTGTTTGCTCCACCTGGCGGCCCGCAGACCACGGTCGTCACCATGATCAACGGCGTGCCCTGGTGGTACTTCCACAAGCTGGCAGGCCCTTACGAGGGCCGCAGCCTGGAGAGCCTGGACCCGGGCGGCCTGATCGCCGCGAACATCGAGCCCGAGCGCGTGATCGGCAGCGTGGTCTACCCGGCCAGCGAGCTGGTCGCGCCGGGCGTGGTGAAGCTGATCGAAGGCAACCGCTTCAGTCTGGGCGAGCTCGACGGCAGCCGCAGCGAGCGCATCGAGGCCTTGAGCAAAGCCATGATGGGCGCGGGCTTCAAGAGCCCGGTTTCGCGCGACATCCGCAGCGAGATCTGGGTCAAGCTCTGGGGCAACCTCACCTTCAACCCGATCTCGGCGCTGACGCACGCCACGCTGGAAGACATCTGCCGCTTCGGCCCCACGCGCGAGCTGGCCGCGGCCATGATGCGCGAGGCCCAGGCCGTGGGCGAGAAGCTCGGCGTGGCCTTCAAGATCAGCCTGGAGCAGCGCATCGCCGGGGCGGAAGCCGTGGGCGCGCACAAGACCAGCATGCTGCAGGACGTGGAGGCCGGCCGCGCGCTGGAACTCGAAGCGCTGGTGGGCTCGGTGGTCGAGCTCGGGCGCATCACCGAGACGCCCACGCCCGTGATCAGCGCGATGTACGCCACCGTCAGCCTGTTGCAGCGCACGCTGTCGCAGCAGCAGGGGCGGCTGCAGGTGCAGGCCGGGGGCTGAGCCCCGCCAGCCCGCTCCGCCGGTTCAACCCGCCGGCTTGGCGTCTTCCAAGGCCGGCGTGGTGATCTCGCCCGGGATGCCCTTGCGCGCGAACAGCGTGTAGACCGTGGGCACGACGAAGATGGTGAGCAGCGTGCCCACCGACATGCCGCCGACGATCACCCAGCCGATCTGCTGGCGGCTCTCGGCCCCGGCGCCGCTGGCCAGCGCCAGCGGCAGCGCGCCCAGCACCATCGCCCCTGTGGTCATCAGGATGGGCCGCAGGCGCAGCGCGCTGGCCTCGGTCACGGCCTGCATCACGCTGCGGCCCTGCTGGCGGAGCTGATTGCTGAACTCCACGATCAGGATGCCGTGTTTGGTGATCAGGCCGATCAGCGTGATGAGGCCGATCTGCGAGAACACGTTCAGCGTGCCACCCGTCAGCTGCATGGCTGCGAAGGCGCCCACCATGCTCAAGGGCACGGCCAGCAGGATGACGAAGGGGTCGATGAAGCTCTCGAACTGCGCCGCCAGCACCAGGAAGATGAAGAGCAGCGCCAGCACGAAGACCAGGCCTAAAGCGCCCGAGCTCGCCTTGAACTCGCGGCTCACGCCGTTGAGCTCGGTGGCATAGCCCTCGGGCAGCAGGCGCGCCGCGGTCTCGTCCATGAACTTCAGCGCCTCGCCCTGCGTGTAGCCGGGCGCGAGGTCGGCCGTCAGGCTGACGCTGCGGCGTTGGTTGAAGTGGTTCAGCTCGCGCGGGCTCACGGCCTCGCGCACCTTCACCAGGCTGGACAGCGGCACCATCGTGTCGTTGCGGCCACGCACGAAGATCTTCTCGATGTCCTCCGGCGTGGTGCGGCCCACGGCCTCGGTCTGCACCAGCACGTCGTACTGCTCGGCATCGCGCTTGTAGCGCGTGACGACGCGGCCGCCGAGCATGGTCTCCACCGTGCGCGCGACCGTGTCCACGCCGATGCCGAGATCGGCCGCGCGAGCGCGGTCGACGTCCATGAAGACCTCGGGCTTGTTCAGCTGCAGGTCGCTGTCGGGCTGCACGATGCCCGGGTTTTTCTGCATCTCGGCGATGAACTGCTGCGCCACGCGCGCCATGTTGGTGTAGCTGTCGCCGCTGACCAGCACCACGTTCAGCCCACGGTCGCGGAAGCCCTGGCCCAGGCTGGCGGGCGTGACGGGGAAGGCGCTGATGCCCGGCAGCGCGCCCAGCTTGGGCAGCATGTCGCGCTGCAGCTCGCGCGTGCTGCGCGTGCGCTCTTCCCAGTCGACCGTGCGCATCACGCCGAAGGCCGTGCTCACCTGGCCCCCGCCCACGAAGAGGAAGCGACGGTCGAACTCCGGGTACTGGCTGCCGATGGCTTCAATGGCATCGAGATAACGCGCCGTGTACTCCAGCGTCGCGCCGTCGGGCGCGCGGATGGGCATGGCGATGACGCCCCGGTCTTCATAGGGCGCGAGTTCGCTCTTCGTGATGCTGAAGAGCCACCAGCTGGTGCCGGCGCTGGCCACCATCAGCCCCACGATCAACCAGCGGCGCTGCAGCGTCCAGCCCAGCGCGCGCGCGTAGCCGGCCGACAGGCCCGTCAACAGCCGCTCCATGAAACGGTCGAAACGCCCGGGCTCGGGCACGTGGCGCAGCAGCTTGCTGCACATCATCGGCGTGAGCGTCAGCGCGACGAAGCCGCTGACCAGCACCGCGCCGGCCAGCGTCAACGCGAACTCGCCCACCAGCCGCCCCGTGCGCCCGGGCGTGAAGGCCAGCGGCGCGAACACTGCGGCCAGCGTCAGCGTCATCGCGATCACCGCGAAGCTGATCTCGCGAATGCCCTTGATCGCCGCCTGGAAGGGCGCCATGCCCTCCTCGATGTGGCGGTAGATGTTCTCCAGCACCACGATGGCGTCGTCCACCACCAGCCCGATGGCCAGCACCAGCGCCAGCAGTGTGAGCGTATTGATGGTGAAGCCCGCCAGCGCGATGAGCGAAAAAGCGCCAATCAGGCTGACCGGGATGGTGACCAGCGGGATGACCGAGGCGCGCAGCGTGCGCAGGAAGACAAAGACCACCAGCGCCACCAGCACCACGGCCTCGATGACGGTGGTGTAGACGGCCTTGATGCTGCGGTCGATGAAGACCGAGTTGTCGTTGGCCTGCACCACCGTCACGCTGGGCGGCAGGTCGCGCTGGATCTGCGGCATCAGCGCCTTCACGCCAGCGGCCACCTCCAGCGGGTTGGCGGTGGCGTTGCGGATCACACCCGTGCTGACGCTGGGCACGCCGTTCAGGCGCACGCGGCTGCGTTCGCTGGCCGCCGCCTCTTCCACGCGCGCCACGTCGCGCAGCCGCACGGTGTAGCCGCCCACGGTGCGCAGGGCCACCTGGTTGAACTCGGCCACGGTGTTGAGGTCGGTGCGCGCGGTGACGCTGAACTCGCGCTGGCGGCTCTCGATGCGGCCGGCCGGCACCTCCAGGTTCTGGCGGCGCAGCGCATCTTCCACGTCCTGCACCGTCAGCTTGTAGGCGGCCAGGCGGTCGGGGTCGAGCCACACGCGCATGGCGTAGCGGCGGTCGCCGCCCATCTGCACGTCGGCCACGCCGGGCACGGTCTGCAGGCGCGGTTTGACCACGCGGTTGATCAGGTCCGTGAGCTCCAGCGGCCCCATGGTCTCGCTGGTGTAGGCCAGCCAGATGGTGGGCGAGGCGTCGGCCTCGACCTTGCTGATGATGGGCTCGTCGGCGGCCTCGGGCAGGCGCCCGCGCACGCGCGCGACACGGTCGCGCACCTCGGCGGCGGCGGTGTCGGGGTCTTTGCTCAGGCGGAAGCGCACCGTGATCTGGCTGCTTTCCGTGCGCGAGATCGAGGTCAGGATGTCGACACCATCGATGCCGGCGATGCTGTCTTCCAGCGGCTTGGTGACCTGGCTCTCGATGACCTCGCTGGAAGCGCCCTGCAGCCGCGTGCTGACGTTGACCAGCGGCTCGTCGATGCGCGGGTACTCGCGCACCGTCAGTTCCTGGAAGGACACCAGCCCCACCAGCACCAGCAGCAGCGACATCACGCAAGCCAGCACCGGCCGGCGGATGGAGGTTTCCGAGAGCTTCATGCGCCCTTCCCTGCGGCGCCCGAGGCCGCGCCGGGCTTGGCGCCAGAGGCCGCGCCCGAGGCTGGCCGCGCCGGCCCACCGGCGCGGCTGAGGTCGATCACGCGCACCGGCACGGCATCACCTCGCAGCAGGCGCGCGTGGCCTGCGGTGACGACCATGTCGCCAGGCTGCAGGCCTTCCAGCACTTCCACGCGGCCGGGCTGGCGCAGGCCCAGGCGGGCCTCGACGCGGCGCGCCACTTTCTTGCCATCCGGCCCTTCGGCCACCTTGAAGATCAGCTGCCGGCCGCCGAAAGGCACCAGCGCTTCTTCGGGCACCACCACCGCGCCTTCACGCACCGCGAACACCACGCGGGGCCGCGCGAACATGCCGGGCTTGAGCAGCGCACCGGGGTTCTCCACCTGCGCCAGCACCTGCAAGGCGCGGCCGTTGGCGTCGACCACCGAATCGATGGCCTGCACGCGGCCCTTGAAGCTGCGGCCGGGCAGGGCATCCACCGCCACGTCCACCGGCTGGCCGGGGCGCAGGCGGTCGATCACGCGCTCGGGCAGCGCGAACAGCACCTTCATCGAACCCAGGTCTTCCAGGTTCACGAGGTCGGCGCCGTCCTTCACGTAGTCGCCCACGTCCACCAGGCCAATGCCGGCCGTGGCATCGAAAGGCGCCAGCACCTTCAGGCGCGCGAGTTGCGCGCGCGAGAGCGCCACCTGGGCCTCGGCCACGTCCAGCGCGGCCTGGTTCTGGTCGAGCGCGCTCTGGCTCACGAAGCCCTGGCCCAGCAGCTCGCGGCTGCGTTGCAGGTTGGTGCGCGCGATGCTGGCCTGCGCCTCGCTCTGCTTGAGCTGGGCTTGCTGCAGCGTGTCGTCCAGCTGCACCAGCAACTGGCCGCGCCGCACGCGTTGGCCGTCGCTGTAACCCAGCTTGACGATGCGGCCGCTGACCTCGGGCCGCAGCATCACGCCTTGGTTCGAACGCAGCGAGCCGACGGCGCTGACCTCGTCGGTGAGGCGGGCGCTCACGGCCGCAGCCACTTCCACCGCGGCGGGGCCACCGGGGCCGCCAGGCCCACCGGGCCGGCCACCGCCCGGCGCCGCGCCTGCGGGCGCGCCCGTGCTCGGGCCCTGTGCGGCGGCCGCAGGCGTATTCTTCGGCGTGGCGTTCTGCCACCACCAGGCCAGGCCGCCCGCGGCGGCCAGGCCCACGACGGCCACGGCCGTATGCAATGTCTTCACAGAGGTCTCGGGTGCTGCAAGCAACCGGGGACTGTAACTTTTTCAGCCCCACGCCGCCCGGGGGCGCTGCCCGCAACGCGGGCCGCCAGGCTTCAGCGCAGGATCGAGTCCACGCCCTGGTTGGCCAGACGGTCGGCACGTTCGTTGCCGGGGTCGCCGGCGTGGCCCTTGACCCAGCGCCACTCCACCTGGTGCGCGGCGTTGAGTGCGTCCAGCCGCTGCCAGAGCTCGACGTTCTTCACCGGCTTCTTGTCGGCCGTGGTCCAGCCGCGCTTTTTCCAGCCGTGGATCCAGGTGGTGATGCCGTCCTTCACGTAGCTGCTGTCGGTGTAGATCACGACCTTGCAGCGCGTCTTCAGCGAGCCCAAGGCCTCGATCACCGCAGTGAGCTCCATGCGGTTGTTGGTGGTGAGCTTCTCGCCGCCGAACATCTCTTTTTCATGCGCACCGCTGCGCAGCCACGCGCCCCAGCCGCCGGGGCCGGGGTTGCCGCGGCAGGCGCCGTCGGCATAGATCAGCACTTCAGTCATCGGTCAAAGTCTCGCTCGGGCGCAGGCCCATCCATCGCAGGGGCGCGCATTGTGGCCGGGTCGCGCCGCGCCACCACGGCCGGCGCGGCGTGGGCCTTGCGCTTGTCCTGGCGCGCCAGGCCCACCAGGCGCATGCCGCGCACGCGCTTGACGGCCACCACGAAGTACACGCTGCCGAGCACCGGCCACCAGCGGTCGCCAACCCGGTCCATCCACTCGAACCGGTCCAGCCACTTCTGGCTGTGGAAAGGCGGCCGCCAGCAGCCGAAGCGCCCGGCCTCGACCTCGAAGCCCAGCAAACGCAGCCAATCGCGCAGCCGCCAGTAGCCGATGAACTCGCCCGCGCGCGGCAGGTACAGGCTGCTCTGCCGCCCCAGGCCCAGGCCGCGCTTCATGCGCCCGGCGCGTTGGCGCAGGCCCCAGAGGCTGGCCGGGTTGAAGCCGGCGATGACGACGCGCCCCTCGGGCACCAGCACCCGCTCCACCTCGCGCAGCGTGTGGTGCGGGTCGCGCGCCAGTTCCAAGGCGTGAGGCAGCACCACGAGGTCGATGCTGTTGTCGGGGAAAGGCAGCGCGTCGAACTCGCAATGCAGGGCCACGGGCTCGTGGCCGGCCTGGGTGGTGAGCAGACTGTCATCCACCGGCGGCACGTCCAAGGCAAAGCCGTCAGGCGTGTGCATCGAATCACTGGCCACCCAGCGGTGCGGCATGCGGTTGGCACGCAGGCCGTCGAGTTCCGGCAGGCCCAACTGCAGTGCGTGAAAGCCGAAGGCGTCGGTCACCGCGTGGTCCAATCGCTCCTGTTCCCACGCCAGCAGGTAGTGCCCCGGCGCGGTCCGCAGCCAGGCCCCCAACTCTAGAATCGACTCGTCTCGCGTCATGAATCTTTCAGCGCTGCCCGCCTTCGCCGACAACTACATCTGGATGCTTCACGACGGCACGCAGGCCGTGGTGGTGGACCCGGGCGACGCGGCACCGGTGCTGCAGGCGCTTGACTCGCAAGGTCTGCAACTCGCGGGCATTCTAGTGACGCACCACCACCCCGATCACACCGGCGGCATCGAGGCTTTGCGCCCGCGGCTGCAGGGCCCCGTATGGGGCCCGGCGCGTGAACGCATCCCGGTGCCGTTCACACCCCTGGTCGGCGGCGAGCGCATCTCCGTCCTGGGCCTGACCTTCGAAGTGATGGACGTGCCCGGCCACACCGCCGGACACATCGCTTACGCGCAGCAGGCCGGCGGCGAGGCGCCGCTGCTCTTCTGCGGCGACACGCTCTTCTCGGCCGGTTGCGGCCGCCTCTTCGAGGGCACGCCGGCGCAGATGCACCGCTCGCTTTCGCAATTGGCAGCCCTGCCGGCCGGCACGCAGGTGTGCTGCACCCACGAGTACACCCTCTCCAACCTGAAGTTTGCCGCGGCCGTGGAACCTGACAACCACGAACGCGCTCAGTACCAGGCGCGCTGCGAAGCGCTGCGCGCACAGGGCCTGCCCACGCTGCCTTCCAGCATCGGCCTGGAACGCCAGATCAACCCCTTCCTGCGCTGCGAGGTGCCTGCCGTGGTGAACGCGGCACGCGCCGAAGGCGCGGCCAACGACGACAGCGTCAGCGTGCTGGCCGCCCTGCGCGAATGGAAGAACCGTTTCCGATGATGACTTTCAAGCTCACCCACCTGCCCCTGCTCGCCGCGGCGATGCTGCTCTCGGCCTGCGCCAGCCTCGTGCCGCCGCTGGCCGAAGCCCCGCCCCCGGCCCCCGAACCCGCTCCGGTGGTGGCCACGCCCGTGGCCCTTCCTGCCCCGGCCCCGGCCGCCAGCGGCCCGCTGCTGGCCGAAAGCGGCCCGCTCGCCCCGCTGCCCCCGCCCACCACGGGCCGCATCGACACCACGCAAGACGGCGACCGCGGCGACCTCTGGGAACGCGTGCGCGGCGGCTTCGCGATGGCCGACATCGACAACGATCTCGTCCGCAAGTGGGAGAACTGGTACGCCCGCGACCCGGCCTACGTCACGCGCATGACCACGCGCGGCGGCCGCTACCTCTTCCACATCGTTGAAGAAGTGCAGCGCCGCGGCCTGCCCACCGAGCTGGCTTTGCTGCCCTTCATCGAGAGCGCCTTCAACCCGCAAGCGCAGTCGCACGCGCGCGCCATGGGCATGTGGCAGTTCATGCCGGCCACGGGCAAAGACTTTGAGCTCCGCCAGAACCTCTTCCGCGACGACCGTCGCGACGTGCTGGCCAGCACGCGCGCCGCGCTGGACTACCTGGAGCGCCTCAACGGCCTGTTCAGCGATTGGCACCTGGCGCTGGCGGCCTACAACTGGGGCCAGGGCAATGTCTCGCGCGCCATCGAGCGCAACCGCCGCGGCGGCAAGGTGGCCGATTACGAGTCGCTGCGCATGCCGATCGAAACGCGCGAGTACGTGCCCAAGCTGCAGGCCGTGAAAAACATCGTGCTGCGGCCCGAGGCTTTCGGCCTGAGCCTGCCGCCGCTGGAAAACCACCCCTTCTTCCTGAGCGTGCCTATCGAGCGCGACATCGACGTGGCCCTGGCCGCGCAACTGGCCGGGCTGGATCTGGACGAGTTCGAGCAGCTCAACCCGCAGATGAACAAGCCGGTGATCCTGGCCGCGGGCACGCCGCAGGTGCTGCTGCCCTACGACAACGCCAACCGCTTCGTGCGGGCGCTGCAGGCCCACCGCGGCGCGCTGGCCACGTGGACGGCCTGGGTCGCCCCGCGCACGCTGCCGCCGGCCGAGGCCGCGCGCCTGATCGGCATGAGCGAAGACGAGTTGCGCCAGGCCAACCGCATCCCCAAAGGCATGCTGGTGAAGGCGGGCTCCACACTGCTGGTGCCGCGCGACGACGATGACGGCGACGTGGCCGAGCACATCGCGCACCACGGCCTGCTGGCGCTGACGCCCGAGGGCCGGCCCATGCGCAAGATCAGTTTCAAGGCGGGCCGCAAGGGCGACAGCGTGGCCGCCGTGGCGCGACGCTACCGCGTGAGCGCGGCCCAGGTGGCGCAGTGGAACGGCGTCAGCAGCCAGGCCCGCTTCAAGGCCGGCCAGACCATCACCGTGGAAGTGCGCGCCGCGCCGGCACGCCGCGCCGTGGCCAGCAACAGCAAGAAGCCGGCGGTGGCGGCGGCCACCAAAGGCCCGCGCAAGCCGACGCGCGCTGCGAAGGCCGCGCCTGCGGCCAAGTCGAGCAAGGCCGCCACCAAGACCGCGGCCAAGAACGTGGCCAACCGCGCGGGCACGGCCGCCGCCGGCCCGCGCAAGCCGCCGGTGGCTTCAGCGAAGCACCCGGCGCGCTGAGCGCGGGCTCAGCCGAGGAAATCGCGCTTGCCGATTTCCACGCCAGCCTGGCGCAGCAGGGCGTAGGTCATGCTGGCGTGGAAGTACAGGTTGGGCAGCACGAAGTGCTTGAGGTAGCCCTCGCCCGTGAAGCGCAACGGGTCGCCGCTGCGCATCGGCAGCACGATCTCCTTTTCTTCGGTGCCGTCGATCTGCGCGGCGCTGAAGCTCTCCACGTCGGCCATGGCCTTGCGGATGCGCGCGCGCAGGTCGTCGAGCGTGGCCTCGGTGTCGTCCCACTTCGGCACTTCCTGCCCGGCCAGGCGCGCCATGCAGCCCTTGACGCCGTCGGTGGCGATCTGGATCTGCCGCGTGAAGGGCAGCATGTCGGGCGCCAGGCGCAGCGTGAGGTAGTTGTTGGGGTCGAACTTGCGCGCTTCGGCGTGGGCCTGCGCCTTGTCCAGCCAGACCAGCATGGCCGAGAAGGTGCGCAGGAAGATGGGCGCGCTGGCCGAATGCATGGTGATGCTCATGGGGGTGTCTCCGGGTTCGGGATGCAAGGGTGCAAGGCATGCTAGCCCCGCCGCGCACAGGCTGCAGGCACGGGGCCTGAAACGGGCAGAATCGACGGCATCGCTGCCATGAACATCATCATCCTCGACGACTACCAGGACGCCGTGCGCAAGCTCGATTGCGCCAAGCTCCTGGAACCGCTGAACGCCAAGGTTTTCACCAACACCGTCAAGGGCATAGGCCAGCTCAGCGTGCGGCTGCGTGATGCCGACGTGCTGGTGCTGATCCGCGAACGCACGCACTTTCCGAAGGCGCTGCTGGAGAAGCTGCCGCGCCTGAAGCTGATCTCGCAGACCGGCCGCGTGGGCAGCCACATCGACGTGCCCACCTGCACGCGCATGGGCATCGCGGTGGCCGAGGGCGTGGGCTCGCCGGTGGCGCCGGCCGAGCTGACCTGGGCGCTGATCATGGCCAGCATGCGAAGGCTGCCGCAGTACATCGGCAACCTCAAGCACGGCGCCTGGCAGCAGAGCGGGCTGAAGGCGGCCTCGATGCCGCCGAATTTCGCCATCGGCATGGTGCTGCGCGGCAAGACGCTGGGCATCTGGGGCTACGGCAAGATCGGCCAGATGGTGGCCGGCTACGGCAAGGCCTTCGGCATGCAGGTGCAGGTGTGGGGCAGCGAGAACTCGCGCGCCCGCGCCGTGGCCGATGGCTACGCCGCGGCCGAGAGCTGCGAGGCCTTCTTCGAGACCTGCGACGTGCTCAGCCTGCACCTGCGCCTGAACGACGCCACGCGCGGCATCGTACGGCTGGACGCGCTCAGCCGCATGAAGCCCACCGCGCTGATCGTCAACACCTCTCGCGCCGAACTCATCGAAGAGAACGCACTGGTGGCGGCGCTGAACCGCGGCCGCCCCGGCATGGCGGCGGTGGACGTGTTCGAGAGCGAACCCATCCTGCAAGGCCACCCGCTGCTGCGCCTGGAAAACGCCGTCTGCACGCCGCACCTGGGCTACGTGGAGCAGGACAGCTACGAAACCTACTTCGGCGCGGCCTTCCGCAACGTCATCAACTTCATCAACAACGAGCCCACCAACTTGGTGAATCCCGAAGCGCTGAAGGTGCTTCGTTGATGGACGGCACTGAAGGTGCTTCGTTGGGGGACGGCGCTGAAGGTGCTGCGCTGACGTGACAGCGCCCTGGGTCTCGGCCAGCCGCGCCCTGATGGCCGGCAACTTCGCCATCGGCTGCGGCGTGATGGTGGTGGCCGGCTCGCTGAACGACCTCTCGGCCTCGCTGCAGGTTTCGGCCGCGGTGGCCGGGCAGCTCATCACCGCCGGTGCCGTGGCCATGGGCCTGGGCGCGCCGCTGCTGGTGGCGGCGCTGGCGCGTTTCGACCGCCGCTGGCTGCTCACCGCCGCGCTGCTGTGGTTCGCGGCGGGCCATGCCCTCTCGGCGCTGATGCCGAACTACGCCGCGCTGTTGCCGGTGCGCGCACTGGCCGTGCTGGGTGCGGCCGTGTTCACACCGCAAGCCGCCGCCGCCATCAACGTGCTGGCCCCGCCCGAGCAGCGCGGGCGCGCCATCACCACGGTGTTTCTCGGGTGGTCGCTCAGCTCGGTGCTGGGCATGCCCATGCACAGCTTCATCGGCGAGGCCGCGGGCTGGCGCTGGGCCTTCGCGATGGTCGCGCTGCTGTCCACCGCCGCCGCCTGGGGCGTGTGGCGCACCGTGCCCGAAGGCGTGAAGCCGCCGACGCTGAACTGGGCCAGCTGGGGCCGCGTGCTCACGCACCCGCTGCTGATGGGCATGGTGGGCGTCACGCTGCTGAGCGCGGCCGGGCAGTTCACGCTGTTCAGCTACTTCGCGCCCTACTACCGCCAGGTGCTGGGCGCCAACGCCACGCAGGTGAGCCTGCTGTTCTTCTGGTTCGGCGCCTTCGGGCTGCTGGGCAACGTGCTGCTCAGCCGCTGGATCGACCGCCTGGGCGCAGCGCGCTGCGTGCACATCGCGCTGGTGCTGATGCTGTTGTCGCTGGCGGCCTGGCCGCTGACGGGCCCGGCAGGTGGCGCGCTGCTGCTGGGCGGGCTCTTCGGCGGCGTGCTGGGCATGGGCGCCGTGCTGGTGCCCTGGGCGCTGGGCTGCTTCTCGTGCAACTCGGCGCAGCAGGCGCGGCTGTCGCAAGCCTCGGCCGCCTACGCGCCGGCCACGCTGGCGCTGAACACCTCGGCCATCTACGGCGGCCAAGCCATCGGCGCAGCCGGCGGCGGCGCCCTGTTGGCCACCCAAGGCTTCGGGCCGCTGCCTTGGGCCGGCCTGGTGTGGCTGGTGGTGGCCCTGCTGCTCAGCATGTGGGTGGCGCGGCGTCTGCGGGCGCAGGGCGGGCATGTCTGAGGCCGCGCCTGCAGCGCTGAACGCGCCGGGCTCGCCGCGCGCGCTGTTCTGGGCCTGCACGCGCCTGGCGCTGCAGGGCTTCGGCGGCGTGCTGCCGGTCGCGCAGCGCGAGCTGGTGGAACGCCTGCGCTGGCTCAGCCGCGAAGACTTCATGGCGATGCTGAGCCTGGCCCAGGTGCTGCCCGGCCCGAACATCGTGAACCTGGCGCTGATGATCGGCGACCGTCATTTCGGCACGCGCGGGTCCGCCGCGGCATTGGCCGGCATCCTGGCGGCACCGCTGGCGGTGGTGCTGGTACTCGCCGTGTTGGCGCAGCAGGCGGCGCACTGGCCGGCGGTGCCAGGCGCGCTGCGCGGCATGGGCATCGTGGCGGCCGGGTTGATCCTGGCCACGGTGTGGCGCCTGGCCAAGACCTTGCGCGGCAACGCCCTGGGCCTGCCGCTGTGCGCGGGCCTGGTGCTGGCCACGGTGGGCGCCATTGCCGCGCTGCGCTGGCCTTTGGTGGCCGTGGTGCTGGGCCTGGGCGGGCTGGCCGTGGGCCGGGCCTACCTGCTGGCGCGGCGTGCCGCCACGCAGGGCAGGCCATGAACGGCCTGCCCGCGCTGCTGCAGGGCTGGCTGGTGGGCGCCACACCCCTGGCCGCGTGGGAGCTGCTGGCGCTCTTCACGCACTTCCTCATGCTCTCCTTGCTGGCCGTGGGCGGCGCGCTCACCACGGCGCCCGACATGCAGCGCTACCTGGTGCACCAGCAGGGCTGGCTCGACGACACGCAGTTCACTGCCGGCGTGGCGCTGGCCCAAGCCGCGCCCGGGCCCAACGTGCTCTTCGTGGCGGTGCTCGGCTTTCAGGTGGCGGGCCTGGCCGGCGTGCTGGCCACGCTGACGGGCACGCTGCTGCCCAGCACGGTGCTGGCGCTGTCGGCCACGCGGTGGTCGGCTCGGCATGCGCAATCGCCGGCGCTGCAGGCCTTCACCACCGGCATGGCGCCGCTGACGCTGGGGCTGCTGCTGGCCACCGCGGTGGTGCTGCTGCAGCCTGTGGGCCTGAGCTTGCCCACCGGCCTGCTGCTGGCCGGCACGGTGGCCTGGATGCTGGGCACGCAACGCAGCCCGCTGTGGCCCATCGGCGCAGGCGCGCTGTGTGGCGCCATGGGATGGGTGTGAACGCTGCCGCCAGCCCCTCTGCTGCGCGGCGTTGGGCGCGCCGTGCAGCGCTGGCCGCAGCGGCCGTGTCAGGCCTGTGGGCGCTGCTGGTGGCGCTGCTGTGGTGGCGCCAGGAGGCCCTGCTCTTCCACCCCCGCCCGCTGCCGGCCGAGCACCGCTTCGAGAAGCCGCCCGACGCGCACGAGGTTTGGGTAGACGTAGCCGGCGCCCGCCTGCACGCACTGCACCTGCGCCTGCCGCAGCCGCGCGGCGTGGTCTTCTTCCTGCACGGCAACGCCGGCAACCTGGACACCTGGTTCGTCAACACCGGCTTCTACCGCGCGCAGAACCTCGATCTCTTCATGCTGGACTACCGCGGCTTCGGCAAGAGCACCGGCCGCATCGAGAGCGAAGCGCAGCTGATGGCCGACGTGCGTGCGGCCTGGGCGCAGATCGCGCCGAGGTACGCCGGGCGCCAACGTGTGTTCTACGGCCGCTCGCTGGGCAGCGGTCTCGCCGCGCAACTGGCCGCCGAACTGCAACCCGAGCTGACGGTGCTGGTCTCGCCCTACTTCAGCATGGCCGCGCTGGCCGCCGAGAAGTACCCCTGGGTGCCCGGCGCCGCGCTGCGCTACCCGCTGCGCACCGACCTCGCGCTGCCGCGTGTGCAGGGCCGTGTCTGGATGGCGCACGGCGGGCGCGACACGCTGATCCCGCCCGAACACGCGCAGCGCCTGCAGGCCGCGCAGCCGCGCGCCGAGCTGCTGCTGGTGCCGGAAGCCGGGCACGGCGACATCCACCAGCACCAGCGCTACCTCGATGCGCTGGCGGCGGCCTTGTCGCGTTGAACGTCAGTCGGGCCGAGCGCTGCGCTGGCGCAGCGCCTCGTACAGGCACACCCCCGCGGCCACGCTGACGTTCAGGCTCTCCACCGCGCCCGCCATCGGAATGCGCACGAGCTCGTCGCAAGTCTTCCGCGTGAGCTGGCGCAGGCCATCGCCCTCGGCGCCCAGCACCAGGGCCACGGGGCCGGTGAGGTCGAGGTCGTACAGCGTGCGCTCTGCGTCGTCGCTGGTGCCGATGACGCGGATGTCGCGCTCTTTCAACTCGTTCAGCGTGCGCGCGAGGTTGGTCACCATCAGGTAGGGCACGGTCTCGGCGGCGCCGCTGGCCACCTTGGCCACGGTCGCGTTCAGGCCCACGGCATGGTCCTTGGGCGCCACCACGGCATGCGCGCCGGCACCATCGGCCACGCGCAGGCAGGCGCCCAGGTTGTGCGGGTCGGTCACGCCATCCAGCACCAACACCAGCGGCGGGCCTTCCACTTCTTCCAGCACTTCATCCAGCGAATGGCGCGCGGGCAGTGCGTTGACGCGCGCCACCACGCCCTGGTGGCGCGTGCCGCCGGCCAGCGCGGTGAGCGCGGCGTCGTCGCTCTCCACCAGCTTCATGCCGGCATCGCGCGCGCGTTCGACGAACTGCCGCATGCGGCCGTCGCGCCGGCTGGCGTCGACGTGGATCTCGGTGATGGACTGCGGCGCGGTCTTCAACCGCACGGTGACGGCATGGAAACCGAAGAGGACTTTGCTGCTCACGGGGGGCCTTGGAGAAAGTGAGGATGCCCAGCCGGGCGGCGCCGATGTTAGCCCTGGCCCCGCAGCGCGACCCAGGCCGTCAGCGCGCCGATGAACACCGGCTGGTGCAGCATGTAGAAGCTCAGCGACCAGCGCCCCAGCACCGCCAGGGGTTGCAGCGCCGCCGGCACCGCGCCGGCCAGCAGGCCGCGGCGGTGCTGCATCAGCCACTGGCCGGCGGCCAGGCCCCAGAGCATCACGCCCAGCCAGGGCAGCACGGGCACGTAGTCTTCGGTGAAGGGCTTGCGCGTGACGAGGCCCACCCAGTTCGTCCAGCGGGTCTCGAAGAACGGGTGCTGCACCAGGAGCGGCAACACCAGGGCCAACGCGCCCAGCAGCCACAGCCACGCGCCCAGGGGCGCAGCCAGTCGCGCCAGCAGCAGCATCACCGCCACGCCGTGCAGCACGCCGAAGCTGATCCAGCTGTTCGGGAACATCAGCGCCGAGCCCGCGCTCACCAGCAGCGCACAGCCGGCCACCTGGGCCCAGCGGCGCCAGAAGCGCACACCGAACTGCGGCCGCCGTGGTGCGCCGTGCAGCGCCACGGCCTGCCCCAGGCCCGCACACAGCAGGAAGAGGCTGACGATGGCCGTGCGCTGCGTGGTCCAGAACGGGTCGCGGGTGAAGAACTGCCGCGGCTCCCACAAGCCGAAGTGGTTGAGATCGAAGCAGAAATGGAAGACCGCCATCCACACGATGGCTACACCACGCAGCGCATCGAGGCGGTCGAAACGTTCGGGCCCGGCGGGCAAGAGCTGCTTCACTCGGTTTTCTCGTAGACGTCGGTGAAGGCACGGCCGTCCCAGGCGTACAGCAGGTAGGCCGCGTGCAGGCAGGCGCGTGCGCCGCGCGGGCTGAAGAGGCCGGCGCACTGCCCGCGCGCATGGCGCACGCTGCGGTAGGCCACGCCCAGCGAGCCTGCCGCACGCAGGCGCGCGCCCAGGGCTTGCGCGGCGCTGTAGTCGCTGGGGTCGTAGACGGCCTCGGGCACGGCGCTGGCGGGGCGCAGGTCGTGCAGCCGGGCGTCGAGCGCCACGTGGTACAGGCGCATCGGCAGGTGCATGGCGCCCTGCCGCGTGGCGGCCAGGAAGCGGGCGTGGTGGTAGCGCGTTTCGGCCACTGCGGTGGCGCGCTCGCGCGCGGCGTAGAACACGCCCCACTGCCCGGCCGAAAAGCGGCTGCCCTGGGTGTTGAGGTGCGTGAAGGCGGCCATGATGGGCCCGCTGCCCGGGCCGTAGAGCCGCTGCTCCGGCGGCACCAGCGCGATGTGGCCGAGTTCGTCGCGGCTGCGCTCGTTGGTCAGCGCTTCCAGGGCGTAGAGCGCGTCGAAGTCGGCGGCGTCGGCCACGCGGTCGAACAGCGTGACGGCCGGGTAGCGCGTGGGCACGATGCGGCAGGCCTGCGCCCACTGGATGCGGCGCAGCGCGGGCGTGTCAGCGGCCGGCACCTCGGTCAAGACCAGCCCCCGCCGCGCACGCCATCCAGGTAACGGCGGACGAAGTTCAGGTCGCTGACATTGCCCGCCAGCATGCGCTGCAGCGCGCTGCCGCCGCCGAAGGACGCGGCGCTGTTCGGCTGGCGCACCCACGCATCGGCCGCGGCGGGCTCGGGCAGCAGGATCTGCAGGCTCTTGTAGATGCCCAGCAGGTTGCTCAGACGCTCCAGCGTGTCGCGCGAGAACGCCGCCTTTTCGGGCTGCTTGCGCCAGGCGAAGAAGGTGGAGCGCGGCGGCTGACCCAGCAGCACGAGCTGTTCGTCCACGCTCAGACCCCAGGCTTCGGCGATGCGCACGAAGGCCCGCAGGCCGGCGGCGGACATCTGCGCGGCGCTGGGCGCCGGGGCGGCGCGGGGGGCAAGCACGGCACTCATGGCGCATCCTGTTCAAGACATTTGAATCATCATAGTCCAAAACAAGACTCTCCGCTGCCACCCACCTGCAGGCACACGCAGGCCGGCGGCACAATGAAGCGGTGAGCATGCCCACCCCCTCTGTACTGCCACTGCGCAGCCCCGAAGAACAGGCCCGGCTCGATGCCGCGCTGGTCGAACTCTTCGAACACAAGATCGCCTTCAACGCCGTGCTCGGCCTGAAGGTGCTGTGCGTGCAGCCCGGCGACGTCCGCTCGCGCATCGAGATGCGGCCGGACCTCGTCGGCCACCACAGCTACGGCCGCCTGCACGGCGGCGTGATCTCGGCCGTGCTCGACGCCATGGGCGGGCTGGCGCTGATGGTGGGCATCGCCGAGCGCCACCCGCACGACAACATGCTGCAGGTGATGCAGCGCTTCTCGAAGATGGGCACCATCGATCTGCGCATCGACTTCCTGCGCCAAGGCCTGGGCCGGCACTTCGTGGCCACGGCCGAAGTCACGCGCCTGGGCGGCCGCATCGGCAGCACGCAGATGCGCCTGGTCAACGACGAGGGCACCCTCATCGCCACCGGCGCGGCCGCCTACGTGGTGGCCTGAAGCACGCGCGGCCGCGGGGCCGCTTCACGGATCGGCAGGTGGATCAAGGCGGCAGCGAAGGCCAGCGCCGCGTCGGCCCACAGCACCAGGTCGTAGGCCTGCGTGGCAGCAAACACCTGCCCGCCCAGCCAGGCGCCCAGAAAGCCGCCGATCTGGTGCGTGAGCATCACCACGCCGAAGAGCATGGCCATGTTGGCCGGCCCGAAGAACTTGGCCACCAGCCCGGCCGTGGGCGGCACGGTGCTGAGGAAGGTGACGCCCATCACCGCCGAGAACACCAGCATCACCATCGCCGTCTTGGGCGCCAGCAGGAAAAGCAGCACCGCCACGCCGCGCACCGTGTAGACGAGCGCCAGCAAAGACTTCATGCGCCAGCGCCCCACGGCCCAGCCCATGGCCAGGCTGCCAACGATGTTGAACAGCCCCAGCAGCGCCAGCGACCAGGCCGCCACCTGCGTGGACAGCCCGCATTGCGCCACCAGCCCCGGCAGGTGCGTGGCGAGAAAGGCGACGTGGAAGCCGCAGACGAAGAAACCCGCGGCCAGCAGCCGGAAGCCCGGCAGGGCCAGCGCCTGCCGCAAGGCCTGCTTCACCGGCAGCGGCGGTGCCACGGGGGCCGAGCCCGCCGGCGCCGAGGTACCGCGCAGCACCCAGGCCGCCGGCAAGGCCAGCAGCACGAGCAGGCCCAGCACCTGCATCGCAGACATCCAGCCCACCCCGGTGATGAGCAGCGCCGCCACCGGCGCCAGCGCGAACTGGCCGAAGGAGCCGCCCGCGTTCACCACGCCCGTGGCGAGGCCGCGTTTGTCGGCCGGCACCAGGCGCGTGGTGGCGGCCATCAGCACCGAGGGCCCGGCCATGCCGGCGCCGCCGGCGCTGAGTACCCCGATGGCCAGAATGAGGCCGCCCGTCGTCGTCATCATCGGCGTGAGCACGGTGCCCAGCGCGACCAAGCAGCAACCCACCACGAGCACCGGCGCGGCGCCGTGGCGGTCGGCCAGCGCGCCGGCGAAAGGCTGCGTCAGGCCCCACCACAGCTGGCCGAAAGCGAAGGCCAGGCTGATGCTGGCGATGCCCAGCCCGGTGGCGGTGTTCAGGTTGCCCAGGAAGAGGCCCATGGTCTGGCGCGTGCCCATGGTCAGCGCGAAGGTGCCGGCCGCGGCCAGCAGCACCAGGGCCAGGGCGGGTTGCCAACGGCGATCAGCGTTCATCGGGGGCATCTTCGTCGGCGGCCAGCAGCAGTGCCGTGCATTCGTCGAGCAGGGCATGCAGCGCCACCACGCGCGCCGGGCCCAGGGCCTGGTTGATGCGCTCCTGCGACTGCCGCCAACGGCGCTGCGCCTGCTCACGCAGTGCCGTGCCGGCCGGCGTGGCCACCACCAGCCGGCTGCGCGCATCGGGCCCGGGGTTCAGCTCGACCCAGCCGGCCTCGATGAGTGGGCGCAGGTTGCGCGTGAGCGTGGAAGCGTCCAGCCCCAGGGCCCGCGCCAGGGCGCCGGGCTGCAGCGGCCCGAGCTTGACCACGTGCGAGAGCAAGGCGTACTGCGACCCCTTGAGCCCGAGGCTGCGTACGTCTTCGTCGTACCAGCGCGAGACGGCGCGACTCAGCCGGCGCAACTTCAGGTTCGTGCAGCCGCGGGGCGCCTCGGCGGCCTCGGCAGGCGCGGGCGCAGTGGCGTGGCTGGCTCGGTGGGGGCTGGGCATGGTGATTTAATTGTATCTACAATGATTGCATCTGCAACTGTTGATCTTCGATCATGAGCTACCACTCCCCTCTGGACAGCGCCGCCGCCTGGCGTGAACACGAAGCCGAGGTGCGCGCCCGCCTGGCGGCCGGCCCTGGCCCCGGTGTCGCCACCCGCGAGCAGGTGGCGGGCCTCACGGGCCTGCAGCAGATGCAGGCGGCGCTGCAAGGCGAGCTGCCCTATGCGCACATCGGCCGCACGATGAACTTCGTCATCGTCGACATCGCGCCGGGCCGCGCGGTGTTCCAGGGCACGCCCCTGACCGACCACCTCAACCCCATGGGCACCGTGCACGGCGGCTGGTACGCCACGCTGCTGGACAGCGCCGTGGGCTGTGCCGTGCACACCCTCATGCCGGTGGGGCGCGCCTACACCACGGCCGAACTCAGCGTGAACCTGGTGCGCGGCGCGGCGCCGAACGGCGAACCGCTGCGCGCCATCGGCCAGGTGATCCACTGCGGCCGCCAGCTGGCCACGGCCGAGGGGCGCATCGTCGATGCCAGCGGCAAGGTCTACGCCCACGCCACCACCACCTGCCTGGTGTTCGACCTGCCCCCGAGCCGCTGAAGCAGGCCCCGGCCCCGCGGGCGCCGGCACCCCTTGCAGCGCCGGGGGCCAACCCCATCTGGCAACATCCGGGCCCCGCCCGCTGCCTGCGCCGTGCCGCCTGCACCATGACCTTGCCCGCCTTCCTGAAGAGCCGCCCTCTCGCCATCGCTGCAGCTGCCCTGGCGGGCGCTGCCGCGGCCTTCCTGGCCGTGCCCTCGCTGGTGCAGAGCAAGGCCGACGTGGCACCCCGCGCCATCACGCCACGCGGCCCGCTGGCGGCCGATGAGCTGGCCAACATCGACATCTTCAAGAAGACCTCGCCCAGCGTGGTGCACATCACCAGCCTGGGCGTGCAGCGCGACATCTTCAGCATGAACGTGCAGCAGGTGCCGCGCGGCACCGGCACCGGCTTCGTGTGGGACGGCGAAGGCCACATCGTCACCAACTACCACGTCATCCAGGGTGCCAACGCCGCGCGCGTGACGCTGGCCGACCAGACGAGCTACGACGCCAAGCTCGTGGGCCAGTTCCCCGACCGCGATCTGGCCGTGCTGCGCATCGACGCGCCCAAGACCAAACTGCCCCCCATCGCCATGGGCAGCAGCCGCGAGCTGCTGGTGGGCCAGCGCGTCTACGCCATCGGCAACCCCTTCGGCCTGGACCAGACGCTGACCATCGGCGTGATCAGCGCACTGAACCGCGAGATCGAGAGCTTCAACAACCGCAGCATCCGCGGCGTGATCCAGACCGACGCGGCCATCAACCCCGGCAACTCGGGCGGCCCGCTGCTCGATTCGGCCGGCCGGCTGATCGGCGTGAACACGCAGATCGCCAGCCCCAGCGGCGCCAGCGCCGGCATCGGCTTCGCCATCCCGGCCGACGAGGTGAACCGCATCGTGCCGCGGCTGATCCGGGACGGGCGTTTCGTGCGGCCGGCCATCGGTGTCTCGGCCGGCCCGTCCAACCTGCAGCGCGCCCTGCAGCTGCCGCAGGGCGTGGTGATCGTGCAGGTGGGCAACGGCTCGCCGGCGGCCAAGGCCGGGCTGCAGCCCTTCCGCCGCGGCAACCGCGGCGAGGTCGTGGGCGGCGACGTCATCACCGCCATCAACGACGAACCCGTGAAAGACCTCGACGACATGCTCAGCGTGCTGGAACGCCGCCAGCCCGGCGAGACCGTGGCGCTCAGCGTCTGGCGCGACGGCCGCACCCGCAAGCAGAGCCTGGTGCTGACCGCGCCCGAGTGAGCCCACGGCCGCGATGAAAGAAAACGCGGGCGGGCCCGACTGATAAGCCTGTCGCCCGGCGCCGCCGCGCGAAGTTCTGCTTGAAGGATCCGACATGACCCGCCGCCATTGGATGAACCTGCTGCGCACCTGGGGCCTGGGCGCAGGCGCGGCCACTGCCGCGGGCAGCACCAGCGTCGCCGCACCCACGGCACCTGCGGCAACGCCCGCGCGCAGCGACCGCGTGCAACTCACGGAAGCCGAGTGGCGCCAGCGTCTGAATGCCGCCCAGTTCAACGTGCTGCGCGAAGAAGGCACCGAGCGCCCGCACAGCAGCCCGTTGAACGCAGAGAAGCGTGCCGGCACCTACCAGTGCGCCGGCTGCGCGCTGCCGCTCTTCAGCAGCAGCGCGAAGTACGAAAGCGGCACCGGCTGGCCAAGCTTCCACACCCCGCTGCCGCAGGCGCTGGGCCTGCGCACCGACTACAAGCTGCTTCTGCCGCGCACCGAGTACCACTGCGCGCGCTGCGGCGGCCACCAGGGCCACGTGTTCAGCGACGGCCCCCGCCCCAGCGGCCAGCGCTACTGCAACAACGGCGTGGCACTGCGTTTCGTGGCGGAGGCGGCATGAAGCTGCACCGCTTGCCGAAGGCGGCCTGGGCTGCCGCGACCGCCGCCGTGCTGTTGCTGGGCGGCATGGCCAGCTGGGTGGCCGCGCAAGGCCGCGAACCGGCTCCGCCCGCCGCCGATGCACAGCCTGCCGTGCCCGCGGGCCTGGCCGTGGCCACCTTCGCCGGGGGCTGCTTCTGGTGCGTGGAGGCCGATTTCGACAAGGTGCCGGGCGTGGTGTCGACCACCTCGGGCTACACCGGCGGCACGGTGGCGCGGCCCCGCTACGAAGACGTGGCGGCCAAGCGCACCGGCCATGCCGAGGTGGTGCGCGTCGTCTTCGACCCGCGCCAGGTGCGCTACGAACAGCTGCTGGCCGTCTACTGGCGCAGCATCGACCCCACCACCAAGGACCGCCAGTTCTGCGACGCCGGCAGCCCCTACCGCACGGCCATCTTCACGCACGACGCGGCCCAGGCCGCAGCCGCGCAGGCCTCGCTGCAGGCGCTGCAGAAAGACAAGCCCTTCGCGGCCCCCATCGTCACCACCATCGAGCCGGCCGGGGCCTTCTACGAGGCCGAGGACTACCACCAGGACTACTACAAGAAGAACCCGGTGCGTTACCAGTACTACCGTGCCAGTTGCGGGCGCGATGCGCGGCTGAAGGAGCTGTGGGGCGCGAAGCGCTGAAGGGCCTGGCAGCCCGCTTCAGCGGCGGGCGGGTGCAGGTTTCTTGGCCGCTGCTTTCCTGGCCGGCGTTTTCTTGGCAGGCGCTTTCTTGGCAGCCGCCTTCGTGGGCTTCGCGGCCTTCTTAGGCACGGCCTTCTTCGCCACCGCCTTCTTGGCGGGCACCTGCTTGACGGCAGCCTTCTTCGGCCGGTCGGCCTCGGGCGCCTCGGGCACCGGCAGCACTTCCATCTTTTCCGCGCGGCCGCGGGTCACCAGGCCCAGTTCGCCCGCAGCGCGCCAGTCTTCGCCGAGGAACATCGCGCGCTCGGCACGGCGGCGGCGTGTCAGGCCGCGCAGTGCGGTCAGCACGCCCTTCACGCGCGCCTTGTCCCACGCCAGGAACTGCTCGGCGGCGCCTGCGACATCGCCCTGGTTCAGGCGGCGCAGCAGCGTCGAAGCGGCGAGATTGCCTTCGCCGATGTTGTAGAGCAGCGCCATCAGCGCACCGAACTGGCCGTCGTTCAGCGGCACCTTGCACAGCCGCGACACCACGGCAGCGCGCGGGATCAGGTCGCCGGCCAGCAGCGCCTCGGCCTGCGCGCGCGTGATGCCGCCCGGGAACAGCGCCTTGGCCCGCGCGCGGTTGGCGCTGCCCTTGAGCTGCACGCCGCCTTCGGTGATGGCGTGGCCCCAGCCGATGGTCCACACGTCCGCCGGGCAGAGGTAGGGGTCGATGAGCACCGTGCTCGGGTCGCCATCGGGGATGCCCTCGAAGGCCTTGATCAGATCGACGGCCTGGGCGGGCACGTCACGCAAAGGGGCACGCTGAACGCTGGGCATGGGGCGGGTCTCCGGCCGGGGGTGGGGCAGCCCCGGCGTTCAGGGCCGCCAGGTGCGCGAGCCAGTATCTGGCGCGGGCCGCGCGCCACCTATCCCTAGCGCCCGGGCCGCGATACCTCAGCGCGCCACACGCAGCAGGCGGCCGTTGGCGCTGTCGGTCAGCAGGTAGAGCCAGCCGTCGGGGCCCTGGCGCACGTCGCGGATGCGTTCACCCAGGTCGGTGAAAAGCGCCTCGCGCTCGACGACGTTGGTGCCTTCGAGCCGCAGCCGCCACAGCGCCTGGCCGGCCAGCGCGCCCATGAAGAGCTGACCCTGCCACTCCGGAAAGCGGCTGCCGGTGTAGAAGGCCAGCCCGCTGGGTGCGATGGAGGTGGGCCCCCAGACGCTGAGCGGCGGCTCGAAGCCCGGGCCTGTGCTGGCGCCGCCCACGGGCGTGCAGTTGCCCACGGGGCTGCCGTACTCGCAGCCGTGGCTCACCAGCGGCCAGCCGTGGTTCCGGCCGGCACGCACGCGGTTGAGTTCATCACCGCCTTGCGGGCCGTGTTCGGTGGCCCAGAGCTCGCCGGTCTCGGGGTGCAGCGCCGCGCCTTGCACGTTGCGGTGGCCGAGTGACCACGTGGCGGGCTGCGCGCTGCTGTTGGCCACGAAGGGGTTGTCGGCCGGCACGCTGCCGTCGCTGCCGCGGATGCGCACGATCTTGCCGTGGCCCTGCCCCAGGTCTTGCGCCTTGCCACGCTCGGCGTTGCTCTGGCGGTCGCCCGTGGTGATGTAGAGCAAGCCACCCGGCGCCACGACGATGCGGCCACCGAAGTGCCCGCTGCTGGCCACCTTGGGCGCTTGCCGCCACAGCACCTGCCACTGCGTCAGCGCGGTGGCGCCGGCGTTGAGCACACCGCTGCCCACGGCCAGGCCGTTGCGCCCGGCCTCGGCGCCGCTGCCCGGTTCGGCATAAGCCAGGTAGACACGGCGGCTGCTGGCGAAATCGGCCGCCAGCGCCACGTCGAGCAGGCCGCCCTGCCCGCCTGCATCCACCGCGGGGGTGCCGGTCACGGCTGCAGCCACCAGCGTGCCATCGTTGCCCACCACGCGCAGTCGGCCGGCCTTCTCGGTGACGAGATAACGGCCGTCAGTCAGGAAAGCCAGGCTCCAGGGCTGCGCCAGGCCGCTGGCAACGGTGCTGATGCGCGGTGGCCCTGCGGGCGCCGCCGCGGGCGGTGGCGAAGGCACAGGGGCCGCTGGTGCAGCCGCCACGGGGCCGGCGCTGCCGTCGCCTCCGCCGCAGGCCGCCAAGCCCAGGGCCGCCGTGGCAGCCCAGGCCCAACGCAGCCGCCAGCTCACCGACGGTGCAGGTCGCGCAATGGGGATCTCGGTCATGCCGCCATCTTGGTACCCAAACCGCGTGTGGGGTGCAAGCGGATGCAACGCCCCGCCCTTGGGCGGGGTGGCCCTGCTCACGGCCCGGCGGCCGCCTCCACCACCATCTGCACGCGCTGGCGGCCGTTCCATTCGTCCAGGCTCAGGCGGAAGGCCAGGCGCGCACTGTCGGGCAGCAGCTCGGTGCGGCCGAACCAGATGGCGTCGCGCTCCTGCCCGGCGTGGCGCAGGCGCAGCTTGAGGTGCTTGTCTTGCAACAGACGCTGTTGCACCACCTGCACCTCGTCACAGAAGAGCGGTGCTTCGAAACCCTGGCCCCAGACCTGCGCGTCGAGCACGGCCACGGTCTGCGGGTTGAACCACTCCACGGCCAGCGGGCCGTCGGTGCGCAGCGTGCGCGTGAGCGTGGCGCGGTCCAGCCACTCCTCGGCCACACGCTGCAGCGCGGCGCCGAAGCGGCGCACGGCGGCGTCGCTCGGGTCTTGCTCGTCGTCGGCCAGCGTGCAGCCGGCGGCCATGGCATGGCCGCCGAAACGCAGCAGCAAACCCGGCTCGCGCTTGGCCACGAGATCCAGCGCGTCGCGCAGGTGGAAACCGGGAATGCTGCGGCCCGAGCCCTTCAGCCGCCCGTCGGCGCCGCGCGCGAAGACGAAAGTCGGCCGGTGCAGCCGGTCTTTCACGCGGCCGGCGACGATGCCGACCACGCCTTCGTGGAAGCTCTCGTCGAAGAGCGTCACGGCCGGCGGCGTGGTAGCGCTGCCCGCGGCGTCGGTGTCGAAGGCGGCCAGCGTGCGCTCGGCCAGTTCGCGCATGCCGCTTTCCACCTCACGCCGTTCGCGGTTGATGGCATCGAGCTGCTGTGCCAGCTCGGCGGCGCGCACGGCGTCATCGGTGAGCAGGCACTCGATGCCCAGCGTCATGTCGGCCAGGCGGCCGGCCGCGTTGATGCGCGGGCCCAGGGCGAAGCCGAAATCGAAGCCGGCAGCGCGCGCGGGCTCGCGGCCTGCGGCCTTGAACAGCGCCGCGATGCCGGGCTGCATGCGCCCGCTGCGGATGCGCTTCAGGCCCTGCGCCACCAGGCGGCGGTTGTTGGCGTCGAGCTTCACCACGTCGGCCACGGTGCCCAGGGCCACCAGGTCGAGCAGGCTGTCCAGGCGCGCTTGCTCGCGACCTTCATAGACACCCTGGGCGCGCTGCTCGGCGCGCGTGGCCAGCAGCACGTAGAACATCACGCCCACGCCGGCGATGGCTTTGCTCTCGAAGCCGCAGCCCGGCTGGTTGGGGTTGGCGATGACGTCGGCCTCGGGCAGCGAGACCACGCCGTCGATGAGGGCCGGCAGGTGGTGGTCGGTCACCAGCACCTGCATGCCGGCGGCACGCGCGTGCGCCACGCCGGCGTGGCTGGCGATGCCGTTGTCCACCGTCACCAGCACCTCGGGCGCCAGGGCGCCGCTGCGGAAGGCCTGCGCGCGTGCCAGCTCCACGATGGCCGGCGTGAGGCCGTAGCCGTGCACGGCACGGTCGGGCACCACGTAGGCCAGTTCGCTGCGCTGCGCGCCCAGCAGCGCGAGGCCGCGCAGGGCCACGGCGCAGGCGGTGGCGCCGTCGCAGTCGTAATCGGCCACCACGCAGAGGCGGCGGCGTTCGGCAATCGCCCGCGCCAGCAGGCGGCCGGCCTCCACCGCGCCCTTCATCGTGGCCGGCGGCAGCAGGCGGGCGAGGCTGTCGTCCAGTTCATCCGGCAGGCGCACGCCGCGTGCGGCCAGCAGGCGCGCGAGCAGCGGGTGCACGCCGGCTTGCTCGAGCGCGTAGGCGGCGCGCGGCGGGGCTTCGCGCTGCACCAGGGCGGGTGATGCGGTGGGCGCGTTCACAGCGACTCCAGCACGCTCAAGGTCGTGGGCGGGGCCCAGCGGCGGCGCAGGCGCGGCCACCAGCCCGTCTCGCGGTTCTCTAGCCGCACCCAGGCGTTCTCGCCGCAGAGTGTCAGCGCCACGGGTTCGCCGCGTTCGGCGCGGCGCTGCAGGTCCTGGATGGGGCCGTCGTCCAGCGTGGTCCAGGCCTGGCACCAGGCGGGCCAGTTCTCGGCCAGGGCCGGGCCGCGCAGGCGCTCGTCGACGGCAGGAGGGTTCGGAGCTTCGGGCTGGGCCACACCGCAGCCACTGAGCCAGAAGCTGTTGACGGGCAGAAGCCCGCGCGCCGCGCGCTCGTCGTTCAGCGGGTGCGTGTACAGCAGCATCTGCACCTCGCTCTGCAGGCGGCGCATGCGGCGCGCCTCGGGCGCGGCGCCCAGCCAGGCGTCGACGTTGCGGCCGATGGCACGGTCGATGGAGGCCGTGGGCAGGCCGGCCAGGCTTTCATGTGCCAGGTACCAGCGGCTGGCATGGCCGTAGTGCAGCGCGTAGCCCTCGCTGGTGAAGAGCGGCGCCACGGCTTCGAAAAAGGCGCGCGAGCCGCGCTCGTCCAGCATCAGCCCGGCGGGGTCGATCAGACTGACCTGCTCGGTGCCCAGGTGCCAGTGCGCGGGCGTGAGTAGACCCCAGGCCAGATCGCCAGGTTCGATGCCGTCGGCCCGCGCCGCGCGGGCGGCCCAGGGAAGCAGGCCGGCGCCGCCCTGCCAGCCCAGGGCCAGCGCGAGCGCACGTTCGTGCGGGGGTGAGTAGCTCCAGGCCTCGGCGCTGTCACGCTGCACCTCGGTGCAGCGGCCCAGCAGCGCCTGCAGGTGGGGCAGCGGCAGCGTGGCCGCGGCCTGGCGGCCCGCCTCGGACAGCGGCGCCGCGAAGGGGATCAACAGGTGCATGCCCGCATTATCCCGGCGGCCCTGCCCTGGGGCGGCCCATCGCCACGCGCCTGGGTACCGCAGGCCCCCTCGGCTAGCATGCACGCCCCATGATCCCCCTGCGCCATGAACCTTCCTTTTGAGTGGCAGATCGGCTGGCGCTACACACGCGCCGGCCGCGCCGGGCGCCGCAACGGCTTCATCAGCTTCATCAGCTTCGTCTCGATGCTCGGCATCGCCCTGGGCGTGGCGGCGCTGATCATCGTGCTGAGCGTGATGAACGGCTTCCAGAAGGAGGTGCGCGACCGCATGCTCAGCATCATTCCGCACGTCGAGCTGATGGACATCGCCGGCAACGGCCTGGCCGACTGGCAGGCCGTGGCGAACAAGGCCCGCGAAGACAAGCGTGTCATCGGCGCCGCACCCTACGTCAGCACGCAGGCCTTGGTGGGCCGCGGCGACGAGATGCGCGGCGCGGTCATCCGCGGCGTGGAGCCCAGTGTGGAGGGCCAGGTCACCGACATCGGCCGCACCGAAGCCGCCACGCTGGCCCGCCTGCAGCCCGGCGCCTGGAACGTGGTGATGGGCGCTGAGATGGCGCGCCTGCTGCGCGCGCGCATCGGCGACAAGGTCACGGTGGTCGCGCCCGGCGGCCAGGTCACGCCCGCGGGCGTGGTGCCGCGGCTCAAGCAGGTGACGCTGGTGGGCACCTTCGAATCGGGCCACTACGAGTACGACAGCGCGATGGCGCTGCTGCACATCGAAGACGCGCAGCGCCTCTTCCAGCTGGCCGGCCCCAGCGGCGTGCAACTGCGCCTGGCGGATGTGCACAGCGCGCGCACCGTGGCCGGCGAGATCGCGCTGCGCATGGGCGGCGAGGTGCTGGTGCGCGACTGGACGCGCACCAACCGCAACTGGTTCGACGCCGTGCAGATCGAGAAGCGGCTGATGTTCATCATCCTCACGCTCATCGTCGCGGTGGCGGCTTTCAACCTGGTGAGCACGCTGGTGATGACGGTGACCGACAAACGCGCCGACATCGCCATCCTGCGCACGCTGGGCGCCAGCCCCGGCAGCATCATGGGCGTGTTCATGGTGCAGGGCGCGACCAGCGGCGTGATCGGCACGCTGGGGGGCAGCCTGCTGGGGCTGCTGGTGGCCTACAACGTCGACGTCATCGTGCCGGCCATCGAGCAGGCGCTGGGCATGGCCTTCCTGCCGGGCAGCATCTACGTCATCAGCCGCATGCCGAGCGAGCCGATGGCCGCCGACATCGTGCCGGTGCTGGTGATCTCGCTGCTGCTGTCCTTCGTGGCGACGATCTACCCGAGCTGGCGCGCAAGCCGCGTGAATCCGGCGGAGGCGCTGCGTTATGAGTGACCTAAACGTCGACAGCCCCGAGGAACTCACGCCGCTGCGTCGGCCTGCGCCGACCCGGTCGCCAGCGAGCGCGGGGCATCGGGATCCCGATGTCGTGCTGCAGGCCACCGCCCTGCACAAGCGCTACACCGAAGGCCACGGCGACGATGCGCTCGACGTGCACGTGCTGCGCGGCGTGAGCCTCACGGTGCGGCGCGGGCAGACGCTGGCCATCGTCGGTGCCTCGGGCTCGGGCAAGAGCACGCTGCTGCACCTGCTGGGCGGGCTGGACGCGCCCACCGAAGGCCACGTCGAACTGATGGGCCGCGATCTCGCCGAGATGAACCCGGCCGAACAAGGCCGCTGGCGCAACCAGCACCTGGGCTTCGTCTACCAGTTTCACCACCTGCTGCCCGAGTTCAGCGCGCTGGACAACGTGGCCATGCCGCTGCGCATCCGCCGGCTGCCGCATGCGCAGGCGCGTGAACGCGCGCAGGCCATGCTGGCGCGCGTGGGCCTGGCCTCGCGCACGGCGCACCACCCCTCGCAGCTCTCGGGCGGCGAACGCCAGCGTGTGGCCATCGCACGGGCCCTGGTCACGCAGCCGGCCTGTGTGCTGGCCGACGAGCCCACCGGCAACCTCGACCGCGGCACCGCCGACGGCGTCTTCCAGCTGATGATGGAACTGGCGCGCGAACACGGCACCGCCTTCGTGGTGGTGACCCACGACCCCACGCTCGCCGCGCGCTGCGCGGAGACCCTCAACCTGTCTCGCTGAGGCCGGCTTCCTACAATCGCGGCGTGCACCTGCTCAACGCCGATCTCCACAGCCATTCCAACGTTTCCGACGGCACGCTGAGCCCCGAAGACCTGGCGCAGCGCGCGCAAGAACGCGGCGTCGAACTCTGGGCCCTGACCGACCACGACGAACTCGGCGGCCAGCAGCGCGCTCGCGACGCCGCGCTCGACCTCGGCATGGGCTACCTCACCGGCGTGGAGATCTCGGTGAGTTTTCTGCACCAGACCGTGCACATCGTCGGCCTGGGTTTCGATGCCGATGACGAAGCGCTGCAGGCCGGACTGGCCGCCACGCGCGGCGGGCGCCTGCAGCGTGCACACGAGATGGCCGCGGGGCTGGCGAAGGTGGGTATCCACGGCGCCTTCGAAGGCGCTCTGCGCTACGTGGGCAACCCCGACCTGATCTCGCGCACGCACTTCGCGCGTTTCCTGGTGGAAGCCGGCCACTGCCCCGACACCCACAGCGTCTTCCGCCGCTACCTCACCGAAGGCCTGCCGGGCTATGTGCCCACCCGCTGGGCCACGCTGCGCGACGCCGTGGGCTGGATCACCGAGGCAGGCGGCATTGCCGTCATCGCGCACCCGGGCCGCTACCGCTTCACGCCCACCGAGGAGTACGCACTCTTCACCGAGTTCATCGGCCACGGTGGCCGCGGCGTGGAAGTGATGACCGGCAGCCACAGCGCGGCCGAGCACATCCGCTATGCCGACACCGCCATCGAGTTCGGCCTGCTGGCCAGCCGCGGCAGCGATTTCCACTCGCCCACCGAGAGCCGCACCGACCTGGGCGCCCTGCCCGACCTGCCCGGCCGCCTGACGCCGGTGTGGCAGGCACTGGCCCCCCGCGTGCACGGCAACGTGGGCTGACGCACACAAGGCTTCCGTAAAAACCCGAATCCGGGCTAGAATCGCAGGCTGCGCTGCAAACGTGGGTGCCTCAAGAGCCTGCCGAAGCAACCAGATCGTTCATCCCCTTCGGCCTCTTGCCACTCAAGCGCTGACATCCAAGTCAGCACCGCGGTGCGCTTCTCACGGGTCGGCGGCGATGCCGTCGCACGACCTCCCGGTGCCCCTCTTCGTGGGCCACTGAGCCGGGATCCCTCAGCGACTTCACCTGCGCGGTCTTCCCTGACGGAAGCCCGCGGCGGCGCGTTTTCGCGCGCTGTTTTTCTGCGAGAGAGATGATGAGTTTCGAAGCCCTGAACCTGAACGAACTGCTGGTGCGTGCCCTGAGCGCCGCCGGTTACACCGAACCCACCTCGGTGCAAGCCGAAGCCATTCCGCCCGCGCTGGCCGGCCGCGACCTGATGGTCAGCAGCCGCACCGGCAGCGGCAAGACCGCCAGCTTCATGCTGCCCGCGCTGATGCGCGTGCTGGCTGCCCGCGACAAGGCTGCCGCCGAGCGCAAGGCCGCCCCGCCCGTGGAAGCCACGCCGGACCGTGCCGAGCGCACCGACCGTGGCCCGCGCGGCTTCGGTGCCCGCAACCCCGGCTTCCAGGGCGGCAAGCCCAGTGGCCCGCGCGTGCTGGTGCTGGCCCCCACGCGTGAACTGGCGCTGCAGGTGGCCAAGGCCGCCAGCGATTACGGCCGCTTCGTGCCCGGCCTGCGTGTGGCCACCGTCGTCGGCGGCGTGCCTTACGGCGCGCAGCTGGCCGCGCTGCGCGGCCCGCTGGACATCCTGATCGCCACCCCCGGCCGCCTGATCGACCACCTCGGCTCGGGCAAGTGCCGCCTCGACCAGGTCGAGATGCTGGTGCTCGACGAAGCCGACCGCATGCTCGACATGGGGTTCATCGACGACATCCGCCTGATCACCGAAGCCACGCCGGCCCAGCGCCAGACGGTGATGTACAGCGCCACCTTCAGCGGCAACGTCGGCCGCCTGGCGCAAGATCTGCTGCGCGACCCGCAGCGCATCGAAGCCACCTCGCAGACCGAGAGCCACTCCGACATCGAGCAGCGCCTGCACTGGGCCGACGATTTCGAGCACAAGAACGCGCTGCTGGACCACATCCTCACCGAGCGCGATCTCGATCAGGCCGTGGTGTTCACGAGCACGCAGCGTGACGCCGACTGGCTGGCCGACCGCCTGCACGAGATGGGCCACAGCGTGGCCAGCCTGCACGGCGGCATGCCACAAGGCCGCCGCAACCGCGTGCTGCAGGGCCTGCGCTGCAAGCACCTGCGCGTGCTGGTGGCCACCGACGTGGCCGCACGCGGCATCGACGTGCCGACCATCAGCCACGTCATCAACTACGGCCTGCCGATGAAGGAAGAGGACTACGTGCACCGCATCGGCCGCACGGGCCGTGCCGGTCGTTCGGGTCTGGCGGTGACGCTGGCCGAGCGCCGCGACAGCGGCATGATCCACCGCATCCAGCGCTACACCACGCAGCGCATGCCGGTGGCCGTGATCGAAGGCCTGGAGCCCAAGCGCACCGAGCCGCCCAAGCCCTTCGACCGCCCGATGCGCCCGGGCGGCAAGCCCGCCGGCAAGAGCTTCGGCCCGCGCCCGGCCGGCAAGCCCTTCAAGCCGGCTGGCAAGACATTCAGCAAAGCAGGTCCGCGTCCGGCACGCTGAACGTCGGCCAAGGCCAAAGACAAAGGCGCCCCGCGGGGCGCCTTTTTCATGCCTGCGGAGTGTCAAACACCCAGCAGATCGACCTCGAACACGAGGGTCGCGTTCGGCGGAATCACGCCGCCGGCGCCGCGCGCGCCGTAGCCCAGGTCGGCCGGGATGGTCAGCACGCGCGTGCCGCCCACCTTCATGCCCTGCACGCCTTCATCCCAGCCGCGGATGACCTGGCCCTGGCCCAGGCCGAACATGAAGGGCTGGCCGCGGTCCTTGCTGCTGTCGAACTTCTTGCCGCGGTTGTCGGCTGCCGTCGGGTCATACAGCCAGCCGGTGTAGTGCACGCGCACGCGCTGGCCGGCAACGGCCTCTTCGCCGCTGCCGACGACGGTGTCTTCAATCTGCAGGCCGCTGGGGGTGGTGGTCATGGTGTTCACGCAAAGTTTGCAAAGGCCGCGATGATGCCAGCCCCGGCCAGCCCTCTACGGCCTCAGGCGTCCCGGCGCTGACCCTGGCGCACGCGCCAGCCCAGGGCCAGCAGCGCCAGGGCCCACATCGAGGCCGTGGCCGGCTCGGGCACGGCGGTGGTGAAGCCGAGCTGGTAGCTGGCCACCATCTGCAGCAGCACCGCATCGCCCGGTGCAATGCCCAGTTCGGCCGCGGCGATCTCGTTCGCACCGAACTGCATCGGGTCTTGCCCGGTCAGCGAGCCGAAGAGCGTCAGCGCGCTGAGGTAAGAGCCGTGCACGCTGGCGTGCGTGCCGTCGTTGAACCACAGGTCGATCAGGCCGTCGGTGGCGGCATCGGGCGCGTACATGTCACGCGTGGCGAAGCCCGCCTGCACCGCCGTGAGAAAAGCCTGCCCTACCGGCACCACGCCCGTGATGCCGCCGCTGCCATCGGCGCCCGCGAAGGCCGCCACCGTGGACATGGCGGCGGTCATCTCGGTGGTCATGGCCTCCAGCGTCGGGAAGTAGCTGGGTGCCGGTTCGTTGGTGTAGATCGCGTTGCCGGTGCGGGGGTCAGGAAAAGGCGAGGTGCCCGGCGGGTTGATCAGGTTGGGCCGCGCCCAGGTCTGCTGCAGGTAGACCTGGGTGGCCGCGTTGGCGTTCGTGTTGGCCGGGATGTTGCGCGTGGTGTTGTTCGTGCAGAAGGATCCGCCACCGGCCGCCTGGCAGGCGGCCACGCTGCCGTGGATGGCCGTGAACATCGCCTGCTCGGTGTAGCTCAGCGCGTTGCCCTGGTGGATCCAATCCTCGATGCGGTCGACATAGGCCTGCACCGACGGGAAGTTCGAGCCCAGCGCCACGCCATTGACCGTGCGCGGCGCCAGGGCCTCGTCGCTCTGCTCCTGCAGCACCACCTTGTCCCAGGCCTGGCTGCTGATGTTGCCGCGCAGGTCCCAGTTGCTGTTGGCGGTGTTCAGGAAGTGCCCGCGCAGAGAAGCCGCGTTGCGCGTGGTGAGCGCCACGTCGTAGTCCAGCCCCGCCTGCACCGTGAGCTGCTTGAAGATGCCCGGCACACCGCCCCAACCCACCGTCTGCGAATGCGGCGAGAAGGAGTTGAACTCGCGCCCAGTGGCCGGGTTGAGGATGCCCACCGGGTAGGAATTGGTGCCGGTGAGGTTGGTGAAGGGCGCCCCGCCAGCGAAGGGCAGCGCGGGGTCGATGCCGCCGTGCAGCGGCCCCTGGGGCCGCGTGAGGTCGCGCACGTTGGCGGCGTTGTAGGTCAGCACCGGGTCGAGCCGGGCGAAGGTGTAGCTGTTGCCCACGAAGAGCACCGTGGTGGGCTGCGCCCATGCGGTCTGGCTGGCGGCCAGCAAGACCAGGGCGGGCAGGTGATGCTTCATGCGGCTTGTCTCCAGGGTTTGTAGGGTGCTGTCGGCGGCGCAGCGCCCTGCGCCAGGGCCGCGCGCGATTCTTGACCCCGGCGCCACAAGGCGCACGAGGAGTTGCCACGACAGCCACCCCGATCGTCGGGACAGCCGCTCGGCCTCAGGCCCCGGTTCAGCCCCAGTTCAGGCTCCGGTTCCCGGCGGCCCCCAGGCCAGTGCCCAGGCCGGCAGCGCCAGCTTCAGCCACTCCGTGGGCGTGGGCGCCTGCAGCGGGGGCAGACCCAGCACCGCTGCGGCCTCGCGCAGCGCCATCACGGGGTGTTGAAGATCCAGCGGCGCGGCGCCGTTCTGCTTGCTGAGCTTGCGGCCATCGGCCGCCAGCACCAGCGGCGTGTGCAGGTAGGCGGGCGTGGGCAGGCCCAAGGCCTGCTGCAGCAGGATCTGCCGTGCGGTGTTGTCGGCCAGGTCTTCGCCGCGCACCACGTGCGTCACGCCCTGGGCTGCGTCATCCACCACCACGGCCAGCTGGTAGGCCCACAGGCCGTCGGCACGGCGCAGCACGAAGTCGCCCACGGCCTGCGCCACGTCCTGTTGCTGCGGGCCCCGGCGGCGGTCTGCCCAGGCCACCACGCTCTCGGCACGCAGGCGCCAGGCACGGGCCGGGCGACCACGCAGGCCGCCGCGCTCGGGGCGGCAGGTGCCGGGGTAGACACGCTCGGCCTCGGGGGTGTGCGGCAGGCCCTGGGCCAGCCAGTAGGCATCGATGTCCTTGCGCGTGCAAGCGCAGGGGTAGGCCGGACCGAGGTCCTGCAACTGCTGCAGCGCCAGCGCGTAGGCCGTGCCGCGGGTGGATTGCCAAAGCGGCGCTTCGTCGGGCACCAGCCCGCACTGCGCCAGCTGCTGCAGGATGTGCTCGGCGGCGCCCGGTACGCAGCGCGGGGTGTCCACGTCTTCGATGCGCACCAGCCAGCGGCCGCCGTGCGCTCGGGCGTCCAGCCAGCTGGCAAGTGCGGCCACCAACGAGCCGGCGTGCAGCGGCCCGGTTGGCGACGGTGCGAAGCGGCCGCAGGCGCCGCTGGTCTTCAGCACAGCGGGCCGGCGTGGCGCTCCAGCAGCGCGCGCCGCGTGGTGGGGCTTTCGAGTTGCTGCAGCCACCATTGCAGCGCGCGGCCCAGACCGGCGGTGCCGCCACGTTCTGCGCGCCAGGCATAGTGCAACTGCGCCACCGTGGGCGCGCGCGCCGTTTCCTTCTGCACCAGCGTGCCGGCCTCCAGGTGCGGGCGCGCCAGCGGCTCGGGGATGAAGCCACAGCCCAGGCAGCGCAGCAGCGCCTCGGCCTTCATGCGCATGTTCGGCACGGTCAGCACGTCCTGCCCCGGCAGCAGGTTGACGGTGGTCGGCGCCAGGCGCTGCGCGGTGTCGGCCACGGCCACGGCGCGGTGGTGCACGAGTTCGGCGTCGGCCAGCGGGCCCTCGCGGCCCGCCAGCGGGTGGTGCGGGGCCATGCAGAAGACGAAAGGCACCTCGCCCAGCAGGCGAAGCTCGATGCCGCCGGGGTTGGCGTGCCCCGCCGACACCCCGATGGCCAGATCGACCTGCCCCGTGACCAGCGCCTCCCAGGTGCCGGTGAGCACGTCCGTGCGCAGGCGGATGCGCGTGCCCGGGGCCTGGCGCTCGGTGCTGCCCTCGCGCAGCTCGCGCACCTCGCAGAAGGCCTGCACCAGCTCGAAGACCGTCGGCACCGAGAGGATGTCTTCCACGCTGATGGACAGCTGCGTCTCCCAGCCGCTGGCCACGCGGCGCACGCGGTTGGCCACGGCATCCATTTCCTGCAGCAGGCGGCGGCCTTCCACCAGCAGCTCGGTGCCGGCGGCCGTGAGCTGCGCCTGGCGCGAGCTGCGGTCGAAGAGCAGCACGTCCAGCGCTTCTTCCAGCTGGCGCACGCTGTAGGTCAGGGCCGAGGGCACCTTGCCGAGCTCTCGCGCGGCCGCGGCGAAGCTGCCGGTGCGCGCGATGGCGTCCATCATGGCCAGGGCGTCGGGGGTGAGTGCGCTGCTGCGTTCGGACATGGCTTCATCTTATTTGAACGACGCCGACAAGCCCGCGCAGCCCGGCGCCGGGCCGGCTTTCCTACATTGGCTGCACGGCGGATCGCATCGCATCCGCCCTCAGCAACGAAGGAGCCCCGACCATGATCACCCTGCGCAAATCGGCCGAACGCGGTTATGCAGACCACGGCTGGCTCAAGAGCTTCCACAGCTTCAGCTTCGCCGACTACTACGACCCGCGCCACATGGGCGTGGGCAACTTGCGCGTCATCAATGAAGACCGCATCGCGGCAGGTACCGGCTTTGGCACGCACGGCCACCGCGACATGGAGATCGTCAGCTACGTGCTCGACGGCGCCCTCGCGCACAAGGACAGCATGGGCAATGGCGAGGCCGGCGGCGCGAACGCCGGCGTCATTCTTCCCGGCGACGTGCAGCGCATGAGCGCCGGCACCGGCGTGCGCCACAGCGAGTTCAACCACGCGCAGGACAGCGCCACGCACTTCCTGCAGATCTGGATCCTGCCGGAGAAGACGGGCATCGAGCCCGGCTACGAGCAGAAGCACTTCAGCGCCGAGAGCAAGCGCGGGCGCCTCGTCACCGTGGCCGCGCGCGACGGGCGCGACGGCGCGGTGACGATCCACGCCGACGCTGCCATCCATGCCGGCCTCTTCACCGGCGAAGAGCGCGCCGAACTCGCGCTGAACCCGCGCCGCATCACCTACGTGCACGTGGTGCACGGCGCGCTGCGTGTCAACGACCGCGCACTGAAGGCCGGCGACGCGGCCCGGCTGGAGCAGGAGAACCAGCTCGTGCTCGAAGGCGGTGAAGACGCCGAGGTGCTGGTCTTCGACCTCGCGCCGTGAACCCCCACATCCCCCCAACCCCGACCCCGAAGGACCCCAGCATGAGCAAGATCGTCATCGTTTTCCACAGCGGCTACGGCCACACGAAGAAGGTTGCCGAGGCCGTGGCCGAAGGCAGCGGCGGCACGCTGCTGGCCATCGACGCGGAAGGCAACCTGCCCGAAGGCGGCTGGGAGCAATTGCAGGCCGCCAAGACCATCGTCTTCGGCTCGCCCACCTACATGGGCAGCGTGAGCTGGCAGTTCAAGAAGTTCGCCGATGCCAGCAGCAAGGCCTGGTTCACCGGCCAGTGGAAGGACAAGCTCGCCGCCGGCTTCACCAACAGCGCCAGCATGAACGGCGACAAGCTCAGCACCCTGCACTACCTGTTCACGCTGAGCCAGCAGCACAGCATGTTCTGGGTGGGCACGGGCATGATGCCGAGCAACAGCAAGGCCGCCACGCGCAACGACCTGAACTACGTGGCCAGCAGCTCGGGCCTGATGACGACGACACCGTCCGACGCCTCGGTCGACGAGATGGTGCCGGGCGACATCGCGACGGCCAAGGCCTTCGGCGCGCGCGTGGCCGCGGCCACCGCCAAGCTCGCCTGAAACCGGCGACGGCGGCCCGGCGGGGCCGCCGCCCGCGGGCGCTACAGTCGCCCGCGTGGACACCTTGATTGCTTTGTGGCGTGTGCTGCCCTGGCCCGACTGGGTGGCGCTCGGGCTGTTGGCGGCCGCCTGGGTCGGCTACGCGCACTTCGCGCGGGTCCGCGCCGCGGCCCAGCCCTCGCTGCTGGCACTGACCAACCGCGAGCGCACACGCTGGATGCTGCAGACCACCTGGCGCGAGAACCGGGTGGTCGACGGCGTGGTGGTGCAGAACCTTTCCACCAGCCCGAGCTTCTTCGCCAGCACCACCATCCTCATCATCGGGGGCCTGCTGGCGGTGCTGTCGGCCACCGACAAGGCCAGCGAGCTGGTGCGCGAGATTCCGTTTGCCGCGCGCACCACGCTGCTGGTCTTCGACCTCAAGGTGGTGCTGCTGCTCGGCATCTTCGTGCATGCCTTCTTCCGCTTCACCTGGAGCCTGCGCCAATACACCTTCGGCGCCCTGCTGGTGGCCGCTGCACCGCCCCACGACCGCTACAACAGCGACGCTGAACGCGAGGCCTTCGCGCTGCGCGCCGGCCGCGTGATGGGTCTGGCGGCCGAAACCTTCAACGACGGCCTGCGTGCCTACTACTTCAGCTTCGCTGCCGTGGCGTGGTTCTTCTCGCCCTGGGCGATGATCGCCGGCAGCGCCGCGGTGGTGGCCATCCTCTACCGCCGCGAGTTCCATTCCGACGTGCTGGCCGTGCTGCGCAGCGACACGCCCGCGCCCTGACGACCGACATCCCACGAGCACCCGAAGAGGAGGTTTCCCCATGCGCACCCCGACCCCCCGCCGCGCCGTGCTGGGCGCTGTTGCCACGCTCGCCTTCGCCACCCTGGCGCTGGCGGCCGGCCCGGCCCAGGCCCAGAACAAGACGCTGAAGATCCTGGTCGGCTTTCCGGCCGGCGGCGGCACCGATGCCATTGCCCGCGTGCTGGCCGAGAAGCTGAAGGACGAGCTCGGCGTCACCGTCATCGTCGAGAACAAGCCCGGTGCCGGCGGCCAGCTGGCGGCGCAGGCGCTGAAGGCGGCGGCCCCCGACGGCAGCACGCTCTTCATCACGCACGACCACACGGTGAGCGTGCTGCCGCTGGTGTCGAAGACCCCGGGCTTCGACCCCGCGAAAGACTTCACCCCCGTGGCCGGCTTCGCCAGCTTCGTCAACGGCTTCGCGGTCTCCCCAGGCACGCCGGCCAAGAGCCTGGCCGAGTACGTGGCTTGGGTGAAGGCCAACGGCCAGGGCAAGGGGGTGGTCGGTGTGCCGGCCCCCGCTTCCACACCCGAGTTCATGGTGAAGCTGCTGGGCGGGCAGTACCAGCTCGATCTCGTGCCCGCGCCCTACCGCGGCAGCGCGCCGATGATGGCCGACATGCTGGGCAACCAGATCAACGCCGGCATCGGCTCGGTGCCCGATTTCATCGATGCGCACAAGGCCGGCCGCATCCGCCTGGTGGCGGTGGGCGGCACCACGCGCCAGGCCGTGCTGCCCGACGTGCCGACGCTGGCCGAACTGGGCATGGGCGGCTTCGAGGCCCTGCCCTACTACGGCTTCTTCGCGCCGGCCGGCACGCCCAAGGCCTCGGTGGATGCCTTCGGCGCGGCGTTGGCCAAGGTGCTGCAGCAGCCCGAGGTGAGAACGCGCCTCACGGCCCTGGGCCTGAGCGTGGAGTTCATGGACGCCGGCGCACTGGCCGCGCGCGAGCGGGCCTACACGAAGAGCTGGGCCGAGATCATCCGCAAGACAGGCTTCCAGCCGCTTTGAGCGGCCGGGCGGCACGCCGACCGCCGCTCAGCGCGGTGGCGGCGGGTCCTTGATCAGCATCCACGCCGCGAGCAGCCCGAAGCCCACGTTCAGCAGCGCCACACCGCCCACCAGCAGCAGGCCCACGGTGTTCAGCGGCAGCGCACGCAGCGCATAGCCGCACACCGAAGAGAGCACGTTGAACATCACCATCTGCCAGAAGAGCAGGCGGCGCGGTTGCCAGAGGCGGCTGAGTTGCATGGGGCCGGGCGAAGAGCAGCTGAGGAGCGGGCGCGGAGCTTAGCGCAGGGCGCAGAGGCCTTTTCGTGCCCTGGCCTGCGGGCTTGGTCCGGCACGCCGGGGCCTTGGTCGCAGCGCTGCGCAAGGGCCGCGTGGGCGGTTAGGCTGCGCACCCATGGCACTGTCTCCTTCCACCGCAACCGGGCCCGGCCCAGCGCCGGCACAGGCCGCGGCGCCGGTGGTGGCCGCCCCGCTGCTGCACCCGCTGGACGCCGAACTGCCGGTCGCGCTCACAGGCAGCGCCCACGGCTGGTTCACGCGCTACCGCCGATACCCGGTGTTCAGCGCGCCCTGGGTGCGCGGCCGCCTGCTCGTGTTTTCGCTCGTGCTTCTGGTTGCGCTGCTCATGACCGTCACGCCCCTGGTGGTGGGGCAGCCTTTGGCAGAAGCCCCGCTGGGCGCGCTGGCGCAATTGGCGGTGCAGCTCTTCGCGCCCTTGATCATCGGCCCGCTGATGGGCCTGTGGGTCCGCCGCCAGGCCTGGCCCGAAGCGCGCGAGCGCAACGCGCTGGCAGCGGCCGTGGCGGCGGCGGTGCTGGCCATGCTGGTCTTCCACCAGTTTGGCAGCGAGCCGCTGAAGCAGGCCATCGCCGAGGCCACCGGCGCCGTCGACGAAAGCGGCAAGCGCAAGCGCGTGGCCGTCTCCATCGGCGTCAGCATGAGCACGCCGCCGGCCCCGCTGGCTTCGGCCCCCCGCATGGCCGGCGGTGCCGAAGAAAGCGCGCCGCTGAGCGCGATGACCCGCTTCAGCAATGGCGTCACCAGCGCGCTCTTCAGCTTCTGGATGGCCGGCGGCGTGGCGCTGTGGGGCTGGCGGCGCGAGCGCCAGGGCCTGGCCGCGCTGGCGCGCGAGCAGGAGCTCGAACGCGCGCAGGCCCAGCGCCGCGAGGCCGAGCTGCGCCTGAGCGTGCTGGCCGCGCAGGTCGAGCCGCACTTCCTCTTCAACACGCTGGCCGGCGTGCGCAGCGCCATCGCCACCGACCCGGCGCGCGCCAGCGAGATGATCGACCACCTCGTCGACTACCTGCGCGCGGCCATCCCGCGGCTGCGCAGCAGCGGCGACAGCGACGCCACGCTGGGCGCGCAACTGGACATCGTGCGCGCCTACCTGGGCCTGATGTCGGCACGCATGCCACGCCTGAGCTGGGCCGTGCAGGCCGACGACGAGCTGCTGGCGCTGCGCTGCCCGCCGCTGATGCTGATCTCGCTGGCCGAGAACGCCGTCAAGCACGGCGCCGAGCCCAAGGTGGGCCCGGTGCGCGTGGAGGTGGTCGCGCAGCGCCGCAGCGACGGCGGCCTGGAGGTGACGGTGGCCGACGACGGCGCCGGCTTCGGCGCCAGCGGGGGCGGCAGCGGCCTGGGCCTGAGCAACATCCGCGAGCGCCTGCGCCAGATCCACGGCGACACCGCCGCACTGGGCCTGAAGGCCCTGCCCGACGGCGGCGTGGCCGCCACCCTCAGCTTGCCCCCGGAATGAGCCTGCGATGCACACCGCGCCCACCGCCCTGATCGCCGACGACGAAGACCTGCCCCGCGCCGAGCTGCGCCGCATGCTGGCCAGCGCCTGGCCCGAACTGCAGGTGGTGGCCGAGTGCGAAGACGGCCCCGGCGCCGTCGAGGCCCTGGAACTGCACGCGCCGCAGATCGCCTTCCTCGACATCCGCATGCCGGGCCTGAGCGGGCTCGAAGTCGCACGGGCGGCCAGCGGCCGCTGCCACACCGTCTTCACCACCGCCTACGACAGCCACGCCGTGGCCGCCTTCGACGCCGGCGCGGTGGACTACCTGCTCAAGCCCGTGAACGCCGAGCGCCTGGCGCAGGCGGTGCAGCGCCTGCAGCAGCGCCTGCGCAGCCCGGCGCCTGCGCCCGACATCCAGCGGCTGCTGCAGCATCTGGCCGGCCGCCTGCAGGGTGCGGGCGGTGCCGAGCCCGGCGGCACGCCGCGCCTGCGCTGGCTGAGCGCCAGCGTGGGCGACACCATCAAGATGTTCGCCATCGACGAGGTGCTGTTCTTCCAGAGCGACGAGAAGTACACCCGCGTCGTCACCGCCACCGACGAAGCCCACGTGCGCAAGCCGCTGCGCGAAATCGCTGACGGCCTGGACCCCGAGGTCTTCTGGCAGGTGCACCGCGGCGCGATCGTGCGCGCCAGTGCCATCGCCCGCGCCCAGCGTGATGAACTCGGCCGCATCACGCTGCACCTGCGCCAGCACGCCGAGACGCTGGCGGTGAGCCAGGCCTGGGCCTGGCGCTTCAAGCCGATGTAGGGCCCGGCGGGCGCTGGCTCGCGGGTTTCGGCGCGCCGCGCGATACTGCGCGCGCAGCAGCCCTCCGCCACACCCGCGTGTGCGCCCCCCGAGATGCCACCGCCCGAGCCTCAAGACCTGCCCGCCGCCGCACCGGCCGCCGACCTGGCCCAGGCCCTGTTGGCAGCGGCGCCGGCGGCGCTGCTGCACATCGACGCCGCCGGCTGTGTGCAATACGCCAACGCCGCCGCGCACGCGCTGTGCGAAGCCGAGCTCGCGCCCGGTCTGCCGCTGGCGGCGTTGTGCCGCGACGAACGCGACGCCGAAGTCCTGCTGGGCCCGCAGCCCGTTCAGCGGGCACTGGCGCGCCGGGGCGGGGCCGGGCGCTGGCTCGAGGCGCAAAGCCAGCCGCTGCCGGGCGGCGGCTGGGTGCTCGCGCTGCAACCGGCTTCCGGCCCCACCGCCGTGGCCGGCGACCGCCCGCTGGCCGAAGCGCAGTCGGCCCTGGCACTGGCCGTCGACCTCGGCAACATTGCCGTCTGGCGGCACGACCTCGCCACCCAGCGCATGCACTACAACGCCCAGGCCTACCGCGTGCTGGACATCCATCCGCGGCCCGAGGGCCTGTCCATCGAGGAGGTGCGGGAGTTCATCCACCCCGACGACCTGCCGCGCGTGCTGGCCTCGGCCCAACGGGCCCTGCAGGTGCCCGGGCCCACCGACATGGAGGCGCGCTACCGCCGCGCCGATGGCAGCTGGCGCCAGGTGATGACGCGGCGCGTGCTGCAGCGCGACGCGCTCGGCCGCCCGCAGGCCTTCATCGGCGTGGCGATGGACGTGACGGCACAGCACGAAGAGCAGCGCCAGGCGGCTGAAACCAAGCGGCGCTTTGCGCTCGCCACCGAAGCGGCCGGCATCGGCTACTGGGTGGCCGAGCGCAACGCCGCCCCGAGCTGGAACGCACCGATGCGTGCGATGTTCGCGCTGGGCCCCGACGAACCCGCGCCCACGCTCGGCGAGTGGATGGCGCGTTGCGTGCACCCCGACGACAGGACCGAGGTGCAGCAGCATTTCGGGGCCTTCCTTCGCAGCCGTGAACAGAGCCACGACCTCACGCTGCGCGCGCTGCGCCCCGACGGCAGCGTGCGCCACCTGGCCACGCACACACGCATCGAGCGCGAGACCGATCCGCCGGTGATGTTCGGCATCGTCATCGACCTCACCGAGCGCCGCAGCGCCGAGCAGGCCCTGCGCGCGGCCGAAGAAAGCGTGGCCCTGGCCGCGCGCGGCGCCGGTCTCGGCGCGTGGCAGCTCAATCTGGACACCGGCGTGGCCACCTGGGACAACCAGATGTGGCGGCTGCGCGGCCGCCCGCCCGAAGCGCGCGCCATGAGCGAGGCCGAACGCGCTGAATGCGTGCACCCCGACGACCGCATCTGGCTCTATCCAAAGCTGAACGAGACCTTTGCGCGCGGCGACGCCTTCGAGAACGAGTTCCGCGTCGTCTGGCCCGATGGCCAGGTGCGCTGGCTGGCCTCACGCTCGGTGGAGATCCGCGATGGCAGCGGCCGCCGCCGCATCGGCCTGAACTGGGACGTCACCGACAAGCGCAACGCCGAGGCGGCCCGCCGCGACCGCGAGATCGCTCTGGGCGAAAGCCGCGCGAAGAGCCGCTTCCTGGCGCGCATGAGCCACGAGCTGCGCACACCGCTGAACGCAGTGCTGGGCTTCGCGCAGCTGCTGCTGGCCGAAGAGGCCGGCACCGATGCCGGAACGCAGGCCCGCCGGCGCCGCGTGGAGCACATCCGCTCGGCGGGGCAGCACCTGCTGGCGCTGATCAACGACGTGCTCGACCTCTCCAGCCTGGAAAGCGGCGAGTTGCGCATCGCGCTGCAGCCGGTGGCGCTGGCGCCGCTGGTGACGCAAACGCTGCCCATGCTGGGCGACCTGCGCGAGAGCCACGGCGTGCAGCTGCAGCTGGGCGCGCTGGAAGGCAGGGTGCTGGCCGACCCCACGCGGCTGCGCCAGGCCTTGCTGAACCTGCTGACCAACGCCATCAAGTACAACCGGCGCGGTGGCAGCGTGCGCATCGAGGCGCTGGCCCGCGGGCGCCAGCGCGTGCTGCGCGTGAGCGACACCGGCCGCGGCCTGGACGCCGAGCAGTTGCGCCACCTCTTCGAGCCCTTCAACCGCCTGGGCCGGCGCAACGAGGGGCCTGACGCCATCGAGGGCTCGGGCATCGGGCTGGCCATCGTGAAGGCGCTGCTCGAACGCATGGGCGGCAGCGTGCAGGTGGAAAGCGAGCCCGGCGTGGGCAGCGTCTTCGAGCTGCACCTGGCCGACGGCCAGTGGGCGCCCGAAGAAGCCGTGGCCGAGACCGAGCAGCCCCCCACGCCGGCCTCAGCCACAGCCACAGCCCCGGGCGCGCCCGTGCGCGCCACCCTGCTCTACATCGAGGACAACCCCGTCAACGCGCTGATCATCAGCGAGCTGCTTCAGCGCCGGCCTGACCTGCGCCTGCACGTGGCCGAAGACGGCGCCCGCGGCCTGCAGCAGGCGGCTGCGCTGGTGCCCGATCTGGTGCTGCTGGACATGCAGCTGCCCGACATGGACGGCTTCGAGGTGCTGCGCCGCCTGCGCACCCAGGCCGCACTCGCGCAGGTGCCTGTGATCGCACTGTCGGCCAACGCCATGCCCGAGGACATCGAGCGCGCGCTGGCCGCCGGCATGAGCGACTACTGGACCAAGCCGCTGGACTTCACGGCCTTCCTGGCGTCGCTGGAAGCGCTGTTCGGGCCGCCAATGTCGGCGGCCTGAAGCCCCTGCGGCCCGCCGGCTAGGCCGGCTGCAGCAGGCCCTTCTTCTTCAGCAGCGGTTGCACCGTCGCGGCCCGGCCGCGGAAGGCGGCGTAGGCGGCGCCCGGCTCCAGGCTGTTGCCGCTGCTGTAGATGTAGCGGTGCAGGGCTTGCGCCACCTGCGGGTCGAAGGGGCTGCCGGCTTCGGTGAAGGCGTCGAAGCCGTCAGCGTCCAGCACTTCGGCCCAGAGGTAGACGTAATAGCCGGCGGCGTAACTGCTGCCCGCGAACAGGTGCTGGAAGTGCACCAGCCGGTGGTTCAGGCCCACGCCGTGCGGCAGGCCGGCGCGTTGCAGCAGATCGGCCTCCCAGGCGCAGAGGTCGGCCGGTGGCTCGCCCTCGCTGTCGTCCAGGCTCAGCGAGTGGATGGCCAGGTCGGCCATCGCGCTGGCGGTGTAGCGCACCGTCTCGTAGCCCTGGTTGAACTGCTGCGCCTTCTTCAGGCGCTGCAGCAGTTCGGCCGGAATGGGCTCGCCGGTCTCGAAGTGCCGGGCGTGGCGCTGCAGCACCTCGGGCTCGTTGATCCAGTGCTCGAAGATCTGCGAGGGCAGCTCGACGAAATCGCGCAGCACCTGCGTGCCCGAAAGGCGCTCGTAGGTCACGCTGCTCAGCAGGCCGTGCAGGCCGTGGCCGAACTCGTGGAAGAGCGTGCGCGCGTCGTCCAGGCTCAGGAGCGTGGGCGCGCCGGGGCTGCCCTTGGCGAAGTTGTTGTTGTTCAGGATCACCGGCACTTGCGCCGTGCCATCGGCCGCGTTGCGGTGCTGCCAGCGCAGGTTGCTCATCCAGGCGCCGCTGCGCTTGGTGGGCCGCGCGAAGTTGTCCTGCAGGAAGATGCCCTGCAGGTGGCCATCGCGGTCGAAGACCTCGTAGGCCTTCACGTCAGGGTGGTAGACCGGGATGTCGGCACGGGCTTCGAAGCGCAGGCCGAAGAGGCGCTGGGCGCAATCGAAGGCGGCAGCGACCACGCGACCGAGCTCGAAGTACGGCTTGACCTCGGCGTCGTCCACCGCGTAGCGCGCACGGCGCACCTTTTCAGCCCAGAAGCGCCAATCCCACGGCTCGATCTCGCCGCGGCTGCCCTCGGCCTGCATCTGCTCCAGCAAGGCCTGGCGCTCGCGCTCCACCGCCTGCAGCGCCCGCGGCCAAACCTCGCTCAACAGGCCCTGCACGGCGGCACGGGTGCCGGCCATGGTGTCGGTGAGCGCGTGGTCGGCGTAGCAGGCATGGCCGTGCAGCTGGGCCTGCTCGCGGCGCAGGCGCAGGATGTCGCGCACCACTTCGCGGTTGTCGTGTTCACCGGCGTGTTCGCCACGGCCGGTCCAGGCGCGCCAGGCCTGCTCACGCAGGTCGCGCCGGGTGCTGAAGGTCAGGAAGGGCACCACCAGCGAGCGCGAGAGCGTGATCACGTGGCCCGGCCGGCCGCGATCGGCCGCCGCCTGGGCGGCGTTGGCGCGCACGAAGTCGGGCAGGCCGGCCAGCGCGGCCTCGTCGGGCAGCGCCAGCGCCCAGCTGCTTTCGTCGTGCAGCACGTTCTGCGCGAAGCGCGTCGTCAGCTGCGCCAGCTGCTGCATCACCTGCGCGTGGCGGGCCTGGGCTTCGGGCGCCAGACGGGCACCGGCACGCACGAAATCGGTGTGCACGCGGTCGAGCAGGCGCTGCTGCTCGGCGCTCAGGCCCAGGGTCTCGCGCCGCGCCTGCAGCGCGGCCACGCGGGCGAAGAGCGCCGCGTCGTTGTAGACCGCGCTGTGGTGGGCGGCCATCGGGGCGGCCATCTCGCGCTGCACGGCCTGCAGCGCCGGGCTGGTGGCCGAGCTGTTGAGGTTGCTGAAGGTGGCCGCGATGCGCCCGAGCTGGCGCCCGGCGCGGTCGAAAGCCGCCAGCGTGTTCTCGAAGCTCGGCGCGGCCGTCTGCGCGGCGATGGCGGCGAGCTCTTCCCGGTGCTGCCGCATGGCAGCCTGCAGCGCCGGCTGGAAATGCGCCGGCTCCAAGGCCTGGAAGGGCGGCAGGCCGTGCGGGGTCTGCCAGGGCTGCAGCAGCGGGTTGGGCTCGCTCATCGATCGCATCACTTGCCGTTGCGGATGGCGGCCTCGTCTTCCTCGCGGTAGCGGCGGTCGCTGCAGTTGGCGATCCAGGCCGTGTCGTCGGCCTTGATCTTGTCGCGCTCGGCGTTGAGCTCGGCGTTGCGCTTGTTCCAGGCGTCGGCGCGCTCGTTCAGCGCGGTGACCTTGGCGTTGTAGCCCTCCACCACGCCCTTGGTGTCGGCCTCCAGCGCTGTGGCTTCGGTGCGCAGGGCGGCCAGGGCTTCGTTGAGCTCCTTGCTCTCCTTGGCGAAGTTGGCGCGGCGGCGGTCGGTGTTGGGGCCGGGGCGCGGGTTGCTGTCGTTGAAGTCGGCCACCGTCTTGTTGAAGGTCTCGAGCTTGGTCTTGTGCTCGTTGAAGCGGCCACTCAGGGCCTCGCTCTTGCCGCGCTGGGCTTCCAGCGCGTCACGCGCCACCTTCACGGCCTCGCGGTCGGCCTCGATGGCCTTGCGCTCGTTTTCCATGGGCGCGCGCTGGCCGTCCAGGGTTTCCAGTCGCTTGGCGATGGTGTCGCGCTCGGCCAGGCAGGCGCGCAGTTCGTCGCGGGTGAGGATGGGGCCGCTGTTGGCCACCACGGTGCCGCTGAGCGACTTCGTGCCCGCCTGCGCGCCGGCGCTGGGCGCGGGCGTGGCGGCAGGCTTGGCTGCGTTGGTCTTGGCCGGTGCCGCGGGCTTGGCGGCCGCGGGCTTGGCAGGGGCCGCGGGCTTGGCCGGGGTGGTCTGTGCGGGGGCGGTGCCGGCAAACGCCAGGCAAATGCCGGCGAGCACGAGGGTCTGGACCTTCATCGTCTTTCCTTGGATGTTCATTGCCGGGCGCGCCGGCCAGGGTGCGAATGATGCCACCCGGCCGCAGCCGGCCGCCGCTGTGGCACAGTGCTCGGCTTTGCGCCCCCGCGGCGCCGGAAGCCTGCCTTGCCGAAACCGCCCGCCATGAAACGCCGCCAGCCCCAGCGCGGAGCCCGCTGATGGCTATCAAGGCCACCGTGCACAAGGCGACGCTGCAGATCGCCGACATGGACCGCAACCTCTACGCCACCCACCAGGTGACGCTGGCGCGCGAGCCCTCCGAAACCGACGAACGCATGATGGTGCGGCTGCTGGCCTACGCGCTGCACGTGCCGGCCGACGACCACGACGGGGCGCTGGCCTTCGCGCGCGGCGCCGCCGATGCCGAAGAGCCCGATCTCTGGCAGCACAGCCTCTCGGGCGAGGTGCGGCAGTGGATCGAGGTCGGCCAGCCCGACGAACGCCGCCTCGTGCGCGCCGCCGGCCGCGCCGACCGCGTGGTGCTCTACACCTACAGCAGCGCCGCGCACATCTGGTGGGCCGGCGTGCAGAACAAGCTGACAAGGTTGAACAACCTGTGGGTGTGGCAGTTGCCCGCCGCACAGAGCCAGGCCCTGGCCACGCTGGCCGCCCGCAGCATGCAGCTGCAGGTGACGGTGCAGGACGGGCAGGTCTGGATCGGGAACAACGAGAACAGTGTCGAAGTCCACCCCGCGCCGCTGAAGGCGCCCACCTCGAAATACTGAGCATGAAACTCCACCAACTCTTCCCCGCGCTGGCCCTGGGCCTGGCGCTGAGCCAATCCGCCATGTCCCAGACCCCGCAGACCCAGCCCGCCGCCGACCCCTACCTCTGGCTCGAAGACGTGCAGGGCGAGAAGGCCCTGGCCTGGGTGCGCGAGCGCAATGCCGAGAGCGAAGGCCTGCTGCAGGCCCGCCCCGGCTTCGACAAGCTCAAGACCAGCCTGCGCGAGGTGCTGGACAGCCGCGAGCAGATCCCCTACGTCAGCCGCCGCGGCGACTGGCTCTACAACTTCTGGCGCGACGCCAGCAACCCGCGCGGCCTGTGGCGCCGCACCACGCTGGCCGAGTACCGCAAGCCGCAGCCGAAGTGGGAGACGGTGATCGACGTCGACGCCCTGGGCAAGGCCGAGAAGGAAAACTGGGTCTGGAGCCGCAGCAGCTGCCTGGGCCCGGACTACCGCCGCTGCCTGATCGCGCTGTCGCGCGGCGGCGCCGATGCCACCGTGGTGCGCGAGTTCGACACCGTCACCAAGACCTTCATCGAAGGCGGCTTCACGCTGCCCGAGGCCAAGGGCAGCGTGGAATGGATCGACGAGAACAACATCTATGTCGGCACCGATTTCGGCGCAGGTTCGCTCACCGATTCGGGCTACCCGCGCGTCATCAAGCAGTGGAAGCGTGGCACGCCGCTGACCAGCGCGGTGACGGTGTTCGAGGGCGAGGCGAAAGACGTCGCTTCGTATGTCAGCGTCGACAAGACGCCCGGTTTCGAGCGCACGGTGATGGGCCGCGCCGTCACCTTCTACAGCGACGAGCTCTTCCTGCTGCAGAACGGCAAGCCGGTGCGCATCGACAAGCCCGCCGACGCCAAGCTGAGCTTCTGGCGCGAGTTCGTGCTGATCGAGCTGCGCAGCGACTGGACCATCGGCAAGCGCACCTGGCCGCGTGGCGCGCTGCTGGCCGGCAACGCCGCGGCTTACCTGAAGGGCGAGCGCCGTTTCGATGCGCTCTTCCTGCCCAGCGCCACGCGTTCGCTGGCGAGCTTCGGCGCCACGAAGAGCAAGCTGCTGCTGGACGTGCTGGACAACGTGGCCAGCCGCATCGAAGAGTGGCAGCCCGCCACGCAGCCAGGCACCAAGGGATGGCGCAAGCGCGACGTGAAGGCGCCCTACCCCGGCAGCCTGGGCGTGACGCCGCTGCACGACCCGCTGCTGAAGGACGACCCGCTGGCCGAGGCCTACTTCATGAACGTGGCCGACTTCCTGCAGCCCGACACGCTGCAGCTCGGCCGCACCGGCAGCGATGCGCGCGAGGTGCTGAAGTCGCGCCCCACCTTCTATGACGCCACCGGCATGCGCGCCGAGCAGCGCTTCGCCACCAGCAAGGACGGCACCAAGGTGCCCTACTTCGTGATCTGGCCCAAGGGCGCGAAGGCCGACGGCAAGAACCCCACGCTGCTCTACGGCTACGGCGGCTTCGAGGTCTCGCTCACGCCGTGGTACTCGGGCGGCATCGGCCGCGCCTGGACGGGCCAGGGCGGCGTCTACGTGCTGGCCAACATCCGCGGCGGCGGCGAGTTCGGCCCGGGCTGGCACCAGGGCGCCATCCTCGCCAACAAGCAGAAGAGCTACGACGACTTCGCGGCGGTGGCCGAAGACCTGATCGCGCAGAAGATCACCAGCCCGCAGCACCTGGGCATCCAGGGCGGCAGCAACGGCGGCCTGCTGGTGGGCGCGGTGATGGTGCAGCGGCCCGAGCTCTTCAACGCCGTGGTCTGCCAGGTGCCGCTGCTGGACATGCAGCGCTTCCACAAGCTGCTGGCCGGCGCGAGCTGGATGGCCGAGTACGGCAACCCCGACAAACCGGAAGACTGGGCCGTCATCTCGAAGTACAGCCCTTACCAGAACGTGAAGCCGGGCGTGAAGATGCCGAAGGTGCTGTTCACCACCAGCACGCGCGACGACCGCGTGCACCCCGGCCACGCCCGCAAGATGGCCGCGAAGATGCGCGAACAGGGCCACCCGCTGCTGTACTGGGAGAACATCGAAGGCGGCCACGGCGGCGCTGCCGACAACGGCCAGCGCGCGCAGATGATGGCGCTCGAGTACACGTTCTTGTGGATGCAGCTCGCCGGCAAGTGACTTGATACCCTGGATCGAACCCGGCCAGCCCCTGCCCCACGCCAGCACGGCGCTGGGGCCGGACAGCGATGCGCCGGGCCTCGTGGCTGCGGGAGGCGGGCTCGCGCCCGAGCGGCTGGAAGAGGCCTACCGCAGCGGGCTCTTTCCCTGGTACAGCGCCGGCCAGCCGGTGCTGTGGTGGAGCCCCGAGCCGCGCATGGTGCTGCCCACGGCGGCCTTCAAGCCGAGCCACAGCCTCAAGAAAACACTGCGCCGCTTCCGGCGCACGCCGGGCTGCGAAATCCGCTTCGACAGCGCCTTCGAGGCCGTGATCCACGCCTGTGCCACCACCCCGCGTGACGGCCAGGACGGCACCTGGATCGTGCCGGCCATGGTGGCCGCCTACACCGCCTGGCACCGCGCCGGGCGCGTGCACAGCGTGGAGACCTGGGTCGACGGGCAACTGGTGGGTGGCCTCTACTTCGTGGCCATCGGGCGCATGTGTTTCGGCGAATCGATGTTCGCGCACCGCACCGATGCCTCGAAGATCGCGCTGGCGGCCTTCGTCGCCGCCGCGCGGGCGCGCGACGTGGTGCTCATCGATTGCCAGCAGAACACGCGCCACCTGGCCAGCTTCGGCGCGCACGAGATCCCGCGCCGTGAATTCCTGGCCCACGTCACCGCAGCCACGGGGTCGGCAGAGGTGCCGCCCTGGGCCTATGATGAAGCGGCTTGGCGGCTGCTGGACGAAGCGGCTTGATGCCCGCCTCCCGTCGCCACACCCCAGCGCCCACCGCCCGAGCCCGCCGCTGAACCACCGCCCGTGACGCACCCCCAGGAACTGCCGCTGCGGTCCTTGCAGTTCTATGCAACGGCCCCCTACCCCTGCAGCTACCTGCCCGACCGGCAGGCGCGTTCGCAGGTGGCCACGCCCAGCCACCTGATCCACGCCGACACCTACTCGGGCCTGGTGGCCAACGGCTTCCGGCGCAGCGGCCTGTTCACCTACCGCCCCTACTGCGACGGCTGCCGCGCCTGCGTGCCGCTGCGCGTGCCGGTGGCCGGCTTCACGCCCACGCGCAGCCAGCGGCGCTCGGTCAAGCAGCACCAGCATCTGAAGGCGCGGGTGCTGCGCCTGGGCTTCGTGCCCGAGCACTACCAGCTCTACTTGCGTTACCAATCCGGGCGCCACAGCGGTGGCGGCATGGACCACGACAGCGTCGACCAGTACACGCAGTTCCTGCTGCAGAGCCGCGTCAACAGCCGCATGGTCGAGTTCCGCGAGCCGGCCGGTGAAGATGGCATCCCCGGCGCGCTGAAGATGGTGTCCATCCTCGACGTGCTGAGCGACGGCATCTCCGCCGTCTACACCTTCTACGAGCCCGAGCCCCACACCAGCTACGGCACCTACAGCGTGATGTGGCAGATCGAGCAGACGCGCCAGCTCAAGCTGCCCCACGTCTACCTGGGCTACTGGATCGCGCAGAGCCCGAAGATGGCCTACAAGCAGCAGTTCCGCCCGCACCAGCTGCTGGTGGACGGCCGCTGGCAGGCCGAGGCCGAGGTGCTGGCCGCCGATGCCGCAGCCGCCCGCCGCGGCGGCGTCTAGCGCATTGCGCCGCGCTGTTCTACTCTGTGCTTTTCGACTGACACGCGAAGGCGATCAGCGAGCCCGGGTGTCCGCTGCCGAGCAGAAGCTCGAGGGTCCCGAGACGACCCAAAACGGTCCTACATCTCGAGCGTAAGCGGTCGCTCGGAACATATAGGGCACCCAGTGCCGATCCCCTACATTGAACTCGAAGCGGCTTGCCAAACATGGCCGATCCACTCGGTGGCATAGGTCCCGTGCGGACGCTCGACCGCGAGCCATGCGCGATCACGCTCCAGGCGCATCACCACGGCGCTGATGTCCCCGAACCTTGCACAGGCCCCTGAGCCCGCATGCCGTGGGATGGCGCTGTCGTCGAGCAAACGCGGCAAAACATCGTCCACGCCCGATCCGAGCAGTTCGAACACTAGCCAGGCTGCCGACTGGTCCAATGCACAGCACAGGCTCGCGCGGCCCGGGCGCAGTGCCGCCAGCAGGCCTTCGGCAATGCTGCCCTGTGTCGTCATCAGCAGGCTCTCTGCCGGCCCGATCCACACCTGCCACGGGTCGTCACCGAGACAACTGCCCGGCTTGGGCAAAGCGTCGAGATGGGCTGCTGCAAGGGCTGCGTCGACCTCTGCTGCCCCGCCAGCGAGGTGGCGCAAGACCAGCACACTCAGGCCTTCGACAACCGACACCTTGAGTGCCCGAGTAGAGGCCGGCAGCTCTGCATTCAATCCAGCGCTGAGGGTGCTGGTGGTGTTCAGGCGTTCAACCATTCAGGCGGTCTCCGGCGACATCGAAGAACGGCGTCTTGACCACTTCGGCTGCCATCGGCCGCCCCAGGTGGTAAACCGTCACGTGCTCCCCGACCCGCTGGCCGCCGCGCTTGACCATGGCCAGCGCCACTGGGTAACCCAGGACCGGGCTGAAGGCGCTGGACGTGACGTAGCCCTCGATCGGGGCCGGTGGGGCGTGCGGCGTCAGGTGGGCACCCACGGGCAGGCGCGTACGGCGGTCCAGCGGCAGCAGTCCGACCAATTGCATGCGATCTGCATCTGTCGCCACGGGACGCAACAGCGAGCGGCGGCCGACAAAATTGGCCGCCTTCTTCGCGATCGCGCGGTCCAGCCCCACGTCGCCGGGGAACGTGGTGCCATCGGTGTCACCGCCCAGGTGCAGATAGCCCTTCTCAGTGCGCAGAATCATCAGCGCTTCCACGCCGTAAGGCGTCACGCCGAAGGCTTGGCCGGCCCGCCAAAGGCGTTCGAGCATGCCCTGCGTCTGCGTGGCCGGCAGGTTGATCTCGTAACCCAGTTCGCCGCTGAAGCTGGCGCGCATCACCCGCAGTGGCGTGCCGCCGTCGTTGACCTCGCGCATCGTCATGTGCTTCATCGCTTGCGGTGACAGCGCCTCATTGAAGCCTGCGGCCTGCAGCAGCGCCCAGGCCTTGGGGCCGGCCACGGTGACGTTGCCCCACGCCGACGTGACCGGCGTGACCAGCACACGGTGATGGACGTATTCGCACTGCAGCCACTCCTCGAACGCCAGTGCGACCCGGTCCACACCCCCCGATGTGGTGTTGATCCAGTAATGCTGCTCGCCCAGGCGCGCCACGATGCCATCGTCGAAGATCACACCGTCTTCACGCAGCAGCAGGCCGTAGCGCGCCTGGCCGATGGCCAGGGTGGACATGGTGCCGACGTACATCAGGTCGAGGAAGCTCGCTGCATCGGGCCCGTACACCTCTATCTTGCCCAGCGGTGAGGCCTCGAACAGACCGACGTGTGTGCGAACGTGGAGCGCTTCGCGCTCGGCAGCGTCGTTCAGCGACTCGCCATTGCGCAAGTACGCCGCAGGGCGGTGCCAGCCGCCAAACTCTTCCCACACCGGTGCGTGTGCATCGTGCCAGGCATGGCCTGGCATGCGCTTGAGCGGCTTATAGCGAGCGCCGCTGCGCTCCGCCGCGAGTGCGCCCAAGGTCACCGGTTTGAACGGCGGGCGAAACTTGGTCGTGCCGACCTGCCCGGGGCTGCGGTCGGTCAACTGGCCCATCAAAACGAGCGCGTTGACATTGCTGGTCTTGCCCTGGTCGGTGGCCATGCCCATGGTCGTGTAGCGCTTGAGATGCTCGACCGAGCGGTAGTTCTCGCGCGCGGCCAAGGCCACGTCGTCGGCAGTGACATCGTTCTGCAGGTCAATGAAGACCTTGCCGGGTGTGCGCCCCGCAGCCGACAGTGCCGCCAGTGCAGCGACCGAGGGGTTGCTGTTCGCGGCGATCGTGCCCAGGCCCCCCACCGGCGCCGGCTGTGCGATACCGCGGCCTACAGCCGCCGGCTGTGCGATGCCGCGGCCTACTGCCTCGGCGTGCGCCAGCGCTCGCGTTTCGTCAAACACGCCGGCACAGGCACCGACCGAGTCGATGCCCGGCACCGCTTGATCGGGCACGAACATCGCAAGCTCGTCCACCCAGCGCAGCTTGCCGCCGGCCATGGAATGCAGGTTGACTGCAGGCGCCCAGCCTCCGGCGCTGGCAATGCAGTCTGCATCGAGCTGCCGCAGCGCGCCGCCGCCGTGGGCGGCCACGACAACCCCCTTCACCGCACGCCGGCCCTGGACGGCCACGATGGCGCTGCCGCGAAACACATGCACGCCAGCCGGTGCGTCGGTGGCGGCGTCACTGCGGTGGTCGACGATGGCCACCACGTTGACCCCGGCGGCCATCAGGCCCCGTGCGACCAGGTATCCGGTGTCGCAGGCGGTGGCCACGACCACGCGGCGGCCACAGGCCACGCCATAGTGGGTGGCATAGCGCAGCACGGCACTGGCCACCATCACACCAGGCCGGTCGTTGTCGGGGAAGAGCATGGGCCGCTCGAAGGCGCCGGTGGCCAGGATGATGCGGTGGGCGCGGATCTGCCACAGCCGCTCGCGCACGGCACCCGCCACGGTCTGCACGGCCGCCGCCAGGCCGTGGTCGTACAGGCCAAACACGGTGCAAGCCGTGAGCAACTCGACGCCGGCCAGCTTCAGGTCTGTCGCTCGCGCGGCAGCAGCCGGCTCCAATTGCGCCGCTCCCTCCACCAGCAGCACCTGCCGGCCGCCCTGCGCCGCCGCCAGTGCGGCCTGCACACCCGCCGCACCGGCACCCACCACCAGCACCTGCGTGTGGCGCGAGACCTGGTCGTAGCGGTCGGGGTCGGGCGCATCGGCGGCCACACCCAGGCCCGCCATGCGCCGGATCACCGGCTCGAACAGGTGCCAGTGCGGCCACATGAAGGTCTTGTAGTAGAAGCCCGCCGGCAGCAGCGCCGCAAAGCGCGAGCTCACCGCTGCCAGGTCGAAGCCCAGGCTCGGCCATGCGTTGGCAGTGAAGGCTTGCAGGCCGGCGCTGGCCGCGATGTCGGTGGCCCGCGTGTTGGGCGTGCGCGCGCCACCCTGGCCGATGTCGACCAGGCCGGTGGGCTCTTCCACGCCGCAGCTGAAGATGCCGCGGGGCCGGTGCAGCTTGAAACTGCGGCCTACGTGCACGATGCCCTGGGCCAGCAGGGCCGAGGCCACGGTGTCGCCGGCAAAGCCCTGCACTTCGCGGCCATTGAACTGAAAACGGAGGGGCTGGGTCCGGTCGACCCAAGCGCCATGGGGTGCCGGCAGGCGGAAGCCGCTCATGTCGACCCTTCCGGGCAAGCGGCCGCGATGCCGTAAACCGCCTTCACCTCGTGTGTGACGGTGTCACGCAACAGGTTGAACCAGAGGCCGCAGCCAGAGGTGTGGCGCCAGCGCTCGGCATGGTCCCCCTTGGGGTTGTTGCGAAAGTAGAGGTACGTTCCCCAAACCTCGTCGCTGCAGTCCAGCGGCGGCCTGGCGATGGCCGTGGTGCCGCCGCAGTGGAACTCGTTTTCGGCGCGCGGGCCGCACAGGGGGCAGGTCAATTGCATCATCGCGCCAGGCTCCTCAATGCGCGATGCCCGCCGCGGCGGCTTCGTCGATCAGCCGGCCGGTGTGGAAGCGCTGCAACTGGAAGGGTTCTGCCAGTTCGTGGTTGTGCCCCGTGGCCAGGACGTGGGCGAGCGTCCAACCGCCCACCGGGATGGCCTTGAAGCCGCCAGTGCCCCAGCCACAGTTGATGAACAGGCCCGGCACCGGCGTGGCGCCGATGATGGGGCTGCTGTCCTGCACCACATCCACGATGCCGGCCCACTGGCGCAAAAGCCGCAGGCGGCTGAACGAAGGGAACATCTCAACCGTGGCTGCCACCACGTGCTGCATCGTGTCGAGGCTGCCGCGCTGGGCGTAGGAGGTGAAATGGTCAAGCCCGCCGCCGATGACCACCTCGCCCTTGTCGCTCTGGCTCCAGTAGGCGCCCAGCGCTGGCGACAGGGTCACGGTGTTGAGCACCGGCTTGATGGGCTCGCTGACCATCGCCTGCAGTGCGTAACTGGTCACGGGCAATTGAAAGCCCGCCATGCCGGCCAGCACCGACGAATGCCCTGCCACCGCCATGGCCACCTTGTCGGCGCGAATCTCGCCGCGGTTGGTGGCCACGCCCACCACGGCATGGCCTTGCTTGAGGAAACCCGTCACGGCACAGTTCTGAACGATGTCCACACCCAAGGCCGATGCACCACGGGCATAGCCCCAGGCCACGGCGTCGTGCCGCGCAGACCCGCCACGGCGCTGGATGAAGCCCCCCAGGATCGGGAAGCGTGCATCGGCGCTGAAATTCAGGCGGGGCTCCAGTTCCTGCACCTGCCGGGCGTCGAGCAGTTCGGCGTCGATGCCGTTGCACAGCATCGCGTTGGCCCAGCGCGACTGTGCGTCCAGGTCGTGCCGCGAATGCGCCAGCGTGACGATACCGCGCTGGCTGAACATGATGTTGAAGTTGAGCGCCTGCGCCAGTTGCTCGTACTGGCGCAGCGAAAAGTCGTACAGCCGTGCGCTCTCGGGGTAGAGGTAGTTGGAGCGCACGATGGTCGTGTTGCGCCCGGTGTTGCCACCACCGATCCAGCCGGCTTCCAGCACCGCGACATTGGTGATGCCGTGGTTCTTGGCCAGGTAGTAGGCCGTGGCCAGGCCGTGCCCGCCGCCGCCGATGATGATGACGTCGTAGCGCGGCTTGGGCTCGGCTTCGCGCCAGGCGGGCGCCCAGTCGCTGTGGCCTGTGCGGGCAGCGGCGAACAGGTTCCAGGCAGAGTAGCGCTTGCGCGGCGGTGTCGGGTTGGACATCAAGGTGATCCGAGCGTAGTGCGGGTGAGGGACCAGGAGTTGTGCCTGCCGCACGAATAGTTGGTCGTTTGCAATTTCCGTTCGGCCGCTGTTGCGGGTGACTTGCCGGTTCTCTTTGGTGAGACCCTGTCGAGACACGCCTTCTTGAGCCCCGCCACACCAACATGTGGACAATATACTATCCATTGTTTTCAATGGCTGGATCAACATTCAGGAAGAGATCGTCAAATGACCGGTACACAGCCTCTAGACTTGGACGAAATACTGGCCGGAATCCGCGCCTGGATCGAAATCGAGAGCCCCACGGATGACCCCGATGGCATGGCCCGCATGGCCGCCCGGGTGCAGGCCGACTACGAAGCCATCGGGGTGCGCGTTGAGCGCATTGCCGGCAGGGACGGGTTTGGCGACCATCTGCTGGCCATCGCCGACAAGCACTGCCCGCCCGAGGCCGCCGGCGGCCCGGGCCTGCTGATCCTGAGCCACATCGACACCGTGCATCCCATCGGCACACTGGCCGGGCCTTTGCCGTTCCGCATCGAGGGCGACCGTGCCTATGGCCCAGGCGCCGAGGACATGAAGGGCGGCACCTACCTGGCGCTGGTCGCCCTGCGACAGATCGGGCGGGACGGCCTGAAGACGCACCTGCCGGTGCGGCACCTGATGGTCAGCGACGAGGAGATGGGCAGCGACACTTCGCGCGAGCACATCGAACGCGAGGCGCGGCGTGCGAAGTACGTGCTGGTCACCGAGCCGGCACGCTCGGGCGGCAAGATCGTCACCGCACGCAAGGGCTGCGCCCAGTTCAAGGTCACAGCCCATGGCGTGGCGGCCCACGCTGGCGTCGAACACCACCTCGGTCGCAACGCCATCCACGAGATTGCGCACCAAGTGCTGGCGCTGGAAGCGATGACCGATTACACGCGAGAGCTCACCGTCAGTGTGGGCCTGATCAAGGGCGGCACACGTTCCAACGTGGTGCCCGACACCGCGTCCGTAGAAGTGGACGTGCGCATGCCCAACCCTGAAATCGGCGAAGAAATCGTGCGTCGCATCCGGGGCCTCAAGCCCCGCCTGGAAGGCGTCACGCTGACCATTGAGGGCGGCATCAACCGGCCTGGGTACGAAAAGACGCCTGGGATCGCAGCGCTGTACGAACATGCCAAAGGGCTGGCGGCCGAGATCGGCTTCGAGCTGATCGACCTGAAGACCGGCGGCGGCAGTGACGGAAACTACACCGCCGCCATCGCGCCCACGCTCGATGGCCTGGGCGTCGATGGCGATGGAGGCCACACTCTGGACGAGCGGCTGTATATCAGCAGCATCATTCCGCGCACCCGGTTGTTGATGCGGTTGATGGAGACGCTGCGATAGCGGCGCCGATTTAGCGGCGGTCAATCCCACCTGCAGCCTCCTAGGCAGTGCCGCTCAAGGCGGCGGAACCGCACCCGTGGATTCAGTGATTCGGCTGTAGGCCTGAGGCTGGCGATGGGCCGCGAAATCGAAGATCGTGGTCTTGTACGAATGCGCTCGGTCCAGGTCGCACTCGGCCACAACCAACTCGTCACCTTGCGTCTGTGAGTGCGCCACGATCTCACCCGATGGTGCGACGATGAAGGTGTCTGCAAGCATGGCTTGACCTTCTTCGACCCCGCCCTTGGCGACGGCCACTGCCCAGGTGGCGTTCTGGTAAGCGCCCGCCTGCATCACCAGCCGATGGTGAAAGCGCACGAGTGGGTCGTGCTGTGGCGCCTCGGGGTTCTGAAGAGGCGTGTTGTAGCCCACAAGAACGAGCTCCACGCCCTGCAGGCCCAGCACCCGCCAAGCCTCGGGCCAGCGACGGTCGTTGCAGACCAACATGCCGACGATGCCGCCGAAACCGCGCCACACCGGAAACCCCAGATCGCCGGGCTCAAAGTAGCGCTTCTCGAGGTGCTGGTGCTCAAAGCCCGGTTGCGGCTCGTGGTCGCCGGGCAGGTGCACTTTTCGGTAGTGGCCGATCAGGCCGCCATCAGGCCCGACCAGCGCCGAGCTGTTGAAGCGCCGAAGTCTGCCGGTCTGCCCGGCGAGTTCAGCGTAGCCGAAGCACAGGCCCAGTTGAAGCCTTCGCGCCGCCGCGAACAGCGGTTGGGTGTCCCGGCCTGGCATCGAGGCTTCAAAGAAGCCATCGAGCACTGATTCGTCATCGATCGCCCAGCGCGGGAAGAACGTGGTCAACGCCAGTTCCGGAAACACAACCAGCGTCGCCCGAACGCGTGCCGCCTGCTCCATGAGCGCGATCATGCGGTCGACAACCGCGCCACGCCGCGCGTCGCGCGGGACCGGGCCGAGTTGCGCGGCCGCGATCGTGATGACGCGACCCATCACCTGCCAGCCCCGTTTCTAGAACTGTGCGCGCGCCAGCACCCCGATCGAGCGCGGCGCCACCCTGGAATCCGGCAGACCGAAGATTCCCGGGAAGGTCACGCCATTCGAATTGGTGAGGTTCTTGCCTTCCAGGTAGACCTGCCAGGTGCGCATCTCCAATCCGATGCGTGCGTTCAGCGTGTCGATGTTGCTGCTGCTGACATTCACACCTTGATTGCGGACGATGAACTTGACGGGATCGGAGTGCTGGTAGTCGAGCCGGACCATGCCGGGCAACCCAGCCGCCCAGCTGAACCGTTGGCTCAGTGAAACCGACGCCGTCTTCTTGGGCACGAAGTTCAAGGGGTCGCCCTGGTTGCGCTCAGCGGTCTTCACGTCGTACGTGAGATCCGAATAACCCAGCGCCACATCAAGCGTCATGGACTTGGTCAGCGCCGCCGACAGCGTGATGTCCAGACCCGGCCCAGAGGCCTTGCCGGAGTTGACCGTGAGCGCCTGACAGGTTGCGGGCGTGCAGCCAGGTGCCAGGTCTTGCGCCTGCACGTTGCTGTACTTGCTGTGGTACGCCGCCACTTCATACTGCAGCACGTCGCCAAACAAGGACCCTCGATTGCCGATCTCCACGCTGACAATGTCCTCAGGCCCGTAGTTGCGCGGCGTTGCCGTGGAATTGAAGCCACCGCTTCGGAAGCCCTTGGAGGCCGTTGCATAGAGCGCACCCTTGGGTGAATAGCGCCACAGCATGTTCAGCCGGGGCGTCGTGGCACTGAACTCCGCTTGGTCGTTGTAGAGGGTCGAAGGCGTGCCTGGGGGCGCAAAGCCAGACGGCAGCTTGGAGCCGACGTTCTCTGCCTTCTCCTTGAACGACCGCAGGCCGCCAGTCAGCGACAACTGAGGCGACAGGGCGTACGTCAGTTCGCCGAACAGGGCCGTCTGAGTGACGTTGGTGGGGCCGGTGCCATCGAAACCGCCCTGCAGCCGAAACGTGACATCGGTCCACACGTCCGAGGTGACGGAGTGCGTGTCGGTCTTGCGGTAGTAGGCCCCGGCCGTCCAGGTCAGAGGCCCCTTGTCATCCGACTCCAAGCGAAGCTCCTGTGTCGTGATCTTCTGCGAGATGTCTTGCCGGTAGGCGCCGCCGGAGGTGGGCAGGGGCAGTATCAGCGCCTTGAAGGGCACGCCAGCGTATACGGCCGTCAGTTCGGCAGTGGTGTCGATCTTGCGATCCAGGTAGCCGGTGGAACTGACCAGCCGCACGCTGCCCAGGTCGGCGTTGACCACCAGGTTGAACAGGTCGGTCTTGTCCTTGGTCGGTGACGGGATGAAAGAAGCGATGGTGCGCTCGGCGTTCGAGCCGGAATTGTTTTTGGTGTCGGTTTCGGTGTGGAAGAACATCGCCGTCACCTCGACATTCGCGCTCGGCTTCACCAGCAACTTGCCACGCAGGAAATCGCGCTTGGCGCTGTTGATGTCCTTGGCGCCGTTTGCGCTGTTGTCTACCCAGCCTGGCAGGTCTTCGTGGCCGGCCACCAGCCGCAGGCCCGCAACGCCTGTCGACAACGGCACGTTCACCACGCCATTGGCGCGCCAGCCTGTCTGGCCGCCGGTCAGCTGGCTGAAACCTGCTTCAACGCCGCCTTCGAACTTGTCCAGCCGCGGCGCCCGTGTGATGAAGCGGATGGTGCCGCCCATCGAACCATCGCCGTACAGCGTGCCTTGCGGCCCCCGCAACACCTCGATGCGGGCCATGTCGACCAAGGGAACATCGAGCGAGCGCTGCGCGTCGGGCATGTTCAGCGAGATCTCGTCGAGATAGGTGCCCACCAGTGCGGCGCCAAAGCCCACGCCTTGCGAGAGGCCCCGCATTTGGATGCGGCTGGCGCCCGGTGCGTTCTGGTTGATGAACAGCGATGGCACCACCGACTGCATCTGCTGGATATCGGTGACGCCGCGGTCGGCCATCTCGCTGCCACCAATGGCAGTAATCGAGTACGGCACATCGATGACCAACTGCTTGCGCTTGGACGCCGTGACCTCGACCACCTGCTTGTCAATCGACACGTCGCCCGTGGTCTGGGCCATTGCCGGCCAGGTGGCCAACACTGCGGCAATCGGGGTCAGCAAGATTTTCAGTGTGCGCGTGTCCATGCGGTCCGGTCCTTGGCGATGGGATGGGTCGCACCATGCTAGTGTTCAATATACTATCCGTCAACAGAGCTGGTGCTGTTTGATGTGAGGCGCTTCATCCCGTGTTTGCCGCCACCCGATCACTCGCTGGAATCCTTGATGGTGTATTTAATAGACAACATGTGGCTGCCGACATGACCGCTCCCATCTTCAGGTTTGCACACCGCACACGTCGATTCGCGCCCTCCATGATCCTGGAGTTGATGAAGCTCATGGGACGCCCGGCTCTGGTGTCGCTGGGCGGCGGCCTGCCTTCGGCTGACGGCTTCCCTGCCGAAGCCTTGCGCGCCGCGTCGCAGCGGGTGCTCTCCCAGGCCCCCCGCGAGGCGCTGCAGTACACCACCACCGAAGGGTTGCCGGGCCTGCGCGAATGGGTGGCGGCACGGCTGCGCGAGCGCGGCCTGGCGGTTCAGGCCGAACAAGTTCTCATCACCAGCGGATCGCAGCAGGGGCTGGACCTGGTGGCCAAAGTGCTGCTGGAAGCCAGCGCTCGGGTGGCCGTCGAGTCGCCCACCTACCTGGGTGCATTGCAGGCCTTTGCGCCCTATGAGGCCGAAGCGGTGGAGGTCGCCTGCGACGAAGACGGGCCGTTGCCTGATCGCCTGCAGGCGGTGGCCGACGCCAGGGCGCTGTACCTGCTGCCCAACTTCCAGAACCCCACTGGGCGCTGCATTCCGCAAGCACGTCGGGTGCAGATCGCAGCCCGGGCACAAGCACTGGGCCTGCCGCTGCTTGAGGACGACCCCTACGGCGACCTGTGGTTCGACCAGCCGCCGCCCGCACCGCTGGCCGCACACTGGCCCGAAGGCTCCATCTACTTGGGTTCGTTCTCCAAGGTGCTGGCGCCGGGCTTGCGCCTGGGCTACGTTGTGTCGCCCATGCCCGTGCACCAGCTGCTGGTGCAGGCCAAACAGGCGGCCGACATGCACAGCTCGACCTTGGCGCAGCACCTGGTGCTCGACCTGTTGAAGACGGGCATGCTGGCAGACCACCTCGACAGCGTGCGTCAGCGCTACCGCCTCGGTCGGGACGCCATGGCTCAGGCATTGCACACACACATGCCCGATCTCGCCACGTGGCGGGCGCCGGAAGGTGGCATGTTCTTCTGGTTGACGCTGGCTTCGCAGGTCGACACGGCGGCCTTGCTGCCGCAGGCCATCGAGCAAGGCGTGAGCTTTCTTCCAGGCGCCGCGTTCTTCGCGGGCAAGCCCGTCCACCACGCGCTGCGGCTGTCCTTCGTCACCGAGCCGCCGGAGCGGATCGCCCAAGGGGTGGCCACGCTCGCGCGGACCTTGCGCAGTGCGCTGCTCGCTCAGAGCGGCCAGGCCCAGTAGATCTTGTCCTGCGGCGTGATGCCCACCAGCAGGTGCTCGACACGTTCGGGGTAGCAGATGCGGTAGCGTCGCAAGCTGTGGGTAGCGTGGCGCTGTTGCTCCACCAGGTCAAAGGCCAGCGGTTCGACGCCCGTCCACAGGTTGATGACGTTGCGCACCGCACTGCCATGGGCCACCACGTGCAGCAGTTCGTCGGCAAAGCAGTCCTGATCCAGCGCAGTGCCGTTGCGAAACAACTGCGCCTTGATCATGGCGGTGAGGGCCGGCGAGTCGTCAGGGATGGGGTGCAGCGACAAGGGCGTGCTGCCGGGCGCGAAGCTTTCCAGCGCAAATTGCGCCAGGTACCGCACCGCCCGGGTATTGCCCGGCGCCAGGTTGCACATGGCCACCACGCCGCAACCCTGGGCGGGCGCCAGAACGGCCATGGCCGTCCAACCGTCGTAGTGGCCCGCGTGGTGACCGATGGCCGCTCCGCGCAGGGTGTCAACAAACCAGCCGCATCCATAGGGCGAGGGTCTGGACGTGCGCAGTGGCGCGGGCGCGAGCATCGTGGCCATGCTCGCCGTCGACAGCAGCCGTTGGCCCAACAGGGCCTGCAGCCAGACCAGCGCGCCTTGCGCCGTGAACGAGATGTCACCATCACCAATCACCTCGCGCTGGGCACTGGCCCCATCGCGGCCCGCAGGGCCCAGGCCCTGCACGTTGGCATCCCGGGTCCACTGCGGGCTGGCCACTGTGGCGCCAACACAACCCACGCGGTCGAACAGCGACTGCACGGCCCCTGCGTAGGGCCGCCCGGCCAACTGGGCGATCAGGAAGCCGAGCAGGATGTAGTTGGTGTTGGTGTAGATCCAGCCCTGGTCAGGCTCGAACGCCGTGGCCATGCCGCCGTAGGTGCGCATGAAGTCGTCGCGCCCTTCAGGCACGGTCTCGCACTCGGTATAGCCCAGGTACTCGGGCAGGCCGCTGGTGTGCCGCAACAGGGACAGCACGGAGCGCTGCGACCAAGCCGCCGGCACATCGGTCAGGTAGCGGCCGATGGGTGCTTCCAGGTCTAGAGCACCGGCCTGGGCCAGGTCCAGAACCGCGCAAGCGGTGACATGCTTGCCCAAGGATGCGACCGAAAACCAGGAGCTGGCGGTCACCCGCCGTTCTGAGCCCGGTGCTTCGACCCCCGTGGTGAAGACGCTGTGGCGCCCGGGTGCCACCAGGCAAATCGCCAGCCCCGGGACGCCGAACTCGTGCGCCTTGGCGGTGAGGGAGGCAGCCAGTGCAGCGGGCAGGGGTGTTTGTTCGTGCATGTCGAGCCCGGATGAGTGTTCAGTATCCTAGCCACTGCCTGGAGCCAGGGCAAGACCTGCAGGGTGGTCGCTAAACTCGCCATGCCACCTCGAAGTGCCATTGCCCCATGAAGACCAAGACGACGCCAGAAGCCAAGCCCCGCAAGAAGTCGGCCTCCACCAAGGCAATCCCTGCAGTCGACGCCGGCGCTCCTGCCAAGTCGGACACCGAGCTGTCCGATGTCGAGCCTTCGGCCGGCGTCGGCGCACGGCTGCGCTACGTTCGCGAGCTGCACGGCCTGTCTCAGCGTGAACTTGCACGCCGCGCAGGGCTCAATCACGGCACCATCGGCTGCATCGAAAAGGAAACCATCTCGCCCTCGGTCGGCTCGCTGCGCAAGATCCTGGACAGCCTGCCGATGACGCTGTCGGAGTTCTTCTCACTCGATCCGGAGGTCGAGACGCAAATCTTCTTCCAGCGCGATGAGTTGCTTGAAGTCGGTGCCGGCGGCATCTCGCTGCGGCAGGTTGGGCACAACCTCAAGGGTCGCCCTCTGCAGGTGCTTCTGGAGCGCTATGCACCCGGTGCAGAGACGGCTGCGCAGCCATACAGCCACCAAGGCGACGAGGGCGGCGTTGTGATTCAGGGGCAGGTCGAAGTCACGGTCGGCGGCGTTGCCAAGGTGTTGGGGCCGGGCGACGGCTACCTTTTCTCCAGCCGCCTGCCGCATCGCTTCCGCAACGTGGGCGACGCCGAGGCGGTCGTGGTCAGCGCCAACACACCACCGTTGTAAGGCGCTGCAACGTCACTGTGCCCTGGGGGCGAATCTCGGCTTTACGGCGGTCAGTGGATGAAATAATATCCACTGCATGCTCAGTCTGCGAAAGCCCTATCTCCTGTTCCTTGGCGGTGTCACGCTGAAGTCGGATGCCAAGACCGGCTTCGGCCTGCGCGACTGGTGCCCCGCCGATGTGATCGGCCAATGGGCTTTGCCCCAGGCCACCGTGAGCCTGGGCCTGCCGGTGATCGCACCTGCAGACGCAGCGGCGCGGGGCGCAGGTTCCTTGCTGATCGGCGTGGCGCCAGTGGGCGGCCAGTTGCCGGAGTCCTGGGTGCCGACCCTGGTGCAGGCCTTGGACGCAGGGCTGGACATCGTCAGCGGCATGCACACGCGGCTGGAGAGCCATCCCGCCTTGGCCGCTGCAGCGACCCGCAGCGGTGCTCGGCTGGTGAACGTTCGTCACAGCGACAGGCCTTTGCCCACCGGCACGGGCCGCAAGCGCAGCGGCCTGCGCGTGTTGACGGTGGGTACCGACTGCGCGCTGGGCAAGAAGTACACCGCGTTGGCCCTGACCAAGGCTCTGCATGCCCGCGGCGCGAAGGCCAGCTTCCGTGCCACCGGCCAAACCGGCATCATGATTGCCGGCGAAGGCATCGCCATAGACGCCGTGGTGGCCGACTTCATCGCCGGCGCAGCCGAGCAGCTGTCGCCCGACAACGCGGCCGACCATTGGGACGTGATCGAGGGCCAAGGCGCCCTGTTCCACCCGGCCTATGCGGGTGTAACCCTGGGCCTGCTGCACGGCTCACAGCCTGACGCCCTGGTGCTCTGCCACGACCCCTCGCGCACCACGATCGAGGACTATCCGCACATCCCCTTGCCCAGCCTGCCAGAGGCCATTCGCCGCTATGTCGAGGCCGCGCAGCTCACGAACCCGGCCGTGCGTTGCGTGGGCGTGGCGGTCAACTCGTCCACACTCGACGACAGCGCCTGGGCGCACTATCGCCAAGCGGTGGCTGGCGAATTGGGTCTGCCGGTGTGTGACCCCATGCGTGGCGGCGTGGATGCCATTGCGCGGTCCTTGCTGGCATGACCCTGCGTGTAGAGGTTGTTGTCGAGCGCTGGCCGCTGCGCGAGCCCTTCGAGATTGCCCGCGAGGTGATGCACGACCTGCCCCTGATCGCGCTCAAGCTGAGCGACAGCGCTGGCCGCACGGGCCGCGCCGAAGCGGCAGGCGTGGACTACGACGGCGAAACGCCGGCATCGATGACAGCGCAGATCGATGCGGTGGCCGCGCAACTGCACGACGACTTGAGCTGGGCAGATCTGCTGCGGCTGATGCCCGCCGGTGGCGCACGCAACGCGCTCGACTGCGCGCTGTGGGACCTGCGCGCCAAGCAGACTGGCGTTCCGGCCTGGGAGTCGGCCGGCCTGCCGGCACCAAAGCCCGTCATCACCGCCTTCACCCTCGGGCTTGGCAGCATCGATGAGGTTCGACGCAAAGCCCGCGCGGCGCGCGGTCTGCCGCTCATCAAGCTGAAGCTGGACGCACACCGCCATCTCGAGCTCTTGCGCATCGTGCGCGACGAATTGCCCGACGCCCGCATCTTGGTCGACGCCAATCAATCATGGACGGCAAGGCTGCTGTCGGAGCTGATGGACGGGTTGCTCGCCGCAGGGGTCGAGCTCATCGAGCAACCGCTGTCACGTGGTGAGGATGCTGCACTGGCTGGCCTGCACTCGCCGATCCCGATCTGCGCCGACGAATCCTGCACCGACCGGTCGTCGTTGCCCGCCCTGCAAGGCCGCTATCAGGCCGTGAACATCAAGCTCGACAAGTGCGGTGGTTTCACCGAAGCGCTGGCCTTGGCGCACGAGGCGCTGTCGCTGGGGTTCCAACTGATGGTGGGCAACATGTGCGGCACCTCCCTGGGCATGGCACCCGCCTTCCTGGTGGCCCAGCTCGCCCAATGGGCCGATCTCGATGGCCCCTTGTTGCAGGTGGGCGACCGCGCTGCAGCGATGACCTTCCACCGCGGCATCGTGCAGCCGCCTGAGCGCGCCCTGTGGGGCTGACCGTGCCACTGCCACACGACCCATCACCCACCCCTACCAGGAAACACCCCATGGAAGCTGCGAGGAGCACCACGCCCACCGCCGAGATGGCCTTGAACGCCCGCGTCATCGACTTCACCTCGAAGGTCAACGGCCGTGCCTATCGGCTGCTTGTCTCCATCCCCACGCGGCGGCCGACACCGGCCGAGGGGCATGCGGTGGTCTACCTGATCGATGGCAACCTGCACTTCGGCATTGCGGTGGACACCGCCCGCATCCAGGCCTGCTGGCCCGATGTCATCGACCCTGTTGTCGTGGGCATCGGTTACCCCACCGACAGCGTCAACGCCGCGCTGGACCTGCGCATGATCGACCTGACGACGCCGATCTCCGAAGAACGGTTGAACAAAGGGTTCATCGCGAAGATGCCCCGGCCGTCCGAAGGTTTTGGCGGCATGGACAACTACTTCCGCGTCATCGAGGAAGAGGTCAAGCCGCGCGTTGAGGCGATGGTGGCCATCAACCGGCAGGAGCAGGTGCTGATGGGCCATTCGCTGGGTGGGCTGACAACGCTGCACGCGCTGTTCCGCCACACGGCGTCGTTCCAGCAGTTCGTGGCCATCAGCCCGTCGATCTGGTGGAACGACTGCGCCGTGCTGAAGCACGAAGCCGCCTTCAGCGAGCGGGTGCTCGCCGGGCAAGTCAGGACCCGGGCACTCATCACGGTCGGCGCGCTGGAATCGACCACGCGCTTCGTCCCCGGCCTGCCCGCCAGCGAGCAAGACTTCCGCGACATGACCGAAGAGTGCCGCATGGTGCCCAACACGGTGGAGCTTGGGGCCAGGCTCGCGGCGCTCGCATCCCCCGGCTTGCATGTTGAAACCGTGGTGCACGAAGGCGACGACCACAACATGGTGCCGCCCGCAGGCATCGCGCGCGGCGTGCGCTTCGCCTTTCGGCGCTAGACGCGGTGCTGCCGCCAAGCGACTGCCGAGAGGTCTGAATGAGCACGTCGCCTGCCTACGACGCCCTGGTGGCGCACCACCGACGCGTGCATGACCTGGAGCATGTGCAGGCCGTAGCCACCTGGGATCGCATGACCCACATGCCGCCCGCTGGCGGGCCCGCTCGCGCGGCGGCGCAGGCGGCGTTGGCGGTGTTGATCAAGCAGTTGCAGGCCGATCCCACGCTCGCCCAGCAGTTCGAGGCCGCCGCTCAAGAATCCTTGCAGGGCGATGCGGCACTGAACTTCGCGCGCATGCGCCAGGCGCGCCGCATCGAAGCCGCGATTCCCGCGGCCCTGGCCGAGCGCCGTGAACTCGCCACCGGTGCGGCCATGCAGGCCTGGGGCCGGGCCCGGCGGGATGACGACTGGAATACCTTTGCCGACGCCTGGGCGCCGGTGGTGGCCGTGACGCGAGAATCGGCCGCGCGGCTGGGTGAAGCCTTGGGCCTGCAGCCCATGGACGCCTTGCTGGAGCGTTGGGAGCCGGGCCTGCGCATCGCCAGGGTGAACGCCTTGTTTGCGCAAGTTCAAGGCTGGCTGCCGCCGTTGCTTGAACAGGCTTTGAATGCGCAGGCCAACTCGCCGCCGCCGTTGGAGCCTGTCGGTCCCTTCCCGGCTTCAGCGCAGCAACGGCTGTGCGAACAGGTGATGGCCCTGCTGGGTTTCGATTTCGATGCCGGCCGCCTGGACACCACGCAGCACCCTTTCACCGGCGGCGTGCCCGAAGACGTGCGCATGGCCACGCGTTTCGACGAGTCCAATTTCCTGCCGGCCCTGATGGGCACCATCCACGAAACGGGGCATTCGCGCTACCAACAGAACCTGCCACGGGCTTGGCTGGGCCAGCCGCTGGCAGGGCCGCACTCGGCCGCCCTGCACGAAGGCCAGGCCTTGATCTTCGAGCGCCAACTGGCGCCCGAGCCCGCTTTCTGCCAACTGCTGTCGCCACTGCTGCACCAGGCCTTCGGTTCACAACCGGCGTTCGAGCCGGGCAACCTGGCGCGGCTGATGCAGCGCATCCGGCCTGGCCCCATCCGCGTGGCGGCCGACGAGTTGACCTACCCGCTGCACGTCATCGTTCGCGTTGAAATCGAACAGGCGCTGGTGGCGGGCGAGATTGCGGTGGGTGACGTGCCCGCCTGGTGGCACGAGCGCATGCAAGCTTCATTGGGTGTGGGACCACAGGCCGCCTTCAGCCAAGGCCCCTTGCAAGACCCGCACTGGGTGCACGGCATGTTCGGCTATTTCCCGGCCTACCTGCTGGGGGCCATGGTGGCGGCACAGTGTTTCGCTGCCCTGCGTCGTGAAGTGCCAGACCTGCAAGCCCAGGTGGCGGGTGGCAACTGCAAGCCCATCGGTGAATGGCTCGCCCCGCGCATCTGGCAACAGGGTGCGCGTCACGATCTGGATGCCATGCTTGAGCAAGCCACCGGCGAACCCTTGTCCGCCACCGCACTGCGTGCACAACTGGAGCAACGCCATGGCCGCATCTGCTGAGGCAGCCGTTCCACTGCCAGAGGGCGCCGCCGCCACGCGGGCACCGATGTCGGCATGGGTCAGCCTGCTGGTGCTGGTGGCATTGGGCCTGTACACCTACATGGACCGGCAGATCTTCGGCTTGCAGGCCGAGCCCTTGCGCAAGGCGCTGGGGCTGACTGACTTGCAGTTCGGCCTGTTGCAGGGGGTCAGCGTAGCCTTGTTTGCGGCCGTGGTGGGCTACCCGATTGCGTGGTTGTCAGATCGCTTTGACCGCCGCAAGGTCTTGGCCGGCTGCATCGCCGTCTGGAGCCTGGCTGTAGGCGTTTGTGGCCTGGCGGATGACTTCAACCAGCTCTTCCTTGCCAGCTCCCTGGTGGGAGCGGCCGAGGCCGGCTTGCTGCCCATCGCCTATGCCTTGATCCCCGAGCTGTTCCGCGGCGGCCAGCGGCAGTTGGCCAATTCCTTGTTCATCGTCACTGGGCGGCTGGTTGTGGGCCTGATCATCGCGATGTGTGGGTGGATGATTCACGCCATCGACCTCTGGCGGCACCTGCTGCCCGATGTGCTGCAAGCCTTGCCGACCTGGCGTCTGGCATTCTTTGCCACAGCTCTGCCGGGCATCGTGTTCGTGCCGATGATCTTGTTGTTGCCCATCGGCAAGCGCAAGTCGACCGTGCTGGCGGATGGAACACCGGCCGTGGCACCCGCAGACAAGCCGACCGTTTGGCCGTTCCTGCGCAGCCAGCGCTTCACGTTTTTCACCTTCATGTTGTCGGTGGGGTTGCTGGTGTTCGGCTTTGGCGCCACTGGCGCATTCATCCCGGCGGTGGCCATGCGCCAGATGGGCGTGTCGTCGCTGGACCTGGGCAATGCGATGGGCATCGCCACGTTCGTGTCAGCGGGACTCGGGCTGTTGATCGCCAATGTGGGCATGAAGTGGCTGACACCGCGGCTGGGCCCGATGTTGCCCGTGCGGGTTCTGGCTTTCGCCGCGGCAGCCAGCGGCGTTTTCGCCGCAACGCTTTACTTGGCAAGGACGCCGGTGGAGCTGTTCACGCTGATGGCCCTGCACCACACCTTCCTGATGGCCGGCACGATGGTCTTCCCCACGGCACTGCAAGAGATGACCCCGCAGCCCCTGCGTGCGCGGCTGATTTCGCTGGTCATCATGTTCAATATGGTGCTGGGTTCCCTGAGCCCCGCCGTGGTGGGTGCCATCTCCGACGCGCTGAAGCCGCGGGCCGATGGCCTGATGCTGGCGATGACGGCCACATCCACCACCGCCCTGTTGTTGGCCGCTGGATTGATGTTGCTCTGCGGCCGTGGCTATATGCAAACCACGCGCGCTGCGCGCGCCGTGGAGGCCGGCTGAATGTTCGGCCCCGTCCCAAGCTTGCGCCCTGTTGCTTTGGCCCGTCCGGGCTGCGCCCAACAGGCTCAAGGCCGAGTAGCGAGTGCACAGCCTCATCACGCACGGCGGAGCAGGCGACCCACCAGAGACCCCATCTCGCCCTCGCGCACCGAGGGCGGCACAGTACGTCTCGGCAGTTATTTGATGCTCCCAGATTTCCGCACCTTCAGCCTGCCCGATTTGCGGCCGGCTTGGCCTATGGTTCCTTCTGCATGAACCCGACACCCGAATCAACCAGAGAGAGGGCTGCGGCCTTGCTGCGCCAAAGCATCGTGTGGGACAACCACGGCTGTATGCCGGTGGCCCGCCCGCACGACACGTCTTTCCTCCCACAGCTGCAGCGCTACCGTGCAGCTGGCATGACGGCGGTGATGCTCAATGTGGGTTTCGGCGACATGGGCATCGAAGAGCATGTGCGCACCTTGGCCAGCCTGCGCCACTGGATCCGGTCACGGCCCGAGGAATACATCCTGCTGAGCACGGCCGACGACGTCGAACAGGCGCATGCCTCGGGCCGGCTGGCGGTCGGCTTCGACATCGAGGGCGCCAACGCGGTGGTCGACCAACCCAGCCTGGTGTCGCTCTACTACGACCTGGGCGTGCGCTGGATGCTGCTGGCCTACAACAACAACAACCGTGTCGGTGGGGGCTGCCAGGACGACGACACCGGTCTGACGGCTTTTGGCCGTGAAGTCATCGCCGAGATGGAGCGGGTTGGCATGCAGGTCTGCTGCAGCCACACCGGGCACCGGACGGTTCGGGATGTGTTCGACGTGGCGACCCGGCCCGTGATCTTTTCGCACAGCAACCCCAGCGCGCTGCACCCGCACCCGCGCAACATTCCCGATGACCTGATCCGCGCCTGCGCCGCGACCGGCGGCGTGGTGGGCATCAATGGCATCGGCAGCTTCCTGGGCCAGAACGACAACAGCAGCGAGACCTTTGCCCGCCACGTCGACCATGTCGCGCAGCTGGTCGGGCCGCAGCACGTGGCACTGGGCCTTGACTACGTGTTCGACACCCAGGAGCTGGATGACTACCTTGAGAAGATGGGCCACACCTTCCCTGCTGAACTGGGCTACCAGAAGGGCATGCGCATGGTGGCGCCGGAACAATTGGCAGGCATCGTGGAGACCCTACAGAACTGGGGCTACAGCGATGCGGATCTGCAAGCCCTACTGGGTGGCAATTTGATGCGGCTGGCACGCGCCGTTTGGAGGCCCATGCAGTAACCTGGCGGTTTCAAGTCCGAAGTGCAACACCCGTTCAATGAACAGAGGTTGAGGGCTTGTGAGAGCTGGCAAGGGTCTGCGCGAACACTTCGAGCGGGGTATGCCAGTCGTGCGTAGCGCGCGGTCTGGTGTTCAAGCTGTCGGCGATGCCATCGAGTTCGGCTTGGCTGAAGACGCTGAGGTCAGTGCCCTTGGGCAGGTACTGCCGGATGAGCCCGTTTGTGTTCTCGCAGGTGCCGCGCTGCCAAGGGCTGTGCGGGTCACAGAAGTAGACCTTGACGCCCGTTTGCGCTGCCAGATCGACGTGCCGCGACATCTCCTTGCCTTGGTCGTAGGTGAAGCTCTTGCGCAGCGGCGCGGCGATCGAATTCAGCTTGGCAGAGAAGCCCGCCAGCGCCGATGCAGCGGTGGCGTCATCCATCTTGGCCAGCAGTACCAG
>JBHYDA010000019.1:0-56886 GCA_051861265.1 Rubrivivax sp.
ATAGACGTCGAACACCTATGACAACGGACAACGCAGGCAGGTCGCCTACTTCATGCCTCGTGAAAGATCCAGGCTAGAGCGTGCAGACGCCTGGCTGCTTGACGTGTTGGAGCGCCTGTTGGGTCGCCTGCCCATCGGCTGGCTGCAATTGCGTCACAGCCGAACCCGGCTGCTGTCGGCCGTGGGCGGTGTGGCCTTTGCTGGGTTGCTGGTCTTGATGCAGCTGGGCTTCCAAGGCGCCCTACTCGGCAGCATCGCCCTGCCCTACCGTGCCCTGGATGCGCAGCTGTTGATCAGCGCCACAGACATGAACACCTTGTCTGATGCCAGCCCTATTGCGAGGGCTCGCCTCTTGCAGGCCCTCTCAGTGCCGGGCGTGCAGGCCGTGACGCCCGTGCACATGGGGCGTATCGAATGGCGACAAGCCGATGGCACCCTGCGCACGCTCGACGTGCTGGGCTTCGAGCCTTCGACGACGCCCTTGCGTTCGGAGGGCATCCGCCGCCAGCAGCTCGCACTCACCGAAGCCGACAACGTGATGATCGATGCGCGCACGCGCGGCATCGACCCGGCCGGGCTGCGTGCTGCCACGCCCGAGGCTCCGTTGGTTCTGGAGCTGCGTGGCCAACGCATGCAGGTGACGGGCCATTTCGAGATCGGGGGCGGGTTCTCGGCCGATGGCTACCTGCTCGCATCAGACCAGACCTTCCTGCGGCTGTTCCCCAGCCGCAGTGCGGTCGCACCGAACCTGGGCCTTGTGACGCTGCAGCCCGGTGCCGATCCGACAGTCGTCGCCGCGGAAATCCGCCAACACTTCGGGCCGGCGGACGACGTGAAGGTGCGCACGCTGGAAGAGGCCATCGCGGCCGACCAAGCATTCCAGCAGACGCAGCGGCCGGCCGGCTTGATCTTCGGCTTCGGTGTCGTCATGGGCATGCTGGTGGGCATCGTGATCGTCTACCAAGTGTTGTCCAGCGATGTCGCCGACCACCTGCGCGAGTACGCCACGCTCAAGGCCGTGGGCTATCCGGGTCGATTCTTCCTGGGCATCGTCTTCGAGGAGGCCGTCATCCTCGGAGTGCTGGGTTTCGTGCCTGGGTGGCTGGCGTCCATGGGCCTTTACGCTGCGGTAGCAGCCCGGACGGGCTTGCCCATGGACCTGACAGCCGCACGCGCCGGTGCCGTGCTACTGGGCACGGTACTCATGTGCACGCTGGCCGGCGCCCTGGCAACACGGCGTCTGGCGCGAGCAAACCCGGCGGAACTGTTCTGAGCATGGCGATAACGCCGTCACCCGGCCGGGTCAGCATCGCCGTGCGCGGACTACAGCATGGCTTCGGCGAAGGCGAGGCGCGCAAGCAGGCACTGTTCGACGTTGGCCTGGACGTCTACGCCGGTGAGCTCACGGTATTGATGGGGGCCTCTGGCTCCGGCAAGACAACGCTGCTAACGCTGCTGGGCTGCCTGCGAGGCGTACAGGAAGGCCAGGTTCAGTTGCTCGGCCAGGAACTGCTCGGCGCCGACGAGGCGACGCTGGTGCGGATGCGGCGCCAGTTGGGCTTCATCTTCCAGGCCCACAACCTGCACGACAGCCTGACGGCGCTGCAGAACGTGCGCCTGGGCCTGGCCGTGCATGGCAGCCCAGCGTCGCAGCAGTGGAAAGCGGCGGGCGAGCATCTTCTAGGGCTGTTGGGCCTTGGCGAGCGTCTTGACTACGTGCCCTCACGCCTGTCAGGGGGGCAGAAGCAGCGGGTGGCGATCGCCCGGGCGCTGGTCGGCAACCCCGAGGTGGTGTTCGCCGATGAGCCCACTGCGGCGCTCGACCGCGACTCGGCGCTTCAAGTGGTGCACTTGCTCAAGGCTTTGGGTCGCGAGCGAGGCACCACGGTATTGATGGTTACGCACGACAGCAAGGTCATCGATCTGGCTGATCGCATCCTCACCATGGAACAAGGACGTCTGATTGACGACCACCGGCCCGCCTCTCGGGTGTAATGCGGGCCATGCTCCGCAGCAGCCCTACCGGTCAGACAAGAAGCGACGCCACGCGTGCAGCGCTCATCAACGCCGCCACAGAAGTCTTTGCCCGTTCGGGCTTTGAGGCCGTAGGCACAAGAGAGATCGCCACAGCCGCGGGCGTGCACCCGGCGCTCATCGGCTACCACTTTGGCGGCAAGGAAGGGCTGTACCTCGCCGTGTTCGAGCACATGGCCAGCGCGATGGGGCAGCGGGTCGAACCAGCGCTGGCTGCCATCGAGGCTGCACTGACCGGGAAGGCCACACCAAAGGCCATGGCCGAACGCGCGGTCGAGCTGCTGGGTCAGCTTTGCGACGCGATGCTGGCCATGCTGGCCGATGAGGCCAGTGGCCCCTGGGGTCCGCTGATGATGCGGGAGCAGCAATCACCTACGCCGGCCTTTGATCTCGTCTACAAACGGTTCATGAGCCGGGTGCTGGGAACCATGACCCAGCTTGTGCGGACGGCCGACCCAACGCGTACGGAGTCGGACGCAAAGCTGACCGTCGTGACCTTGATGGGCCAGATGATGGTCTTTCGCGTGGGGCGGGCCGGCGTGATGCGGCATTTGGGGTGGAAACGCCTCGGTCCAGGCGAACTGGCCGCAGTGCAGGACCTCGTCCGGCGCAACCTGCAGCGGCTGCTGGTACCCGTACCGCCAACGCGGCGCATCACGACACGCGGGGGCAGGCGACCGGCGGGCGACGGGACCCGCCAGGGTACGCAGTGAGCAACTTGACCGGCGCATAGCCCGCGCTCCTGCCTCGTACCGCCCGTAGCGCGAAAGTCGTCGCCTCACCTTTAGGTCGGTTCGGGGGTGCAAGACATCTTTGCAGCGTTTGCTGTCGTTCGCCGCCAGCACTCGAACTCACGTTCCCGGACAACTTGCGGTCGTTCGGGCTCGCACCGGGCGGCGCCGCCTCAGGTTCTTTCCAGGGGTACTGCTTGCATTGCCGGCGAAGCGGTGGTGATTGACCGACAGAGACAGTCACTCTGAGTTGCCAAAGCGCAGATATCAGCGGCATCATGCCGGCCAGGCGCGAGTCCGACGCAGTGAGTCACGGGCAGGAGCGTCCGAAGTTCCACCCCGGATCTGGAGCCCCCACATGACACTCATTGCCGACAGCCTGGTCAGGTCATCGCCTGTGGGCAGCAAAGCCGTGCTGCCCCGCGCGGGCACCACCTTGGAAAACGCCTACGTCTACGACGCGGTGGCTCGTGATCTTCAGGCGGTAGCCCAGCGGGGCCATCTCGAGATCACGGCTCTCAAGACAGAAGCTGTCGGCGGGGAGCAACTCATCCGCCACCTCGAGTTCCGCCGCCTTCGCTGACGCGCGGCTGAAAGGCCGCCTGCCCTTGGCTTCAGACCGTCGCCTTGCCGCACTGCGGGCGCCTGCGCCCCCAGAGGCAAAGACCGGCCAGCAGGCCCACGCCTGCGAGCGCGGCCGTCGATGGCAAGGGCACGGGTGCCACCAGCATCTGCACACCGGCAAACTTTTTTTCGATGAAGGCCTGCTGCAGATCGATGGACGGGCCATCGGTGTAGGCCGTCAGCTGGTTCTCGATCGAAACGCCCACCGCCTGTGGCCGTGCATGGATGACATTGGTCGTGGCACCGAAGATCGAAGGCACCGGCTGTACTGGCGTGCTGCCATCGATGCGGGCCGCAGCCGACCATTCGTGGAGCAGTCCGTCAGCCAAGTCGAGTGGCGAACTCGGCTCGATCCCGAGGGCCGCCACGGTCTGCGTGGTCAACGGGGCAGCCATGTCGAACGCGCGGAGCCGCCCCTGGACATCGACCCGGCTGCCATTGCCTGACAACTTGTAGTCGCCCAACTCGACCAGCACCAGTTCGCCGAACTGGAAGCCATTGCGGGCGCTCAGCACCAGTCCACTGATGGTGGAGTTGCGCGTCACGGCGCCCTGCCCGTTCAGTGACTCGGCGGCGAAACCGCTGAAGGTGAAGAAGATGCTGTTGCCAGCCAGGCTTGGCGCACCGAAGAGGCCCAGCTTCGTCGTGTCGTAGGTGAGATCGAAATCGGCCCCGGTGAGCGTCACCAGCTCGGCCTGGGCGGTGGAGCTCAGCACACAAGCCAGCAGCATACCCAGCCCGCGCCGGCGCGCGGCCTGCGAGACGACAGGAACGAAAGAGCTTGGTTGCATGCGAGGCCGATCCTTTACGGGGTGCCGCCAAGTTAGCTGAGGAGCGTGACGCGCACAGCGGGTGCCCGTGGTCGTTTCGGCCCAAGTGTGCAGTCGCTGGCGGTCGGGCACGACCCCATGCACCTCAGGCCATCTGCCACTGCGTGAGCCGATAGCCGGCGCCGCGAACCGTTTCCAAACAGCTCGCCAGGCTGCCGTGCGCAGACATCGCCTCGCGCAGCCGCTTGATGTGCACGTCGACCGTCCGCTCCTCGATGAAGACATGGTCGCCCCACACCTTGTCGAGCAGTTGCGCGCGCGTGTGCACGCGCTCCGGGTGCGTCATCAAGTAATGCAGCAGTCGGAACTCGGTGGGCTGCACCTTCAGTTCGCTCCAGCCCTGGCCGTCGCGGAAGGTCACCCGGTGCGTAGCCGGGTCGAGCCGCAGGCCACCCACCTCCACCGCCGTATCCAGGGCATCCGGCGCACGCCGGCGCAGCACGGCGCGAATTCGCGCGAGCAGTTCCTTGGTGGAGAAAGGCTTGGTCAGGTAGTCGTCTGCGCCCGCGTCCAGGCCTGCGATCTTGTCGGCCTCGTCGGTGCGCGCGGTCAGCATGATCAGCGGCAGGTTCCGCGTGCGCGGATCGCCTCGCCAGCGCCGCGCCAGTTGCAGACCCGAGGCCCCCGGCAGCATCCAGTCGAGCAGGGCCAGATCGGGCAGCACGCGATTGACGCAGACGACGGCAGATTCGGCGTCACCCGCCACCTCCACCTCGAATCCTGCATGCCGCAGGTTCAGGGCCACCAGTTCCGCGATCGCGGCCTCATCCTCCACCACCAGCACGCGGCTCATGGGCTTCTCCACCTTGAGTTGTGAGTACGGCCGTCGGCATGGAGGCCTGGGCTTCGATCGCCGCGAACTCTAGGAGGCTTGGGTGACAAGTCGGTGAGCGTGGGCTGGCCGTTCATCACCTGTCGCAGCACAGCCCTGCAGGCCGAACGGCGCATGCACTCTTTGCCGCCGGGGCAGGCCCGCGCCCTCCGATGGACCGAACGGACCATGCTCGCCACGCGCCGCACGCGCGCCGGTCATCCGACCGTCACCCCGCGCACTTAGCCTCCGAACGGATCACTTCCTGCGCCGCTGAACCCGGCTTGCGACATGTCTCGCTCATGCACCCGTCACACCACCGTCGCCAGCCCCAGCGCCCGCGGCTTCACGTTGCTGGAGCTGCTGGTGGTGATGGTCATCATCGGCTTGCTGGCGGGCTATGTCGGCCCCAAGCTCTTCGGGCAGATCGGCAAGTCGGAAAGCAAGGTCGCGCGCGCGCAGATCGATGCGCTGCAGAAGTCGCTGGACCAGTACCGCGTCGACACCGGCCACTATCCCGATACACGCCAAGGCCTCGCCGCCCTGGTGGCGCGCCCGCCCGACGAGCCGCGCTGGCAAGGGCCCTACCTCGCTAAGCAGGTGCCTGCAGACCCCTGGAGCCGACCCTATGTCTACCGCATGCCGGGTCAGCATGGCGAGTACGACCTCTTCAGCCTCGGCCGCGACGGCGCGCCGGGCGGCGAGGGCAGCGACGCCGATCTCACCAGTTGGTGAGCTGCGGCCAGAACGCCATGCCGGAGTACCTCGTTCGCATCACGCGCATGCCGCCAGGAGGACAGCCTCTGCGCGTGCAGGCCGACAGCCCGGCGGCCGTGGCACACGCGCTCGGGGTGACGCCGGCCGCGGTGCTCAGCGTGCAGCCTGCTGCAGCGGCGTCGGGCGCGTGGCGGTGGCGCCGCCCGGCACGGCTGCAGTTGCGTCTCTTCAGCCAGGAACTGGCGCTGCTGCTGCAGTCCGGCATCCCTGTGCTGGCGGCGCTGGAGACCCTGAGCGAGCGCGACGCACAGGCCGGCGATACAGGCGTGCTCGGTGAAGTCTGCCAAGCCCTGCGCGAGGGCCTGCCGCTGAGCGCGGCCCTGCGACGTGTGCCCGCCGCCTTCGACGAACTCTTCGTGGCCGTGGTGGCCGCCAGCGAGCGCAGCGGCCAACTGGCGCCCGCGCTGGAGGCCCACGCGGCCTACCTGCGCTGGACCGAAGACCTGCGCGCCAAGCTGGTGGCCGCCTGCATCTACCCGCTGCTGCTGCTGGCCGCCGGCGTGGCGGTGATCGGTTTCCTGCTGCTGTACGTGCTGCCCCGTTTCGCAGGCGTTTTCGACGCCCTGGGCGATGACCTGCCCGCGGCCTCGGTGCACCTCATCGGTTTCGGGGTCTGGGCCGCGGCCCACCCGGCGCTGAGCGCAGGGCTTGCCCTGAGCCTGCCGGTACTCGCCTTGTGTGCCTGGCAGAGCCCGCCGCTGCGCCGCCGGGCCTTGGCGCTGGCCTGGGGCCTGCCGGGGCTGGGCGCCCGCTGGCGCGTGGTGGTGCTGGCGCGTCTGTACCGCGGCCTGGCCCTGCTGCTGCGGGCCGGCGTGCCGGTGCCCGACTCGCTGCGCTTGCTGCAAGGGGCCCTGGCCGGGCCCCTGCTGCCGGCGCTGGAAGCCGCCCGCGCCGCGGTGTCGGGCGGGCAGCGGCTGTCTCAGGCGCTGCAGGCCCAGGGCCTGGCCACGCCTGTAGCCCTGCGCATGCTGCATGTCGGCGAAGGCAGCGGTGAGCTGGCCTTGATGCTGGAGCGCGCCGCGCGCTTTCACGATGACGAGATCGCGCGCCTGTCCGAGCTCGTGGTGCGTGCCGTCAACCCGGCGCTGATGCTGGTGATGGGCGTGGTCATCGGCGGCATCGTCGTGCTGATGTACCTGCCCATCTTCTCGCTGATGGAGCGGGTGCAATGAGGGGCGCGCGGTGAACGCGGCAGAAGGCCGGCTCTGGCAGCCCGACTTCGAGGCCTGGCCGCCCGTGGAGGCGGCGCGCCACCGCGCCGTGCTGGGCCGCAACCCCCTGGGCGAGGCCGCGCTGCTCGCCGACCGTGAGGCCGACCCGCTGCTGCTGCAAGCCCTGGAGATGCGGCTGGCGCAGGCGCTGCGCTGGCAGCGCTGCGATGCGGCGGCCATCGAGGCCTGGCTGACGCAGGCCCAGACGCAGGGCCGCGCGCTGGACAGCGTGGCCGCCAGCAGCGCCGCCGATGCCGGCACCGAGAGCACGCCAGAGCTCACGCTGGCCGGCCTGTCGCAAGCGGCCAGCCCCGCGGTCCGCCTGCTGGATGCGGTGCTGTACGACGCCTTGAAGGACGGGGCCAGCGACGTGCACATCGAGACCACCCACCAGGGCGCCGAGGTACGCCTGCGCCTGGATGGTGTGATGCAGCCCTTGCGCCGCGTCGAAGGCGCCGAGCTGTCCGAACAACTGGTGTCGCGGCTGAAGGTGATGGCCGAGCTCGACATCGGCGAGCGCCGCCTTCCACAGGACGGCCGCTTCCGGCGGCGCGCGCAAGGCCGCGAGATCGACTTCCGCGTGTCCATCATGCCCAGCGTGCATGGCGAAGACGCCGTGGTGCGCGTGCTCGACCGCGCCGCCGTGCAACAAGGGCGTGAAGGCCTCACGCTGGCCTCGCTGGGTTTCCCGCCGGCGCAGTGCGAACAGATCCGCAGCCTGGCGCGCCAGCCGCACGGCATGCTGCTCGTCACCGGGCCCACGGGCAGCGGCAAGACGACCACGCTCTATGCCGCCATCACCGAGATCCACCAGGGCAGCGAGAAGATCATCACCATCGAAGACCCGGTGGAGTACGAGCTGGCCGGCGTGGTGCAGGTGCCGGTCAACGAGCGCAAGGGCCTGAGCTTTGCGCGCGGCCTGCGCTCCATCCTCCGCCACGACCCCGACCGCGTGCTGGTGGGCGAGATCCGCGACACCGAAACGGCGCAGATCGCGGTGCAGGCGGCGCTGACCGGCCACCTCGTCTTCAGCACGGTGCACGCGAACCACGCCTTCGACGTCATCGGCCGCTTCATGCACATGGGCCTGGACCTCTACAACGTGGTCTCCGCGCTGAACGCCGTGGTGGCGCAGCGGCTGGTGCGGCGCCTGTGCGGGCACTGCGCCCTGCCCTTCGCGCCTGACGCGACGCAGTCCCTGCAACTGCAGCAGGGCAATGCCGCGGCGACGCTGCGGCCGCGCCGCGCCATGGGCTGTGCACAGTGCCGCCACACCGGCTACCGCGGGCGGCTGGCCGTGGCCGAGGTGCTGGTGCTCGACGACGAACTGCGTGACCTCATCGCTGCCCGCGCTCCCATGCAGCGCATCAAGCAGCACGCCCGCGAGCACGGCATGCAGCGCCTGCGTCTGGCCGCACTGGCCCTCGTTGCCGCCGGCGAAACCAGCTTCGAAGAACTGGACAGGGTGGTGGCCGGTGACTGAGACCACCCTGTCGCGGACCTGGGCTGTGCCCGCTGCGCCCGCTGCCCCCGCTGCACGCGCAACCCCAGTGCGGGGCCTGGGCAGCGCGCTGTCGCGTGCAGCGGGGCGCAGCCAGCCGCTGCTGCTCACGGCGCAGGGCCTGTGGGATCTGGCCGACCTGGGCGAGCCCCAACCGGACCTGGCCGCGTGGGGTCTGTCGCGGGCCGGCCAGGCCTGCACCGTCTGGCTGGGTGCCGACCTGCTGGTCGACCTGCTCGCGGTCGAAGAAGCCGCCCTGCGGGATGCCGCAGCCCGCAGCGAGTGGGCGCGCCGTGTGCTCCAGCACTACCACGGCGACGATGCGTTGCGCTGGCCCCTGTGGCCCTGGCGGCTGCGTGGTGCGGCCGGCGCGAGCGCGCTGCAGGGGGTTTCGCTGCCAGCCCTGCAGGCGCAGGCCGAAGGCCAGGGCGTGAAGCTGCGGACCGTCTCTGCGCTTTGGCCCCAGTTGCTGGTCCACGCCCTGGCGGTTGCGCCGCGCAAGCAGCCCCGGCAGACCTGCTGGCTGGTCGAGGCGCCACTGACCCCGCGCACCGGCGCAGCGCCTGTGCTCACCCAGGTGGTCTTGACAGAGGGCCGCATCACCGGCCTGCAAAGAAGGCGGCTGCAACAGCCCGTGGGCTCGTCTCTGCGCCAGCTGCTGGAAGAGGCCGGGCCGGGCGGCACCCACACGCTGCTGTGGTGGGGTGCCGCCCCCGAGATCGATGCCGCCTGGCCGCCGGCCTTGCAGCCCGCACGCGTGCTGCCGGCGGGCGGCCAAGCGCTGTCGCTCGACTCCGGGTCTGCCGGTGACTTCATGAACCCGGTGCCGCGCGCCGGCGCCCTGGCCTGGGCCTGGCTGGCCACCTGCGCCGCGGTGCTGACCGTGGCGGGCCTGGAGGCCCACGCGGCTTGGCAGGCCCGGGACGAGGCTCGCGCGCATTCGGCCGCCGTGGCGCTCACAGCGCCGGTGGCCGCAGGCACTGCGCGCGCCGATGCCACGGCGCCCCGCCAGGCCGCCACACCCGCAGAACGCGAGGCACAGAGCCTGCGCGAACTGCAGGCGCGCCGCAGCCACCCCTGGGGCGCTGTGTTCGCCGCCACCGAACTGCCCGCGGTGGCGGGGCTGCGCTGGTTGTCGATGGAGCACGGCACTTCGGGTGAACTGCGCCTGCAGGGCCTGGCGCCTGAGCCGGGCGCGGTGCAGCGCGCCGCGGACACGTTGCGTGCGCAAGCGCCCTGGCAGCAGGTGCTGGTGGCGCGGCTGGAGGCACAGGACGAGCCCGCCGCCGCGAGCCCCGCGGCGCCGGCTGCGCGCAACAACGTGCCGGCAGCGAGCCTGCTGAGTTTCGAGATCCAGGCCCGGCTGCGGCCGCCTTTGCCATGAGGTGGCTCGAAGCACGCCTGCACCCCGGCGCCATGCATGGCGCAGCCGGGGTGCTGCTGCTGGGCCTGGCCGGCCTGCTGGCCGCGGGCCTGGCGCCGCAATGGCGGGGGCAGGCCGAGGCGGCACGCGCCGAAGCCCGCGCCGCCGGTTTGAACTCGGCGCGCCTCGCAGCCCGACGTGCGCAGCAAGACGCCGCCCCGGGCGACCAAGCCGGCCTGCGCAGGCCCTGGCCCGAGGCTGCTGCTTCGCCCCGGCGCGCGGTGGCACTGGACACCCTGGCCCGCCGGCAGGGCCTGCAATTGCAGCAGGTGCGCCAGCAACTCGACGCCGCGCAGCAACTGCAGGTGGCGATGGTGGGCAGCGGCAGCTACGCAGCCATCCGCCGCTTTGTCGAGCGGGCGCTCGCGGCCGATCCTGCACTGGCGCTCGATCGGCTGCGCCTGCAGCGCGACGACGCCGAGGCGGAGACGCTGCGCTTCGAGCTGCAGTGGTCACTGCTGCACCGGCCCTCGCCTGCGGCCAACCTGCCAGCTACTGCCTTGGCGCGTGAGGCCCGGCCATGAGCGGGCCTGTCATGCGGCCGGCGCTGCGCTGGGCCCTGGGCATCGCGGCGCTGCTCACGGGCGCGGTGGCCTGGCTGCCGGAAGAAGAGCCGCCGGTGCTGCGGCCATCGACCGTGGCGCGTGCAGCGCCCGGCCCCGCAGCCCGCGTGCCGGCTCCGCTCGAGCGCACTGGCGAGCGCACTGGCGAGCGCCCTGTCGCGGATGCGCCGTCGCTCACCGCCGAAACTCCATGGCCCGCGCCCACCGCCGCAGCCCTGGCTGCGTGGAGGGCCGCACCGCGCGCCGTGCCCGCACGGCCTGCAGCGCCCCCTCCGCCGCCGCCTGCCGAGCCGGCCCCGCCGCCACCGCTGCCCTACCAGTGGATAGGCCAGATCGAAGAAGAAGGCCGGCTGCGCTTCTTCCTCGCCGACGCCCAGGCGCTGTGGCCGGTGTCGCCGGGCGAGGCCCTGGCCACGGGGTGGCGGGTCGACGGGCTGCAGGCCGGGCAGTTGCAGTTCACCTGGCTGGCCACAGGGGCCACGGTCCTGTTGCCGGCACGGCCCTGAAGCCTGCCTCCAATCACACGAGCCGCGCCCGCCGCCCTCCTTGCCTGCCGACCGCCCACCAGACGCCCCATGCCCGCCGTACACAGCCCCTTCCCGTCGACCCTGCGACCGCGCTGCTGGCTGCTGGTGTTGCTGCTGGCCTGGCTGGCCGGCTGCGCTTCGGTCGTGGACGAAGCCGAGCGCCTCACCCAGGAGGGCCGCTACGAAGAAGCGCTCGCCGCGTTGGACAGCGAGCGCGTACGGCGGCCCGACGACCCCGCCCTGCGCACCGCGCACGAACGCCAGCGCGAGCGGGTGGTGATGCAACTGGCGGCGCAGGCCGAGCTGGCGCTGGGCATGGCCCGGGTGGACGAGGCCGCAGCCCTGCTGGCGCGGGCGCAGCGCCTGCTGCCGCGACAGCCCAGGGTGCTGAGCCTGGCCGATGCCGTGGCGCAGGCCCAGGCTGCGCAGCAGCGCCTGGCCCAGGCCGCGCCCACCGCCGCGGAGGCAGCGCCCTCGGCCGCCGCCAGCCCGCAACTCGGCCCGGCCTTCCAGAAGACCGTGAACCTCGAGTTCCGCGATGCCACGCTGCGCCAGGTCTTCGAGGCCCTGGCACGCAGCAGCGGCGTGAACTTCGTCTTCGACAAGGACGTGCGCAGCGACACGCGCATCACCGTCTTCCTGCGCCAGCTGAGCCTGGACGAGGCGATGCGCGTGATCCTGTCCACGCAGCAGCTCGACCGCAAGCTGCTCAACGCGCAGACCGTGCTGGTGTATCCCAACACGGCGGCCAAGCAGCGCGAACACCAGGAGCTGATCACGCGCAGCCTGTACCTCGTCAACGCCGACGTGAAGCAGGCACAGGCCCTGGTGCGCACGATGACCAAGACCCGCGACCTGCATGTCGACGAGCGCCTGAACGCGCTGGTGGTGCGCGACACGCCCGAGGTGGTGGACCAGATCGAACGCCTGCTGGCCACCATCGACCTGGCCGAACCCGAGGTGATGCTGGCCGTCGAGGTGCTGGAGGTCTCTGCCGACCGGCTCGACGAGCTGGGCCTGAGCTGGCCCACCACGCTGAGCCTGGGCGTGCCGGGCGGCGGTGGCACAGTGCCGCTCAGCACACCGCTCGGGGGCTCGGGCTTTCGCGGGCTGGTGGCCAACCCGGCGCTGGCCGCCACGCTGCGCAGCGTCAGCGGCACCGCACGGCTGCTGGCCAACCCGACCATCCGCGCGCGCAACCGCGAGAAGGCCAAGGTGCAGATCGGCGAACGCCTGCCGGTGTTCACGACCTCGGCGGTGGCCAACGCCGGTGTCTCGGCCAGCGTGAGCTACCTGGACGTCGGTCTCAAGCTGGACGTGGAGCCCAGCGTGCAGCTCGACGGCGAGGTGATCATCAAGGTGGCGCTGGAGGTGAGCAACCTGCTGCGCGAGGTGGACGGACCGGCCGGTTCGGCCTCCAAGGCCTACGAGGTGGGCACGCGCATCACCACCACCTCGCTGCGCCTGAAGGACGGCCAGACGCAGGTGCTGGCCGGGCTCATCAACGACCAGGACCGCCAGAACGCGGTGGGCTTGCCCGGGGTGTCCCGGTTGCCGCTGCTAGGGGCGCTGTTCGGCGTGCAGCGCGACCAGCGCTCCAAGTCCGAGATCGTCATGCTCATCACGCCGCGCATCGTGCGCAACCTGCAGCGGCCCAGCGAGCAGGCGGCCACCCAGGCTTCGGGCACCGAGAACCAGCCCGGTGCGGCACCACTGCGGCTGGCTGAGCAGGCCCGGGCTGGCGTCGGTGGCGGCCGGGGCTCGCCGCGCGGCGCCGCGGCGCCGGCGGCCCCCGAGGCTGCCGCGCCGGCACTGCAGCTTGCAGCCAGCGAACGGGCAGCCGTGGGCGGCACCGTGGCGGTGACGCTGAACAACCGCAGCGGCCAGATGGCGCGCGGCGAACTGGTCTACGACGCGACGCAACTGCAGGCTGCCAGCGCCCCACCCGGCGCCACGCCTGGCCGCTTGCCCTTCTCGATGGCGCCGCAGTCCGAAGCCGCCTTCGTGCTGCGCGTGCTGCCGGCCGCGGCCGGCCAGCGCGTGGTGGTGCAGGCCCAGGCCGATGCCCCGGTGACCGGCGATGCCGTCACGCAGATCGACACCGAAGGAGCACCGCGGTGAAAGCCGCTCCGTTTGCCCGGCGTCTGGCTGCCGCGAGGGGCTTCACGCTCATCGAGATGGTCGTGGTGCTGGCCCTGATCGGCATCCTGGTGATGGCCGCGCAGCCGCTGCAGGAGCTGACACTGCGCCGCGCGCAGGAAGCGGCGCTGCGCCAGGCGCTGCGCGAGGTCCGCGGTGCCATCGACGAGCACCGCACCGCGGTGCTGCAACGCCGCGTGGCGGCCGGCCCGGGCGGTACGCCCTACCCGAGCAGCCTGCTGAGCCTGGTGCAGGGCGTGCCGGTGCTCGATGCCCAGGGCCAGCCCCGCGACGGCCAGCGCCTGTACCTGCTGCGCCGCCTGCCGCGCGACCCCTTCGCCGACCCGGAGCTGCCCGCCCACGAGAGCTGGGGCCTGCGCGCCAGCACGAGCCCACCCGAGGCGCCGGAACCCGGCGCCGATGTCTTCGACGTCCACTCTCGCAGCGCGCTCACGGCGCTGGATGGCAGCCGCTATGCACAGTGGTGAACAGCGGCTGCGGCAGGCCCGAAGTCGGGGCTTCACGCTGATCGAGCTGATCGTCGTGATGGCCATCGTGGCCTTGCTGGTGAGCATTGCCGCGCCGCGCTACTTCAACAGCGTGGAGCGCGCGCGGGAAACCACGCTGCGCACCTCGCTGGCCACGCTGCGTGACGCCATCGACCGCTACGCCGCCGACCGCGGCCGCTACCCGGCGAGCCTGCAGGAACTGGTCGACGCGCGTTACCTGCGCAGCCTGCCCGAAGACCCCTTGACGGGGCGGAAGGACGGCTGGGTGATGGTGGCACCGCCACCCGATGCGGTGCTCGGCGGGCAGGTGGCCGACGTGCGCAGCGGCGCAGCGGGCCGCTCGCGCGATGGGGGGCTGTATGCCGAGTGGTGAACGCGGCTTCAGCTACCTGCTGCTGCTCTTCATGCTGGCGGGCCTGGGCGCTGGCCTGGCCGCGATGGGCCAGCAATGGACCGTGGCCCAGCAGCGCGAGCAGGAGGCTGAACTGCTCTTCCGGGGTCAGGAGTTCAGCCGGGCGCTGGCGCTGTACCGCGACAGCACGCCCGCTGGCCAGGCCACGGCACCGTTGACGCTGGCCGAGCTGCTGGCAGACACCCGGCAATCCCCGCCGCGGCACCACCTGCGGCGCCTGTACACCGACCCTTTCACCGCCCAGGCCGACTGGGTGCTGATGCGCGACACCGCCGGCCGCATCCAGGCTCTGCACAGCCGCAGCCCCCGGCCGGCCTTGCGCCGGCTGCCGGCGAGCGGGTTGCGCGATGGCGCTCCTGTCGAACGGCAGGCGGTCGGCGACTGGATCTTCCTTCCCGCAGGCGCGACCTTGCCCGCGTCCGCTTCACCCGTCCCCGTGCCCCCTGCTCTGCCGCCAAGGTCCCCGCGATGAACACGACGCCCACGCCCCCTGTCACGGCCCCGAAGAGGCCCCCAGCCCTCGTGGCCGAATTCGCACCGCCCTCGCCTGCCAACGGGGCGGCCTCGGCCGGCGCGCACCTGTCGGTGAGGGACAGCGAAGCCCTGGTGCGCCTCGTGGAAACCGCGCCTGCGGTGCTGCGCCGCTCGCAGTTCTTCGTCTGGAGCCAAGGGCCGCTGAGTGCGCTGCTGCCGCACCAGGTGCTGGTGTGTGGCGCCTACTCGCGGGCCCAGCGGCGCCTGTCCTTCACGGCCTTCCAGAGCGTGGTGTTGCCGGCGCCCGCGCTGCAGGCACTGACCGACAGCGAAGGCAGCCTGCTGGAAGCGGCCGCAGCCGCGTGGGTGCGCGGCGGCGCCCGCGCGATGGCGCTGGACGCAGAGCGGCTGCCGGCCTCGGCACAGGGCGCCGCCGGCAGCGTGACGCAGGTGCTGGGCAAGGCGCCCTGGCTTTTGCATGGCGTGGCGCGGCCGCAGCGGCCCAATGAACTGGAGAGTTTCTTCCTGCTGCTGGGCATGCCCACGGCCGCCGCGCGCGCGCCGGAGAGCCTGCTGCACCTGGAGCGCCTGATGCCCTACCTGCACGCGACCTGGCGCAACGTGGAGATCAACGAGATCCTGAGCCGCCCGCGCAACGCCGAGGTGGCCCTGATGGCCGAGAGCCTGCCGCCCGTCGCCACGCCGAACCAGCCGCTGACCGACCGCGAGCGCCAGATCCTGCGCTGCGCCCGCGAGGGCCAGAGCAACCAGGAGATCGGCCTGAGCCTCGGCATCAGCGCGCTCACGGTGAAGAACCACATCCAGAAGATCCTGCGCAAGCTCAATGCCAGCAACCGTGCCCATGCGGTGGCGATGGCGATGTCCCGCGGCTTGCTCTGAGCGCGGGCGCACCTCAATCGGGTTGCAGGATGCCCAGGCTGATGGCCCGCGCCACGGCGTGGGCCCGGCTGGAGGTGCCCAGCCTGCGCAGGATGTTCTGCACGTGGTTCTTCACGGTCCAGGGGCTGCACGACAGGACGCTGGCGATCTCGTCATTGGTCTTGCCCCGCTTGACCAGCGACAGGATCTCCTGCTGACGCGCCGTGACCAGGCTCTCGACCACCGGCCGGGCCAGCGGCGCGGCACTGCGCTCGTGGTGCAGCACGCGCGCATACGCTTGATGCAGATGCGGCACGACCAGTTCCACCGCATGCTGAAGCCGATCATCCAGAGGGTGGCCCACGCGCCCGAAGGCGAAACACGCCGCCGCCCCGCCATCGGGCGCGGGCAGCAGCCGTGCCGCGAGGTTCTTCAGTTCGTTGCGCCAGACCAGGCGGCTCAGTGGCTCGGCGTCCGCCGCGCGTGCAGGCGCCGGCCCACCAGGCTCGGGCGCTGCGGGGCCGTCACAGAACAGCACCTCCTGGGCCCAGCGGGGCGCTGCCTGCAGCTCTTGCACGAGGCCGCCCTGATCGAGGGCCAGCGCCTGCAGCTGCGTCTGGCCGAAGTAACGGCTGGCGCTGAAATGCTGCAGGTCCAGCCGCGGCCCTGAGGCGCCCCGCAACCCGCACACCAGCACCTCGTGCGGCACGAGGCCCTGCACCGGGCCCTGCAGCCAACTGAAGAACTGCTGCCGGGTGTCGACACGCAGCGACGCCTCCACCACCTCTGAGAACTGGTGACGGCGCAGATCGTTCAAACGCAGATCGGACATGGCGGTGGGCAGACTTCCTACGCGGGCAGTCGCGGAGCCTAAGGACGTGCCGTGACAGACCTCGCGCGTACCGGCCCGCGGCGTGTTCCAAATGGCACAAGGCAGGCGGGGCGAGACCAACAGTTCGGCGGGGCAGGGCCGATATCCCGGGGTATCGGGCGCGCGCAAGCGCCCTCTCCGAGCTCGCTCCATGTCATCGCCCGCAGGCACACTCGGCGCCCATGCGCTTGCACCCCGTCAGGACCCTGGCTCGCGAGCCCGCGCTGCGCGTGCCGCCATGGCGATAGGCGCTATCTTCCTCATGCTGGCTTGTGTGGCCGGTTGTGGCGGCGGTGGTGGCGATGCCGCCCCGGCCAACGACACCCGTGCCGCCGGCAGTTCGGCCGCGGCCGCTGCGGCCGCGCCAGCGCCGGCGGCGCAGGCGCCGTCCACCGGCAGCGAAACCAGCCCTCCGGCCCCCGGTGCCACCGCCAACACGCTGGGCTTCGCGTTCACGCTGGACCGGGCGCGCACCACCAGCGCCGGCATCTTCGCCAGCGACGGCCGCCTGCTGCGCACCTTGTGGCGTGGCGAACGCCTCGATGCCGGCCGGCACACGCGGCAGTGGGACTTGCGCCTGGACGATGGCCAGCTGGCCAGCGCGGCCGAGGTGTCGGTGCGCGTGATCCACCACGATGTGCGCTACGTCTGGCAAGGCGTGGTGGGCAACAGCACTGCCGTGGCCGGCCAGGCGCCCCAGCGCTCCTTCCAGCCGCCGGCCAGCCTGGCGGCCGATGGCGACCAGCTGCACATCGCCCTGGGCTACAACGAGGCCCAGTCTTCGCTGAGCGGGCTGCGCCTGGGCGACGTGCAGCGTGTGCAGGCCGCTGTGAAGCACACCGACCCCTTCACCGGCATTGGCCTGGTGGCCAGCGATGGCCAGACGCTGTACCTGGCGCAGACTGGCGGCATCAGCAAGACCGGCTTCGTGTTCGCGCGGCGCCTGGCCGACGGGCAGATGGGCAGCTTCGCGCAAGGGCAGGCGCTGTGCCTGAACGTCTGGGCGGGCACGCAGCGCTGCTATCCCGAGCAGACCTACCCCAGCGTCATTGCTCACCGGCCGGAAGGCGAGGCTTTGCCCACTGGTCTGGCCGTGCAGCGCCAAGGCCGTCTGCTGGCCGTGGCCTACGCCGCCGAGCAACGCGTGCGTGTGTACGACAAGCTCAGCGGCGCCCTGCTGGCCGACTGGCGGGCCCCGCTGGCGCCCGAGGGGCGCAACCAGCTGGCCATGGGCGCCGATGGCGATCTCTGGCTGCTGGGCTCGGGCCAGGTGCTGCGCTACACCGACATCGCGGGCACCCCGCGCGAAGTGGCGCGCCTCACGGGCCTGGACCAGCCCCTGGCCCTGGCCACCGACCCCGCCGATGCGCAGCGCGTCTGGGTGGCCGAGGGTGGCGCAGCGCAATGGGTGCGCCGTTTCGACCTGCGCACGGGCCAGGCAGACCGCAGCCTGGGCCGGCGCGGTGGCCTGCAAGGCCTGGCAGAGGCCGCGGCGGACCGCTTGTGTTTCGCCGCGGCGGCCGGTGCAGCCCACAGCGCCTTGGCGGTGGACGGCCAGGGCCACGTCTGGGTGGCCGACACCTGCAACAACCGCCTGCAGCGCTTCACGCCCGAGGGCACGGTGGCCGCCTCGGTGGCCTGGCTGCCGGCTTCCTACACCGCCGCGGTGGACGGCGCACGCCCCCAAAGGGTCTTCGCCAACTTCCTAGAGTTCGAGGTGGCGGCCGCGCCTGCCGCGGACGGCCGGACGGCCTGGCGCCTGGTGCGTAACTGGCTGCCCACGCTGCCGGCCACGCTGCGCGACGAGCATGCCGCCAACCTGCACTGGGGCGGCTTCACGGCCGTGCACACACTGGCCGATGGACGCAGCTACGCCCAGATGAACGTCAGGGGCAGCAGCTGGGTGGTGGAACTCGGCAGCGACGGCCGCGTGCGTGCCGTGCAGGCCTTGGAGCCGAGCGACGCCAAGCGCACCGCCGAAGTGATGCAGGCCAACGGCGACCTGCACCATGCCGTCGACGACGGCGCGATGCAGCAGGTGATGCGCCGCCGCCTGGAGGGCGTGGGCGCCGATGGCCTGCCGCGCTGGGCCGCCAGGGCCACCGTGCTGGCGTCTCTGCCGCGCAGCGCAGGTGCGCCGTTCCACCGCATGGGCACCTACACCGGGGTCATGGGCCCGCGCTGGCCGCTCACCGACAGCGGCCTGGTCATCAGCTTCGACCCGGGTGTCACGGGCAACGAAGGCTTCCACCTCGGGGCCGCGGCCAGCGGCGGCAGCGCCTGGGCCTGGCAGGCCAGCCCGAGCGGCCCGCTGGATGGCAAGGGCAGCTTCCAGACCCAGGCCAGCGACAGCAAGATCCACTACGGCGGCAACGTCGCCATGGTCAGCGGCCGCCAGGTGGTGTACGGCTACCACGGGGAGTTCTACACCGACCTGTCCAACGGGCGCGTCGGGCAGGCCAACCAGTTCATGCACTTCCTGGACAACGGGCTCTTCGTGGGCCAGTTCGGCCGGCCCAGCACGCAGGGCGATGGCCAGCCTGTGCCCGGGCTGAGCGGCAACGCCTTCAGCCCCTGGCTGGTGCGGCACGAAGGGCGCAGCTTCCTGTACCACAACGACGAATCGTCCTGGGGTGGCGTGCACCGCTGGGAGCTGCAGGGCCTGGACGACATCGCCGAACTGCGCGCCAGCGGCGTGCGTGGCACGCAGATCGAGCTGCGCTGATCTGCGCCCTGCGGCGCAGCCGGCCGGGCTCAGACCTGCCCGAGCGGCCGCCCAGCGCGATCGGGGCTGGCGGCCACGCCAGCCCCTGCAAGTTGCCGCAGCTCGACATCGAGCGTGTCCATCACCGCCTGGCGACCAAGCCGCGTGAGCGCCAGGCGACGCGCCACGCCCCCCAGGCGCAGGCGCTCGGCATCGTCATCACACAGCGCTTCAACGGCCTGCGCAAAGGCCTCGGCCGACTCGGGCTGCACGCACAGCCCGGCGTGCTGCACCAGCGTGGCGATCTCGCTGTCAGCGTCGACCCCGGCCACGATGGCGCGCCCGCTGGCCAGCATGCCGCCCAGCTTGGACGGCAGCACCAGGTCGGCGGCCTGCCGCAGCTGCGGCAGCAGGTGCAGATCGGCCAGGCTCAGCAAGGCCCCCAGCTCGTGCGACGGCCGCAGATCCAGGAAGCGCATCAAGGGTAGGCCCTGCGCCGCTTCCTCCAGCGCAGGCCGCATCTCACCTTCGCCGCACAGCAGGAAGACGATGTCCTCGCGGTGGCGCAACAGGGCGGCCGCCTGCACCAGCGTGTGCAGGCCTTGCTTGCGGTTCATGGTGCCCGAGAAGAGCACCACCTTCTGGCGCGGCGTGATGCCCAGTTGCTGACGCAGGGGAGCAGCGGCCGCGCCCTGGCGCTCAGGGTCCAGCGCTTCGAGGTCTACCCAGTTCGGCAGCAGGCTGCTGCTGGCCAGTGCGACGCCCTTGCACGCGAGGTGCCGAAGCATGCGCCGCGAGATGGTGGAGACCTGGTCGAAGCTGGCCAGCAGCGCCCGCTCTGCCAGGCCACAGGCCTTCTGCAGCAGCGCGCCGCGCAGCAAGCCCAGCCTGAAGGCCGCGTCGAACTCCAGATCCTGCACGTGCAACCAAGCCTTGGCACCGCACAGGCGCGCGGTCAGCCAGGCCAGCGGCGCGCCCAACGTGGACGGCGCCACGGTCCACACCACGGCGGGGTGCCAACGCAAACCCAGCCACAGCAGCACCGGCAGGCTGCTGAGGGCGAAACTCGCCTGGTACAGCAGCCGCGCCAGCCCGCCCGGGCGGCGAGGCACCCAGACCGGGCAACGGACCACGGTCAGGCCGGGCTGGCTGCGGTCGACGCTGTAGCGCCAGCTCGTGAACCCCGACTGCACCGACCACGCCGGGTAGTGCGGCGGCGCGCACACCACGGCCAGCGTGTGGCCGCGGGCCGCCAGACTCTCGGCCATCTCGCCCGAGTACTTGCCGATGCCGGTGAGCTCGGGGCTGTAGTTCAGGCTCAGCAGCAGCAGTTTCAGGCCGCCCGACGGGGCTGGCACCGCAGACACGGTGCGGATCGGTTCGTTGCGGGCTGGCGCTTCCATGCCCGCAAGGTTGAGCGGCGGCGGTGACCCCGCCATGTCCGCGCCCGCAGGCCGAACTAGTCCGTTCAGGCCGGTGGCACGCCGCCCGCCGCCAGCGGGCCCGAAGCACCGCGCCAGCGCTGCCACCAGCGTCGCCGCGCTTCGGCCGCAGCCGGCGGCTTGCGCGCCAGCACCGAGCCCACGAGATTGAAGGGCGCCAGCAAGGCGGCCGAGGCTTCCAAGTCGGCCAGGGGCGTGCCGTGCTCCTCGGCCACCAGCAGCGTGGTGTCGGCCAGCGGCAGCAGCGACATGGCGTCGGCGGTGTCCAGCAGCGGCGGCATGTCGATGATCACGATGCGGTCCGGGTAGCGCTGCTTGATCTCATCACCCAGGCGCTGCATCGCGCGCGTGGCCAGCAGTTCGGCCGACGCGGCGCCGCCACGCCGCCCGCCCGGTAACACCACCAGGCGCGGCACGCCCGGGTTGACCAGCAGGGTGTCCAGCGGCGCGCCTTCGCTCAGGTGCTCGCCCAGACCCGCTGCCGGCCCCAGCCCCAGCAACTGCTGCAGACCGCCGCCGGAGAGGTCGGCATCCACCAGCAGCACGGTGCGGTCGTGTTCGGCCGCCATGGCCAGCGCCAGGTTCAAGGCCGTCAAGGACTTGCCGGCCATCGCCCGCGGGCTGGTCACGGCCAGCAGGCTGTGGCCATCGGCCTGCAGGCGCTGCAGCACTTGCGTGCGCAGGCGCTTGAAGGTTTCAGCGAGCTCGGAGCGGTCGGCACGCACCACGCCGGGCAGGCGCTGCAGGCGTTCCACGCAGCCTTGCAGCACGCGCGTGTGCGTGTAGTCGATGGCCAGCGGCCCGGCCGGTGGGGCTGGCAGCAGCGAAGGCGCCTGTGCGGGCACAGGCTCGGGCCGCAAGGGCTCCACGGGGCGCAAGGGGGCGTTCATGGCGTCAGAGACCCAGGCGGCGCAACAGGCCGTAGCCCGCCACGTCCAGCGGCATCACGAATTGATGGAAGCCGGCGGCCATCGCCGACAGCAGCAGCGCCGACACCAGCAGCACGGTGAGCACGACACGCGCACGGCGCTGGGCCGAGACGGGCTGCGCCTGCACGGGCAGCACCGCCAGCACCGGCACCTGCAGCACACGCACCAGATCGCGGGCGCCGCCCACGGTCTGGTCCAGGGCCTCGCGCAGGTAGACCACCAGCACGGCGCCCACCAGCGCGAGCACCGCGCCCATGGCCATGATCAGCTGGCGGTTGGGGCGGTGCGGCCGCTCGGGGTAGATGGGCGGCTCGATGACGGTGAAACGCTCGGCCTTGCGGCTGCGCTCGAGCTGCTCGGCCACCTGCGCCTGCATGCTCTTGTCGCGCAGGTCGCGGAAGCGCGCCCGCGAGGTATCGAGGTCGCGCACCAATTCGAGGTACTGGCGCTCGATGTCGGGCGATTGAGAAACACGCGCCGACATGTCGGCCCGGCGCTTCTGCAGCTCGCTGCGTTCGGCGCGCAGCATCTGCAGCTGCGAGCCCGTGGTTTCCAGCTGGGCGCGCAGGGACAGGTAGAGCGGATTGTCCGGCCGCGTGGGCGCGGCACCGCCGCTGGCGCTGTCAGCGCGCACCAGCATCTCCAGGGTCTGCAGCGTGCGCTGCAGGCGCTGCACGTCGGGGTGCTGCTCGGCATAACGCTGACGCAACTGCGCCAGTTCTTCCTTCAGGCGGCGCAGCTCGCGCTCACGGTCGGCGCCGCCCGGCTGCGGGCCGGCCTGGGCCTGCAGCGTGGCGATCTCGCGGCGCAGCCGGCGCACGTCGGGGTGGCTGTCGCTGTACTGGGCCTGCGCCTGCGCCAGCTGCAGCTGCAGCACGCGCAGGCGGTCGTCGGGCTCCAGCACAGGCATGCCGCCGCCGGCCAAGGGCGCCTGCGGCCGCGTCTCGCTCAGCTGCGCCTGCAGCTGCAGCTGGCGGTCGGCCATGAAGGCCAGCTCGCGTTCGACGCGCTGCAACTCCAGTTCGGTGCGCTCGTTGGCCATCACGTTCGAGAGCGCAAGATCGGGCGTACGGCCCTGGTGCCGCTGCTTGAAATCGGACAGCTGCTGTTCCACCTGCCCGATGTGCGAGCTGACGCGCGCCAACTCCTCTTCGAGGAAAGAGGTGGTCTCGGCGGCCTTCTCCTGGCGGTTCTTGATGTTCTCGTTGAGGAAGAGCGTGGTCAGCTCGTTGGCGATCTTCTGCGCGCTGGCGGCCTCTTCGCTGTCGTAGGACAGCGTGAAGGCGATGGTGGCGCGCACGGGCGCGCCGGTGCGGCGGTCGGTGACCTCGGCGCTCACGGGCGTGAGCTTGATGTCGCGGCGCATGCGGTCGAGGATCTCTTCGCTGGTGGCGCGCTGGCGGGCCTGGGCGTACAGGCCGTGGCGCTCGGCCAGGCCCAGCAGCGTGGAGCGTGTCATCACCTGCTGGCTGATGACCTGGATGCGTTCGTCGGCGTAGCTGGTGACGGTGGAGCGCACCAGCTCCTGCGGAATCTCCTGCTCCTTGATGAGGATGGTGGCGGTCGACCGGTACACCGCCGGTAGCAGCAGTGCGATGGCCGCGCTCAGCGCCAGCAGCAGCAAGAGAACGCCGATCAAGAGGCCGCGCCGGCGGCGCAGCACCTGCAGGTGCTCAGACAGGCTGCGGCCTTCGTCGGCGACGGGGTTCCACGCGGTCGGTGCGTCTTCGCTGATGGCAGGCATGGGGCGGGGGCGCAAGACGCGCAGCTCAGGGCAGACCCAGCACTGTGCTGCGCAGATATTGCAAACTGATGGAAAACACCTGCGATCGGGCCCCGGAACCGGGGGTGGCCCCGTCGAAACGGCGCCACTGCGCCTGCAGGTTCAGCGTCCAGGGCTCGCTGAGACGCCAGCTGCTGTCGAAGCTCAGGCTCTGCAGCCGCGCCCGACCAGGCGCCGTGCCGGTGCCCGGCAGCGCGGCCCGGGTGCTCGAATGTGCCAGCACCAGGGCCGAGCGCCAGGCCTCCGAGGCGGTGTACTCGGCGCTGAGGCTGCCGCGGTCTTCACGGTCGACGCCGGCCGGGCCGGGGGTCAGCGCGCGCGAGGCCGTGGCTGAGAACCCGAGCTGCGGGCCCCAGAGCCAGCGCCCGCTGGCGCTGTACTGGCCTTCGCGGCGCTGCAGGCGCACGGCCTCCTGCGTGGGCACCGGCGCCACGATGCCGGCCTGGCAGAACTGCACCGGCAGCGGGCAGGCCAGGCCGAAACGCGTGGCCTGCTGCTCGGTGCGTGATTGCGCCACCGAAAGGCTGAAGGACAGCCGCTCGCTGGCCGCGTGGCTCAGCCCCAGGCGCAGGCTGTCGATGGCGGTGCGCGGGGCCGTCGGGCCCTGCAGCGCCTGCACGGTGTGCCCGAGACTCAGGCTGAGGGTGCTGCGCTCGTCCCATTCCCAGCGGCCTGCCAGGCTCAGCCCGTTCAGCCGGTAGCCCGGGGCCGCCGCCACGGCCGGGGTGTCGACACCGGCGTACCGCGTGCGGCCCTGGCTCAGGCCCAGCTCGCTGCGCAGGCGCTCGTGCCAGGCGTAGGTCCAGTCGAGCGCTGCGTCCTGCACGGTCTGCACGGTCTGCGCATTGCGGCCCAGCGCGGCCTCGGCGGCGCTGGGCTCGGCCGCCTGCAGCGGCTGCTCACGCCGCCAGCCCAGACTGCCCCCGGCGCTGTGGCGCTCACCCTGCAGGCGTTGCCGCAGCGCGAAACGGCCCTGCGCGTTGTCATCCGCGTTGTTGACGGCGTCCGCCCAGCGCCGGCCGAGCGTGAGCGCGGCCTCGGCCTCGGTCTCGGCCGCCTCGCTGCGCCGCTGCAGGCTGGCACGGCCCAGCCATTGCAGCAGGCTCTCGGCGCTGCGGGGCGTGCCGGGCGCGGCCAGGCCCGGGTTGTTGTCGTGCTGCAGGCGCGCCTGGGCGCTGCTCTCGGCCGTCCAGCCCTGGGCCCAGGCCGCCACCGGCGCGATGCCCAAGACCACCCAGCCGCACCGCGCGGGCAGCCGCCTGCAAGGCTTCACGGCACCAGCACCACGTCTCCGCTGCGCAAGAGGATGTTCTGCGCCAGGCCCTGGCCCTTGCGCAACTGCCGGTAATCGAAGGGGATGGAGAGCTGGCGCGCGCCTTCGCGGCGGATGATGCGGATCTCGCTCTCGTCGGCAAAGGGCGTCATGCCGCCGGCCAGGCTGAGCGCCTGCAGCACGTCCAGCGTGCGGCCGACGGCGAACTCGCCGGGCCGGTTGACGCGGCCCGTGACGTAGACGCGGTAGCTCGCCACGCGCACCACCGACACCGTGACCTCGGCGTCGGGCACGAAGCGGCGCAGGCGCGTGACGATCTCCTCGCGCACCTGCGTTGCCGTCAGGCCGGCCACCGGCAGTTCACCCACCAGCGGGAAGGAGATGCCGCCGTCGGGCCGCACGAGCACGGTGGACTTCAGGCTGTCGTCCTTCCACACCGAGATCTCCAACCCGTCTTCGGGCCCGATGCGGTAGGCCGGGTCGCGCGCCTCGGCAGCACGCGTGGCGTCTGCGCCCGGTGCCGTGGTGCCGGGCTGTGCGGCGGCGCGGGCCTCGGCCGGGGTGGCGCCCCAAGGCAGGGCCACGCTGCGCGGGGCCGCGGCGGCTGGCGCTTCTTCAGCCGCCGGGCCGCGCCACAGCGAACCCAGGTCGATGGTGCCGCAGCCCGCCGTCAGCGCGGCCAGCAACAGCCCGGCCGTGGTGATGCCCAGCCTGCGCCAGCGGCGGGTGACGGGCGTCACCGGCGCGGGCCTGTCCGCATCCATCGCCACGCCCTCATTCACGCTCGACCCGGGGGACGAATCTTTCATTGTCGGTCTTGTCACGGTAGGCCTGCACCAGGTTGAACATCTGCACGTCGCCCAGGCCGAGCAGGGGTTCGCGCTGCTTCAGTGCGTCCATCACGCCCTTGTTCTGCCAGCGCGCCAGCAGTTCGGCCCCCAGCTTCACGAGGCGCTCGTTCTTTTCGCTGCATTCGGTGACCAGGCGCACCTGCTGCCCGAAACGCTGCTGCCATTCCGCACGCGCGCCGGTCTGCGCCTGCAAGGCCGCGGCCGTGCGGGCGAGTTCGGCGTCCTTGGCGGCCAGCGCGGCGGCGGCTTCCTGCTGCTGCGCCTTGGCGGCCTGCTCCAGCGCCTCGATGCGCTGCTGCAAGGCGGCCTTCTCTTCGTCCAGCAGCCGGGCCCGCTCCAGCGCGGCCTTCTCGGCGGCACTGGCACGTGCCAGCGCGCGGGCGCGTTCGCCGGCCTGCTTTTCGGCCTGCTTCTCGGCTTGATCACGTTCCTGCTGCAGGCGCGCCTTCTCGGCCTCGGCTTGGCTGACCTGCTGCTGCAGTTGCTGCATCTGCATCTGCTGGCGCCGCGCGGCGCGTTCGGCGGCACGCTCGTCCTGCGCGTGCGCAGGCAGGCTCGTGAGCAGGCAAGCGAGCAGGCTGAACGCCAGGGGCAAAGGGGTCGGTTTCATGGTGGGGCTCGCACGTGTGACGCGATGGAACGAATGCGCAACGGCGCTCAGAAGCGCATCAGCAGATCGACCTGCAGCGTGTCCAGACTCAGTGGCGCACCGCTGAGCGCATCGGCACCCAGCCAGCGCAGCGTGAGGCTGCTGTGGCGGCCCAGGCCGTAGCTGCCGCCCAGCGTGTAGCCCTTCGCATCGGTGCCGCCGCCGCGCAGATCACTGTCAGTGAACGCGTCGAGCACGGCATCGCGCTCCACGCGCTTATAGGCCAGGAAGGCCTGCCACTTGCCGGCGGCGTCGATCTCGGCATCGCCCAGCGACAGCCGCAGCTGGTAGCCCAGCGTCTGCGCATCGACCCGCGTGCCCAGGCGGGCCGAGACCGCGTTGGCGTCGAAGCCGACGTTGCGTGCGATCTCCACCGTCAGGCCCAGGCGCTTGTCGGCGAAGGTGCGCAGGTCGACGTTGCCCGTGAGCGCCACGATGCGGTAGTCGGCCGCCAGCGCCAGCAGCGGTCGCGCCGGGTCGGACGAGATGTTGAAGTAGGTGTTGCCCTTCTGCGCGAAGACCGGGGCCGTGTAGTCCTGCAGGCTGGAACCCGCCGTGTTCGCCCGGCCCTTGATGTTGGCGTAGTGGTAGTAGGCCAGCGCCACGCGGCCCGACAGCAGGCCCGTGCCCGGCCACTGCACGCCGGCCTGCAGCCCGTAGAGCCACTTGTCGCCGGCCAGCTCCACCTCTTGCACCGGCATGGCCGCCGCGGTGACGAAGCCGCGGCCGAAGCGGCCGAGATCGGGCGTCCATTGAAAGGCCGCGCCGTCGAAGGAGAGGTCGTTGGCCCACACCAGATCGGTCGACACCCAGGGGTTGCCGAAGCGGCCCAGCACCAGGTTCATGGTCGGCGTGGCGCGCCAGCGCAGGAAGGCGCGGTCGAAGGTGGCCGTGTAGCGGTTGCCGTAGGTGCCCAGGGTCTGGTTCGCCGACAGCGGGTCGGTCGCGCTGCCGGTGCTCAGGCGGATGCCGCCGCTCCATGCGCTGTCGGCGGTGATGGTGGCGCCCAGGCGGGCGCGCACGCGCAGGCGCTGGCGGTCCACCGTGGTGTTGGCCAGGGTCACGGCGCGGGTGCGGTTGGTCTCGGTGACGCTGATCGCCGGCAGATTGCCGTCGTCGAACTCGTCCTGCTGGAAGCGGGTGCGCAGATCACCTTCGAAACGGATGCCGCGCACCCAGGCCGGCACGCTGTTGGGGCCGGCCCAGCCGTCACGCGCGGCCTGCACGGCGAGTTCGCCGCGCAGCTCTTCCTTGAGCTGCTGGCGCACGAACTCGGGGATGTAAGGCACACGCACCGCGGCCGGTGCAGCCGGTGCAGCACCGACCGCCGGGCTCGCTGCCGCCGGTGCTGCGGCAGGAGCAGGCCCAGGTGCAGGCGCGGAGGCCGGCGCGTCCAGATCCTTCAGCAGCAGTTCGGCGCGCGCGCGTGTCAGCAGGCCCTGCTCCACCATTTGCGCGATGAGTTTCTGCGTGGCCGAGCGCACACGCTCGATGTCGGCACCGGCGGGTGCGGGCTGGGCCAGGGCCACCAGCGGGCCGCCCAGGCAGGCCAGCAAGAGCCAGGAGCGCAAGCCGCCGAAGCAAGGGCGTGAAGAACGGGGGGCGGCTGGCGTCATGCGGCTCTCTCGGAGGAATCGGTTCGGGAACGGTTCGGGGTCAGGCGGGTCATGGCGTGGTGGGCAAGGCAGACCGGCCTCAGGCGCGGCGGTTCAGGCGCAGATTCACTTGGCGCAGGTGAGCCGGCGGCACCTCGCGCAGCGGCGACATCTCGCTCAGCGTGGCCTCGATCAGCTTGTCGATCTCGGCATTGCCCGAGCCCTCGACGATGCGCGCGCGCTGCACGCGGCCGTCGTCGGCGATCCAGACGCGCACGAGGACGCTGAACTCATCGAGCGGCGCCCCCCGGTTGCGGGCCAGGGCATCGAAGAAGTTGCGGTGCAGCAGCCTCGTGACGTGGAGCCCGCCGCCGCCCCCGCCGCCCCCGCCGCCCCCGCCGATGGTGGTGATGTCCCGCCCGCCCTTGTTGGCGGCCAGGCCGAAGCCGTCGCTGCCGGCGCTGCCGTCGGCGTCCAGGCCCAGGGGCTGCGCGGCCGGCGCGGGGTCGGCGGGTTTGTCGGGCACCGGGTCGGGCTTGGGCTCGTTGATCTTCACTTCTTCCTGCACCTTGGGCGGCTCGGGCGGGCGCTCGGGCGGCTTGGGTGGCGGCGGGGGCGGCTGTTGGCGCAGGATGGCCACCTGCTGCACCGCCGGCTTGCGCGGCCCCTCGGGTTGGCCGATGACGCTGGCGATCCACCACGCCAGGCCAGCGAGAAACACCAAGGCCAGCCCGGCAGCCACGCGCTGCCCGAGCCGGCTGGGACGGCGGCCGTTGCTTGGCTCGGGCCGTGGTGATGGGCGTGGCATGGCGCGCGCGGCTGCCCTACTTCACCAGGCGCTGCGTCACCAGGCCCAGCTGCGTGATGTCGAGCCGGCCCATGAGATCGAGCACGTCCACGACCTTCTCGTAGTGCACCTTGGCGTCGCCCTTGATGACGACCGGGAACTCCGGGTTCACGGCTTTCATCTGGCGCAGCCGGTCTTCCAGCTCCTGCAGCGTCACCGGGTAGGTGTCGAGGAAGATCTGGCCGTCGTCGCGGATGGTGATGGCCTTGGTCTGCGGCTTGGCCAGGCTCGGCGCGGCACTGGCCTTGGGCAGGTTGACCTTGATGCCCTGCACCGAGGCCGTGGTCATGATGATGAAGATGACCAGCAGCACGTAGCTGAGGTCGAGCATGGGCACGACGTTGATCTCGTCGTAGGCCTTGCCGGATGCCTGCATCTTCATGGCGCGGCGTGCCTTTCTGCGATGCGCGTGACCAGGGCGTCCACGAAGGCCTGCAGATCGGCCGAGAGGTCGCCGATGCGGCTGGTGAGGTAGTTGTAGCCAAACAGGCAGGGGATGGCGACGGCCAGGCCGGCCACGGTGGCCACCAGCGCCGCCGCGATGCCCGGCGCGATGGCGTTGACGTTGACGTCACCGGCCGCGGCGATGGCCGCGAAAGTGATCATCACGCCCACCACCGTGCCCAGCAGCCCGAGGAAGGGGCCGCCGGCGATGGAGATGGTCAGCACCACCAGCTTGCTGTTCAGGCCCTGCAGCTCGCGCACGAGCCGGGCGTCCACCGTGGCGCGGATGGCCGAGAGCGTGCTGTCGTTGATGTGCAGCTCGCGGCCGCTCTGGCGGTAGCTGTCGAAGCGCTGGTTCAACTCGCCGATGGCCACGGCGTACAGGCGGTACAGCGGCGAGGCGCCATAGCGGGCCTCGGCGTTGCTCTCGGCCTGCTGCCGCAAGCCGGCCGACTGTGTCGGATCGAGGCTGTTCATCAGGCCCGGGAAGGCCTCCATGAACAGCTCGTTCTCGCTGGCCAGCGTGCGCACCAGCAGGGCCTTGGCGATCATCACCCAGAAGCTGTAGACGAACATCACGGCCAGCAGGGCGATGACGATCCAGCCGTCGATCGTGACGGCACTCAGCAGGATGCGCAGGTAGGAGGCCTCACCAGCGCTTTCGCCGGCTTCGGCCGGCGCGGTGTTCACCAGCTTCTGGTCGGGGCCCTGGCCGCTGGCGGCCAGGCGCAGCCAGTCGGCGCTGCGCGCGGTGGTGGCGACCTGGAGTTCGTCGAGCTCGCCCTTGTAGCCGGCACCGAAGACCATCTGCCCGCCCAGCGGCCCCACCGCCGTGGTGCTGCGCAGCACCTCCGCGCCGTTGAGATAGACCACGGGCCCGCTGTTCGGGGCCAGCACCAGGGCCAGGTGCTGCCAGGCGCCGGCGTTCAGCCGTCCGCCGGGGCTCGACGTGCTGCCGCCAGCCTCCACCACCAGGCTGCCGCCGCGCAGCAGCAGCGCCACGCGCTGGCCGGCATCGGTCTGGGCGAAGAGCGTGGCGTCGTCCAGCGCCGAGGGCTTGAGCCACATCGACACCGTCTGCCCGGCCGCGCTGGCGCGCAGCGAGGCTTTGCTTTCCACCACCAGTTCGGCACGCCCGTCGAAGCCCAGCGCTGCGCCTGCCAGGCCCGCGCTCACCGCCTGCGCCGTGCTGCGCAGGGCGTGGTTGGCGTTGGCGGTGGCGTCTTGCGGCGGCTGGCCTGCGGCCTCGCCGAAGTGGTAGACTAGGCCCTGGCTGGCGTCGTAGCTGGCTTTGGCGTCACCGGCCGGCACGGCCTTTTCGTTGCCGTGGTACAGCCAGAAAAAGGCGTCCTTCTTGCCCGCTTCCAGGCGCGGCACCTGCACCCACACGAAGGCCAGCTCGTTGAGGCCATCGAAGCGTTCGATGTGGAATTTCAGCGGCGTCTTGTCGTCGCTGGCGATGAAGCGCAGGTCGGCACCGTCGGGCCGTGCATCGAGAAAGCTGAAGTTGCCGGTGTGCAGCCGCACCAGCACCGGCACCATGTCCACCGCGGCGCCTATCGCCACGCCTTGGGCCGAAGTGTCCAGCGCCACGCGCGTGCGCTGCTTCCAGTCTTCGTTCCAGCGCGCCCAGGCGGGCTGCGTGATGAGCTGCAGCAGCAGCGCCAGGAGCAGGACAAGAATCTTCATGGGCTTGGAAAGGCTCGGGGGGCGACAGGGGGCTGGCGCAAACACGTCACTGTCGGTGCGCCGTGTTGCAAGGCTGTGAATCGGGCACGGCCGCCGCAATCAAGGCGTGCAGCCGCTGGATCGAGGCCTCGATCCGGAAGTGGGTGTCGAAGCAGGCCAGCGCGCGGGCGCGCATCACGTGGCGCGTGCTGGGCGGCAGGTGCAGCCAGCGCTCCAGCAGGCGCTGCGTGCCTTCGCGGGTGTCGGCATCGGCCAGGCCGGCGCCGGCGCGCACCACCTCGCGCCAGGTGTTGACCTGCGTGGACACGAGCGCAGGGGTGCCCATCGCCAGGGCCTCGGCCACGGCGATGCCGAAGTTCTCCTGGTGCGAAGGCAGCACGAAGGCTTCGGCCGCCCGCAAGGCGCCCCACTTGACGCGCCCTTCCAGCATGCCGACGAAGCTGATGCGCGGCAGCACGTCGAGCTGCCGCGCCAGGGCCTCCAGCCGGGCCTGCAGGCCCTGGCTGTCAGGGCCTGCCATCACCAGGTGCAGCGAGCCGTGGCGCTGCGCCACGGCCGCGAAGGCCTGCACCAGCAGATCGCAGCCCTTCTTCTCGTGCAGCCGGCCCAGGAAGACGAGCAGCCGGCGCCCGCGCAGCGCGGGGTGCAGCCCCAGGAAGTCTTCGGCGCAGGCGCTGCGCGCCGTTTCATCGGGTGCCGCGCCGTAGCCCACCACTTCAGCGTGGGCCTGGTAGGGCACGAAGGTGGTGCTGGCCAGGCGCGCTTCTTCCTCGGTGGTGAAGAGCACGGCCTGCGCATCGCGCAGCACCGCATGCTCGGCGGCCAGCCAGTAGAGCTGCTTCTTCAGGTGCTTGAGCGGGTGCGCGCGGCGGAACCAGGGGTCGAGCATGCCGTGGCTGAAAACGAAATACGGGCGCCCGGCCGCGCGTGCGGCCCGCCTGGCAGCCACGCCGTGGTACTGCCACAGCCCGTGCACCACCAGCGCGTCATAGCCCGCGGCGTGGGCACTGAGCCATTCATCGAGCGCGGGCGCATAACCGTAGGTGCCGCGCGCGCCCGGCACGGTGTGCACGGTGCCGGGCATCGCCGCGACGCCCAGCGCCGAGGGCGGCTCGTCATCGAGGCTCAGCACCTCGGCGGCATGCCCTTCGGCCTGGGCCAGGCGCAGGGTCTGGCGCACCCCTTCCGCGGGGCCACCGAACACCGTGTCCAAAGAGCGGATGAGGTGCAGCACGCGCAGCGGCCGCGCCGGCAGCGCGGCGTGGCCGGGCCGCAGTGCTGCGGCCCCTGCCCCCGCCCTGCTGCCATCGACCGTGGGCGCTGTCATTTCGCGAAGCATTCGCGGTCGTCCTCGCGGCAGTTGCGCTCGCCGAAGCCCAGCACTTCCACCGTCAGCACGGTGGGCCGCGGCGCCTGCCGCGCGGCGCTGGCCTGGCGGGCCGCCTGCTCGGCGGCCTTGGCCGCCTTGTCCTCGTTGGGCGTGCTGCCCTGGGTGCTGCTGCCGGCGGCGGCCAGGGTGCTGGCCAGGCTGCCGGTGGGCACCTGCGGCACACCTTGCGAGGCACCGGCGGCCTTGATGTCGCTCGCGTTGAGCACCACCTGGGCGTTGACGAGGATGTTGCCGCTGCTGCGGATGCCGGCCTCGCCAGCGTCGATCTTGCCGGCGGGCGCGAAGAGGTAGATGTCGCCGGCCGGCGGCTGCACCGCCGGGCCCAGGCCGTCGGGGTCGGAGCTCAGGGTCTGGATGCCGCTGCCGGCGGCGCTGGCCGGGATCACGATCTCGACACCCACCTCGTTGCCCTCGGCGTCCAGGATGGGCCGGCGCTGCGGCGGCGGCGTGCTCAGCGAGGTCTTGGCACCGCGGCCGGCGTCGATGCTGCCTTGCGCCGAGTAGATGAGGATGTCGCCACCCTGGGCCGTGAGCACCTTGCCCTGGTTGATGCTGAAGTTGCCCGACAGCACGCTGCGCACCGCACCGCCCTGGGTGGTGAGCACGCCCACCGGCCGGTTGGCGTTGGGCGTGGTCAGCCCGACGACGATGTCGCCCTTGGGCGCCCACAGGTCGATGGCGCTGCCGCCCTGGGTCTGGATGGAGGTCTGGAAGCTCAGGATGTCACCGCCGCCGGCCGAGGGCGTGCCCACCAGGTCGGCCACCACGCGGCTGAGCATCTCGTCGAAGACCAGCGGCGCGGTGCCGGTCAGGCGCGCGCCGTTGGCGCGGCGCAGCACGGCACCTTCCAGCAGCAGCGGGTAGCGCTCGCCCAGCGCTGCGTAGCGCGTGGCCGTTGCGGCATCGAGGCTGGTCCCACCGAGCGTGGGCGCGCTGCCTTGCAGCAAGGCGCCCAGGCTCGGCGCATTGCGCAACCGGTTGACGTCGTCCTCCACGGCCAACAGGGCCAGCACCGCAGCGGCATCGGCCGCCTCGGCACCGGCCAGCGGCAGGCTGCCTTCGCGCAAGACCTGCTGGTAGGTGCGCAAGGCCTCCGGCGCCGTGCCGTCCAGGGCCGCGAAGCGCGCGAAGGCCGGGTTGCGCGCGGCCAGCGCCTTCACGTCGGTGGCGGCCAGCACGGCGGCACGGCCGTCGCTGTTTTCCAGCTCGATCGCCAACTGGGCGTAGAGCGAGGCGATCTGGCTGCTTTCGCTGTTGAGCTGCAGCACCCGCGCATAGGTGCTGTCCATGCGCGCCAGGTCCACGTTGCCGGGCACGCCGGCGATCACCGTCAGGCGTGCGCTGTCGGGGCTCTTGAGCAGCGCATTGCGCGTGTTGCCCGTGGCCACCAGCCCGCCGACGATCACGCCGTTGACACTGACCACCGCGTTGCCGAGGTCGATGTCACCCCCGGCCTGCACCAGCAGTCGCCCCGGTCCGGCGATCTCGATGCCGCCGCCGCCGGCGCTCTTGCGCACGTCGCCCGCCACCGCGCGCACCTCGCTCAGGTCTTCAGGCCGCAGGTTCTGCATGCGCACACTGGGGTTGACGATGTCCTGCCCGGCGCGCAGGCGCGTGCGCCCGGGCAGGTAGAGGCGGGAGATCGTCTCGGCCACCACGCTGCCCTCCAGCGCCTGCACCTCGAAGGGCAGGCCGGACAGCGCCTCGCTGCGCGCCACCAGGCCCGCCGGCAAGGCTGCAATGCGCTCGACGATGCGGCCCAGCGTCACCGGCTTGAGATCCGGGCTCACTTTGGTGCCGCTGCTGAAGAAGTCGGCCGACGAGTTGACGGGCAGGCGCGATTGTTCGAAGTTCTGCGTAGGCGTCACCAGCGCATTGGGCGAGAGGTCGGACACCTCCAGCCCGAGTTCGCGCACGTCACCGCGGGCCAGCACCAGCGCGCTGGCCGTGGCCGAGGGCCAGGTGACCACGAGGTTGGGCGAGCCCAGGTTCTCGGGCAGGGCACCCGGCCCGCGCACGTCGCCACCGAGGGCCAGCAAGGACACGCTGGCCGGGAAGGCCGTGGTGCCGCTGGGCGGCAGGTTGGCCGCACTGAAGCTCGCGAAACTGCGCCAGGCGTCGGCCGCGCGCGAGAGGCGCCCGTTCAAGGCCACGTCGCCCGACTTGGCCATCACTTCCACGCCGCTGTTGCCGCTGTAGGTGAAGAAGGTCGTGGCAATGCCGCTGGGCGAGGCGTTGGAGGCCGTGGTCGGGTGGAAGCTCGGGCCCGTGGCGCCAGCGCCCAGGTTGATGCCCAGGTAGGTGGGGTTGTCCACGCTCTGCAGCGTGGCGCCCGTGCCGGCGCGCAGCACCAGGCGGGCCTGCTCGGGCACACCGTCGCTGCTGAAGCCCATCAGGTAGGCCTGGGCCGCCTGGCTGGCGCCGATGCTGCCGCCGGCAAGCACCTGCGCCTGCCCGCGGCCCAGCAGGAAGGAAGCCCCGTCCACATCGCCGCCAGCCTGCAGCGCCAGCGAGCCGCCGCCGCTGACTTCGACAGCACGCGCGCCGCCGCCCATTTCCGTGCGGCCGCTGGTCGGCAGCGCGAACATCAGGTCGCGCACGTCCTGGCGAGCCCGCACCTCGATGTCGCCGCCACCCAGCGTGGCCACACCCTGCTGGAAGCGTGGCCGGTAGCTCCACCAATCGGTGAGAAAGCCGTCGCGCGTGAACTCGGTGGCGGTCTGCCGCGGGCGCCGCAGCCACTCGGTCACCCACAGGTCGGGCGTGCCGGCCGGGCCCAGCACCGAGCCACCGGCCTGCAGCGAGATGCCACCGCCGTCCACCGCCCAGCGGTTGTTGCCATTGACGGCGGTGTCGGCCGCGCCGATGCGACCGGCGGTGTAGATGCCCGCCGCGGCGTTCTCCAGCCGGATGTCGCCGGCTGCGGCCAGGTCGATGCGGCCCGTGCCCGTGCGCACGCCGGCCTGGGTGCCGTTGAGCACGAGGTGGCCGGTGTCGCGCGCGGCGTCGCGCGTGGCCAGCGGGTTGGCGGCCTGCAGGTCGGCGCCAGCGGCCATGCGGATGTGCCAGGTGTCGCCGGCCCCGATGGCGTGGTTGGCCACGTTGATGCGGTCGTTGGCCGCTGCGTTGGCCGTGGTGGCGGCCAGGTTGGGCGTTTGCGCCGCGCCCACGGTCTGCTGCAGGCGCAACGCGCCGCCGGCGCGCAGCGTCAGCGTTCCCGGCAGCCCGCCGGTCAGCCAGCTGGCCTGCGTGAGGTTCCAGTTGGCCGCCAGCGTGAGGTCGCCACTGGCCTGCACTTCCAGTGCGGCCGTCACACGGGTGCCCGTGGCCACGCCGGTGTCGTCGCGCAGGGCGGCCAGCGCGTTGCTGCCCGCCAGCCCTTGCGCAAAAGCCGCGTGCTCGCTGCCCCAGCGTGTGAGCGTGGCCGCGTCCAGCGTGGCCGGCACCTCGGCATTGCGCAAGACGCGCGTCAGTTCCAGGTCCACCGTGGCGGGCAGCGTGCTGGGGTCGGCAAGCCGGGCCTGGCCCGCCGCGGCCGCGCTGAGCGCTGTGCTGCTGTGGCGCAGCACCTGCCCGGCCAGCGCCACCGGACCACTTAGACCGGCGGCGTCGCGCACGGTGCCGAAGATCACCGCGCCGGGCTGGCCCAGACTGCCCGCACGCACGTCGATCGTGGCGCCCGCGTCGAAGGCCAGCGCGCCAGCGCGCGTGTCCACGCGCACCTCGCCGCCGCGCGCCGCGGTGCCGGTGCCCGCCGCCAACAGGCGGCTGCCGTCGTGCAACTGCAGGCCCGTGGCGGCGTGCAGCGCGATGCGCGCACCGCCCGCTTCGGTGCTGCGGCCCACGGTGCCGCGCACGTCGATGCGGCCGGTGTCGGCGCTGAGGGTCGCCACGCGGGCGTCCAGCTGCTCGCCAGCGCGCACCTGGATGTCACCCTGGCGCAGCCGCAAGTTCCGCTCTTCGGAGAAACCGCCCGTGTTCAGCAGGCTGTTCAAAGCGGCGAAGTTGTCCAGGCGCTGCAGATCCATCACCACGCTGCCGCCGGCCTCGCGCCCTTGCCCGCGCAGGCTGCCTGCGAGGTTCAGGCTGTCGGCCTGCAGGGCCACCGTGCCGGCGCGGCCGCCCTCGGGGGCCGCCGAGACGTCGACCTGGCTGCCGCTCTGCATCATCAGCGCCTGGCCTGCGGCCTGCAGGCGCACGCTGCCGCCATCGGCGGCGGCCATGCTGCCGTTGAAGTCAACCGTGGCGCCGCTGGCATCGAGCAGCGCGCGCGGGCCCAGGGTGAGTGCGCCGCGCTCGGCCACCACCTCGATCTGCCCCGAGCGTGCCCGCACCTCGCCGTCGACGTTGACGCTGGCGCCCTGCAGCAGCACGCGGCCACCCAGTTCGGGCGCGGGGTTGACCGCATTCGCGGCCAGCGCCTGCGCCGTGCCAGCGGCGCTGACGAGCGCAGCACCCAGGCGCAGCGTGCCGAACACAGGCGCGCCCGCAGCGCCGTCGTCCACCGCCACCAGCTGCTGCTGGGCGCCGCCCAAGGCGCGCAGCAGCGGGCCCTGCACTTGCAGATCGCCGGCCGCGCGCAAGGCGCCTGCGCCCTGCAGGTCCACCCCACTGCTGGACACCAGCGTGAGGCCGGAGAAACCCCGCGTGGACTTCACACCCGCGCCGAGCGTGAGCTGCCCGGCCTGCAGCACGAGGCTGGCCGCGCCCCCGGCCGAGGTGCTGGCGGCGCTGCCGCTGTTCACCCAGCGCAGGGTCTGCGCCTGCAGCCGGGCCTGGCCGGTGCCCGCCGGGCCGTTGCCCGCGGCGAGCACGGGCGTGTCGAGCGTGAGCGTGCCGGTTTCGGTGCCACCAGCGGTGGCCGTGCCCAGCAGCGTGATCTGCTCGTAGGCGCGCAAGGTCAGCGCGCCCAAAGCGGCGTAGCCGGCCAGGGCCGGGTTCGACAGCAGCAGACCGCCGGCCTCGGGCGCCAGGCCGTCCACTTCGCCCAGGCTGATGCGGGCCGTGGCCAAGCTCAGCGAGCCGCCCTGCCCGTTCGCATCGCCCACACGCAGCGTGCCGGCCGAGCGCGTGGCGCGCGTGGCGTCCAGCAGCAGCGCGCGGCTGGCTTGCAACTGCGCGCCGGCGGCGATGTCGATCTGGCCCGCCGCGCTGCTGACCGTGCCGCGGTCGATGCGGGCCGTGCCCTGGCTGCTCAGCCGCAGCAGCGCGCCCGAGCTCTCGGCGCGCAGCGCCACCTCGGGCGTCTCGGCCGCGGTGCCGCCGCTCGGGGCCGCAGCGCGCAGCACGCTGCGCGACGAGATCTCGATGCCTTCACGGGCCGCCAGCAGCAGCTCGGGCAGTTGCACCGGCGAAGCGGCGCTGTTGTCGACGCTGATCTGCGTGGCCGTGGTGCGCAGCGTGGTGGTGGTCCCGTCACTGCTGCGCGTGCCGCCCACCAGCACGCTGGCCTGCAGCGAGCTGAGCGTGGCGGCGCTGATCTGCAGGGTGTCGGCGGGCCAGGCCGCCGCGTTGACGGCATCGACGATGGCGATGCGCTGCCCGGTGATGTCGATCTCGGCCGAACGCCCGCTGAAGCCTGCCAGCGTGCTGCTGCCGGTGAGGAAGTTGCCCGCCAGCGTGAGCGTGCGCGCGTCTTGCAGGCTCAGGCGCCCGGCGTCCCAGGGCGAGGCCGGCGCCGGCCGGCCGGCGCGCTCGGCCTGGCTGGCGAAGAGCTGCGCGCCGCTGAGCGTGTAGTCGCTGTAGCGGCTGAGCGCGCTGCCGGGCAGCACCACCACGCCCACGCTCTGCGATTCACGCACCGAGGTGCCCGAAGCACTGCGGAAGCCGGCCACCACCGTCTCGCCGCTGGCCAGCGCCGAGGTCTGGCCGGCTTGCAGGTTGCGCCAGGCGCTGCCGGTCTGCAGCTGCACGAGAAAGGCCCCCGGCAGCGTGGCAAAACGTGTGGGCAGCAGCACGTATTCGCCGGCCGGCACGCGCGCGCCGGCGCCGATCTGCACGCTGTCGTAGAGGCTGGCGTCGCGCGGGTTGTTGAGCACGAAGCCCGCGCCCGGGTCACGCCCACCGGCCAGCTGCTGGTAGGTGTCGTAAGGCACGCTGGCCAGTTGCGAGCGCGGAATGATGGCAAACGTGTCGGCCGCGTTGGCGATGTCGTTGTCGCCGCCGTTGCCGGCCACGAACTCCACCGCCTGCACGTTGCCGCCACCGCGCAGGTCGACGACGGCGCCGCCGGCCACCACGGTGTCGGGCGCGCTGATGTTCAGGCGCTTGCCCTCGGGCGTGACGGCATCGAGCAGCCGCGGGTTGCTCAGCGAGTTGGTCTGCGGGCCATCGGCGTAGCGCCACTGCACGCCATCGAGGGTGCCGCCGTAGAGCACCGTCAGGCCTTCGCCCGACACCGAAGTCACGCTCCCGGCCGCCAGTTCCAGGCGCTGGCCGGCCTGCAGGTCCAGGCTGCCCAGCGGCGCCCGCACGGTGCCCGCCTGCACGATCTGCGGCGCCGCTAGGCTGAGCGCGCCGGCCACCGAATACAGGTCGCCACCCGGGCGGCCGTTGCCCTGCACCAGCAGGTAGCTGCTGCTGCCGGTGGCCGTGACGCTGAAGCGCGTGCGCGTGGCCGGGTAGAGCTGGCTGGCGCGGAACTCCAGGTTGCCCGCGGTGCGCAGTTCGCCCGCCTGGTAGATCAAGGCCGGGTCGTTGCCTTGCGAGGTGTTGAGGTTGACCTCGCGGCCGATGAATCGCACATCACCCTGGCTGGCCAGGCGGGCCAGGGCCACACCGTCGAGCAGGCTGGCGCCGTAAAGGTCGAGCTGGCCGGCGTCGACCACCAGCACGCCCGTGCCGGCAGCCGGCTGCGGCAGGTTCTGGGCGCGGGTTTCGTCGCGCGTCCAGACGAGGCGGCCCAGCGAGTCTTGCTGCTGCGTGCGCGGCCCGAGCGACTGCCCCAGCGCCACCTGCGCGCCCTGCAGCGTCACGCTGGCCTGCGCGCCCATGCGCAGTACCGGCGCATCGATGCGGATGCCCCGTTCGAAGGCCAGCGTGCTGCTGCCCTGGAACTCGATCACGTCTTCGGACAGCAGGCGCAGCTTCTCGAAGCCCGCGGCCTGCAGGGCCGTGCCGTCGATGCGGCTGGTGCGAAGGCCGGCGGCCGGTGCGGCATCAGCGCCACCCGCACTCACCAGCAGCCGCCGTGGCGCCGGCAGCGCCTGCTGCAGGTCGGGCCGCAGCAGTTCGATGGCCACGCTGCCGCCTGCGGCACTGCCAGGGCCTGCGGCGCGCAGCGTGCCGCCCAAGGTGATCTCGCCTTGAGACTTCAGCACCAGCGTGCCGGCATGGCCGGCCAGGGTCTGCGCCAAGACCGGGCCGCCTGTGTTGGGGCCTTGCGGCAGCTGCACGGTGCGCTCGATCCCGCTCACGTCGATGAGGGAGCCGGCCTCCGCCACCAGGCTGGCCTGGCGGGCATCGAGGCTCACCGTGCCGGCATTGAGCACACGGCCGGTGACGAGGCCGCTGTCACTGGGTTGCGCCACGAAGGCAGCACCGGCCAGCAACTGCGCCTGCGCGCCCAGGCGCAGCGGCGTGGCCGACAGGTCGTCAGGCCCGCGCAGCGTGAGCGTGAGGTTGCCGCCAGGCGCCACGAGGCGGCCGTCGACGTTCAAGCCGGTGCCGCCCGTGAGCGTGATGCGGCCGCCCGCGTCGGTGCGCAGGCTGGCCCCACGCGCCACCTCCAGCACGCCGCTGCCCGCCGAGAGGCTGAGGCTGGCGCCATTGCGCTGGTACGCGGGCAGCGTGGCGAGATCGGCGAAGTCGCGCAGCGGCGTGCCCGCAGGCCGCTGCGCGGCGGCCTCGGTGTCGACCACAAAACGCTGCGGCTGCAGCAGGAAATCGGCCCCCTCGGCCACCGTGAGGCCGTTGGCCGCGTTCACGGTGAGGCTGGCGAAGCCGCCCGCGTTCAGCGCCCCGGGCGTCAGGCGCGTGGTGCCGGCCGGCAGCGTGCCGTTGGCCCCATCGGCGGCCAGCACGGCGCGGGCGACGTTGTAGGTGAGGCTGGCGCCGGTTGCGATGGACTGCCCGCGCAGCTCGGCCTGCATCCAGTCGGGGCTGGTGCTGCCGGCATTGCCCTGCGCCAAGGTGATCTGCCCGCCATTCCCACCACTCAGGCGGCGCTGCGCGTCGAGCACCGCGCCGCCGCTGGCGTCGAGCACGGCGCCGCGCTCGAAGCGCGTCTGGAAGGTCTCGTCCACCAGGCTCACGCGCAGGCTGCCGCCCTGCGTGGCACTGGCGGTCTGCCCGTCGGCCAGCAGCCGCGCCTGCGGCAGGTTCTCGCCCACCGCCGCGCCGCCCGGCCCGGCGCGGTTGAGCCACACGCCGGCCACCGACAGCTGCGCCGTGCTGCGCACGAGCAGGCGTTCGTTGCGGGTGAGCAGGCCCGGGTCGATGAGGTCCACACCGCCTTCGAGTTGCGGCGCCAGCAGCAGGCTGCCCGCGGGCAGGCTCAAATCGCCGGCCAGGTCGATGGCGGGCCCGCGCAGCGTCAGGCTGGCCCCGATGCCGCCCTGCAGGGCCACGTTCTCGGGCAGCGTGATGCGGCCGTCGCTGTTCACCTCCACACGCGAGAAGCCGGTTTCCACGCGGCCTTGCGCCGTGTCGCGCGCGCTGCCGAAAAGCTGGCCCGCGGCCAGCTGCACGTTCTCGCGCTGCGCCGTGGTGAGCGCGGTGCCGGCGCCGAAAGCCATGCCCAGGGTGTCGGCGGCCTGCTGCCGGAACGTCACGTTGCCGATGCGCTGGCCTTCGGCGTTGTAGGTCGCCAGCGGCGGCGGACGGTCCACAAGATCCAGCGTCAGCGGCTGGAACCCGGTGCCCACGTAGAGCGTGCCGCCCGTCGGCGCGCTGCTGGTCTGCCGCGCGCCGATGGTCACGCCGCCGGCCAGCGCACCGTCGAGCACCAGGCCCGCGCCAGAACCCAGGCGCAGGGTGCCGGCGGCCTGGCCCTGCACATGGGCCTCGCGCAGTTGGCCCGAGGCCAGCGCGAGGTTCTGCACGCTGCCGGTCTGGCCCCAGCGCGCGTCGTTGACCTGCGCGCGGTCGAGCTGGGCGGTGTAACGCGTGGCCTGGGGCGCGGTGCCGATGTCGTAGAGCCGGCCGTCTTCGCCCAGCAGCGTGCTGGTGGCCACGCGGCTCTCGGCGTAGCGGTAGCCGCCGCCCGAGACATCGAGCGTGGCACCGCTGCGCTGCACCAGCGAGCCGGTGGAAGCCACCGACAGCTCACCGCCGCGCGCGGCCTTCTCGGCCACGGTGCGCGGCACCGCGGCGCGGTAGCCGTCCAGCGCCAGGATGTTGTTGCCCGCAGCCAGGTCCACGGTGACCGTGGCGCCGAGCAGCAGGCCGGTCTTCTGGTCGGGCGCGTTCTTCAGCTCGTTGCTGGTGACGCGGAAGGTGGCGAGGTTGCGCGCCGGGTCGACATCGCTCCACTGCCCGGCGACGCTGGTGCGGCTGCCGGCGCCGAAATACACGCGAGCGGCTTGCGGGTCGGCGTCGTTGCGCGCCTCAATGCCAATGCGGCCACCGGCGGCCTGCAGCGTGCCGTGGCTCTCGATCACACCGCCGGTGGCGCGGATCTCGCCCCGGTAGGGCGCGTAATCGGCGCTCTCGGGCACGGTGGCGGTGTCGGCCAGATCGGGCATCACCTCGGTGGTGCTGCCGGCGGCCAGGCGCAGCTGGCCGGCCCGCGGCGGCGTGCCGGGCGTGCCAGCCGTGCCAGCAATGGCACGGGCGCCAGCGCTGAGGTAGATGGAGCCGTTGCGCTGCACCGCCGTCTTGGCCGAGATGCGCCCTTCCTGGTTGATGGCCAGCGCGGCGATGGTCACGTTGCCGCGGTCGGCCTCCACCGTGCCGGCGTTGCGCACCAGGTTCGTGAGGTTCAGGCCCGGGCCGCTCTGGTGCGCCTCGACCTCCACCACCAGGCCGCGCAGCGTGATGTCGCTGGCGTCGCCATTCACGGCGAGATAGGCCTTGCTGCCCGCCGCCAGCACCACCTGTCCGTCAGGGGCGGTGATGAGGCCGGCGTCGTGGTCGATGCGCGAGGCCACCATGATCACCGAACCGCCGTTGCCGGCCACGATGCGCGGCGCCGCCGCAGTGGCCGGCCCGAAGCTGCCGATGCCGATGTTGCCCGGGCGCGTGCCATCGGGCCGCTGCGGCAGCGGGTTGCCCAGCTCGTCGTAGCCGCCGGCGAAGGCGGGCGTGGTGAGCCCGCCGGCCGTCAGCGGCGCACCGCTGGCGCAGGCAGCGAGCTGGTTGCCGCAGAACTGGCCGTTGCTCATGCCGAGGTTGAGCGTGGAGGCCAGCAGCGATTGCGTGTCCACCCGCGCCCCGCGGTCGAACAGGATGCCGTTCTGGTTGATCAGGATCACCTGCCCGCCGGCCGTGGGCTTGCCGTCGACCGTGGGCCCGGTGCTCGCCAGCCGCCCCTGGATGACGCTGGGGTTGGCGTCGTAGATGCGGTTCAGCGAGATGGCGTTGGCGCCTTGGGCGTGGCGGAACAGCACCTCGGCATTGCTGCCGATGTTGAAGCTGCGCCAGTCGAGCACGGCGCGCAGCGATTGCTGGTCAATGGTGAGCAGGGCCGAGGCCGCACCGGGCGCCGGGGCGTTGACCACCGCCTGCCCGGCCACCACGCCGCGCAGTTGCGGCAAGGCCGTGGGCGCGAGGTTGGCACCCGCGGCCTGGGCCCAGGCCGCCACCGGCAGCAGCCACGCGGCCAGGCAGGCCGCAGCAAGCGCCACGGAGCGGGGCTGGGGCGGCTGCGAACGGTGGGCGTGAGGCTGGCGCATGGAGGGCTCTGTGCGGTGCGGTGCGGTTGGGGCGGCGGCGGTGGCGTCAGAAGCCGATGGAGGCGTTGGCGTGGGCGCGCAGGCCGTCGCTGCCCAGGCTGTTCTTTTTCATCAGCGGCCAGGCGAGTTCCAGCGTCAGGTTCAGCGGCCAGGCGCCGCGCGTCAGCAGTTGCCCGCCGAAGCCGGCGCCCAGCAGGCGGAAGCGCGAGTCCTGTCTGGGCAAGGGGCGGCGCAGTTCGGCCAGGCCGCCGTCCAAGAAGCTGTGCACGCTGAGGCTGCCCAGCCAGGGCCAGTTCAGGCGCGGCGCCAGTTCGGGGCTGGCCAGCTGCAGTGAGCCGCGCAGGCCTTGGTCGCCCACGGCCTCGGCCTCCAGGTAGCCGCGCACGCTGTTGGCGCCGCCCAGCACGAACTGCTCGTTGGAGATCAAGGGGGCTGGCGCCAACTGCACTTCAGCCTGCGCACGCAGGCGCAGGCCGGCCCAGGGCAGCGTGCGTGTGTGGCGGACGTCGAACTTCAGCAGGAAGTACTGCGCCTTCGCCTGGAAGCGCTTGTCGCCGAACTGCTGCTGGCGGTTGACCAGCCCGCGCAGGCCCCCCGAGAGCGTGGAGCCCAGCTGCCACTCGCCCTGGCCCGGCCCTTCGGCGAGGCGGAAGGCGCCCGTCCAGGCCATGCTCAGCGGCAGGTAGCGGATGGGGGTGTCGAAACCCGCGCCCTGGCCGGCCGCAACGGTGTCGACCATGTCCTTGTACTCGGCCCCCAGGCTCAGCAGCTGGAAGCTGCGTTCACCCAGCTCCAGCACGAAGCTGCGCCGCAGGCCCCAGATCTGGCCCTTGCCAAAGAGCCGCGTATCGCCCACCCCCGCGAAGACCTCGCTGTCCGAGCGTGTGTAGCTCAGCGTCAGCGCCGCCAGCCCGGCGGGGGCCTGCGGCATGCTGTAGCTGGCGCCGATGACCTGCACCTCGCCCGGCTGCTCGGGCGACACCACCGCCTGCAGCGCGAGGTTGTGGTCTCGCTGGGCCACGTTGTCGTAGCTCAGCGCCGCCTGCAGGCGTGTCGGGCTGGTGTTGCGGCTGGCCTGGTTGTTCAGCGTCAGGCTGCCGTGCAGCGGCAGGCGGTCGGTGACGTCGAGGTCGATCTCGGTGGTGCCGCTCTCGCGGCCCGGGCGCAGCACCGGCACCACGCGGCGGTCGGCACTGCGGTTGACCTCGAGCAGCTGCGCCTGCAGGCGCGGCAGGTTGGGCACGCCGCCTTCGGCAGCCTCGCTCACGCGCTCGAGGATGTAGCCCTGCGCGTAGTAGCGCGCGCCGTTGACGCGGGCCCGCGCCACGCGGCCTTCGCTGACCACGAGCCGGATCACGCCCGTGTCGGCGCGCTGCTCGGGAATGTCCACGCTGGCCAGCGTGTAGCCGGCGGCACGGTAGGCCTCCTGCAGCGCCGCGCGGGCCGCTTCCACGTCGGCAAAACGGCGCTGCGGGCCCAGGTGCGGGTAGACGGCCTGCTCCACGGTGGTGATCGGCAGCACCGTGTTGCCCTCGACCACGAACTCCAGCACCGGGAAGCTGGGTTCGGTGTCGGCCGCAGCGGCCGGCAGCGCCCACCCGGCGCAGGCCAGCAGGCCGGCCACGAGCCGCAGCGCCAGCCGCGCCAACCATGCGGCCGGGCGCACGCCTGCACGGCACACGAGACGGTTCGAGAACTTGACGGGCAGGGTCGGCACAGCGCTTCCTGGGGAGCCCCGCGCTGGGCTGCGGGTGTGAGGCGGAAGCTGCGGATTCTGGAAAGGGGTGATGACAGTTCGCCGGCAGGCCGGGTCCGTAGGAACCATGGCGCGACGCCTGCCCGCACTGTCATGTTTCTGACCCGGACGGCGGCTACAAGCAGGCGTTCCTGCACTGCGGCACCTTCGACATGAGCACCCTGGCCTCCCCCTTGCCCACCGCCCTGGCCCTGGCACGCAGCCTGGTCGCGCAGCAGCGCCACGCCGAGGCCGCCGCGGCCTACCAGCGCGCGCTGCAGCTGTCGCCAGACCTGGCCCCTTTGCACGTGGAGCTGGCGCAATGCCTGCGCTCGGCCGGGCGCGGCGACGAGGCCACGCAGCACTTCGAGCGCGCCATGGTGCTGGAGCCCGGGCGGCCGCAGTGGCAGCTGCTGGCCCTGCTGCACACCGGCACGCTGCTCGACGAACAAGGCCAGACCACCGAGGCCCTGGCCGCCTTCGAAGAAGCCACGCAGCGCTTTCCGGATTCGGCCGACGCCTGGGCCGTGCTGGGCGTCGTGCAATCGCACCTGCGCAGCCCGGCAGAAGCGCAGGTGAGCCTGGGACGCGCGCTGGCGCTGGACCCCACGCGCGTGGACCTCATGGAGCGGCTGGCCCGCGTGCTGGTGGACCAGAAGCAGTTCGAGGACGCCGCCATCGTCTACGAACACATGCTGCGCAAGGAGCCCGGCCGGCCGCTGCTGGCCAGCTGGCTGCTGCACCTGAAGTACCTGATGGGCGACTGGCTCAACATCGAAGCCTTGCAGGCGCGCGTGCTGGCCCGCCTGCAGGCCGGCGTGCCCGATGCCGAACCCTTCGGTCTGCAGGGCTGGTGCGCCGACCCGGCGCTGCTGCGTGCCGCGGCGCACGCGCAGAACAAGCGCACGCACCCGCCGCGGCCGCACCTGCTGCCGCCGCCCGCCATCGGCCGCGGCCGCAAGCTCAAGATCGGCTACATGGCCGGCGAATTCCGCGAGCAAGCCACCTCGGTGCTGTTGACGGAGGTGCTCGAGCGCCACGACCGCGAGCGCTTCGAGGTGCATGCCTTCGACAACGGCTGGGACGACGGCAGCCCGCGCCGGCACCGCATCGAGGCCGCTTGCCGCGTGCACACCGTGCGAGGTTTGAGCGACCTCGATGCAGCGCGCCTCGTGCGCGCGCAGGGCATCGACATCCTGGTCAACCTCAACGGCTTCTTCGGCCTGGCACGCACCGGCGTGTTCTCGATGCGTGCCGCACCGCTGCAGGTGAACTACCTCGGCTTCCCGGGCACGCTGGGGGCGCCGTACATCGACTACCTGATCGCCGACGCGACGGTCATCCCAGCGGCCGAGCGGGCCCACTGCGACGAAGCCGTGGTCACCCTGCCCTTCAGCTACCAGCCCAACGACAGCACGCGGCCCATCGCCGCCACGCCGGCCACGCGTGCCGAAGCCGGGCTGCCCGACGGCGCCTTCGTCTTCTGCTGCCTCAACAACGCCTACAAGATCCTGCCGCCGGTCTTCGATGTCTGGATGCGCCTGCTGCGGCAAGTGCCGGGCAGCGTGCTGCTGCTCTACGGCGACAAAGCCGAGCTGCAGGCCAACCTGCGCCACGAAGCCGCGCAGCGCGGCGTGGCGCCCGAGCGGATCTTCTTTGCAGCGCCCTGGCGCAACGACCAGCACCTGCGCCGCCTGCAGCTGTGCGACCTGTTCCTCGACACCTGGCCCTACAACGCCCACACCACGGGCAGCGATGCCCTCTGGGCCGGCCTGCCGGTGCTCACCTGCACCGGGCGCAGCTTTCCCAGCCGCGTGGGCGCCAGCCTGCTGCAGGCGGTGGGCCTGCCCGAGCTGGTGACACACGACCTGGCCAGCTACGAAGCCCTGGCGCTGCGGCTGGCCACCGAGCCCGCCTTGCTGCAGGGCTTGCGCGCGCGGCTGCAGGCGCAGGTGCGCAGCAGCCCGCTCTACGACACGGTGCGCTACACGCGCGAACTCGAAGCCGCGTACACCACGATGGCCGCGCTGGCGCGCGCGGGCCTGCCGCCCCAGGGTTTTGCCGTGCCTGCGAGCGTCTGAGCCAGGCTCGAAGCAAAAAAAGAAGGGCCCCCAACGGGGCCCTTCGCAATCCTGGCACCCGCGGCTGCGGGCGCCAGGCTGGGTCCAATCAGAAGTCGGCGCGGGCCGGACGGCAGTTGTCGATGACGCCGTTGTCGTCGGTGCGGTTCCACGGGTTGCCCGTGGTTTGGCCGGTGACCTTGTTCAGGCCGATGACACCCGCCTTGCCAGCGTCGGTTGCCGTGTCACCGAAAGCCGGATGCAGAACCGGCACGGCAGCGAACAGCGCCTTGAAGGCGGTCTTGTAGGCGGCGTGGTCGGCATCGATCGTCGGCGTACGGCGGGTGTTCAGCGCGGCATCGCCGTACTGGCTGTAGGCACCGCTCTTGACGTTGGCGTAGTTGCCCAGCAGCCCGTTGATGCGCACGTGCTTCCAGCCGGCGGCGCTGACGCCCTCGGTCGTCAGGGTGCCCACGGCGCCCTTGCCAGCGGTGTTGAACCGGTTAAGGCAGGCTGCGACCTGACCCGAGCCGCTGTTGTTGACGATGAGGTTGTCGCCGTTGCACAGGTTGTTGGCGGCGTTGTTGTCGACGGCTTCGGGGCCAGCCAGGAAGGAGGGCAGGCCTGCATTGCAGCTCTTGCCGGCGAGGTTGCCGTTCACGGTGCGGACGATGACGGCCTCGTAGGTCTTCTGCGTGCCCGAGCTGTCGGCGCGGCGGGCCACGTACACGGTGTCATCGGCCAAGCTGGCGCCAGTCACGCCAGACCAGCTCTGGCCTTCCTGGGTGAACAGCGAGGTGATCTGCGCCGAGCTCAGGCTGGGGATGTTGGCGGCATCAGTGGCACCGACCGTGAGGCCTTGCGCGGCCTGCAGGGCCGAGTAGGCGGTGGTGGTGACCGGCAGACCGAAGATCACGGTGGCCAGCGGCTCGATGATCAGGTTGTTGTAGGTGCCGGCGGCAGCGCCGAAGAACTGCGGCTCCACGTCGCTGATGCCCAGCGGGGCGACCTGGGTGGTCGTCAGGGTGCCCGAAGCCTCGGTGCAGGCGATGACCGTGGCAGCACCCGTGGCGGCGGCGCAGCTGGAGGCGATCTTCACCAGGTCCAGGAAGGGCAGCGGGGTGCTGTTGTTCACCGGGGCCACGCCGTTGCCGGAGCCGCCCACCGAGTGCTTGTGCACGGCCAGCTGGGTGCGGCCGGCCAGGTTGCCGATGGCGTTGGCGCCGGTGGTGCGCGGCGTGCACAGCCAGACGGCCTGGTTGCTGACGGTGTACTTGTGGATGGTGCCGGCCTGGCACATGGCCAGGGTGGCGTTCTCCAGGCCCACGTCCATGGCGGTGGCGCCCGAGACGTAGATCTCCATGGCGCTGGCCGCGTTGTAGGTGCTGGCCGTCAGGGCGAAGGCCGGGCCGGCGATGGCGGTCAGGGCGGCGACGCCCAGAGCGATCTTGTGCAGTTTCATGGTTCGGTCTCTCTCAGAAAGGGGGTGAGGTCGGAAGAAGGCAGCGCTCCGCCAGGGGCAGCGGTGAAACCCGCTGCCCCGCGCGAGCGAGGGAGGTTCAGGTCAGGCCTGCAGGGCGGCAGCGCGGCGGCGGCGCACCATGCCGCCGATGGCGACGAGGCCAGCGCCCATCATCCACAGGGCCGGGGGCAGGGGCACGGCAGCGGGGGTGGAGTAAATCAGGTCGCCGTCGGCTTCCAGCGTGATGGTGGCGCCACCGAAGTTGCTCAGCGGGCTGGGCGTGTTGCCCGAACTGCCCGTGAACGTGCTGCGCACCGCATAGAACAACGATTGCGAGTCACCGACCATGCCCAGCGTGTCGAGCGTCAGGCCGCCGTTGAAACCGGTGTCGGCCTGTCCCGCCAGCGCGCTGCCCGTCTTCGACAGCGTGCCGGTGCCAAACAGGCTCGACAGGCCACCGAAGTTGCCCGAGGCGGTGAAGCTGTCGAGGTTGCCGTTGGTGAAGCTTTCGGCCGGATCCTTGGAGGACATGATCAGGCGGCGCTGGCTGCCCGTAGACGACTGGCTGACGAAGTCGTAGGAGCCGACCATCCAGCGCACATCGGCAGCGGGCTGGGCGCTGAACCAGGTGGCGAAGGCGGCGTCAGAAAAGTTCGCCTGCACTTCAACCGGCGCGGTGTTGCCAGGCAGTGCGGCGGCAGCAGCAGCCAGGCTGCCGGCGATCACCAAGCCCGTGTCGGGTGACTTGTCGCCCACAGCGCTGCCATCGGCAACAGACGTGGTGATGCCGGACGGCAGGAAGCCGTTCATCAGGTAACCGAGGTCACGGATGTACCAGTCGCGCGTGACGGTGTTGAACGCCACCAAGGCGAAGCTGCCGTTGTTCACGCCCGGGGCGGTCAGGTCGGCGTGCGCCACGCCGGCCAGCGAGGCCAGGGCGGCGGCCACGGCCACCAGTTTCATTTTCAGTTTCATGGGATCTCTCTCCGTTGGGTTGAATCAGACCTTGTGCATGCCAGCCGGCCGCTTGCAGCACGCTGCAACGCGTCCGGCGCCATCGGCCGCCCGGCCACTGCCGGATCACGCTCGACTGCCGGTAGGCTAGGCAGGCCGTGTGTCGCGCAACCTCGCGCGAAACCTGCCTTCCGTAGCTCCAAACGGCCAGTTGCCTGGGCCGTCTGCAGCCGCCGTTGCCGGCGCCTCCATCCACGTCAGCACCTTAGGTCCGCTCCGTGACATCGTTCCGCCCCTGAGACCCCGGCGGATGAGGAGATCAGACTACGCAGGGGCCTTTGACGCCGCGCTCCCCCATGCTTGTGGGGGCGGCGACGGCAGCTCAGCGCAGCGCCGCCACCTGCTCGGCCCAGGCCTGCGCCAGCGCAGCCTGGAAGGCCGCAACGAAACCGGCCTCGTCCATCAGTTCACTGGCCTGCAGCCGCGCCCGCGCCTGCTGCCGCCAGGCCGCACGCGCTGCACCATCGGCGGCCAGCGCCACCGCCTTGTCGACGAAAGCCTCTTCGTTGTGGCAGACCCACGCCTGCAGCCCGGCTGCGCGCAGCAGCGAGGCCCCCATGCGCGAGGGGTGCGTGCGCCCGCACAGGGTGAGCACGGGCACACCCATCCACAGGGCCTCGCAGGTGGTGGTGGCGCCGTTGTAGGGAAAGCTGTCGAGTGCGATGTCGATCTCGGCGTACTGCCGCAGGTGTTCATCGCGGCTGCTGGTGCGGGGGCGCATCTGCAGGCGCTCGGCGGCGATGCCGCGCGCGGCCATGAAGGCCTCGATGTCGGCGCGCGTGGCCGCGTCGGATGCCGATGCGGCCTTCAGCAGCAGGGTCGCACCGGGCACGGCCTGCATCACCCGGGCCCACAGGGCCAGGCTGCGGTCGCTGAGCTTGGCCACGTTGTTGAACGAGCCGAAGCGCACCGGGCCTGGTGCGCCACCGGCATCGACCGCGATGGGCGGTGAAGGCGGGGGCCGGTAGCAGAACATCGAACGCGGCAGGACCAGGGGCCGGTCGCTGCCGATGTCGGGCTGGTCACCCGGCTCGGCGGGGTCGATGACGGCGTCGCTCAGGCGCCGGTGCATGGCAGGCACGCCGGTGACCGTGGGGTAGCCCAGGTAGCTCACCTGCAAGGGCGCGGCACCGGCCGCGAACACCGGCAGGCGCCCGCCGGCGGTGTGGCCCGAGAGGTCGATCAGCACGTCGATGCCGTCGTCGCGGATGCGTTGCACGAGCGCGGCGTCGCCCAGGTGCTCGCAGTCGACCCAGCGCCCGGCCCAGGCGCGCAGCCGCTCGGTCGTCTCGTCGCCCCAGCCGCGGTTGTAGTAGACGACGAGCTCGAAACGCTCGCGGTCGTGGTGCTGCAGCAGCGGCGCGATGAAGAAGGCCACCGAGTGGTCGAAGAAGTCGGCAGAGACCAGGCCGATGCGCAGGCGTGGCTGCACTGCCGCCGGCCACGCGGGCGCGGGCAGGCCCCCCGCTGCTGCCAACTCCGACTGCAGCGCAGCGCCCGCGGCGGCGTGCATCGCGGCCAGCTCCTCAGGGTCTTCCAGCAAATAGTTGGCCACCATCAGCGGCACCGAGTGCATGGCCCAGCGCCCGCCGGACAAGGCGATGGCCTGGCGCCCGGCCGCCAGCGCGGCCGGCAGCCGCCGGCACTGCTGGTGGCTGTGGCACAGCTGCAGCCAGCCGCTGGGCTCGGGCTCTTGCGCCAGGGCCTGTTCGGCCAAGGCCGCGGCCTCGCCCGCGCGCCCCTCACGCGTGAGCTGGTGTGCCAAGGCGCGCAGCACCGCCGGTGGGCTGGGCCGGGGGGCCAGCGCCAGCCAGCGCTCGTAGAGCTGGATCGCCGCCACGCTGAAGCCGGCCGCGGCCAGCTCATGGCCCAGGTGCAGGCAGATGTCCACGCGCGTGGGCGCGGCGCCCAGCGCTTGGTTGAAGGCTGCGATGGCCTCGTCACGTTGGCGGGCCCGGCGCAGGAGCAGGCCCAGGTTGAAGTGCAGTTGCGCCTCGGCGGGCGCCATCGCCGCGGCGGCGCGCGCTTCCTCGATGAGCGTGTCGTCGGGCCGGGCCTCGTCGCGAGCCTTGGGGTCGCTGCCGTTCAGCAGCGCGCGCTCGGCCAGCGCCGCGCGCGCGTAGGCAAGATTGGCCCGCGCGGCCGCGAGGCCGGGCTTGAGGGCCAAGGCGCGTTCATGGCAAGCCACGGCGCCTTCGATGTCACCGCCGTGGCGCAGGGCCACGCCGAGGCTGACGTGGGCTTCGGCCAGTGCAGGATGCAGCCGCAAGGCATGCCGGTAGGCCGCCACGGCCTCAGTCAGCGCGTGGGCCAGCTTGTGGGCGCGGCCCAGCACCCACCAGGCCTGCGCGTCGCCCAGGCGCAGCTGCGTGGCCCTTTGCGCATGCATCAGGGCAGGCTCGACCTCACCCTGCTGCACCCGCGCCATGGCCAGCAGCAGGTGAGCCTCGAAGTGCTCGGGCTCGGCGCGCAGCACCTCCAGCGCGAGCGCGCAGCCCCCGGCGAGATCACCCCGCCCCAGACGCTCTCGCGCGTGGGCCAGCGCCTGCGCGGCGGCGCCGTCCTGCAAGCCCGCGGTCATGGTCGCCCGTGGCTTCAACCCTGGGCCAGCAGCGCCCGGGCCTCCTCGCCCCGCGGCAGCTTGGGTTCACGCGCCAGCGCCTGGCGGATCAGCGCGCGGCCGCGCTCGGTGTCGCCGGTTTTCACGAGGGCCTTGCCCAGGTGCAACTGCATCAGGGCCGACGGCGGCGAGGCCAGCGACACCGCCTTCTCGAGCAGCGGCCGCGCCTTGTCGTACTGGCCCAGCTGGTAGTGGATCCAGCCCAGGCTGTCCAGGTGCCCGGCGTTGCGCGAGCCCGCGAAGCGCGAGGCCAGTTGCAGCGCGCGCTCGGTGCTGGCGCGGTCGCCCTTGAACTCGGCCAGCAGGTAGGCCAGATTGTTCGCGACAGCGTCGTCTTCCGGGTGCTGGCGGGCCAGTTGCTCGTAGGCCGCGATGGCGTCGTCGTGGCGGCCGGCCTGGGCCAGGATCTCGGCGCGCAGCATGGGCAGCACACGTTCCTGCGGCAGGGCGCGTGCGCCGTCGGCCAACACCTTCAAGGCCTCGTCGTTGCGGCCCTGGGCGCGCTGCACCCGCGCCAGGCCCAGGTAGGCGTTGAGCTGGCCCGGCGCCATGGCCAGCGCTTCGCGGTAGGCCCGCTCGGCGCCATTCAGATCACCGCGCAGCGCCAGCACTTCGCCCCGCACCTGCAGGTGCACGGCACGGTTGTTGGGCTGCTGCTGGTCGCGCGTGGCGACGCGCGCCAGGGCCTCGTCGTAACGCTTCAGCCCACCCAGCAGCGCCACGCCGGCCAGGAAGGGGGCCGGGTCGGCCGGTGCCGCGGCGACACCCGCGTCGTAGGCCTGCAGCGCGGCGGCGGTGCGGCCTTGCTGCGTGAGCAGGCGGCCCAGGCGCACGTGCGGGTCGGCTTCCTGCGGAAAGGCCAGGGCGTAGCGCTCCAGCGTGGCCTGCGCGCCGGCGTAATCACGACGCACCGCGGCCAGCTGGGCCTTGAGCTGGTACAGCGGGGCGGCCTGCGGCATCAGGCGCAGGGCCTGGTCGAGCTCGCCTTGCGCGGCGTCATGCTCGCCGGCCTCGGCCATGGCGGTGGCCAGCAGGGCGCGCAGCGCGGGCTCGCGGGGGCGCTGCTTCACGCCTTCGGCCAGCGCATCGCGGGCCAGGGCCGGCTCGCCCGCGGCCTGGTGGGCCTGGGCCAGCAACTGCACCACCTCCACCGCGCCGGGCTGGTCGCGCAGGGCGCCGCGCAGGTCGGCCACGGCATCGCGCGCCCGGCCCTCGGCCAGGTGCATGCGCCCGCGCATCACCAGCGCCGCCGCGTCGCGCGGGTTGCTCTTGAGCACCTCTTCGATCAGCTTGCGCGCCTCGGCCGGCTGGCCCCCTGCGATGTGCAGCGCCGCGAGCTGGTTGCGTGCGGCCAGCAGGCTGGGCGTGTCGTCGGCCTTGTCGAGCACGGCCAGCAGCACCTCCTTGGCCTGCGCCGGGCGCGCCGTGCTGGCGTAGAGCTGGGCCAGGCCGAAGCGCACCGACATGTCACGCGGCTTGTCGTCGATGGCGGCGAGGTAGGCCTTCTCGGCCGCCTCGTTGCCGCGCACGGCACGCACGAACTCCAGCAGCGCCAGGCGCCGTTTGCCATCGTCGGGCTGCGCCTGCACGGCGGCGCGCATCACGGCCTCGGCCTTGTCCACCTCTTTGGTGGCCAGGTGGTAGCGGGCCCAGGACAGCCACAGATCGTGGTTGCGCGGCGCGGCTTCGGTGGCGCGGCGGAAGTAGGCCTCGGCCTTGCCGGCCATGCCCGGGGTGCCAGGGCCCGCGGCTGCGGTCACCTGCACCGCGGCCTGGATCAGGTCCATGTCGCGCGGGTGCTTCTGCAGCGCAGCGTCCAGCACCTGCAGGGCCTGCGGCCAGCGCTGCGCATTGCTGTGCAGCGCGGCCAGGGTGAGGCTGGCATCCACCGGGGCGTCAGGGCTCTTGAGCACGTCTTCGGCCAGTTGCTGGGCCTGCACGGCCTGCCCCTGGGCCGCGAGCAGCGCGGCCTGCAGCGTGCGGGCGCGGGCGTGCTGCGGGGCGGCGGCGAGCACCTCGTTGACGAGCTGCTGCGCACGCGCGCGGTCGCCGGTGACCAGCAGCAGCCGTGCCATGCCGGCCTGGGCGTCTACCAGCCCCGGCTGCAGTTCCAGCGCCTTGGCGTACTGGCCATAAGCCCGCTGCACCTCGCGCTGGCCTTCGCTGATCTGCGCTGCCAGCAGGTGGGCGGGCGCGTTCTTGGGGTCGATCTGCAGCACGTTGCGCACCTCGACACCGGCCTTGTCCCAATCGGCCTGCTGCAGCAGTTCGGCCCCCTTGCGCAGGCCCGACGCGATGCGGTCTTCCCGGCTGCTGCAGGCGCCGAGCGCGGCGCACACGGCCACGGCGGTGAGCAGGACGCGGAGACGGGGGCGGGGAAGGGGTCGGAGCGAAGCGCGCTTCATGGCAGTCTTTCAATCAGGAACGTAGGCGCCGAGCCGGCCTTGCACTTCGGCCACGAAGGCGAGCAGGCGGCGGTCGGCGACGGCCGGGTCTTCACCCGGGGGCAAAGGGGTCACGACGCGCACGAGCGCGCCATCGGAGCGGTCGCGCGTGATGGCATCGGCCAGGATGTGCCACTTCACGGCGAACTCGCCGGTGAGATGGCGCCCGCGCTGGCGGAACCAGTAGTAGACGAGCTGCCGCTGGTCGCCCTTCTGGATGAGCGTGCGGTTCACCGTGAGGGCGCCGCCCGGCAGCACCAGCGTGTGCGCCTCCAGCGCGGAGAGCGACCAACCGTCGCCCGGGATGCAGGTGCGGGGCGAGTGGCTCGATTCACCACCGCTCTGGCTGGCGTAGTAGGCGACGTAGAAGTTCACCCAGGGCTCGCCGGGGCGCGCGTAGTTGGCGAGGTGGTAGTCGGTGAGGGCCAGTGCGGCCAGGATGTCGGGTGCGATGCGGTCGCTGCGCCCGTCCCAGCCGCCGGGCAGCTGCAGCGGGAAGCTGGCGAAGCTCTCGCGCGGTGGCGCCTGCTGCGCGCGCTGCGGCTGCAGCCAGGCCACCGCCCCAGCCAGCAGCAGCACGGCCAAGGCCGCGGCCAGGGGCGCCGGGAAACGCCGCGATTGCCGGGCCGTGCCCTGGGGCAAGGCGGCCGGCGCATCCAGCAGCAAGAGCTCGCCCAGCTTCAGCCGGCGCCCACTCAGGCGGGCCAGCAGCCGCATCTCCAGCGCCAGCAGCACCAGGCAGATGAGGAACATGAACCAGCCTTCGAGGTCGTGCACCAGGCCTTCGGCCATCTCGCTGCCCCAGTACTCCACCGTCACGCCGATGAGCCCGATGCGCAGGCTGTTGATGGCGATGGTCAGCGGCACGGTGGACACCACCAGCAGCACGCGTTGCCACATCGGGGCCTGGAAGAAGCAGGCCGCCAGCGTGCCCAGCACCATCAGCGGAAAGAGGTAACGCAAGCCGTTGCAGGCCTCCACCACCTGCAGCTTGTAGGCGCCCAGGTCGATGACGTTGCCCGCCAGGTGCACGCTGATGCCGAAGGCGCGGATCAGCGCCACGCCCAGTTCGGAAGACAAGAGCTGCAGCGCGTGCGACACCTCGCGCAGCACGAACTGCGGCAGCGGCACCATGAACAGCAGCATGGCCAGCGGCAGCGCCAGCAGGCGCAGGCCGCGCGGCCCCAGCGCCGCCAGCACCAGGCCACAAAGCCCCACGACGAAGCCGTACTGCCCGATCACGCGGATGGCGCTGAGCTCGCCGACGGAACCCATCAACAGGCCGAGCGCGAGCACCGCCAGGCCCCACCATGAGCCGTTCAGCGCATGCGCGCGCAGCTGGTCGCTGCGCTGCCAGATCAGAAAGGCGCTGATGCAGGGCACGAACCAGCCGTAGCTGTACTCCTCCACCTGCTGCCAGGTGGCGACCATGAACTCCAGCGCGCTGTGGTGCCACACCAGCAGCAAGGCCAGCGCCAGCGCCCAGGCCACCCAATGCGGCGCGCCCCACTTCCAGGCGGGTGCAGGCGGCGGGGCGGAGAGGGTGGAGGACATGGGAACACGGGGCCGGCACGGGTGCGGGCCGGCAGCAGACACGGCAAGCCGCTGGAGCCCGCCACCTTAGGCAGGACCTGTGACAAGGCCATGGCGCCGCAGGCCCATGCGGCGCAGCGGCGGGCACACCGCCGCCTGTCAAGCACCGGACACAGGCCGGCGCCAAGATCCGCGGTTCGCCTTTCGCCTTCTGCTGCGCAGCCCCGGTGCCGCACAGCCCCCGAGCTGCGTACACCACCGATGCACCGCCCTGCGCCTTCACTGTCCGCCGCCGACCCCTACCTCGCGCCCAGCACCAGCCTGCGCAGCCGCGTGGGCCGGGCCTTGTGGGGCGTGGTGTGGCTGCTGCTGTTCCGCCCCTCGCCGCGGCCGGCCTTCGCCTGGCGGGCCGCGCTGCTGCGGCTTTTCGGCGCGCGGCTCGGGCCGCACTGCCACATTTACCCGGCCGCCCGCGTGTGGGCGCCGTGGCTGCTGGTGTGCGAAGACGCGGTGTGCATCGCCGACGAGGCGGTGGTCTACAACCCCGGCGGCGTGCACCTGCGTTCGCACAGCGTGATCTCGCAGCAGGCCTACCTGTGCGGCGCCGGCCACGACATCGACGACCCGGCCTTCCCGATGGTCAGCCGCCGCATCGAGGTGGGGGCCTATGCCTGGGTGGCGGCGCGCGCCACCGTGTGCGCCGGCGTGAACGTGGGCGAAGGCGCGGTGCTGGCACTCGGCAGCGTGGCCACACGGCCGCTGCAGGCCTGGGGCGTCTACGCCGGCGTGCCGGCGCGCTGGCAGCGGCAACGCAGGCGGCCCCATGCAGATTGAGATGCGGGCCGAGAGGTCCGAGTACCTGTGGGTCGAAGGCGGCCCTGCGGCCATCCACGCCCACATGGCGCGGCCGGTGGTCATGGCCCTGGACCGCCACGGCGCACACCGCGTGCTCGATCTGGGTTGCGGCAACGGCTGGCTCACCGCGGCGCTGGCGCGCTGCGGCTTCGAGGCCACGGGCCTGGACCTCAGCCACAGCGGCATCCAGATCGCCCGTGCGGCCCACCCCGAAGTGCAGTTTCACCAGGCCGACGCCCTGGATGTGCCGCCGGCGGCCTGGCACGGCGGCTTCGATGCCGTGGTGGCCGTGGAGACCGTGGACCACGTGGCGCAGCCCGAACGGCTGCTGGCGCACGCGCGGCAGTTGCTGCGCCCGGGCGGCCTGCTGCTGCTGAGCGTGCCTTACCACGGTTATCTGAAGAACCTGGGCATCGCCT
>JBHYDA010000020.1:0-51912 GCA_051861265.1 Rubrivivax sp.
TCTCCTTGGTGAATGCAGCCATCGTCGGCCCTCACTGGCTCACCACTTGAGCCTGCTGAACTTCGTCGCTAATCAGGCAAGATCATGCAGGTGATGGTCAATCAAGAGCAGTGGCGCCAGCTCACCGGTAGGGTCGAGATCGACGACGCCTACCTCGGCGGCGAGGTGCAGGGCGGCAAGACCGGCCGCGGCTCGCCCAACAAGATCCCGTTCGTGGCCGCCGTGCAGACCACCGAGTCCGGCCAGGCGATCTACATGTGCCTGTCTCAGCGACCGTTTACCAAGGAATCGATCCAGACCTTCGCCGAGCAGTCCCTGGCGGCACCGGCCACCTTGGTCTCCGACGGACTGGGTTGCTTCAAGGCCGTGCGCGGCATGGGCATCCTGCATGAACCTCATGTCACCGGCGGCGGTGCGGCCAGTGCCAAGCACCCGTCCTTCCTGGCCGTCAATACTGCATTGGGCAATATCAAGACGTCGCTGTCCGGCACCTATCACGCCTTCGGCTTCAGGAAGTACGCGCATCGCTATCTGGGCCAAGTTCAGTACCTGTTCAACCGCCGGTTCGATCTGCGAGAGGTTCTCGGACGATTGGCTCAGGCAGCCTCTCTGGCCATGCCTTGCCCCCTCCGAGCAGCTCGTGCGGCTGAACCATCTTGCTGATCAGGTCGTCAGTTGTAAACGAGCCTGCGACTGCAATTGATCCGCCGGAATGCCGCAATGCATTTGTACAAGCGCATAGAGCTCTTTCGGAGTTCTCTCGGTGGGCTGCACGTACGACAGCCATGTCCCCCATCGAGGTCACTGTGCAATTTCTGGTGGGCACGTTCGAAGTGGGGCGGCCGACTTTTGGGACTCCGGGTGGTGCGTGGCTGTCGCTGGAGTCTGTCGAGCAAGTGCCTGAGCGCGGTCGATGGCTCTTCATGCGACCGCCTTCAGCGAGGCCGTCGCTACGGTTTGCGTCTTGCGCCCGCTGGCCTGGACTTCGTCGTTCGAGATGAAGGCCACATGGGGCAGCCCGGTGCGAAACAGCCGGCTGCAGGCTCGCCGCAGGTCAGCGGGCAGCAACAAGGTCCTGACCGCTGGCTTTTCGGCGCGGGCCAGCGCTGCCTGCATCGCCTGAAGGGCTTCCTGCGCCGCGGCAGGGTCCAGCGCCAACACAGGGCCTTCGGGCTGTGTCGTCAAGGCCGTGCGCAGGCGTGACTCGAACCCGGCGTCCAGCACGACGACCGGCAGTTCACCGCCTTCGCCTTCCATTTGCCGGGCCACGATGCTGCGCGCCATGGCTTTGCGGATCTGTTCGTAAAGCGCATGCAGGTCGGTGGCGCCTTGGCCGTAAGTCAGCACGGCCTGCAGCAGCCCGGGAAAGTCGGTCAGCGGAACGCGCTCGCGGGACAAGGCCGCCATCAGATCCGCCAGTTTGGGCAGGGGCATCACGCCTTGAGCTTCTCGTGCCAGATCCGGGTAGCGCCCTTCCACTTCGCGGATCAGCAGCCGAACTTCTTGCGCGCCCAGGGCCGCCGCCGCGTTGCGCTGGATGGCCAGGATCAGTGACCGGGCCACGGCTTCTGCGGGTTCCAGAACTTGCACCTTCTGGCCGCGCAAGTTGTCGATCTCGGCGCCTCGAACCCAGCGCCCGGGTGGGAACAGGTCGGGGCAGGGAGCCTCACCCGCAGTACCGGCCGCGGGTGGGGCAGCGGCCCCCGCGCCCAGCGCCAGGCAGGTGCCTTCGGGCATTTCGAAACTGGCCTCCGGCAGGTCCTGCACCACGACGGCACAGGCGTCGGGCGGTAGTGTGGGCACGATCTGCAGCGTTACGCCCGGGAAGGGAATGCCAAAGCCGTCGCGAAGCGTGTCCCGTTCGGCCCGCAATGCCTTGTCCAGCCCCGGGGCACCGATGCGCGCCGCCAGACCGGTGCCGAACTCCAGCCGGAAGCATGAGGGCGGCCGCTCGGAAGATCGCCCCGGCTTCAGCAGCATCGGGCGATGCTCACCCTCTCGCGCGGCGCTGTGCACCTCCACCGCAGACCGCTGCAGCTCCGCGTCGCGGCCGCCGCGTGACAGGGCAAAGCCCAGTGCCCCCAGCAAGGCCGACAGGCCCAGGAAGGTGAAGGTCGGGAAGCCGGGCACCCCGGCAAACAGCACCATTACGCCGGCGGACATCAGCAGCGCGCGCGGCTGCCCGCCCAATTGCCGGCCGATCTGCTGACCCAGGTTGGCTGCACCGTCGGGTGCCGTGCGGGTGATGGCAATGCCGGCGGCGATGGATACAAACAGGGCCGGGATCTGAGTGACCAGCCCGTCGCCGATGGACAGCACCGAGAACTTGTGCACCGCAGCGCCAAAGCTCAGGCCCATCGAGAGCGTGCCGATGGCAATGCCCCCCAGCAGGTTGACCAGCACGATCACGATGCCGGCAATCGCGTCGCCTTTCACAAACTTCATGGCGCCATCCATGGCGCCGTAGAACTGACTTTCCTGGACGAGTTCGCGCCGCCGCGCCACGGCCTCGGTTTGCGACACCACGCCAGAGCGCAGGTCGGCATCGATGCTCATTTGCTTGCCCGGCATCGCGTCGAGCGTGAATCGTGCGCTCACCTCGGCCACTCGCTCGGCGCCCTTGGCCACCACAATGAACTGCACAACCGTGATGATCAGGAACACCACCAGCCCCACAACCAGGCTGCCCCCGACGACCAGTCGGCCAAAGGCGTTGATGATGTCCCCGGCGTGCGCATGCAGCAGGATCTGGCGCGTGGTGGCCACGTTCAGGGAAATGCGGAACAGCGTCGTCACCAGCAACACCGCCGGGAAGGTGCTGAAGGCCAGCGGCGTAGGGATGAAAAGGGCGACCAGCAACAGCACCACGGCCAAGGCGATGTTCACTGCGACCAGCATGTCCAGTGACCACGGCGGCAGCGGCAGCGCCATCATCACGATGACGGCAACCACCAAGCCGGCGAGCCCCAGGTCTGACAGGGCCGCGCCAGGTGCGGCTGACGACAGCGGTGATGTGTTGAAGCTCATGAGCCGTGCTGCCATCCAAGTCGAGCACGCGGGAGGATGAACGCCTGCGATTTGCCGGTTCTTCGCGTGGCTTTGCCGGCGACGTGGCGCGCCCGGACTGGCGCTGCGGCTGCCGCGCCGTTCAAGCGCCTTTGCGCAAGCAGGCGATGATGGTGGCTGCGTGAGGTTCTGCCACCGGTGCTCCCGGTGCGGCACCGGGGTACAGCGCCTCCAGCAGGGCATCGTCGGCCAGCCGCCGTATCTTGTGGCGTTGGGCCGCCAGCAGCACCTCTTGGGATTGCGCCCCGCGGGCGCGCAGCAGCGCCAACGGCGCTGGGTTCACGCGTGCGCGGTACATCACCGCCACCAGCCTGCCGTCCTGGTGCTGCACCAGCAGCGAGGCATAGCGCAAGTAGCTCACGAGCTCTTCCCAAGGCGGCTCTTGGGCCGCCTGAGCGCGGGCTGACTTGATTTGAGGGTCGCCGTTGCTCTCACGGTGCTCCCTGCGCACTTCCTGCAGGTCCATGCGCTGGTCGCGCAGAAACTGCCAGCGCTGGTAGCCTAAATCGGCCGCACCCATCACCACGAAGAGACCGCCGCACCACAGCATCAGGTGCATCAACGCCCCGTGGGCCACGGCCAGCGCCGCGCCGGCGTCGGCATGCAGCACCCGGATCGCGTCCGGAACGCTCTGCCGGCAGACCAGCACTACTGCGGCACCGAGGAGTGCCGTCTTTAGCAGCATCTGCGCCAACTGCACCACCGTGCGAATGGACACAATGCGTTTGAAACCGGCAGCGGGGTTGATGCGCTCCATCTTAGGCATCACCGGGTCCAGGCTCAGCACCGTGCCCGTCTGCAACCACAGGCTGAACATGCTCACGGCAGCCGCGGTGAGTAACGGCGCCAGTGAGGCCAAGGCTGCCAGCCCCAGGCCTTCCAGCAGCAGTGCCTTTAGGACGCTGGGATCCGGGGCCTCGAAGGCCCGTTCCACGGCCAGAAACAGGCCTGCTACCTGGCGCGCAAACCAGGGCACGAGCGCCATGGTGACCAGCAAACCCGCCAGCATCGACAGCGACTCCGACAGATCCTGGCTCTTCGGCACTTCGCCGCGCTTGCGCGCGTCCTGCAGCTTCTTGGGGGTGGGCTTCTCGGTCTTGTCGCCGGCAGAGTCCGCCATCTCAGCCCCCGATGCCCAGGATCAGCGCCTTCAGGCCCACCACTGCATCGAACAGCGCCAGCACCGTGCGCTCCAGGATCATCGGCAAGGCAGCGGCCAGCACACCCAGACCCACCAAGGGCTTGATCGACGTTGACAGCTCGAAAACGTGCAACTGGGGGGCGGAGCGATTCAGCAGGGCCAGGCTGGTGTCCACCACGAACAGCACCAGCACCACCGGGCCTGCGAGCAGCAGGGCCCAGGAGAACAGGCGCGACGCCTGCGTCACCAGGCCCATCGGCACTTGCTGGGCGAAGCCCCTTGGGGCCTGCCCCACGGGCCAGACCTGGTACGACAGGTACAGCGCGTCCACCACCAGCAGAAGCAAGCCGCTGGCCATCAGGGCCGCGAAGAGCACCCGCTCCAGCAGATGTGCGCTCAGCGAGGTGCTGTTGCCGTGCATCGGGTCGATGTTTTGCGTGAAGGTCAGCCCCGTCTGGTGGTCGATCACTTCGCCCGCGGCTTGCAGGCCAGCGCAGAAGGCGCCAATGCCCAACCCCAGCAGAACGCCGATAGCGCCCTCGCGGGCGACCAGCAGCAGCAGCCCGAGCGCGCTGTCGGGCAGCAACGGCGGGTCGTGCAGCCGGGCCAGCACCGGGGGCACCGAAATCGCCACGACCAGGCAGCCCCGGGCCAGACCCGGTACCAGCCGGCTCACAAACAGCGGCAGCAGCGAAAAGGCCACGAACACGCGCAGGCCGGTCAGGCCCGTCTGTACCAGCAGACCCCCCAGGTCGGCGTCGAGCGGGATCACCGCAGCTCCAGGATCAGGCTGAACATGCGCTCGGCGTAACCCAGGGCTTGCAAGCCCAGCCAGGGCATCAGCAGCAGAAGCAGCCCCAGCAGAACCACCAGTTTGACGGCGAAGGCCGTGGTTTGGTCTTGCAACTGCGTGAGTGCCTGCAAAAGGCCGAACAGCAATCCCACCACCGCGGCCGCGATGACCAGCGGGGCCGACATGAGCATAGCGACGATGATGGCCTCACGGGCCACGACGCCGATCATTTCGGGGGTCAGCGACACGGTGGGCCTGCTCAGCGGTAGGTCAGCACCAGGGCGTGTGCCAGCCGCGACCAGCCGTCCAGCAACACGAAAAGCAGCAACTTGGCCGGCAGCGAGATCATGGTCGGCGACATCATCTGCATGCCCAGGGCCATCAGCACGTTAGCCACCACCAGATCCACCACCAGGAAGGGCAAAGCGATCAGCACGCCAATCAGAAAGGCTTCGGTGAGTTCCGACAAGACAAAGGCCGGCACCAGGATCACGAAGTCCTGCGGGCCGATCTGCGCGGCCACTTGCTCGCCCATGAGCCGGCGCGATGCGTCGGCAAAGAAGATGCGCTCGCGTTCATTGGCATGCTTGTCCAGAAAGGCCCGCATCGGCTCCTTGGCCTTGTCCAGTACCTGCAAGGTGGTCAGGTTGGGCAGGCGCGGCGCGTTGGCGTCCACGTCCATGGCGGCCAGCATCTGCAGCCCCACCGGGTACATCACATACCAGGTCAGCACCAGCGCCAAGCCGTTGGTCACCATCGTCGGCGGCACCTGCTGCAAGCCCAGCGCGTTACGCAGCAGCGAAAAGACCACCACGATCTTCGTGTATGCGGTCAGCATGACCACGCCCATCGGCACCAAGCCGAGCACGAACAACAGCGGAATCAGTACTGCGGGGTCCGGCAGGTTGCCGATGTTGTTCATGCGCGCGTCACACCTGCGGCAGGCGGCTGGTGTCGGTGACCACCACCACCAGCTCGTCTCCCACGACCGCCAGCTCGCCCCGCGCCATCAAGCGGCCATTGACCAGGATGCGGATGGGCTGCTCCTGCAGCCGCACCCCCATGCGCAGCGCCTGGCCCGCGCGCAGGCGGGCGACCTCGGCGACGCTCATGCGCAAGGTTGCGACCTCGAAGGCCACATCGCACTCGATGTCCACAAGGCGGTCGACATCGTCGGCCAGGGGCCCCAGGGCGGCTGGTTGGGCGCCGGGGCCCTGCGGGTCTGCGGTGGTGTTCACGGTGTGCTCCAGTGTCAGTTCGTCGCCCGTCGCGCGGGCATGGATTCGAAAGCCCGCGCCGATGCGGCCGCCCGCGTCGGTCAGGTGCACGGGTAAGGCACCCTCCAGGCACGACGCGGGCAGCGCCAGACGCAGCGCGTCGCCGGCCTGCAGCGCCGCAGCCTCCTTCCAGGGCAGGCTGCAGCCCCCCAGCCGCAGCGACAGCCGCACCGGCACGACGTTGATACGGCTCGACGGCAGGCCCAAGGGGCGCGTGAAGTCCATCGCGTGCCAGGCTTCAGGCGTGGTGCGCACCCAGCCGCGCAGCAGCGGCTGCAGCGTGCGCTCAAGCACCACAAAGCCGACCTTCACCTCACTGACCTCGGCCCCAGGAGCCGGCCCGCGCACGAAGTCACCGCCTTCCACCGGCACGCCGGCCAGGCGTTCCAGCAGCGACAGCACGGGGTGCAGCGCATGTTCAACCAGCGCGGCCAGCATCTCGGCTGGCAGATGGTTCTCCAGCCCCTCCAGCCGCGGCTCGATGCCTGACAGGTTGTCCGCCGCCAGTGCCAGTGGCCACCCCGCGACCTGGCAGTTCAGCTCCCCCGACACTGACAGTCGCCCCGGGTCCTGCCAAATCAGGATCCGTTCGTCCGACAGCAGCACCGCAGGGCTGGCGTAGGCTGTGTTGCGCAACGCGATGGCCGTGGCCGACCAACGCGGCAGCGCTCCGAACAAACGGGCCCGCGACGCGCCTGCGGCCTGCGGTGGCGGCGCAGCAGCGGTCGTCATCACAGGCCGCCTTCGGCCCTGGGCGTGACTGCTTGGCCGCGCCGCGACGCGGCCAGGTCTTCTTCCAGGCTTTGTTCCAGGGCCTCGCTGCACCGCCGCGCCTCGGTGCGCGCCTGCGCCTGCAACTCGTCGGTGCGCAGGCAGGCGCGTTCGCGCAAAGCCAGGTTGTGGCGCGCCGCCTGCACCGCCTGTTCAGCCGCGGCCTCGTGATCCCGGGCCTGGCCTACCGCCTGCAGCTTCTGGCGCACCAGGGCCTCGCAGCTGTGCAGCAGGTCGGGGCCCCATTCAGCAGCGCCAGCCGCGGGGCTCTGGCCGCGCAACAACGCTTCGCGCCACTGCCCCGCCTGCGTCACTGCAGCCAGGGCCGCTGCGGTGGCCGAGCGGGTGTCGTCGGCCTGACGGCGCGCGCGGACCAGTTGCGCCAACGCTGCGTCGCGCCGCGCATCGCGCCTCAGGCGCAGCACGTCCAAGACCTGCTTCATGACACCGCGGCCTGCAGCGCTGCCAGGGTCTGCCCAAAGCCGGCAGCGTCGGTGCGTGGCTGGCGCAGAAACCGCTCCAGCGCGGGGCGCCGGTCCACGGCCTGGTCGGCCTCGGGGTCCGCGCCACGCTGGAACTCGCCCATGCGCAGCAGCATCTCGACCTCGTCGAACTTCGATAGCAGCTCGCGCAGCCGCCGGGCCGACTGGGCGTGCTCGGGCGTGGCCACCCGGTCGAACAGCCGGCTGGTGCTTTGCAGCACGTCGATGGCCGGGAAGTGGCCTTTGCCGGCCAGCTTTCGGGACAGCACCACGTGGCCGTCCAGCAGCGAGCGAACTTCTTCGGACACCGGGTCCATGCCGTCGTCGGTTTCCTCCAGCACGGTGTAGAAGGCCGTGATCGATCCGCAATCCAGGTTGCCCGCGCGCTCGAACAACAGCGGCAGGGCCGCGAACACCGACGGCGGAAACCCGCGCCGGGCCGGCGGCTCGCCGGCTGCCAGGCCAATCTCCCGGGCGGCGCGCGCCAGCCGCGTGACCGAGTCCACCAGCAGCAGCACCCGCTGGCCGCGGGCCGCGAAGTATTCGGCATAGGCCGTGGCCACAAAAGCCGCCTTCAGCCGTTCGGTGGCGGGCCGGTCCGAGGTGGCCACGACCAACACCGAGCGTTGCATAGCTTGCGGGCCCAGGGCTTCGTCCATGAAGTCTTGCACTTCGCGGCCCCGTTCGCCCACCAGCGCCGCCACCACCACGTCCACATCAGCATGGCGACACAGCATGGACAGCAGGGTGCTCTTGCCACAACCCGCCGGCGCGAAGATGCCCATGCGCTGGCCCACGCCGCAGGTCAGCATGGCGTCCATGGCCGCCACGCCCACCGGCATCACCTGGCTGATGGGCCGGCGGCCCAGCGGCGCTGGCGCCGACGCCGAGACGCTGCGGCGCTGCGCGCTGGCCGGGGCGGGCGGGCCGTCGTCCAGGAACCGCTGCCCCAGGCCGTCGACCACCCGGCCGAGCAGGAAGTCGCCTACCGCTACCCGGTGCCGCTCTCCGGTGGCGATGACCTGCGTGGCGCCAGACAGGCCCTCCAGCGGCCCCATCGGGCTCATCAGCGCCACCTCTCCGTCGAAGCCGATGACTTCGGCCAGCAGATCGGGGCCGCCGCGTGGGTCCACCAGACGGCAGATTTCGCCCACCTCGGGGCGGATGCCGCTGGCGCGAATCAGTGTGCCCACGGCAAGCTGAACCTTGCCGCGCTCGCGCCGCGCCAAGCCCACGCGCCCCAGGGCATCAGCCAGGCTGTCATCCATGGCCTTCAGCAGAGGGGGGACCGTCTCGCGTATCGCTTGGCGTCCCGTCAAGGCTTGGGCGCCGCGGCTCAATGTCCCAGCCCTTCTTCGGCCCGCAGCAGCGCCGCCTCGACGATGCTGCGGACGCCTGCCAAGGTCACCTCAACGCTCGCGTCAACGAAGCCTACGCGGGTTTCCAGCACCAGGGCGTCGGGGGCGCAGTCCTCATCGGCCACAACGCTCAGCCAGGGCGCTTCGCCTTCAACCGGCGGCAGCAATTCGGCCACGGCCGCAGCCGCCCAATGCGCCTGGGAGGGGCACACCCGCAGGCGCGCCGAGCCCGCCGTGCGGTGGCTGCGCACCAGATGCTGTACCCGCTGGCGGAAGAGCTCGGCATCCCCAAGGCTGCCCAGCATGTTCCTGACGCATTGCTCGACCAGGTCGGCCAGCCGTTCAGCCAGCAGTGCGCGTGCCCGGCGTTCCATCTCGAGCGTGCCCAGCAGGCTGCTCACGCCTTCGGCTCGCCCCTCGGCGTAACCCTCGTGCCAGGCCTGTTCGTAGAGCCGGCGGGCTTCTGCCTCAGCCGCTTGCCGCTGGCGTTGAGCAGCCGTGGCCGCTTCGGCCCACAGCGCCTCGGCCGAACCCAGCACCTGGAAGACCTGGCGCTCGATGCGGGTTCCGGCCAGGGCCAAGCTGTGCTCGCCGTCGCGGTGCAGCAGGGTCAGGCTCATCGGCTGCACGGGCAGGTCATGCGGCGGCCTGCGGCTCGGCCATGACGCCATGCACTAGCGCCAGTGCCTCGTCGAGCTGCACAGGCCGCAGCGGCAGCGGCACCACCGCGCCGTACGGAAAGCGCATGGCCGTGCGTTCGCCAGCACCGCTGGCGGCTTCCGCCGGCAGCAACACCAGGGCCGAAGCCCCCAGGCGGAACACGGCGGCGGTGCCGCTCAGCGGCAACGGCCAGCCCTTGGTCTCGTCGGGAAAGGGCAGCGCTTTCAAGGTCTGCGCCCATTTGAGGGCCTGGTCGCGCCGCTCCGAGCCCAGCACCTTGAGCTGCTGCGCTACCTGCTGGCGTTCCAAGCGCTGGCGCACCCAGCCGCCCAGCATGGCGGTGCCCAGCACCTCGGCCATGCGCAGCAGGCGGGCGTAGGGCGCCAGCAGCCAAGTGTCGCGGCCCAGGTCTCGCACGTAGCGCTGCTGCAGGTCGTGGCGCTCCAGCATCACGGCAGAAGCCCGTCGTACCAGGCGCAGGCTTGCCCGGGCGCGTGGCTCCAGCACATCGGCCCAGGGCCCCAGCCAATCGCGGTGGGCGTAGGAGGCCACCAGCCAGTTGAAGGCCATCAGTTGCCGACCCACGTCGACCGAGCCTTCCGGTTCTGCTGCGGGTGCGGCGGCGACCACGGCCTCGGGGGCGGCTGCGCTCATGGGCCGGCCCCGGCGGCGCGCTTGCCTGCAGGCCCGGCGCGCGGGCGCTTGCCTGCTGCAGCGCGACTCAACAGCCGGCCGCGCAACTCGTCCAGCTGAACCCAGCTGCGGTTGCGCCAGTTCAGCGCGAAGTAGGTCAACAACAGCAAACCGATCAGCACGCCCAGAATGCCCCAGAACAAGGGCGGCAGCGCTCGTGAGATGGGGGGCGTATCCGGTTCGGCGGCCTGCGCTTCGGCGGGCAGCAGGTGCACGCGCACATCGTCGTAGGCCAGGCCTTCGATGCCGGCTGCCACCAGCGAGCGTACCAGCGCTTCGCGGCCCGCAATCTCGGCGCCGGGCCGGTACTTCACCAGCACCGCGGCCGACGAGGCCACCTTCTTGGGGTTGAGCGGGTCGTGCGGCGGTATCACTGGGTGCACGCGGGCCACGATCACACCGTCGATCTCCGACAGCGTGCGCTCCAGCTCGCGTGACATGGCGTGGATCAGGCGGGCGCGCTCTTCGGTGGGCGTGGACACTAAAGACTCTTTCTTGAAGACTGCCCCAAGGCCGTCGAATTGCTGCGGCGGGAGGTTGCGGCGCTTGAGCACCTGCACCGAGCGGGCGAACTCGTCGTCAGGCACGTTCACGCGCCAGGTCTCATCACCGGCGCGGCTTTTCTGCGCCTGAATGCCTTCGCTGCGCAAGGCCCCCACCACCTGGTTGGCCGAGCTTTCGTCCAGCGCGCCGAACAATTGCTGGGAGCAGCCGACCAGGGCCAGGGCCCACCACAGCACGGCGAGCAGCACGAAGCGTGGCCGGCAGGGGGTGAGTGGCAGGCAGAGGGCGGACACGCGGGGCATGGCTGCCTTCAGGATTGTTGGGTCAGGCTCTTGATGCCCTCGCTAGTGACCTTGGCAATCCGTGTCAACAGGCCTGCGGTGTTGGAGGCATCGGTCAACTTGGCGAGGGCCACGGTCATCTGCGCCGGGTCGTGGTTCTGGGTGGCCGAGATCAGATTGGTCATGGGCCCGGTCATGAAGGAGTGCTCGAAGCCGCTCTGCACGGCACTGCCCAGGGAGCGGAGGGACATTGATCCCCGATTCAAGGGCTCTGGCTGTGCCGTGACTCGCAGATCGATGCGTGCGCCAAGGTTGACCAGTGGAGAGAGGCTAAGTTCATCCCTGCTTACGGCATTCGCCGAAGCTGGACGTGGAGCTGACCAACTGACCGATGCGATGGGGTCCATGGGTGTCGACTTGATGAATTGAATTCAAAGCCCGCGCGGTTAACGGCACTTGGGCAGTTGAGCGAACCGCCCAAATGCCGGGCCGTCAAGCGTTTTGCTGCTTCGCGTCAGCGTCTGTTCGCTGCTTGGCAGACTGCCCCTTGCCGAGGTTGCCGACGGCGGTTGCGAGGTCCGTGATTTTTTGGAGGTCCTTTGCTGCCTCTGCAGGATTCTTTGCGTTCGCCACCAGCGAAGCTAGAGCAGCTTTCTGATCTGCCATGAGTCCGCCCAGCACCGTTGCAGAAGCGTCGTTGATTCCGGTAATCGTCATTTGCGTCATTTGAGTATTCCTCTTCGGTTTCTAGAGCCAGTCGTGTTTCGCGACATGCATTACCAAGTAAAGCGTGTCGCCATCGACAAGGTCATCCACTTCATGGGTCAGACTTCCTTTGCCGACAAGGCAGTGTCGTCGCGAGCCACTTTGCTGCCTATTCGCGCTTGTTTTCCGAAGGGGCGGGCGGCAGGGACGAAACGCCCACCGGCTCGACCAGCAGCACCACCCTTTCGCCGCTCTGGGGGTGTACGACGATCAGCCGGTCGGCCTGGATGCGCTCCAAGCGGGACCCGTCGGGAAGTTGGGCCCCTATGAAGTACCGGGTGCCGTTGTCCAGCACCACTGACGGCAGGGTGCCCAGGCGCAGCTCCTGCAAAACGGGTCGCAGCGCCAGCCTCGCGGGGTCTGCTGGGCTCACCACCAGGTCGCCGGGTTTGTCGGTCGAGCGGGTGTACCGAACGCGCAGGGGCTGGCCATCCGGGCCCAGGGACTCTTCCACGTCCAGCACCAGGCCTTGCACAGCGGGCAGTTCCTGCAGCGCAATGCGTGCTTTCAAGTCGTGTTGTGCCAGCTGGCTGCTGGGTGAGGCCAGCGTGAAGCGGCCCATGGCCTCGTAGCGCAGCCGTTCGGGGCTCTTGTTCAGGTCGAAGCGCCGAAGCAGCTCGGCCGACAAGCGGTCCACCGCTACCAGCCGAATGTCGGTCTGGGCGTCCTGCTGGCGCAGTGCTCCGGTGAGTTCGGCCAGCTGGTCTTGCCGCGGCACATAGCCCTGCGCCAGCACGCGGCCAGGCCGTTCGGGGTGCGGGCTCAGGTTGACTTCGTGCGCCCATGGCAGGGCAGCCAGCCGGGCCCGCTCGGCCTGCAAACGCTGCTGTGCCTGTGCCGCGCGCGGCGCCTGGATAGACAGGGTCTGGGTGGCGTACACGCCGGCTGCGGTGAGCACCAGCGCGCCCAGGCCCAGGCCGCTGGCCAGGCGCAGGGCGCGCCAGCGCTGCAACACGGCCTCGGGCGCAACGGGCAACGGTGCCTGCGGCAGCAGCCCCGTGGGCGTGGGTCGCTGCAGTTCCAGTGGCGGCGACAGTGCATCCCAGTCGATCTGCTCGGGGTCGCCAAGGCTGAAGGACACCCGCCCCAGGGTCATCACCTGCCCTGGCCTGATGGGGCAGGTCTGCTGGGGTTCGACGTACTGCCGCTCGACCCACAGGTCGCCGGCGATGCCCAGCACCGCCCAGCCATCGGCGCTGGTGCGCACCAGGCAGGCGTGGCGCTCCGGGCGCGTAACGTCAAGCACGATGTCGCATTCGCCCTGCAGGTTGCCCACCAGCACCCGCTCTTCGTGCAGCGCCGACTGGGCCCCGGCGTGGGCACCCGACAGCACCCGCAGTACCCGCCGCCCCGGCTTGGCGCCCGGCTCGGCAACCTGCTGCGTCACGGCCGGGGCGGCGCTGCGGATGGCGCCGCGGTCGGCACCCGCGGGCTGGCCAGACGGGGCGTGATGAGAAACAGCCGCTCCACGCGCTTGACCTCGCTGGCGCGTTGACTGAACAGCCAACCCACCAGCGGCAGCTGGGCCAGCCCGGGCACGCTCGTCTGGCTGTCGCGGCGTTCTTCCACCACGTAGCCGCCAATGAGCAGGCTTTCGCCGTCGCCCACCACGGCCTGGGTGGAGATGGCGTTGCGGCTGACGACCGGAATCTGGTCCACCTGGAAGTCGCTGCTGGTGTTGCCGTCCTCGATGCGCACGATGAGCTTGAAGCGCGTGCCCCGGGCGTCTTCCACGAGGGTGGGGGTCACGCGGAGGCTCAGGCCCGAGGACACCGGGAACAAGTCCACCTGGTCGCGTCCGGCCACACGGACGTAAAAGTCGCGCGTGCTTTGCAATACGGCCTCGTGGTTGTCCAACGTGAGCACGCGCGGGTTGGAACTCACCTTGGCGTCGCCCGTCTCCGCCAGCGCGTTGATGCGGTTGAGCAGGTAGCTGCGCTGGCTGCCCAGCACGAGCGTGCCGATGAGCCCCTTGCCTGCGGACAGCAGGTTGCTGCTGTTGATCAGGTCGTTGGCGGCGTTGATTTTCCCGGCGCCGGTGCCAGCCAGGCCGCCCGGTGACGCTGTGACGTCAAGCCGGCTGCCGTGCAGCCGCCAGTCGATGCCCAGCTGCTCGCTCTTGCCGCCAGAAATGTCGATGACCGAGGCCTCGATGTCCACCAGTGGCAGCTCCACGTCGAGCTGCTCGATCAGCTGCTGGTACAGCGGCATGCGCTCCGCGGTGTCGCGCACGACGACAGAGTTGGTGCGTGGTTCGGCCGTCACCGAGGCGTCGCGTGGCGCCGTCTGGCCGGGGGCGGCGGCGGGTGGGTTGTCCGCCTCTCGCCCTGCCGCACGCCCGGCCCCCCGCCCCCCCGCCAGGGCTGTGGCCAAGCCGGGCCCGGCGGCTGTTTCGTCATCGCCTTGTGCAGCCGGGCCCAGCGCTGCCAACGCACCGGCTGCAGCCCCCGCGGCGCGCTCTGCCTGCTGGGGCCGACCGGTGGCGATCTGACCCTTGCCGCGTAGCCCCTGAACGGTCTGCGGCAACTGGCGCGTTGGGGCCGGGGCGTCTGCGGGCGCATGGGCAAGCGCCTCGTCCAGGATGCGAGCCACGCCAGGCACCATCGTCTCGGTGCCGCCGATTGCCACCGTGGTGTCCACCGCCCGCGCGTGGCGCAGCGCAAAGATGCGCACCTCGGTCCGGGCACGCGGTCGGCTGGGGTTCTGCACCACGCCGGCCACGATGCCGGCCACCAGCTCCACATACTTGGGCGGCCCGGCCACGTAGAGCGCGCCTTCGGCGGCGTCTTGGCGCAGAGGGTAGCGCTTGTCCTCCAGCCGCATCTGGCGCAGCGTGCGCTCCACGCGCGGCATGTCGGCCGGCTCCATCTGCAGCCAGCGGGTCTCGGTCTCGGCCAGGCTGTAAACGTGCAGCGTGCTGCCGTCGTAGTACGACGTCAGGCCGTAGGTTTCCGACAATTCTCGGAAGATGGTTTCGGCCGAGCCCTGGAAGCGCCCATTCACCCGACCGGAGGAAACGGTGGCGCTGATGGACGCTGACACCCCCTGCAGCGTGAGGACGCGTGCCAAGAACACATTCAGCGGCTCGTTGGTGGCCTGGAAATTGAACGCCGGCTCCCGCCGCCAGGGCACGGCCTGCTGGGCCCCGGCTGGCAGGGTGGCAGCCAGGGCCAGCCAAAGGGCCCAAGCCGCCAGACCCAGGCGCCGGCCGGCGTGCCGCCACTGGCGGGTAGGGTGCCTGCAGGCCAGGGCTGTTTGCATGAAGCTGGATTAGCTTGGGCCGGGCGGCTGACTAGAACTTAAAGAAGCTGGTAAGTGCTTTGAACGCATTGCCGACCAAACCACCTAGGAAATCACCCACTTGTTTGCCGAATGCTTCCCCACTGAAGAAGTTTCCGATATGGGAGGACAGCGTCTGAAAGAAGCCTGGTTTTTTGGTTTCCGTGCTTCCAAAAGTAGGAAAAGCGTTAGGTGTGAAAGTAGGGGTGGTAATGCCATCGATTTTCAACGTACTGAAGGTATAGGGCGAGGATGTGTTGCCAACGGAATTCACTTCTGACATGTCAATCTCCTGAATTGGATGAATGAAAAAACTGGCCGGGTGATGTTCAGGCGCCCAACCCGGAGCCGCGCCCATTGAAGCTGGTCAAATGATCGTTTGCAAAAGAATCTGCGCCATCTTTCCCGCCATCATCGAACTGATGTTGGGATCCATCCCGCCGTCATCCTGAAGGTCTTCAGGATCTCCAACGCCAAGATCATTGACATCCAGAATCTTGGCCAAGGTGGGTTGAAAGGCGATTCTCATGCCCGCTCGTATGATGTCTATAGCTGGATCTGCCATCCGGAATGCTCCATCAAGGGGTGCTCCTTACGCACTGCAAAGTTCGCCAGCAGGCCGTTCAGGTCTTTTTCCGGGCAGGTACTAGCCGTTGAGAGACTTTCATAACGGCCCGGGACGTCTGGCCTTACTTCACAGCCGTCTCTGCGGTCACCGTGGCGGGAGCCGTCGTTGCGGCTGTATCGTCATCCTTCCGCTTCTTGTTGAAGGCCGTCAGGAAGAGCCCGGTTGCGGCGTAGTCGTCGTACTTGTCCATGAACTTGCCCACCGCTCCATATTCACCATGGAAATTCCCGGCAACATCCAGAACATATTTGCCGACGGACCCATAGGCGGCGCCGAAGGCACGGGTCGAGTCTTCATGTCCCATCGTCTTTTCATCGATGGTCACGAATGTTCCCTTGGACTGCCCACCTTCCCCGGCAATGGCCAGACCGACGCCGATGTCACCGTCGTTTCCGGTGCGGTTCCAGATGTTGCGGATGGCGTATTCCTTGCCGTCGGCAAAGCTGAAGACGGCGTTTTCAGCAAAGGCGACCTTGTCGTTCAGAGCCTCCACGTCGACTTTGGCGGTGTTGCTGCCGTTCTTGAGGACGTGGTCGGCTTGCACGTCCATGACCTCGTGCTGTTCGCCGCCTTGCACGCTCTGGGCGATGGCGTTGTTCAGCAGCGTCAAGTTGTCGAGGGTGCCGTCGCGGGCGTCCGCCAGCAGGTCATTCATCGACCCCTTCAGGTTGTTCAGCGCAGCGCCCTTGAATAGCTTCTGCGCCACGTGCGGGTCGCCGTGCTCGCCGGCCAAAATGACTTTGTCGCCGCTCAGGTCACCGAAATAGAGTTGCGCGCCGTTCTGGGTGCCAGCGGCGATGGCATCGACGATGCCGTCTTTGTTGAGGTCCTTTAGCAGCAGCACGCTGTTGCCGTTGCTGACTGCCGTGGTTGTGTCGTCCAACTTGTTGATGCTTGTCATGACCGTTCCTTCGTCTTGATTGGCTAGCAGCGGGCCTGGATGGGTGTCACTGAGGGATTCAAGAGGGCCCACCAACTCAGCCTCCCCCTTTTGGCAGTGTGGCCGCGCCCACATTGCCGGCGCTTCGGCGTGCTTTGCGGCGGCGGTTTCAGGGCCGCGACAGCGGGCGCGGTCGCGCCGGTGGGGTCTCGTAGACGGTTGATCGACCGCCCAGCACCTGGCCAGGGTCTTGACCAAGGGTGGCGGGGGCTTCGGGCCCCGATGTCGCCGGCGCTGCCGTGGCGCCCCCGGCCGCGGGCAGGCGGCAGGGGCCGGTGAGGGCGGTCGAGCCCTGGGCTGCGCCGCTTGGCCTAGCCCGGGGGCCGAACTCGACGCGCAGTTCAATGCGGCGGCTGGCGTCCAGCGACTCGCGCTGCTCATTGAAAGAAAAGCCGCCCACTGCAAAGAGTGCGCGCACGGCAGCAGCCTGCTCGGGCGTGAGGGCGCTGCCATCTGCCGTGGCCTCCAGCAGCGCGCAGATCACCCGCTGGCCGCGCTGCAGACTGAGATTGAGGTTGTAAAGGTAGTCGCCGCGGGGGTCGGCAAAGCCTTCGACGATGACACGGCCCACCGCCTGCTGGCCGGTCGGGGACTCGGTTACCGCCAGCAGGCGGGGCACGAACTCGCGCAGCAGGCGCGCGCTGGCGGCGTCCAGCGCGTGGCTGCCCGTGGGGAAGCGGGCTCGGTCGCCGAAGTCGATGACCTGGCGGCGCAGGTCCAGGGTCAGGCCCGGCGTGGCCTGGACGGCCTGCGCTACCTGCCGCAGCAGGGCCTCGATGACGTGCTGGTCGGGGCCTGAGGCGTGGTGGGAAGCGTTCGTGGAGGCGGGGGATGCCGCTGCCAATGAGGTGGGCGGCGGAAGCGATCCTGAGTTGGCGGGATCTTGAGTTCGCGCCGCGGTTGTCGGGCGTGCCAAGGCCATCATCGCCATGACCATGAGCATCAGAAACAAGACCATGAGCGCTGTCATGAGGTCGGCGAACGACACCCAGACCGCCGAGTCCGCAGCGTCAGCGCCGTCTCTGGCTCGTTGACTGGGGGGGGCGCTCATGCGCCGAAGCCGCGCGGGCCACTCGGCTCGGGAGCCCAGGGGTCCGCCCAGTCTTGCGAAGAGTCAGAGTCCGGGTAGGTGGCAGCGGCGCTGCCCGTGGCGGCCTGCGCCGCGTTTTTGACGGTGTTGAGCTGGGTCATGACACCCATAGGGGCCGCGAACGGGTCAGGCCCGGCGTAGGGCAACATAGCGGAACGATCCTGTTGCATCAGGCTGCACAACGTCTCTATGCGTTGAACCAGTTCTCCCAGGTGCTCGGCGACCGCCTGGTTGCGCGACACCATCTGCATCTCGGCCTGCATGAGCCGGGCGGCCACGGTCTCCAGTGTGCGGCGCCCCGAGACTTCGATGCTGGAGGCGACGCCCTCGAGACGGGACGACAGGCCGCGCAGGGCCTGCGTGGTCTGCTGCTGGGCCTGGCTCGAAGCCTGAGTCTGCTCGGCAAGCAGCGCGGGCAGGCTCCGCGCCAGTTCGGCCATAGCTTGGGTGGCAGCCTGGGTTTGGGCAGTCACGTCCAGCAGTTGGGCGGGCCAGTCAATGGCGGCCGCGGGCGGCGCGGGCTGGGCGGCTGGCAGGGGCGCTGGGTCTTCGGATGGCAACCCCAGCGGTCGGAGGTCGGCGGCTCTGGGAGGCAGCGGGGTTTCGGTGGCAGACGGGGGATGGTGGGGCTGGGGAGGGGCGACTTGCGCCGGGGCCGGTGTTACGCCCACCGGGTACTCGGCAGACGGGCGGGGCGGAAACACGGCATCCAGCCCGATGTTTAGACCGTCTAACGCTTGCGCAATGCTGCTCATCAGCGCCTTCTCGACCAACGTAATCGCCATCGCCAGGCTGATGGCCGTCATGGACACGAAGAAGGCTTCGGCCACGCCGCCTGCCAGCACATCGAACACACGCTGCATCTCCGCGGGGTCTTGCGAGTAGTGGAGGCCGCGGATGCCCTTGATGATCCCGGAGAAGGTACCAATGATGCCCAAGCCGGTGATGATGCCCGGCAGGTGGCGGAACAGGTCAAGCCGCAGGCGGGAGTGAGTGAGGGCGTGCAGATCGAACACCTCGCGGGCGCTGGCTAGCGCATGCACGGCCTGGTGCACAGAGCCCTCCGGCGGGATGCGAATCTGGCCGCGGTACTGCAGCCACAGTTGCCGCAGCGCGACGTCTCTGCCGAGTTCCTCGGCGACCAGGTCCAGCCCATGTTGCTCATGCACCTGCAGTTCAGCACCAGCCCGTCCCAGCCGTCGGCGCAGACCGATCGCAGGCAGCAGGAACAGGGCCAGGAAGCTCAGCGCCAGCAACCCCAGCAGCGACAAGATGACCAGTGTCGGCAGGTTCCAGTCGAGGTGGCCCCACAGTTCGGTGGATGGCTGTTTCGAGGCGAAGGGCCAGTAGGCCCCGATCAAGGCTATCTGCCAGGCTAGGCCGAAGAAGCCGACGGCCCGCGGCATGCCCTTCTGGGGCCAGCCCAGACAGATCACAGTGGTTCCCAACGCGGCTGATAGGACCCAGGCTGATGCCACGCCGGCCTCGCCATGCACGGCCGCTGCAGCCAGGGCCAGCGCAGCCGCCAGCCAGTTGGCGGCGACAAGCCATCGATTCGTGCTTGGAGGCATGGCTGTGGGGATTGCGGCGGCGGTAAGAGGCAGGGTCAGCGTAACGCCGATGGCGTGACCTGGGGCGGCTTTGTCGACTTCGCATCGTTTCGCGGCGCGCTTTGCGCTGCATTTGGCCGCCTTTGCTGGCGAAGGAATCCACCCCTGGTGACCTGTGCGCTGTCTTCATACCGTCGCAGTGAACCCAGAGCATTCGCCGTTGTGGGCTGTGACTCGCACAGCGCTGACAGGCAACTGAATGAGTACCAGGCCATGAGCAAGTCGATTGATGTTGTGGGTGTTGGGGCGGTGGCGTCACCTGTCCCGGTCGAACCGATCGCCGTCATCTTGCTGGCCAAGGAACTGGGCCCGGACCTGGGTCGGGCGCCTGGTCCGGCGAGCAAGACCGAGATCAAAGACCGGCTGAACTTGACGTTGCGCAGCCTGACCGGGAACAAGATCCAGAGCATCGAGCGCCTGCCCTACTTTTTGCAGCGGGGTGGACGCTTCGAAGCCCTGGACAAACAGCTGAACAAAGAGGTGCGCGCGGCCTCGGGCGGACGCATTCAGTGGTGGAAGGACTTGCTCAGCGACGAAGGTAAGCGAGTTCTGGCCAAGCGGGCGGCGGCGTTGGGTTCGCCGGTCTCCCCGACTTCGAAGGTCAGGGTTCCCGTAGAGCAGGTGAAGCCCAATCCGGGTCCGCCCCGGCTGAACCTTCTGGACCGCGACCTGGGTTTGTCGTTCGGCCCGGCCCAGGGGGCGGAGGCCCTGGTCACCGGATTGAGCAAGAACGTGGGCAGTCTTTTCGGGGGTGTCCTGGGACTGCCCCCCGACACCCCGCAGCAAGCGTTGATCAACAGGAACCGGGGCACCGCTGCCTGGACGGCGCTCACCCAGGCGGGGGTGAGCGTAAGCCCGGATGGTCGATTCGCGCTGCCCAACACCCGACAGGGCGGGCGCTTTCTGGCCAGTCTCGTGGCCGAGGTCGGCCAGGCCGGTGACCTCACTGGATCGGGCCTGGCCAACGTGACACGCGTGGGCAGTCGGTTGACCGGGCCCGGCGGGTTGGCGCAGCGCTATGGGCTGTCCAAAGAGTTCGTCCAGGGCTATCAACAAGCACAGCAGGCGCTGGCCGGCTCCACGGCCGTGGGCGTGGCGCAGTCACTCACCAGCCTGACCACAACGCAGAAAGGCGGAACGCAGACCAACCGCCCGAAGAGGGTGCTCGATCAGGTGGCAGGTGCGCGCACCCAGCTCAACCCCAATGATCGTCCGATCGTAGTCAACCCCGCGTCGTCGCCTGTGATCAAAGCCACTTCAGTGCCCAAGACAGTGCCCGAGCGGCTCACACTGAACGTGGAATTCAACGGCGACAAGCCGCCGCCCAAGCTGCCTCCGGGGTCGGGCAAGTCCCGCACGAATCTGCCTGATCCCAACACCATTGCGATCAAACCCACCAGCAGCGAAGTAGTCAAGCCGGTTCTGAGCCTGCGTTCCCAGGAGATGAACAACGCCATCCCCAACGCGTTGAGCACACCCATCAACCGGCTGGCGGTGTCGCCCCAATTGCCTGGGCAGAAAAAACTTCGCGGTAACGGCAACCCACCGCCGCCTTCAGACGGGGTGAACAATAGGCTAGCGCGAGACAATACAAAGACACCACGTAGCAACCAGACCCAGCTGTCTGTGCCGGTGCCCGGCAGCGGCAACCGAACACCCACAAACACCCCCGTCATTGGCGGCAAGCCGCAGGGCCCCAACAAGCCGCTGGAGCAGCCTGCGCCTTGGGGTTCAGTTCCAAGAACGAGCACAACGTTTGTAGCACCGCCCCCGGTGTCGGTGGCTGTACCGATCGAGGTGTTTCCCCCAGGCTCCGCGTTGCCAGGGCTCGGCAAGGAATCGGCGCTGCGGAATGTCACGCCCCCCAACGGCAATGGGGCAGGGGCGGTCGAACTGGGTGTCGAAGTGCAAGTGCTGCGGGGCTTTTCCATTGGTGCCGACCTGTCGACCCTGATCGGTGCGTTGACCGGCCAAAGCCCGAACCTGCGCACGCGGCTGGGCCCCGTCGAACTCTTGGGCGGCGGCTATGGCACGGCCACCCTGGAGTTGGGAAACCTGGAACGTGGCTTGCCCGGCGGTAATCCGCAGCAGGCCGACCCGAAGTCCACGCGCATCAAGCGCTCTGCGTTGGGCGCGGCAGACCAGCCCCCTGGCAAGCTGTGGCCAGATGACCCCAACGGCCCTTCAGCCCGCTGGAAGGCCTTTGCCATCGCGACCGGACCGACCTGGCCTGGTCGCGATGGCAACGATGCTCAATACACCTGGCGACTGGGCCTTGGCGACGTCCATGGCAACGAGTATGGCCCGACCAACGTCTTGGTTGACTACGGGATGGCTCGCAATAACGTGCAGCGCGTCGATTTCGATCTTCACGGCGAGCGGGGCGCCCTGGCCACGGGCGCTGTCAAGAACACCGGTGACCCACGGTTGCCTTTGCAGTTGAATGTGGTGGATATCGGGGGCGGCAACGTCAAGTTTGCAGGGCCCGTGCCCTTGCCCGTTCGCGTACAAAGCGTCACCTCGTTGCCCGCGGCACTGCTGAAGAATCTGCCTGCGGCCGGCGCTGAGGTCTGGGAGTGGACCGGACCCGCGCGCAGTTGGCTGCAGGGGCTTGGGCTGGATGGCCTGCCTGCAGGACAACTGATCGAGGCGCTGCGGCAGCAACCCTGGGTGGCGGCGGTGGGCGGCGGTGCCGAAGGCTTGGCCAGCCGCCTGCCGAACGTGAAAGCCAAGTTCTCGGCGAATGTGTCCATTGCGCCTGGCCAGGTGCTGCCGCGGGGTCTGGTGGAAGAACTCAACCGTCAATTGAACCCGCAGACGCCCGTCTTCAAGCAAGCCGGCTCCATCGCCGATGGCTACCGTCTGCAGGTTCGCACCGATTTGCCTCCCGGCGTGCGAGGCTTTGACTTCCCGGTGAGCGGTGTGCGCGATTTCATGCACGCGCTGATACCGCCTTCGAAGTGGGGCTCTCTGACAACCAAGTTGGAGTTCGAGTTCCCTCTGCGCATTCCGCTGGTGGGCGTGGTGCCGATCGTGACCGTGACCGCGAAACCGGACAAGCTGAAGGGCGCGGCCGGAGCGTGGCGCACGGCCGGTGAGACCATTTCAAAGCTCAACCCATCTGGCCGCTACATGCGGGACGCATTGGGTAGCACCCCCTTGGCGGCGGTGGACCTCCCGTTGTCGAACCTGTTGTTGCGGCACCCGGATGGGACCAGCCTGTCCGTGGCCGCAGTGCGGGAAACGCCGCCCGACCCCTGGGGCACCGGCAACCCCAGCATGCGGATCGAGGTTGCGAGCTTCGTCCCCAAGGGCGACAAGCCGCCGGGCCCGGACACCCCCGCATACCTTCTCTTCACTGCCAACAAGAGCATCACCATCGTTCCCCACAGCGTGGTGCATGCCCTTGACGGCAACTTGCCGCTGACGGCGGCGATGGTTCGAAGCCTGCAACAGCAGGCCAAGGTATGGGACCAACCGGAACAGGCTTCGATTCGCATTGCCTACTTGCGTTTCACTGCGAACTTGCGCGAAGGCCAGAAGCTGGATAACGCCCAGGTGCAGAAGTTGGTGGAATTCGTCAAGCTCGGGCTGGGGCGCCGACCGAAGTGGCCTTCGGACCCCGCGGCGTCACCGAATCCGCAAGAGGTTCCTAATGTGACCCAGCGGGTTCAACCACCGCCGACAGCGGAGCCGCCAACGATCGATGTTGATGACCTGCGGTGAGCCCCGCCCAGCAGCCGCTAGGGAAGGTCTGCAAAACCCCGTGAGGATCCGAATGTTCTGACGCGATTGGGCAGGCGCCGGTTGGGGTCATGAAGCAGCTCGGACTTGGCCTGAAGCCGGCCAGCAGTCACGCGGCAGATGTGGCGCCATGCAGCGCGAGCCAGCACGCCTGAGGCGACACCTTGGGGCGCTGGCCCTTGCGCTGCGCCTGCAGAGAAGTCGTTCGTGCATGGGGCAGCCGCCGCGCCCATGGTGAAGCCGCCAAGTTCGTGAAGAAGAGACGTCCCTCATGATTAAGTGTAGCAAATGTGATTTAATGCCTTAAAGACGCAGATATCACTAACACGTTTTCAACGTCGGACCTTGGAGATGATCGCGGTGAAGCAGATCCTCTGTCATACCATTGTCGTCATCGACGACAACGACCTCGTTCTGCAGGAGATGCGCTCAATCCTGGGGCGCCAGCCCGGGCGAAACGTGCTCACGTACCATGATTCCAACGAGGCCTTGTTGCACTGCCAGTCAGTCAGCCCGGATCTGGTGCTTACCGACTATCACATGCCTGGACTTGATGGCGTGGAGTTCATCAAGCGCGCGCGCGGCGACCGCCCGCTTGCGCCAACCCAGTACGTGTTGATCACCGGAAGCAGTCGCCCGGAGGTTGAGCATATGGCCGCTGAAGCAGGCGCCTCTGAGGTCATTCGCCTGCCAACCCTGCCCAGCGTGATTGCAGAAAAGGTGGATGCGCAGCTGTCGCGTCTCATGGGGCGCTGGAGTTCAACCAGCGATCTGCTGCCCGGCAGTACCCAGGCTTCCATAGCCGCGGGCGTCTCGCCACTTGAGGTGCAATCGCTCCGCTGCCTGGGACGTCTGGCCGCATTCAGGGATGACGAATCGGGTCTCCACACCTCTCGCATGGCCCACTACGCCGCAGTGATTGCACACGCATGTGGGCAGTCCCAGCATTTTCAGAGCCTGATGCTCCTGGCCGCGCCTCTGCACGACTTAGGCCAGGTCGGAATCCCCGATGCCATCCTGCACAAGCCGGGCCCACTGGATGAAGCCGAGTGGCTGCTGATGAAGCAACACACCATCTTCGGCTACGAGATCCTTCGCGAACAGAGCGGCGAGGTGTTCGTTCTGGGGGCCGAAGTGGCACTTCACCACCACGAGAAATGGGATGGCTCCGGCTATCCGTTTGGCCTCAAGCGGCGTGAGATTCCCATCAGCGCTCGGATTGTGGCCGTGGCCGATGTGTTCGATGCGCTCATCAGCAAGCGCAGGTACAAGCCTTCGTGGGGTCTGGACGCTGTGCTCAAGCACTTGTCCACGGAGGCCGGCTCGCATTTCGACCCCGACATCGTCGCAGCCGCCAGGCGAAGCTTGTCTGATCTGATACGGGTCAAGGTGTACTTTGACTCGTTACCCGCCACTGCCGAAACCCACTCCTCTTCGATGTAGGACCGTACGCGATGGCGCGCGACCGGAGCTTGGTGCAGAACACTGCGAGGCTGACAATGTTTTTCGGGCCTAGCAACTTGTGGATGGCTCGGCGGCAAGTGCTTTGGAGCCCTGGCATGAGTGCGTCTGTGATGCAGCGCACCGGCGCCGCTGGCGTCGAAATCCAGTCGCTCAGCCCGTGCGACCCGGTCGCCGCTGCTCCAGATCCCATATCGCGGCACATCAGGCCTCAGCACAACTCCGCCGCCTCTTTAGGACGGAGTTCTGCAGACCGTCCCTAGAAATTGGAGTCGCCATGGAGACTCAGTCGCCTTTTGCGCGGGCCCTGTTGGACATCGCAGGTAGCCGCTTCGTCATCGCTGACAACGAAGTGGCTTGCGAAGGCACGCTGCGAGTCCTCGGCGGCTTCGAGCTTGAGTTCGGAAGTCTGGAGACGGACCTCGCAGCGTGGCGTCGTACACACGCCCGTCGCCTGCTGGAGGTCCTGGCGAGTGCCCCTGAAGGTATCGAGCGGCGAAGTCGGATCCAGGCATTGCTGTGGCCCGAGTTCGATGAGGCAAGATCCCGCAATCGACTGCACCATACCCTTCACTTGGTGAGAAAGAGCCTGGAGCACATCCCGGAACGCCTCAGACCTCAGATTGTGATGAGTCGCGACCACCTGCAGATTCAGATGCAGCCGGGTACGCTGATCGACGCACAGGAGTTCATGCGACTCGTCAAGAGCGAATCTCAGAACGCCCCCCGAAGATTGTCCGATCTGGGAAAGGCGCTGGCGTGGTACCGCGGCTCGCTGGCTCCTGATTGGCGGGACTTCGGCGACATCGCGGTACGACGCAGCTGGTTTGAATCCCTTCTCGATGGAGCGCTGGAGGAAGCTGTCGACCTGGCACTGCAGGAAGGCCGAGCGGACGAGGCCATGGCCCACGCCAGGCGACGGGCCCTCCTACACGCGGACGAGGTCGAGCCCCAGCTGGTTTATGTGCAACTATTGGTCGAGCAAGGGAAGGCCGAGGTAGCCCTGCAGCACTGCAGAAGCGCCAGGCCGACGATTGCGGAGCTCGACGCAAAGGCGGCCCTGCGGTTGGACGAGGTCGTCCGGGACATTCAAAAGCAAACCAATCGGACAGAAGCGACGCGACTGCCGCTTGCAGAGCCTCCCCTCCGCCCGGACCGGATGCGCGGCGGCCTAGGCGTGCCCCTGACGTGCCCGCTCCTGGGCTACGACCAGCTCCTGGTCAATGCTTGCGCCGGCCTGACTGACCGCTTCTGCCGATTGATATCTCTGGTCGGCCCTCCGGGCTCGGGCAAGTCCGCCCTGGCCGCGGCGGTGGCGAAGAGGCTTGAGCCCAACTTCAGAGACGGCGCATGCTGGATCGACTGTTCGGGGGAGCTTCAAGACACTGTTTGGCTGTCAAGGCGAGTATTCGCAGCCCTTGAAAGGGCTGGCGATCGCAAACATGACAATCTGGAGACTGCGGTCGCTGGGCGGGAAATGTTGATCGTGCTGGACGGGCTGAAGGGCGGAGCGGCTTCAGGCGGTGCGCTGGCCGACCTGCTAGCTTTGGGCCCCAACATTCACTGGCTGGTCACAGCATGGTCGCCTTCGCACGTCACGGGCGAACGGACCATATTTGTCGACCCTCTTCTCATGCTGGGTTTCCCGACGGAGGAATCACCAAGTTTCGCGACACAGCTCCTGACCTCTTGGGCCGCGCCTCAATGGGGTTTGAACGACAAGTGCAACCACCCGCCTTTAGAAGCTCTAGCCCGTGCGTGCGGCGGCCTGCCATGGATGCTTGAACTTGCGGCGCATGCGTCGACCGCCGTCAGTCCCAACGAGATCATGGCAAGGATCGTTAGGGATCCCGCCACATTGCTTCGCTGGGCCGCCGATCATGGCGGAGCCCGGCACGCCACACAGTCGGCCCGATTGCTCTCCTGGATGTCATCGGTTACCGAACGAGAGCGTCAGCTGACTGCGCTGATGAGTGCTTGCACCGGATGGCTGACACGACAAGATGTGCTCGGGCTTTCAGGGGGGCACCTGGACGGCGCAGCTGACCTTCTGGATGGGTGTGTGCGGCATCAATGCGTGTCACGCCGCATCCGATGCGAGGCTGGAAAGTCCTGGAGCGAATACAGAGTACCTGAATATGTCCGCATGGTCTTCCACTTTGTGGGCGAGTTGCCCGGCATTCCCACCATGCTTCAGCACTTGGAGCAATGGCTGCTTTCGGCGAGCAACGGTGAGCGGGATGCCGACTCAACTCCGGAAGTCATGGCGCATTGGTACGAGGCCCGAATCGAAGACTTCGAAGCACTGATAGCCCAATGGCAAGTGACGACAGAGCTTGACCGAATCGGGCGGCTGTGCCTTGCCCATGCAACAGGACTTTCGAGGTCGCCATGCGCGCATCGCCTGCTGGTCTGGCTGACTTCGCTAGGTGAGACCATGGACACGCTTGGAGATGATATGGCATCTGCCCTGTTGCTTAAGCGGGCGACGTTGCGTGAACGACTCGGGAGCAAGTCCGACGCTTTCGACGACGCCGTTCGAGCTTTGGAGCGAGTTGGTGACGCGGGCGCATCTGAGATCAAGTCCCAGGCCCTCAAGCTGATCCAGCGCCTCGATCGTGCGTCCGGGGCGTCGGACTCGCCACTGGACCTGGGCCGGCAAGGCTCCAAAGTGGCAGAAGTGCTGCTCCGTTTGGCTCCGCTGACAGCAAATCATGTTGACCTTCCTAAAGCGCTTCTGCTGTGCGAAGAAGCTGCGGGAATCCTCAGTTTCTTCGGGCTTAAGCGAGGCTTGGCCAAGGCACACCAGCAAAGAGCGAACATTGCCTATGCAATGGGCAATCTTGACTTGGCTGATAGTTGTCTTGCGCTTTCTGAGCGGGCGGCCTGTGCCGCTGATGATGCTCACGAGCTTTCCCGTTGCCGGCTCATGAATTGCAGCTTGAAGTATGCGCGGGGCAGATTCGGAGAGGCCATCGACACGGCATCTGCGATCTTGTCTGACCAAGAGCTTTCGAAGCAACCCGGCATTTACACGCGGGCCATGCTTGTATTGGCCTGGAACTACTACGCCGCTCAAGTTCTTCCTGTGGCTCACGCAATCACGGCCGACATTAGTTCCAAACTGCGCGGCTCGCCGAACTACGGCGCGCGCATGTCTGTGGCCATCCTGGCAGCGCTCATCGAAGCCAGGCGCGGTAGTGCTTCACATGCCGGATGGCGGATAGGCACCATTATGGGGAAGACTGCAGAGAGATGGGCCAGCGTGGACGCTCAGGAAGGTCTGATCAACGTAGCCGAACTGGCATTCTTGAATGAGCGTTTCGACCTTTGCCGCCGCACATTGCATGCTCTGGAGAAGCTCGTCCGCAGGCCAGATCATCGCCTCAGGGAGTATGTTGAGCAGCGGCGGGACGGGTTGATCAAGGGCATGGCTTCAGTTGCCCAGGCGAACTCCACGATCGATGATGCCCCCTGGTATGAGGTGCTCAATGCTGTTCTTCTGAACCTGCTTCCACGTGAAGCATCAGCAGCCAGTCGAACATGAGATCAACGAACCTTGGCTGCAGCGGCCGAACTGCGCACTGTTTCGCTATCAGCGCGGAGTGGCTGTGCGGCCGAGGCCGGATTGAGCGAGGCGCTGGGCCTGGCGGATATCGCTCGGCACAGATGGTCCGGCTTGAGCGGAAACAGCGGTGGGTGTGGATCAGAAGACTGGGATCCATTGGTCTGGATACGCACTTGCAGACTTCGCATCGAGGCCAAGATGGCCGCCTGGACGTCGGGCCACGCGCTTCGGTAGCTCTCGACCCTTTCGGCACTTGCGTCAGGGGTGGGCGCCCTGCGGGGCGCTATCGATGGCACCGGCGGCTCCAAGTGCTGCTGCCTGAACCGCTGAACCGCCTGGGATGTATGGCTGACCGAGGAGCTGAATCTGCCCAACACTTGGAGCAAAGTCCCGAAGACTGACTGCTCTTGCGTTAACTTTGCCAGGAGCGCCGCTGCCTCTAGGACAGTTTCCGCCTCTTCGGGAATCAACGTGTCGATTCGCTGCCTGCCTATGCTCAGAAACATCTGAATTCCGCATTCTAGTTCGCCGCGCAAAAGTTTGACGATAACTTCATGACACTGAAGAGTGATGGCAAGAGAGGGATGCTTCAGCTTCGTAAACAGCCGCTTGGCGTCGTTCAAGTGTCGAGTCGCTTCTGCCAGACTACCCATACGCCATGCGAACTCTGCCCGCCAAGTGAGAGCACACGCCGCATTGAAGTGGTCGTCCCTCGCGCAGGCCAAGCGAAACCAAGTGTGGAGCACATGCTGGAAGTCCTGATGCCGTCCGAGTGCCTCAAGGGCAGACGCCTTGAACATCAGGCCGCGAAAGCCCAGGGCGGGTGATCTCGCCGTGCGGCTGGCGGCCAGCATCTCTTCGGCCACCTTCAGCCGTAGAGGTGGTTCACGGGTCGCCGCGGACAAGAGATGATCTACCCATACCAGGGATCCACTGAACCTCGCTCTCAGGGCATCCAGCTCCATCACTTGCCCGGCGCCCGCAACAGACGCCTCGCCTTGGAGGCGCCCAATTTCCGCGAGGACGGTGTGGTAACCCGGCATCGACTCTCCACCGAGGCGGAGGAGCCATTCCTTCGCAAGGGCCAGGTGTTCGCCGCTTGGGCGCTTCTGATGCAAGGGTCGAAGGTAGGCAGTGATGGCCAGTGCCCCGAGCTCACCGTCAGCACCTGAGCACTGATCAGCCAAGTCCTTCAGCGGTCGACTCCACAGAAGAGCGGCCTTCAGATTGCATCGCAAAAGGCATAGCCGGGTTGCATGAACACGAAGGATCATTTCCGCCCGCCAATCGCCTTGACGGACGGCTGCCTCCGCGCCTGCGGTGAACCAAGCATGTTCCTCGATCTCCGCGCCGCGCAGCGACCAGGACTGCACCAAAGGAATGAGCAGTCCGAGCAGCGCCCGGTCGCCTAGCGAGCGAGCCAGGTGTAGAGAGCCTGAGGCACTGTCACCCAGCAGGAAAACCTCTGCCATCCACTCCAGGTATCGCGGCGACTCATGGCCAACTGCTCCAACCCAAAGAGCCGTCGTCAAGCGTTGTATGAATGCCTCTTCAGCCAAGCAGCGGATGGCAGCAAACTGCGTCAGACTTCGGGCGTGTAAACGCGCCAGTTTCGGCATTCGCAAACTTGAATCTACGTCTTCTCTGATCAAGAGCCCGGACGACAGAAGCTCGACCACCGATGCAGAGGTGTCGGCTGTTGCCGGCGTGCCGATGGCCGAGGCGATGGACTCGAGGTCATCACCCGAGAATGCGCCTGGGAAGACGCCCATCGCTGCATAGAGCCGCTGACTGTTCTGGCAGAGTCGCTCAAAACTGCTGTCAAGCGCAAGGCGCAATGGCTGAGGTTCTTTAACGGTAGTGGAATTGCCGGTGCTGAGGGAAGCTTCCAAAAACCTTCCGCTGTTGACCTCTTCAAGAAGCTCGCCGATCGTCATCGTGTCGGTCTTGGCTGCTGCCAGTTCTATGGCGAGGGGCCAGCCGTCCAGGTTCTGCACCAATCGCGCGGTTTCGGCCGTCTCGTCATCGGATGCCGGCCCCAGCGGTGGGCTCGGTCGACGAAGATTAAAGAGCACTACGGCCGGGGACTGCCGGATCAGATCAACTGACGCATCCGACACGAGACTGTTCAAAGGGCGAACAGGCACATGCGCAAAGCGGTTGCTATTCAGGGGAAGTTTGCTCAAGGCGACCACCCGGGTTCGCAAGACTTCAGGAAGAAGTGTCAGCACTGACAACATCTCGGCTGACGCATCCAGATCATCGAAAACAATCAAGGCGTCGCGTTGGGCCATCACCGCGACCAAGGCTTCGGCCAGCACTTCAGGTGCTACCGGCGCTAGCCCGAAATAGTGCAGCGCCCGCGTTATTGGGTCATACCGCCCTTCGCAGCCATTGATGAAATGGACGCCGTCCTTGAGACTTGGGCCAACCCGACGTACCACTTCGCGCATCAAGGCTGTCTTGCCCATGCCACCCAGACCACTGACGTTCCACAGCCCCCCTCCCGCCTGCAACTGCGCACAAAGGGCCCGCAAGAGTGGCTCTCTCCCCACCAGGGGCGTTATGAAGCCTGACGGCGTGTTTGACAGAGAGTTCTGGTTCAACCGGTCGGCGGAATGAGCCGCGATTGCACGGATGCCTTCGGATGGACGGAGGCCGAGTGTCGCAGCCAGCGCCCGGCTCAGGCTTTGGAATCTCCGCAACACGGCGTGGTCTCGCCCCGCATCGTGATCGAGCTCCAGGAGCTGGTGACAAGCCCACTCATCGGTGTCGTTCAGCGACAGGACTCGCTCCAGCGACTCTCGGCGAATGGGAGTGTCACCGTCAGTCGCGAGTCGGCGCGCGGCTTCAACCTGCAAGGAGAGATGCCACTTCTTGAACTGATGGCGAAGCATTTGTCCCAGGCCCGCCACGTTGACATCTGGGGCCCACTCACCCTGGCACAAACGGAGCGCATGAAACAAGACCGAGGAGTCCAGTTCGGACAGCGGAACCGAACAGGCCGCATCTTGTACTTGCCACGCATCGCAATCCACACGCGGGTCCAAGCGTACGCGGCCCTGATCCAACAGAACCCAGTCGTCAGGCCAAGCAATCGCTCCGAGCAATTTGCGCGTCAAGTGCACCGTGTGATGCAACCTGTTGCGCGCCGAGTGGTCGTCGTGAGCAGGCCAGAAGGCGGCCGTCAGCTCGTCACGATTCCAACCGGTGCGCGATCCTGCCAAAAGCGCCAAAAAGCTCCTGACTTGGGCTCGTGCTTCTTGAGTAAACACTCGCCTCGTGGTTCCCTCCTCTAATCTGAATTGGCCGAGAACCTTGATGCAGATGGGGGCTAGAGAAGTGTTCACGGCGAAACCGAGTCTAGGGAAGGTCTAGAAAACCCCGTTCGTAACGCTCGATGAGGGCGTACAGACGATCAGCATGTTGTGATGCGGAAACCCAAGGCCATTTGGCGTCGATCTACGACTCACGGTCCACGATGGTCGGCGCACCATCCACAGATTGCCCAGTGCAAACAGCATGGTCAGCCGCGCAGTGTTCTTGGCCAAGCCCTGGTAGCGCACCATGGCGTAGCCGAACCGCTGCTTGACAACATGGAACGGGTGCTCCGCTTTGGCCATCACAGTAGCCGAGAGCTGTTCGGCCTTCGCTAGCAGCCGGGCCCACTTTTTGGTCGTGTCCAGCGCCTTGCGCTCGCCCGGCCGCATGGCCACATGCCAAATCGGAGCTCTGGCCTCGGGCCACTTGTCCACACCGCGGTAGCCGGCGTCACCAAACGCCACGGTCTCCTGCCCGTGCAGCAGCGCGCCTGTCTGCGTCACATCGTTGACGCTGGCGGCGGTACCGACCAGCGTGTGGGCTAGGCCCGACTCGGCATCCTCGCCGATGTGAGCCTTAACGTCGAAGTGCCACCGGTTGCCCTTCTTCGCCTGGTGCTTCTCCGGGTCGCGCTCACCAGCCTTGTTCTTGGTTGAACTCGGGGCGGCAATGATGGTGGCCAGCACCTGAGGCGCGAGCTTGTACTTTTTCAGCAGATGGCGAAGCCGCAGGATGGTGGTCTCATCTGGCAGGCGGGCTGCGCCTTCGAGACCGGCAAAGCCGCGGCACAGCGGGCGCTCTTGAAGCTCCGCTTCCATGGCCGGATCGCTTAGGTTCCACCAGAGCTGAAGAAAGTGAATGCGCAGCATCGTCTCGATGGGGAATGGCGGGCGGGCTTCAGGCGGGCTTGACCTCGCCTACGGTCCGAGGTAGCAGGTAGACGTTTATTGAGCGCTGGAGGGTGAAGCCGATGTCCAGCAGCAGCGTGGTTACGGCATTCACCGAAGCGATGACTGCAAACTCCTGGCCAAGGCTGTCGCGTAGAAGAGTCAGTCCCTCGGTAATGAATGCGACGTTGGTCCGCGCGCTGCCGCGGCCGTAAAGAATCTCCGCGAACAAGGTCTGGCCGCTGCTGACGAGCTTGCACAGCCCGAACGGCTTCCCAGCGGCGTCGCTGCCAATGAGGTAATGGCCGAGTTCGGTCGGATCGAAAGCGCTGCCGTCGAAAAAGAACAAGGTTGGGCTGGATCGACCGATGTACTCGTCCAACAACGTAGCGACTTCGATGTCGTCTTTAGCGCGGCAAGCACGAACATCGATTCGTACGAGAGGTGCGCCGTTCTTCCGTAGCCTCGCACGCAGGCGGTCCAGTCGCGGTGAACACGCCTTCCAATCGACCCTCAATTCGCGGTAGACCCTGTCCGGCGGTTGCTCGCCCACCATCTCGCGCGGCGGCTGCCGGACGTCGTCGTCGATCATCAGCGCAAGATGCAACTCGGGGCGCATGCGCCGTACCGCAGCCACCAGGGCATGCTGCTCCAAAGCCAAGCTCGCTTGGCTGATCTGCATGATCACCGTGCGACTGTCGTACTTGTCAAACCGGCACACCCCGCAGCTAAACAACCGGCGCACCAACTCTTCATCGGGCATGGCTTCGACGACTCACGACGCATATGGCCTGTTCTTGAGTCCGTACCAGCAGATAGCGAACGCGAGATCCTGCCGTTGGGGGGTGCTGGTTAAGTCATCGCTGACTCTCATCCTCACCGGACTTTCGGCCACCAGATCGGCCGGCGGAATGAAGCCCGAAGTTCCATTCTAAGGACGGGCTGTAAGGCTCCGGATTGGATGGAGCTGGCTGCACCAGATCCCGGTTAAGGTCACCGGCGTTTAGTCGCCCCGCTTCGCTGCGGTCTAGCACGCCGTCGCGGTTCACGTCTAGCTTCTTGAAGGTCTGCGCGGCGTTGTACTCCAGCCGTTGCCACTGCTCGAATGTGAAGTCGTTGGAACGACGCGATTCGACAAAATCAGAAAACTCTGCCCGCGTCACCGTCCCATCGACACGAGAGCCCGTTGGCATGACTCTCGTCTTTTGCCCGCGGCTCATCTCTGCTTCAGTTCTATAACCCGATGAATCCACCAAGAAACGGCCACTTTCTCTGTCTCGAAGCCACACTGGCATCCACTTTCCCTGCACTTTTCCACCCGAGTGTTCGACTCCATGCTCCTTGAATAGCTGCTCACCCAGTGACAGCTTTCCGTCACCGTCTGTGTCGCTGTTCCTGAAGTTCTTGTGATCCAAGTACCCCTTGACCACAAAGCCCTGTTCAAGGGGCTTGTAGCTCTGGGCCGTTCCATCGATACCAAGACTCATTTCGCTCTCCAAGTGGGCCGTGCGGAAGTCGCTTGCCTTTTCGGAAGTGTCTTCATCTCCTCTTTTCTGTAGCATTCTTGAACTTTGCTCGGCGCTGGATACAACGCCGGTCATGACAAGTAGGTGGCCACCGCTGCTGGGCTGGCGCAACGAGGACACCGGTGATCGGCATCAGCGTTCTACGACCGCAGGGCATGGGCCTTGAATCGCCGCTCCTGTTCGATGCGCATCTCCTTGCGAACGATGGCGGCCGCATGCCGTCTGCGCTCGTCGGGTGAGAAGGGGCGCAGCGCGGGCACCTGCACGGGCCTGCGGTCGTTGTCTACGGCCACCATGGTGAAGAAGCAGCTGTTGACGTGCCGGGCCGCCTGGGTGCGGATGTCTTCCGCGATGACCTTGATGCCGACCTCCATCGACGAGGTGCCGGTGTGGTTGACCGCCGCCAGCAGCGTCACCAATTCGCCCACATGGACCGGCTGGCGGAAGGTCACCTGATCGACACTGAGCGTTACAACATAGTGACCGGCATAGCGGCTTGCTCAGGCGTAAGCCGCCTGGTCGAGGTGCGGCGCCGTCACATCACGAACGCGCAGGAGACTTCTGGAGTGCGGGTGTCCATGTTGCGACCGCGGTTCAGGTGATCGTCGATCTCGGCGGCGGCGCCGATCATGCGGCCGTACAGGAACACCGTGAACGCCGCGGTCTCTAGGTCGCGCTCGGTGAGCACGCCCGACTTGAAGTCGGTCCACAGCAGCGACAGCAACAGCGCCGCGATCACTGCGTCGACGTTGACGCAGAAGACGTAGGGCGTCGCGCCCGTGTCGTAGAGCGCCTGCGCCAGTTCGCGGTAGAAAGCGTGGAAGACGTTGTAGTCGCCGCGCTCGGCCATGAATTGGGCAATGAAGCGCTCGCGCGGGTCGTGGTTGACGGGCTTGCCCTTGAACACCGGGTGGTGCACACCCGGCAAGGCGCGCAACTCCTGCCCGAGTTCCCTGGCCAGGCGCTTCTCGGCCTTGTAGGTCTTGGCATAGGCGGTGGCCATGGTCTTCAGGTCGATGCCGTGCTGGGGGTCGGTCGGGTCCTGCAGGGCCTGCTCCTTGAAGCGTTCGAGCAGGAAGGCCATGCCCTCGAAGCCGTTGCCGCCATGGCTGTAGCCGGTGTGGGTGAGGAAGCCGACCATCGCCTTGTTGATCTGCACCCGGCCAGGCGTCTGCGGCCCGTCGGCCGACACCGCGCCCTTGGCGCCTTGCGACGAGATCGAGCCGGGTCCGTTGGAGACCAGCAGACCGATCAGCATCTGCAGCGGCAGCGCCTGTTCCGCAGTCGGCTTGCGGCCGGTCATCGCCAGGTAGCACAGGTCGGCCATCGTCCACTGCCCGTAGCGTTCGGCCTGCGAGATGCCGCACAGCGAGCCCCATTGGTGGTGCTTGGCCGGGATGCTGGATCCCACCATCACGCCGTACAGGCGCAGGTACCAGGGCAGGGTCTCGGCCGTTAGGCGGCTGATGCGCTTGCGCACCAGCGGGCCCCAGGCGATGGTTGTCGAAATCGCGGCCAGGATCGCGTCCCGCGACAGCCGGCCGTCCAGCCGCAGCAGGAAGTCGATGAACACCGACTTCGCGCCGCGGTCACGCACCGCCTGCAGCATGGCCTCGGGGTGCGAATCGGCGGCTTCGTCGTCACGCGCCATGAACAGGGCGCGGGTGGCGTCGTCGAATTTCAGACGCGAGCTGTCAAAGTCAACGTGGTGGCCTTCCTTCAGGCCCGAGCCGGCAAACAGGTCGATCAGCGCGCGTGTACAGGCCAGCGCGCGCTCGACCCGCTTCGGGCCGATGACGGCCGCCGCAGCGGCCATGATGGTGTTCGGCGAGTTGCCAGCGACCCGTGCTGCATCGGCGGCTGTCAGCACCGGATCGCCGACCAGGTTGACTTCGGCGGCCACCGCGATGTCGAGCATTGCGCGGTCGTTCGGGCCGGCGGCTTCGTGCACCAGCGGCAGCGCGAAGTTGGCCTGCAGCGGTTGCAGTGCCAGGTCGAGCACCGAATGCCCGTGCACCGAGGTCACCTGCGTCTCTGGGTCCATCACTGACGCGCCGGACTTGTCCTTCATGTTCTGGCGCGCGATCACGGCACCGACCTGCGCGCCCAGCGTGGCGATCTGCGCTGCATACGGCTGCGGCGCCGCCACCGGCGCCAAGGCGAGCGCGGCGGGCAGATCGATGCCCTGGTCGTGGGCCATCCAGGCCTTCAGCGCCAGGCTGCCGCGCGGCGCGAAATCCGGCTGGGCACCGCTGGCGGCCATCACCGCGGTCAGCGCCGCTGGGATGTGGGCGATGTTGGTCACCACCGCGCCGAGTTTCGACACCACCGGGTGCTCGGGCGTGAAGATCGCTTCGACACCGAAGGCCTCCATGAACCAGCGTTCCTTGTCGACGGCGCTGTCGCCAGCACCGGCCATGGCTCCGGCATGGCCCACCGCGCGCGTCAGCTTGGACTTCCAGCGCCCCACCACGCAGGCCACCACCGGCTTGCCCCAGGCGATGTCCTGCTCGTAGTAGCCGCCAGGCTCGGCATAGAGCACCGCGGCACGCGAGCGGCCGTCGTTGCGCAGTGCATGCGCGAAGTCGCGGGCGCCGTAATGGATGTAGACGTCCTTGCCCGACGATACCAGCGTCGTCGTGCCCCAGCCCTCGGTGGACAGGTACTGCGCGATGGTGGTCGTGAAGCCACCCGAGTTCGAGAATACCGCCACCGTACCCTGCAGCAGCGTCTCTTCCGGATGGTCGCCGCCCAGCGCGCCGCCGATGCGCACGCGGCTCCACGAGTCGGCCACGCCGAGGCAGTTGCCGCCGATCACATCGACGCCCGCGCCCTGCGCCATCGCGCGGATCTCGCGTGCGTCGTGGACCGCGATCTTCTCGGTCACGATGACAATCTTCTTCAGGCCCGGGTTGACGCGGATCAGCTCTGCCACGCCGTCGCGCACTCCCGACGGCGGCAAGTAGACAACGCCGGTATTGAAGGCATGCCCGGCGTTCAGGCCTTCACGCACGTTGTTGAACACCGGAATGTTGCCAATGGCCGTCTTCAGTACCTGGCCGCCGCGGCCGGGCGACGTGCCGAAGGCCACGTCGCCGCCGGAGAAGACATGGCTGGTCGGCGTGACCTGGCGCGATTCACCACCCAGGATGTTGAGCACGCAGACGCGGTCGCCGCGAGACGCCAAGTCGGCCAGCGAGTCTATGCCGACGAAGTATGGGAAGGACGGAATGCCTTGGGCATGCACGGTGTGGGGCTCCTCGATCTGGTTCAGGTAGCGTCAGGGCATGGGGCGATGCCGAGATGGTGCGCGACCTGCTCGCGGCCGCCGCTCTTCATCCATTCGTCGATCTGCTTGGCGTAGTTCACGACCTCGGAGATTGCGCTGTCGAAGCCGAAGAACCGGTACGGCAGGCCGAGTGCCTCGCAGGTGTCGGCCAGCGCGCCGAAGCCGCGCACCAGGTTGGGCCCGCCGCGGCCAACCACCACGTACAGCGGCGTCGCGCCCCGCTTCGAGAAGTGCTCGCGCAAGGCGTCGCCCATGGCACGCAGCGTCTCGTGGATGTCGGTGTTGTTGGACTTGCCACCGATGATGAAAAGCACGTTGCTCTGCGCCAGGAAATGGCGATAGCAGATGCTCGCCACCTGCTTCATCTTTTCGTAGGGAGGGTTGCCGCCGAAGTCCGAGCTGATGCTGGCGGCCTCGCCCAGCACCTCGGTGACCAGGCTGTTGGCGCCGCCGCCGAAGGTGGGCGCCAGGATCGTGCCGCGCTCGTTGATGACGAACACGTCGGACTGGCCCTGGTGCGTGCGCAGTTCATTGACCTCCTGCTCGAAAGCCCCCACGTCGGCTGCGAACAATTGGGCCGGCAGCCCCAGCCGTGCCACCCGTGGGTCGTCGCGGTCGAAGCCGCACTTGAAGTCGCAGGCCACCGGGGTCAGGCGCCCGTTGCCGTCGCTGCGCATGCGGATCGGGTTCAACTCCAGCGTCGTCATGCCGTAGTGGTGCATAAGCTCCCACAGCTTGGGCAGGTGCTGCACCAGCGGCGAGATGATCTCGCGCGGCGCACCAATGTCGCTGAGCGCGTTGGCGATCACGAAAGCCTTCAAACCGGTCAGCGCGTCGAACGGCACGGTGGCGATGTGGGCCTTGTCAAGCTCCTCGATCGCGACGCCGCCCTTGTGCGTCAGAGTGATCGTAGGCGCCCGGAAGCGCGTGTCGTCGCTGATCGAGAAATAGACCTCGTGCTCGGCCGGCACGCCGCCTTCGAAGCTGACGCCGTTAGCCTTGGCCTTGATGTTGCCGTGCCGGTGCTCGGCGAAATACAGGCGCTCCTTTTCGGCCAGCGCGCCCGCCAGGTCGCTGGCACGGCCGATCAGCCCGGCCTTGCCTTTCTTGCCGATGGCACCCTTGAACAGCGGCTTGACGAAGACCTGGCCGTGGCGGCGGATCAGGTCCTGGATCTGGCCTTCGCTGGCGTCAGGGCCGAGCACCTCGACGGTGGGGAAGTCGACGTGCTTCAGCAAGGGCGCGCCGTGCAGCAATCCGGTGAGTTGCATGATGTCTTTCCTTTCCAGGTTCAGAGCACCGCGGCGGCATCGGCCCGGTGTTGGTTGAAGAGGCGCAGCAGCGGCGGCAGCAGCACCATCGTGGCGGCGCCAACCCACAGGCCGATCGAGGACGGGTTCTCGACCAGGATGCCGGCGTCGCCGTTGGTCATCGACAGTGTGCGGCGCAGGTTCTGCTCCATCTTGTCGCCCGGGACGAAGACCAGAATCGGCGGCGCCATCGGCACGCCCAGCTTGAGCAGCAGGTAGCCGGCGGCGCCCAGCGCGGTCAACAGCACCAGCTCGAAGGTGGTGGCATGCACCGCAAACACGCCCACCGCGCTGATCGACAGGATGACCGGCGCCAGCACCCAGTTCGGTATCTGCAGCACTTTGGTGAACACGCCGCCCAAGGGGAAGTTGAGGAAGAGCAGGATCACGTTGGTGATGAACAGCGACGCGATCGGGCCCAAAACCAGCGCGGGTTGCTGGGTGAACAGCGCCAGCCCAAGCGTAATGTTATGGAGCGAAACCGCGCCAAATGGCACCGCGCCTTTGTGCTCATTTGCTAGTTCAGAACGCAGCCAGAACCTGTGCAATCAAATTCACCGCGCCAGCGGCAAGGGCGCCGGGTTCAGCGGTGCCGGCCAGAGCCTTGCTAAGGAAGGCCTGCACAACGCGACGCGAAGGGCTCTGTCGCAATAGGCCTACCAGCGAGAATGGATCGATGGTTCCCCTGCGCGTCCAACTTTCGAATTCGACGCTGCACCGCGTGGTCAAGCGGCTGCACTTCCCGCTGGAGATCATGTTGGTGTGCGTTCGCTGGTACTCGGCCTACTCGCTGAGCTTGCGCAACTTGGAGGAAATGATGGCCGAGCGCGGCGTGATGGCCAACCACGCAACCGTTCATCGCTGGGCATCTGAAGATGCTGCCGGTGCTGGCAGCCGTGCTGCGCTGGCGCAAGCTGCTGGTTGGCCCGAGCTGGCGAGTGGACGAGATCTATGTGTCGGTGGGTGGCCGGTGGAAGTACCTGTACCGCGCCGTTGACAAGCTCGGCCAGACAGTCGACTATCTGTTGACTGCGCACCGCGACGTGGCCGCATCTCGGCGCTTCTTAGGGCGCGCGATCGACCTGCGACGTGCCGGCCAGCATCACGATCGACAAGAGCGGCGCCAACACGGCGGCCGTGCGAGGTCTGGTTGCCGACAGCGGCGCGGACATCGAGCTTTGCCAGTCCAAATACCTGACCAACGTCGGCGAGCAGGACCACCGTGCCATCAAGAGGCGAACGCGGCCGATGATGGGCTTCAGACGTTGTGGTTTGCAACCAAGATCATCGCCGGCATCGAGACCATGCACATGATCAAAAAGGGGCAACTCGGCTGCCCCGGAGGTCTGGCTTTTTCACCGGCCGACTACTTCTACAGCCTGGCAGCCGCGTAGATTCCTGGACGGACACGCCCGACCGCGTCTAACCACCTTTTTTGCGACAGAACCGCACTCTTCGGGGCCGCTTTGCGCGGCCCCTTCTTCTCGGTCGCGGTAGAGCGTTCGGTGGCCGCCCGAACCACATTGAAGGCGGCCTTCGTGAAGTCTTTGCGCTTGTATGTAGCCATTTTCCCAGCTTAGCAGATCGGTCAGGTTGCCTCTGAGCCTGTTACAGATGGAGAGTCAGAATGACTGCACTACTCAGCGGCGCGGTCGGTGCCGGCGGTTTTTCTGCGGTGTAGCCACAACACCCCACCAACATCAGGGTGCCGCAGATGGCCAGCAGCAGCGTGGCGGCGGTCAGGAGCGTGCCAAAGTTCGGAAGTGACGGCAGGCGGAATAAGTGTGAAATGCGCATTGATGCGAGTGTATCACAAAGCCAGTTTCTGGCACCATTTCGACCCGAACTCGCATCCTGTCGCACTGTCACCATACAAATAGGTACCCGCCTGTGCAGACTCCTGGCCAGACATCCAAGCTGGAGCCCGGCGCATGCAGCAACTCTTGATCTTCGACGCGGCGCTTGGCCGCTTCCGCGAAGCGACGACCTCCGACACAGCGGCCATGCGCCAGTACGCCGTACCCGCTGCAAGCGCCAACGGCGCGCTGCCGACGCTGGGCAGCTCGCGCGGGCTGCACGTCATGGCCGACACGCTCTGCTTGTTCCGCAGCGGTGACGCCAACGTTGTGGCCTCGGCCGCCGACTCGCACCCGCTGGCGGCTGACGAGCGGTTTCAGCTGCGCGTGCCTGCCGGCCACACCCACATTGCCGTGGTCCGCGACAGCGCGGACGGCTTCATCAGCGTTGTGCCGGTGCCGTGATGCTGGGCGTTGGCAACGTCGGGCGGCTGAGCGCCGGCTCTGCGGGCCGGCGCGCCGCGGCACTGCTGCCGTGGCCACTCGACCCCATCGCAACCGCAGCGGCGGCGGCGTCCTACAGCCTGCGCCGCCTGCGATCGGCTTACGCAGGGCCTGGTATCCGCGTCCGCCGGTCTAGCGACAACGCCGAAACCGACATTGGATTTGCATCCTCGCAGCAGGCCAGAACCAATTCTGCGGCAACTGCCGTCAACAGTGACGGCAGGATTTCTGCCACTGGCGTGACGATGACAACCATTGGCACGGGCACCAAGCTTGAGCAGGCCTTCGTCGGCAGGGTGGAAGGCCAGACCTTCGGGACGGCCACGACGGCGCCTCCGATCGACCCGTTCAGCCGCCAAGTGGTGGGCTGGCGCATGCAGCCGCACATGCAGTCCAGCCTGGTAACAGATGTGACCTTGCCCCCGAAAAACGTAGTTCTTGGCTGATGGTGGAATCAGAGACAGGAGCTACGAGATGAACGACAAGCAAGTGCGCGGGAAGTACACCCAGGAGTTCAAGCTGGAGGCCGTCAGGCTGGTCAGGACGGGCCAGTCGGTGGGGATGACGGCCAAGGTGCTGCGCATCCCGAAGGCCAGCTTGAGCAACTGGGTGCGTTCCATTGAACAGGGGCAACTCGGCGGCGCGGGCGACCGGCCGGTGACGCACGAGCAGATGGAGCTGGCCAGGCTGAGGGCAGAGCTGGCGCGCGTGAAGATGGAGCGCGACATCGCAAAAAAAGGCGGCGGCGTATTTTGCGCAGGATGTTCTGCAAAGTACGCCTGGATTCGGGCGATCAAGGCGAGCTGGCCGGTCAGCTTGAGCTGCGAGGTGCTGGGCGTGAGCGTCAGCGAGTACTTCGAGCACCAGAGTCGCCGGCAGCAGCGCCGGCGCAACTAGCCACCAGCCGGGCTCGGGGCGTCTGAGCGATGAAGCCCTGCTGGCGCACATGCGTGCGATACACGCCGAGGTCCGCCAGGAGTACGGCTGGCCGCGGATGATCTAGGAACTGTGCGCCAGGGGTCACCGGGTCGGCAAGGAGCGAGTTCGGCGCCTGATGCAGCAGCACGGCATCAAGGCCCGGGGCCGTCGCAAGTTCGTCGTCACCGCCGACAGCAAGCACAAGCTGCCGATCGCACCGGACTTGCTGCAGCGAGACTTCGGGGCCGACAGCCCCAACCTGAAGTGGACGAGCGACATCACCTACATCGCCACCGACGAGGGCTGGCTGTATCTGGCGGCCTTCATCGACCTGCACAGCAGGATGATCGTGGGCTGGAGCATGCAGGCGCACATGCGTGCCAGCTTGGTGACCGACGCGCTGCGTATGGCGTGGTTCCGGCGGCGCGCAGCGCCGGGGCTGATCGTGCATACGGATCGCGGCATTCAATACTGCGGCGACGAGTTCCAGAAGGCGCTGACCGGGTACGGGATGCGCTCGTCGATGAGCCGCAAAGGCGACTGCTGTGACAACGCGCCCACCGAGAGTCTGTGGGGGCGCCTGAAGGTCGGCATATTGCACGGCCGGAAGTTCGCCACCAGGCGGCAGGCCATGGACGAGGTGATCGACTGGATGGCCTTCTACAACCACCGGCGACTACATTCCACGCTGGGCTACGTCAGCCCCAGGCAGTACGAGGAACGCTGGGTCGCGGCACAGCTCAACAAGGCCGCGTAACAAGTGCGCCAAGAGCTACGGGATTCAGGGGCAAGGTCAGTTCGGTGTTGCGAGACAAGCAGCTTCCTGCTTTGGTGAGTCGGGTAGCTCAGGCATCGCCTCGTGCGAGGCCCGCGGGGCGGGGAGGGGGGATGCTGATGGCAGCTTCGGGAGCTGCTGGGGCTTTTGCATCCACCGGGCGCAGCAGCCGCGGCGGGCTGGCCACGAAGGCAAGGACATCGTCGATCCACGCGGTTAGCCTGCGCCAGTCGCTAAGGTAGTTGTCCAGCCGCTCGGGCGGGAAGTCGAACAGCGACAAGCCTTGTTCGAGGAACCTGCAGTAGGCCTGCGAGGAGCGGATCGTGCCAAGGTAGTCAATCCTTAGCGCTTCGGCCCAGGCGGCCAGTGCTTCGGCGTTGCGGGTCCGCGCATCGATACGCATGCCGACACACGCGAGGCGGCACTTTCCGCCCGCCACCCGTGGCAGAGTGCGCAGTTCGGCGATGCAGTCGACCGCCGCAGCGCGGTCGAATACAGAACTGGTGGCCGGCAGCAGGATTGCGTCGGCATACATCGCCACCTTCATCAGCCCAACTCCCTGGAAACTGGCCGGTGTGTCGAGCACCACATGCTTGGTGCCCTGCGGCGGGCGGGCGAAGTTGCGCTCATCGATCGTCCAGCCGCGAATCGGCGCCCGATTGGGGCTACGCAAGTTCAACCACAGGCGAGAGGACTGCTGGCGATCAACATCTCCAAGCATCACGCTATGCCCACACGCTGCAAGGTAGCCGGCGATATGTGTAGACAGCGTCGACTTGCCCGAACCGCCTTTGCGGTTTACGACGGCAATCACGCTCATTGTTCTAGGTCGCGAATCATGAGGAAACCTGAATTTCACTGCGCGGTTGGCGCCCAAAAAATGCGCTCGGCGGCAAAGTGATGCGAATCTGATTTTAGCTCACAAAGCACAGTGTTTCGTCTTGGATCAGGCGCCGGCAGGTGCTGCGTCTACGACGGCGCGGCAGGATTGCAAGCCAACTCAAGGTTCTGCATCACCCAGCTGGCCCTATCGGACGAGCGGGTGTTGCTCAGCCGTGAACGCGCCATCTAGCCCGACGAGCGTGGTCCCGACGCCGTTGTGAGGGCGGCGCCAGGCGCTGCTGGGCAGCCGCGAGGCTCCTGCGGCCACTTCTGGCGCATGTCGGCATCACTACAACTGGCACCGCCTCCGCGCCAGCCTCGGCGGCACCTGCGCCATGTACAGACTCAGCAAGTCAAGAAGCAAGCTCTTGACTGTTCACATGCAGGCCAGGCTGCCGGGCTGACCGCCGGATTGTTGCCGCCCCGGTCGCCAAAGCAAAGGAAGACGGTGTGTCATGCCAACCGTGGCGCGGCGGGGCTGCCCCTGCGTGGCTGCAGACCGCCTGCGCGGGTCCATGCGCCCGCCGCGAGATGCCTTCGAGCTGCTCATGTCTCTTCACCTAAGCGTGCGCTTACACAGACCCGCCAGTTCTTGCATCGATTTCCTGGCCGATGCGTTGGTCGTAAGCCAACCGCTACCGACCGGATTCAGATCCAGCTCGATGCCGGCCGCGGTAGCGAGTTCGTCCACCGTGATGTCGCAGCGCCCAGCCACGCGGCCGAACCACCCCCTGAAGGCTTCGTCAGGGAGGGTGCGCCGCGCCGCTGGCCATCTCCGCGGCGGCAGCATTCGTGACACACCGCCCAGCAGCCCGCCGCTGCTCGCCACGAGGAACTGGACGAACGGTCGGTCCGTGAGCTGCGAGGGCCGACGCAGTGGCAAGGCTTGCTCGAAGGCTCTGAGCAGTCGGCGGCAGTCCTCGCTCTCGGCCCACAGCGGGGTCTCGAACGGCGTGAAGCGGCTGCTGATCTGGGCGTCGCTCTCGAACGCCACCGGCGCATCGCTGGTGCCTACGGCAACGATGCAGATCTTCAGCTCGTTGGCCAGGTACTTCAGCAGGTTCAACGAGGCCCGCTGTTCGCGATGGCTGCCGGCCAGCAGGTGATGGACCTCGTCGACGATCAGCCGGCGCGGAGACATACTCGTCAGAACGTCCTTGGCGACCTGCTCCAAGGTGGCCCGCGTGAAGCTCGGATCTTGCAGCGCGCCAATCACCGACAGCAGCGTGCGATAGAAGCGCCGCTGGTCAGGCGTGGGCGCCATCTGCATGGTGACTACCGGTCGTTGTTCCACCCCGCGTGGTAGTTCGAAGCCGGGAGGGTGCGCGCGCAGGAACTTGGGGATGATCAGGGTCTTGCCGATGTTGGAGGGACTGTGCATCACCACCATGCAGGGCATGCGCCACTTCTTCGGCGTGTTGAGCAGCCGCTCCGGCCGGCTGAGAGCCTCGCTGGCGCGCAGGTAGTCGATCCAGCGTTCCCGCTGCAGCGCCTGGATGCGCCTGCTGTCATCTAGTGCCAGCATCTCACGTGCCACAAGGTGAAGGTGGGCGAACGGTGTGCTCATCTCCAGATCTCCAAGATGAAAGATCCGCGACAGATCCTCCGGTTGGTTGCGCACCCGCACGTGGCGGCGATCCTCACGCCAGACCAAGAACACCGGGTTCCAGCAACGGATGTGGAAGAGGGTCAACCCGTCGGCCTGCACGGATCGGTGAGCCGGGTGCATGAGGTTGATCAACAGCCGCCAGACTTCTTCTGGACCGGGGGGTAGCTCGTGCGGAGGGTGGCCGTGGGTGCACAGCGTGGTCCAGGCTGCGTGAGGCTGCGCCCTGTAGCCGCCGGTGCTCGCCGCGGTGATGGTGTTGACCGCTCGACATGGCCAGCCAGCGCTCAATCTGCAGAAGCATGAGGCGTGCAAACTTCTCGGGCTTGCGCGCCTTGCGTCCAGTGGTTCTGATGCCGGTTGCGCCCGGCAGGGTCCTCAGGCGCTGCATGGGAGTACGGTGCATGCGATCGACGTGCCCGCCATAGTTCGGCCAGCTCAGCGGCTGGTACGTCACCTAAATGCCGTACTGCGCACAACCCAGGCGCTGAGCCCGGCTGCGGAATTCGGCGGCGGTGACGATGTGCAGTGTGTTGGGAATGCCCGCCACTGGCCATTCAATGGTCAGGCCCATGTGCGTATCCAACACCGGGTGCGCCAGCTCCCTCCGCCTCGGAAGGCACCGCTCCACCAGGTCGGTGGGCACGGCCTCTACGAGTGCAGGTAGCCGTCTGGGTTCTCGCAGCCGTCCACTGTCACTGGGAGGCAGTGACTCCGCTACGGCATCGCAGAGGTAGCGCGCACCGATCCGCGCCTGAGGGGACGCAGGATGCGCGCAATCTTGATCTCCCGCTCGGTCAACATCTTGGAATCGGCCACCGCATGTCCCTCGAAGGCAACGCGCGCAGTGTTCAAGGGCAGCACTCGGACAAACGCAAGGTTTGTGGACTCCCGTAGCCGCCGACATTGCAAGGCGGCAATGTTGGCGCCATTGGCGCCGAGTGCCCTAAACAGTTCTCAAATCAAAGGTTTAGCGCAGCCTTTCGCTCCCGCCCTCCATACGCTGTGCAGCCTGTCGACTTCGGAGCTTCTGTCGCGATCGCCTGGCGCGCTGGCCTATGGCCAGGGCTTGATGGCCCATGCGACCCTGCAAGCACCGTGTGGGTGCAGGGTCGGGTCCGGTGCGTGCTGCCGCTTCGTGCGCGGCGCCACGATGTCTTCGCTGCGCCAAGAACGCCTACCTCCGCCTGGAACCCTCGATACGGTGACTCGCATGTGTGGGCGTCTGGCGCTGGGAAGCAGTGCTGCTAGGCGCCTCGCCAAGGCGGCGCACTCAAACGCTGCCGGAGAAACATGTAAATTGGACTCAAGTGTTGCATTTGCTTGCCGAAAAGATGGTCAAGAACTCCCAGCAAGCAGGATCAAGGGCGCTGGGCGGACCTCAATTGCTTGGCACCCACGTCCTGCAAACAACAAGAGGCTTCATCAATGACCACCACCTCACAAGCCCTCCCACACCGTACCTCGCAGCCTCGGGCCAGGCCCATGAAGCTCAACCGCAAGATCCTGCTGATGTTCGCTAGCCTGCTCTTCTTCATGGCAGCGGCGTCATTGTTCGGCATCTACTGGTTGAATCAGTCGCTGGCCGTCTACGCTAACGAGGTTCAGTCCGCCAATCGCCAAGAACGCGCAGTCAGCGGCTTACTGTCGCGGTTCAAGACGCAGACGCAGGAATGGAAAAACACACTCCTGCGCGGCAAGGATCCCAAGTCGCGAGAGAAGCACTGGACCGCGTTCCTGAAGGTTCAGGAAGAAATCGGTGCGGACGCGGGCAAGCTAATTGCGTCATTGCCAGAGGGTGAGAGCAGGTCGCTGGTCTCCCGATTCTCTGAAGCGCACCTTTCGATGAGCAGAGCCTACGCGAAGGGCTACCAAGCCTTCAAGGAAGCAGAGTTTGATGCTTCGGTTGGCGACAAAGCGGTGCACGGCATTGATCGCGAACCCGCCAAGCTTCTTGACGAAGCTGCCGGCAAGATCGCGGCGACTGCGGCCACCGCCTCAGCCGATGCTGAGACGGCCGTCCAGAAGACCACCCGGACCAGTCTCGCGCTCATGCTTGCGGTGGCCGCTTGCGGCATGGTTGGAGCCGTCTTCTTCAGCCGCAGCATCGTTCGGCAGTTGGGGGCCGATCCAGCCGATTTGACGGCCCTGGTGCAAAGGGTCACTGCAGGTGATCTGGGCGCTCCCGTGCCAGTGCGTGCAGGCGACAACACAAGCGTCATGGCCTTGCTTGGTCAAATGCAAGCCTCGTTGTCACAGGTCGTCGCCATCGTGCGCCAAAACTCCGAGAGCGTGGCCATGGCCAGCGCGCAGATCGCGCAGGGCAACCTTGATCTGTCAAGCCGCACCGAGCAACAGGCCAGCGCGCTGCAACAGACCGCCGCCACGATGGAGGAGCTCGGCACCACCGTTCGAAACAACGCCGACAGCGCCCAGCAGGCCAACCAGCTGGCGCAGGGCGCATCAGCCGTTGCCGCACAAGGAGGCGAAGTGGTGGGCAAGGTCGTCGCCACCATGCAAGGCATCAACGACAGCAGCCGAAAGATCGGCGACATCATCAGCGTCATTGACGGAATCGCCTTCCAGACCAACATCCTGGCGTTGAATGCTGCGGTTGAAGCCGCGCGTGCTGGCGAAAACGGACGCGGCTTTGCAGTGGTCGCGTCTGAGGTGCGCAACCTGGCTCGGCGAAGCGCCGAAGCCGCCAAGGAGATAAAGACCTTGATCGGTCGCAGCGTCGAACAGGTCGAGCAGGGTACGGTGCTCGTTGACCAGGCGGGCAAGACCATGGGCGAGATCGTCGGAAGCATCCAGCTTGTGAGCAACATCGTTGCCGAAATCTCCTCGGCCAGCTCAGAGCAAAGCAACGGCGTGCAGCAGGTGGGCGAAGCTGTCAGTCAGATGGATCTGGCCACTCAGCAGAACGCCGCTCTGGTGGAAGAGAGTGCGGCTGCTGCAGAGAGCCTGAGAGGTCAGGCTCAGCAACTGGTGCAGGCCGTGGCGGTGTTCCGGTTGGCCCACGAGGGACGTGCAGGCTTGGCCTAGGTTGCGCCGTCAGAAGCCGAGCACCGCGCGGCCGAGGCGTGCTCATCGGTATGAGATGTTGCGGTGTGGATCCCTTCATGAATCAACACCTTACGCATGACCTCCAGCCAAAAAGCTACGAAGTGACAGGTTTGCTTCGGTCTATTCGAAGTTGACGACTTTGCTGCGCTTCGTGCGAGGGGAAAGTTGTCACTCGGGCGCGGCGTCTACCTAGGGAGAAGGGCGCCGAAGGCTGTGACGACTTTGCTTCGCTCTACGACTATGGAGCCATTGAGGTGTGTAGAAAGTCCGATGGCGGCGGCCCTTAGGCTGCCTTCCTGGAGCCCAGATCTTCAGCGCACCATTTTGCTCAAATGTTGTCTATAATGATATGTGATCGGATTGCATAGACGTGCCATACAGCGCATCAAGGCACATTTTCTAGAAGCGGATCCAGCGCGCACTTGGGGGTGTATGGCCGTGTTCATAGACGATTCTCGGGTCACGACTGAGCTTGCGCGGCCATCTATCGTCCTGTGCCGTGTTCATAGGGCCTTCGCCGCTGGGGCGGCGTCCGCGTCTTGGTCAAAGCAAGCATCAAGCCTCAACCTTCTTTGGAACCAACCGGGAGATCCAGTTTGCGGTCACTTCTAGAGACTTTCATGCAGGCCAAAGTCTGCCTTCCATGAGCCCGCTTTCGCCTCGCAAGCAGGGCGGCAATCGTCGAGCGGCCTTGCACGCGGATGCCTGCACGCCCTGGCCCCTGAACCGCCGCGCCCGGGCGTTGGCAGCTGCCCTTTGCATCGGCTTCACGTCGTTGCCTGCGTTGGCTCAACCGCTGCCGCTGGCCGACCCGCGTGTGGCGTGGTCCACCGCCGACACGGCGCACTTTCGTGTCCACTACCGCAGCGCGCAGCGCGCACAGGCCGAGGCCGTGGCGCAAGCGGCCGAACGCGTCTGGCCACAGGTCACGCAAGGGCTGGACTGGCAGGTGCGCGGGCGCACGGAGCTGGTCGTGTACAACGAATTCGACCGCGCCAACGGCTTCACCACGCCGCTGCCCTTCAACATGATTGGCGTGTTCCTGGCGCCGCCGGATGAAAGCGAGTTGCTGGACAACAGCAATTGGCTCGACCTGCTGCTGGTGCATGAGTTCACCCACGCGGTGCACCTCGACAAGGTGCTTGGTGCCCCGGCAGTGGGGCAGTCGATCTTCGGTAACGTGCCCTGGTTCATTCCCAACCTCTTTCAGCCCAGATGGATGCTGGAAGGCTTGGCCGTCTACAACGAAAGCAAGCCCGATTCCGGCCATGGCCGCCTGAAGGCTCCGCTGTTCGAAGCCTGGCTGCGCGCGGAGCGCAAGAAGGGGTTCATCAGTCTGCGCGAGCTCAACGCCGACGGCCGCAATCTACCGTCGAACAAGCAGTACCTCTACGGTGCCTACTTCTATGAATACCTGGCCCGCACTTACGGCGCAGACAAACCGGCGATGTTGGTGGACTACATGAGCGCCAACAACGTCTTCACGCCCCGCCTTTACAGCGCGCCCTTGGGTGCCACCGGCAAGACGATGGACGCGCTGTGGGAAGGGTTCATTGCCGATCTTACCCAGCAGGTGGACGCGCGTGCGCAGCCTATCGTGGCCCAGCCCGAAGTGGGGGGCAACCCCGTCGCGGGCCCGCTGCTCGACGTCAACAGCGTCGCTGCGCTGCCGGGCAGCGCGGGTGGTGGCTGGCTGGCCGTGGTGGGCGACGGCCTGCACGGCATGCAACTGACGCGAATCAGCTCCACCGGCGAGCGCGAGCGCGTGGTTCGTGTGCTGCGAGGCGCACGGGTGGACGTGGCGGCCGACGGCACCGTGCTGGTTACCCAGCCCGACACCTGCAACAAGTACTACCTCGCCTATGACGTGTACCGGCTGGAAGGCAGCCGGCTGCGGCAGCTCAGCCGCTGCGCCCACTTGCGCCGCGCTACGCAGGTGGCCGGGCAGGTCCTTGCGCTGCAGCTGGTGGCCGGTCGCACGCGGCTGGTCCAGTTGGCCGAAGGCGACGGCGAACTGCGCGTGCTGTGGGAGCCGAGCGACGGCACCGAGCTGCTGGACCTAGCCGGCGCGCCTGAAGGCAAGCACCTGCGTCTGCTCACCCACCGCGGCGCTGACTGGCGCGTGGTGGAACTGGACCTGAACCAGCCCGGCACTGCGCCGAAGACGCTGGTGCGCCAGGATCGGCCCATCCGAAACCTGCGCCAGGGCGCTGCGGGCCTGGAGCTGATTGCCACCGCAGGCGGTGCCCCCAACGTTTGGCGGCTGCAGGGCGCGCAGTTGCAGCGGCTGACGAACAGCCACACGGCTGTGATGGCGCATGCCGGTACGGCAGGCGACGGCTCGCTGCTCAACGTCACGCTCGATCCGCAGGGCGTGCTGGTGCGGCGGCTGGTGCAGCCGGCGGTGCTGCAGTCCGTTCCGGCCATCGTCGAAGCCCTTGAAGCAGCGGCCGTGCCCGCAAGCCCAGCAGAAACGGCCAACCCAGCCGGGTCGGGTCTGACTGTCCTGGGTGAGGGACGCGACTATGCCGCGCTGCGCTCCGTGTACCCGCGCTACTGGCTGCCAGCCATTGCATTCGACCGTGGTCTCTCGGCCTTTGGCGCCAGCACTTCCGGCTCGGACGCCCTGGGTTGGCACCGCTACGCCGCGCTGGCGCAGTGGGAGACCTCGCAGAAGGAGTTGATCGGTGCCTTCGAATATCAGTTCGCTGGCAGCCACGGCGTGGCCGTCCAGCGCCAGTTGGCCGTGCAAGCCTGGACCGGCAGCGCCGGGAAGGAGACCACCACGGTGTATGACCGCACGACGAAGGCGCAGTGGTTGAGCCTCATCCCCTTCTCACGCATCGACCGCCACGTGGTGCTGGGCGTGGGTGCCGCGGCTGAATGGAACGATCGCGTCAATCTCGTCAACGGCACCACCACGCGCCGCCTGGACGAGCGTCTGGTTGCTGGTCTGCTGGACCTGGACTTCAGCGCCAGCGATCGCTACGCCGAGGGCCCGTACAGGGGCTTCCGCTTCACGGGCCTGGTGGAAAGCTACAAGCCGCTGGTCGGCGGCGACCCGTTGCGCTACGACGGCACAGTGGCGCGGGCCGACCTGTCCGGATTCGTGCCTGTCGGCCGCAGCGTGCTGGCCGCGCGCTACACCGAAGCCCGCGCCCGCAGCCGTACCGAGCCCTTCCAGCTGGGCGGCGCCACCGACATTCTGCTGCAGCTGGGCCCCACCCTGAACGTGCGTAACCTGTCGCTGCGCGGCTACGGCGGCGACGAGCAGGCGCTGCGTGGCCAGAACGCGCGCGTGGCCAGTGTCGAGTGGCGGACCCCACTGGCGGACATCGACCGCCATTTCATGCTGCCGGCCGTGGGTATCAACCGTTTGTCAGCGGCGGCCTTCTTTGACGTCGGTGGCGCCTGGAACACCGGCAGCGGCCCTGACCAGTGGCGGCGCAGCGTTGGCTTTGAGCTGCTGGGTGAAGTTCGCCTGCTCTATTCGGTGGGAGTGCAACTGCGCCTGGGCGTGGCGAAAGGGTTGGACGAGCCCAAGGGAACACGCGCCTACCTGAGCACCGGGCGCTCGTTCTGACCCCAGCGCGCCGCGGCGGGGGCCAGGTGCACTGCGGCGGCGGGCTTTGCTGCGTCTGCTGAAGCGTGCAACGCTGGCGACAGCTCGCCGAAGCCGCGCCCGAGCGCTCGATCAAGACTCGCGATCGCCGCTCAAAGCACGCTGCAAGTGGCGCCGGTGCCGACCTACTGCGCTCGTGCCAGACGCGCAGCAAGCTCGTTGTGCTGGAGCCAGAACTTGTCTGCGTATCTCCGAGGCACGGAGCCAGCGATGCCTAAAAACTCGCAAGAGTTGACCCGCTACGGCAGGCGCTGTAAGCCCGGGCTGCTGCACATGGTGCACCATCGCAGCCCGGGCTT
>JBHYDA010000021.1:0-47459 GCA_051861265.1 Rubrivivax sp.
AATTTACTCATTGGAATCGAAGTGAACTTCACTTCATTTCCATGAGCGTTTAAGGTCAGAAGACCTGATGCAATGTCACCACTGCATCTGGCACTCGCCTCAAACGCCCACGCTTATCGGCTGTATGTTGTTAAAGAACAGTCGCTTTGCTTTCGCATCGCGCCGCTGACGTTTAATCAGCGAAGCCTTGCATTATGACTTGATTTTCAAAACCGTGTCAAGCGCTTGGCTATTTTCTTGCTGCTTTGTTTTGCTTGCGATTCGCTTGAATCGCCGCACTACGCTTCAGCAGCGGAGCCGGAAATTATCACACGCTTTTGATCGCGCAGTCAACAACCTCTAACTCCCCTCACCGCCCGCGTCCACCGCCTCGAAAAGCAGCTCCGCGAGCAGCGAAGCCCACGACTGTAGCACAGGTTTTGAAGGATGCACAAGCGCCTCATCACTGCATGCTTTCAATTGCTGCATGCGGCTCGGGGTCTGGCTCGTGCGTGGTCTGCAACCACAACAACGTGCCTAGCCCGGACGCGCCCGGCCTACGACTGGCGCCCTTCGCTGCTATTCGCTGAACCCGCTCCTCGCCGGCGGCTCGTCAAGCGGCAGTATCGATCCGTGAGCACACGGCGCATGCCAAAGGCCGCGCCGCACAAGGCACCACACGCCACCGCTGTCGGTCTGGCTTCAGCTTCGCCACTTACACTGCTGCGCGCCGGCAACTGAGCGCTGCGAGGGCATGCCCTCAACACCGGCCGACCCCTCTTCTCAACGTACTGTCCCAACCTTGCAGTCTCTCCCGCACGAAGGCTCCGAAGCGCAACACCGCCCCGACGCGGCCTGGGTGCTGCAAACCGAGGGGCTGGCCGGGCAGCGGGGCGATCGCATCCTGTTTGCCGATCTCACGATCGCCTTGCCACCGGGCTCGGTCACGTGGCTGCGTGGTCGCAACGGCCGCGGCAAGACGAGCTTGCTGCGGCTCCTGGCTGGGCTTTCCACGCCGTCGGCAGGTTTGATCCGTATTGCCGGGCGCATGCCGAGTGAGGCCGGCGCCGCTTGGCGACGTCAGCTGGTCTACGTTGGCCACCAAAATGCCTTGAAGGACGACCTCAGCGTCACCGAGGCCCTTCGCTTTCTGGCCCAGCTGCATGCACTTCCCCACGGAGAAGAGCAACTTCACCAGGCCCTGCGACGCATGGGCATCGCCAACCGTCGCCACGCGCCGGTGCGCACCCTCAGCCAAGGGCAACGCAGGCGCGTTGCGCTGGCCCGGCTTGCGCTGCATGGCGGTAGCCCTTTGTGGCTGCTGGACGAGCCCTTCGACGCGCTGGATGTCGACGGCATCGCTGCGCTGAACGCGGTGCTCGGTGAACACGCAGAACGCGGGGGCTGCGTGCTGCTCACCAGCCATCAGACGCTGACGCTGAACAGCCCGGTGCCGCAAGTGCTGGATCTCGACGCTGCGGCACCCGCGCAACGCGCGAGCTGAACCGAGTGACGATGACACCCGCAGCCACAGGGCTCTCAACCACTGCGCCGGCCGTTCAAGAGGCATCGGCGCGCGCCGTTTTCGCGGCCGTGCTCTTGCGCGATTTGAAACTCGCCTCCCGCCGCCGTGTCGATGCCTTGCTGCCACTGGCCTTCTTCTTGGTGGCCATCAGCCTCTTTCCACTGGGTGTCGGCCCCGAGCCAGGCATGCTGAGGGCCATCGCACCCGGCATCGTGTGGGTGTGCGCGCTGCTGGCCAGCATGCTGTCGGTGGGTACGCTGTTCGCGGCGGACCATGCCGATGGTTCGCTGGAGCAGATGCTGCTGGCACCCACATCGGCCATCGCGGTGGCGGCCGCCAAGTGCAGCGCGCACTGGTTGCTGACAGGGCTGCCGCTCATCGTCGCGACACCGCTCGTCGGCCTGCTGTTCGGGATGTCAGGCAGCGCGGTGCTGGCGCTGCTGGCCGGGCTGACCCTCGGTACACCCATCCTCAGCCTGCTCGGCGGACTTGGCGCGGCGCTGACGCTGGGCTTGCGCAGCGGCGGCATGCTGCTGATCCTCATCGTGCTGCCTTTGGCGATACCTGCGCTGATCTTCGGCGCTGGCGCCGTGGGCATGGTCGAAGCAGGGATGTCAGCCCGCGGACACTTCTCCTTGCTGGGCGCCTTGCTGATCACCACCGCCGTGGGCGCGCCGCTGGCCATCGCTGCAGCGCTGCGCATCTCCACCGAATGAGCATTCTCCGTACAAGGATCCGAGCGTGACCGACGCCTCCGCCTCCAAAAGCGCCGCTGGACTGCGCTTCTTCACTTTCGCCGCCCCGTCGCGCTTCTATGCACTGACGGGCTGGCTCGTGCCGCTGTGCTGGGCGGTCTGCATCGGCTTTGCTGCCGCCGGCCTGTACGTCGGCTTCTTCGTAGCGCCCACCGACGCCACCCAGGGCGACGCCTACCGGATCATCTATATCCACGTACCCGCGGCGTGGATGTCGATGGTGCTGTACCTCGTGATGGCCTTTTGGGCGGGTATAGGCTGGGCCTTCAACGCGCGCATGGCCTCGATACTCGCACGCGCGATCGCTCCCACGGGCGCCATGTTCACCTTCCTCGCGCTTTGGACCGGGGCGGTGTGGGGCAAGCCCACCTGGGGCACCTACTGGGTCTGGGACGCCCGGCTGACGACTGAACTGATCCTGCTGTTCCTCTACCTGGGCTACATCGCCCTGGTCAATGCCATCGACGACGTGCGCCGGGCCGACCAGGCGGGCGCGCTGTTGGCCATCGTGGGCAGCGTCAACGTGCCCATCATCTATTTCTCGGTGAAGTGGTGGAACACCCTGCACCAGGGCGCCACCATCAGCATGACCGCAGCGCCCAAGATGGCCAGCACCATGCTCACCGGCATGCTGCTGATGACAGTGGCTTGCTGGGCCTATGCCTTCGCCGTGGTGTTCATGCGGGCGAGGGCGATGACGCTCGAGCGCGAAGCCCATGCCGGATGGGTGGCCGCCCTGGCCCGAGGGAGAATCACAGGATGAACTGGAACAGCGCCGCCGAGTTTTTCCACATGGGCGGCTACGGATTTTTCGTCTGGACAAGCTATGCGGTGTGCGCCTTGTGCATGCTGGCAGAACCGCTGCTGGCGCGCGCCCGTCACCGGCAAGCGCTGCGCGACGCGGCACGCACGGCCACCGAGACCGAGGAGATGACATGAAACCCCGCCACAAGAAGCTGGCCGTGATCGGCGGCCTCGTCTCCGCCGCCGGCATCGTCGTGGCCCTCGTGCTCAATGCCTTCGAGAGCAACCTCGTGTTCTTCTACTCGCCCACGCAGGTGGCCGCAAAAGAAGCACCCACGGCCCGCACCTTCCGCGTGGGTGGCCTGGTCGAAGAAGGCTCGGTGAAGGTCGACGGCACGATGGTGCGGTTCGTCATCACCGATACGGCGCAGAAGGTGTCCGTGCGCTACACCGGCATCCTGCCCGACCTGTTCAAGGAGGGCAAAGGCGTCGTGGCCCAGGGCCAGTTGCGCGAGGGCGTGTTCGAGGCCCGCGAGGTGCTGGCCAAGCACGACGAGAACTACATGCCGCCCGAGGCCGCCGAGGCACTGAAGAACGCGCAGACGGGTGACCACAAGCAGATGAGCCAGACGCTTTACAAGGGTGCCAACACGAGCGGCGGCACCTCGAACCAGGGCCAGGCGCCCTACGGCAAGGGGGCGCCGCAATGATTCCGGAAATCGGCCACTTCATCCTTTGGCTGGCGCTGGGCCTGTCGCTGGTCATCGGCACCGTGCCGCTGATCGGGGCGCAAAAGGGCCGCAACGACTGGATGGCCCTCGCGCGGCCGGCCACGCAATGGCTGTTCCTGCTGGTGCTGCTGCCCTATCTGGCGCTGACCTGGGCCTTCGTCGAGCACGACTTCTCGGTGCTCTACGTCGCACAGAACTCCAACAGCGAGCTGCCGCTGCACTTCCGCATGGCCGCCGTGTGGGGCGGCCATGAAGGCTCGATGCTGCTGTGGTTGGTGATGCAGGTCGGCTGGATGCTGGCGGTGGCGCAGTTCAGCGAGCGCCTGCCGCTGCCCGTGCTGGCGCGCATCCTGGCCGTGATGGGCTGGCTGACGGTGGGCTTCCTGCTCTTCACGCTGGTCACCTCCAATCCTTTCGATCGCCTGAACCCGGCACCGCCCGATGGCCGCGACCTGAACCCGCTGCTGCAGGACCCCGGCATGATCTTCCACCCGCCCATGCTCTACATGGGCTACGTGGGCTTCTCGGTGGCCTTCGCGTTCGCGGTGGCGGCCCTGATCGGCGGGAATCTCGATGCGCAATGGGCGCGCTGGACGCGCCCCTGGACGACCGCCGCGTGGATCTTCCTCACGCTGGGCATCGCGCTGGGCAGTTGGTGGGCCTATTACGAGCTCGGCTGGGGCGGCTGGTGGTTCTGGGATCCGGTGGAAAACGCCAGCTTCATGCCCTGGCTGGTGGGCACGGCGCTGATCCACTCGCTGGCCGTGACGGAAAAGCGCGGCGCCTTCAAGGCCTGGACGGTGCTGCTGGCCATCTCGGCCTTCTCGCTCAGCCTGCTGGGCACCTTCCTCGTGCGCTCGGGCGTGCTGTCTTCGGTGCACGCTTTCGCCACCGACCCCAAGCGCGGCCTCTTCATCCTGGCCTTCCTGGCGGTGGTCATCGGCGCGTCGCTGGCGCTCTACGCCTGGCGCGCGCCCAAGGTGGGCCTGGGCGCCCGCTTCGCACCGCTCTCGCGCGAGGGCTTCCTGCTCGCCAACAACGTGCTGCTGGTCGTGGCCACGGCGGCGGTGCTGCTCGGCACGCTCTACCCGCTGCTGCTGGACGCACTCAACCTGGGCAAGATCTCGGTCGGCCCGCCCTACTTCGACACCGTGTTTGTGCCGCTGATGGCGCCGCTGGTCTTCCTCATGGGGGTCGGCACGCTGGCTCGCTGGAAACACGCCGAGCTGCCCGACCTCGCCAAGCGCCTGCGCTGGGCGGCGGTGGTGGCCGTGCTGTGCGCGGTGGGGGCCGAGCTGGCCGAAGGCCGCATCTCGTGGATGGGCGGACTCGGCCTGGTGATGGGCTTCTGGGTCTTCGCCTCGGTGGCGACGGACCTGCGGGAGCGGCTGCGCCCCGCGGGCGGCATGCAGGGCTCGCTGCTGCACCGCTTCAACCAGATCCCGCGGGCCATGAAGGGCATGATGCTGGCGCACTTGGGCATCGGCGTCTTCATCATTGGCGTGACGATGGTGCGCACCTACGAGGTCGAGCGCGACCTCAACATGGACGTCGGCCAGAGCGCCGAGATCGCGGGCTACACCTTCACCTTCCAGGGCGTGCGCGACGTCGAGGGCCCGAACTACCGCGCCGCCCAAGGTCTTGTCGTGCTCAGCAAGAACGGCAAGGAACTGGCGCAACTGCGCCCCGAAAAGCGTGTCTACCGCGTGCAGCAGAACCCGATGACCGAGGCCGCCATCCGCAGCCGGCCGATGGGCGACATCTACGTCTCGCTCGGCCAGGCCACGCAGGGCACGGCCTGGGTGGTGCGGCTCTACTACAAGCCTTTCGTCACCTGGATCTGGGGCGGCTGCGTGCTGATGGCCCTGGGCGGCGTGCTGGCCGCGGCCGACCGCCGCTACCGCACGGCGCGCCGTGAGCAGACCGCGGGCGCGGGCCCAGCCGGAGCGGCCACGGCATGAAGCGTTGGCACTACCTGGCGCCGCTGGGCGCCTTTGTCGTGCTGCTGGGCTTTCTGGGGGTCGGCCTGAATCTGAACCCGCGAGAAGTGCCCTCGCCGCTGATCGGCAAGCCTGCCCCCGACTTCACCTTGCCGCGGCTGGACGACGCGAACCAGGCCTTGAGCCGCCAAGACCTGGCAGGCAAGGTGTGGGTGCTCAACGTCTGGGCCTCGTGGTGCGTGCCCTGCCGCGAAGAACACCCGCTGCTGGTGGAGTTTGCGCGCCAGCGTGCGGTGCCGCTCTACGGCCTGAACTACAAGGACAAACCCACCGACGCCATTGCCTGGCTGGGCCGCTACGGCAACCCGTACACAGCCACGATGAGTGATCTGCAGGGCAAGGTGGGTATCGACTGGGGCGTCTACGGCGTACCCGAAACCTTCGTCATCGACAAGCAGGGCGTGGTGCGCTTCAAGCACATCGGGCCGCTGACGCCGCAGGTGCTGCGCGAACGCATCCTGCCGCTGGTCAAGGAACTCAATGCTTAAGTGGATGCGGGCGGCCCTCGGGGCCGCCACCCTGGCCGCGGCGTGCCTGGCGCCGTGGGCTGCCGCGATGGCGCAGCCCGCCACAGGCCCAGCGCCGGGCAATCAGGCCAAGGAGGCCAGTGCCGACCCCGCGCTGGAAAAGCGCGTGCTGGCCATCGCCGCCGAGTTGCGCTGCCTGGTCTGCCAGAACGAAACCATCGCCGCCAGCCACGCCGACCTGGCCGTGGACCTGCGCAACCAGGTGCGCGAGATGCTGCGCCAGGGCCGCAGCGAGCGCGAGATCCTCGATTACATGACCGCCCGCTACGGCGACTTCGTGCTGTACCGCCCGCCGGTGAAGCCCACCACCGCGCTGCTGTGGTTCGGCCCCGCCGTGCTGCTGGTGGGTGGCCTGCTGGGGCTGTGGCTGGTGCTGCGCCGCCGCGCCCGTTTGGCGCCCGAGGCCTTCGAGGCCGATGAAGAAGACCCCGACGCCGAACCCAAGGCGCGCACCTGATGAACGCATCGATCGACACCCTGCGCCAGCGCCTGCACCAGCTCAAGACGCTGCACGACGAGGGCACGCTCAGCGCCGAGGCCTACGCCGAGGCCCGAACGCCGCTGGAGCGCCAGCTGCTTGACCACGTGATGGTGGCCGGCCCGGCGCCCGAGCGCCCTTCGCGCCGCCTGGTGGGCGGCAGCGCCGCAGCAGTGCTGGCCCTGGCGGTGGCGGGCTATGCCGTGTTCGGCTCGCCGGGCCTGCCCAGCGCAGGCGCGCCCGGCACGGCCAGCCCGACAGCGGCCGCTGCGCCGCAGGTGACCGAGCAAGAGTTCATCGCAGCCGTCGACAAGCTCGCCGCGCGCATGAAAGAGGAACCCGGCAATGCCGAGGGTTGGGGCCTGCTGGCGCGTTCCTACGTGCGCATGGGGCGGCACGCCGAGGCGGTGCCTGCCTTCGCCAAGGCCGTGGCCATCGTCGGCGACGACCCCAGCCTGCTCGTGGACTGGGCCGATGCGCTGGCCATGAGCAACGGCCGCGTGCTGGAGGGAGAGCCGCTCGCGCTGGTGGAGCGCGCGCTGAAGTCCGACCCCGACAACGGCAAGGGCCTGGCGCTCTCGGGCACGGCCGCCTTCAACCGCAAGGACTTCAAGCTCGCGGTGCAGCGCTGGGAGCGGCTGGCGAGCGTGTCGCCCCCCGACAGCGCCTTCCTGCCGCAACTGCAAAGCAGCATCGACGAGGCGCGCAGCCTGGCCGGCATGCCGCCCGGCCCGCGCGTGGCTGCGGCCGCGCAGCCCTCTCAAGGCGTCACTTCGGCCGCGCCGGGTTCGGCTTCGGCCGCAGCCACGGGCGCATTGCTGACCGGCACCGTGAAACTGGCGCCCGCCCTGGCCGCGCAGGCGCGCCCCGAGGACGTGGTCTTCGTCTTCGCGCGCCCGGCAGAAGGCGCCCGCATGCCCCTGGCCATCCTGCGCTACCAGGTGAAGGATCTGCCGGTGAGCTTCCGGCTCGACGACAGCATGGCGATGTCGCCGGCGATGAAGCTGTCGGCTTTCCCGCAGGTCGTGGTGACCGCCCGGGTCAGCAAGAGCGGCCAGGCCGCGCCGGGGCCGGGCGACCTGAGCGGCCAATCGGCCGCCGTGGCCAACCAGACGCAAGGTCTCGTGGTCGAGATCAACGAGGTCGTGAAGCCCTGATTTCGCTTTGCGGGCTGCAGCGCCCGGCCAACCTCAGGGCGCAGGGTCTTCCAGGTCGGCCTGCGCCGCAGCCGCCCAGTCTTCTTCGCTGAACACGCGCACACCGGCGGCCTGCAGGGCTGCCGTGGTGACGCCCGGCTGCGCCACCCGGGCGCCGCTGAAGCTGCCGTCGTAAGCCCACGCGCTGCCGCAAGACGGGCTGCCCGCCTTCAGCACCGCCACACGCACGCCGTGTTGCCGAACCAGGGCCAGCGCGGCCTCGGCGCCGCGCGTGAAGGCGGCCGTGACGTCACCACCGCGGGCGTCAAGCACGCGCGCCAGGCCGGCCCGCACCGCGGCGCCGCCGGCGCCAGCTTCGATCTCGGCCGGCAGGCGCGGCACGGGCAGACCGCCGGCCACCTCGGGGCACAGCGGCAGCACGCGGCCTTGCGCCTTCCAGGCTTGCAGCACCGGGTGGTCGCTGCGCTTGTCCCGCCCGTCGTGGCGCACCGCCTGCCCCAGCAAGCAGGCGCTGATCAGCACCGGCGGCCGAACCGGCCTCATCGGTAGTGGCGCCGCTTCAGGCGATGCGCCGGAAGTGCTGGTGTCGCAGCACCGTCCAGCCGACCGCAAAAGCCACGAAGACGCCCAGGCCGAGCAGAAAGAGCTGCTTGTCCAGCACGGGGGCCTGCGGCGTGCCCTGGTGGGCGGCCACCACGCGCCAGAACACGAAACACATGAAGGCCGACAGGGCCACTGCAAACACCGCGGCATGCGCCTCCAGGTAGGCCACCGTGGCGTTGCGGCGCGGCTCGGCATACCAGTGCTCGGGGTTCGGGATGCGGGTGCGCGAAAGGCGCGAATTGCGCATCTGCAGCAGCGCCGTCACCGCCGGCATCACCGAGGCCAGCAGCAGCATCAGGCCGATGAAGGTCTCGCGCGCCATCCAGCTGACGACCATGCCCTGGCTGTCGAAGCGCGAGGCCACCTGGGCCGGCAACATCTGCCCAGACCACCAGACAAAGCCGGCACTGACCAGGGCAACAAGGGCAAGCAGCAGACGGAACATGGCAGGCGGTGCGCGCTGTGGCGAAAGTGGCAGAAACAGGCCGCATTTTGCTTGCAGCCCTGCATCCAGGCGGCACGGCCTCACGTATGACGGGGAAGTGCCGATTCTGCCGATGACGACTTTTGCGCACATCCGATGGAGACCCGCTGCACCATGACCCCAACGCCCCACCGCTCCCCTGCACCGCCCCGCGCACGCCGCGTGGCCCACGGCATGGCTTGCGCTGCCACGGCAGCCGCTGCACTCCTGGCCGGGCCGGCGCATGCCGGCACGGGCAAGCTGCTGCTGACGGGTGGCGTCAGCACCGTTGACGGTGCCGCCGGCGGCGGGCTGTCACCGTGGGCGCTCATCGGCACGCAGGCCACCGAGGGCGAGATCGGCGCCAGCGCCTTTGCCAGCCGCGCCGTCACGCGCGACTACGCGCTCACCGCCGCCGGCGCAGCCTTCGCGTGGAACAACCGGCTCGAGCTCTCGCTGGCGCAGCAAGACCTGAGCACCGGCGTCACCGGCCGCGCGCTCGGTTTGCCGGGCTTGCGCCTGCGCCAGAACATCGTCGGCCTGAAGGTCCGCGTGGCCGGCGATGCCGTGCTCGACAGCGACACCTGGCGGCCGCAGATCGCGGTGGGCCTCTTGTCCAAGGAACTGAAGGACAGCGGCTTGAGCCCAACCCTGCAGGCGCTGGGCGCGCGGCACCGCGACACCGAGGCTTATGTCAGCGCCACCAAGCTCTTTCTGGCGCAAGGCGTGCTGGTCAATGCCACGCTGCGTGTGACGCGCGCCAACCAGGGCGGGCTGCTGGGCCATGGCGGCGGCATCGCCGACCTGGTGGACGACCGCGGCTACACGGTGCAGCCCGAAATCTCGGTGGCCTGGCTGCTCAACCGGCGGCTGGCGGTGGGCGCCGAATGGCGCCGCATGCCCGACCGGCTGCGCCGCGCGGGCGAGGTGGCCGGCTTGGGCGATGGCCTGCGCGCCGAAGACTGGAAGGACGTCTTCATCGCCTGGGCACCGAGCCCGCACCTTTCGCTGACCGCCGCCTGGGTGGACCTGGGCCGCGTCGTGCCCGCCACCACCGAACAGCGCCGCCAGACCGGCGCCTACCTGTCCGCGCAGATCGCGTTCTGACCGACTTCGAGGCCCACCATGCCCCACCCCCGCTCACTTCCCCGCAGCCTGTGCGCCGGCGCCCTCCTGCTCGCCGCCGCGGTGGCGCAGGCCCAGCCGGCCCCGGTGTCAGGCAACGGCGCCGACCGTGCCACCGCTTACCCCATGGCTCCAGCCCCGGGCCTCTACCAGGCCCTCGGCGAGCAGGCCGGCCTGCAGATACTGATGAACGATTTCGTCGCGCGCCTGAAGGCCGACAGGCGCATCGGCCACCAGTTCAAGGACACCAACGCGAAGGAACTCGCGGCCCGGCTGACCGAGCAGCTCTGCCTGCTCAGCGGCGGCCCCTGCCGCTACGAGGGCGGCAACATGAAGGACGCGCACGCCGACCTGAAGATCACGCGCGCCGACTTCAACGCGCTGGTGGAGGTGCTGCAGCAGGCGATGGACGCCCGCAGCATCCCGTTCACACGGCAGAACCAGTTGCTGGCGCTGCTGGCACCGATGCACCGCGACATCGTCGCGCCATGAGCGAGCACCGCGCCTTGAAGGCCGTGTGGCGCAGAGGCCTGGCCGCTGCGCTGGCTTGGGCCCTCGCCGCGCCAGGGGCCTGGGCCGCCACGCTGCAGGTCAGCGTGCTGGCCGCCGACGGCCAGCCTCTGGCAGACGCCGTGGTGGTGCTGGAACCACCGCCCGGCAGCCCTGCGCGCAAGCCCCAACCCGTGCGCACCACCGTGCAGCAGGAGCGCATGCGCTTCCAGCCTGCGCTGCTGGTGGTGCCCGTGGGCTCGGCGGTGCGCTTCACGAACATCGACCCGTTCGACCACCACGTGCGCGGGCGCCCCGCGGCTGCCGACACGCTCTCATCCCCCCAGGCGGCAGGCTTCGAGCTGCGCCTGGCCGGCGCGGCCGAGGGCCGCACGGGCGGCAGCCAGGAGGTGGTGATGAACCAGGCCGGCCCGGTGGAGCTGGGCTGCCACCTGCACAGCCGCATGCGCGGGCACATCTACGTGGCCGACTCGCCCTGGGTCGTGAAGACCGATGCCGCCGGCCAGGCCACGCTCAGCGGCGTCCCGGAAGGCGCGGCGCGCCTGAAGGTCTGGCACCCCGACCAGTTGGTCGCCACCCCGCCCACGGGGGTGACGGTGGCGGGCGATGCGGCCATGCAGCTGAGCACCGGCATCACTCCCCGCCAGCGCCGGCGCTGACGGCCTCGGCCTGGGGGAAACAGGGAGCTGGGGCTCAGGCCCCGGCGTCGCTGCCGTACCGTGCTGCGGCGGCCGCCAGACGGCTGCGCACGGCCTGCGCCAGCTCGGGAGGCGCCAGCACCTGCACCTGCTCGCCCTGGCGCAGCACGTCCATCACCACCTCGGTGTCGTCCACGTAGGGCAGACGCAGCTCGAAGCGCCCGTCGTCGAGCCAGCGGCCCTCTTGCTGCGGGTGCCACTCTTCGCGGCTGGCCCACTGCGCGGCCTGCACGTCGAAGACCAGCACCGCCCAGCGCGGGGTGGCGCCGGCGAAGATGCCGTAGCCGGCGTCCATCTCGGCCTGCACGCGCTTGAGCGCAATCTCGCGCGCGGGCTTGCTGTCCAGCACGGTGGCTTCCTGCACCGCGTCCAGCGCAAAGCGGCGCAGCGCCTCGCTGCGGTGGCACCAGGCGTCCAGGTACCAGGTGTGGCGGTAGTGCACCAGGCGCTGCGGCGAGACCTCGCGTTCGCTCAGCTCACGCCGCGTGCGCGCCAGGTAGTGCAGGTGCAGCCGCTTGCGCGCCAGCAGCGCAGTGCTCACGCGCTCGAAGAAGCGGCTGGGCACCGGGCGGCGCAGGGCGCTAACGATCTTCACGCGCTTCATCAGGCGCTCGGCCGCGGCCGCATCACCCTCGGCCGAACCGCTTTGCAGCAGCTCGTGGATGCGGTCCAGCAGCGGCTGCAGGTGGCGGCTGAGCAGGCCGTCGCTGTCCAGCCCGGCCAGCAGCTGCTGCGCCATCAGCAGCGAGTAGAGCTCGGCCTCGTCGAACCACAAGCCCGGCAGTTCGTGCTTGGGGCCGGCGTAGGTGCTGGTGCCGAAGCGGTAGCCGTTGACATCGCGGTCGTACTCGATGGGCGCGCCCAGGCGGCTGCGCAGGTACTCCAGGTCGCGCTTGAGCGTGGCGCGGCTGACCTCCAGTTCCTCCAGCAAGGTCTGGAAGCTGACATGCCCGCGCGCGCGAATCAGCGATTCGATGCGGTACAGCCGCGCGGTGTTGTTGGCCATGCGCAGCCTCGCGCGCTCAGCTCAAGCCAACGATCTGGCCGGCGTCGTCGAGATCGATGTGCTCGGCCGCCGGCACCTTGGGCAGGCCGGGCATGGTCATGATGTCGCCGCAGACCATCACCACGAACTCGGCGCCTGCGGCCAGGCGCACCTCGCGGACGTCGAGCACGTGGCCGCTGGGCGCGCCGCGCTGGCTGGGGTCGGTGCTGAAGCTCACCTGCGTCTTGGCCACGCACACCGGCAGGTGGCCGTAGCCGGCCTCCTGCAGCGCGGCGATCTGCTTGCGCACGGCGCTGCTGGCGCTGATGTCGGCCGCGCCGTAGGTGCGCGTGGCGAGCTTGCGCACCTTCTCCCACAGCGGGTCGGCGTCTTCGTAGGCGAAGCGCAGCGTGCTGGGCTGCTCGCAGGCGGCCACCACGGCACGGGCCACATCGGCCGCTCCTGGGCCGCCTTCAGCCCAGTGGCGCGCGGTGAGCACGGGCACGCTGCCGCCCGTGAAGGCGCTCAGCCGCTCGCGCAGCAACGCGTGTTCGGCTTCGGTGTCGGCGCTGAAATGGTTGATGGAAACCACGCAAGGCAGCCCGAAGACCTCGCGCAGGTTGTGGAGGTGGCGCTGGATGTTGGCCAGGCCGCGCTCCAGCGCGCCCAGGTCTTCACGACCGAGGTCGGGCACGGCCACGCCGCCGTGGAACTTCAGCGCGCGGATGGTGGCCACCAGCACGGCCGCCGAAGGCGCCAGCCCCGCCTTGCGGCACTTGATGTCGATGAACTTCTCGGCGCCGAGATCCGCACCGAAACCGGCCTCCGTCACCACGTAGTCGGCCAGCTTCAGCGCAGTGCGCGTGGCCATCACGCTGTTGCAGCCGTGCGCGATGTTGGCGAAGGGCCCGCCGTGCAGCAGCGCCGGGTTGTTCTCGATGGTCTGCACGAGGTTGGGCGCCAGCGCATCCTTCAGCAGCACGGCCATGGCGCCGTGCACCTTCAGGTCGGCGGCGGTCACCGGCTTGCGGCCGCGTGTCTCGGCCACGACGATGCGGCCCAGGCGGGTCTTCAGGTCGGCCAGGCTCGTGCTCAGGCACAGGATGGCCATCACCTCGCTGGCCACGACGATGTCGAAACCGTCCTGCCGCGGGAAGCCGTTGCCCGGCCCGCCCAGGCCCACGGTGATGTCGCGCAAGGCACGGTCGTTCATGTCGACCACGCGCTTCCAGACGATGCGGCGCAGGTCGATGTCCAGCGCGTTGCCGTGGTGGATGTGGTTGTCCAGGCACGCCGACAGCAGGTTGTGCGCCAGCGCGATGGCCTGGAAATCGCCGGTGAAGTGCAGGTTGATGTCGTCCATCGGCACCACCTGCGCGCGGCCGCCGCCCGTGGCCCCGCCCTTCAGGCCGAACACCGGCCCGAGGCTGGGTTCGCGCAGCGCGATCAGCGCCTTCTTGCCGATGTGGTTGAGCGCATCACCCAGGCCCACCGTGGTGGTGGTCTTGCCCTCGCCGGCCGGCGTGGGGCTGATGGCCGTCACCAGGATGAGCTTGCCGTCGGGCCGGTCTTCCAGGCTGCGGATGTAGGGCAGCGCCAGCTTGGCCTTGTGGTGGCCGTAGGGCACCAGGTGTTCGTCGGGGATGCCCAGGCGGTCTTGGGCCAGGTCGGTGATGCGGCGCAGGCGGGCCTGGCGGGCGATCTCGATGTCGCTGAGGGGCAAGGGTCGTCTCCTGGTCGCCGCACGGCAGTGGCGGCTTGGCGCTTCATTGTGCCGGCCTGGGCGTGCGGGTGCCGGCGCGCCAGAATGCCGGGCCATGGCCCAAGCCGCGCTCTTCGACGCCGAGCCCCTGCCCGCCGGCGGCGGCGTGCAGCCGGCGCCTGCGGGCACCGAATTGCAGGCCCTGGCCGCGCGTTTGCACCAGCGCTGGGGCGGCCGGCTGCACCTGGGTACCTCGTCGTGGCACTTCCCCGGCTGGGCCGGGCAGGTCTACGCCAGCGCCTACCCCGAAGCGCGCCTCTCGCGCGATGGGCTGGCCGCCTACGCGCAGCACCCGCTGCTGAACACCGTCAGCCTCGATCGCGCCTTCTACCGCCCGCTGGAGGCTGCCACCTACCGCGCGCTGGCCGCGCAGGTGCCGGCGCACTTCCGCTTCGTCGTGAAGGCGCCCGCACTGCTGAGCGATGCCACCGAGCGCGAGCCTGCCACCGGCGCCGCGCTGCGCGACAACCCGCACTTCCTCGATGCAGACGCCGCCGTGCTGCTGTGCGCGCAGCCGGCCACTGCAGGCCTGGGCGACAAACTCGGCGTGCTGGTGTGGCAGCTCTCGCCGCTGCCACGACGCTGGCTGGACGACGAGCCCGCCTTGCTGCGCCGCCTGGGCACCTTGTGGCAAGCCGTTGAAGCCGCGCTGCCGCCAGGCGCCCAGCAGGCGCTGGAATTGCGCGACCCCTCGCTGCTGACCCCCGCCCTCGCCGCCACGCTGAAGTTCCACGGCGTGCGCCCCGTGCTGGGCCTGCACGACCGCATGCCCGCGGCCGAAGCGCAACTGCCGCTGCTGCGCGCCACCTGGCCGGGCGACCTGGTCTGCCGCTGGAACCTGCAGCGCGGCCTGCGCTACGCAGAAGCACGCGACGCCTGGGCGCCCTTCGACCGCTTCCAGGCCGAAGACCTGCCCACACGCCAAACCTTGGTGAAGGTGGTCGTCGCCACGCTGCAGGCCGGCCGCGCGGCCTTCATCACCGTCAACAACAAAGCCGAGGGCTGCGCCCCGGCTTCGGTGCTGGCCTTGGCACAGGCCCTGGACCAGGCCGCATGAATCAGCCGAAAGACGCCTGCGAGAAGGCAGGTGCAAAACAAAACGGGCCCTGAGAAAACTCAGGGCCCGTCTGCTTTTTGGGGCTTGGCGGAGTCGGAGGGATTCGAACCCTCGATGCAGGTTTTGCCCACATACTCCCTTAGCAGGGGAGCACCTTCGGCCACTCGGTCACGACTCCAGCGAAGGATCCGCATTCTAGCCTGAACTTCGGGCCGCCCCTTGCAGGCAGCCCGAACTTTTGCGCTCAGCTGCTGGGCTGGTCGAGGTCGAAAGCCTTGTGCAGCGCGCGCACCGCGAGCTCCATGTACTTCTCGTCGATGACGACGCTGGTCTTGATCTCGCTGGTGGTGATCATCTGGATGTTGATGCCCTCTTCCGAGAGCGTGCGGAACATCGTGCTGGCCACGCCCACGTGGCTGCGCATGCCGATGCCGACGATGCTCACCTTGCAGATCTTCGCGTCGCCCAGCACGCGCGCCGCGCCGGTGGCGGGCAGCACGGTGTTCTCCAGCACGGCCATCGTGCGCGCGTAGTCGTTGCGGTGCACCGTGAAGCTGAAGTCGGTGCGACCGTCGTGCGAGAGGTTCTGGATGATCACGTCGATGTCGATGTTGGCATCGGCCACCGGGCCCAGGATCTGGTACGCGATGCCCGGCTTGTCGGGCACGCCGATGACGCTGATCTTTGCTTCGTCGCGGTTGAACGCGATGCCGGCCACGACGGCTTGTTCCATCTTCTCGTCTTCCTCAAAGGTGATCAGGGTGCCCGACTTGGCTTCTTCGTCGAGCGGAATGTCCCAGGGCGTGAAGCTGCTCAATACGCGCGTGGGCACGCGGTACTTGCCCGCGAATTCGACGCTGCGGATCTGCAGCACCTTGCTGCCCAGGCTGGCCATCTCGAGCATCTCTTCGAAGCTCACGGTGGACAGGCGGCGCGCTTCGGGCACCACACGCGGGTCGGTGGTGTAGACGCCGTCGACGTCGGTGTAGATCAGGCACTCGTCGGCCTTCAGCGCTGCGGCCACGGCCACGGCCGAGGTGTCGCTGCCGCCGCGGCCCAAGGTGGTGACGTTGCCGTCGCCGTCGATGCCCTGGAAGCCGGTGATGATGACCACCTTGCCGGCGGCCAGATCGGCACGCACGCGGGTGTCGTCGATGCTCTCGATGCGGGCCTTCGTGAAGGCCGAATCGGTCTTGATGGGCACCTGCCAGCCGCCGTAGCTGACGGCCGGCACGCCCTGGCCCTGCAGCGCCAGCGCCAGCAGGCCCACGCTGACCTGCTCGCCCGTGGCGGCCAGCGCATCAAGCTCGCGCCGGGCTTCGGCGGTGCTGGCGATGGCCGCATCGGGCACCAGTTCCTTGGCCAGGCCGAGCAGGCGGTTGGTTTCGCCGGACATGGCCGAGGGCACGACCACGAGTTGGTGGCCGGCGCGCACCCACTTGGCCACGCGTTGCGCCACGCTGCGGATGCGTTCGGTCGACCCCATGGAGGTGCCGCCGTACTTGTGAACGATCAATGCCATCGCTGATTGCCGCAGGCCGCGGCGGGAGTGTCGAGACGGTGTCGTTGCCGCGGCGCCTCAAGGCAGCCCTGTGCATGCAACAAAACCCGGCATTTTAGCTGCGGCGCTGACGTGGCCCTGGCGCGTCCGGGCACCAGCGAAGGGCGCGTTGCGGCTGCCCGCGCTCGGCCCGCAACGCGGCATCGACGCCCAGGCCGGGCGCATACAGAAGCCGCCCGTCGGCCAGCCAGAGCAGCGGCCCCTGGCGCGCCCAGGCTGGTACGCCAGCGGCCTGGTACTGCTTCTTCAACGACCGTGCCAGGCCGCGTTCGGCCAGATGGAAGCGTTCGCCCCCGGTGCGCGGCGCCACACGCACGGCCTGCAGCAGCGCTGGCGGCACGCCGTCGTGGGTGCTGTCGCGCACTTCGAAGCGACCACCCCAGCCCGGCAGTTCCACGAAGCCCGGCTTGGAGAGATCCAGCGCCGGCAGCGGCAGCGCGGCCGGTACTGCAACCTGGGCCTGCAGGCAGCTCAAGCGCCCGCGGTACAGGCGCAGCACGGCGTCTGGGGCAGGCCATTGGCCACCGCGGCGGCCCGGCAGTTCCGCGAGCAGGCGCTCCAGCAAGGTGTGCGGCCAGCGGCCGGGCAATGCGCCGGTCAGCCAGGCCTGCAGGGCGTTGCGCCGCCGCGCGGGGGGCAAGGCCGCCCAGGGTGCGAGCAGCAGTGCGCCGTCTTCGCACAGGGGCGGCAGGTCGATGGCCGCCACCTCGTCCGCCAGCGCCGCGGCGTGTGCCGCATGGCGGGCGGCCTGCACCAACGTGGCCTCGGTGTCGTCGAACGCGGCGTTGAGCACCGGCCACACGTGGCGGCGCAGGCGGTTGCGTGCGTAGCGCTCGTCGGCGTTGCTCGGGTCTTCCACGTGGCGCAGCCGGTGGCGCTGCACATAGCCCTGCACGGCCTCGCGCGGCTGCTGCAGCCAGGGGCGCGCCCAAGTGAGTTGCCTGCGCTGGGCCAGCGCCGGCATCGCGGCCAGGCCGGCCGGGCCGCCACCACGCAGGGCCTGCAGCAGGAAGGTCTCGGCCTGGTCACGCCTGTGGTGGCCCAGCAGCAGCAGCGAGCACTGCGCCTGTGCGGCCATCTCGGCCAGCGCCCGGTAACGCTCGCGGCGCGCCCAGGCCTCGATGCTGTCGCCCGCCTCGGGCGCGCCAGCCAGCCGCTGGCTGAGGAAGGCCGCGCCCCAGCGCCGGGCCTGCAGGCGCACCTGCTGCTCCCACGCGTCGGCTTCGGCCTGCAGCCCGTGGTGCACGTGCAGGGCCCACACCTGCAGGCCCAAGGGCAGCGCAGCACGCAGCGTGGCGTGCAGCAGCGCGGTGGAGTCGCGGCCGCCGCTGACGGCCACGGCCACACGTCCGCCAGGCCCGCTGGGGGTGTTCAACGTTCCTTGGTGTCGGTGTAGCGGCCGTAGCTGCGCAGGCGCTCGTAGCGCTGCTGCAGCAGGGCGGCGGGCTTCAGGTCGGCGGTGTGGCGCAGCGCATCGGCCAGCGCGCGCTTGAGCTGCGCAGCCATCCAGGGCACGTCGCGGTGGGCACCGCCCACGGGCTCGTTGACGATCTTGTCGATGACGCCCAGCGCCTTGAGGCGGTGCGCGGTGATGCCCAGGGCCTCGGCGGCCTCGGAGGCGCGCTCGGCCGTCTTCCAGAGGATGGACGCGCAACCTTCGGGCGAGATCACCGAATACACGCTGAACTGCAGCATCAGCACCTGGTCGGCCACGCTGATGGCCAACGCCCCGCCGCTGCCGCCTTCGCCGATGATGGTGCTGATGATGGGCACTTCCAGCTGCGCCATCTCGAAGATGTTGCGGCCGATGGCCTCGCTCTGGCCACGCTCTTCTGCGCCGATGCCCGGGTAGGCGCCAGGCGTGTCGACGAAGGTGAACACCGGCAAGCCGAACTTCTCGGCCAGCTTCATCAGGCGCAGCGCCTTGCGGTAGCCCTCGGGGCGGCTCATGCCGAAGTTGCGCAGCGTGCGCTCCTTCGTGTCGCGGCCCTTCTGGTGGCCCAGCACCATGCAGGCCTGGCCGTTGAAGCGCGCGAGGCCGCCGACGATGCTGAGGTCGTCGGCGTAGTGGCGGTCGCCGTGCAGTTCCTCGAAGTCGGTGAAGATCTCGTTGACGTAGTCCAGCGTGTAGGGCCGCTGCGGATGGCGCGCGATCTGCGTCACCTGCCAGGGCGTGAGCTGGCTGTAGATATCGCGCGTGAGCTGCTGGCTCTTGGCGGCCAGGCGCTCGATCTCGTCGCTGATGTCGACGGCCGATTCGTTGTGCACGTAGCGCAGTTCGTCGATCTTCGACTCCAGGTCGGCGATCGGCTGCTCAAACTCGAGAAAGTGTCGTTTGGACAAGTCAGTACTCCACAGGGAGGGGGTCCAGGCTGCGCCAAATGTACCAAGTGGCGACCGAGCGGAACGGCGCCCAGGCCTCGCCCACCTCGCGCGCCTCGGCGCGCGAGACCGGCTCGCCGCTGAAGTAGTTCACGCTGATGCCCTTGATGAGGCCCAGGTCGTCCAGCGGCAGCACGTTCGGGCGCAGCAGGTGGAAGATGAGGAACATCTCGGCCGTCCACCGCCCGATGCCGCGGATGGCCACGAGCTCGGTGATGATGGCCTCGTCGTCCATGCCCTCCCACTGCGCGGGGTGCACCTGGCCGTCGCTGAAGTGGCGGGCCAGGTCGAGCAGGTACTCGCACTTGCGCGCCGAGAGGCCGGCCTCGCGCAGGCGCGGGCTCTCCACCGCCAGCACCTCGGCCGGCTGCAGCCGCGTGACGGGGCCGCCCACGGTGAGCGCAAACCGCTCCCACACGCTCTGCGCCGCCTTCACGCTGATCTGCTGGCCGACGATGCTGCGCGCCAGCGTGGTGAAGGCGTCGCCGCGGCTCTGCAGGCAGGCCTCGCCGAACTTCGGGATCAGCTTCTTCATCACCCGGTCGCGCTTGGCCAGGTGCTTGCGGGCCTCTTCCCAGTACGCGGGTAGCGTCGCCGCTGGCGCCGCGGGGGCTGGCGGTGCGGCAGCGGGCTTGGCGGCGGTGCTCAAGCCTTGACCCACGCGGTGCCCTGCGGCCCGTCCTTGAGCTCGATGCCCTGGGCCAGCAGCTCGGCGCGGATGCGGTCGGCCAGCGCAAAGTCGCGCGCCTGCTTGGCCGCGGCGCGGGCGGCAATGCGCTCGGCGATGGCGGCTTCGTCCAGCCCGCTACCGCCCTGCAGGTAGGTTTGCGGCGCCTGCTGCAGCAGACCCAGCACGCCGCCCAGCGCCTGCAGCAACGGCGCATCGGTGTGCTCACCGCGGTTCACGCTGCCGGCCAGGTCGAAGAGCACGGCCACGGCGCCGGGCGTGTTGAAGTCGTCATCCATCGCGGCCTTGAAGGCGGCGGCGCGCGGCTCGGCCCAGTCGATGACGGTCAGCGCCGGCTGCGGGCCGGCAGCCTGCAGCGCGGTGTACAGGCGCTTGAGCGCGGTGCGCGTTTCGTCGAGCAGCTGGTCGCTGAAGTTGAAGGGGCTGCGGTAGTGCGTGCGCAGCATGAAGAAGCGCACCGTCTCGCCGTCGTAGCGCTTCAGCACATCGGCGATGGTGAAGAAGTTACCCAGCGACTTCGACATCTTCGTGTCGTCGACGTTGAGGAAGCCGTTGTGCATCCAGGTGCGCACGAAGGGCTGGCCGCTGGCGCCTTCGCTCTGCGCGATCTCGTTCTCGTGGTGCGGGAACTGCAGGTCCATGCCGCCACCGTGGATGTCGAAGGGCTCGCCCAGCAGCGCGCAGCTCATCGCCGAGCACTCGATGTGCCAGCCCGGGCGACCCGGGCCCCAGGGGCTGGGCCAAGTGGCATCGGCCGGCTCGTTCGGCTTGGCGTGTTTCCAGAGCACGAAGTCCAGCGGGTCTTCCTTGTCGCCCTGCACGGCCACGCGTTCACCGGCGCGCAGCTCGTCCAGGCTCTTGCCGCTGAGCTTGCCGTAGCCCGGAAAGCGGCGCACGGCGTAGTTCACATCACCGCCCTCTGCCTGGTAGGCCAGGCCGCGCTGCTGCAGCTGGCCGATGAGCGACAGCATCTGCGGCACGAAGTCGGTGGCGCGCGGCTCGTGCGTGGGCGGCAGCGCGCCCAGGGCCGCGAAATCGCTGTGCATGGCCGCGATCATCTCGTCGGTGAGCTGGCGGATGCCGACACCACGCTCCAGCGCGCGGCGGATGATCTTGTCCTCGATGTCGGTGATGTTGCGCACGTAGGTGACGCGCCAGCCGCTGGCCATCAACCAGCGGTACGCCGTGTCGAAGGACAGGATCATGCGGGCGTGGCCCAGGTGGCACAGGTCGTAGACCGTGATGCCGCAGACGTACATCCGCACGTGGCCGGGCTCGATCGGCTCGAAGGCTTCGAGCTGGCGTGTCAGGGTGTTGTGGATGTGCAGGGTCATGGACGCAGATCAGGCCGGGGGCTGGGCGGCCGGCTCCCCCCGTGGCAGACACACACCGCGGCAGCGGTCTGCGCCCGTTCACCGTGCACCGGCCCTTCGCCTTGCAGAGGCGGCACGGCCCGCGAGAAGCGGGCCGGCGCAGGGTGAGAACGGGGCGAAAACGGGGCGGAAGCGGGTCGATAGAATCCATTTCAGTATAGCGGCCATGCCCGGCGCCCCGCCCCGCCCCCGCAACCCCAGACGGAGGCTCGGTGCCCGCCCTGAACGACTTGCACATGCTGTCCGCGCCCCTGACTCCACCCTGCCTGCCGCGTGTGCGCCGACGGCTGAAACGCACTGCGGGCGGCGCACTGCTGCTCGCCACGCTGGTCTTCGCACCGTTGGCGCAGGCCGACGAACTAACGGAAGTGCGCGCCTTGCTGGCCCGCGGCGAACCGGCCGCCGCGCTGAAGCGCGCCGAGGCCGGCGTGGCCGCCCAGCCGCGCGATGCGCAACTGCGTTTTCTGCTGGGCGTGGCGCTGATGGACCTGGGACGCGATGCCGATGCGCTCGCGCACTTCACGCGCATGGCGCAGGACTATCCGGAACTGCCCGACCCGCACAACAACATCGCGCTGCTGCACGCCCGTGCAGGGCGCCTGGAGATGGCACGCCAGGCGCTGGAGACGGCGCTGCGCAACGACCCCGGGCACCGCACGGCGCGCATCAACCTCGGCCAGGTGCACCTGATGCTGGCGGTTCAGGCCTTCGAGGCGGCCAGCGCCGAGGGGCCGCTGGACGCGCCGCTGCTGCGCCGCCTGGAAGCCGTGCGGGCCCTGCTGGCAGAGGCCCTGCCGGGCGCCCGCTAGACTCGCGCGCCGCCGGTCCCCCGATCTGCCTGCCTTTCCTGTGGAGACATCGCCTTGAAACTGCTGCTGCGTTGGTTCGTGCTCGGCCTGTTGGCCTTCGGTCTGTCGGCCCACGCCCAGAAGGTGCGCCTGGCCACCTCTGAAGGCGACATCGTGCTGATGCTGGACGCCGAGAAGGCCCCGAAGACGGTGGCCAACTTCGTGCAGTACGTGAAGGCCGGCCACTACGACGGCGTCATCTTCCACCGCATCATCGACGGCTTCATGGTGCAAACCGGCGGCTACAAGCGCGACCTGAGCGAAAAGCCCACGCGCAAGGCCATTCCGCTGGAAGCCGGCAACGGCCTGTCGAACGTGCGGGGCAGCCTCGCGATGGCGCGCACCAGCGACCCCAACTCCGCCACCGCACAGTTTTTCATCAACGTTGTCGACAACCCGCGCCTGGACACCGCCGGCGGCGGCTACGCCGTCTTTGGCCAGGTCATCGAAGGCATGGAAATCGTCGACAAGATCAAGGCCGTGCCCACCCAGGAGCAAGGCGTTTTCAAGAACCTGCCGGTCACGCCCGTGACCATCCGCAAAGCCACCATGGAGAAATGACATGAGCAAATTCGTAAAGATGGACACCAGCGCTGGCACCCTGCGCATCGAGCTCGACGACGAGAAGGCGCCGCTGTCCACCGCCAACTTTCTCGAGTACGTGAAGGCCGGCCACTACAACGGCACCGTCTTCCACCGCGTCATCAAGGGCTTCATGGTTCAGGGCGGCGGTTTCGAAGTCGGCATCAAGCAGAAGGGCACGCTCGCGCCCATCCGCAACGAAGCCAACAACGGCCTGAAGAACAAGAAGTACACGCTGGCGATGGCGCGCACCAACGACCCGCATTCGGCCACCGCGCAGTTCTTCATCAACGCCACCGACAACGGCTTCCTCGACTTCACGGCCGAGAACAGCAGCGGCTGGGGCTATGCCGTCTTCGGCCGCGTGGTGGAAGGCACCGATGTGGTGGACGCCATCGAGAAGGTGCGTACCGGCCGCAAGGGCTTCCACGACGACGTGCCGCTGGAGGACGTGGTGATCACGAACGCAACCGCAGTCGACTGAGCCCCGCACCGACGATGGATGACGAGGCGCGGAACGGCGCGTTCCCGCCCTTCTACGAGTTCACCGTGCCGCCGGCCTGGCGCGCGGTGGATTTCATCTCCGATCTGCATTTGTGCGAGGCCATGCCCGCCACCTTCGAGGCCTGGGCGCAGCACCTGCTGCACACCACGGCCGATGCGGTGTTCATGCTCGGCGACCTGTTCGAGGTGTGGGTGGGCGACGATGCCCGGCACCGCACTTTCGAACGCCGCTGTGTCGAGGCGATGGCCGAGGCGGCCAGCCATCGCATGCTGGGTTTCATGGCCGGCAACCGCGATTTCCTCGTCGGGCCGGCGCTGCTGAACGATGCCGGCCTCTTGGCCTTGCCCGACCCGACCGTGCTGCTGGCCTGGGGCCAACCGGTGCTGCTGACGCACGGCGACGCGCTATGCCTGTCCGACCAGCCCTACCAGGCCTTCCGACAGCAGGTGCGCAGCGCCGCCTGGCAAGCCGAGTTCCTGGCGCGGCCGCTGGTCGAACGCCTGGCCTTGGCCGCCGAGATGCGCCGCGCCAGCGCCGCGCGCTGGCAGATGGACGGCGATGCCAGCGCCGACGTCGACCCGGCAGCCGCCGTGCGCTGGATGCATGCGCTGGGCTCCGCGGAGATGGTGCACGGTCACACCCACCGGCCCGGCAGCAACGCGCTGGCGCCCGGCTTCAAGCGCCACGTGCTCAGCGACTGGGATCTCGACGGCAGCCACCCCCGCGCCGAAGTGCTGCGGCTGACCCGCCGCGGCTTCGAGCGCCTGCCGCCTGCAGGCCGCTGAGGCTGCCGTGCTGGCGCGGCTGTGGCGGCAGTGGCAGCGCCGGCGCGAAGACGCCGCGGTGCAGCGCCGCGCCATCCCTGACGACCTGTGGAAGCGCACGCTGGTGCGCTACCCCTTCCTGCAGCGACGCGACCCGCAAGATGCGGCTGAGTTGCGCCGCCTGAGCAGCCTCTTCCTCGACCGCAAGGAGTTCCATGCCGCCGGCGGCTTGAAGCTGACCGACGCGGTGGTGGTCTCCATCGCCGCGCAGGCGGTGCTGCCGGTGCTGCGCCTGGGCCTGTCGGCCTACGACGGGTTCGTCGGCATCGTCGTGCACCCCGACCAGGTGCTGGCACGCCGCGAGGTGGCCGACGAAGACGGCATCGTGCATGCGTACGACGAGCCGCTGGCCGGCGAGGCCATGGACGGCGGCCCGGTGATGCTGTCGTGGCGCGACGTGCGCGCGGCCGGTGTGGTGACGGGCGCGGGTGGTGAAGGCGGTGGCGCCTACAACGTCGTCATCCACGAATTCGCGCACGTGCTGGACATGGCCGACGGCCTGGCCGATGGGGTGCCGCTGCTGCCGCCCGACCTGTCGCGTACCGAATGGCTGAGCGCGCTGCAGCTGGAGTACGAGGCCTTCGTTCAGCGCGTGGAAGCCGACGAGCCCACCACGCTCGACCCCTACGGCGCCAACGGCGAAGAAGAGTTCTTCGCGGTCGCCAGCGAGGCCTTCTTCGTGAATGCCGAGACCATGAAAAAAGAGCATCCCGTGCTGTACGGGATGCTCTCTCGGTTCTACCGCCAGAACCCGGCGGAGGATGTGCCGCCAGCGCGCCGGGCGCGCTGAGGTCAATCAGGCCGGTGTCGCCTCGGCGCGCGGCTTGTCGCCGCTCTTGCGCGCCGGCTGGATGTCGAGCTGCACCTCGTCCTTGTCGTCGATGTCGACGCTCAGGCGGCCGCCGTCGACCAGGCGACCGAACAGCAACTCGTCGGCCAGCGCACGGCGGATGGTGTCCTGGATCAGGCGTTGCATCGGGCGTGCGCCCATCAGCGGGTCGAAACCCTTCTTCGCCAGGTGCTTGCGCAGCGCGTCGCTGAAGGTCACCTCGACCTTTTTCTCGGTGAGCTGGCTTTCCAGCTGCAGCAGGAACTTGTCGACCACGCGCAGGATGATGTCTTCGTCCAGCGCGCGGAAGTTGACGATGGCGTCCAGCCGGTTGCGGAACTCGGGCGTGAACAGGCGCTTGATGTCGCCCATCTCGTCACCCTGCTCGCGCTTGTTGGTGAAGCCGATGGTCGCCTTGTTCATGGTCTCGGCGCCCGCGTTGGTCGTCATGATGATCATGACGTTGCGGAAGTCGGCCTTGCGCCCGTTGTTGTCGGTGAGCGAACCGTGGTCCATCACCTGCAGCAGCACGTTGAAGACGTCGGGGTGCGCCTTCTCGATCTCGTCGAGCAGCAGCACCGAGTGCGGCTTCTTCGTCACGGCTTCCGTCAGCAGGCCACCCTGGTCGAAGCCCACGTAGCCCGGGGGCGCGCCGATCAGGCGGCTCACGGCGTGGCGCTCCATGTACTCGCTCATGTCGAAGCGGATGAGGTCGATGCCCAGCACATAAGCCAACTGCTTGGCGACCTCGGTCTTGCCCACGCCCGTGGGGCCGCTGAACAGGAAGCTGCCGATGGGCTTGTCGGCCTTGCCCAGACCGCTGCGCGCCATCTTGATGCTGGCGGCCAGCGCGTCGATGGCCGGGTCTTGCCCGAACACCACGCTTTTCAGATCGCGGTCCAGGGTCTTGAGCTTGCTGCGGTCGTCGCTGCTCACGCTGGCCGGCGGGATGCGCGCGATCTTCGCGACGATCTCTTCGACCTCGTTGCGCGTGATGGTCTTCTTGCGCTTGCTCGGCGGCAGGATGCGCTGCGCGGCACCGGCCTCGTCGATGACGTCGATGGCCTTGTCGGGCAGGTGGCGGTCGTTGATGAACTTGGCCGAGAGCTCGGCCGCGGCCTGCAGCGCGCCAACCGCGTACTTCACGCTGTGGTGCTCTTCGAAGCGGCTCTTCAAGCCCTTCAGAATCTCGACGGTCTGCTCGACGCTGGGCTCGACCACGTCCACCTTCTGGAAGCGCCGCGACAGCGCCGCGTCCTTCTCGAAGATGCCGCGGTACTCGGTGAAGGTGGTGGCGCCGATGCACTTCATCGCACCGCTGCTCAGCGCGGGCTTGAGCAGGTTGCTGGCGTCCAGCGTGCCGCCCGATGCCGCACCCGCACCGATGAGCGTGTGGATCTCGTCGATGAACAGGATGGCGTTGGGCTGGTCCTTCAGCTGCTTGAGCACGCCCTTCAGGCGCTGCTCGAAATCACCGCGGTACTTGGTGCCGGCCAGCAGCGCGCCCATGTCCAGGCTGTAGACGGTGGCGTCGGCCAGCACCTCGGGCACGTCTTTCTCGGTGATGCGCCAGGCCAGGCCCTCGGCGATCGCCGTCTTGCCCACGCCGGCTTCACCCACCAGCAGCGGGTTGTTCTTGCGGCGACGGCACAGCACCTGGATGACGCGCTCGACCTCGTGCTCACGACCGATCAGCGGGTCGATCTTGCCCTGCAGCGCCTGCTGGTTCAGGTTCTGCGTGAACTGCTCCAGCGGCGAGCCCTTGCCGTCACCGCCGCCCTCTTCCTTCTCGGCCTCATTGCCTTGCGGGCCCTCGTTGCCCTTGGCGGGCTCGGGCGGGTCGCTCTTCTTGATGCCGTGGGCGATGAAGTTCACGACGTCCAGGCGCGTCACCCCCTGCTGGTGCAGGTAGTAGACGGCGTGGCTGTCCTTCTCGCCGAAGATGGCCACCAGCACGTTGGCGCCGGTGACTTCCTTCTTGCCGCTGCCCGTGCTCTGCACGTGCATGATGGCGCGCTGGATCACCCGCTGAAAGCCCAGCGTGGGTTGCGTGTCCACCTCTTCGGTACCGCCCACGGTGGGCGTGTTTTCCTTGATGAAGGTGGCCAGGCTCTTGCGAAGGTCGTCGATGTTGGCGGCACAGGCCCGCAGCACTTCAGCAGCGCTGGGGTTGTCCAACAGGGCCATCAACAGGTGTTCCACCGTGATGAATTCGTGCCGCTGCTGGCGCGCCTCGACGAACGCCATGTGCAGGCTGACTTCCAGTTCTTGCGCAATCATGCGGCCTCCATAATGCATTGCAGCGGATGCCCCTCGCGGCGCGCCGCGGTGAGCACCAGTTCGACTTTCGTCGCGGCGACGTCTTTCGTGTAGACGCCGCAGATGCCGCGCCCTTCGTGGTGAATCTTCAGCATGATCAACGTGGCCGAATCGGGATCACGCTGAAAGTAGTGTTGCAACACCATCACGACAAACTCCATCGGTGTGTAGTCGTCGTTGAGCATCACCACCTGGTAGAGCTGCGGCGGCTTCGTGCGTGCCGCCTTGCGCTCGGCCACCACGGCACCTTGCCCGCCGTCACGGCGCGCAGGCGCGGGTGGCTTCGGTGGCGGTGCAGGCGGCGGCGTTTCGTCGGGCATGAGCCATTCTATCGAGTTGGTCTTGCTTGGCAGGGGCCGTGCGGACACCCCTTCCAGCTTGTCTCATATTGAACGAAGTGGCCGCGATTCAAGGCCCAAGCTGCGCCGGAAACCGGGCTTTCCTTTGCGGGCTGGGCGGCGCTGCGCGCACCCTTGGGGACGCCCATCGCGATGTGTCATCTTTTGTTGACAACCAAAGTGAAAACTTAACTTGACACTTTGGCACCCCCGGCGCAAGAATTTCCCCGTAGCAGCCCCCAAGGGGAAGGTGTATGGCGTACGGTACGGTCAAATGGTTCAACGACGCCAAAGGCTTTGGCTTCATAGAGCCCGAAGGGGGTGGTGCGGACGTCTTCGCCCACTTCTCCGCGGTGCAGACCGAGGGCTTCCGCACCCTCAAGCAAGGCGGCCGCGTCCGCTACGAACTCGTGCAGGGCCCCAAGGGTGACCTGGCGCAGGACATCCACCCGGTGGATGCCGAAGGCCGGCCCAGCAGCCCGATCTCAGAACCACAGCACGCCAACGCCGGCTGAGACGGCTGAGACGGCGTCCGCGGCGCCTGAGGCCCTTGCGGCACTCAGGCGTCGTAGTGATAGCCGACGCCGTAGACCGAGCGGATACGTTCGCTGCCGGCGCCCGCCTGTTCCAGTTTGCGCCTCAGGTTCTTGACGTGGCTGTCCACCGCCCGCTCGGTGGCGGCGCGCGCGTCACCGTGCAGCAGCTCGAGCAACTGTGCCCGCGGGTAGACACGCCCCGGCTGCAAGGCCAGGGTCCGCAGCAGGCGGAACTCGATCGGCGTGAGATCCAGCACCTGCCCCTGCCACCATGCTCGCTGGCCCTCTTCGTCCAGACGCAGCGCCTGAACGGCCGGCGCGCTGGCCGCCGTGACACGGCTGCGCCGCAGCACGGCCTTCACCCGCGCCATCACCTCGCGCGGGCTGAACGGGTTCTTCGCGATGTAGTCGTCTGCGCCCAGTTCCAGGCCGGCGAGGCGGTCGCTCTCGTCGGCGCGCGCGGTGAGCATCACGATCGGCACGGTGCTCTGCGCTCGCAACTGCCGGCACAGCTGCAGACCGTCCTGGCCGGGCAGCATCAGATCGAGCAAGACCAGGTCGTGCCGGCGCTCTTGCCACGCCTGCCACGCGAGCAGGCCGTCGGCCACGCACTCGGCCTCGTGGCCCGCGGCGCGCAGGTAGTCGGCCAGCAGCGCTGCGAGCTTGGGCTCGTCTTCCACCACCAGCACACGGGCCGGGCCGGGCTCCAGGCTCAGCGGTAGCGCCAGCTCAGCCAAGGGCAGGCAACTCCACGCGCAGCCACAGCCCGCCCAGCGGCGAGGGCCGCGCCTCGATGCGCCCCTCGTGCGCCTGCACGATGCGCTCGCAGATCGACAACCCCAGCCCGGCGCCTCCGCTGGCCCGGCTGCGCGAGGCCTCGGCGCGGAAGAAGCGCTCGAAGAGGCGCGGCAACTGGTCGCTGCGCACGCCAGGGGCGCTGTCGTGCAGGTCGATCAGCATCTGCCGGCCCTCACGCCGCGCCTGCAGGCGCAAGGCGCCGCCGGCATCGGTGTAGCGGCAGCTGTTCTCCAACAGGTTGGCGAAGAGCTGGCGCAGCCGCCGTGCATCACCGAAGGCCGGCAGCGGCCCGGGCGGCAGTTCCAGCTGCAGAGCGAGGCCGCTGCTACGCAGCCGTTCGCCGAAGGCCCCGGCGGTGTCGTCGATGATCTCGCGCAGGTCGAGCTCGGCCTTGCGGTAGGACAAGGCACCCACGTCGGCCAGCGAGAGTTCGTAGAGGTCGTCCACCAGCTTGTGCAGCGTTGTCACCTCGGCCTTCAGCGAGCGCAGGGCCTGCGCATCGAGTTGCCGCACGCCGTCCTCCAGTGCTTCCAGTTCGCCGTGCAGCACGCCCAGCGGCGTGCGCAATTCGTGCGAGACATCGGCCATGAACTCGCGCCGCATGGCTTCGTTGCGCTGCAGGGTCAGGGCGAGCTGGTTGAAGTCACGGGCGAGGCGGCCGATCTCGTCGTCCTTGTCGCTCTCGGGCACGCGGGTGGCGTGGTCGCCGGCGGCCAGGCGGTGCGTGGCATCGGCCACCTGACGCACCGGCTTGAGCAGGCGGCGCGAGGCCCACAGGGCGACGGCCGCCGCCAGCAGCACGGCCGCACCGCCCACCACCCAGCCGGTGCGGGCCTGCGCATCGGCGAAGCGCTTCTCCGCGCCATAGCTCACCGACTCGAAGGGCGTCAGCACCAGCCAGCCCACCGTGAGGCCGTCGACGACGATGGCGCGTTCCACGGCGTTGTCGGCTGGACTTGCAAAACCCACGATGCGGCGGCGCTCGGCGTCCAGCAGCGTGAAGCGGCGCGAGGCACCGGTCAGCTCGGCAGGCGTGGCCGACGCGGGCGGGCGCTCGGTCAAGGGCACGCGGGCGTCATCGGGCGCGGGGCGCAGCAGCCGGAACCAGAGGTCGGGCCGCTCACGCAGGAAGTCCCAGCTGCCCTGCTGCCGGTAGCCGGCGGTGACGCTGGGCAGAGCCAGATCGAGCCGGCCCACGGCCTGCTCGTTGAGGTAGCCGAGGAAGTCCCGGTTCAGGTTGAGGTGCGCGCCCACGCCCATGGCGACGGCCACCACCACCGCGGTGCTGAGCACGGCGGCGAACAGGCGCGTGGCGAGGTTCAGTTTCATGGCGGCACCGGGTGTACACGAACTCGCGCGGCTCTGGCTGCACCGCAGCACCGTGGCCTTCAAGGTCACGGGCCCTTCAAGTTGTCTCCACATTGTGTGGGCACCATCAGCTTGTGCAGAAATCCGCCCCCACCCCCCGCTCCGCCCCGAACATCCTCCCTGCTGCGGCCGCCGCGCTGCTTTGCGCCGCACTCCTCGCCGGCTGCCAGGACAAGCCCGCCGCCGCACCGGCCGCGCGCCCGGCGCCCGAGGTGGGCGTGGTCACCGTCAGCGCGCAAGATGCCCCGCTGGGCCTCGAACTGCCCGGCAGGTTGAGCGCCAGCCAGCGCGCCGAGATCCGCCCACAGGTGGGTGGCCTGGTGCAGAAGCGCCTCTTCACGGAAGGCGGCCGCGTGGCCGCCGGCCAGCCGCTCTACCAGCTGGATGCCGCCAGCTTCGAGGCCGAGCGCGCGCGCACCGCCGCCGCTCTGCAGCGGGCCGAGGCCACGATGGCCGCCGCCCGCGTGAGGGCCGCGCGCGATGCCGAACTGCTGAAGGCCGATGCCCTCAGCCGCCAGGCCGCCGACGACAGCGCCGCCGCGCAGCGCCAGGCCGAGGCCGACGTGGCGGTGGCCAAGGCCGCACTGGACGCCGCCGTGGTGCAGTTGCAGCGCGCCCGCATCGTGGCGCCGATCAGCGGCCGTATCGAGGTCTCCACCGTCACCCCGGGTGCGCTGGTCACGGCCAACCAGACCCAGGCGCTCACCACCATCCAGCAGCTCGACCCCATGTTGGTGGACATCGTGCAGAGCAGCGGCGAACTGCTCGCATTGCGCAAGCAGCTGCAGGGCCAGACCGGCAGCCGCCAGGTGCAGCTGGTGCTGGAAGACGGCAGCGTGCACCCGCAGCCGGCCACGCTGCAGTTCAGCGGCGTGACGGTCGACCCCGCCACCGGCAGCGTGACGCTGCGCGCCGTGGTGCCCAACCCGCAGGGCACGCTGCTGCCCGGCATGGTGGTGCAGGCCCGCCTGGTGGCGGGCGTGGACCGCGGCGTGCTGCTGGTGCCGCAGCAGGGCGTGAGCCGCACCGCCACGGGTGACGCCACCGCGCTGGTGGTGGGCGAAGGCAACAAGGTGGAGCGCCGCCGCCTGACGCTGGAGCGCGCGGTGGGCAACCAGTGGCTCGTGACCAAGGGCCTGAGCGTGGGCGACAAGCTGATCGTCGAGGGCCTGCAGCGTGCGCGCCCCGACATGGTGGTGACGCCGGTGGCCGCGGGCTCGAAGCCGGCAGGGGGCAAGGGCGGCGGCAAGGGTGACGGCAAGGCAGGCGGCAAGCCCGATGCGGCAGGCCCCGCGCCCGCCGGCGCCGGCAGCGCCGCCCGCAGCGCCTCGGCCCCGCGCTGAGCGCCGGCAGGAGCCCCGCCATGGCCTCATTCTTCATCGACCGCCCCATCTTCGCGTGGGTGCTGGCCATCGTCATCATGCTGGCCGGCGGCGCCGCCACGCTGACGCTGCCGCTGGAGCGTTACCCCGACATCGCGCCCACGCGCGTCAGCATCAACACCGGCTACCCCGGCGCTTCGGCGCAGACCATCGAAGACTCGGTCACGCAGATCATCGAGCAAAGCCTCAAGGGCATCGACGGCCTGCTGTCGATCGAAAGCACCAGCAGCGCCGCCGGCAACGCCAGCACGCAGCTCACCTTCGAGGCCGGCACCAACCCCGACACCGCCCAGGTGCAGGTGCAGAACAAGGTGCAGAGCGTCATCAGCCGGCTGCCGCAGGCGGTGCAGGCGCAGGGCGTGCGCGTGACCAAGGCGAGCACCGAGTTCCTGATGGTGGCCATGCTCACCAGCGACGATCCCAATGTCACCTCGGGCGACCTGGGTGATTACCTCAACAGCACGCTGATCGACATCATCAGCCGCATCGAGGGCGTGGGCGACGTCAACGCCTTCGGCTCGGGCTATGCCATGCGCATCTGGCTCGACCCGGCCAAGCTGCAGCGCTACAACCTGGTGCCGGGCGACATCCGCACTGCGCTGCTGCAGCAGAACACCGAGGTCTCGGCAGGCCAGATCGGTGCGCCGCCGGCGCCCGAGGGCCAGCGCCTGTCGGCCATCATCACCGCGCGCTCCCGGCTCACCACGGCCGAGCAGTTCCGCAACGTGGTGCTGCGCGTGCAAGCCGATGGCTCCTCGCTGCGCCTGGGCGACGTGGCGCGTGTGGAACTGGGCCGCGACAGCTACACCACCAACGTGCGAAGCAGCGGCCGCGCGGCCGCGGGCATGGCCATCTTCCCGGCCAGCGGCGCCAACGCGCTGACCACCGGCGACGCCATCAAGGCCAAGCTGAAGGAACTGGAGCCCTTCTTCCCCGCCGGCTACAAGGCCACCATCACCTACGACACCACGCCCTTCGTGCGCGTGTCGATCAACGGCGTGGTGAAGACGCTGATCGAAGCCATGGTGCTGGTCGTGGTGATCATGTACCTGTTCATGCAGAACCTGCGTGCCACGCTGGTGCCGGCCATTGCAGTGCCGGTGGTGATGCTGGGCACCATGGGCATCCTCGCGGTGGCGGGTTTTTCGATCAACACGCTGACGATGTTCGGCCTGGTGCTGGCCATCGGCCTGCTTGTGGACGACGCCATCGTGGTGGTGGAGAACGTCGAACGGCTGATGCGTGAAGAGGGCCTGAGCCCCTACGACGCCACGAAGAAGAGCATGCAGGAGATCAGCGGCGCGCTGGTCGGCATTGCGGTCGTGCTGAGCGCGGTGTTCATCCCGATGGCCTTCTTCGGCGGCAGCACGGGCGTGATCTACCGGCAGTTCAGCATCACCGTGGTGAGTGCGATGGTGCTGTCGGTGCTGGTGGCGATGACGCTTTCGCCGGCGCTGTGCGCAACGCTGCTGAAACCCGTGAAGCCCGGTGAGCACGCCAGCCACGGGGGGCCTTTCGGCAAGGTGCTCGACTGGTTCTTCGGCGGCTTCAACCGCGGCTTCGACCGCTTCACCGAGCGCTACGTGCGCGGCGTGGGCTGGATGGGCCGGCGCGGCGTGCGCAGCTTCCTCGTCTTCCTGGTGCTGGTGGGCGCGACGGCCTGGCTCTACAAGGACCTGCCCACCTCCTTCCTGCCCGACGAAGACCAGGGCGGCCTGCAGCTGCAGGTGCGCATGGCGCCGGGAGCAACGGCCGAGCGCATGGAGCTCGTGGCCACACAGGTGGAGGCCTACCTCGCCGATCAGCCTGAGGTGCTGTACTACAACGTGGTCCGCGGCGCCGGCGGCGACCAGGGCTCGGGCCAGGGCTTCATCCGCCTGATCGACTGGTCGCAGCGCCCTGCCGCCAACCAGGGCGCGGGGGCGCTGGCCGAACGCTTCAGCCGCGAGCTCGGCCGCCGCGTGCGCGATGCGCAGGTCTTCATCGTGCAGCCACCCACCGTGCGCGGCCTGGGCGGCAGCTCGGGCATCCAGCTTTTCCTGCAAGACCTGGGAGGCCTGGGTCAGCAGCAACTGATCGCTGCGCGTGAGCAGCTCATCAGCCTGGGCAACCAACGCCCCGAGCTGGCGCGCACCCGCACGCAAAGCCTGGCCGAGACGCCGCAGCTGAAGATCACCATCGACGACCAGAAAGCCGGCGTGCTGGGCGTGCAGCCCAGCGTCATCAACGACACCTTGTCCATCGCGTTGGGCAGCAGCTACGTCAACGACTTCATCGACCGCGGCCGCGTCAAGCGTGTGCTGGTGCAGGGCGAGGCGGCCTACCGCGCATCGCCCGACAACCTGAAGCACTGGTACGTGCGCAGCAGCAACGGGCAGATGGTCTCGATGGCGGCGTTTGCCACCAGCAGCTGGAGCACCGCGCCGCGCCAGCTGGTGCGCTACAACGGCAGCCCGGCCTACGAGATCCAGGCCGATGTGCCGCCCGGCGTGAGCTCGGGCGCCGCCATGGCCGCGATGGAAGCAGCGCTCAAGGAGATGCCCCCGGGCATCGGCTATGAATGGGCCGGCCGCAGCTACCAGGAGCGCCTGTCGGGCTCGCAGGCGCCGCTGCTGTACGCGGTGTCGGTGCTGTTCATCTTCCTGTGCCTGGCGGCGCTGTACGAGAGCTGGAGCGTGCCCTTCAGCGTGATGCTGGTGGTGCCGCTGGGCATCCTGGGTGCGTTGATCGCCAGCCACCTGGGCGGGCAGAACAACGACGTGTTCTTCCAGGTCGGCCTGCTCACCACGGTGGGGCTGAGTGCGAAGAACGCCATCCTCATCGTCGAGTTCGCCGAGACGCTGCGCATGCAGGGCCTGGGCCTGATGGACGCGGTGCTCAAGGCCTGCCGGCAACGCCTGCGCCCCATCCTGATGACCTCGCTGGCCTTCGGCATGGGCGTGCTGCCCCTGGCGCTGGCCAGCGGTGCCGGCTCGGGCTCGCAGAAGGCCATCGGCTTCGGCGTGCTGGGCGGCATGATCAGCGCCACGGTGCTCGGCATCTTCTTCGTGCCACTGTTCTACCTGTGGGTGAAGTCGCTCTTCTCGCGCAAGGCAGCGCCGCCTGCAGCCGCGGGCACGGCACAGCCGGAGGTGTCGGCATGAAGCGCTTGCACCTCACTGCACTGGCGGCCGCTGCGCTGGCCTTGAGCGCCTGCGGCAGCCTGGCGCCGCCTGCGGGCACGCCGCAGGCGCCGCTGCGCGAGAACTTCCGCGCCGAACCGATGGCCACCGAAGCCCCGCTCGCCGGCAGCGCAGCCGCCAGCGAGTGGGACGGCTTCTTCGTCGACGAACGCCTGCGCCGCGTCGTGGCCCTGGCCCTGGACGGCAACCGCAGCTTGCGCGCCAGCGTGGCCGCGGTGGAACGCGTGCGCGCCCAGTACGGCATCACCGAATCGAACCGCTGGCCCGATCTGCGGGCCGGTGTCTCGGCCAACGAGCAAGGCACCGACAGCGGCACGCGCAGCAGCACCTACACCGCCAGCCTGGGCATCAGCGCCTGGGAGATCGACCTCTTCAACCGCGTGGGCAGCCTGCAGGGCGCGGCGCTGGCGCGCTACCTGGCGCAGCAGGAAACCCAGCGCAGCGCACGCCTGAGCGTGGTGGCGCAGGTGGCCGATGCCTGGCTGACGCTCTCGGCCGAAGCGCAGCGGCTGCGGCTGGCCGAGGGGCTGCGTGAGAGCCAGCAGAAGACGCTGGACCTGAACGAACGCCAGTACCGCCTGGGCGCCGCCTCGGGCCTGCAGAGGGCACGCGCGCAGACGGCCTTCGAAGCCGCGCGGGGCGAAACGGCGCGCAGCGTCGCCGCGGTGCGCCAGGCGCGCCTGGCGCTGGAACTGCTGGCCGGGCAGCCCCTGCCCGACGCGCTGCTGCCGCTGGGCCAGGCGGCGCAGGCCACGGCGCTGCCCGAAGTGCCCGCCGGCCTGCCGGCCACCGTGCTGCTGCAGCGGCCCGACCTGCGCGCTGCCGAGCAGCAACTGCAGGCCGCCGCCTTCGACGTGGGCGCCACGCGCGCCGCGCGCTTCCCCCGTCTGACCCTGACGGCCAGCGCGGGCGTGCGCAGCCCCGAGCTCGACGGCCTGTTCCGCAGCGGCAGCGGCTTCTGGAGCCTGCTGCCCAGCCTGGACATCCCGCTGCTGGATGCCGGCGCGCGCAAGGCCCAGGTGGCGGTGAGCGAGGCGACGCAGCGCGAGGTGCTGGCCAACTACGAAGCGGCGCTGCAGGCGGCCTTCCGCGAAGTGGCCGATGCCCTCGCCCTGCGCGACAGCCTGGCCGAACGCCTGGCGGCGCAGGCTGCCCAAGTGGCTGCGGCAGAGCGCAGCCTGGGCCTGGCCGAGCAGAGCTACAGGCTGGGCGCCTCCAGCCAGCTCGAACTGCTCGACGCCCAGCGCCAGCTCGCCACCGCCCTGCAAGGGCTGGTGACGCTGCGGCAGACCGAGCAGGCCAACCGCGTGGTGCTGCTGCGCGCCTTGGGCGGCCGCTGGCAAACGCCTTCCTGAGCGGTCGGTCTCGGCGGCCACGCTGGGACTCCCAGGCCCCCCGCTCGCGCGCCTAGCGGGCGCGCAAGCGCCTTGCCTGGTCGCTCAGGCCACGGGCCACGGCGACTTTCTTCACGCAGAAACCGAGCCCGCGCACGGGTCCTCCCGATGCGCGGGCTGGGCGTTGTCGGTGGCACCGCGGGACACTGTCACAAAACGTAAGTAGGCGGTCGGTGGTCGAGGGTGGGACGGAGTTCTGCGCGGCGTCACGGCCTGCTTTCGAGTTGCCCGCGCCCTGCTGACCTGCCGTGATCCGTTCCACCGTCCCGAACCTCCTGCTGCTGGCCCGCCTGATCGCCACCCTCGCCGCGCTGGCGCTGCCGATGGTGGCCTCGGCCCAGCCGACCCCGCTGCAAGGCCTGCAACTGCAAGACCACCGCGGCCAGGCCGTGGCCGCAGCGCAGCTCGCAGGCCGGCCTGTGCTGTTGCACTTCGTCTTTGCAGGCTGCTCGCGGGTGTGCCCGCTGCAGGTGCAAGCGCTGAAGCAATTGCACAGCGCACTGCCACCGGCCGTGCGCGAGCGCGTGGTCTTCCTGGCCGTGACCGTCGACCCGCTCAGCGACACCCCTGAGGCACTGGCCGCCTACGCGCGGCGCCAAGACGCCGACCGCCCCGGCTGGCGCTTCGTGAGCGGTGCCCCAGCGCAAGTGCACCGCCTGCTCGACCGCCTGCAGGTCTTCGACCCGCGCATCGCGCAGCCCGTGCCCGACGACCACCGCAATTCGATCTATCTCTACGCGCCCGACGGCCGGCTGCTGCAACGCTTTCGCGGCGAGCCCGTGGACCGCACCCGCCTGGCCGACGAACTGACGCGCTTGACCCGCACGCAAAGCACCGCCCCATGAACACCAAACGCCCCCCTGCCGCTGCCCACCACCCGCAGGCCCCGAGCCGCCCGGCCGCCGGCCTGCTCGCCACCCTGCTTGCGGCCGTGCTGCTGGCGGGCTGCGGCGGCCAGGGGGAGCAGCCCTCGGCCGAGAAACCCGCCCCGGCCGTGATGGACCGCGCTCGCATGCTGGCCGCCACCACGCGCCTGGCGGTGGCCCTGCCCAACCCGGCCGACCCGCTGCTGAGCGGCCTGACCATCCCCGCAGACGCGGCCACGCGCGGCATGTGGGGCGCGGTGCAGAACTGGCCCATGAACGCCATCCACGCCGCGCTGCTGCCCGACGGCAAGGTGCTGAGCTACGGCGCGCCGCAGAACAGCGATGCCCAGGACGGCCGCACCTTCAGCGTCTGGACACCCGCGCTCGGCTTCGCCACCAACGCGCACGCCCTCTCTTTCGAGGCCGGCCGCGTCAACAGCTTCTGCAGCACCGCCACGTGGCTGGGCAACGGCCAGCTGCTCATCAGTGGCGGCAACACGCCGCGCGGCAGCTCGCTCTTCACCACGGCCACGCTGACTGGCGTGAACGACACCGCGCAACTCGCCGACGACCGCTGGTACGCCACGATGCTCACCCTGCCCGACGGCCGCGCGGTGATGCTGGGCGGCATCGACCCCTACACCGAGGGCATGTACCAGAACCCCGACGCCGCCATCGCGGCCGGGCAGGTGTCGATGACGCCCGAGCTCTACACACCCGGCACGGGCTGGCGCAGCTTGACGGGCGCCAGCAGCCGCCTGGCCTTCGGCCCCGACAACCTGCGCGCCAGCTACCCGCGGGCCTGGGTGGCGCCCAACGGCGAGGTCTTCGGCATCAGCGCCGAGCAGATGTGGTGGCTGGACCTCAATGCCAATGGCGGCAACGGCACCTTGCGCTCGGCCGGCAACTTCAAGACCGGCCCCAGCACCACCGCCCCGGTGAACACCGGCGCCACCAACAGCGCGGTGATGTTCGCGCCCGGGCGCATCCTGCAGCTGGGTGGCAACGGCGGCTTCAACGGCGACGGCTTTCCGGCCAGCGACATGGCCACCATCGTCGACATCAACGGTGCGAACCCGGTGTTGACGGAAACCGCACGCATGAGCGCGCCACGCCGCTTCCCCAGCGCCACCGTGCTGCCCGACGGCCAGGTGCTCGTGACCGGCGGCACACGCCGCGGCAACAACGGCGGCGCCGATGCCGTCTACGCCGCCGAACGCTGGAACCCCGCCACCGGCACTTGGACAACGCTGGCCAGCGCCGCGCGCATCCGCGTCTACCACTCGGGCGCGCTGCTGCTGCCCAATGCCACGGTGCTGAGTCTCGGCGGTGGCACGCCAGGGCCGGTCTACAACCAGAACGTCGAGGTCTACTACCCGCCCTACCTCTTCCGCAGCACGGGCACGGCCTCGGTGCTGGCCCCGCGGCCGGTGATGACGGGCGTCAACGCGCTCACGCACCGCCCTGGCGGCACGCTGCTGGTGGAGATGCAGGACAGCAGCGCCATCGCCCGGCTGGTGCTGGTCAAGGGCGGCACGGTCACGCACTCGTTCAACAACGGACAGCGTTTCGTGGAGCTGGCCTTCACGCAGAACGCCGACCTGCTGAGCGCCACGCTGCCGGCCAGCGGCAACACGCTGCCGCCCGGCGTGTGGCAGCTGTTCGCGATGGATGCCAACGGCGTGCCTTCGCAGGCCGCGCTGCTGCGCATCAACCCCGCCGACGCCACGCTGCCCCGCGACCTGCCGCTGGCCCTGGCCGCCACCCACGTGGCCGATGCCGCCATCGCCGTGGACGCCGCCAACCTCGGCGTGCTGGCCGCCCTGCCTGGCCTGCCCAGCGAAGCCCAGCGCAGCGCAGCACGCTGGCTGGTGCGCCCGGGCCTGGCCGATGCGGCTTGCGTTTCGCTGGAGCACGCGGCCAACCCCGGCCGCTGGCTGCGACACGCCGGCTACCGCCTTCAGACGGCCGTCAACGACGGCACGGCGCTCTTCGCCAACGACGCCACCTTCTGCCCCGAGCCTGGGCTGGCTGGTCACTCGGTGACGCTGCGTTCGAAGAACTTCCCAACCTACGTGCTGCGTGAGCGCGATGGCCAGCTCTGGATCGACCCGCAAGCCGACGACACCCGCTTCCGCAACAGCGCCACCTTCACGGTGCGGCAGCTGCCGCTGGTGGCGGCCACGCCGCTGCCCACGCTGCCAGCACTGCCGGCCGCGCCGCGGCCCGTGGGCGGTGGCGCCATCACCTACACGCCGGGCCTGGACGCACCGGGCCTGAGCTTCAGCTGGAGCTTCGGCGATGGCAGCGCCGCCACCGCCTTCGGCCCCAGCAGCGCCACCAGCAAGACCTGGGAGCAGGCCGGCGTCTACACCGTCACGCTCACCGTGCGCAACGAGGCCGGTGAAACGCGCAGCACGAGCTTCGTGCAGGCCGTCTACAACGCGCCCACGGCCAACGCGCCGCGCAGCTCGTCGATGCTGATGCTGGAGCCGCGCAGCGGCCAGAGCGCGCGCCTGTGGGTGCTGAACCCCGACCAGGACAACGTGGCCGTCTTCGACACCGCCACGATGGCGCGCAGCGCGCTCATCGACGTGGGCGCAGCGCCGCGCAGCATCGCGCGGGCGCCCGACGGCAGCGTGTGGGTGCTCAACCGCGACAGCGCCAGCGTGAGCGTCATCAGCGCGGCCACGCTGGCCGTCACGCGCACGGTGGCGCTGCCGCGTGCCTCGCAGCCGCAGGGCCTGGTGTTCGCGCCCAACGGCAGCGCCGCCTGGGTCACGCTGGGTGCTGCGCAGCGCCTGCTGAAGCTCGATGCGAACAGCGGCGCACAAACCGGCGCCTGGGCCACCGGCGCCGAGCCGCGCGGCCTGGCCATCAGCGGTGATTCGGCGCGCCTGCTGGTCTCGCGCTTCATCACCGGCGCGCTGCCGGGTGAAGGCACGGCCACGGTCACCACCACCGGCAATGTGGGCGGTGAGGTCTGGGTCTACAACACCGCCACCATGGCCGCGCCGGCCACCACCTGGCTGCGCCACAGCGACAAGACCGACACCGAGATCCAGGGCAGCGGCCTCCCCAACTACCTGGGTGCCGCGGCCATCTCGCCCGATGGCCGCTCGGCCTGGGTGCCCTCGAAGCAGGACAACGTCAAACGCGGCACGCTGCGCAATGGCGTGAACCTCGATTTCCAGAACACCGTGCGCGCCATCAGCTCGCGCATCGACCTCACGCTGGCCACGCCGGCCGAGGTGGCTGCGCAGCGTGTCGACCACGACAACAGCAGCCTGGCCACCGCGGCCGTGCACCACCCCACCGGCGCCTACCTCTTCGTGGCGCTGGAAACCTCGCGCCAGGTGGCCGTGCTGGATGCCGCGCGCGGCACCGAGCTCGTGCGCCTGGAAGCGCAGCTGGCGCCGCAGGCGCTGGTGATGTCGGCGGATGGACGCCGGCTCTTCGTGCTGAACTTCATGTCGCGCAGTGTCAGCGCTCTGGACCTCGGCCCGCTGCTGGACAACGGCAGCTACGCGCTGCCCGCGCCCACCGTGGCCGCCACCATCGCCACCGAAAAACTCAGCGCCACGGTGCTGCGCGGCAAGCAGTTCTTCTACGACGCGCGCGATCCGCGCCTGGCGCGCGACGCCTACATGAGCTGCGCCAGCTGCCACGCCGACGGCACACACGACGGCCGCACCTGGGACCTGACGGGGCACGGCGAAGGCCTGCGGAACACCGCCAGCCTGCGCGGCCGCGCCGGCCTGGGCCAGGGCCGCCTGCACTGGACGCAGAACTTCGACGAGGTGCAAGACTTCGAGACGCAGATCCGCAACCTCGCCGGCGGCACCGGGCTGATGGCCGACGCTGCCTACTTCAGCGGCACCCGCGCGCAGCCGCTGGGCACCGCCAAGGCCGGACAGAGCGCCGACCTCGACGCGCTGGCCGCCTACGTGGGCTCGCTGAACAGCTTCGCGCCCAGCGCAGCGCGCACCAGCACCGGCGCGCTGAGCAGCGTGGCCGCGGCCGGCCGCACGGTCTTCATCAACCAGCAGTGCGCGGCCTGCCACACCGGGGCGGCCTTCACGGGCAGCGCGGCCGACAACCGCTACGACATCGGCACCCTCAAGGCCAGCAGCGGCAAGCGCCTGGCCGGTACGCTGGACGGCATCGACACCCCCACGCTGCGCGACGTGGCGCTCACCGCGCCCTACCTGCACGACGGCTCGGCCGCCACGCTGGAAGCGGCCATCACAGCGCACGCCGGGCTGGCCATCGGCGCTGCCGATCTCACAAACCTGGCCCAGTACCTGCGCGAGATCGGCAACGAAGAAGCCAGTGCCCCGGCCCCTGCCACCAGCGGCGCCGGCCTGCGCGGCGACTACTACCTGGGTGCCGCCAGCTTCAGCGGCCGGCTGCTCGTCTCACGCACCGAGGCGGTCGACTTCGACTGGGGCAACAACCGGCCTGCCGTGGGCGTACCGGCCGACGGCTTCAGCGTGCGCTGGAGCGGCACGGTGACGGTGCCGACCACGGGCAACTACACCTTCCGCACCATCTCCAACGACGGCGTGCGCCTGTGGGTGGGCGGCACGCAGCGCATCAACAACTGGACCGACCACAGCGCCACCACCAACACCAGCGGCAGCTTCCGCCTCACCGCCGGCCAGCGCGTGGCCGTGGTGCTGGAGTACTACGACCGCAGCACCGCCGCCACCATGCGCCTGCAGTGGCGCGTGCCGGGCAGCAGCAGCTACGTGGCGGTGCCGGCCAGCCGCTTGAACCACCCCTGAAACCAGGGCCCGGCATGGGCGTGGCGGCCGGCAGCGGCCGCCACAATCGGCCGCGATGAACACCTCCCCCGTGCCCGCCGCACCGGCGCCCACCGCCCCGCCCGGCGGCACCTGGTTCGGCCACCCCAAGGGCCTGGCCGTGCTCTTCATGGCCGAGATGTGGGAGCGCACCAGCTACTACGGCATGCGCGCCCTGCTCGTGCTGTACATGGTGGACCACCTCTTCAAGCGCCCGGATGCCGACACCGCGGTGCTGGGCTTCGAGCCGCTGCGCGGTCTGCTCACCGCGGCCCACGGCTCGATGCAGCTGCAGGCGCTGGCCTCGCTGGTCTACGGCCTGTACACCGGCTTCGTCTACCTCTCGCCGCTCTTCGGCGGGCTGCTGGCCGACCGCGTGCTGGGGCGGCGCCGCACCGTCATCGTGGGCGGCCTCTTGATGGCGCTGGGCCACTTCCTGATGGCCAGCGAGGCGATGTTCTTCGTCGCCCTGCTCTTCCTCATCGCCGGCAACGGCTGCTTCAAGCCCAACCTCTGCGCGCAGGTGGGCGAGCTCTACGCGCCGGGCGATCCGCGGCGCGACCGCGCCTACTCCGTTTACTACCTGGGCGTGAACGTCGGCGCCTTCATCGCACCACTGATCTGCGGCACGCTGGGGCAGACGGTGGGCTGGCACGCCGGCTTCGGCGCCGCCGGCGTGGGCATGCTGCTGGGGCTGGTGTTCTATGTGCTGAACATGGACAAGCTGCCGCCCGAGGCCGAGCGCCCGCCTTCGGTGCTGGCCGCGAAGCCCGGCCTCGGCGTGCTGGCCTACGTGCTGGCCATCCCGGCCTGCGTGGGCCTGATGCTCGGCCTGCTGGCGCTGCCGGGCTGGCTGCAAGGCGCGCTGGCCGTGGGCGTGGCGGCGGCGGCCGTGGCCTGGCTGCGCGGCCTGCCCTGCGACGAGCGCCCGCGCGTGATGGCGCTGTGCGCAGCCTGCGCGGTGACGGCACTGTTCTGGGCCGTCTACGAGCAGCAGGGCAACACGCTGCAGCTCTGGGCCGACCAGCAGACGGTGTGGCCGACCATCGCGGGTTTCACCATCCCGTCGAGCTGGTACCAGAGCTTCAACCCCTTCATGATCTTCTTCTTCGTGCCGCTGCTGAACTTCTGGTGGGCGCGGCAAGCCGCGCGCGGCACCGAACCCGGCAGCCTGGCCAAGCTGGCCATCGGCTGCGTGCTCTGCGGCCTGGGCTTCGCGGTGATGATCGCCGGCGAGCTGAGCGCCACGCCGGGGCAGAAGCAGAGCCTGCTGTGGCTGGCCGCGGCCACGGCGGTGTTCACGCTGGGCGAGCTCTACCTCTCGCCCATTGGCCTGTCTTTTGTCTCGAAGGTGGCGCCGCTGCGTCTCGTCTCCACGCTGATGGGCGTGTGGTTCCTCGCGAACTTCTTCGGCAACTACGGCGCCGGCTGGCTGGGCACCTTCTACGAGAAGCTGCCGCGCGAAGGCTTCTTCGGCCTGATGCTGGCCATCGGCCTGGCCGGCGGCGCAATGCTGTGGGCCCTGCACCGGCCGCTGCAGCGGGCCTTGGGGCAGCGCATCTAGCGCACAAGAAAAACCCCCGGGCTCTGCAGCAGAGGCCGGGGGTTCGGGGCTGCAGCGCCCCCCAAGAGGGCGCGGCGGGCAGGCCTTACATGTGGTCGATCATCACATGGAAATCGCAGCTAAGTCCGCGTCGCATAACGCTCCGGCCCCGCTGGCACCCTCCAATTTCCGTCAAAGGACCCTCCATCGGAAATCCTCCAACTTTCATAGGTGGGGCCAGATGCACGTTTGTCACTTGGCCGAACACTGAGCAGGATCGCCGCCAATGTAGCAGGACCGCCCTTGCCTTCAAACGGCTGCATCTGCGCACTCGCCACAACCTTTAGTCCGGAGCAACCCAGTCTTCCACCATCAGTCCCTCGACGCGCTGGAACTCGCGGGTGTTGCGCGTTACCAGCGTCGCGCTCTCGGCCAGAGCGTGGCAGGCGATCCATAGATCGTTCGCACCGATCGGCGTGCCGGCGTCCTTCAGACGCGTGAACTGCTCGGCGTAGTGCTCGCAGATGGCAGGGCCCGCCGGATACAGCACCGCCACTTGTCGGGCCAGGGCTTCCAGCCGGCGAAGGACCTCCGGCTTCCTCGTGCTGCGCTCGGCGCCCTTCAGCAGTTCGGCCCAAGTCACGAAGGACATGCACAGCCGGGCATCCTCCGGCAGCGCATCGACCCGTTGCGCGATGGCGGGCGGCTGGTTCTTGATCAGGTAGATGAGGACATTGGTGTCCAGCACATAGATCACAGTGCCTCGCGCTCCTGCAGCGGCTGTTGCCGGGCCCGCTCAGTCTCCAGTGCTGCGATGAAGGCCACGTCCGCCTCGCCCACGGCGCGCAGGGCATCGAGCAGCGCTGCGCCGCGTTCGGCCCGCAAGGGATGGATCACCAGATCGCCCGACTCGTTGCGAGAAATGCTCACACGGTCGGTGTCGAGCCGGAACTCCGCAGGAATGCGCACCGCCTGGCTGTTGCCGTTGTTGAAGACTCTGGTCGTAAGCGTTTCCACGTCGCACTCCGTGTGTGTACGTCGACGTGTGTATTTTCGCCCAGGCACCGCCAGAGTGCAACTACGCCCAGAGACCCTGCCGGTGCACGCCCAGTGACTTCGCAAGCTTCGAGACGTTGCGCCACACAGCCCTGGCGGCAACGCCCTCCTTCGCCGCGGCTTCCTCCACGGCCATCACCACCAGGGGCACCGGCGCCTCGTCAAGCAGGTGCGTCAGATGGGACGCGTAGCCCTTCGGTACGCTGCCGCTGACCAGCGCGTGACCGAGCGTGTTGGGCGGCACCTCCTGGACGTAGCTCACGCTGGCGTTCTTCGCCGCCATCCACAGGCCCCGCTTCCGAGCGCGCGCTGCCTGGGTGGGCGGATCGAGGTCCAGCCCCAGCACGGCCAGCACCTGGGCCACCCGGTTGAATCCCAGATCGCTCAGAGTGCCCGCTTCCAGGCCGACCAGCGTCTGCCGCGAAAGCCCGCTCAGTTGCGCAAGCCGGGACTGCGTCAGTCCCAGCGCCTCGCGCCGCTCGCGGATGATGATGCCCAGGTTGGAAAGGTCCACAGCTTGGCCTGGAGAATTGTCGAATATTTTGGACATTCTAGCGCCTCCGGACCACACCCGCCAGGCGCTCGCCAGCGTCGCCACAGGCCGCTCGCTGCCCACAGCCTTGACAGACGTGCTCGCTGTCGGGCCAACGCGGGCGATCGAGGCCATCGATCAGTCGACGGTGCCTGGCTCCAATGGCTTCGACCTGCTCCCGCGACATCAGCCTGACCGCTCGTGCAGTCGGCGGCGCTGAGTGCCGGCCAGGAAAGACCACGAACGCCTCGTCAGACACCTGGACATGCAGTTCATCCTCCACGGCTACCCGCTGCGCAGAGAGCTGGATGACATCAGACGCCCTCACCGCCGCAGTCGACCGCGTCTTCAGTTCGACCAGCACGACCAGACCGCTCGGCAACCGATAGGCCCTGTCCACCCTGGCCACGATGGGCCGGCGGCTCTTCGACCTGAACTGCGACTCCACGCAGATCAGGTCGGCATCCCGCAGATCAGCCGGTCGGTCCCGCCGTTCCGCAACGCGTGCGCGGTGGCGCCGGAGTAGCTGCCACGAGACGACCAAGGCGACCGCCAGGAGCAGCCCCCAGTGCCACAGCGACTCGATCTTCATGGTCGACGCCTCGCCGATCGGCGGCGCCAGATGCTTGCCGCGCAACCCAGCAGACACCTCGTGATCCACCGCAAGGGCGGGCAGCGCTGGAGAACCCTGCAAAGGCGGGGACCGGCGGCATAGTAGGACGCGATCAGGCGGCGCCCCCAAGACCGCGGCCGCAGGACCGTGTCCCTGAAGTCGCGCAGCGCATCGGTCTGCCAGGGCCATCAACGACGCGTCGTGCGTTCGCGCAGCCTCCAGCTGTTCATGGGCTGCCTGCCGGCTGGCCTGCGCCGCCTTGACCCTCTCGTCCGCGCCGCGCCATCGACGGGCGTCTTCCTCCAGGCGCCGGCGCTCGGCATCGAACGCGGCTCCCTCGGCGCGCAGGGCCGCGAGCGCCGCCTTCAATTGCCGTGCCGTCTCGCCCGCCTTCTGGCCGATCGCACGGATGTGCTCCTGCCCCAGCAGATCGGCCAGTAGGGCCTTGATCTCGCCGTTGCGGTAGGAGCTGAGCTGCCGCTTCCCTTGTGCCGAGAAGACCGACGTGAAGAAGGTGTCCGCCGGCCCGCAGATCGCCTCGACGCATCGGGCATAGGTCTCGACCTTGCCATCGGAGACAGTGCCATCGGGCAGTGCGGCCGGAGACCAGCTGCCGGCGTCATCCAGCGTCAGCAGGTAGGCCTCGGTCCTGCGGCGGCTCGCGGTTCGGCCGTTCATCCGGATGACCACCTGCGAGCGGTAGCAGCGCCCGGCGTGCGCCCAGTGCAGGTCCTTCTCGTTCTCGGGCAGACAGACCTGGTCGTAGTACGAGAAGCCGCCCGGCCCGGCCTGCGCGGCACGCGACGGCATGGACAGGTAAGGATGCAGGTTGTCCATCACCGTGGACTTACCGCGGCCGTTGGCGCCTGCTATGGCGACCAGCGCGGCACCATCGGCCAGCCGCTCCAGATCGAGGGTCAGTTCGTCCAGCCCGAGGCCGTCGCGGATGCCCCGGAAGCCCCGGAGCCTGAGTGAGAGAGGTTGCATGATGCGTACTGTTCTGGAGTGGAAGTCCGAACAGATTGCCCATCAGATTCCCTGCATCAAGGTCTAGGTCCTGAGTGACTGCTGACGATCCTGGACCGCGCATTCGACTCGGACGAAGCGACTCACACAGACGGCCATCAGGAGACACTCGGTCAAAGCAACAGCAGCCGTTCGGCAGGTCGGTGGAAGCCCTGCCCAGCCTTGAATGTATTACCATGTAGTCCGTCGGTAACACTCAAGGAGAGCATGCATGGCGACGACGCTGACCAGCAAGGGACAGGTCACGATTCCCAAGCGTATCCGCGATGCGATGCAGTTGGTGCCAGGCGCACCTGTGGAATTCTCGGTGAACGCGGCCGGCGAAGTGGTTCTCCACCCAGCACGACCCGCCGGACGCGCGCGCAACCCGACCCGCGACCGTTTCGATGCGGTTCGCGGTCGGGCTGACGTGCCCTGGCGGACCGATGCATTGATGAAGTTGCTGCGCGCCGACGATTGATGTTGCTCGTGGATACCAACGTCCTGGTGGACGTGTTGCAGAACGATCCGCAATGGGCCGACTGGTCCATCGCGCAGTTGCGCGCCCAGGCCAAGCTGCATGCCTTGGCCATCAACCCGGTCATCTACGCCGAGATGTCGCTGTCGTTTTCGACGCTTGAAGCCCTCGATGACGTGGTGCTTACTATGGCGCTGGAACTGCGCGAGATTCCTCGGCCAGCCCTCTTCCTGGCAGCCAGGGCCTACGCGCTATACCGCCGGCGCGGCGGCAGCAAGGGGCAGGTGCTGCCCGACTTCTTCATCGGAGCCCACGCCGCCGTCGAGGGTTGGCAATTGCTGACCCGGGACGCCGGCCGTTTCAAGACCTACTTCCCGACGCTCGATGTCATTGCCCCTTGATGCGGCACCTGAGGCGGCACATCGGGCGTCGACCTGGGTGGCAACTTTGGAGTCGCAAGTCGAGTGACTCCAATGGGTCGAGGCTGTGTGAAAACCCCCTCGCAGACTCGGCGCGTGGTGTCTAGAGTTCATAGCCATATCGAGCGCAGGAG
>JBHYDA010000022.1:0-46296 GCA_051861265.1 Rubrivivax sp.
GCAGGGCACCAACTTGTCCCTCAGACGCTCGAAAGAGCCATCCAGTTCGTCACTCGTGAAAGATCCAGGCTAGGCCGCTGGAACGTGTGACTTGTACCGGGCGTGCTTGGCTGTCGAAGCTGTTTGCTTGCCAAGTAAAGGCCACTCCCTGCTGGTTGATGATCCGTTGATCCACCGGGTGGTGCCTGGACGCCTCGTTGTTGTCCATGACTTGCTGCAGGCTGTAGCCCACAGGGTCGGGGTAAGGCCCGGCTGCCGGCGATCTGTAGCGAGTAGAGGATGTGCGAAGCACGGTGCCACCGGCAGTGATGACTTCTTCCAGAAGCAGCTTTCCCTCGTCCGTGCCGTAGCGCGTGCCAAACGTGCTTCTAGCGACCGCGTTGCCTGGGTCGGTCACGGTGACCGTTTTGGTTGGCGTGCAGTTGCTGCCACAAGGTGCCCAACTAGGGGTCGGAGCGCTGTAGGCATACGTCCAGATCGCATCCGCCATGCCCGGGCCGCGAATCAGTTTCTGCGTCACAGATCGATCAGCGAACCACTTAGGGCGGGCTGATCGAGTCCCTCCGGCGCAGCTGTAGGGCAGGTCGGTTCTTCCATGAACAACGGTGGCCACCGTGAACTGCCCCTGGGCGCCTGACGGGTGGGTCATCGTCATGGTCTGAGGATCGGGCACCACAACACCAGCAGACTCGCAAGCGGGAGGCTGTAGATACGCAGGGCCGAAGTTCTTGAAGGCGTGCGAGTTGGAGAACTGCCACGCGCTGCCATCAGGACGGACGACACGGACCAAGTTCGATCCGCTGTACTCGTAGGTCCAGGTCCGAGTCCCGTCGTGGACGGTCTTGATGCGCTGGCTTGTGCCGTCGTGGGTGAAGCTCAGCGCGCGGCCGTCACTGGACGAGATGCCGATCAGCTTCCAGGGGTTGGCCGTGTCATAGGTGTAAGTCAGCGTATTGCCGAACCTGTCGACGGCTTGGGTTGGCAGCATCCAGAACTCAGACCGCTCCAGGCGGAAGTTCATCGTGGACGTCGGCTCGAAGATCGGCGTGGGACGGGCGGCGGTTTCGCTTTCGTTGCCCGGTGTTGGGAGTGCTACGCGAGCACCGCCGACGCCTCCAGTGGTGCGGGACTTGACGAGCGTGGTCGTGCGGCGCTCCACCAAGTGGTCGAACCGCCACCTGGTGCCATCTGGCGCCAAGGCGCTGAACCCTTCACCCTGAATGCGGCCAAACCCCTGGTTGTTGGCGATGGTCGGCAGACATTGAATCTGCCATCCACTCTTGGTGATGATTGGATAGCCGCTGCTGGTCGGTTGCAGCGTGTTCCCCGGTGCGCGCAACAGCAGGGTTTGGGAGCCTTGGCCTGGGATGTACAGAGAGTTGCCGTACCAGTACTCCTCAGGCTCCCAGACCAGACCCGATCCACCCATTGGGAAGCCCACAGGCGGCGCCGCGTACTGGGTGCATCGCTTGAAGAAGTCCGGCGGATAGTCACCGACGGCCCAGCCGCTGTTTCTGGAGCCCGAAGCAAAGATGCCCTGCAGGCGCGGAATCTCGAGGTCCCAGTCGCCGAACATCCCGGCGTTGTTGACCATGTCGCGTCCTGAGGTCAGACGGCGCGAGATCCCGACCAGCAAGCTGCTATTACCTGGCACTTCCAAGTCGTTCTGGACGAACTCGATGCGGCCGCTGTAGAGCGACACCTGGTCGCCGAACAGATTCGGGCCGAGTGCCGATACAGCGCTGCTGCCGCGCACCTGACGGTGTGTTTCCTTGTACCAAGTGGTCTCCCCCTGGGCGGAGACGGGCGTTGTCGCGGCCCAGAGCGATGCTGTCGCGGCAAGCATCAAGAGCCGAGCGGCGACTGGGTTGCGGTATCTGCCTGCAGTCTTGTCTGCTCGGCACGAGAGCTTCACTGGATTCATCTGCGTCCTCCCGTTGGAGCGGCTTGAAGTCACCGCTGTACTCAGGAAGCTATCGATGCATAGGCCAGTCATCGACTGTCAGGTCTTACAGGAGCCCCCTTGGTGGGCCCTCCGCGTTCCTCCCTTTGGGGGCTTGATTGCCGCAGTGCGGCCGAAGAGGCCACGCCGCGACGGCGGCATTTCCTGTCACGAACCGCAGTGGAAAGGTGAGTGGCGTGGGCCCTCAGGCCCCCGCCTGACGCAGCAGGCCTTGCGCCAGCGCCGCGGCGTGCTGGCGCAGTTCGGGGATGGCCGTGGCTTCCCAGTCGCGCGCTTTCAGCAGGGGGCCCACGTAGTGCAACCAGTCGGCCGCTGCGCCGTCACGGCCGATGACGCGGCCGAGGTCGTCCACCTGGAGGCCGAGCTCCAGCGCATCCGGCTGCACCAGGCCTTCGGCCAGCATCGCCGCTACCAGCACCGAGGGGCTGCGTGCCAGGCGCCCTGAGGGTGAGGTGCAATTGACGACGTGGTCGACACCGCGTTCGTGCAGCACCGCGCTACCGCGCGGCCGCAGCACGAGCGTGTAGCCGCCGGCGGGCGCGGCTTGCAGGCCCTGAATGCGCCCGGCCTCCACACTGAGGCGGCCTTCGCCGCGCCAACGCTCGAACACCGCGTGGGCCGAGGGCGCACAGCGGTGGCGCAGCGTGTCCCAGTGCGGCTGCAGGTGGCGCAGGAAGCGGCGCCGGTCGGCCTCGCCCAGCGCCTGCCACCAGGCGCGCGTGTGCGGGCGCAGCGCGGCGATCCAGTCGCGCCAGTCGCCGCCCGCGGCCATGGCTGCTGCCACTGTCATTCGCAGGGCGCGCAACTGGCCGCGCAGATGCGGCCCCATGTCCTTCAGCAGGGCTTGCACGGCCTGCGCATCGGGCCCGGCGGGGCGGCCCGCGGTGGCGCCCTGTTCGCGGTGCGGCTGCGGCGCCAGCCCGCGCCGCGAGAGCATGTGCACCGGGCCGCGGTGGCCGGCGCGGTCCAGCGAGATCAGCATGTCCAGCGCCGTGAGGCCGGCGCCGACGAGCAGCACGCGGTCATCGCGTTGCACCCGTTCGCTGAGGGGCTGGCGCCAGGGGTCGGCGGTGTAGGCCGCGCCCAGCAAGCTGCGTTGCGCTTCGCTGAGCGGGTGCTCGGGCGCCACGTGGCCGAAGGCCAGCACCACGTGGTCGGCGGCCAGCGTGCGGCCGTCTTCCAGCTGCACCCGGGCGCGGCTGTCGCCGTGGGCAGACCCTGGCGGCAGCACACGCAGCGCGCGCCCCACCAGGCGCTGGAGGCGCGCGCCTTGCGGGCCGGCGGCGCTTTCGGCCGCGGCCAGCAATGATTCAAGGTAGGCGCCGTAGAGCCGCCGCGGCACGAAGGAGCCGGCGTGCCAGCGCGCATCCACCCAGCGGCCGTAGCGCAGGAAGTTCTCGGGGTCGTCGGCCAGCGCGCTCATGTTGCCGGCGGGCACGTTGAGCACGTGGTCGAGGCTGTCGGTGCCGTAGGCCAGGCCGCGTGCCATGCGGCCCGATTCGTTGAGCAGCAGCACCTGCAGCGGCGCCTGCGCGCCGCGCAGCAACTGCACCGCAGTGGCCGTGCCGCTGAAGCCAGCGCCGACGATGAGGACAGTGGGTGGGGTGGGCGGCATGCGCTGGGCATTCTGGGCCTTCATCGGCCGTTCGCACCCATGAGAGCATCGGATACTGACAAGAGGCACAGGAAAGCAAGTTAACGCCTGATTGGAGACTAAAAGGCTTGAAAGTGCCGATTGATGATTCGCTCAGCGTGGATATACAATCCGCTTGAAAGGCCGAAAAAGGGCACTTGTGAAGTTTTCGGCCGGCTAAGGGCGTATTCAGGGCGTTTGCGGCAAGTCAATCAAGGGCATTGCAGATGATCACCCACCCGACGCTCGAAGAGCTGGAGTTCAGCCTGGGCGAGCAGCTCAAGCGGCTGCGGCTCAACAAGAACCAGGACCAGAAGACGCTCGCGGCCCGGGCCGGGGTGAGCGTGCGCGCGCTGCGCAACCTGGAGGGCGGCAGCGGCTCCACCGTGAAGACGCTGCTGAGCGTGGTTCGCGCGCTGGGGCGCGAGGCCTGGCTGGAGACCGTGGCGCCCGTGCCCACCGTCAACGCGCTGACGCTCACGCGCCGCGCCGCCACGCGCCAGCGCGCCACCAGCCCCGCCGTGAAGGCCAAGGCGGCCCAGCGGCGCCTGCAAGCTGCCGCCACCCCGCCCGCCACCCCGTCCACCAGCAGCCCCCGCCATGGCGACGAAGCGGCCTAGCGCCGCCACCGGCACGGCCCTGGCCCGTCCGCCACGCGCGGCCCGTGGCTTCACGCATGCCGACGTCGTCGAGGTGCATCTGTGGAACGAGCACATCGGCTCGGTGACGCTCGACCCCGCCTACGGCTACTACGTCTTCAACTACACGCCCGAGTTCGTGCGCGGCGGCATCGAGCCCGCGCCGTTGCAGATGCCGCTGTCGGAAGACGGCTACCTCTTCACCGAGCTGCCTGAGGCCACCTACAAGCGCCTGCCCGCGTTGCTGAGCGATGCGCTGCCCGACGACTTCGGCAACGCGCTCATCAACCGCTACATGGCCGACCGCGGCGTGGCCGCGGCCGACGTCACCCCGCTCGACCGCCTGGCCTACATGGGCCCGCGGGCGATGGGCGCGCTCGTCTTCAAGCCCGCGCGCGGCCCGGCCACGCGCCTGCCCTCGGCCATCGAACTGGGCACGCTGGTGGCGCAGGCGCGCCAGGCCGTGCAGGGCCTGATGGACGACGACGACCACGCGAGCGCCGCGCTGCGCAGCATCATCGAAGTGGGCACCTCGGCCGGCGGCGCGCGCGCCAAGGCCGTGATCGCGTGGAACCCTGAAACCGACGAGATCCGCTCCGGCCAGCTGGAGGCCCCGCCAGGTTTCGAGCACTGGCTGTTGAAGTTCGACGGCATGGGGGCCGACCAGGAACTCGGCGCTTCGCAGCATTACGGCCGCGTCGAGTACGCCTACCACCTGATGGCGCGGGCCGCGGGCATCACGATGAGCGACTGCCGCCTGCTGCAGGAAAGCGGCCGCGCGCACTTCATGACGCGGCGCTTCGACCGCGAAGGCCGGCGCGGCCGCCACCACATGCAAACGCTGTGTGCCATGGCCCACCTCGACTACAAGAAGAAGGGCACCAACGCCTACTCGCAGCTGTTTTCCACGATGACGCGGCTGCAGTTGCCCTACGAGCCGATGGAAGAGGCGTTCCGGCGCATGGTGTTCAACGTGATGGGCCGCAACTGCGACGACCACACAAAGAACTTCTCCTTCCTGCTGCGCGAGGGCAGCACCACCTGGGCGCTGGCGCCGGCCTACGACATCACCTTTGCGCACAACCCGCAGGGCGAGTGGACGAACCAGCACCTGATGTCGGTGAACGGCCGCTTCAAAGGCCACAGCGTGGCCGACCTGCTGGCCGAGGCCGACCGCTTCAAGATCGGCACCGCCCGGCGCGTGATCGAGCAGGTGCGCAACGCGCTGCGCCAGTGGCCACGGTTCGCCGAAGCTGCGGGCCTGCCGGAGGCCGAGATGGCCGATCGCCAGCGGCAGCTGTTGGAGCTGGATTGAGGGTGGGCTGGCCGGCTGCTGCAGCAGGCCGCAGGGGTTGCTTGCGCGCCATGCACAAGTTGAGGCGACTGGCCTGCTCCCGCTGCGATGTTGTTGCTATCAACAAGGCAGTTCCACTGAGATCGGATTAGCGGGAAACCGGCGCTGCGTTGTGCCAGCAAGCGGCCAGTAGTCGACCTTTGGGACCGTCAGCTCTTCGGAAGGAGATCTGAAGATGCTTTGTGCAATGACAGAGTGGGACTGCTGGCTGCAGGCGAATTGACACCATTCACTCACGACGTAGCGGCCAAGGTTGGTGAGCTAAGGGGTCTGGATACAGAGGAAGAGCAAAGATGTGCGCCCGCGACTGGGGCAAAAGTCGAGCAACCCAAGGGGGAAGGCATCCCAAAACGGTGCTGAACACCGTGCGGATTTCACGGAATCCGGAGGCTGCCCTCATCAACGCTCATGCGCGCCCCAAGTTGGCGCGCACAAGCCCTCAAGAGTGACGGGCGCGCACCGAATATGGCTGAGTCTCTAACTTATTCGGGAGGCGTGTTCCGACCGCCTCGGCATCGCGCCTTCCCTGCTCCGCATGAACGCTCACCCTACCTTGGCATCGACCTCTGGTGCTATACCCGCGCAGAAACGGTCAGTATCGAGTCACCGATCCTGGCCGAAGCCCTCCGCTGACCACGAGCTCCGGCAGCTGACATTCATGAATCGGGTCGGTCCAGCAGTCGCCCGGTCTCAAGTGCGTTTCCGACAGGCTCTTCCCAGCCAGGTTCAGGCGCACGATCAGTTTCGACATGGCCTATCTGGGCCAGGCACGGCGCTGAAGAGCCCGCGCTTGCTCGGTGGCCCCACACCGAGCGCGGCGCGAGGAATCTGCAGCTTCTCAAATGCGTCCATCACCAGAGGCATTGGCAGTGATTTATCGCACCTTGCGATCACATCGACGCCTCAAGTTTCTTGAGACCTGCGCCGACATCCCACATACCCACAGCCCCTGAGTCTAGGAAGCAGTACCCATGCAACTCTCGAACTTGACCGTCAGCCGCCGGCTGCAGCTCGGTTTCGGCATCATCTTGGCCATTTTGGCCGCCGTGGCTGGCACGGCAATGCTGAAAGTGGGCGCCATCGAGGCAGCCCTGAAGGCCAACAGCACAGAACACACCCAGATTCAGCGCTACGCCATCAACTTCCGCGGGTCGGCGCATGACCGCGCCATTGCCGCACGCGACTACGTGCTGGCAGCGTCACCAGAACTGCGGCAGAAAGAAGCGGGCACCATCGATGCGTTGGCAAAGTTCTACGCCGAATCGGCGCAACCACTGGAGAAGCTGATCAGCCAGTCGGGAGACGGTGCCGAGCTCAAGCGTCTGTATGGCGCCATCAAGGATATCGAGAACGAGTCGGTGGCTACCACCAAGGCCGTGGTCGCTGCCGTGGACCAGGGCGACACCGCAACCGCGCAGACGCTGTTGTGGTCCAAGGCGAAACCGCAGTATGTGCAGTGGCTGGCCTCGATCAACAAGCTGATCGATTTCGAAGAGGCGAAAGTCCAGGCCTTGAACAAGATCGCTCTTGAAGAGGCCGCCGGCTTTCGTGCCGTCATGCTGACCGCACTGGCGCTGGCGCTGGTCTGCGGCATCGGTCTGGCCTGGGTCATCTCGCGCAACATCGTCTCGCAGTTGGGTGCCGAGCCGGCTGCGCTGGGCGAAGCGGCTCAACGCGTTGCGACCGGCGACCTGAGCAGCGTGCCTGGCGCGGCGCAAGCCTCTGCCGGCAGCGTGCTTGCGTCCCTGGGCGCCATGCAGGAAGCCCTGGCGCGTGTCGTCGGCCAGGTGCGCCAGGCATCCGACTCGATTGCCACGGGCTCGGCCGAGATCGCCAATGGCAATTCGGACCTCTCACAACGCACGGAGATGCAAGCCGGCAACCTGCAGCAGACCGCGGCCACCATGGAGCAACTGGGCACCACGGTCCGCAACAACGCTGACAGTGCCAAGCAGGCCAATCAACTGGCGCAGAACGCTTCGGCCGTGGCGGCGCAAGGTGGCGACGTGGTGGGCAAGGTGGTCACCACGATGCAGGGCATCAACGACAGCAGCCGCAAGATCGGCGACATCATCAGCGTCATCGACGGCATTGCCTTCCAGACCAACATCCTGGCGCTGAACGCGGCTGTCGAGGCCGCCCGGGCCGGTGAACAGGGGCGCGGCTTCGCCGTCGTGGCGTCCGAAGTACGCAGCCTGGCCCAACGCAGCGCCGAGGCTGCCAAGGAGATCAAGACCCTGATCGGCCGCAGCGTCGAGCAGGTGGAGCAAGGCACCGTGCTCGTCGACCAGGCCGGCAAGACCATGGGCGAGATCGTGGGTTCGATCCAGCGCGTGAGCGACATCGTCGCCGAGATCACCTCGGCCACGGTCGAGCAAAGCTCTGGCGTCCGGCAGGTCGGCGAGGCCGTCAGCCAGATGGACCAGGCCACGCAGCAGAACGCCGCGCTCGTGGAAGAAAGCGCTGCCGCTGCCGAGAGCCTGAAGAGCCAGGCCCAGCAACTGGTGCAGGCCGTCGCGGTGTTCAAGCTGTCCCATGAAGCGCAAGTGGTTACAGCCTACGCTGCACAGCCGGCAGCCAACGCGCCCAGCGGCGAGCGTCGCGGCCCGGACCGGGCCAAGAACGTCACCCGCCCGGTGTTCAAGGCCAAGTCGGCAACGGCACATGCGCCGGCCACAGAGCCGAGCCAGAGTGCCAGCAGCCCGGCAAAAACCGGTACCGACGACTGGGCGTCGTTCTGAGCGCGGCCCGTTTGATCACAACCCATCCCTGCAAGCCAAGGAGTCCGAAGTGACTACGGTCCTCGAAGACAGAAAGGTCGTGGCGGCTGGCCCCGCGCTGGCTGCCACGGCATCGACAACAGCGGCTGACCGTGCGGCAGCCATGCCCAACGAGTTCCTGAGCTTCCGTCTTGGCGAAGAAGAGTACGGCGTCGACATCCTGCGCGTGCAGGAGATCCGCAGCTACGAAGCGCCCACACGCATTGCCAACGCGCCCCATTTCATCAAGGGAGTGGTCAACCTGCGCGGTGTGATCGTGCCCATCGCCGATCTGCGCCTCAAGCTTGGCTGCGAGAAGGCGGAGTACACCGACTTCACCGTCGTCATTGTGTTGAACCTGCGTGGACGGGTGATGGGCGTGGTGGTCGACTCGGTGTCCGACGTCTTGGCGCTGGGCGCAGACAGCATCAAACCGGCGCCTCAGATGAGTACATCAGTAGATGCCGGCTACATCATGGGCATGGGCTGCGTCTCAACTGGTGATGTCGAGCGCATGCTCATCCTGACCGATATAGAAGCGCTGGTGGGGAGTACAGCATTCGGGTTGCCGGACGCCGCGCAGCACTGATCACTCGCGGAGTTCCGTACGCGGCCGTCGACGCCAACGAGGTCTAGTCGGGTCGTGATCCTCCCGCCCCCACCGATGACCGCCTTGTGGCGATGAGATTCACGCAAAGAATGTCGCTTCTGGGTCGGATGCCGCTGGTCACGGGGATCTGGAGCTGTCGTTCGGCCAGCATGAGGCCTGCCTCCGCCACCGCCAGCGACCCCACCCATGTTTTGCTTGAAAGATGAACGAAAGCATCGGCAAGGGCTCGAGCCGGGCAGGCTACCGTATACCTCGCACCAGCGCTGCGCCAGACGGCGAGTTGCGACCAATGGTTTAACCTGCTCCGGCAGCCTGCGGAGTCGGTCCTGGTTGACCTGTGTAGCTGCACCGACCTTGGCCATGCACGCATCGACGACACAGTACACACCACCCACCCTGCCAGTTCCACAGTTGCCGCGGCTCTACACCTTTCGCCGCTGCCCGTACGCCATACGAGCACGGATGGCGCTGCTGCAGGCCGGGCGTGCCTTCGAGGCGGTCGAGGTCAGCTTGCGCGATAAACCAGCAAGCTTGCTGGCCGTATCGCCCAAGGCTACGGTGCCAGTGCTGCAGTTGTCCGATGGCAGCGTGATCGAGGAGAGTTGGGAAATCCTGCGCTGGGCACTGGCCGTGCCCGATCCGCAGGGCTGGTGGGCGCGGGCGCAGTCGCCTGCAAACCTGGACTTGGTGCGGCGCAACGACGGCGACTTCAAGCGTCACCTGGACCGCTGGAAGTACCCCCAGCGCTATTCGGGTGGGCCCCTCACGCCGGACGCACACCGCGACAGGGCGCTGGATGTCCTGCTGCAGCCACTAGAGGCTCGGCTGCAGGACGCGCCCTGCCTGGGCGGCGCCACGCCCTGCGCAACCGACTTGGCAGTGATGCCCTTTGTCCGCCAGTTCGCCTCAGTGGACCCGGGATGGTTTGAAACGCAGAACCTGCGATCGGTGCGGGTCTGGCTGGAGGGCTGGCTCGTCAGCCCGCTCTTTCTTACGTGCATGTACAAGTTGCCCGCTCAAGGTGCGATTCGCTTTCCATCGCTCTAGGGCTCGCTAGACAAAGGGCCGGTTCGAGGTGAAGCGGTCGGTCGCCCGGATGGGCATCGAATGGCAGGTTTCGGCGGCCGCCGACAGTCGCTTGGCAATGCTAAACGGCAGCAATCAGTCTGAAGTCGCCGACCAGGCACCTCGCTTGGCGGGCGCGGCGCTTGAGCGGCTTCTCCACCTCATGGGCTCGACATCACGGCGAGGCAGGTCGCGCACGTACCGACAGGTGATTGAACCCCGACGGATCCGTCGTCTCCTTGACCTCCAGGTAGGCCTGATTGCGCACCAGCTCGCTCAACTTGGTGAAGCCGTAGTTGCGCGGATCGAACGACGTGTTGTTCTTGTTGATGAACGACCCCACGGCCGACAGCGACGCCCAGCCGCTGTCGCGAGACGTTTCCGCGATGGCGTGGGTCAACAGCCCTTTCAGATCAGGTACATCCGATACCGACACCGGAGCTGCCGCCTCGGCGGGGCGCTTCAACACCTCCAGGAAGATGAACTTGTCGCAGGCCGCGATGAAGGGCTCCGGCGTCTTGCGCTCGCCGAAGCCGTAGACGACCTTGCCCGCCTCCCGCATGCGTGTTGCCAGGCGGGTGAAGTCGCTGTCGCTGGACACCAAGCAGAAGCCGTCCAGGTTACCGGCGTACAGCAGGTCCATCGCGTCGATGATGAACGCCGAGTCGGTGGAGTTCTTGCCCTTGGTGTAGGCGAACTGCTGCATCGGCTGGATGGCGTGGCGATGCAGATGATCCTTCCAACCCGCGAGGTTCGTCGTGGTCCAGTCGCCGTACGCGCGCTTCACGGTGGCTGTGCCGTACTTGGCCACCTCCTCCAGAAGCTCCTTCACCACGCTGGCTGATGCGTTGTCTGCATCGATCAGCACGGCGAGTCGGGCGGTGTCGTTGTTGGCCATTCGTCTTCTCCCTTCTGAACTTTTGCCTCGGGGTACGGCCGATCACCTCATCGGGTGACGGTCCTGCGGAGCTCGGACCGGGCGCCGTAGTTGTCTGCAGACAGCATCGTCGATACACGGTTCGCGATCTCGGCTCCGGACATGCCAGCGTCAGCGGCTGCGGTCAGCCACAGCTGGCACGCCAGATCGAAGGCTCCGCCGACGTATCCCCCGTCGTCATCGACCCGCTCGAACACCACGCGGTCGAGATCCAGGAACGCCGCAAGCAGCGCCATGGCCTCGCCCGGGAAGCGCGGCAGCACTTCGCGCTGCACCTGCGTCACCCATACAAGGAGGTCCCTGCCAAACGCAGCGGCGTCCTCGTACCGGACAAACCGGTCGTCGAGCCTCCAGCTCTCCAGCCGCAGGCTGAACTGCGCACTCAGCGCAGCCGGGTCGTCGCGCACCTTCAATCGCTCCAGGCGGGCGTAGACGGGCGGGAAGTCCTCGGCCAACTCCAGCAGCACCCGCGCCAGCGTCGGTGCATCCTGGCTCGCCAGGAAGCTGGCCAGCCTCTCCTTGTCTCCAACGAGTTCCATGGGCCCATTCTGCGGCGGTTGAGCTCGCAGGCCGCCCGCCGCGCCAGCACAATCCCCAGCGAAGCAGGAGGCTCTCCATGCCCAAGTCCACCCTCACGCGACTCCGTACGCCCATGGACGACGTGCCGGCAGACACCTTTCGGGAGCTCGCAGAGTTTGTCCGCCGCGTGGCACCCCGCTGGCTGGACGGCAACCGCAGCCTGAACCGGCTGACGATGCGCCGCGCCCGGCTGCGCGAGATGGCGCGTGGTCGTCGTCGCGGCTACTGCATCGTCAGCGCGCTGCCGTCGCGTGTCGGCTCAGAGCGGGCCCACACTCGGCGCAGGCGCTGAAGCGTCGTCGCCATCCGGGTCTTCGCTGGTCACCCCACCCAGGCGCGCCACCAGCTCCCGCGGCTTTGGCCGGTATAGCTCACCGTCGCCACAACCACGGTCGACCCAGTCCAGCGCCATGGCCGTGTACACAGGTGTCCAGGCATCTCCAGTGCGAAGCTGCAGAGCCGGGTTGGGCAGGTAGTGGCCGTTGCTGGCCCGCACCCACACCTTGCGGGCGGGCGCGTAGGTGCTGCTCGCCTCGGCGCGGGCCAGCACCTGATTGACGTAGCTGCGCTTGCGGCGCTTGTCGCTCCACAACCAGGCGGGCAGCTGGGCCAGCACCTCGTGCAGCTGCTCCGCAAAGAAGCCTTTCGCGTACTTGCGCGGCTCGAGCGCTCGCGTCACGCAACAAGACCATTGCGTCTTGAGACCCGCCAGCATCAGCATCAGCAACCAATACTCGCCCTGGCGCCGTTCCAGCCGAACGAGCCGGCCGTCGACCTGCACGTCCAGCGCCGCGGGCGCCAGCAACGGGAAGACCGCTGGCAGCCCCGTGGCCGCGAAAACCGGCTCCTGCAGCGCACGACTCACGGCGCCATCCCAGGGCGTGTGACCGAAATCGTCGCGCAGCTGCGGATCGGCGCCCTTGTCCAGCAGCGCCTGCACCAGCGGCGCATTGCCGGCCACCGCGGCCAGCATCAGCGGCGTGGCGCCCACGGGCGTGCTGTGGTCGGGGCCGTACTGGTCGGCCTGCTGCAGCAGGTCCCTGAACTTCTTCGCCTCCCAGGGCTGCAGGTGGCGCTGGCGCACCGCGGCCACGGTCTTCCGGGTCAGCCCTTCCAGCCGCTCCCAGGCATCGTTGCGGAAGCCGTATCGATTGGGTAGCAGCGATCCCGCGCCCCAGAACTGGCCTTCGTCGAGCAACTGCCTGGCCGCCGCGAAGTTGGCCTTGCCCAGTGCCGTGACCCACTCATGCTGGCCGTGCCATAGGGCGTAGTCGAAGATCGTCTGCCGCGGTTTGGCGCTCGGGTTCTTCGGGTCGAGTGCCTTGGGCAGCAGCTCTTCGACCAGCGCCCGGCTCCACGGCGTCCACGGCACCGGCTTGTGCTGCAGGAAGGCGTCGCGGATGGCCTGGGCCTGCTCTTCCTTGCCCTGCAGCTGCAGCTTGCGCGCTTCCTGGGCCCACTCCTCGCGCGTGGAGGCTCGCACGGCCTGTGCCTGCGCCTCGCCGGCCTGCAGGCCCAGCAGCGCCAGCAGCGGGTGGCTGGTGTCGCTCTCCACCAGCGTCAGCGTCTGCACGGCGCGCGTCATCGCCACGTACAGGGCGTTGACGTAGAACTTGTACAGCTCCAGCGACTTGTCGGCTTTGTCCTTGGCGCGCCGGTAGCCGAGCTCCTCGGCCTCAAGATCCTCTGGCAGCACGCCGTCGCACACCTCGGCATAAGCCTGGCGCGGGCCCGAGACGATGTCCACCAGCAGCACGTGCGGATACTCCAGGCCCTTGGCCTCGTGCACGCTGAAGACCAGCGGCGTGCGAAAGCGTGCGCGGGCCGCCGGCTTGTCGTCGTCGCGCAGCACGATCACGGCGTGCTGGGCCGACTGGCGGGTGGCCGCGTCCAGCGCCTGCACGGCCGCATCCCTGGCCGCCACCAGCGACACGCGGCCGGCCTCGGGCGCCGTGCTGCGCACCAGGAAGTTGCTCTCGCGGTCCACCGAGCCGAAGCGCGCCTGCTTGATCTTCAGCAGCCGGTTGGCCAGTTCGGTGACGGCGCGGGTGTTGCGGTAGTTGGCCTGCAGCAGCTGCAGTGGCTGGCGCTGTGCAGCGTCGCCGGCCAGGCCGTGCCAGAACAGGCTCTTCAGCGCCGCCCAGCTGAAGAAGTTGGGGTGGACGATCTGGTGGCTGTCGCCGCACAGGATGAACTGGCCGGGCTTCTTCAGCAGGGCCAGCACCAGGGCCAGCTGAACCGGTGTCAGGTCCTGCACCTCGTCGATGACGATGAAGTCGTAGACCGGCTCGGCCGCCTCGGCAATCTGCGTGCGCCAGGCGTGGGCGACGAGGTTGCTGTCGTAGAGACCCGCTTCGCCCAGCCACGCCACGTAGCGCTGGAACAGGCCATGGGCAACTTCCCGTTGCGCGCCGTTCAGCAGGCTCTGCCGGGTGCCCAGCGCCAGGTAGTCGGCCAGTGACAGCGGCCCACCAGGCTGGGCGCCGATCACGCCGCGGAACTCTTCGAAGAGGGCCTGGGCGTCCATAGCGCCCGAAGGCCCTCCCAACAGGCGCAGCGCCTGGCGGTGGCGGTCGCACCAGCCGGCGAAGGCTGGCAGCGTGACCTCGCGGCCGGGCGGTACGCGCAGGGTCTCAAGCAACTCTCGGTAGCTGAGGAAATCGACTTCCTGCTTCGGGTTGTCGAAGCCGTGGGCCGCGTGCAGCGCGCGGGCGCTCTGCGCCAGGTAGGCCGACAAGGTGACATACAGCACCCGCCCTTCGGCCTCGCGCAGCCGGGCCAGCGTCACAGCAGTCTTGCCGGAGCCGGCCGAGCCGATGACGACCAGCGGCGCCGGGTGGCGGTAGGCGCCGTCCTGCGCCTCGTCGAAGACGATGGGCTTGTCCAGCAGTTGGAACTGAGTTCGGCCGGGGCCCAGCCAGCGCAGCGGCGTGGCGTCGGCACCCAGCGCCGGCGCTGCGGCTTCGGCGGCGGGCTCGCGCTCGATCTTGGCCTCGTCCACCACCGCGCCGCGCAGGAAGCGGGACTTGTCGTAGGCGTGGTTCTCGATGACTTCCAGCGCCAGGCAGACGGTGACGGTGCCCCCGCCTTCCGACACCCGGGCGAACTGCAGCAGCAGCCGGTCGGCGTAGGCTAGCTTGGCGCGGTAGTACGGGCCGGCGTTCAGCTTCTTGACATCGGCCGAGCGGAAGTCATCGGCCTCGATGGCCGCACGCAGCTTTTCGAAGGCGGGCTTGACGCGGCGGAGATCGAGGTCCTTGTAGAGAAGCAGGCGCATGCGGCTGGCTGCGGAACTGGCGAGATGGAGGCCTCGCCATTCTCGCCGCCAGCCTCCGCGCTACGGCGTTTTGGCCGCCGAAGGCAGCAGCGTGATGGCCCCCATCGCCTGGGTCAGCGCCTCGGCCACGACCTCCTCCGGTGCCAGCGCTTCGGAGAAAGCCGTCGCCAGCACGCGAATCTCCTGCTTGCCGTCCGGGCTGGTGAAGGTGACAAAGGCGTAGGCCGACTGCTTGACCTTCTTCCAATCCTCACAGCGGGAAAGGCAGATACCGCGCGGGTCCCCCGTCAGGGCGGTGTTGAAGGCGCCCTTGATGCCGGTGGCCTCGCCCAGGACGTTGGCCATGCTGCTGACCGCCAAGCCAGCCCAGAACGGCGTCGTCGCTGCCTTGAGCGCGGCGTTGTCCAGTGCCAACCCGACGGCTGTGTTGGCAGCCTCGCCGGGGGTGACCGTGCGGTTACTGGCCGCAGCGGCCAGCGTGCGCTCGGTGGCGTCACCCATGGCGACCTTGGCGCCCTTGTAGAAGACCGGGCCGCCCATCATCACGAGGTCGCCGCGGATGGACAACGTCGCACGAGCCGCCGATCGGTCTTCCGTGGTTTGCAGGCCCTGGGCTTGCAGCGCCGTGGCCATGTTCTTCGTCAGCGCAGGGCTGCGGTCGAACTCGACGAAGACCGGCAGGTGCGCGTCTGGCCGCAACTCGATGCGGCCATTCACCTGGGACTGGATGGCACCGGCTGCCAGCTTTGGAAGGGGCGCGGGCGGCATGGCCACGGTTTGCGCCACGGCCTGGGTCACAGCCACAGCCAGCGCCACATTGAGGCAGGCGCGGCGATACGAGTGCGTTGAGTGGAGCTTGGTCATGATCTCTCCCTTGTCGGTCGTCTTGAAATGCTGGCGGGCCAGCCCTGCTGGGACACCCGCCCTTGAATGTGGCGGTCCTACCGCCTGAGCATCTCTTCGTGCCGGGCACGGCCGGCCTCGGACGAAGCGGCCTGGGCGTCGTCCTTCAGGGCGAAGCGCGACCGGACCCAGGGCTCGCAGTACGCCGCCAGCTGGCTGGCGCTGACGTACCGGTCCTCGCCCCAATACGTCTTCGCTTCAGCCGTGCTGCCGGTCAGGCGCTCGATCAGTTCCCGATGAGGCCGGAGAAAGTAGATGGCGTTGTGGCAGCGCAAGAGCGGCGCCACGCTCTTGCCGCTGACGGCGGCCACCGCCATCGCCGCGGCGACGGTCTGCAGCACGCCATTGCACGGAATGTCCCGCTGCCACTGTTCGGGGCGGTGAGAGCGGCGGCTTTGCGACTTGAACTCCAGCGACAGCAGGCCAGAGCCGTGCCTCAGGACGGCGTCGGGCTGCGCGATCAGCAGGTCGGCCACGAAGTTCTTGCGGTCCTGCTCGCTGAAGAGCAGCGTCGGTCGAGCGGTCCTGAACACCGGCAGCATCCGACGGGTGAAGTCATCCTCGCGGTCCGCGAGATCGGGGTCGAAGAAGGCGGCCGCGATATCGCAGCCGTGCACGACCTTGCGGTCAGTCCAGGTGAGTTCCATGGGGAGATTCCTCGCGCGGTTCATTGCGTGTTGTCCGAGGCCGGCGCGGGCGCATTGGCGGTCCCGTGTGCCGGCTGGGTGCCGGGTTGCTTTGCTGGCGGAGCGGCCCTTCCTGCAGGTTTGGTCGCGCCTGAGGCAGGCGCTGACGGGGCCGCTGCCTGGCGCGGCTTGATCACGATGCCGTTCGCGCCCATCTCGACGGTGACCTCATCGGATCTGGGCCTTGACGTCTGCTGTGCCGACTGTCCGGTAGGGCCGACCTCGGGCTGGTTGGCGTGCGCGGGAGCTTGCCGGGCATCGCGCTCGTCGCCCGGGAACAAGCGGTACATCGCCCAGATCGCCAGGCACGCGACAACAAGGCCCAGGCCACCGTTGGTTGCCGCCTGCAGGTTCAGGCTTCTACCTGTGCCTGCTGCACCGGTCACCCCGGAGGATCGGCGGGCAATGTGCATGTCGCCGCCGACGTCCTCTTCCGTCAATTCGGTTGCGAGCGTGAAGTCTCGATCCATGTCAGCCCCTTACCGGTTGACGGACGACGGGGGAGACCCGGCAAGAGCTGGCAGGCGCTCGAGCGCGAGATCGGGATGCGCGCTGGAGGCGCGGACTGGGTTTGGCTTTCATCAGGATCCTTCCCTGCTGACCATCGAAGCGCCCGTTGGCAGCCTCAATGTTTGAATTAGTGTGTGTACGAATGAGTGTACGTACCGGACAGTGGCTGGGTGCAGACACGTGTCCAGGTCAAGTTCGGGAGTCGAGTCCGCCAGCTCAGGCTGGCGGCAGAGATGACCCAGGAGGATCTGGCCCACCGGTGCGGGTTGTTCCGGACCTACATGAGCCGGATCGAGACGGGCGCCGCCAACCCGACCCTGACCATGATTCACGCGCTGGCCGGCAGCCTGCGCGTGCCGGTGTCGGCGCTGTTCGAGGACGATGGCCTGCCGAAGACTTCCAGGCGCAAGGCATCGAAGGCATAGCCGCGCTCACGGCTTGCACCCCGCGGCGCAGGCCAGGCTGGCGGCCGACTGGCTGTAGGCCGCCAGACCTCGCAGTCGTTCCAGCAGCGCCTGCACTTGCCAGGTCAAGGCACCATCGGCCCAGCGGCGCACGGTGCGTGTCGGCGTGAGCTGCAACAGCAGGTCATTGCCCTCGTACGCCATCAGGTGAACGAACGAGCCACTGCGCCCGCCGGCGCTCCATCGATAGGTGTCTAGGTCCAGGAGCGCCCAGCGCATCGCGTCGCTGAGCCGGGCGCGCGGGCCGCGGACATCCTTCAGCCGGACAGTCCTGTACTCACCCTGCCCTTCGACGAGGACTGGGTTCAGGGCACACGCGCGCAGCAGCAGGTCTTCCATGGCCCACAACACGTCCTGCGCGCAGACGAGGACGGCGCTGTCGGTGTCCGTCGCGGCCGCATCGAGCAGGGGCTGCGGTGCCGCGTCGAAGGGCAAGAGTGCCGCTGGCTGGCTGGAGGTACCGCCCGCTGGCATCTGCCGAAGCATCCGCATGGCTGTGCGAAGGGCTGCTGGCACGAACCATTCCGTGTGGCCTTCAAGCTGGTGCGGCGGCTCGGCGCGTTGCGTCGCTAGGCCGCGGTGCAGCGAACGCTCGATCTGCCGGGCGCGCGTCGGGCTGGGCAACCAGGCTGCATGCGACGCCCGCAGGTCGAGTTGATCGGCCATGAACTCGGGCAGGCGCTTCACCCGCGCCATGGGCTCGACGGCCCAGCCGATCTTGAAGCGCTGGCCGTCGTGTCGCTGGAGCAGGTAAACGGCAGCCGGTGACACGCTGTCCTGCGGGTCTGGGGTTCCCGTCGTGGTCATGCTCGCACCCCCGGGTGCTCGTCGGTACGGTAGGTGTAGCCACCCAGCGCCTTGAGGAACGCCGCACCGCTCAGCCGGCTGGCTTCGTAGAGCAGCCTGGCGGCATCGACCAGCGGGTCAGGCTGACTCGCCTCGACCCACAGGAGGCCGGTGACTTCGAGCGATAGGTCATCTTGTTCGCCGATGAGCGGCCCCACCCGCGCCTGGCGTACGGTGGCATCGTCGAGCAACATGATGATCACGTCGGCCTGGTCGATGGGCGACAGCTCACGTTCGGCGACCACGCCGAAGGCAACTTGCCCGCCTTCCATGAGCAGGTCACGGTCGGCCAGCCAGGCTTCGACCCGCCGCTGGAATGCCGCCTCCTGGGCCGGCGAAAGCCCGCGTGCCAGCCGCACCTGCACCGCGAAGCTCTGCACGTCAGCAGGTTGGTAGGGCAGGCCGCTCACGGTTGCGCCCCCGTCGTGGTCGGCGTGGGGGCGGCTGCCGGGTTGGGCGCAGGCGCCTGCGCAGGGACAGCCCTGGCGGGCACCGGCGCAGGCCCGGCGTTGGTGGTCGCAAAGCGTGTCGCCAGCAGCCGGTCGATGGCCGAGCCGTCCTGCCGGGTGAGGTTCGGCACATAGCGGCTGTAGACGCGGAACAGCATCTCGGTGCTGCTGTGGCCCAGCTGCCTCGCGATCCACTCGGGCGCTTCACCGGACGCCAGCCACAGCGTGGCTGCCGTGTGGCGCATCTGGTAGGGCCTGCGCTTCTTCAGGCCCAGGTGCCGCAGCAGCGGGTACCAGACACGACTGCCGAAGTTGTCGTTGTCCAGCGGCTTGCCTTCCTTGTTGCAGAAGACGTAGTCGCTGAGACTGCCCGTGGCCGCATGCTGGGCCTGCAGCGCCTCGAAGACGACCTGCGTCATCTGGATGTCGCGCTGCGAGCTGTCGGTCTTGGTGTACTCATCCTCGCCCAGCACGAAGGTCTCGCGGATGAGGATGAGGCGCTTGTCGAAGTCGACGTACTTCCACTTCAGGCCGTGGGCCTCGCCGGTGCGCATGCCGGTGAAGAAGCGCACGGTGAAATAGTTGCGCCAGTCCGCCCGCACGGTGGCCAGCATCTGCTGAACCTGCTCCAGCGTGAACGGCTCGACATCGGTCTTGCGCATCCGCAGCGGCTTGACGTTGATGCCCGGCGACACAAAGCCGTGCCGGTCAGCCGCCTCGGCCAGGATCTGCTTCAGGGGCGCCAGGATACCGTTGACACGCTTATTGCTGAGCTTGGCGCCAGTGCGGCCCGGCAGCTCGGCCAGCTTGGCGCGGAAGGCCATGAGGTCGGCCTTGGTGATGGTGCCAACCGGCTTGTCACCGAAGTGCGGCAGCAGGTGTCCGTCCAGGGTGCACTTCAGGACCTTGAGGTGGGACCGGCGCCACTCGATCTGGCGCTCAGACAGCCAAGTGGCGGTGAAGTCTTTGAAGGTTGGTGTTGCGCTGGCGGCGGCGGATGCTGCGGCGGCAGGTGCGGAACTGGGCAGCGCGGGTGTGCTGGGTGGTGCCGCGGGGGCTGGCTGCGGCGTGTCGAAGCGTCCCGCCAGCGGGCTGCCGGGAAAGAAGTCTCGATAGGCAAACGTCCCCGCTGACAGCGCCGACTTGAGCTTTGCCAGCATGCTTTCGGCGCGCTTGCGATTGGCAGCCGTGTCGGGCAGCGCCGTTTGCTCGCGGCACCGCACTCCCCGGTAGATGAAGTCAATCACCAGCCGGCCGGTTTCCTTGCGGGTGGTCACCTTAGCCATGGGCCACCTTGCCGTTGGCCATGGGCAGGCTCAGCGCATCTGAGCCCACGAACACGCGCATGTCGCGCTCGATGGTTTCCCAGACGAAGAGGATCTTCCGGCCGCCAAAAGGGCGCACGTAGTGCGTGCCCTCCAGCAAAACGCTGTCCTTCAGCCGTTCGCGGATCGTGCGGACGTCGTACTTGATCTTGGCCGACAGCTCGTCGGTCGTCAGATAGGTCTGGCTCATGTTGGCCCTCGCGGTTGATAATCAAACTCATCAGACGCAACGATTTCGCAGCGCCTGATGCATATGATAGTCATCGCTCGATGCTTTGCAAGAGCTTTTGACGTTTTTTGTTATCAAACGCTCTCTCGGAGCATCGCGTGATCCGTTTCAAGCTCGCTGAGCAGATCGAGAAGAAGCAGTTCAGGGAGTCCCGGCGCATCACCATCCAGGAGGTGGCCGAGGCCTCGGGCGTCAACCGCATGACCTTGTCCAAGATCCTGAATCACCGTGGCTACAGCACGGGGACGGACATCGTCGACAAGCTCTGCACCTACTTCGGTTGCTCGGTCGCCGACCTGCTTGAGCACATTGCTGACGAGGGCTGAGCCCCACATCCACGCTCAGACAAGCCCCCAACCAGCCCCCCAGAACAACCAACCTCCATGCGCAGCGCCAAGCTCACCCTCTCACGCCTCGAAAGTCTGTTGTTGACCGCCTGCGACGACCTGCGCGGCAACATGGACGCCAGCGAGTACAAGGAATACATCTTCGGCTTGTTGTTCCTGAAGCGCGCGAGCGACCTCTTCGATCAACGTCGAGAGGAAATTCGGCGCGAGGGTGAGGCGGCCGGCATGTCAGCTGCGGACATCGCGATCCAGCTGGAAGACCCCGACCAGTACTCCGGCAAGTACTTCTTCGTGCCGCCTCGCGCGCGCTGGAGTGAACCTTGGACCGAGTGGGTGAACGGCGAGCCGGTGTTGCGCCCGGCGCTCAAGCATGTGAAAGAGAACGTCGGATCGGCGCTGAACAAGGCACTCGCTGCGCTCGAAGAGGCCAATGTCGACGCGCTGGAAGACGTGTTGAAGGAGACCATCAACTTCAACCGGAAGATCGGGCAGAACACGCTGGATGACGACACGCTGGTCGACTTCATCCAAAACTTCGAGAAGATTCCGCTACGAGACGAGGACTTCGAGTTCCCCGATCTGCTAGGGGCAGCCTACGAGTGGCTGATCAAGCACTTCGCGGACTCGGCCGGAAAGAAGGCCGGGGAGTTCTACACACCGGCCGAGGTCGTTCGGGTGTGCGTCGAGATCTGCAGCCCGGCCGACAACATGCGGGTGTACGACCCAACGGTGGGTTCAGGCGGCATGCTGATCCAGGCGCGTGACTACGTGCGCGAATGCGGCGGCGATCCGCAGAACCTGTCGCTGTTCGGCCAGGAAAAGATGGGCACCGTGTGGTCCATCTGCAAGATGAACATGCTGCTGCACGGCATCTCGCATGCCGACATCCGCAATGCCGACACGCTGGCCGACCCGAAGCACGTCGATGCGGCCACGAACGAACTGATGCGCTTCGACCGCGTGCTGGCCAACCCGCCCTTCAGCCAGAACTACGCCAAGACCAAGTCCAAAGACGACGGCAGCGGTGCCAAGAAGAAGGAACCCATTGCCTACCCAGGCCGCTTCCACGTGTGGATGCCCGAGAAGGGGAGGAAGGCCGACCTGATGTTCGTGCAGCACATGCTGGCCGTGCTGAAGAGCGATGGCCGCATGGCCACGGTGATGCCGCACGGCGTGCTGTTCCGCGGCGGTGAGGAGCGCGAGGCGCGCCAAACCATCATCGACAAGGGCTACCTGGAGGCAGTGATCGGCCTGCCTGCAAACCTGTTCTATGGCACAGGCATCCCCGCCTGCATCCTGGTGCTGAACAAGGCAGGGGCCCAGGATCGGAAGCACGTGCTCTTCATCAATGCCGACCGGGAGTACCGCGAAGGCAAGGCTCAGAACCACCTGCGCCCGGAAGACGTGGACAAGATCGTCAACGCCTATCGCACGGGCCAGCGCATCGAGCGCTACGCGGAGCTGGTGCCGGTCGAGCAGATTCAGGCTGAAGACTACAACTGCAACATCCGCCGCTATGTGGACAACGCACCCCCGCCGGAGCCGCATGACGTGCGCGCCCACCTGCACGGTGGCGTGCCCATGGCTGAGGTGGACGCGCTGGACCACTACTGGAACAACTACAGCGGCCTGCGCGACGCCTGCTTCACGCCCCGTGCAGCGCCCGAGCATGGCACCCTGTACGCCGACTTCACCGCCGCCATCGCCCAGGACAAACGCGCCATCGCCGACCTGGTGAAGCAGCACCCCGGCGTGCAGCAGCGCCACGCCCAGTTCATGGGCGAGCTGGACGCCTGGTGGCAGCAGCACCTGCCACTGGTAGAAGCCCTCGCACCCGATGCCGACAACCAGCATGCCCGGCCGCACAACGTGTACGCGCTGCGCGCCAAGCTGCTGGAGAGCATCGAACGCACCTTCGGCCAGCAGCATCTGTTGAACCGCTTTCAGGTGCGCGGCGCGTTCGCCAACTTCTACAAGCTGCTGGCCTCAGACCTGAAGTCCATCTTCGCCAGCGGCTGGGGCCCGGAGCTGATTCCGGACGACGACATCCTGCAAAGCCAGTTCCCGCAAGTGCTGGCCGAGTTGGAGCAACAGCATGCCCGCCTGGCCGAACTGCAAGCGCTGTTCGCCGCAGCCAGCGAAGAAGGCTACGAAGACACCGACGACACCGGCGCGCTCCCCGCCGATGAGGTGAAGACACTCAAGGACGAGCTGAAGGAAGCCAACGCCGAATGGAAGGCCCAGCTCAAGACCCTCAAGGGCGCCGTGGCCGATCTGTTCATCGAGATCAAGGCGGCAGGCCGGTTGCCCAAAGGCACTGACAAAGCCCACCACTGCACGGACGGCTTTGCAACCAAGGACGCGCAGTTCGCCAACGGTCGGCGGGTGCTGGACCTGGCGCAAGCGGTGGGTCACGCGTCGGGGATTGCGACCTTGATCGAAGCAGCCATGGTGACGGGCCAAGCAGCCAAGGCCACGGCCGAGCGGCTGGAAACCAAGCTGGCTGCACACAAGACCCTCGAAGACGAGTCCAAGGCGTTGAAGGCGACCATCAAGTCCACTCAGGCCAGGAAGGACGAGCTGGTGGAACAGGCGCGGCTGAAGATCAGTGCGGACGAAGCGCGGCAAGTGATCGTGGCGCGGCTGGGACAGGTGCTGATGAACAGCTACCAGCACTACCTGCGCGCTGACCAGCGCTCTTGCGCGGCTGCCCTTGACAACCTTTGGTGCAAGTACGCGGTGACGGTGCGAAAGATCAAGGCCGAGCGCGATGCATCAGCGGCAGAGCTGCAACGGTTTCTGGTGGAGCTGGGGTATGAGTGACTGGCGAGAGATGCCCCTGAGCAGCCTGGCAAGCTTTCAAAAGGGCAGAAAGGTTGATACATCGTCATTTCCACAGGAGGGCTTTCAGCGTTACCTGGGCGCATCCGGGCTGGCAGGAGGCGACGACGGCTATGCCAGTGAAAACTTGGCGGTCATCGCGAAGTGTTCTGACACGCTGATGCTGTGGGACGGCGAAAGATCTGGGCTGGTTGGCTACGGGCAGGAGGGTGTTGTCGCCTCAACAGTTTCCAAGTTGTCGCCAGTTGAGTCCGTTCACCCCAAGTACTTGTATTTCGCACTCGCCAGCCACTTCGAATGGATTCAACACCGTCGCACAGGAACTGGTGTCCCCCACGTTCCCAAGGATCTTGGCCGCATTCTGAAGTTGCGCGTCCCGCAGAACAAGCAAGCGCAGGAGCGGATTGCTGCTGTCCTCTCTTGCATCGACGCCGCCATTGAAACAACCGAAGCCCTAATCGCAAAGCATCAGCGGATCAAGAGCGGGCTGATGCACGACCTGTTCACCCGCGGCGTGCTGCCCAACGGCCAACTCCGCCCACGCCTTAGCGAGGCGCCTGAGCTGTATCAGCAAACAACAGTTGGCTGGATTCCTTCGGACTGGCAGCTCACGGGCTTGCAGGCAAAGAGCCGTGTAGGTATCAGCTGGATTCGTACAGGACCATTTGGCTCGGCCCTCAAAGGCGAGCACTGGCGCACGCAGGGGCATCCCGTCATCACCATCGGCGCACTAGGAGAAGGCGAGTTCCTGAAAAGAGAATTGCTGTTCGTTGATAGCAAGGACGCGGCCAGACTTCGAGAGTTCCAACTGAGCGCGGGCAACGTTGTGTTTTCCAGAGTTGCCGATGTGGGCCGCTCGGTGGTCATCCGCGAACAGCACGCGGGCTGGATCATGTCGTCGAACCTGATGCGCATCGCTTTGGACCCCGACCTGGTTCGACCCGACTACCTCCAGATGCAGCTGGCTGGAGATTCGCGGATCAAGGCTCAGATTCGGGCGCAAGTCAACAGTGGCGGGCGTGACGTTGCCAACAGTGCCGTGCTCAGCCGATTGCGCTTCGCATGGCCTGACCCGGACGAGCAGGACCGGATCATCAGCCGCGTGCTGCTTACTGAGAGCGCATTGCAGGCTGAACGGCGTGCAGCGGCGAAGCTTCAGAAACAGAAGCTCGGTCTGATGCAAGACCTGCTGACCGGCCGCGTCTCGGTCGAGCATCTCGCCCCGGAGTTGGCAAGTGCCTAACCACTACGCCGAGCTCAACCCCGAGAAGGCGTTGATCTTCCGCATCATCCACCGCGATAACTTGCCGTGGGTGCTGGATAACGGCCTGTACTGCGGGAACAGCGCCGTGCGCGCGCCCGACTGGGTGAGCATCGGCAACCCGGAGTTGATCAGCAAGCGCGCCACCCATCCGGTACAAGCCCCACCCGGCGGTCGTCTGAACGACTATGTGCCGTTCTACTTCACGCCGTTCTCGCCCATGCTGCTGAACATCAAGTCAGGCCGCGGCGGCATTCCTCAGCGCAGCAATGACGAGATCGTGATCCTCGTCTCCAGCCTGCGCCGCGTGGCGGCTGATGCCAACTTGCGCTGGCTGTTCACCGACAGCCACGCTTACTACCAGTGGGCCAACCACTACAGCGACCTGCAGCATCTGGACAAGATCGACTGGCCCATCTTGCAGGCCCGCGACTTCAAGCGTGACCCGGACGATCCGGCCAAGTTCGAGCGCTACCAGGCCGAAGCGCTCGTTTACCAGCACATGCCCGTCAGCGCCCTGCTGGGCGTCGTGTGCTACACCCCTGCTTTGAAGCAGAACATCGAGCAACAAGTGGCGGCGCGTGGGCTGAAGCTCGCCGTGTACGCCCGACCCGGCTGGTATTTTTGATGCCGAGGACCACACCATGATTACGTTCACCGAAGGCAATCTGCTCGAGGCCCGCGCCGAGGCGTTGGTCAACACCGTCAATACCGTGGGGGTGATGGGCAAAGGCATCGCACTGATGTTCAAGGAGCGCTTTGACGACAACTACCGCCAGTACGCTGCCGCTTGCAAAGCCAAGCAGGTGCAGGTGGGCAAGATGTTCGTCACGCCCGTGCACGAGTTGGGCGGGCCGCGCTGGATCGTCAACTTCCCCACCAAGCAGCATTGGCGCAGCCCATCCCGCATGGAATGGGTGGTGGACGGCCTGCAAGACCTGCGTCGCTTCCTGGTTAAGGAACAAGTGAAGTCCGTCGCCATTCCGCCGCTGGGTGCCGGCAACGGTGGCCTGGACTGGGCGCAGGTGCGGCCGCAAATAGAAGCGGCGCTGGGCGATCTGGACATCGAGGTCATGGTGTTTGAGCCCACGCGTGAGTACCAGAACGTGGCCAAGCGCGCCGGGGTGGAGAAACTGACGCCCGCCCGCGCCCTCATCGCCGAACTGGTGCGCCGCTACTGGGTGCCGGGCATGGAATGCAGCCTGCTGGAGATTCAGAAGCTGGCCTGGTTCCTGGAACGCTCCATCGAACGCGTGAGCCCGGAGCACAACCCGCTGGAGCTGAAGTTTGTGGCTCACAAGTACGGGCCCTATGCCAACCGTCTGGACCACCTGCTGAACAACCTGGACGGCAGCTACCTGCGCAGCGAGAAGCGCATCAGCGATGCGGATCCGTTCGATGTGATCTGGTTCGACGACAGCCGGAAGACGCTGGTGCAAGCCTTCCTGAAGAGCGAAGCCAAGGCGTACTTGCCTGCTCTCGAAGCCACAGCCAGCCTGATCGACGGGTTCGAATCGCCCTTCGGCATGGAGTTGCTGGCCACGGTGGACTGGCTGCTGGCGCGGGACGGCGTTGCACCCACGGTGCCGGCGTTGCGTGAAGGCTTGCGCCACTGGCGCGGCGGTGCGGGTGCGGCTGCGCGCAAGGACAAGCTCTTCGATGACAAGGCGCTGGGCATTGCACTGGCACGACTGACCCAGGCTCCCGCGGCTACGCTGTGAAGGTCTGGCGCGGTGAGCGAGTACACCGAGGTTGAGCGGCCGTTCCTCGATCAACTGGCCCGGCAAGGCTGGACGGTAATCGACCAGGGCAGCGGTGTGCCGCAGCAGGCTGGCCCGAGCCTGCGTCACCACTTCCGCGAGTGGCTGTTGCCTCGCGTGTTTGACGAAGCGGTGCGCGATCTCAACCGCACCAACGACGGCCAAAGCTGGCTGACCGATGCGCAGCTGGACGACCTGCGCCAGCAGTTGACCCGGCACTCCAACCGATCACTGCTGGAGGCCAACGAGGCCATGCAGGCGCTCCTGTTCAAGGCGCAGGTGGGCACGAACGAACTGACCGGCGAATCAGACCCGGTGGTGCAACTCATCGACTTCCATCACCCCGAGAAAAACCGCTTTCACGCCATCAATCAGTTCAGGGTGGACACGCCGGGCTGCGTGAAGGCCTTCATCATTCCGGACATCGTGCTGTTCGTGAATGGCATCCCCCTGGTGGTGGTGGAGTGCAAGAAGGGGTCTGAGGTCTGCGCCAACCCGATGCAGGAGGCATTCGTCCAGCTGCAGCGCTACATGCGACGCCGAGCCCAGACCGAACACGATGGCCTGAAAGAGGGTGAGCCGCGCCTGTTCCACACCAATCTGCTTGTGGTGCGCAGCTGCGGCCTGGAGGCCGACTACGGCACCATCACCTCGGGCGAGGAGCACTTCTACGCCTGGAAGACCCTGTTCCCCGAGGACGACGAAGGACTGAAGGGTCTGAACGCACAGCAGCAGCTGATCGCGGGTGTCTTGACCCGCAGCAACCTGCTGCAGATTCTGCGAACCAGCTCGGTGTTCATGGACACCGATGGTGGTCCTCGCGTCAAGGTGGTCTGCCGCTATCAGCAATACCGCGCGGCCGGTCGCATCATGACCCGCCTGCGCCAGGGCCAGACGGCCGCCGAGCGCAGCGGCGTGGTCTGGCACACCCAGGGGTCAGGCAAGTCGTTGACCATGGTGTTTCTAGCGCGAATGATGCGCGCCAGCCGTGATCTCAGCGACTACAAGATCGTCTTGGTCAATGACCGGCAAGACCTGGAGGAACAGTTGGGTGACACAGCCACGCTGATCGGCGGCCGTGTCAACGTCATCGAGAGCCGTGCCGGGCTGCGCAGCCACCTCGCCACCGACAGCTCCGATGTCAGCATGGTGATGGTGCACAAGTTCCAGGATCGGAAGGAAGCGCTTAGCAATGCGGTGGCGGAGGCGCTGGGTACCTTTCGCGCCATTCCTGCCGGCAAGACCTTTGGGGTCGTCAACACCTCCGACCGCATCATTCTGATGATCGACGAGGCGCACCGCACGCAGAGTTCTGACCTGGGCGACAACCTCTTTGAAGCCTTCCCCAACGCAGCACGCATTGCCTTCACCGGAACGCCCTTGATCACCGAGCGCCACGGTGAAAAGAAGACTTACAGGCGCTTCGGCGAGTACATCGACACCTACCGTCTGATGGACGCGGTGAACGACGGTGCCACCCTGCAGATCTTGTACGAAGGCAAGACGGCCGACAGCGCGCTGAACGAGAAGCACGCCTTCGATACAGCGTTCGAGGATTTGTTCAGGGACCGGTCCGATGAAGAACTGCTGGCGATCAAGAAGAAGTACGGCGCCACCGGTGACATCCTGGAAGCCGAACAGCGCATCAACGCGATCGCGCGCGACCTGGTCGCGCACTACGTGGACAACATCCTGCCCAACGGTTTCAAGGCTCAGGTGGTGTGCCACAGCAAGTTGTCCTGCGTGCGCTATCAGGCGGGCATCGAAGCCGCACTGGCCGAGCGTGTGGCCAAGGAGGAGGCTCGCAGCACGCCCAATGCCGAGTTGATCAAGCGGCTACGCTTCCTCAAGAGTGCTGTTGTGATCTCCAGTGACGGGACGAACGAGCCGGCTTATGTGACCCACGCGCGCAAGCAAGCGCAGCGAATGAATGCGGTGGACAACTTCTGCCGCAGCTTCGACCTGGAGGATCCCGACAAGACTTACTCCGGCATAGCGTTTCTGATCGTGTGCGACATGCTACTCACGGGCTTCGACGCCCCGATCGAGCAGGTGATGTACATCGACAAGAAGCTGCGCGAGCACACCCTGCTCCAAGCGATTGCGCGCACGAACCGGGTGAAGAAGGGCAAGAAGCGCGGCTATGTGGTTGACTACATCGGCCTGGCCAATCACCTGACCGAGGCACTCACGGTCTACGCTGCCACCGAGGAACAGCAGGAGCTCCAGGACGGGCTGAAGAACATCACGTCCGAGTTGCCCATACTCGAAGAGCGTTACCAGCGACTGCTGCAGCACTTCGCGGGCATGGGCGTGAACGGCATCGAGGCCTTTGCAACCGGGCGGACACCGACACAGAAGACTGATGCCGCGGTCGTCCACCAGGCGGTGACCGCCCTCAAGGACGAACGACAGCGCGCCGACTTTGAGGTGTATCTGAAGAAGTTCTTGACCAGTCTGGACATCATCCTCCCCGGTGCTCAAGCGCAACCCTACCGTGTTCCGGCACGGCGCTTCGGCTACATCCTGCAGGTGGCCAAGGAACGCTACAAGGACGAGAGCCTGAACCTCGGTGATGCCGGGGAGAAGGTGAAGGCGCTCATCAACGAGCATTTGGTCAGCCTGGGCATCAACCCCAAGGTGCCGCCCGTGGAACTGCTGTCTGCGGACTTCATGGAGCAACTAAGCGCCCATGCCGGAGGCAGTACTGAGGCCAAGGCGAGCGAAATGGAGCATGCCATTCGCAAGCACTGCACCGTTCATCACGACGAGGACCCGGCGTTCTATAAGAGCTTGTCCGAGAAGGTGGACGCATTGATCGAGCGCCACAAGGACGAGTGGGACCTGTTGGTGGAAAAGCTCGCAGAACTCAGGCATGAAGCCGTGGCCGGACGCCAGCAAGGCCAAGATGGCATGAGCAAGGAGGCAACGGCCTTCTTCGAACACATCGTTCAGGTGAGCTTTGCCAGCGGCAAGCTGCCTGATGCCGACCGTCAGGCGTTCAGGGCCTTCATGGAGGCCGTGGTGGATCTGCTGCAGGACACGATCGGCAGCATCGACTTCTGGCAAAACCCGGACAAGCAAAAGCGTGTGCGCGCTCTGATCAAGACCGAGATTGCCAAGACTTCCATCGAGGAGATGAAGCAGAACCGCGAGCGGGTGGCAGTCGAAATCATGAAGCTGGCCAAGAACCGACACAGCGAACTGACCAAGGGGCCCAGGGCTCCCGCTGGGCAGGAGACCTGAATGCAAGTGCGCCAGGTTCACGACATCGAGTATCACCTTCTGCCCGGCACGGCCCGGATGACGACCGACATCGTCATCGAGCGCGACGGCGTGGTGACGGTACGTCCGCCCGCCCGGATGACGCCCGAGCAGATCGACCAGACGGTGTTGTCCAGGCGTATGTGGATTTATCGCAGCTTGGCGGAGTGGCGCGAGCTGAACGGAGGCAGAGTCAACCGCGAGTGGGTCAGCGGTGAGTCGTTCATGTACCTGGGCAGCAACTACCGGCTGGAGTTGGTCGCTGAGCAAGACGAGCCGCTGAAGCTGAAAGACGGGCGCTTCTGCCTACTGAAGAGTGTCGTCACCGACCTTGGAACAGACGGCGCCAGTAAGGCCTTCGCAGCCTTCTATACCGACAAGGGACAGCCGCGACTGGCGCGCCGGGTTGCCTACTTCGCCCCCAAAGTGGGCGTCGCAGCCGGCCGAGTGGAGGTCAAGGATCTGGGATACCGCTGGGCCTCGTGCCTGAAGGACGGTGATGTGCACTTTCACTGGAAGTGCCTGATGGCCCCGCTAACCATCATCGACTACATCGTCGTCCATGAGCTCTGCCACATGCGCCACCGAGACCATTCCAGCGCGTTCTGGAACGAAGTCGACAAGGTGCTTCCGGACTACCAGCGCCGGAAGGAATGGCTCCGTGTGCGCGGCGTGGAGCTGGACGTCTAGACGCAAGGCTCGCGACGGAGGCCGACAGGTCGTTGCACGGCCCACTGAGATGTGATGCCTTACGCCGTCACAAGCCCAACGGTCGCCAACGTCCTGAGGTGCGCCTATTGGCGGTCTGTGACGTCACAGAACATGTCACAGATCCTGTCACAGGGCCCAGAAACGCCGAAGCCCGCACGGGGCGGGCTTCGTAAGTGCTTGTCGGCACTTGTATTTCTTGGTTGCGGGGGCAAGATTTGAACTTGCGACCTTTGGGTTATGAGCCCAACGAGCTACCAGGCTGCTCCACCCCGCGCCAGATTCTTTACAGGCTTACTCGGCCTTGTCGGCCGGTGCCGCATCGGCTGCGGGCTCAGGACGATCCAGCAGTTCGACGAACGCCATCGGCGCGTTGTCGCCGACGCGGAAACCCATCTTCAGGATGCGCGTGTAGCCGCCCGGACGGGTGGCGTAACGCGGGCCGAGTTCGTTGAAGATCTTGGCCACGACATCACGGTCGCGCGTGCGGTCGAAAGCCAGGCGGCGGTTGGCCAGGCTCGGCGTCTTGCCCAGGGTGATCAGCGGCTCGACGACGGCGCGCAGTTCCTTGGCCTTCGGCACGGTGGTCTTGATGGCTTCGTGCTTGATCAGCGAGTTGGCCATGTTCCTCAGCATCGCCAGGCGGTGCGAGGTGGTGCGGTTCAGTTTGCGGGGACCGTTACGGTGGCGCATGGTGCTTTCCTATCTTTATTGAACCCCGGCCGGATCAGGTACCGGGGGTTGCACGTGACGAACGTTGATTAACGCTTGTCCAGGCCCTGCGGGGGCCAGTTCTCCAGGCGTGCGCCCAGCGTGAGACCACGCGAAGCCAGCACTTCCTTGATTTCGTTCAGGCTCTTGCGGCCCAGGTTCGGCGTCTTGAGCAGCTCGGTCTCGGTGCGCTGGATCAGATCGCCGATGTAGTAGATGTTCTCGGCCTTCAGGCAGTTGGCCGAACGCACCGTCAGTTCGAGCTCGTCGACCGGGCGCAGCAGGATGGGGTCGAAAGGCGTCGGGCGCGACACCGCCGGCACCATGCTGTCGATCGGGTTCACGTCGATCTGGCCGAAGAAGGCCAGCTGCTCAACGAGGATGCGCGCGCTCTGGCGGATCGCTTCCTCGGGCGCGATGGCGCCGTTGGTCTCGATCTCCATCACGAGCTTGTCGAGGTCGGTGCGCTGCTCGACGCGGGCGTTCTCGACGGCATAGCTCACGCGACGCACGGGCGAGAAGCTGGCGTCCAGCACGATCCGGCCAATGCTCTTGGTCGGCTCGTCGCCGTAGCGGCGCAGGTTGCCCGGCACGTAGCCACGGCCCTTCTCGACCTTGATCTGCATGTCGAGCTTGCCGCCTGCAGACAGGTGGGCGATGACGTGCTCAGGGTTGATGATTTCCACGTCGTGCGGCGTCTGGATGTCGCCGGCGGTGACGGGGCCTTCACCTTCCTTGCGCAGCACCAGGGTCACTTCGTCGCGGTTGTGCAGACGGAAGACCACGCCCTTGAGGTTCAGCATGATGTGAACGACATCTTCCTGAACGCCGTCGATCGCCGAGTACTCGTGGAGCACGCCTGCGATGGTCACTTCGGTCGGGGCATAACCCACCATCGACGACAAAAGCACGCGGCGCAGCGCGTTGCCGAGGGTGTGGCCGTAGCCGCGCTCGAAAGGCTCGAGGGTGGCTTTGGCACGATGGCCGCCGAGCGGCTCGACCTGGATGGCCTTGGGCTTCAGAAGGGTGGTTTGCATGAAGTTCTTTAGTTCCTGTCAATACCCTCGGCTCGTTACACCGATAAGGCTGTAGGACCGCGCCGGGTCTGTTGTGGCCGCTTCGTGCCCGGCGCACGAAGCACAACCGGAGATGGGCTCCCGGCGCTTGGCAGCACCGGCAGCCCGCTCCCCCACCTGATCAGCGCGAATACAGTTCGACGATCAGGGCTTCCTTGATCTCGGCGCCGTACTGGTCGCGGTCGGGCACCTTCTTGAAGGTACCTTCCATCTTCGTGCCGTCGACCTGCACCCAATCGGCCAGGCCGATGGACTGGGCCAGCTTGAGGGCCTCGGTCACGCGCAGCTGGGTCTTGCTCTTCTCGCGCAGGGCGATCACATCGCCGGCCTTCACTTGGAAGGACGGGATGTTCACGACCTGGCCGTTGACCGTCAGTGCCTTGTGCGACACCAGCTGGCGAGCCTCGGCGCGCGTGCTGCCGAAACCCATGCGGTAGACGACGTTGTCCAGGCGGCTTTCCAGCAGGGCCAGCAGGTTGGCACCGGTGTTGCCCTTGCGACGCTCGGCCTCGGCGAAGTAGCGGCGGAACTGGCGCTCGAGAACGCCGTACATGCGCTTGACCTTCTGCTTCTCACGCAGCTGCATGCCGAAGTCGGAGGTGCGGCTGCCGCTCGTGCGGCCATGCTGGCCGGGCTTGCTGTCGAACTTGGCCTTGTCGCTGATCGAGCGGCGGGCGCTCTTCAGGAACAGGTCGGTGCCTTCGCGGCGGGAAAGTTTGGCCTTGGGGCCGAGGTAACGTGCCACTTGCGTGTCCTTCTTTTGTCTGTCTGACGCGGCAGCAGCCTGGGAGAAGGCTGCCCGCGCGAGTCTGGCGCCGGTGAAACTGGCTGCGCAGACGGTGGGCTTGTGTGACGGGCCGCAGGCCCTTCAACGAAACCGCCGGCGGGCACAAGTGCTCACCGGCGCGGGAAACTCTTGATTGTAGCGCAGACGAAGTGAATTCGCCTTACGCGTGCCGGGCGTGCGCCCGACACGAACTCAGATGCGACGACGTTTCTGCGGACGGCAGCCGTTGTGCGGAACGGGCGTCACGTCGCTGATCGAGTTGATGCGGATGCCCAGCGAGGCCAGGGCGCGCACACTGCTCTCACGGCCGGGGCCGGGGCCCTTGATCCGGACGTCGAGGTTCTTGATGCCTTGCTCCTGGGCGGCGCGGCCACAGGTCTCGGCAGCCACCTGGGCGGCGAAGGGCGTGCTCTTGCGCGAACCCTTGAAGCCCTGACCACCGCTGGAAGCCCAGGCCAACGAACCGCCTTGGCGGTCGGTGATGGTGATGATGGTGTTGTTGAACGACGCGTGCACGTGCGCAATACCGTCAGCGACGTTCTTGCGGACTTTTTTGCTCACGCGCCGGGCGGCGGTGTTGACGGGTGCCTTGGCCATGTCTTGATTCTCTCAGTGTTCCGGGCGGCTTACTTCTTCAGCGCAGCGGCACCCTTGCGCGGACCCTTGCGGGTGCGAGCATTGGTGCGGGTGCGCTGGCCGCGCACCGGCAAGCCACGACGGTGGCGGAAGCCACGGTAGCAGCCCAGGTCCATCAGGCGCTTGATGCTGATGGACAGTTCGCGGCGCAGGTCGCCTTCGATGGTCATGCGGCCGATCTCTTCACGGATCTTTTCCAGATCGGTGTCAGAGAGGTCCTTGATCTTCTTCGAGTAGGGGATGCCAACGGTGTCGCAGATCTTCTGCGCCGTCGTGCGACCGATACCGTAGATCGAGGTCAGGCCGATTTCCGCATGCTTGTGCGGAGGGACGTTGATACCGGCAATGCGTGCCATGTTGCTTCCTCTGGATCAGCCTTGACGCTGCTTGTGACGCGGGTCGGTGCAGATCACGCGCACCACACCCTTGCGGCGGATGATTTTGCAATTGCGGCACATCTTCTTGACGGAAGCGGCGACCTTCATGATCTTCTCCTTGACCCGAATTCGGGGGCTCTTACTTGGCGCGGAATACGATCCGCGCGCGACTCAAATCGTAGGGCGTGAGTTCAACGGTCACTTTGTCGCCAGGCAGGATGCGGATGTAGTGCATCCGCATCTTGCCCGAGATGTGACCGAGCACCACGTGCCCGTTTTCCAACTTCACGCGGAAGGTGGCGTTGGGGAGATTCTCAAGAATCTCGCCCTGCATCTGGATAACGTCGTCCTTGGCCATGTCCTCAGCTTGCCTTGAAGTTGGCCTTCTTCAGCAGACTTTCGTACTGCTGGCTCATCACGTAGCTCTGGACCTGCGCCCAGAAATCCATCGTGACGACGACGATGATCAGCAGCGACGTTCCACCGAAGTAGAACGGCACGCTGTACTTCAAGACAAGGAACTCCGGCAGCAGACAGACGGCTGTGATGTACACAGCGCCTGCCAGCGTCAGACGGCCCAGGATGCGATCGATGTACTTGGCAGTCTGGTCACCCGGGCGGATGCCCGGAATGAACGCGCCGCTCTTCTTCAAGTTGTCAGCAGTCTCTCGGCTGTTGAATACGAGTGCCGTGTAAAAGAAGCAGAAGAACACGATCATCGCGGCGTACAGCATCACGTAGATCGGCTGGCCTGGCGACAACGCGGTCGACAGATCCTTCAGCCAGCGCAGACCTTCGCCGGTGGCAAACCAACCCACCACCGTCGCCGGCAACAGGATGATCGACGATGCAAAGATCGGCGGGATCACGCCCGACATGTTCAGCTTCAGCGGCAGGTGCGACGACTGACCACCGTAGACCTTGTTGCCGACCTGGCGCTTGGCGTAATTCACCAATATCTTGCGCTGCCCACGCTCCACAAACACGACTGCGTAGGTAACGCCGATCACCAGGGCGATGATGATCAGACAGGCAATGATGCTCATGGCACCCGTGCGCACCAGCTCAAACAGGCCGCCGATGGCCGAGGGCAGACCTGCAACGATGCCCGCGAAGATCAGGATAGAGATGCCGTTACCCAAGCCGCGTTCAGTGATCTGCTCACCCAGCCACATCAAGAACATCGTGCCGGCAACCAAGCTGACGACCGCTGTCATGCGGAAGCCGAAACCAGGCGACAGAACCAGTCCGGGCGAGCCCTCCAGCGCCAGGGCGATGCCCAGACTTTGGAAGATGGCCAGACCCAAGGTGCCATAACGCGTGTACTGCGTGATCTTGCGCTTGCCGGCTTCGCCTTCCTTCTTGATGGCCTCGAGCGAGGGCACCACGTAGGTCATCAGCTGCATGATGATGCTGGCGCTGATGTAGGGCATGATGCCCAGAGCGAAGACAGTGAAGCGCGACAGCGCCCCGCCACTGAACATGTTGAACAGGTTCAGGATCCCGCCGGCTTGGCTCTTGAAGAGCTGCTGCAGCGCCACGGGATCGATGCCCGGCACCGGGATGTGCGCCCCGATGCGATAGACCACCAGCGCGAGCAGCAAGAAGACAATCCGCCTGCGCAGATCGCCAAACTTGCCGCTCTTGGCCAGCTGGTTCGCGTTGGTTGCCACTCGCTTGGATTCCCGAATCAGGCTGCGGCTTGCGCGGGCTTCTTGGCCAGCTTCTTCGGCGGCGTCACGGCAACCACGGCTTCCACCGAGCCACCAGCCGCTTCGATCGCAGCCTTGGCACCAGCGGTCGCGACGATGCCCTTCAGGGCCACCTTGCGCGTCAGCTCACCAGACTTGATCACCTTGACGGTCTTGATCAGCTCACGCACCAGGCCAGCGGCCTTCAGCGTCAGCACGTCAACCTCGTCGGCGCCCAGCTTTTCCAGATCGGCCAAGGTCACTTCGCCGTTGTACTTCAGCTGCGCCGACTTGAAGCCGCGCTTGGGCAGGCGACGCTGCAGCGGCATCTGGCCGCCTTCGAAGCCCACCTTGTGGTAGCCACCGGCACGCGAGCTCTGGCCCTTGTGGCCGCGGCCTGCGGTCTTGCCCAGGCCGGAACCGATGCCACGGCCGACGCGGCGACGCGCCTTCTTGCTGCCCTCTGCGGGCTTGATCGTGTTGATTTGCATCACAGCACCAGAACGAGGTAAGCGACCTTGTTGATCATGCCGCGCACCGCCGGCGTGTCTTCCAGGGTGCGCGTGCTGTTGACCTTGCGCAGGCCCAGACCACGCACGGTGTCGCGGTGCGACTGGCGCGTGCCAGCCACGCTCTTGACGAGCTTGACCGTGAGGGTCTTCTTTTCAGTCGAGTCGGACATGAGGTTCTCCTCGTTCAGTTGAAGAGGTCTTCAACCGACTTGCCGCGCTTGGCCGCCACTTCGGCGGGCGTCGTCGAACGCTTCAGAGCGTCCAGCGTTGCGCGGACCATGTTGTACGGGTTGCTCGAGCCCAGGCTCTTGGCGACGATGTCGGTGACACCCATCACTTCGAACACTGCGCGCATCGGGCCGCCGGCGATGATGCCGGTACCAGGGGCTGCCGGCGCCATCAGCACCTTGGCAGCACCGTGCTCACCGCGCACGTTGTGCTGGATCGAGCCGTTGCGCAGGCTGACCTTGGTCATGTTGCGGCGAGCCGATTCCATGGCCTTCTGCACTGCGACCGGCACTTCCTTGGCCTTGCCCTTGCCCATGCCGATGCGGCCGTCGCCATCACCCACCACCGTCAGCGCAGCGAAGCTGAGCGTGCGGCCGCCCTTCACCACCTTGGTGACGCGGTTGACCGCGATCATCTTTTCCTTGAGCCCGTCGTCGTTCGCTTCGGTCTGCGCGCGGGGAGTGAACTTTGCCATTTCGGTATTCCTGTGCTGCGCGGCTTAGAACTGCAGACCGGCTTCGCGAGCCGCGTCCGCCAGCGCCTTGACGCGGCCGTGATAGGCGAAACCCGAGCGGTCGAAGGCGACCTTCTCGATGCCGGCGGCCTTGGCCTTCTCGGCGATGCGCTTGCCAACCAGCGTGGCTGCGTTGACGTTGCCGCCATTGCCACCCAGCTGATCGCGCACTTCCTTCTCGGCCGTGGAGGCGCTGGCCAGAACCTGGGCGCCGTCGCCAGACAGAATGCTGGCGTAGATGTGCAGGTTGGAGCGGTGGACCGCCAAGCGCACAGCACCCTGAAGCGCGATGCGCACACGGGTCTGGCGCGAGCGGCGCAGGCGTTGTTCTTTCTTGGTCATGCTCATGGCGGCGCTCCTTACTTCTTCTTCGTCTCTTTCAACACCACGCGTTCGCCCACGTAGCGGATGCCCTTGCCCTTGTAGGGCTCAGGAGGACGGAAGGCACGCACTTCGGCGGCCAGCTGACCCACCACCTGGCGGTCGGCGCCGGTGATGACGATTTCAGTCTGCGTCGGCGTGGTGACCTTGATGCCCTCGGGCATGTCCTTCACCACCGGGTGCGAAAAACCGATCTGCAGGTTGAGCTTCTGACCGGCAGCCTGGGCACGGAAGCCCACGCCCACCAGACTGAGCTTCTTCTCGAAGCCCTTGCTGACGCCACCGACCATGTTGGCCACCAACGCGCGCATCGTGCCGCTCATCGCGTCGGCTGCAGCGCTGTCGTTGGCGGGCGTGAAGGTCAGCACGCCGGCGTTGTTCTGCACCGTAACCAGCGGGTTGGCGGCGCGCACCAACGTGCCGTTGCTGCCCTTGACGGTGATCTTCTCTGCCGTGACGGCCACATCCACGCCTTGCGGGACGGCCACGGGCATCTTTCCTACGCGGGACATTGTTCTGCTCCCCTTAAGCGACGTAGCAAAGCACTTCGCCACCGACACCGGTCTTGCGCGCCTTGCGGTCGGTCATCACACCCTTGGGCGTGGTAACGATGGCCACACCGAGGCCGTTCATGACTTGCGGAATCGCGTCACGGCCCTTGTAGATGCGCAGACCAGGACGGCTCACGCGCTCGATGCGCTCGATCACCGGCTTACCGGCGTAGTACTTCAGCGCGATTTCGAGCTCGGGCTTGCCCGTCTCTTCGTGCACTGCGTAACCGTCGATGTAACCCTCGTCCTTCAGCACTTGCGCGATTGCGACCTTCAGCTTGGAAGACGGCATCTTGACGGCCGACTTGTCGACAGCCTGCGCATTGCGAATGCGGGTCAGCATGTCGGCGATGGGATCACTCATGCTCATGAAATTGCTCCTGATCTTCTCGCCGGATTACCAGCTGGCCTTGACCACGCCGGGAATGTCACCCTTGAAGGCGAGCTCACGGATCTTGTTACGCGCCAGGCCGAACATGCGGAACGTGCCACGGGCACGGCCAGTCAGCGCGCAGCGGTTGCGCAGACGCGTCGGGTTGGCGTTGCGGGGCAGCTGCTGCAGCTGCAGACGGGCGGCGTAGCGCTCTTCATCGCTGAGCTTGGCGTCGTTGGACGTGCTCTTCAGCTCAGCGTACTTCTTTGCGTACTTGGCAACCAGCTTCTCGCGCTTTTCTTCGCGCTGCTTGACGGAAAGTTTGGCCATGTTGGTTGCCTTCAGTTCTTGAACGGGAACTTGAACGCCGCGAGCAGCGCCTTGCACTCGTCGTCGGTCTTTGCACTGGTCGTGATGCTGATGTTCATGCCACGGATCGCGTCGATCTTGTCGTACTCGATCTCGGGGAAGATGATCTGCTCTTTCACGCCGATGTTGTAGTTGCCGCGACCATCGAAGCTGCGGCCGCTGATACCCCGGAAGTCACGCACACGCGGCAGGGCCACGGTGACGAAACGGTCCAGGAATTCGTACATGCGCACACCGCGCAGCGTGACCATGGCACCGATGGCCTGGCCTTCGCGGATCTTGAAGCCGGCGATGGGCTTCTTGCTCTTCGTAACCACGGGCTTCTGGCCAGCGATCTTGGTCAGGTCGCCCACGGCGCTGTCCATGACCTTCTTGTCGCTGACAGCCTCGCTCACGCCCATGTTGAGCGTGATCTTCTGCAGGCGCGGCACCTGCATGATCGAGGTGTAGCCAAACTTGGCGATCAGCTCAGGGACGATCTTCTCGCGATAGATGCCCTGCAGGCGCGCTTGCGCAACTGCACCTTGGTTCGCGGGGCCCGGCTGGGCCGTCGATGCTTGTTTCTTTGCCATGACGTTCTTTCCGTTCAGGCCTTGATCTCGTCGCCCGACGACTTGAAGACGCGAACCTTCTTGCCATCGGCCAGCAGCTTGATGCCCACGCGATCAGCCTTGCCGGTAGCGGCATTGAAGATGGCGACGTTCGACTGGTGAATGGGCATGGTCTTGTCGACCACACCACCCGTCGTGCCCTTGAGCGGGTTCGGCTTGACGTGCTTCTTGGCAACGTTCACGCCCTCGACGACGATGCGGTCGGCATCGACGCGCTGCGTCACGGTGCCGCGCTTGCCCTTGTCGCGGCCAGTGGTCACGATGACCTGGTCGCCTTTGCGAATCTTGTTCATGGTCGGGTCCTAACGAAGCGGCGCTTACAGCACTTCAGGGGCCAGCGAGACGATCTTCATGAAGCGCTCGCCACGCAGTTCGCGCGTGACCGGCCCGAAGATGCGGGTGCCGATGGGCTCGAGCTTGGCGTTCAGCAGCACGGCGGCGTTGCCATCGAAACGGATCAGCGAGCCATCCTGGCGGCGCACGCCCTTGGCGGTGCGCACGACGACGGCGCTGTAGACCTCGCCCTTCTTGACACGGCCACGCGGCGCAGCTTCTTTGATGCTGACCTTGATGACGTCGCCGATACCGGCGTAACGACGCTTGGAACCACCCAGCACCTTGATGCACTGGACAGACTTAGCGCCCGTGTTGTCGGCCACGTCGAGCCGCGATTGCATTTGGATCATTGTGTCTCCCCAACTTGCCCCGTTGCGGCGAAGCCGCGTCGGTCAGTCTTGGGCCCTTGGATGGGTTGAACTGCTTCGCGCCAGAGTCGCCCGCCAGGGACAGCCGCACAGCGCGAGCAGCGAAGCATTCGAGTATGACACAGCTTTTAATCCGCCGTCAAGCGGCTGCTGTGCAGAAACTTGTGTCAGGCCAGCAAGGCCTTGGCCTGGGCCAGCATCGTGCCGGCGTCGCTGACCTCGAACTTGCCGGGCGCCTCCACGTTCAGCGACTTCACTTCGCCGTCGACCACCAACATCGAGTAGCGGTTCGAGCGCAAGCCCATGCCGCGGGCAGTCAGGTCCAGCGTCAGGCCTGTGGCCTTGGTGAACTCGGCGCTGCCGTCGGCCATCATGCGCACCTTGCCGGCGGTCTTCTGATCGCGGCCCCAGGCGCCCATGACAAACGCGTCGTTGACCGACACGCACCAGACTTCATCGATACCGGCCGCCTTCAAAGCCTCGGCGTGTTCGACATAACCAGGCACATGCTTGGCCGAGCAAGTCGGCGTGTAGGCACCGGGCAGCGCGAAGATGGCGATCTTCTTGCCAGCCGTCAGCTTGGCGACCTCGAAAGTGTTGGGCCCGAGCGAACACCCGTTGCCCTCGCCCTCGATGAACTCGTTGAGCGTGACCGCGGGCAGCTTGTCTCCGACTTTCAGCATGTGCGTTCTCCTGGCGGGATAAGACAAACGACCGGGGCTGGCATTACCAGCGTCCGGCCGCTCGGTGCAAAGGCAGCCGGAGCCGCCTTGTGGGATGTCAGACCAGCTTGGCCTTCTCAAGCAGCTTGGTCACAACCCAAGACTTGGTCTTGCTGATCGGACGGCCTTCGGCGATCTCGACCAGGTCACCCATCTTGTATTCGCCCTTTTCGTCGTGCGCGTGGTACTTGCGCGACTTGGCGACGATCTTGCCGTACAGCTCGTGCGCGGTGCGGCGCTCGACCAGCACGGTGACGGTCTTGGCGCGCTTGTCGCTGACGATGCGGCCAACCAGCGTGCGGGTGTTTTTCACCGGCGCGGCAGCGGTTTGTGCTTCGCTCATTTCGCAGCCCTCTTCTTTTCCGCGATGATGGTCTTCACGCGAGCGATTTCACGCTTCGTGTTGCCCAGTTGCGTGTGGTTGGTCAGCTGCTGGGTCGCCTTCTGCATGCGCAGGCCGAAATGGGCCTTCAGCAGGTCAGAGACTTCCTTTTCCAGCGCCGCCACGTCCTTGGCACGCAGTTCAGATGTCTTGCTCATGGGTTGCTCCTGGTCAGGTACCGACCTGGCGGGCCACGAAAGTGCAACGCAGCGGCAGCTTGGCCGAAGCCAGCTGGAACGCCTCGCGTGCCAATTGCTCGGGCACGCCGTTGATCTCGTAAAGCACCTTGCCCGGCTGGATCTCGGCCACGTAGTACTCGGGGTTGCCCTTGCCGTTACCCATGCGCACTTCGGCCGGCTTCTGCGAAATCGGCTTGTCCGGGAAGATGCGGATGAAGATGCGGCCACCGCGCTTGATGTGGCGGCTGATGGCACGGCGGGCGGCTTCGATCTGGCGGGCCGTGATGCGGCCGCGCTCGGTGGCCTTCAGGCCAAAGTCGCCGAACGACACAGCCGCGCCACGCGTGGCGATGCCGGTGTTGCGGCCCTTGTGTTCCTTGCGGAACTTGCGACGTGCGGGTTGCAGCATCGTTATTCTCCTTTGGTCTCGCCAGCGGCCGGCGTGGCCGGCGCAGCGCGGCGGACGCGCTTGACGGCCGGGCCCTTGGGGCCATCGGCGGCGGGCGATGCAGGCGCTGCAGCGGTCGTCACTTCACCACGGGGGGCGGGTGCACGGTCACCACCGGGGCGACCACGGCCACCCGGGGCGCCAGGACGGTCGCCAGGACGCGGGCCACGGCGGTCACGGCGCTCGTTGTCACCTTCGGTCTTCGCCAGCTGCGGCGCTTCACCGTTGGCCAGACGATCACCACGGTACACCCACACCTTCACGCCGATGACGCCGTAGGTCGTCTTGGCTTCGCTGAATCCGTAGTCGATGTCGGCCTTCAGGGTGTGGAGGGGCACGCGACCTTCGCGGTACCACTCGCAACGCGCGATTTCGATGCCGTTCAGGCGGCCCGAGCTCATGATCTTGATGCCCAGGGCACCCAGGCGCATGGCGTTCTGCATCGCGCGCTTCATGGCGCGGCGGAACATGATGCGCTTTTCAAGCTGCTGCGTGATGCTGTCTGCGATCAGCTGCGCATCGACTTCCGGCTTGCGGATTTCTTCGATGTTCACTGCCACCGGGACGCCCAGGCGGCGGCCCAGTTCGGCCTTCAGGTTCTCGATGTCCTCGCCCTTCTTGCCGATCACCACGCCCGGACGCGCCGAGAAGATGGTGATGCGGGCGTTCTTGGCGGGGCGCTCGATCAGGATGCGCGACACGGCCGCGCTCTTGAGCTTGGCCTTCAGGTACTCACGCACCTTCAGGTCTTCAGCCAGCATCGTGGCGAAGTTGCCCTTGGTCGCGAACCAGCGGCTCTGCCAGGCGCGTGTGACGGCGAGGCGGAAGCCGGTCGGATGGATTTTTTGTCCCATATTCTTTCCAGTGCCTCAGTTGCCGACCGTCACGTAGATGTGACAGGTGCCCTTGCTGATGCGTGCACCGCGGCCCTTGGCGCGAGCCGAGAAGCGCTTGAGCACGGCACCCTGTTCGACGTAGATCGACTTGATCTTCAGTTCGTCGATGTCAGCGCCGTCGTTGTGCTCGGCGTTCGCGACGGCCGAATCAACGACCTTCTTGATGATGCCGGCGGCCTTCTTCTGCGTGAAGCTGAGGATGTTGACGGCCTGAGCCACGGTCTTGCCGCGGATCATGTCGGCCACCAGACGACCCTTGTCAGACGACAGGCGCACACCACGGGCGATTGCTTTGGTTTCCATTGCATCGGCTCCTTAGCGCTTGGCTTTCTTGTCCGCGGGGTGACCCTTGAACAAGCGCGTGAGGGCGAATTCGCCGAGCTTGTGGCCGACCATCTGGTCGGTCACATACACGGGCACGTGCTGCTTGCCGTTGTGCACGGCCACCGTCAGGCCGATGAACTCGGGCAGGATGGTGCTGCGGCGCGACCAGGTCTTGATCGGCTTCTTGTCCTTGATGGCGGCGGCCTTCTCGACCTTGGCCATCAGGTGGTGGTCCACGAAGGGACCTTTTTTCAGCGAACGGGTCATGTTCTACGACCTCACTTCTTGCGACGCGAGACGATCATCGTCTGCGTGCGCTTGTTGCTGCGAGTGCGGTAGCCCTTCGTCAGGGTGTTCCACGGCGACACCTGCGGCTGGCCTTCGCCCGTCTTGCCTTCACCACCACCGTGCGGGTGGTCGATCGGGTTCATGGCGGTACCGCGCACGGTCGGGCGGATGCCCTTCCAGCGGATCGCACCGGCCTTGCCGTACTGGCGCAGGCTGTGCTCTTCGTTCGACACTTCACCGATGGTGGCGCGGCAATCGATGTGGATCTTGCGGACCTCACCCGAACGCAGACGCAGCTGCGCGTAGATGCCCTCGCGGGCCATCAGCGTGACGCTGGTGCCGGCCGAACGGGCGATCTGCGCACCCTTGCCCGGCAGCATTTCCACGCAATGGATGATGGAACCCACGGGGATGTTGCGGATGGGCAGCGTGTTGCCGGCCTTGATCGGCGCCTCGGGGCCACTGAACAGCGTAGCGCCAGCATCCACACCGCGCGGGGCGATGATGTAGCGGCGCTCGCCGTCGGCGTAGCACAGCAGCGCGATGTGGGCGGTGCGGTTCGGGTCGTACTCGATACGCTCGACCTTCGCCGGGATGCCGTCCTTGTTGCGCACGAAGTCGACCACGCGGTAGTGGTGCTTGTGACCACCGCCCTTGTGGCGCATCGTGATGTGGCCGTTGTTGTTGCGGCCGGACTTCTGCTTCTGCGGCTCAAGCAGCGAAGCTTCCGGGGCACCCTTGTGCAGGTGCTTGTGCACCACCTTCACCACGGCACGGCGGCCGGGCGATGTGGGCTTGACCTTGATGACAGCCATGATTACGGGGCCTCCCCGGAGAAGTTGAGCTCCTGGCCCGGCTTTAGCGACACGAACGCCTTCTTGACGTGGTCGCGGCGACCGATGGTGCGGCCGAAGCGCTTGACCTTGCCCTTTTGCACAGCCGTGGAGACCGAAGCCACCTCGACCTTGAACATCAGCTCGACCGCAGCCTTGATTTCAGGCTTGGTGGCGTCGCGCAGGACCTTGAACAACACCTGGTTGTTCTTCTCGCCGATGCGCGTGGCCTTTTCCGAGATGATCGGCGCCACGAGCACTTGGCTGAGGCGGCCTTCGTCGAACTTGCGCTCGACAGGCGTCGGATTCATGCGGCTCATGCGAACATCTCCTTGAGCTGTTCGATCGCGCCCTTGGTCACCAGCACCTTCTTGTAGAAGACGAGGCTCAGCGGATCGGCGTAACGCGGCTCGACCACCAGCACGTTGGACAGGTTGCGCGAAGCCAGCGCGATGTTGTCGTCGATCTGGTCGGCAATGACCAGCACCGAGTTCTTGGTGTCCGTGCCCAGGCCCATGGCCTTGAACTTGGCAGCCAGCAGCTTGGTCTTGGGGGCGTCGATGCTGATGCTGTCGACCACCGCCAGGCGGCCGTCACGGGCCAGCTGCGACAGGATGGACGCCATGCCGGCGCGGTACATCTTCTTGTTGACCTTCTGCGAGAAGTTCTCGTCAGGACGGTTCGGGAAGATGCGACCACCGCCACGCCACAGCGGCGAGCTGGTCATACCGGCGCGAGCGCGGCCGGTGCCCTTCTGGCGGAACGGCTTCTTGGTGGAGTGCTTGACTTCACCACGGTCGAGCTGGGCGCGGGTGCCTTGGCGGGCGTTGGCCTGGAAGGCCACGACCACCTGGTGCACCAGGGCTTCGTTGTAGTCACGGGCGAAGACCGTGTCGGGCGCGTCCACCTTCGAGGTGGCCTGGCCTTGTTCATTCAGGAGCTCGAGCTGCATCACTGGGCCCCTTTCTTCACACGCACCTTGATGGCGGGGCGCACGACCACATGGCCGTTCTTGTGTCCCGGCACGGCGCCGCGCACGAGCAGCAACGAACGGGCCTCGTCCACGCGCACGATGTCCAGGTTCTGGGTGGTGACGGTTTCGTCGCCCATGTGGCCGGTCATCTTCTTGCCCGGGAACACGCGGCCCGGGTCTTGCGCCATCGAGATCGAGCCCGGCACGTTGTGCGAACGGCTGTTGCCGTGCGACGCGCGCTGCGAGCTGAAGTTGTGACGCTTGATGGCACCCTGGAAGCCCTTGCCCAGCGAGGTGCCCTGCACGTCGACCTTCTGGCCGGCGGCAAACACGCTCACGGGAAGAACGGCGCCAGCCTTGTACTGGCCAGCGACTTCAGCGGTGACGCGGAATTCTTTGAGGACCTCACCGGCTTCGACGCCGGCCTTGGCCAGGTGCCCGGCTTCGGGCTTGGTGACGCGGCTGGCCTTGCGGCTACCGAACGCGACTTGCAGCGCGTTGTAGCCATCGGTCGCAGCGGTCTTGACTTGCGTGACGCGGTTGTTGGACACGTCGAGCACCGTCACGGGGATGGTGTCGCCATCGTCCGTGAAGATGCGCGTCATGCCCACCTTGCGGCCCAGCAAGCCGAGCTGTTCGCTCATGCTCATGGTTTTCTCCAGCGCCCGACGATGCGAGCGCCTTGTTCACGATCCCGGGATCGATTGCCCGGGGCGGTTGAATCCTCCGACCCAGGGTCACCTGAGTCGGGGAAAGCCCGCGAGTATAGCCGAAGCGGGGAGTCCCGCAACGGCCATCTCACGGGCGGCTGCGTTTACTGCAGCTTGATTTCGACGTCCACGCCGGCCGGCAGGTCGAGCTTCATCAGCGCGTCCACGGTCTTGTCGGTGGGGTCGACGATGTCCATCAGGCGCTGGTGCGTGCGGATCTCGAACTGGTCACGGCTCGTCTTGTTGACGTGCGGCGAGCGCAGGATGTCGAAACGCTGCATGCGCGTCGGCAGGGGCACGGGGCCCTTGACGATGGCCCCCGTGCGCTTGGCGGTGTCCACGATTTCCAGAGCCGACTGGTCGATCAGCTTGTAATCAAAGGCCTTCAGGCGGATGCGGATCTTTTGCTTGGCAGACATGGCAGATCCTTATTCGATGATCTTGGCCACGACGCCGGCGCCGACGGTGCGGCCGCCTTCACGGATGGCGAAGCGCAGACCTTCTTCCATCGCGATCGGGTTGATCAGCTTCACCGTGATGCTGACGTTGTCGCCAGGCATCACCATCTCCTTGTCCTTCGGCAGCTCAACAGCACCCGTCACGTCCGTCGTG
>JBHYDA010000023.1:0-37807 GCA_051861265.1 Rubrivivax sp.
AGACGTCGAACACCTATGACAACGGACAACGCAGGCAGGTCGCCTACTTCATGCCTCGTGAAAGATCCAGGCTAGGCCACTCTCGCACTGAGACGACGACCTTCAACGACAACTTGAACCTCTGGGTGCTGGGGCAGGTGGCCAGCGTATCGGTAGGCGGCCACGTCCAGGAGTCTCACCAGTACGACCCGACGACTGCCCTGCGCACAAGCAGCTCAGCGTTCGGCTTGCTGAAGTCGCAGTACGAGTACCACCCGACCGGGATGCTTCACAAGGTCGCTGATGCGGTCAATCCGCCGACCGTGTTGACCAACTACTTCCGCGGCGTTCCGAGAAACATCACCCACCCCAACGGGACGGCAGAGAGCGCCGAGGTCAACAACTTGGGCCTTGTGACCTCCGTCACCAACGCAGCCAACACCACCACGACCTACGGCTACGACGCCATCGGCCGCCTTTCATACATCGGCTACCCCGCCGAAAGCACGGGTGGATACCACGCTACGACGATCACTTACCAACAGATCGGACAGACCGATGTGGGCCTGGCGGCGGGCCACTGGCGCCAGACGACCAGCACGGGCAATAACCACACGATCCGATATCTCGATGGCATGTGGCGCGAGCGCCTGCGCTACCAGCATGACGGCACCAACGCTGCCGGCACCGGACGGGCGGTGGAGACGCGCTACGACGCCGACGGGCGCAAGGTGTTCGAGAGCTACCCGCAGCGCAACTTGGCCAACGTGGACACCTACCGCCCGGGCCAAAGCTGGGAACACGATGCGCTGGACCGCGTGACCGTGCAGCGCCAGGACAGCGAGTTGGGCGTGCTGACCAGCACCACGGAGTATCTGAACAACTTCCAGAAGCGCGTCACCAACCCACGCGGCCACGCAACCACCTTCAGCTACCAGGTCTTCGACCAACCCAGCGAAGACAGCATCACGGGCATCAGCGCGCCCGAAGGCGTGAGCGTGTCCATCCCGCGGGATGCCTTCGGCAAGGCCCTGTCGATCACCCGCAGCGGCACCTGGGCCGGCAGCGGCGTCAGCGCCACACGCAGTTATGTGTACGACACGCACCAGCGCCTGTGCAAAACGGTGGAGCCCGAGACCGGCGCCACCATCCAGGCCTACGACGCTGCGGGCAACATCGCCTGGCGAGCCAGCGGCCAAGGCGCCACGGGGTCCGGCAGTTGTGATCAAGGTGGCGTCGGCGGCGGCGCCAGAATCAGCTTCGGCTACGACGCCCTGAACCGCCTGACCAGCACCGCCTTCGGTGACGGCCAGCCGGGCATCAGCCGGAGTTACACGCCTGATGGTTTGCTGCAGCAGACCATCTCCAGCAGCTTCACCTGGACCTACAGCTACAACAACCGCCGCCTGCTCACGCAGGAAGCGCTCTCGGTGCCGAACCAGACGCCTGGCGCGGGCTGGAACTTCACCTACACGCCCGATGGCCACGGGAACGTGTATTCGTTGTCTGACCCCTGGGGCAGCATCGTCTATGCGCCGAACGCGCTGGGCGAACCCACGCAGGTCTCGGGCTACGCCAGCGGCGTGAACTACCACCCCAACGGCATGGTGGCTGGCTACACCTTGGCCAATGGCATCACGCGCCGCGTGTCGCAGAACCTGCGCGGCTTGCCCGAAGAGTGGCAGGACGCCGGCGTCATCTACGACGCCTACCGCTATGACGCGAATGGCAACACCACCGCCATCCTCGACTGGCAGTGGGCCGAGACCCGCACCATGGGCTACGACGCCCTCGACCGGCTGACCACGGCCAACGGTGTGTGGGGCACGGGCCAGTACGGCTACGACGGCCTGGACAACCTGCGAAGCAGCCAGGTGGGCAGCCGCAGCCTGGCCCACCACGTGGATGCGCAGAACAGGCTGAGCAGTTTGTCAGGCAGCCAGAGCGTGAGCTTCGGCTACGACGCCAACGGCAACATCACGCAGCGCGGCGGACAGTCGTACTACTTCGACATCGGCAACCGCTTGCGCAATGCGGTGGGCAAGGGCATCTACGACTACGACGGCCACGGCCGGCGCGGGTGGGTGGTGTCGGCCAATGGCAGCACGCAGCTCAACGCCTACACCGGCACTGGAGCGGCCGGGCGCTTGATGTTCAGCAACCACAGCACCAAGGGCGGCACGCGGTACGTGTACCTGGGCGACAAGCTGATTGCCGAGCACAACAACCAGACGGGGGTGAGCTACAGCCACACCGACGCGCTGGGCAGCCCGGTGGCGCGGACGAACGGGGCGGGGCAGATCATCGGTAGCCGCACGCGGTATGAGGCGTATGGGGCGACGGCGGCGGGGGATGTGCCGCAGGGGATTGGGTTCACGGGGCATGTGAATGATCCGGATACTGGGCTGGTCTACATGCAGCAGCGGTACTACGATCCAGTTGCTGGTCGGCTCCTCTCCGTTGATCCGGTGACGACCGACGCGAAATCCGGAGGGCACTTCAACCGGTATGTGTATGCGGAGAACAACCCATACAAGTACCGTGACCCCGACGGGAGGGCTGTAGAGACCCCGTGGGACGCAGCCAACGTCGCGATGGGGCTGATCAGCCTAACGAAGAACATTGCGACTGGGAACTACGCGGGCGCGGTCGTCGATGCCGTCGGCATTGCGGTCGATGCGGTAGCGACAGTTACTCCGGGTGTCCCTGGCGGCGCCGCGACAGTTATCAACTCGACTCGTGCGGCGGAAAATGCTGCAGGCGCCTACAAAAAGTACACCGCAGGGGGCAACTTTTCCAGAAAGACGAAGTCGGATACTGCTGAGAGAGCAAAACACACCTGCGAGTACTGTGGTACGAAGACGGTACCTGCCAAGAAGTCCGTGAGCGGGGTGACGCCACCGAAGAATGAAGGGCAGACTGACCACATAGTTCCGAAGTCAGAAGGCGGAACCAATGCCCCAAGTAATGCGGCGCATTCGTGCAGAGAGTGCAACCGAGAGATGTCGAATACGCCAAAGCCAAACCCTCGAGACCTCTAATGACAACTGAATCGACCTCGACGAAAACTAAGATTCTGGTTCGCCTTGAACAGGACGAAGACGGTTACCCGCCTTTCGCGGTAGAAGGTCTTTGGGCCATTCGACAGCCATCAGGAGATTTGGTTCTCGACAACATTCCGTTCTTTGCCAGGGATTTAGCCCCAGGCGATACGGTGGCTGTTGACATCAAAGGAAGCGAAAATTGGCTGAAAGAAGTTATTTGCTCTGGAGGAACATCTGTATTTCGGATTCGAGCTTCAACTGAAGTGGATCTCGGAAAAATCCGAGAGGAACTTCTGGACCTTGGACTACCCAGTGAAGTCGACCTAAAGCTACTTCTTCTTGCTGCCGAAGTTCCCGTCGGCGCCGATATCCGGCCTCTGTTGAGTTACCTTGTGGAGAATCAGGAAAGTGCTCGGTTTGACTTTGAAGAGGCAGCCTTACGCCATGCTCTGCCCCAATAGGCACTGGGGTCGCAAGTCTCGGTGAAGCTGAAGCGCTTGGGGGGCACCGTAGATCGAAGCACATTCGTCATCGTTGTGAGACCGAATCTGTCACCCCTCCATTGAAGCCGACGACCAGTGGGTAGAAACCCAGCCACGACGCGGGTTTCTAAGAATTGCGAAACGAAGGTGTCGCTTTGCAATCGCATCCTACGCAGCGAAGCAAATGCATTACCGGATTCTTGACGGCCTGAGCAGTGCCGGTCGCGCCCGTGAGTTCAGTTGCCGCAGGAAGCCTGGGGTTAGGTCTCCCCAGCCCCCCCCAACCATGAGCCACGCCCTGGACGTCAAGTGCCCAGGCACTGGCTTCAACGCCACATCGTAGCGAGATAGGCGCGAGCCATCCTATTGCTACGACGCCGACCATCTGCTGCAACTGGACGTGTTGGCGACGGCCATGGACCGGTTCGACGCCCAAGTGTTGGCCTACTGCCAGATGGGCAACCACTATCACTCGGTGTGTAGACGTGCCAGGGGAACCTGTCGCGGTTGATGCGACATCTGAACAGCGTCTACACCCAGGCCTTCAACCGCCCGCATGGCCTCGTCGGACATCTGTTCCAGGGGCGGTTCAAGGCGATCCTGGTTGATCGCGACGCCTATCCGCTGACGCTGTGCAGGTATGTGGAGCGCGACCCGGTTGCGGCGCGCTTGGCGAAAGCGCCCGACGCTTGGCGCTGGTGCAGCTGCCAGGCGCACCTGGGTCAGGTGCCCACTCCGCTCTGGCTCGACAGCCATGGGCTGTACGGCGACCTGCTGGGCCAGGCCCCGCAATCGCTGGCCCAGCAGCGCCGAGCGCAGGCTGTGTACCCAGGCCTTGTCGGCCAAAGCCAAACCGGCGACGAATCGTTCTGGGCGTCGGCGCTGCGAGGCCAGATCTACCTGGGAGATGAAGCATTCGCCAACCGCATGCGCGCGCAGACCAGCGTCCAGCTTCGGCAGGCCGAGGCCGCGCCGCGGCTGCAGCGAAACGGCGCGAAGATCTGGGCGCAGTGCCTGGAACTCTGCCATGGCGACCGAAACAAGGCCTTGGTGCTGGCCTACCGGGAAGGCGGCCTCACGATGACAGCGCTGGCCGCGGCGCTGGGGCTCTCCGTCACGCACATCAGCCGGTTGATTGCCGCAGGCGAGGCGGCGGCGCGGGAGGGGAAAGGGGAGACCTGACCCTTTCCCTTTCCTCCCCAGATGCACTGGCATATACTCGCGCCATATCCCAACCAAGGCGCTGCGCGATGAGCATCACCACCGTGTTCACGAACAACCGCTCGCAGGCCGTTCGTCTGCCCGCCGATGCACGCTTGCCCGAAGGTGTCAAAAAGGTGCAGGTGCGCGCACGCGGCATGGACCGCATCATCAGCCCCGTCGGCCACACCTGGGACAGCTTCTTCCTGGGCGGCCCCCAAGCGTCAGCCGATTTCATGGCCGAGCGCGCAGCGCAGCATCAACCCGAGCGCGAAGGCTTCTGAGCCTGGAGTTGGCGATGCTGAAGTACCTGCTCGACACCAACATCGTCATCTACGTCATCAAGCGTCGGCCGATCGAGGTGCTGGGTGTATTCAACGAAAACGCCGGGCGCATGGCCATTTCGGCCGTCACCTTGAGCGAGCTGTATCACGGCGCAGAAAAGAGCAGCAAGGTGTCGCAGAACCTCGCCGTGGTCGAAGAGTTCGCGAGCTTGCTGGAGGTTCTGCCCTACAGCGCCAAGGCCGCCGCACACTACGGCGCCATTCGAGCCGCGCTCGAAAGAGCTGGGCAGCCCATCGGCATCAACGACTTGCACATCGCCGCGCACGCGCGCAGCGAAGGCTTGACCCTGGTGTCGAACAATCTCGGCGAGTTCGAGCGAGTGCCCGGGCTCTTGTGCGAGAACTGGGTGGACCCACTGAGCTGAACACCGCCGGCTTGGCGCCAGCGCCTCGCTACCATCCTCACCAGAAGCTGGTTCCAACCAGCAGGGAGAGGCGATGAGCGAGGTCCCCGACACCGGCCCCGAGGCGCAGCCGAACGCGGCAGCGCCTGAAGGCCCGCCCGTCACACCACCCGCCCCGCCCGCCGCACCACCAGGCCCCTCGCTCGGCCAGCGTTTTGCCGCTTTCTTCGCCGCCCTGCTCGGCACCTGGTCGGCCCCACCCTGGCTGCGCTGGCTGACGACCACGCTGCACAGCGGCAGCACCGAACTCGCCGGCCGCGTGCGCGCGCAGCCGCGCGCCAGTGCCGCGCTGTTGATCGGCCTGCTGGCCGTGGCCGCGGCAGGCTATGCGGGCTACCGCTGGTGGCAAGCCCGGCCGCAGCCGGTGCAGGTGGATTTCAGCGTCACGAACCCGCCGCTCACCGACTTCGCCAACCAAGGTCTGCCGCAGCCGCTGGTGCTGCAGTTCGAACAGTCGGTGGCGCCGCTGGAGTTGGTGGGCAAAGAGCTGGTGGCGACCGTGCCGAACGCGCCCGTCGCGCCGGGCGCTTCTGCCGCCGCCCCCAGCGCAGCGCCCGCCACCGCCGCGCTGTCTGCGATGACACCGGCGATGAGCCCCGCCCTGGCCGGCACCTGGCGCTGGGCCAGCGACCGCCAGCTCGAATTCCGCCCGCGGGCCGATTGGCCCGTGGGCCAGCGTTTCCAGGTCACGCTGCCCAAGCAGGCCATCGCGCCGCAGATCAAGCTGGCGCGCCAGGCTTTCGAATTCGAGAGCGCCGCCTTCGTGCCGAAACTCAACACCGCCAGCTTCCACCAAGACCCGCTGAACCCAGCACTGAAGAAGGCCATCTTCGAGATCGGCTTCAGCCACCCGGTGAACGCGGCCGAGTTCGAACGCCGCGTCGAGCTGCGCCTGGCCGGCCAGTCCGAAGGCGTACTGGGCGTGGGCCGCGAAAACACGCGCTTCACCGTCAGCTACGACAAGCTCTACCTCAACGCCTACGTGCACTCGGTGCCGCTGCCCATCCCGAAAGAAGCCACCGCACTGCAGCTCACGCTGGCTGCGGGCGTGCCCGCGCAAGCAGGCGGCACGCCCAGCGCGGCGGCGCTGAAGGGCAGCGTGCAGGTGCCCGGCCTCTACAGCCTGACGGTGGCCGCGCAGGCCATCAGCGTCGTCACCAACGAACAGTACGAACCCGAGCAGGTGCTCACGCTGCAGACCTCGCAGCTCGTGCACGAGCGCGAGATGGCGCAGGCGCTCAGCGCCTGGGTGCTGCCACTGCAGAACCCCGCCGTGCGCAAGGAAGAGCAGGGCGAAGAACCCTATGCCTGGGCCGACCCGGCCGAGGTGACCGAGCAGGTGCTCAAGCTCGCCTCCAAGCTGACGCTGGCACCCGTGCCGGCCGAACAGGAACACACGCAGACGCACGCCTTCAAGCTGCGCGCCGATGTCGGGCGCACCATCTTCCTGCGCGTGGACGGCAAGCTCAAGAGCTTTGGCGGTTACCTGATGCGCGAGAACGCACAGGCGCTCGTCGGCGTGCCGCCTTACCCGGCCGAGCTGCGCATCCTGAGCCAGGGCGCGCTGCTGCCGATGAGCGGCGAGAAGAAGGTGGCCGTGCTGGTGCGCGACCTGCCCGGCCTGCGCGTGGAACTGGCGCGTGTGCAGCCCTCGCAATTGCAGCACCTGGTCTCGCAATCGCAGGGCAGTTTTGCGACCCCCGAGTTCCTGGGCAACTTCGGGCCCGACAACCTGAGCGAACGTTTCGAGAAACGCATCCCGCTGCCCGGCCTGGCACGCGGCAAGCCGCATTACGAGGCGCTGGATCTCGCCGCCTACCTGGCCCCGGCGGGCGAGCCGCGGCGCGGGCTTTTTCTGCTGCAGGTGCAGGGTTACGACCCTGTGGCCGAAGCCCGCGCCGAACGTGAACGCCTGGCCGCGCTGGACCCCAACCGCCCCGTGCAGCCCGCCGCCGAGACCAGCGAAACCGAGCCCGAGTACAACGAAAGCGGCGGCGAAGTCACCGATCCCACGCAACTGCAGGAACGCCGCCTGCTGCTCGTCACCGATCTCGGCCTGCTCGTGAAGCAGTCGCTCGACGGCACGCGCGATGTCTACGTGCAATCGCTCTTCAGCGGCGAGCCCGTGGCCGGCGTGACGGTGGACGTGGTGGCCAAGAACGGCAGCACGCTCTTCACGCAGACCACCGATGCCAGCGGCCGCGCCCGCTTCGAAAAGCTCGACGGCCTGCAGCGCGAACGGGCGCCTTTGCTGCTGCTGGCGCGCAAGGGCGGCGACATGAGCTTCATGCCGCTGAACCGCGTTGACCGCCAGCTCGATTTCTCGCGCTTCGATGTCGGCGGTGCGCTCAATGCGCGTTCTGCAGAACAGCTCAGCGCCTACCTCTTCTCCGACCGCGGCATCTACCGCCCCGGCGAGACCATGCAGATCGGCATGATCGTCAAGAACGCCGACTGGGCGCGCCCGCTGGCCGGCGTGCCGCTGGAAGCCGAGGTGCTGGACGCGCGCGGCCTGGCCGTCAAGCGCGAGCGCGTGCGCGTGGGCGCGGGCGGCTTCTTCGAGATCAGCCACACCACGCAAGAGAGTTCACCCACCGGCACCTACGCCGTGAACCTGCACGTGATGAAAGACGGGCAGGCGCTGCGCCAGATCGGCAGCACCAGCGTGAAGGTGCAGGAGTTCCAGCCCGACCGCATGAAGGTCTCCGCCCGCTTGCTGGGCGCCGGTGAAGCGCCCGTGCCCGCCGTGGGCGAAGGCTGGGTGCATCCGCGCGAACTGCAGGCGCGCATCGAGGCGATGAACCTCTTCGGCACCGCAGCCGAAGGCCGGCGCGTGGCGGTGGCGCTCACGCTCAGCCCGGCTTACCCCAGCTTCCGCCAGCACGCGGGTTACCAGTTCTACGACCCGCAGCGCGCGAAAGAAGGTTTCAACGAAACCCTGCCCGAGGGCCGCACCGACGCGCAAGGCCGCGCCAGCTTCGACCTGCAACTCTCACGCTACGCCCGCGCCACCTACCGCCTGGGCCTGCTGGCGCAGGTGTTCGAGCCCGAGGGCGGGCGCAGCGTCGCGGCCGAGGCCGGCGTGCTGGTGTCGGAGCTGCCCTTCCTGGTGGGCGTGAAGCACGATGGCGACCTGGCCTATGTCTCGCGCGGCAGCACACGCATCAGCCGCTTGCTGGCCATCGCGCCCAACGGCAAGGCGCTGGCCGCCGAAGGCCTGACGCTGCAGCGTGTGGAACGCAAGATGGTGTCGGTGCTGATGCGCCAGGCCAACGAGACCTACCGCTACGAATCGCGCCGCAAAGACACGCTGGTGGAAGAAAAGCGCGTGGCGCTGCCCGCCGCCGGCCTGGCGCTGCCGCTGGACACACGCACGCCCGGCAACTACAGCTACGTGCTACGCGACGCCGCGGGCCTGGAGCTCAACCGCATCGACTACAGCGTGGCCGGGCAGGGCAATGTCTCGCGCTCGCTGGAGCGCAACGCCGAGCTGCAGATCACGCTCAACAAGAAGGACTACCAGCCCGGCGAGGAGATCGAACTCAGCATCCGCGCGCCTTACGTGGGCGCCGGGCTCATCACCATCGAGCGCGACAAGGTCTACGCGCAAACGTGGTTCAAGAGCAGCACCACGGCCTCGGTGCAGAAGATCCGCGTGCCGAAAGACTTCGAAGGCAACGGCTACGTGAACGTGCAGTTCCTGCGCGACCCCACGTCCGACGAGATCTTCATGAGCCCGCTGAGCTACGGCGTGGTGCCCTTTGCCACCAGCCTGGCGCCGCGCACGCTGGCGCTGCAGCTGCAGGCGCCAGCGCTCAGCAAACCAGGGCAAGTGATGAAGTTCCGCCTGGCCAGCAACAGAGCAGCGCGTGCGGTGGTGTTCGCGGTGGACGAAGGCATCCTGCAGGTGGCGCGTTACCAGACGGCCGACCCGCTGGGCTACTTCTTCCAGAAGCGCGCGCTGGAGGTGCGCAGCGCGCAGATCCTCGACCTGCTGCTGCCCGAGTTCAAGCGCCTGATGGCCGCGGCCGCGCCGGGCGGCGACGAGGCCGGCGGCAATGCGCGTTTCCTCAACCCCTTCAAGCGCCGCGGCGAGGCGCCGGCTGTGTACTGGTCGGGCATCGTCGACGTGCAGGGCGAGCGTGAATTCAGCTACACCGTGCCCGAGCACTTCAACGGCGCGATGCGCGTGATGGCCGTGGCCGTCAATGACGGCGCCGTGGGTGTGGCGCAGGCGCAGGCTTTGGTGCGCGGCGACTTCGTGCTCTCGCCCAACCTGCCGCTGGCGGTGGCGCCCGGCGATGTGTTCGAGGTCTCGGTGGGCGTGGCCAACAACGTGGCGAATTCAGGGGCTGATGCGCCCGTTCAATTGACGCTGAAAGCCGCGCCCACCTTCGAGGTGCAAGGCCCGGCCACGCAGGCGCTGAAGATCGGCGCCGGCCGCGAAGGCGTGGCGCGCTACCGGCTGAAGGTGAAAGACGCCGCCAGCGCCACGCTGGGCTCGGCCACGCTGCAGTTCACCAGCAACTTGGGCAGCAACGCGGCCATCAACAGCACAAGGCGGATGGACGTGAGCGTGCGCCCGGCCACGCCGCGCGCCACCACGCTCGCCTTGGGCCACTTCAAGGGCCGCACCGAAGTGCCCACGCCGCGCGACCTGGTGCCCGAGTTCCGGCGCCAGGAGCTGGCCGTTTCGGTGCTGCCGCTGGCCGTGGCGCCGGGGCTGATGCGCTACTTGGACGAGTTCGAGCACGCCTGCACCGAACAGCTGGTGAGCCGCGCACTGCCGGCGCTGGTGCTGGCACGCCGGCCGGAGTTCTCGGTCGATCGCACACCCGCGGCTGCCGCGCGCACGCTGGAGAACACGCTGCGCACCTTGCGCACGCGGCAGAACGCGCAAGGCGGCTTCGGGCTCTGGGGCGCATCGGTGCAGGCCGACGAGTTCGTCTCGGTCTACACGCTGCACCTGATGCTGGAAGCGCGAGAGCTGGAAGTGCCCGGCGCCACCGTGCCGGCCGATCTGCTGCAGCAAGGCCTGCGCTACCTGCAGCAGCTGGCCGCCAGCCCGCCGGCCGACCTGGCGGCCGCGCGCCACCGCGCCTATGCGCTGTACCTGCTGACGCGACAGGGCGCCATCAGCACACCGCAGCTCGCCAGCCTGCGCCAGGTGCTCGACGAGCAGCACGCCGCCACGTGGAAGCAGGATCCCGCAGCCGCCTTCATGGCCGCCACCTACCAGCTGCTGAAACAAGAGCGCGCTGCGGCCGAGCTCATCACGCCGCTGGTGCAGCGTTTCGAGGCCGGCCTGGCGAAGCAGGCTTATGCCAGCTACACCGACCCCACCATCGCGGGCAGCCAGCTGCTCTACGTGCTGGCGCGCCACTTCCCGGCGCGGCTGAAGACGCTGGCGCCTGAGGCGCTGCAGCGGCACATGGGGCCGCTGGGCGGGGGCGGCATGAACACGCTCTCGGCCGCGTGGACGGTGCTGGCGCTCGACGCCATGGCCGCGCAGCTGGGGCCCCAGGCCGAAGGCCAGCTCAGCGCCGCGCAGGTCAACGCGCAGGGCCAGGCCACGGCGCTGAAGCTGCCGGCCAACCTGCTACCGCGCGTGCCTTTCGACGGCGGCACCGTGAAGCTGCAACTGGCGAACGCGGGCGATGCGGTGGGCTGGTACGCCGTCACGCAAAGCGGCTTCGATCGCGTGCCGCCGGCCGCGGGCCTGAAAGCGGGCCTGGAGGTCTTGCGCGAGTACGTAGGCGCCGATGGCAAACCGGCCACCAGCGTGAAGGTGGGCGACGAGCTGACCGTGCGGCTGAGCCTGCGCGCACTGGCGCTGGACGGGCAGGGCGGCGGTGCCGCGCAGGTGGGCGAGGTGGCGCTGACCGACCTGCTGCCCGGCGGCTTCGAGCCCGTGCAGCAGCGCAACGAAGCGGGCGGCAGCCGCACCGTCAGCGGCCCCGCGCTGGCGCATGCCGAAGTGCGCGAAGACCGCGTCGTCGTCTACGCCTCGGCCAGCAACCAGGTGCAGACCTACACCTACCGCATCCGCGCCACCAACGCGGGCGAGTTCACGGTGCCGCCGGCCTATGCGCAGGGCCTTTACGAGACGCAGCGCCAGGCGCGTTCGCTGCCCGGCAAGGTGACGGTGGCTGCGCCGTGACCGGGCTGTGAGGCGGCCTTGATCGGGCGGCTGCGGGCGCTGCCACGGCCCGCGCCTCGCCTGCGGCGCGCGCTGGCAGCGCTGGCCTTGCTGGCACTGGCCTTGGTGCTGCTACGCGCCTGGCCACACGCGCCGCTGCGCGAACACGCCAGCACATCGCGCGCCTTCTACAGCAGCGATGGCACGCTGCTGCGCCTGACCCTGGCTCACGACGAGCAGTACCGCGTTTGGACGCCGCTGGCGCAGATCGACCCGAAGCTGGTGCAGGCCGTGCTGCTGTACGAGGACCGCTGGTTCCACCAGCACCCCGGCTTCAACCCCGTGAGCCTGGTGCGCGCGGCCTGGGGGACTTGGCGCGGCCCGGTGCGCCGCGGCGGCAGCACGCTCACCATGCAGCTGGCGCGGCGCCTGTATGGCCTGGACACGCGCACCCCCGTCGGCAAGCTGCAGCAGGTGGCAGCGGCGGCATGGCTGGAGTTGCGCCACGGCAAGGCCGAGATCCTGGAGGCCTACCTCAACCTCGCGCCCTACGGCGGCAACATCGAAGGCGTGGGCGCGGCCAGCCTCGTCTACTTCGGCAAACGCGCGCAGCAGCTGCTGCTGCCCGAGGCGCTGGCGCTGGCCGTGATCCCGCAGAACCCGAACCGGCGCGGCAGCGTGGGGGCCGGGGAGGGCGCGAACACGGCCCCGCCCTGGCCGCAAGCGCTGGCCGCCGCACGTGCGCGCCTCTGGGCCACATGGCAGCAGCGCTACCCCGCATCCACGAACAGCGCCGACGCCGCCGCGATGGCACTGCCTCTGGTGCTGCGCAGCCCGCGCCAGCTGCCCTTTGCCGCGCCGCACGCGGTGCAGACGCTGATGCAGCAGCGCGTCACCGCGCCCGAGACCACGCTCACGCTGCACGGCCCCACGCAGGCGGTGCTGGAACGCGCCATCGCGCAGTTCATCCAGACGCGCCGCGGGCTGGGCGTGAGCAACGCCGCGGCGCTGCTGGTCGACACCGAAACACGCGCCGTGCGCGCCTGGGTGGGCTCGGCCGACTGGCATGACGCCGCCATCGACGGCCAGGTCAACGCCACCACCGCCAAACGCTCGCCAGGCTCCACGCTCAAGCCCTTCATCTACGCGCTGGGGCTGGACCAAGGCCTGCTGCACCCGCACACGGTGCTGAAAGACGCGCCCTCGGCCTTCGGCACCTACCACCCCGAGAACTTCGACGGCCGCTTCGAAGGGCCCATCACGGCACAAGACGCGCTGGTGCGCAGCCGCAACGTGCCGGCGGTGGCGGTTTCGTCACGCCTGCAGCAGCCCACGCTGCATGGCTTCTTGAAAGCCGCCGGCGTTTCGCGGCTGGCGAGCGAGCAGCACTACGGGCTGGCGCTCACCCTGGGCGGCGGCGAGGTGACGATGGAAGAGCTGGCGCAGCTCTACCTGCTGCTGGCGCGTGGCGGGCAGCACCCCGGGCACCCAGCGCTGCGCACATTGGCCTCAGACGACACCAGCACCACCCCGCGCCGCCTGCTCAGCCCCGAAGCGGCGTGGGTCACGCTGCAGATGCTGGCGCGCAACCCGCGGCCCGACACCGGCCAGCCCGCCTTCCCGCCCGTGGCCTGGAAGACGGGCACCTCCTGGGGCTTTCGTGATGCGTGGACGGCCGGGGTCTTCGGCCGTCAGGTGCTGGTGGTGTGGGTGGGTCATTTCGACGGCCGCAGCAACGCGGCTTTCGTCGGTGTGCAGACGGCAGCACCGCTGTTCTTCCAGATCGTCGACAGCCTGCGCCACCAGGGTTTGGCGCCGCCCGCGAGCACGGAGCCGCGCGGTCTGAACCTGGCGCAGGTGCAGGTGTGCAAGGCCAGCGGCGAGCTGCCCAACGAGGCCTGCCCCGAGCGTGTGCCCACCTGGTTCATCCCCGGCGTCTCGCCCATCCGCGTGAGCACGCTGCACCGCGCGCTGTGGGTGCACCGGCCGAGCGGGCGCGCCGTCTGCGGCCCCGGGCCGGGCGTGGAGCGCGAGGTCTTCGAGCACTGGGGCCCCGACATGCTGCAGCTCTTCGCGCAGGCCGGCATGCCGCGGCGGGTGCCCCCCGCCCCACCGCGCTGCGGCAACGCGGCCACGGGGCGTGACCTGGGAGAAAGCGCCGGCAGCGGCGCCACCGTGCCGGGTGACGAAGGGCCCTTGATCGCCTCGCCGCTGCAAGGCGCGCGTTACGTACTGCGCCTGGGCCGCGCCGAAGAAGCAGGCCTGAGCCTGCGTGCACACACGCGGCGCGAAGGTGCGCTGTTCTGGTTTGCCGACGAGGCTTTTCTCGGCCGCGGCGCGCCCGGCCAAGACCTGCGCTGGCGCCCGCCTGCCGCCGGCCGCTACACCCTGGCCGCGGTGGACAGCGAAGGCGCCAGCAGCACACGCGAGGTGGTGGTGGAGTTCGCGCCCTGAAAACAAAAACGCACCGTGGTGGCGACCACGGTGCGTTCCTGGCAGGGCGATCTTTGCGCCCTGGTGGCGGCCTGGTCTGGCAGGCCTGCTCCCTGAGAAAGTGCCTGGCTGGGCGTGTGACCGGCGGATGACCTACCGGGTTTTCACACGCCTGCGTCAGCCAAAGATCCAGCTGAAAAACGTCAGCCATCCACCGGTGGTGGGGAAGCTGGCGGATTCGCTGCCGTAGCCGTCTTGCATGGTGCTGCTCCAACTCGCCTTTCGGTCGAAAGTGACCTTGAGGGCATTGAAGCAAGGGGCCTCTCGGGCCGTAAGCTACCTACGCTTGTAGCTTGACACCGGCAGCGCGGCAGTGCTAGCTCAGATCAGGCGCAGCGAAATGGCCTTGAGCACGGCCATGTGTTTGCCCGCCACGCCCAGCTTGCGGCAGGCGTTGCGCAGGTGGAAGTTCACCGAATGCTCGGACAGGCCGAGGATCTGTCCCACGGCCCATGAAGACTTGCCGTCGCGCGTCCACTGCAGCACTTCGCGTTCGCGCGGGCTCAGCTTTTCCAGCGGCTCGGCAGGCGTTTCGGGCTCGGCCAGCACGCGGTTGGCGGTTTCCTGCGCGTACACGGCCAGCAGCTGCAGATCGGCCACCATGCGCGTGAGCTGCGCATCGTCGGTGGGCAGGGGCTCGGGGCGGTCCACGCCCAGCAGGAAGTGCCGGCCGCCCGGCAGGTGCAGCGCCATCGCGATGCCGGTGCGGTAGCCCCAGGGCGCCTGGCTTTCCCACAGGTCGGCCGCGTCCTCCTCCACATAGAGGCTCTGGTCGTAGCTGAAGGGCACATGCCAGCTCTTCAGGCGCTTGTGCACCGGGTCGCGCTCGGTGCGCTCGAAGCTGCGCGAGGCATCGATGAAACCTTGCGGTACGTTGCCCACCACCTCGAAGGACGCGGTGCGGCCCGGCCGCTCGATGGCCAGCGCGGCCGTGACGATGCCGAAGTCCATCGCCTGCGCGAAGCGGACGAGGCGGCTCTCGAACGTGGCGCGGTCGGTGGACTCGCGCACGTCCATGTAGTCCTGCTGCCTCATGGGCCGGGGGCCCTCACGCAGGCCGCCACCAAGGTTTGTAGGTTGCGGACATCCGAACCACTGCGCACGATCAACCCCCTGTCAATACAACCGACTGCACGGCGAAAGGACTGTCCCATGAGCATCACCGCATGGCAATTGTGTTCGTGGCCCCCCTGCCGATGGCGGGTTCCGGACGATTGTGCGCAATGGCCGGCATTCGTTCACGTGCAATCGTCGGTCAAGCCGCAGGCCGTAGGGGGCCGGGAAGAACTGCGACAGGGCGACACGGTGTGGGTGGGCCAGCTGGGCACGGCGATCGTGGGCCTGGGCTGGGAGTGGATCGAACTGCGGCGCGGCGTCTTCATGCTGAAAGACCCCAACTACGTCGCGACGAACCTGCAGTTCCTCGACCAGGCCTTGGCGCCGCTGGACGAACTCGATGCCATCGTCTCGGCCAACCGGGTGGCGCACGCGCTGCCCTGGCAGGCCACGCTGACGCAGGTGCTGGCCGCCACCCGCACGGCCGAGGCGGCACCCACGGCGCAGGCGCAGAGGCTGCGGCCCGTGATCACGCCGCTGTCGCCAACATCACCTCTCTCGCCCCTCACGGCGCGCACGGGCGCGCTCGCCAGGCCGCCGGCCGCAGGCTGGCCCAGCGCCGCCGCCGCCTGAGGCCGGGCGGCAGCGCGGCGCCGGGGCTGCCGCTACAGTCGCTGCCTCTTTTTAAAACGCCCCGGGGCCTGCGCAACAGGCCGCCCTTGCAAGTTCTCCCGCATGAGCCTGGCCGAACTGCGCGCCGCCGTCGACGCCGAACTGGCCGCCACCCCCGCCTACTACGACTTCAAGGTGCTGCAACGCGAGCCCGAAGGCGCGCTGTGGCGTGTGCGGCTGGAGCCGGGTTACGTATTCGCCGAAGGGCAGCGGCCCGGCGCGGCCTCGGCCCAGGCGCTGCTGGACGACAGCCTCGACGGCGCCTCGGCCTGGTGGGGCGTGCCCCCCGGCGAGGTGCGCACCACGGCCCGCGGCGGCGGCGCCAGCGTGCTGGCGGTGCGGCCCGAAGACGACGAGCTCGTGCTGCAGAACGCCAGCGCGCCGCCGCCCGCCCCGGGCCTGCTGATCCGCCTGTACCCGCCGCGTTTCGTGCAGGCGGTGGCCGATGCCTGGTGGGAAACCGCCTGGGCCGAACGCGCCTGGGCCCACCGCGCGGCGCTGGCCCAGCCGCACGCAGTGCCGAACGGCCCCGCGTTGAGCGGCGAGCCCTTCCGCTGGTTGCGCCCCGCGCAGCGCGCGGCGCTCGGCCTCGTGGGCCAGCGCTGCGGCTTCCTGTGGGGCCCGCCGGGCACCGGCAAGACCACCACCCTGGGCGTGCTGCTGGCCGAGTTCATCGCCACACGGCCGCAGGCGCGTGTGCTGCTGCTGTCCACCACCAACCACGCGGTGGACATCGCCACGCTGGCCGTCGACAAGGCCTTGCAGAAGGGCCGGCGCGAGGCGCTGCGCCCACAGGTGCAGCGCCTGGGCACGCGCTTCGATGCCGCCGCCTACGCCGGCCGCGAACACCTGCTGCCCACCGACGACACCGGCCTCATCGCACGCCTGGCGCGGGCCGAGGCTGCGCGGCCCAACGCGCGCGACGCGCAGGCGCTCAAGGCCTGGGCCGACCGCGTGGCCGCACTGCGCGACGAGCTGCGCGCTGTCTCGCTGCAGGTGCTGCGCCGCTGCCGGCTGGCGGCCATGATCACCACGCGCGCTGTCTTCACGCTGAAGACGCTGCGCGAACTGGGGCCGCGCGAAGACACCGACGAACCGCCCTTCGACCTGCTGGTCTTCGACGAAGCCAGCCAGGTGAGCCTGGCCCAGGCGCTGGTGCTGATGCCGCTGGCCCGGCAATGGCTGTTCGCGGGTGACCCCCAGCAGCTCGGCCCCGTGCAGCGCGCGCCCGAACGCGAGTCGCGCCGCTGGCTGGGCCGTTCGCCCTTTGCCGAGATGCCGCGCGGCCCCGCCGCGCAGACGCCGCAGGTGGCCCTGCTCGACGAGCAATCGCGCATGGCCGCGCCCATCGGCGAGCTGGTCAGCCAGTGCTTCTACGGCGGCTTGCTGCGCGTGGCGGCCGAAGCGCAGGCCTCGCCCGCATGGCGCGCAGCGCGCGAGCGTGCGCTGGGCGACATCGCCGCCGAAACCCACGTGCAGGTGCTGCCGGTGCAGCGCGACGGCGGCTGGTCGGCGCACGAGCGCGGGCCGGTGCGGCGCGAATCGGCCGAGACCATCGCCACCCTCGTGGCCGCGGCGCTCGACAGCGGCGCCTGGCAGCCGCAGGAGCTCATCGTGCTCACGCCTTTTCGCGCGCAGCGTGCCCTCATCCGCCGCTGCCTGCAGGCGCGCGGCGTGCCCGAGGCGGTGAAGGTGAGCACCGTGCACCGCGCCCAGGGCAGCGAGGCGCCCGTGGTGCTGTTCGACCCCGCCGACGGCGCGCAGCCCTTCCTGCAGACCGAAGACGCGCAGCGCCTGCTCAACGTGGCCTTCAGCCGCGCGATGGCCAAGCTGGTGGTGCTGCTCTCACCGGCCGACACCGCCAACCCCTTGCTGGCCCCACTGGTGCAACGCCTGCGCCTGGCCGGTGATGCACGCGAGGTGCTGCCTTTGCAGCAGCTGGCCGCGGCCGCCGACTTTCCGGCCAACGCGCTGGGCCGGCGCGTGAGCGCGGGGCGGCACGTGGGCGAGGTGGTGCGCGTCAGCGCGTGCGGCGCGCAGCTGTGGCTGGTGAACGAACGCAGCGGCGCGGAGCAGTTGATCGACGCGAACTTCTGGCGCGCGCGGGCGCAGGCCGGCGGCTGAAACTCAGCGCGATGCGGCCGCCCTCAGCCCGCGGCGAGCAAGGCCTTCGCGGCCTCGATGCGCTGGGCCCAGGGCAGGGTCTCGTCTTCCATCACGCGCAGCAGGAAGGCGCGTGCCTGAGCCGCCGCCGAGCTGGCGGCAGGGGCTACCGCTTCGACCGTTGTGGCGGACGTGGGTGTGTCGCTGGCAACAAGGCTCCACCCCGCTGCTGCCGCATGCCACTGCGCTGGCGTCACGCTCGCGCAACGGGCCAGCAGGCTGGCCTGGCCCTCGGCGCCCGGCGGCAGGTCGAGCCAGGGCGTGTCTTCGAAGATGGCGGCGAGGTCGGGCGCGACGAAGGCCGACCAGGCCTGGCTGGCCTCGCGCAGCACCGGCACCGACAGCCAGCGCGGCCGCGCCAGTGGCGCGACGGGCGGCCAGGCCGCCACCTGCGGGCCGCGCAATTCAGCGAGGTAGCGCCGCCGCAAGCCTGCAACGCAGGCCTGCGCCTGCGACAGCGGCATAGCCTCGGCCAGCGAGAACCAGAGCTGCAATCCGTCGACACCGTTGACCGCGATGGCCGGCGCCGGCCAGCCGAGGTCGGCCTGCACGCCACGCCACAAGCCGGCCAGCGGCGGCCACTGCGCCGGCCGCGCGACCTCGATCACCAGGGCGCGCACGCGACCGTCAGCATCCTCGGTGGGCTGCAAGGCCGCGGCGTCAGCGGCATCGTCCAGCGCGCCGGGCGCACCCGACCAGGTGGACAGGTACAGACGGGCGAATTCCTGGCGCAGGCGGTTCATCGCCGGCACTGTAGCGAAAGGCCTGGTGCTGTCGAGCACCCCTCAGCCACGCACCCACTGCGCCACCTGCACGTACATCGGAATGCCCAGCAGGATGTTCATCGGGAAGGTGATGCCCAGAGACAGCCCGAAGTACAGGGACGGGTTGGCCTCGGGGATGGCGTGGCGCAGCACCGCCGGCACCACGATGTACGAGGCGCTGGCCGACAGCACCATCAGCAGCGCCGTGTCGGCCACCGGCAGCGCCAGCAGCACCGCCAAGCCGAGCGCGTGTGCCGCATGCAGCACCGGCCCCAGCACTGCGTAGGCGATGAGCACCGGCGACTGCTGGCGCGCGGCCTGGAAGTGGCGCGCCACGAGCAAGCCCATGTCCAGCAGGAAGAAGGCCAGCATGCCCTTGAAGAGGTCGCCGGTGAAGGGCTGCATCATGGCCTTGCCGGCCTCGCCGCTGAGGTAACCCACCGCCAGCGAACCCAGCAGCAGCAGGTGCGTGCCATCGGTGAAGGCCTCGTGCAGCACACGCCGCATCGGCAGCGCCACCGGCGCCGCAGCGCCAGCCCGCCCAGCCTTGCCGCCATGCCGCAGCAGGCTGGCCAGCAGCACGGCCATCACGATGGCGGGCGACTCCATCAACACCATGGCCACCGTCATGTGGCCGGGCGCGGTGATGCCCTGCGCTTCCAGCACCTGCGTAGCGGTGACGAAAGTGACCGCGCTCACCGAGCCGTAGGCCGCCGCGATGGCCGCCGCGTCCAAGGCGGCCACGTGCCGCTTGAGCAGCTGGTAGCCCAGCGCCGGCACCAGGAAGGCCATCAGCAGCGCCGCACCCAGGCTGGCGAGAAGCTGCGCGCTGAAGGGCGTCTGCGCGAGCGCAAAGCCGCCCTTCATGCCCAGCGCCATCAGCAGGTACAGCGAGAGGAACTTCGAGATCGCCGGCGGCACCTCGAGGTTGGATTTCAGCGCGCCGGCCAGCACGCCGAACACGAAGAAGAGGATGGCCGGATCGAGCAGGCTTTGCATGTTTTTGCGGCGGTAGCCGTTGGAAGGTGGCGCATGCTAGGCAGGCCGGGTGCCTTGGTAAAATCGATTCTTTAGTCAACATTCATAGATAAATGTCGATGCATGTGACCTTCCGCCAGCTGCGGCTCTTCCTGGCTCTGGCCGAGACCGGCAGCGTCAGTGCCGCCGCGCGCGTGATGCACGTGACGCAGCCCACGGCCTCGATGCAGCTGCGCGAGGTCATGCAGGCCGTGGGTATGCCGCTGTACGAAGTGGTGTCGCGCCGTGTGCACCTGACCGAAGCCGGGGTGGAACTCGCCCGCACGGCGCGCGCGATGCTGGGCGAGTGGCAGGCCTACGCGCAGCGCATCGACGCCTTGCGCGGCCTCACGCGAGGCCGGCTGTCGGTGTCGGTGGTGAGCACGGCCGAGAGCTTCATGCCGCGGCTGCTGGGCGGCTTTTGCGAGCGCCACCCGGGCATCGACGTCGCGCTGCAGGTGCTCAACCGCGACGGCGTCGTCGCGCGGCTGCGCGACAACCTCGACGATCTCTACATCATGTCCATGCCCCCGGCCGAACTGCCCCTGGAAGACCGCGTCTTCATGGACAACCCGCTGGTGGTGGTGGCGCCGCTCGGCCACCCGCTGAGCGCACGCACCCGGCTGCGCCTGGCCGAATTGAAAGACGAGCCCTTCGTTCTGCGCGAACGCGGCTCGGGCACGCGCATCGCGGTGGAGGCGCACTTCCGCCGCCTGCGTTTCACGCCACAGGTGCGCATGGAACTGGGCAGCAACGAGGCCCTGCGTGCCTCGGTGGCGGGGCACCTGGGCCTGTCCGTGCTTTCACGGCACGCCTTGGGCGAGAGGCCGCAAGACCAGGGCCTGGCGGTGCTGCCGGTGCAGGGTTTCCCGATCGCCTCGAAGTGGCACCTTGTGCGCCGGCGCACGCGCCAGGCCTCGCCTCTGGTGCAGGCCTTCGAGGCCCACCTGATCGCGCACGCCGCGCCACCATGAAAAAAGGCGCCCGCAGGCGCCTTCTTCATCAAGCACTCCACACCATCGCCGCACAAGTCGGCGGCGGTGGCATCAGAGCGCTGCGTCCTTCAGCTTCTTCAGCGCGCGGACCTTGATCTTCACGGTGGCGGGCTTGGCGGCGAACACGCGCTCCTGCTTGGTGAAGGGGTCGATGCCGGTGCGCTTCTTCTTGGCCGGCACGTTGACGACGCTGACCTTGAACAGGCCGGGCATCGTGAACTCGCCCAGGCCCTTCTTGTGCACCGACATCAGCACGGTGCTTTCCAGCGCGGCGACGACGGCCTTCACGAGCTTCGGCTCGGCGCCGGTCTGCTCGGCCAGGTGCGCCACCAAGCCGGTCTTGTTCAGCGCGGTCTTGATGGGCTTCGGGGCGGCCACGGGCTTGGCCGGGGCGGCGGCCTTCACAGCCTTCGCAGCCTTGGCAGGCGCAGCAGCAGCCTTCTTGGCAGCAGGCTTGGCGGCGGGCTTGGCAGCGGCCTTGGGGGCGGCTTGGGGAGCGGTCTTCTTGGTTGCCATGGGCGGTATTTCCAAAGTGAAAGAACGTCCTGCCCGGACAGGCAGGGACAGCAGATTCTCCCTCAAGGCGTGCGATGGCCGGCCGAAAACCCAGGCACACGCATTTATTCGTGCCTGTGAAATTGATTAGCCGGCAGCAGCCTGCATCGAGCCTGGAAGTCTTCGTCGCATGAATCTTGTCCATCCTGCCCCTCAAATGACCAGCGGCCACACCCCCGTGTGGGCCCAGCCTGGCGTGCGCTGGTTCCGGCGCATGCGTTTCACCGCCAAGGCGGCCGTCATCCTGGTGCTGCTGGTGCTGCCCCTGTTGGCGACCCTGGTGGTGCTGATCGACGACCGGCAGACCGCCTGGCAGAACACCCGGGCCGAGCGCCACGGCGTGACGGCCATCCAGCTGGTGATGCCGGCCCTGGACGCCACGCAACTGCTGCGCCGCGCCCTCATCGACCGCGCCAACGGCGTGGCACGCCCCGACCTGCCCGAACTGGAGGCCCGCTTCGCGAGCGCGATGGACGGGCTGATGAAGAACGGCAGGCCGCTGGTGGAAGCATTCAGCGTCGACACGAGCGGCGTGTGGAAGCGCATCGACGAGGCCCGGCGCGCAGCCGCCAGCCCCGCCCCGGGTCTGCCGGCGGCCGAGGTCCGCAAACCCTATGTAGCCATCAGCAACGCGCTGGCGGAATTGATCGAGTACGTGGTCGACGGCAGCGGCTTGGCGCTCGACCCCGAGGGCGACAGCTACTACCTGATGCTGGCCAGCACCGTGAACCTGCCCGCGCTGATGGAGAGCATGGGCCTGACGCGCGGCGCGGTGGCGAGCTATGCCACCGAACCCTCCAGCACCACACTGATACAAGCCGCAGGGCGTCTGGCGCTGGATGCCGCAGCACTCAACCGCCTGGTTGAGAACTTCGACCACGCGCACAGCTTCAACGATCAGCTCGACACCGCCGCGATGGTGGGGCAGCTCGCCTCGGCCCAGGCCTTCGTGAAGCAGCAGCAGGCGTTGCTGGCCGCCGACCCCGCCAACGTCGCCCAACTCAGCGGCGGCTCGGCGGCGGTAGTGAAGCAGGCCAGCGCGGCCATCGCCGATCTCGGCGCGCTGCAGGCAAAGACGGCGCAACAGCTCGACGTACTGCTCGAAGCGCGCGAAAAGCGCCTGGTGCAGAACAGCGTGACGGGCGCAGCCATCGCGGTGATGCTGTTGCTGGCGGGCCTGTACTTCTTCTACTGCTTCTACCGCGTGATGCAGTCGGGCATCCAGGTGCTGCTGCTGCGCATGCAGGCCATGGCGCAAGGCGATCTGACGGGCAAACTCGAACCCAAGGGCAGCGACGAGATGGCACAGCTCATCGGCGCGCTGGGCCACATGCAAGGCTCCCTGCGCCGGACGGTGGCCGAGGTGCGACAGGCGGCCGACGCCATCGGCCACTCGGCGGCCGAAGTGGCCGCGGGCAGCCTCGACCTGTCGGCGCGCACCGAACAGGCCGCAGCCAACCTGGAGGAGACAGCCTCGGCGATGGAGCAGATCGGCACCACCGTGGCCGCCACCACCGACGGCGCGGCCGAGGCGGCCAGCGTCGCGGCGCAGAACGTCGATCTCGCCAACGAAGGCGGCCGCGTCATCGGCAACGTGGTGGGCACCATGGGCCAGATCCAGGGCTCCAGCCAACGCATCGGCGAGATCATCGGCACCATCGACGGCATCGCCTTCCAGACCAACATCCTGGCGCTGAACGCAGCGGTGGAAGCCGCCCGCGCCGGCGAACAGGGCCGCGGTTTCGCGGTGGTGGCCAGCGAGGTGCGCAGCCTGGCCCAGCGCAGCGCGGCTGCGGCGCGCGAGATCAAGCAACTCATCCACGCCAGCGGCGAGCGGGTGGAGACAGGCACGCGCATCGTCAACGATGCCGGCCGCACCATCCACGACATCGTCGACAGCACGGCCAAGGTGGGCGACCTGCTGCGCAACATCGCCGCCGGGGCGCGCGAGCAGGCCCTGGGCATCGAACAGGTGGGCAAGGCCATCCACGACCTCGACCGCATGACGCAGCAGAACGCCGCGCTGGTGGAGCAGACCGCTGCGGCCTCCGGCACCATGCGCCAGCAGGCCGAACGTTTGGCGCACGCGGTGTCGGTGTTCAAGCTGCCGGCGATGGCCTGACAAGGAGGTCAGCCCCCGGCCTCGGGCTGCCGCGCAGAATGTGCGGCGTGTCCACCGCCGCCCCCGCACCCGAACTCGACTGCCAGCGTTGCGGCGCCTGCTGCGCCACCTACCGCGTCTCGTTCTATTGGGCAGAGGCCGATGACGCACCCGGCGGCACCGTGCCCGCTGCGATGACGCGGCAGGTCAGCGCCTGGCACCGCTGCATGGCCGGCACCGAAGCCCACCCCGTGCGCTGCGTGGGCCTGCAAGGTGAGGTGGGGCAGGGCGTGGCCTGCAGCCTGTACGCCCAGCGCTCGAGCACCTGCCGCGAGGTGCAGCCGGGTGACGCGCAGTGCCTGCGCGCCCGCGCGCGGCACGGGCTGGCCTGACGCGCGGCTGCGCGCCAGCACCTGCCCGGTCAGGGCGTCTGGCCTTCCAGGCGCCGCAGGAAGGCCTTCAGCCAAGGGCCGGCCTCGGTGCAATCGGTCGGCTTGACGCACACGCGGTAGGGCCGGCCCGTGGTGGAAGAACGGCTGGCAATGTGGTCGATGAAGGCCTCGGCCGTCAGCACGCCCGCCTCGTTGCGCGCCCACTTGGCGCGCAGGAATCGGACCGCATCCTTGCCGTTGGCTTGTGTGCCGTTGCGATCGAAGCGCAGCACCGTGTCGGCCTCGATGGCACGCAGCAGCGTCTCGATGCGCTGGCGCTCCTGGGCCGGCATCGAGGCCGGGCCTTGGGCCCGAGCGGGGCCGACGGCCAGCGCCAAGGCCGCCAGGGCCAGGGCTGCACAGCCACGGCGGCGAAGCGCGTCTCGCGGGGTGGCGCGGCTCATGGTGCGGCGCGGCGGATCACGCGCGTCTGCCCCAGCACGGGCAGCACGAAGGCCTCTGCCGGCACACCCAGCTTGCTGCGTGCCACGGGCAGGCCGTCGACGGGGGCGTCAATCGGGTCGTCGCAGAGCCTGAACGCACCCCAGTGCACGCCGATGGAGTGGCGGCTCTTCACGTCCTGGTGGATCTTCACGGCCTCTTCCTCGTTGACGTGCTGCGCCTGCATGAACCAGCGCGGCAGGTAGCAGCCCACCGGAATCATCGACACATCGAAGCCCCCGAAGCGGCGGCCGATCTCTGCGAAATCGGGCGCGTAGCCGGTATCGCCGACGTAGTACAGGCTGAAGGGATCGCCCGCACCCGCGGCCTGCAGCACGAAGCCGCCCCACAGGGTGGCGCTGCGGTCCCAGGGCGTGCGGCTGGACCAGTGGTGGGACGGCACGAACTGCACCGTCACGCGGCCGTTGGGCGCGTCGAGCTCGATGCGGTCCCACCAGTCGAGGCGGCGCGTGCGCGTGATGCCTTCATCGGCCAGCCACTTCTCCACGCCCAGCGGCACCAGGAACAGCGGCGGGCCGCCGGGCTGGGCGGCGAGGGCGCGCACGGTGTCGGCATCGAGGTGGTCGTAGTGGTTGTGGCTGATGAGCACGATGTCGATGCGCGGCAGCTCGCCCACGGCCAGCGGCACAGGCGTGTGGCGGCGCGGCCCCGCGAAGGACACCGGCGAGGCGCGCTCACCCAGGTGCGGATCGGTCAGGATGTTCAGGCCGCCCAGTTGCCACAGCGCCGACGAATGGCCGAGCCAGGTGAAGCTGATGTCGCCGCGGTTGGCCTTCAGGTAGGCGGTGTCTGGCCGTTCGCTGCGCACGCGTTCGGGTTGGTCGGGCGGCAGGTCGGCGCGCCAACGCTCCCACTGCCAGCGCCAGAAGCTCGGCTCGTCCGCACCCTGCGCCGCCGGGTGCAGGTTGACGAAGCCGTCAGGGCGGTGGTGGGGCTTGGTCGGATCGAAGGCCTCGTTCGAGGTTGAACAACCGAGCAGCAGCCCCAGCGAGGCCGCCACGCACAGCCGCGCCGCCCAGCGCCACGCCGGGCTGGCAAGCGCTGCAGCAGCACACGGCCGCTCTGGGCTGCGCAACTCTTGGGTCGTCGTCGGTCGGTTCGGTGGCGTCAGCAAGCGGCATCTCCTCGGGCGCGGCCCGCAGCCGGCACCCACCGCACCGATTGTCTGCAAGCGCGGCCCGGCATCGCGCGGGCTGGCGACAGAATCGCACCCCGGAGGAGCCCCCAGCCATGCCCGCACACCCCGCCATCCACGCCTTGAGCGCAGGCGCGCTCGCGCTGACCGCCGCCCTGCTGCCCGCCGCGAGCCACGCGCAAGCGCCAGCCGCGCCTGCGCCCGCAGCCGCACCGCCGCGCGTGGCGCCCTTGCTGAACTTCCAGCGTGTGCTCGACCGGCCCGAACGCCCACAGCCGCAGCACAAGCTGCCCTACGGCAGCGCCGCGCAGCAGTTCGGCGAGCTGTGGCTGCCACCGGCCGAGCGCTACGGCGCCGGGCCGCACCCGGTGGTGCTGCTGGTGCACGGTGGCTGCTGGATGGCCGAGCTGCCCGGGCCCGAGCTGCTCGCCTGGCAGGCCGAAGCCTTGCGCCAGCAGGGCATGGCCGTGTGGAGCATCAGCTACCGCCGCGTGGGGCACGAGGGCGGCGGCTACCCGGGCACTTTCCAGGACGTGGCACGCGGTGCCGACCACCTGCGCGAACTCGCGAAACAGCACCCGCTCGACCTCGGCCGCGTCACCGCCAGCGGCCACAGCGCCGGCGGCCACCTGGCGCTGTGGCTGGCCGCGCGCCCGCGCGTGCCGGCCAACAGCCCGCTGCACAGCGCGCAGCCGCTGCCGGTGCAGCGCGTGGTGCCGGTGGCCGGCGTGGGCGATCTGGCCTGGGCCGCGCCCTTCATCGGCGCGGTGTGCAGCCCCGAAATCGCCGGCCGCCTGGTCGACGAGAAAACGCGCGGCAAGGACGCCTGGGCCGACACCTCACCGGCCGCGCTGGGCCCGTTGAGCGTGCCGGTGACGATGGTCTCGGGCGTGTACGACCCCGTCGTGCCGCCGGCCCACGCGCGGCGCTACCACCAGGTGGCCCTCAACCGCGGCGCGCCCGAGGTGAAGCTGCTGAACCTCGACGAGGCCGGCCACTTCGAGCTGATCGCCCCGTGGACGCCGGCCGGCGCCGCCACGGTGCAGGCCATCGTCGGCCGCTAGAAGGCCGCTGAAAGACCGCTGGAAACGCCGCCTGGGTGCTGCCAGCGCCAGCCTCGCCACGCCACAATGCCTTTCCTCCTGACCGACACGTTCTGACCATGACACAGCGTTCACGCCGCGCCTTTGCGCAACACGCCCTGGCTCTGGTGGCTCTGACGGCCTTGGCCACTTCGACCGGCCTGCAGGCACAGACCCCCGCCACGGCAACCGCGCCCATTCCTGCATCGCTGCTGGTGCAGAACATCCCGCCCGTGCCGCAGAGCCTGGTGGACAAGATGGCGGCGTACACCGAGTTCCGCGGCCACGGCTTCGCCGACTGGCACCCGACCAAGGCCGAGATGCTGGTCAGCCACCGGGCTGCAGGCGCGAGCACGGCACAGCTGTTCCGGCTGGACGCCGCCCTGGGCGAGCTGAAGCCCGTGACCCAGGGCCCGGAGCCGGCCGGCGAAGGCAGCTACGAACCCAAGGAAGGCCGCTACATCGTCTTCAGCCGCGCCAGCGGCGGCAACGAGGTCACGCAGATCTACCGCCAGGGCTTCGACGGCAGCGCCGCCGTGCTGCTGACGCCGCCCGACGAACGCCACGACTTGAACGGCTGGCGCAAGCCGCAGGGCGAGATGGTCTACGGCAGCGTGCCCATCGACCGCACGGCGCAGGGCGGCACGCGCGCGCAGGTGATGACGACCTTCTGGGCCGTGAACCCCGAAGCCAAGGACCCCAAGGCCGAGCGGCGCAAGATCGCCACGCTGGAAGGCGGCGGCTGGTTCGCCGGCTCCATCAGCGAAGACGGCAAGCGCATGGCCTTGACGCGCTACATCAGCGTCAACGAATCCCAGCTCTTCCTGATGGACCTGGAGGGCCAGAACGCAGGCAAGCCGGTGCAGATCCTGCCCAAGCCCGGCAGCCAGGAAGCCCCGGCCGTTTACTTCGGCGGCGACTTCAGCAAGGACGGCAGCTGGATGATGGTGGCCAGCGACCGCTTCGGCGAGTTCCGCGAAGTCATGAAGCTGGACCTGAAGACCCTGGAACTGCAGCGCATCACCGCGCACATTCCCTGGGACATCAGCGGCGGCAGCACCAGTGCCGACGGCAAGACCATGGTGATCCAGGCCAACGTCGACGGGCGCGACGAGGTGCGCTTCCTGGACACCAAGACCTGGAAGGAACTGCCCACGCCCAAGCTGGCCGCCGGTTCGGTGGGCACCACGCAATACCACCCGAAGCTGCCGCTCCTGGCCTACAGCGTGAACAGCGCGCAAGGCCCGAGCCAGATCCACCTGCTGAACGAGCGCGGCGCCAGCGTGCAATGGACCCGCGCGGCCGTGCCCGCCAGCATCGACACCAGCACCTTCACCGACACCGAGATCGTCCGCTGGAAGAGCTTCGACGGCCGCACCATCAGCGGCCTCATCAACCGCCCGCCGGCCAGCTTCAAGGGCAAGCGGCCGGTGCTGATCAGCATCCACGGTGGCCCCGAGGCGCAGGCCACGGTGGGCTTCCTGGGGCGCTGGCAGTACTACATCCAGGAGATGGGTATCACGGTGATCCAGCCCAACGTGCGCGGCTCCACGGGCTTCGGCAAGACCTTCGTCACGCTGGACAATGGCTTCAAGCGCGAAGACGCCGTGAAGGACATCGGGGCCCTGCTGGACTGGATCAAGACCCAGCCCGACCTCGACGCCGAACGCGTCATCGTCTCAGGCGGCAGCTACGGGGGCTACATGAGCCTGGCGGTGGCCACGCATTACAGCGACCGCATCGCCGGGGCCATCGACATCGTCGGCATCTCCCACTTCGTGACCTTCCTCAACAACACCGAGAGCTACCGCCGCGACCTGCGCCGCGTGGAGTACGGCGACGAGCGCATCCCGGAGATGCGGGCCTTCCTGGACAAGATTTCGCCGCTCACCAACGCCAGCAAGATCAAGAAGCCGCTCTTCGTCATCCAGGGCAAGAACGACCCGCGCGTGCCCTACACCGAGGCCGAGCAGATCGTGGCCAAGGTGCGCGAACTGGGCACGCCCGTGTGGTACCTGCGCGGCGAGAACGAAGGCCACGGCTTCGCGCGCAAGGAGAACAGCGACTACATGAGCTGGGCCATGGTGCTGTTCATGAACCAGACGATGCTGAAGTAGCCGCCGCAGGCGGCTGGCGGTCGCTGCTTGCGGCGAGGCGCCGTTTGCTCAGGCACCTCGCATGGTGTTGACCTTGGATTGACTCGGATGCTCGCACCCAGACAACACTTTGTCCTCTGACACGTCGATGGCCACACCCAAGGCCAGCAGGTCGCTGGCCGTGAGGCCGAACATGCGCCTGAACGTGCTGCTGAGGTGCGCTGAGCTCGAAAACCCAGCGGCGTGGGCGGCCTCGGTCAAGCTGCCGCCGGCAGCGATGGTGCGCATCACGGCGGCCATGCGTCGCCACAGGCGGTAGCGGCGAAACGGCAGGCCAAGCTCAGCGTCGAAGCGTGCCCTGAAGCGCGACGGTGAAAGGCATGCCAGCGCGGCAGCGTCTTGCAAACGGCCGAAGGCGTTCGGCCTGCGCTCGATCTCGCGCACAACGCGGGAGATACGCACATCCCGCGGGACGTGAGGCTTCAGCCCAAAGGCAGCGAAAGCTTCGTCGAGGCCGATCTGCGGAGCCGCCAGCCGCAGCCGCTCGCGGCCGCGCATCAGCACGGCGTTGGACAGCGGCTGCCGACGGTCGGTGAGCGGATCCAGGTAAAGGAAGGCCATCGGCCCGAGGCATTTCAGGTGATGCAGCGTTTCCGACGGGATGACGCTGATGACTTCCGAGCGCCACGGCGACCAGCCCGCGGACTTCGCCCAGGTCCGCAACTCGAAGGGCTGCCGCAGAGAGACCGCGATCGTCGTCGCCACGTTCAGGTGCGGCGACAGGTCCAGCCCCGGGCCAACGTACAGCGCACGCGCCGGACCCGCCCAGATGCGCGGAAGGACAGGCGATTCTTGAAAGCCCGCAGCGGCCTGCTCCGACACGATGTCGGCATCGATTTCGCTGTGGCTGCGCTCCATGCAAGACCTCCCCATCCTTTTCGCGATCGCCGTCTTCACCGTCATGGGCATCGGCGCCATCGCCAAGCCCGCCTTCGTGACGGCCCAATTCGGCATTCTCGAACTCACGCCAGCGGGCCGCAACGAGGTGCGGGCCGTCTACGGCGGCTTCGGCATCTTCATGGCACTCGCGCTGGGGGTGGCCCTTCGACAACCTGAACTGCGCGACGGCATCCTCTTCGCCGTGGCCGCAGCGCTCGGTGGCATGGCCGCCGGCCGCCTGGTATCGGCTGCGGTTGATCGTGGCATCGATCGGGCGCCGCTGGGCTACCTCGTTCTGGAGGTCATCGTTGCCGTGATGCTGCTGGCGGTCGCATGAAGGCCGCAACGCGACGAGCCACCGCGTGGGCGCTAACCGGCGTGGTGTACGCGCTTTGGCTGCTCGCCGGCACGGCCATCTTCCTGGCCCCCGGGCACTTCTACGCACTCACACCAGGTGTATCCCTCTTCGGTCCGTTCAACGCGCACTTCATCCGGGACGTAGGCCTGGTTTACGTGTCGAGCGGGCTTGTCGGGCTCTACGGCGTGCGATCTGGAAGCGTGCCGGTGAGCGTCGTGGCGGCGCTTTGGTCTTGCCTGCACGCCGTGTTTCACCTGCACGTCTGGGTCGACCGGGGGTGCCCCCTGGACGGGATCTTTCTGTTCGATCTGAGCTTCGTCATCGTGCCGCCATTCCTCGTCGTCGAGCTGCTGCTGACGATCCGAGGCGGAAAGGAGAAGAGTCCATGATGCACGCCGCCGGATCGGCGGTGAGCGTCGATGGCTCGAGGCTGGGATCGGCCGCGTGGGGCCGTGTCACCGGTGGACGCATGACGGCGGCGGCGCAGTGCCGCTTCGCCTTGCAGACCGCAGTCACCCAACTGCGTCTTCAGTGGCGTGGCCACGTCGCTGTGCCGGACGACACGCGGCGGCGCTGGGATCGCCTGGATCCCCTCCGCATCGAACTGCCCGACACGCCGACAGTCGCCCGTGCGCTGGAATGGGTGCAGCAGTCCATGCCGGTCTGGCCGTTCCGGCACAGCCAGCGGACATGGGGGTGGGCAGCGCTGCTCGCCCAGAGGGACGCGCTGAAGCTGGACGCCGAGGTGCTGGCCGTTTCCTGCGTGCTGCACGATGTTGCGTTGCTGCCGAACGGCCGGCCGCGAGCAAGCCTGGGCTGCGCTTGCTTTGCGATTGACGGTGGCCAGCGGGCGCGCCTGTTTCTGCAAGCGCAGGGATGGGCAGAAAGCCGGGCCCTTGCGGTAGAGGACGCGATCTGCCTGCACATGAACCCGCAGGTGCGGCAGGGTGCCGGTATCGAGGCGCACGTGCTTCGGAAACACGCACGCGACTGCTCTGGCGCATGGGCTTCGAGCGCGCAATCCGCCGATCCATCTGGCGGGAGTGGCAGGAGTGACCGAACCCCCACCGTACCCGTGGTCAGGCCCCAGGTCTCACAGCAACCGATTCAACCCAAAGGAAACCCATGAAGTACGTCTCCATCGTCGCCCTGCTCGTCGCAGGCATCATTCACCTGCTACCCGTCCCCGGCGTGATGGGGGTGAGCACACTTGCACGGCTCTACGGGATCGAGGTGAACGATCCGAACACGGCCATCCTGCTGCAGCACCGGGCGCTGCTGTTCGGCGTGCTGGGTGTGCTGATGCTCAGTGCCATCGCGCTGCCCTGGTTGCGCGTCACGGCGCTGACCGTTGCGCTCTTCAGCGCCGCCAGCTTCATCGTGGTTGCCATGGCGGTCGGCGGGTACAACCCGGCCATCGGAAGGGTGGTGGTCGCCGACGTGGTGGCCACGGTGCTGCTAGCGGCCGGTCTGGTGGCAGAGCTTTGGCTGATCGGCCGGAAGACAACGTAGGTCGCCGACCCGCCCGCTTTGGCTGCAGCACGAGGTCGACTTCGAGTGGTGTCTTCAACCGACTTGCGGCAACTCGCGCATCGACCCGGTGAGAACGACAAGCTGCGAGTTTTGCCGGATCGCAGCCATCGGCCACGGTCAGCTCCTGGCCGGCAGTGTGAGTAGCTGCCTTGGCCCGAAAGCGGCCTTCCGGTCTGGTTCGCGATGGGGTTGTGTTGACGCAGGGCAAGGACTCCGAAGCTCAGTCGGCGCATCTTGTATGGCCCTCAACTCGATGGGAGACCATCATGGGCACCACAGGCAGCAACGCTCATCGCGAGCCTTGGAACAAGGGCAAGATCGTCGGGCAGAAGGCTCCGTTCAAGCCCAAGGACATCTGGGCCCTCCGCGTCCGATTCCAGATGGAGCACCGGGTGCGGGAGCTCGCGCTGTTCAACCTGGGGATCGACAGCAAGCTGCGTGGGTGCGATCTCGTCGCGCTAAAGGTCCGCGACATCTGTCATGGTGACCAGGTTGCCACGCGAGCCATCGTCTTGCAGCACAAGACCCAGCGCCCGGTCCAGTTCGAAATCACGCCGGCCACCCGGGAGGCCTTGCAGGCGTGGATCAAGCAGGCTGGGCTGAAGTCGGATGACTTCCTCTTCCCCAGCCGGCTCCATGACTCACCCCACCTCGGCACACGCCAGTACGCCCGGATCCTCGGGCACTGGGTCGACGAGCTGGGCCTGGACCGCGCCGACTACGGGACGCATTCGATGCGCAGGACGAAGGCGACGCTGATCTACCGGCGCACCAAGAACCTTCGCGCCGTCCAGCTGCTGCTGGGCCACTCCAAGCTGGAGTCGACAGTTCGATACCTCGGCATCGAGGTTGATGACGCGCTCGAGATCTCTGAGCAAACAGAGATCTGATCCAGCAGACCGCTGGCCACCCACGCAAGGCGGACGTGGTCAGCTGCGAACGGCTGCTGTCTGGCGTGCTGCCGGACTCACGCAGTCGGCCACTTGCAGTCGATGGTGAACGGCAGCATCAGGGTGCCGCACCCACCCGATCGAGCCAGCAAGGAACCACCAAGGCGGCCTGGTCTCGGCGGGCCGAGACGACTCGGCCCAGCCATCCGAAACTGCCGAACGCAAGGTGGTGGTGAAGTTGCTGTTCCTCAGTAAGGTCTGGGTCAAATCCCCTCAAGCCCATTCATCAACAGCTTGGTCGTGAGTTCGGCCACGTCCTCCAGTGAAAACGGTCCCTTTGCGTCGAACCAGGTGTAGGTCCAATTGATCGAGCCGAAGGCAATCATGGTCAGCGCCGTCGTTTGGTGTTTGCGCAGGTTGATGGCCGGATTCACGGCCAGTATCAGTTCACGCAGCACCTGCGCATAGGCGCGCTCCAAGGTGCGGATCTCTGAGCGCTGTTCGTCGGGCAGCAGGTTCATCTCGGAGAACAGCACGGCGTGGTTGATGCGGTACTCGGCATAGATGCGCAGGCATTCGAGCACGAAGGCATGCAGGCGCTCGCGGGCATCGGAGTGCTTGTCGACTGCAGCGCGGACGCGCGACGCGGCCAGCTCCAAGAACTCGTGCAACAGCGTGAACAGCACCGTTTCCTTGTTCGGAAAGTAGTGATAGATCCACGCCTTGGACGATGAATGGCAGGCCTTCGCAATCTCGGCGATCGACGTCCGGTGGAAGCCCTGCCGCGCAAACAGTTCGGCTGATCGGTCCAGTATCAACTGGCGCTTGTCGTCATGGTCCTTCGCTCGCACCCCCACCATGGGCCGCCTCCTCGATTCGAGGATCGATTATCAGCCATGATTGAAACGATCGTTCAAGGGAATACGACGAGGACCTGACGGGTTGGCCGCGCCGGTGCGTTGAGACACCTGTGAGTGCTGGCCAGCCAAACTGTCAAGAACCTCTGCGCCGTGAGCAGCGGGGCTCCACCTTGTGGCTCATCGGCTGCAGCGCTCCGGTGAACGCGCTGTCGCAACCCGTGCGTCGGGCTCTGGCCGAAGGTGTGCGCGCAGGCGAGGCAGATCCTTCGGTACAGGCCATCGTCATCAGCTGCGAAGGCCGCACCTTCTTCGCCGGGGCCGATCTGGTCGAACTGGAGCAGGGCTTGCAGCCGCCCGGCTTGCTGGCGTTCGTCACCGCCTGCGAGGACGCCAGCAAGCCCGTCATCGCAGCACTGCACGGCACGGTGTTCGGCGGCGGTGTGGTCGTGGCCTATGCCTGCGACCACCGCATCGCTGCCCAGGGCACACGCTTCGCGATGCCCGAGGTCGGGCTGGGCCTGCTGCCCACATTCGGCGGCACGCAGTACCTGCCGCGGCTGCTGGGCATCGAAGCCACCCTGCAGTTGGTGATTGACGGTGCCGAATGGGACACCACCCGCGCGTTGGAAGCCGGTCTGGTCGACGGCGTGGTGCCGTTCGACGAATTGCAACAGACCGCCGACGCAGCGGCGCGGCAAGGTCTGCCCAAGCGACGGGTCCGTGATGCGCAGGCGCACCTGCAGGAGCCGGTAGCACAAGGCCAGGCGCTCGCAGCCCGGCGCCTGTTCCTGGACACAGTGGCACCGGACTTGGAGGCGCCTAGAACCTGCCTGCAGGTCATTGAGAGCGGGCTGCAGCAGCCGCTGGCCGACGCCTTGCAGCACGAGCACAAGGCTTTCCTGAAGCTGCTGGCCTCAACGCAGTCACGTCGCCTGCGTGGTCTCTTCTTCGCCGAACGCGCGCTTCGGCGTGGTGGTTTCGACCGCCCGGCCGTCGAGGCCCGACTGCGTGCCGTCGGGCCGAAACCTGCAGCCCTGCTGATGGCAAGTCGCGCGCTGTTGCAGGAGGCTGCCGTACCCGACGCCAAGACGCTGGACGCCCTGCTCGTGGCGGTCTTCGGCCTGCCGCGACACCAGCCCAGCCTTATCCACGAGTTGCTGGAGGCCCCCGCTTGAACTTCGAGTTCCCCGACGACTGCACAGCCATCGCCAGCGAAGTGCGGCGCGTGCTGGCCAAGGCTTGCCCGATGGACGAGGTGAAGCGCTGCCTGGATCAGCGTTGCGCCAGTGATGCGACGTGGCGTGCGCTGGCGGATCTGGGTGTACTCGGCGCCACCGTGCCCGAGCGCTGGGGCGGCAGCGGCCTGACGCCGCTGCAACTGGCGGCCTGCGCTGAAGAGATCGGCCGCGCCTGCGCACCGGTGCCCACGCTGGCAAGCACCTATCTCGCCACAGAGGCCTTGCTGATGGGTGACAGCGACGCGCTGCGCGAGCAGTGGTTGCCGGGCCTGACCCAGGGCACGGTCATCGGCAGCGTGGCTTTGACCGCCGGCACGCTGCGCTGCAGTGCCGGCCAGGTGACGGGCCGTCTGCAGCGTGTGGCCGCAGGCGCTGCCGCGACCTTCGTGATCGCGGCCTGCGATGGCGTGCTGCTGTGCATTGACCTTGCAGGGCCCGGCGTCGCTCGCCGCGATCTGCGTGTGCTCGACCCGGGCGCACCCCTGGCGGACATCGATCTCGACGGCGCACCGGCCGCTGTGCTCGGCGACGCGCAGGCGCTCGACACCCTGCTTGACCGCGCCGCAGCCTTCCTGGCGTTTGAGCAACTGGGTGGCGCGGACCGGGCGCTTGAAATGGCGCGCCACTACGCGCTGCAGCGCCTCACCTTTGGCCGTGTGGTGGCCTCGTATCAGGCCATCAAGCACAAGCTGGCCGACATGTGGGTCATGAACGAGCTTGCCCGCGGGCATGCGTACCACGCGGCCTGGGCTCTGGCCCACAGCCCGCAGTCGCTGCCCCTGGCCGCAGCCGGCGCACGGGTGGCGGCCAGCGCGGCCTTCGAGCAGGCGTCGCACGAGAACCTGCAGGTGCACGGCGGCGTCGGCTACACCTGGGAAGCCGACTGCCACCCGTTGTACAAACGGTCGCTGTCCACCTCACTGGCGCTGGGTGCGCCGCCGGTCTGGAAGCGCCGCATCGTCCAGCACCTGGCCGCGGCACGCGGAGGCCACGATGGACTTTGACGACACCCCCGCCGAGGCCGCCTTTCGCGCCGAAGTACGCGCCTGGCTTGCAGCCAACGCCGAACCCAAGCGCCACGCACGCGACTTTGTTGGCGACGGCCTGCCACCGCATGAACGTCTGGCTGCAGCCCGCGCCTGGCAGGCCAGGAAGGCCGCAGCCGGCTATGCAGCCGTGACCTGGCCGCGGGAGCTGGGCGGCTTGGGCGGCACCGCGGTGCAGCAACTGATCGTGCGCCAGGAAGAGAGCCACTTTCGCAGCACCTTCGGCATCTTCGAGATCGGCCTGGGCATGTGCCTGCCCACCTTGATGGCCTATGGCAGCGAAGCACACAAGGCGCGCCGCATCCGGCCGGGCCTGTACGGCCAGGAAATCTGGTGCCAGATGTTCAGCGAACCGGCGGCCGGTTCGGACGTGGCTGGCGTGCTGACCCGGGCCCGGCCCGATGGCCAGCACTGGGTGGTCAACGGCCAGAAGGTCTGGACCACCGGCGCGCAGTTCTCCGACTTCGGCCTGCTCCTTGCGCGCACCGACCCCACAGCGCCCAAGCACGCCGGACTGACGATGTTCTTCGTCGACATGAAGAGCCCCGGCATCGAGGTGCGCCCCATCCGCCAGATGGACGGCGACAGCGAGTTCAACGAGGTCTTCCTAACCGACGTGCGTGTGCCCGATGACCAGCGGCTGGGCGCGGTGGGTGCGGGCTGGAAGGTGGCGTTGACGACGCTGATGCACGAACGCCTGTCAGTCGGCGCAGAAATCGGGCTGCTCAACTTCGACGCGCTGTGGTCGGTGGTGCAGGGCGCCGGTTGTCTGGACGAGCCGCTGGCCGTTGAGCACCTGGCCGATGCCTGGGTGGCCGAAGAGGGGCTGCGGCTGCATCACTGCCGCAGCCTGACCGCGGTGTCGCGTGGCGGGACGCCGGGGCCCGAGCAGTCCATCGCCAAGCTGGTGAAGGCGACGCTGGCGCAGCGCATGGCCACTTTTGCGCTGCAGCTGCGCGGCGAAGCGGGCCGGGTGGGCGACGACGACCCCACCTCGGACCCGCACGTTGTCGAACGCACCTGGACCCGGGCAGCCGCCATGCGCATCGCCGGCGGCACCGACGAGATCCTGCGCAACATCATTGCCGAGCGCGTGCTCGGCCTGCCCGAGGAAGCCCGGCTGGACAAGGGCATCCCTTTCAACGAGATACCGCGATGAGAGTGTTTCTGACTGCTGACATCGAAGGGGTGGCGGGCATTGCCCACTTGCCTTCCACCGGGCCGGGGCGCTTCGACTACGAGGCCGGCCGCCGCTGGATGACCGCCGAGGTGGTTGCCGCCTGCGAGGCCGCGCAGCGCGCCGGCGCCACCGAGGTGCTGGTGACCGATGGCCATGGCAGCGCGCACAACATCCTGTTCGACCAGTTGCCGGACTTCGCGCGCTTGATCCGGTCGTGGCCACGACCGCTGGTGCAGATGCAGGGCATAGACGATGGCCACTTCGACGCCGTCGTGTTCATCGGTCACCACGCCAGCGCAGTGGCCATGGACGGCGTGCTGGCGCACACCTTTGTGCTGGCCTTCCGAGACGTGCGCGTCAACGGTGTTTCGCAGAGCGAAACCACGCTCAATGCGATGCTCGCCGCGCACTACGGTGTGCCGGCGGTGTTCACGTCAGGCGACGATGCCTACATCGCGCACTGCCGCGAACGCCTGCCGGGCATCGAGACGGTGGTCACAAAGAAGACCAGCGGCTTCACCTCCATCGACAGCCTGAAGCCCGCGGTGGCGCAACGCCTCATCGGCGAAGGCGTGGAACGTGCGCTCAGGCGCCTGTCGGACTTCGCGCCGATGGAATTGCCGCGCAACTTTGACGTGGAGATCGACTTCTCCGACCGCAGCCAGCCCGAGATGTGGGCCTGGCTGCCTTGGTGCGAGCGGCGCGGCCCGCGCACCATCGGCTGGAAGTTCGCGTCCATGCCCGAGGTGATGCGGCTGATCGGGTTCGCTTCGTTCTACCAGAGCCATGGCGTGCCGCGCTACGGCGAGGGCACGCCGTAACAGGGTACGCGGTCAGACCCTGGGCAGGCGGCTGGGTGCAAGGTCTGCCGGCGTCAAGGCCAGCGTGTCGGGCCAGGCACACCCGGTGACCAAAGACGCCGCCGCTGCTGCCATCGCTGGCGCCGTCTGCAGGCCGTAGCCGCCCTGGCCGGCCAGCCAGAAGAAGCCCGGGGCATCGGCTGCGAGGCCCGCCACCGGCACGCGATCGGCCGTGAAGGTGCGCAGGCCAGCCCACTGGTGCAGCACCTGCTGCACCGTCATGGTGGTCACCTCTTCGATGCGCCAGGCCGCCAGCGCGATGTCGTATTCCTCGGGCTGGGCGTCGCAA
>JBHYDA010000024.1:0-35356 GCA_051861265.1 Rubrivivax sp.
GGCAGGGACCGGGCTTACAACGCCTGCCGTAGCGGGTCGGGGGCTGAGCGAGGGGTTAGGCCGCACTGCGCGCCGGCTGAGGAAGTGAACCTGGGCGCCTTGGAGCAACGGCAACGCCATGCGTCCTGGCGTTGACCAGTGACTTGGTGACGGCGATGTACCCGGCTTCCGATTTGCCCGCCCACCGCATGCTTGCGCTTTACTCATAGATCTTGCCGCAATACAGGAAGTTGGCGAACCTTCTCCATGGATTGTCTGGGTCAAGTCCCTGTGTGAGGCCGATATTCGTGTCTTCCGCCCACGCGATGGCACCATCAAGAAACTGCTCAATCGTTCCGTTCTCCCATCCGTTCGCGCCTGGCCCATAGGGATTGGGGGCTGACTCTGCTTCTCGCGCCTCTTCGTCCATTCGATCGAGACGTAGTGCGCTGGCAAACGCCAGGAACGTTGATTCGTCGTTGACACAGTCCAGAAGCTCGTGGAGATCGGCTGGCATGAGGGAAGTTTGCCTTGTGCGGCCTAACGTTCGAGCTAAGCGGGTGCCAACGGCAGGACGCCAGGCCCGGGCCGGTGAAAATGTACGGGGTACCACCGGCCCGGGCCTGGTGGCCTGCCGTTGGTGCTCCGCTTGAGCGAGGGGTTAGGCCTCACCGGCTGTGCGCTGACGTTTCTCTGCCGCCTGCTTTAGTCCGTTCATTGTTGCAGGAAGAGTCTTCTTGATTCCTCGTCCGATTAGGAAGCCGAAAACGGCCGACAGTGGACCGGTAAACGAGACGCTGTGGGTGACGGTGGTAAGCGATGTGGTCCGAACCAGCTCGTGGTTAAAAGTCATCTGGCACAAGGGAAGCCTGCAGCGAACGGCGAAGGACTTTCCGGCGGTAACCTCGATTAGCTCGATCTTCGACTCAGGGCCGCCTTTAGGCTTAAGTGTCCCCACCGTGCCCGCGGCGAACGGACCAGAAATGCTGGCACGCTCGACCTCCGGATCCCAGGTCGGCCACTCGCTTACTCTGGAGTACAGATCAAAAATGGCAGAGGTAGACGCGGAGATCTGAACGGCGCTAGAAAACTGCATGATGGGTGTTGTTCCGTATTGATGGACTGAAGGATCGGCGAATGAAAAGTGGCTTTGTGAGGCCTAACGTGCTTTCCACCCCAAGCCCAAGTCCCCACCGGCATACACATGTGTCCAGCGGTGGGCCGAGGTAGATAGATGCGTCGAACGCATCTATCTACTTTGCCACGATACGTGCTTGCAACTTCAGCAGATTCGCCAGTCTCTTCGGCATCAGCCAAAGCCGTTGCCGGCCGTCCCACTGCGCGCCCACACGTCGCGCCAGATCCTGCAGGCCCAACTCTCTGGCGCCTATTCGCACGTACACCCGGTTCTCCTGCCGCGCGTGGATCGGCGTCTTGCTGATCAGCAATTCCACCGTGGTGTAGCGAAAGCTGCCGCTGTCGTCGACGCGGTGCCGCACACACACCAAAGCGTCGCCGAACTGCTCAGCCAGGCACAGCGCGCCGCGGGCCGTCACGGGCAGTTTCTTGAGCACACGCATCGAGGCCGCTTCTGTGCCAGGCACCGGTTTCATCCGTTCGCTGCTCCCTGTCTCACAGCGCGTGGTGTGCACCGCGCGCCGTACCGCCGTCGAAGGTCCAGACCTCAACCAAAGGCCAACTGCAGAAGTTGCTGGTTTGCTGGCCCTGGCCCAGTTCGCATGCCCAAAGCCGGCGCTCACACCGTGTGATGCGACGCGTTCACCCTGGAACTGCGCAACACAGTGCCACCAACGCTTGCAGAAAGCTGTATAAATATACAGCATTGAATGAAGGACACCAGGGCTCGGCAGCGCAGACGCGCTCCTGCGCCGCTCGTTTCCTCTCTGCGCGTCAAGGTCCCAGGCACCAAGCCTGGCTTCGCCACTGCCACGGAGATGCCCATGTCCAAGCCTCTGCCCAAGTCTTTCCGCAGCCGGGCCCACAACGGCGTGAATCCACCGCCCGTGGAGCACGCCGTGCCGCCCCCGCCGGCATCGCCCGGGGCGGCAACGCCGCCTGCTCGGCATCCAACCAGGACGCAGCCACCCCTGTCCTGGCCCCCCGGCTTCCAAGCCGAACAGCCGCCTCGCCTGCTCGACGCCGTGCGCGCCCAGGTGCGCTACCGCCACTACAGCCTGCGCACCGAAGAGGTCTACGTGCGCTGGGTGCGCTCTTTCGTGCGCTTCCATGAGATGCGCCACCCGCTCGAACTGGCGCAGCCCGAGATTGAGGCTTTCCTAGGCTGGCTGGCCACCGAGCGCAACGTCTCGCCCTCCACGCACAGGCAGGCCTTGTCGGCGCTGCTTTTCCTCTACCAGAAGGTGCTGAACACGCCCGTGCCATGGATGGACGACATCGGCCGGCCACAGCAGCAGCGCCGCCTGCCCGTGGTGCTGGCGCCCGACGAGGTGCAGCGTGTGCTGGCCCGTCTTGACCAGATGCAGGGCGAAGCGCCGCCCGGCGGCCCTTCTTTCTATGCCGCGCACGGGCTCTTCGGCCGGCTGCTCTACGGCACCGGCATGCGGCTGATGGAAGGGCTGCGGCTGCGCGTGAAGGACATCGATTTCCGCCAGCGCGCCATCATCGTGCGCGAAGGCAAGGGCTCGCACGACCGTCTCGTGATGCTGCCTTCCGCGTTGGAGACGCCGCTGCGCGAGCAACTCGACCGCGTGCGCGTGCTGTGGCAGGCCGACCGTGCGGCCGGCGCCGCCCCCGTGCAACTGCCCCATGCGCTCGAGCGCAAGTACCCGCGTGCTGGCCTGTCGTGGTCGTGGTTCTGGGTTTTCCCGGGCTCGCAGCCTTCGCAAGACCCGCGCGGCGCCGGTGAGCGCCGCCACCACGTGCACGACCAAAGCTTCCAGCGCATGTTCCACCGCGCGCTTGAGCAGACGGGCATCGACAAGCCGGCCTCGCCACACACGCTGCGCCATTCCTTCGCCACCCACCTGCTGCAATCGGGCTACGACATCCGCACCGTGCAAGAGCTGCTGGGCCACGCCGATGTCAGCACGACCATGATCTACACCCACGTGCTGCGCCTGGGCGGCGGTGCGGTCCGCAGCCCGCTGGACAACCTGCTGGCGCCTCTGGCGGCCCCTCAGCAGCCGCAACACCAACCCCAGCCCCTATCCCCCCGAACCGCGCCCGGCGCCCAGCGCCCGCCGCGTCCTCCCCGGGCCCGTGAACCCGATGCCCGCTACGCCCTGCCGTGTCTCGCCCCCTTGGTCCAGGCCGCGCAGCCGGCCTGAGCCTGCCCGGCTACGCCGAACTGCTGTGCCGCAGCAACTTCAGCTTCCTCGGCGGTGCCTCGCACCCCGAGGAACTGGTCGCGCGCGCCCAGGCCTTGCGTTATGCCGCGCTGGCCATCACCGACGAGTGCTCGCTCGCCGGCGTGGTGCGCGCCCACCTGGAGGCCGAACGTCTGGGCCAGCCGCTCATCATCGGCAGCCAGTTCTGGCTGCAGCCCCAGGGCCGCCCGCAGGCTGCGCCGGCCACGCCAGCGGCGGCCGCCGACACCGTCGACGATGACGGCGATGAAGCGCTGCTCACCGCCCAGCCCGCCCACCCCGCCGGCCCGCGCCTGGCGATGCTGGCGATGTCGCGCCGCGGTTACGCCAACCTCTCGCACTGGATCACGCTGTGCCGGCGCCGCGCGCCCAAGGGCCAGTACCGCGCCGAGATGGGCGATCTGGAAGGCCGCGCGCCGGCCGCGCCCATGCTGGCCGGGCTGCCCGGCTGCCTCGCACTGCTGATCGTCACCGGCGCGCTGCCGCAGCCCGCCGCAGAAGGCGCCACGCCCGCGGCCGACCCCTTCCAGACCCTCTTCGCCCAGGCCCTGTGGCTCAAGACCTGGTTCGGCGACCGCGCTGCCCTGGCCGTGCCCTTGATGCTGCACCCGCACGACGCGCTGCTCATCGACATCACGCAGCGCGTGGCCGCGCTCACCGGCCTGCCCGTGGTGGCCGCAGGCGACGTGCGCATGCACGCCCGCTCGCGCAAGCCGCTGCTGGATGTGCTGCAGGCCACGCGGCTGCGCCGCACCGTGGCCCAGGCCGGCCTGGGGCTGGCGGCCAATGCCGAGGCGCACCTGCGCTCCCGCGCACGCCTGGCGCGCCTGTACCCGGCCGAGTGGCTGCACAACACGCTGGCGCTGGCCGGGCGCTGCGCTTTCTCGCTGGGCGAGCTGAAGTACGAGTACCCGCGCGAGATCGTGCCCGCCGGCCACACGCCCGCCACCTGGCTGCGCGCGCTCACCGAGCAAGGCGCGGCCGATCGCTACCCCCGCGGCGTGCCGCCGGCGGTGCGCGGCATGCTCGAACACGAGCTCGCGCTCATCGGCCAGCTGCAGTACGAGGCCTACTTCCTCACCGTGGCCGACATCGTGCAGTGGGCGCGCGACCAGGGCATCCTGTGCCAGGGCCGCGGCAGCGCCGCGAACTCGGCCGTCTGCTACTGCCTGGGCGTGACGGCGGTCGACCCCGAGGTGCACACCATGCTGCTCTTCGAGCGCTTCATCAGCGCCGAACGCGGTGAGCCGCCCGACATCGACATCGATTTCGAGCACCAGCGCCGCGAAGAGGTCATCCAGTACATCTACAAGAAGTACGGCCGCGAGCGCGCCGCATTGACCGGCGTGGTCATCAGCTACCGCCCGCGCAGCGCGCTGCGCGACGTGGGCCGCGCTTTGGGCATCGACCTGGAACGCATCGAGGCCGTGTCGAAAAGCCAGCACTGGTTCGACGGCCGCGGCATCGCGCCCGAGCGCCTGCGCGAAAACGGCTTCGATCCCGAAGCGCCGGTGTGCCGGCTGTGGATGGCGCTGACGCAGCAGCTCATCGGCTTTCCGCGGCACCTCTCGCAGCACCCGGGCGGCTTCGTCATCGCGCGCGACACGCTGTCCGAACTGGTGCCGGTCGAGAACGCCAGCATGCCCGGCCGCAGCGTCATCCAGTGGGACAAGGACGACCTCGACGCTTTACGCCTCATCAAGGTCGACATCCTCGCTTTGGGCATGCTCAGCGCCATCCGCCGCGCGCTCGATCTGGTGGGCGCCAAGCAGGGCCGGCCACTCGCGCTGCACCAGATCCCGAAGGAAGACCAAGCCACCTACGACATGCTCAGCCGCGGCGACAGCCTGGGCACCTTCCAGGTGGAAAGCCGCGCGCAGATGGCCATGCTGCCGCGGCTGCGGCCCCAAGCTTTCTACGACCTCGTCATCGAGGTCGCCATCGTGCGGCCCGGGCCCATCCAGGGCGGCATGGTCCACCCCTACCTGCGGCGGCGCAATGGCGAAGAGCCGGTCGACTACCCCAGCGCCGAGGTGAAGAAGGCGCTGGAGCGCACCCTGGGCGTGCCCATCTTCCAGGAACAGGTGATGCAGCTGGCCATCCTGGCGGCCGATTTCACGCCGGGCGAGGCCGACCAGTTGCGCCGTGCGATGGCCGCGTGGAAGCGCAAGGGCGGCCTCGGCCCCTTCCATGAAAGGCTGGTCGGCCGCATGGTCGAGAAGGGCTACGAGCTGGCCTATGCCGAGCGCATCTTCAAGCAGATCGAGGGCTTCGGCGAATACGGCTTCCCCGAGAGCCACGCCGCGAGTTTTGCGCTGCTGGTCTACGCCAGCGCCTGGCTGAAGTGCCACCACCCCGATGCTTTTCTCGCCGCGCTGCTGAACAGCCAGCCCATGGGCTTTTATGCCCCGGCGCAGCTGGTGCGCGATGCGCGCGAGCATGGCGTGCGCGTGCTGCCGGTGGACGTGCGCCACAGCGCCTGGGCCAGCACGCTGGAGCCCGAGACCCCCTCGCTCGACGTGCCCGGCACGGTCGGCGGCGGGCCGCTGCTGCGTCCCGTGCGCCTGGGGCTGAGCCGCATCAGCGGCTTCGAGCAGGCCGCGGCCGAGCGCCTGGTGGCGGCGCGTGCCGAGGCGCCCTTCACCAGCCCCGAAGACCTGGCGCGCCGCGCCTTGCTCGACGCGCACCAGCTCGCGCTGCTGGCCGAGGCCGATGCGCTGCGCGGCCTGGCCGGCCACCGTTTCGAGGCCGCCTGGGCCGTGGCCGGCGTGGACACGCGCGCCACGCCGCTGCTGCGCGAAACGCGCACGCAAGAGGCGGTGGCCATGCTCGCCGCGCCCGACCTCGCCACCACCGTGCTCAGCGACTACCGCCGCCTGGGCCTGAGCCTCACGCAGCACCCGGTGGCGCTGCTGCGGCCGCAGCTGGCGGCCTTCAAGGTGTTGCCGGCTGAGGTGCTGCAGCACTTTCCGCCCGGCCGGCTGGCGCGGGCCAGCGGCATCGTCACGCACCGCCAGCGGCCGGAAACCGCGCGCGGCGTCGTCTTCGTCACGCTGGAAGACGACACCGGCTGCGTCAACGTCATCGTCTGGCCGCAGGTGGCCGAGCAGCAGCGCCGCGCCTTGCTGGGGGCCAGCCTGCTCACGGTCTTCGGGGTCTGGCAATGCCAGGGCGAGCCCGGCCACGAGGTGCGGCACCTGGTGGCCAAGACCCTGCTCGACCACACCCCGCTGCTGCAGGGCCTGGCCACGCACAGCCGCAATTTCCGGTGAATGCAGGGGCCGCTGAGGGGCTGTTCAGCGGCTGATCAACGGCTGATCAACGGCCGCTCAGGGCCTGTGCCGCAGCCGCGGTGTCGTGGCTGCTGCTCAGGCGCAGCCGGCCTTGCTGCACGGCCTGCTGCGGCATCGCGCGCACCAGCGCGGCCAGCGTGGTGTACGGCGTGTCGGCGCTGGCCTGCAGGCCCACCCAGGCGTTGCGGCCCAGGCGCTTGGCCGCCAGCAGGCCCATGTCGGCCACGTTGACCACGCCGCTCCAGTCCAGCGCCTGCGGGTGCTCGGCGATGAAGGGCCAGCAGGCGTGACCGATCGAGCAGCTCAAGGCCAGCTTGCGCCCTTCCGGCAGGTGGAAAGGCGCCTCGGCCACACCGGCGCGGATGCGCTCGGCCAACTCGTCGGCACGCGTGCGGTCGGTGTCGCGCGCCACGGCGAGAAACTCTTCGCCGCCCCAGCGCACGAGCTCGTCGCTCTCGCGCATCACCAGCTTCAGGCGTTGCGCCAGCTGCACCAGCACGGCGTCGCCGGCGGCGTGGCCGTGTTCGTCGTTCACGTCCTTGAAGTGGTCGACGTCGATCAGGAAGAACAGCGTGTCGGTGTCGGGTGCCGTGCGGCCCTCGCCAGCATGGGCCTGGGCGCGGCGCAGGCTGGCGGCGAGTGCAGACTCGATGTGCTCGGTGAGGAAGCGGCGGTTGTGCAGGCCGGTCAGCGGGTCGCTGATGCTGGCGCGCTCGAGCACGCGCGATTTTTCTTCCAGCGCCCGGCTCTTCTCGCTGAGCGCGAGCGACAGGGCCTGCAGCTCCAGCGTGCGTTCGTCCACCAGGCGCTGCAGTTGCACGCGCCGCAGCTGCAGCAGCCGGGTGCGCACATGCACCAGCCCGAACACCACCCCCAGCAGCGCCAGGCCGGCCAGCAGCCTGAACCACAGGGTCTGGTGCCAGGCCGGTTCCACGCGCAGCAGCAGCATGGCGGCTTGCTCGCTGAACACGCCGTCGCGGTTGCTGCCGCGCATCAGCAGGCGGTACTCGCCCGGGGGCAGGTTGCTGTAGCTGGCCAGACGGCGGCGGGCGTCGGTCTCCACCCAGTCCTTGTCCAGGCCCACCAGGCGGTGGGCGTAGCGGTTGCGCTCGGGCGCCGAATAGTCCAACGCCGCGTAGGCCACCTCCAGGCTGCGCGCGGGCGGCGGCAGCACCAGCGGTTGGCCGGCCGGGGGCAGGGGCTGCGCGCGGCCGTCCACGCGCAGTTCGCTCACCACCACCGCCGGGCGGTGCTGCCAGGCCTGCAGCAGTTTCGGCCGCACCACCGACAGCCCGCCCGACGCGCCGAAGAGCAGCTCGCCCGCGGCCGTGCGCGTGGCGGCGTTGGTCCAGAACACCCCGTAGGCCACGCCCTCGGCGCGGCGCAGCGCGCGCACTGCGCCGGTCTCGGGGTCGACCACGGCCAGGCCGCTGTCGGTGCTGAGCCACAGCCGCCCTGCGTCGTCTTCCAGCAAGGCGTTGGTGTTGTCGTCGGGCAGGCCCTGGGCCATGCCCCAGCGGCGGAAGCGCGCCGGCGCCTGGCCATCGCCACCGCCGGTCAGCAGGTGCAGGCCGGCGCCGTAGGTGGCCACCCACAGGCGCCCGCGGCGGTCGATGTGCAGCGCGGCGACGAAGCCGCCAGCCAGGCCGTCTGCGGCTGCGCCGGCAGCGCCCGCTGCCACCGCGCCGGCCTCGATGCGCTGCACCTTCCCGGTGCCGGGGTCGTAGCGGTTCAGGCCGTTGCGGGTGCCTATCCACACCTCGCCCCTGGGCCCCACGGCCATCGCACTGATGCGGTGGTCGGTGAGTTGCTGCTGGGGCTGCTTCAGCACATGCTCCACGCGGCCGCTGCCGAGATCCATCGACCACAGGCCATCGCTCAGACCGCCCATCCACAGGCGCTGGCCCTGCCGCACCAGGGGGCCCATGCCGATGTCGGCCGCGCGGCCCGGCCATTGGATGCGCTGCAGATCGGGCGCCTGCCCGGCGCGCGGCCGGGCGCGGTACAGGCCGCGGTAGTTGCCGATGTAGACGCTGCCATCGGCCGCTTCCACCAGGCTCACGGTGGCGTCCGGCGGCAAGGCCGTCTCGGGGCGGCGCGCGTCGGGGCGCAGCACGCGCATGCGTCCGCTGTCGGGTTCGACCACCTCCACGCCCTGCGACAAGGTGCCCAGCCAGAGGCTGCCGTCGGTGTGCGCCAGCAGCGCGGCGTAATCGGCGCGGCCAACCAGAGGCTCGGCCAGCGTCACGCGCGGCGTCACGTTCAGCACCGCGTCGCTGTTGGGGTCCAGGCGGCCCAGGCCGCTGTAGGTGGCAACCCACACCAACCCCGAGCGGTCGCGCAGGAGCGCGCGCACGTGATCGTCGGGCAGGCTGGAGGGTAGCAGCGGCCGGTGCACGAGGCGCCGCGTGCGGCCGCTGTCAGCGTGGATGATCACCACGCCCTGGCCCAGCGTGCCGGCCCAGATCTCGCCCGGCCGCGCCTCGATCATCGTGGAGACGCGACGCGTCGTCAGCCCGCGGCCGTCGGCGTCGCGCTGGGTCTCCATCAAGGGCCTGAAGGCCTGGCCGTCGGCCTCCATCACGAAGACGCCGTGCCGGTTGGTGCCCACCCACAGGCGGCCTGCGCTGTCTTGCAGCAGGCTCTCGGGCCGCGGCGGCTGGGTCTGGTCGCGCGGGGCGCCGGGCACCGCCAGCGTGTCGGGCAGCGGTATCTCGCGGAAGGGCGCCTCGTCGCCGTCCTGCACGAAGAGCCCCTGCGTCGTGCCCACCCACAGGCGGCTGCGGCGGTCGCGCAGCAGCGTCACGGCACCTTCGCCGCGCAGGCCGTTGGCCGCCTGCGGCCCCATGGGCACGCGCTGCACGCGGCCGCTGGCGATGTGCAGGTGGTCGAGCCCACCGTCGGTGGCCACCCAGAGGCCGCCGCGGCCGTCGTCGGCCAGGGCTCGCACGCTGGCGTGGGCCAGGCCTTGCGGTCCCACGCCGATGCGCATCGGTTGCGCGTCGGTGTGCCGTGTGTCCGGCAGGCCCACCAGGCCGGCGGCGTTGGTGCCCACCCAGAGCCGGCCGCCGGCATCGCGGAAGAGGGTCTGCACCACGTTGTCGGTCAGCAGGCCGGTGCCGCCCGGGCGGTAGACGTGGCTGTTGAACTGGTAGCCGTCCCAGCGGGCCACGCCGCCCATCGTGCCGACCCACAAGAAGCCCTGGTGGTCTTCGGCCAGGGCGATGCTCACGTCGTTGGGCAGGCCGTCGCCCGGGCCCAGGTGCTTGAAGCCGTCGGCGGCCCAGGGTTGCCAGCGTTCCGACGGCGCGGCGGCCGAGGCCGAGGCCCGGGTGGCCTGGGCCTGGGCCGCGGCAGCGGGCAGCGTCAGCCCTGCCAGCACGCCCAACACCGCCAGTGCCCGCAGCAGCCAAGGGCCGAGCCCCTGCCCGCTGCAGCGCTGCAGCGGGCGCAGGAAGGTAGGGCAGGGCGGCGGGGCACGCATAACCGGCGGATTGTGTCGGACCCCCAAGGCCCCGAGACCCCGCACCCCGTGCGCAGCGCAGTGCCCAGCGACAATGCGTGGCATGCAACACACCCTGGAATGGCTGCCCGCCGGAGGGCCGCCCGCACAACTGCTTTTGCTGCTGCACGGTTGGGGCGGCAACGGGGCCGACATGGCGCCGCTCGCGCAGGCCCTGCGCGCGGCCTTCCCGCAATCGGCCGTGCTGGCGCCCGACGCGCCGCTGCCGCACGAACAGGCCGACGGCAGCCCCGGCGCCGCCACCGCACGCCAGTGGTACGCGGTGGCCGGCCTCACGCCCGAGAACTGGCCTCAACGTGTGGATGAAGCGCTTCCCGGCCTGCACGACTGGGTGCGTGCGCAACAGCAGCGCCTGGGCGTGTCGCCCGAGGCCACGGCTCTCGGTGGCTTCTCGCAAGGCGCGGTGCTGTCGCTGGCGCTGGCGATGCAGCACGACGGCATGGCCGGCCGCGTGCTGGCCTTCGGCGGCTGCCTCACGCGCCCGCCCGAGGCTGCGCCCAGGCTCACCACGCTGCACCTCTTCCACGGTGCCGACGACGAGGTCATCCCTGCCGAGGGCTCGCGCCAGGCGCTGGGCCACCTGGCACAGCTGGATGGCGATGCCACGCTCGACATCGCCAAGGGCGTGGGCCACGTGCTGCACCCGGCATTGATCGATTGCGCCTTGCACCGCCTGCGCAGCCACATCCCGCAGCGCACGTGGCGTGCGGCCATGGGTGCCGCAGCGGCATCGGCGGCTTCGGCCGGCGACGAAGACTGACCCCCTCGATCCAGCCCGCTGCCGCGGGCGCACCGCTTGCTCCCATGCTCTTCCTGCTGTCACCCGCCAAGACCCTGGACTACGACACCCCGGTGCCCGCGCCGATGCGCCGCCGTGCCACCGAGCCGCTGTTCACCGCGCAGGCCGCCGGCCTGATCGAGGTGCTGCGCGGCCAGGGCGCCACGCAGGTGGCGGCGCTGATGGATCTCTCGGACAAGCTCGCGTCGTTGAACGTGGCGCGCTATGCGGCCTGGCAGCCGCAGGCCACGCCGGCCAACAGCAAGCCTGCGGTGCTGGCCTTTGCGGGTGACGTGTACGACGGCCTGCAGGCCGGCACGCTGGGCACGGCCGACTTCACCTGGGCGCAGCAGCACCTGGTCATCCTCTCGGGCCTCTACGGCGCGCTGCGCCCGCTCGACCGCCTGCAGCCCTACCGGCTGGAGATGGGCACCGCGCTGAAGACCGCCGGCGCGAAAGACCTCTACGGCTACTGGGGCGACACCGTGGCCGAGCACCTGAACACGCTGCAGGCCGATGAAGAAAAGCCGGTCGTCGTGAACCTGGCTTCGCAGGAGTACTCACGCGTGGCCTTGCGCCCGGCGCTGCGCGCGCGGGTGGTGGAGTGCGTGTTCGAGGAAGTTCGCGACGGCGAGCCGCGCATCATCAGCTTCTTCGCGAAGAAGGCACGCGGGCTGATGGCGCGTTACGCCATCGAGCAGCGCGTGCGCAGCGTCAAGGCGCTGCAGGCCTTCGGTGCCGAGGGCTACGCCTACGACAAGGCCGCCTCCAGCGCCGACCGGCTCGTGTTCCGCCGCCCGGGCTGAGTTCACGCTGTCACGGGTCGCCTTGGGCCTGAGCAAAAATAGCCGCATGTCGAGCACCGCCCCCCAGACCATCACCCCCGAGCTGCGCCAATGGATCGTGGCCCAGGCCGAAGCCGGCTGCCGCCCCGACGACGTGCTGGCGGCCATGAAGGCCAGCGGCTGGGATGAAGACGTGGCCATCGAGGCCATGGAAGTCACGCTGCGCCAGCGCCTGGACGAGTTGCACCCGCGCCCGCCAGACCCGCTGCTGCCGGTGCAGCCCGACAAGCCCTTGCCCGAGCCGCGCCTGGAAGGCCGCACCGTGCTGAGCCTGAAGGACGGCCACCGCGTGCGCGTGTTGACGACGATGAAGCACCCGCGCGTGGTGGTCTTCGGCGGCCTGCTGACCGATGCCGAGTGCGAGACGCTGATGTCGCAGGCCAAGCCCCGGCTGCTGCGCTCTGAAACGGTGCAGAACGAGACCGGCGGCAGCGAGGTCAACGACTCGCGCACCAGCGACGGCATGTTCTTCGAGCGTGGCGAGACGACGCTGATCGACCGCGTGGAAAAGCGCATCGCCGAGCTGCTGCACTGGCCGCTGGACCACGGCGAGGGCCTGCAGGTGCTGCGCTACCGCCCGGGCGCGGAGTACAAGCCGCACCACGACTACTTCGACCCCGTGCACTCGGGCACGCCGCGCATTCTGGAGCGGGGCGGCCAGCGCGTGGGCACGCTGGTGATCTACCTCAACACGCCCGAGGGCGGCGGTGCCACGACCTTCCCCGATGTGGGCCTGGAAGTGGCGCCGGTGCGCGGCAATGCCGTCTTCTTCAGCTACGACCGGCCGCATGTCAGCACCAAGACGCTGCACGGCGGCGCGCCTGTCACGGCGGGCGAGAAGTGGGTCGCCACCAAGTGGCTGCGCGAGGGCGTGTTCGTCTGAAGCCCGCGCCCGGGCTGTCGATCAGCCCGTGACCAGCGCTACCGCCAAGGCCGCGCCCGTGGACAGCGCGAGCGAAGCCCCCACGCCCAGCCCGTAGCGACGCCCGCCGGCCACGAAGGCCGTGAGCGTGCGCGTCAGCGCGTTGGTGCCCACCGCCACCAGCACCACCTGGCGCAGCACGGCGGCGTCCACATCGCCGCTGCCGTAACGCGCCGCCGCGGCCGCCACGGGCGCGTGCGCATCGGCCAGCGCCGCCAGCGCGGTGCCGAGCAGCAGCCCGGTGTTGCCGAACTGGCGCTGCGCCCAGGCCACGCCCACGGCCACGGCGCCGAGCAGCGCGGCCACGGCCAGCGCCTCACGCAGGCGCAGCGGGCCATGTTCGTTGGCGCTGCTGGGGGCGGCCGCCTGCGGCACGGCGCCGCCGGCCCAGGCCGCCCACGCCGCCGTGCCGGCCGCCAGCAGCACCCCTGCCGCGGCGCTGGGCGCCACCGTGGCCAGCGCGGCCGGGGCCAGCGCCGTGCACAGCAGCGTCACCTGCACCCAGGTGGCGGCGGTGCTGAACAGCGCCCCAGCCAGGCAGGCGCGGGCCTGCGCCGGCTCGGTGCGCGCGCGGGCGCCCATCGAGGCGATGGTGGCCGTGCTGGAAACGAAACCCGAGAACAGCCCCGACAAGGCCAGGCCCGCGCGCGGGCCCAGCAGCCGCCACGCCACGTGGCCGGCGGCCTGCAGCGCGAGGATGAGCACCACCGTCAGCATCAGCGTGCGCGGCGCCACACCGCCCAGCCAGGGCAGGGGCGCCGCGGGCACCAGCGGCAGCAGCACCAGGGCCAGCGCGGCGAGCAGCAGCGCGTCGTGCAGCTCGGCCTGGCTCAGCACCTCGGTGGCGAATCGGTGCAGCTTCTCGCGGGCCGCCAGCAGCGCGGCCACCACCACCGCGGCCCCGGCGCCCAGGGCGGGCTGCTGCACCGCCAGCACGCCCACCAGGTAGGTGATGAAGAGCGCCAGCTCGGTGGTGAGCCCGGGGTCGGTTGCGGGCTGGCCGGGCGGGGCCTCGCGGCTCTTCCAGTAGGCCACGGCCGAGAGCAGCACCACCAGCAGCCCGCCCAGCGCCACCAGCAGCGGCTGGCCCAGCGCCATCGCGATGCCGCCGCCCACCGCCGCCAGGGTGAAGCTGCGGATGCCGGCGGCGGCGCGCGCGGCGCCGCGGCCCTTGCGCCGCTCACGCTCCAGCCCGATCAGCAGACCGGCGCCCAGCGCCGCGGCCAGGCCGGTGGCGGTGCTGGCCGCAGCGGTGGTCAGTGCGTCGCCGTTCATGGCGTCAGGGCACCCGTCCGGGGCCGCGCCTCACAGCGCCACGCAGGCGCCCAGTTCGGGCACCTCGGCGCGCCAGCCCAGTTGCTCCTGCACGGCAAAACGCAGGCTGTCGGCGGCCTCGGGCTCGCCGTGCACCACCCAGGTCTGGCGCGGCGGACGAGGCATCTGCTGCAGCCAGGCCAGCAGCTCGGCGCGGTCGGCATGGCCCGAGAAACCTTCGAGCTGCTGCACCTCGGCGCGCACGGGCACGAGCTCGCCGTGGATCTTCAGTTCACGCTCACCGGCCATGAGCTTGGCGCCGCGCGTGCCGCCGGCCTGGTGGCCGGCCAGCACGATGCTGTGGCGCGCATCGGGCGCCAGGGCCTTGAGGTGGTGCAGCACGCGCCCACCGGTGGCCATGCCGCTGGAGGCGATGATCACCGCGGGGTAGCGCGCGCCGGACAGGCGCATCGATTGCTGCGCCGTCGTCACCGTGCGCACGCCGTCGCACAGCGTCTGCACCTCGCGCCGGCTCAGGCGCAGCAGGCTGCCGAAACGCCGGTACAGCGCCGTGGCTTCGATGGCCATGGGGCTGTCCAGGAAGATGGGCAGCTGCGGCGGGATCGCCCCGCTGCGCTTGAGCCGCTGCAGCACCAGCAGCAGCGCCTGCGCGCGGCCCACCGCGAAGCTGGGGATCAGCACCGTGCCGCCGCGCTGCACGGTGCGCGTGACGATCTCGCCCAGGCGCAGGGGGCTGTCTTCAGGCGGGTGCAGGCGGTTGCCGTAGGTCGATTCGACCAGCAGCACGTCGGCCTGCAGTGGCGGCTGCGGGGGTGGCATCAGCAGGTCGGTGCCGCGGCCCACGTCGCCCGAGAAACCGAGCACCGTGTGGCCGTCGTCGACGTTCACCGCGCAGGCGCCGAGCAGGTGCCCCACGGGCGTGAGGCGCACGCTGGCGCTGCCGATCTTCAGCGCACGCCCGGGCGGCAGCGGCACCAGCTGCGCCAGCGCGCGCTGCGCATCCGCACGGGTGTAGAGCGGCAGCGCCTTCTCGTGGCGGCTGTAGCCGTGGCGGTTGGCGCGGCGTGCGTCTTCTTCCTGCAGGTGGGCGCTGTCGAGCAGCAGCACCTTCAGCAGTTCGCAGGTGGCGGGGCTGGCGTACACCGGCCCGCGGAAGCCGTGTTTCACCAGGGCCGGCAGCCAGCCGCTGTGGTCGAGGTGGGCATGGCTCAGCACCACCGCGTCCAGGCCCTGCAGCTGCGGCGGCATCACCCAGTTGCGTTCGCGGTGCAGCTTGAAGCCCTGGAAGAGCCCGCAGTCCAGCAGGATGCGGCGGTCGGCGGTTTCCACCAGGTGGCGCGAGCCGGTCACGCCGTCGGCGGCGCCCAGAAAGTGCAGCTTCATGCGGGGTGGCCTTGCTGATGCCCTGCTTGATGCAGGCGGGCGTTGTCCAGCACCTGCACACCGGCCGGGGCGCTGCGCAGTGCGTGCAGCAGCGCGCGCGCCACCGTCTCGCCGGCGATGGGCCGCCAGGCGGCTGGCAGCAGCCCGCCCAGCGGTGCCATCAGCATTTGTCCCAGCGCTTCGGCACGGCGCGGCGGCTGGCCGAGCGCGCTGCGGTCGCCTGTCAGCAGCGAGGGGCGTGCGATCAGCAGCGTCTCGAAGCCCAGGGCCGTGACGGCAGCTTCCATCTCGCCCTTCACGCGGCTGTAGAAGCTGGCGCTGCGCGCGCTGGCGCCCACCGCTGACACCACCGCGAAGCGCCGCACGCCGGCCGCCTGCGCGGCGCGCGCGAAGGCCAGCACGGCGTCGAAGTCCACCGCGCGGAAGGCGGCCTGCGAGCCGGCGGTCTTGATGGTGGTGCCCAGGGCGCACAGCGCGGCGTCGGCGGCGGGCAGGGCGGGCAGGGCGTTGAAGTCCACCAGCAGTGGCTGCACGCCGGCGGGCACCGTCGCCAGCGGCCGGCGCACCAGCGCGTGCAGCGTGTCCCCGGGCGCAGCCGCCGCCCACTGCGCCATCACGGCGTGGCCGATGAGGCCGGTGGCGCCGGCCAGCAGCAGCGTCATGGCGCCACGGCCGGTGATGCCGGCTCGATGAGATCCCAGGGGTTGCCCCAGCGGTCTTCGAACACCACCACGCGGCCGTAGGCCTCGTGCCGCGGCGCCTCGCGCAGGCGCACGCCGTGTTTCTCGAAGTGCGCGAGCTCGGCCGCGAAATCGTCGGTGTGCAGGAAGAAGCCCACGCGGCCGCCCATCTGGCGGCCCACCAGCGCCTGCTGTTCGGGGGTGCTGGCCTGGGCCAGCAGCAAACGGCCGCCACCCTCGCGCGAGGGCGCCACCACCACCCAGCGTTTGCCGGGGGCCAGCGGGGTGTCTTGCAGCAGCTCGAAGCGCAATGCCTGTGTGAACCAGGCGATGGCTTCGTCGTAACCGGGCACCAGCAGCGTGGTGAGGGCGAGTTGTCGGGCCATGGCCCGAGTGTGTCAGACCCCCAGCAAGCGGCGCGCGTTGTCCTTCAGGATCAGCGGCTTGACCTTGTCCTTGAAGCCGGCTTCGTCGAAATCCTTCATCCAGCGCTCGGGCGTGATGAGGGGGTAGTCGCTGCCGAAGAGCATGCGGTCCTTCAGCAGCGTGTTGGCGTACTGCACGAGCTGGGGCGGGAAGTACTTCGGGCTCCAGCCGCTCAGGTCGATCCACACGTTGGGCTTGTGCAGCGCCAGGCTCAGGGCTTCGTCTTGCCACGGCCAGCTGGGGTGGGCGATGACGATCTGCATGTCGGGGAAGTCGATGGCCACGTCTTCCAGCAGCATGGGGTTGCTGTTCTGCAGACGCAGCCCGCCGCCGCAGCGCATGCCGCTGCCGATGCCCGAATGCCCGCTGTGGAAGATGGCCGGCAGCTTGTGCTCGGCAATCACCTCGTACAGCGGCCAAGCCATGCGGTCGTAGGGCAAAAAGCCCTGCACCGTGGGGTGGAACTTGAAGCCCTTGATGCCGTGCTCGGCGATCAGGCGCCGTGCCTCGCGCGCACCCATCTTGCCTTTGTGCGGGTCGATGCTGCCGAAGGCGATCATCATGTCGCTGTTGGCCTGCGCCGCCTCGGCGATCTCTTCGTTGGGGATGCGGCGGCGGCCCAATTGGCTCTCGCTGTCCACCGTGAACATGACCAGGCCGATCTTGCGCTCGCGGTAGTAGGCCACCGTCTCCAAGATGGTGGGCCGGCGGTTGCTGCCGAAGTACTTGTCGGCGGCGCGGTCGTACTCTTCACCGTAGTTGTCGAAGGGGTTCCAGCACGACACCTCGGCGTGGGTGTGGATGTCGATGGCGATGAGGTCGTCGGCCTTCATGGGCAGCCCCGGGCGAGCGTGAAGATGGTTCGGTATCTTAACCATTTGAGTCGCCGCCGGTGCTCAAGGCTTCCCCTGAGTGCGGCGCGGGTGCGGCTGGCGATACTGCGCCGCTGCTGCTGCACCGGAGCCTGTTCTTGCCTTCGACCTCTGGACCCCAAGTGACCGTGCGCGAAGCCGTGCTCGACCTGCTGCGCGGTTTCGGCATCCGCCACATCTTCGGCAACCCGGGCTCGACCGAGCTGCCGCTGTTCCTGGATTTCCCGCCGGATTTCCACTACGTGCTGGGCCTGCAGGAAGGCGCGGTGGTGGGCATGGCCGACGGCTTTGCGCAGGCCACGCGCAATGCGAGCTTCGTGAACCTGCACTCGGCCGCCGGTGTGGGCCACGCGATGGGCAACATCTTCACGGCCTACAAGAACCGCACGCCCATGGTCATCACGGCCGGCCAGCAGGCGCGCAGCATCCTGCCCTTCGACCCCTTCCTGCACTCGGCCCAGGCCGCGGAGCTGCCCAAGCCCTACGTGAAGTGGAGCGTGGAGCCTGCGCGCGCCGAAGACGTGCCGCTGGCCATCGCCCGGGCCTACTACATCGCCATGCTGCCGCCGCGCGGGCCGGTGCTGGTGTCCATCCCGGCGGACGATTGGGCGGTGAAGACCGAGCCCGTGCTGCCGCGCGCGGTGAGCACCGAGCTGCGCGCGCAACCCGCGCTGCTGGCGCAGTTGGGCGAGGTGCTGGAAGCCGCGCAGCGCCCGGCCTTCGTCATCGGCGCCGCGGTCGACCGCGACGGCGCCTGGCACGAGGCCGTCGCCCTGGCCGAGCGACACCGCGCGCGCGTGTTCGTGGCGCCGATGTCGGGGCGCTGCGGCTTCCCGGAAGACCACCCGCTCTTCGCCGGCTTTCTGCCCGCGATGCGCGAACGCATCGTGCAGCGCCTGGCTGGGCACGACGTGGTCTTCGCCGTGGGCGCGGCGGCCTTCACCTACCACGTGGAGGGTTTCGGCCCGCACCTGCCCGAGGGCGCCACGCTGCTGCAGTTGACCGAAGACCCGCAGACGGCCGCCTGGGCACCCACCGGCACGGCGGTGGTGGCCAGCGTGCGCAGCGGTTTGCAAGACCTGCTGGCGCGGCCGGTACCGGCGGGGGTGCTGGCGCGTGAGCAGCCTGCGCCGCGTGCGCCCGTGCCGCGTACCGAGCCGCCGCGCGAAGGTGAACGCCTGGGCGTGGCCTACGTGCTGCAGACCCTGGCCGCGCTTCGCCCGCGCGACAGCATCGTGGTGGAAGAAGCCCCCAGCGCGCGGCCAGTGATGCACCAGCACCTGCCCATCCTCGAGCCCGAAACCTTCTACACGATGTGCAGCGGCGGCCTGGGCCACAGCCTGCCGGCGGCCGTGGGCGTGGCGCTGGCCGAGCAGCAGCGCGGCACGGGCCGACGCGTCATCGCGCTCATCGGTGATGGCTCGGCCATGTACTGCATCCAGGCGCTGTGGAGCGCGGTGCAGTTGCAGCTGCCCATCACCTTCGTGATCCTGAAGAACCGGCGCTACGCGGCGCTGCAGGAGTTCGCGCCGACCTTCGGTTTTGCTCCTGGCGCGCCGCTGCAGGGCTGCGATCTGCCCGAGCTGGATTTCGTGGCGCTGGCGCAAGGCCACGGCTGCGCGGGTGTGCGCGTGGCGCAGGCCGAAGACCTGCAGCCTGCCTTGGCCGCAGCCCTGGCGGGCGAGCGTGCCGTGCTGCTGGAGGTGGAGGTGGCCTGAGGGCCGCGCCGGCCGCTGTGGATTCCCGTTCCCCTTTTCGATCACAAATCTGGAGACACGACGATGCAACGCCAACACTTCCTGAAGACCGCGGCCGCGCTGCTGGCCGCCTCGGCGATGGGTGTGCCACTGACGGCCGCCGCGCAAGGCACGGGCGCCTGGCCCAACAAGCCCATCAAGCTGATCGTCAACTTCCCCGCCGGCGGTTCGCCCGACGTGGTGGCGCGCGCGGTGGCCACGCCGTTGTCGGCCGCACTCGGCGTGCCGGTGGTGGTGGAGAACCGCGCTGGCGCGGGCGGCATCGTCGGCGCCGATGCGGTGGCCAAGGCTGCGCCCGACGGCTACACCTTGCTGCTCTCGTCGGGCAGCGCGATGTCCATCGTGCCGCTGATCACGCCCAAACTGCCCTTCGATCCGAAGAAGGACCTCGTGCCCGTGGCCGCAGGTGCGCGGCTGGAGCTGTTCCTGGTGGTGCGGGCCGACCTGCCTTTCACCACCTACGCCGACTTCATCAAGTACGCCAAGGCCAACCCCGGCAAGCTGACCTACGGCACGCCGGGCAACGGCACCAGCCCGCACATCGCCGGAGAGATGCTGAAGTCGCAGGCCGGCATCTTCAGCGTGCACATCCCCTACAAGGGCTCGGGCGCGGTGCTGCAAGACCTGCTGGGCGGGCAGATCGACTACAGCTTCGACCCCGGCATCGCCTTCCAGCACATCAAGAGCGGCAAGTTGCGTTTGCTGGCCATGGGCAGCGCGCAGCGTTCACCGCTGTACCCGCAGACGCCCACGCTGGCCGAGCTGGGCCTGAAGGGTTTCGACACCGGCACCACGCACGGCTTCTGGGCCCCGGCGGGCACACCGCAGCCCATCGTCGACCGCGTCAACGCCGAGATCAACAAGGCCCTGCAGATGCCAGCCGTCGCCAAGGCCATCGAGGCGCTGGGCGCCGCGCCCACGCCGATCAGCCCGGCGCAGTTCGGGGCGGTGATCAAGGCGGATCTGGACCGCTATGCGGTGATCGTCAAGGAACGAAAAATCACCGCAGACTGAACGCGGCCCGCCGGGGTCTCAGGCCCCGGCGATCGCCCCGCGCCGGTAGTCGCTGGGCGGCACGCCCAGGTGGGCGCGGAAGACGCGGCTGAAGTGGGCCATGCTCTGGAAGCCGTAGGCCAGCGCGATGTCGGTGATGCTGCGGCGCTCTTGCGCGCGGTCGCTCAGCGCGGCGCGGCAGGCCTCGATGCGGCGGCGCAGGATGTAGCCGGCCACGCCGTCGGGTTCTTCGGAGAAGGCGTTGTAGAGCTGGCGCCGGCTGCAGTTCAGCGCCAGGGCCAGGCCGTCGACGCTGAGCGCGGGGTCGCCCAGGCGTTCGGCCACGTGCTGCTTGATGCGTTCGCGCAGCGCTTCGCGCTGTGTGATGGCGGTGGTGGCGCCGGCCAGTTCCAGCATCGACAGGTGCACGAACTGCGTGATGGCGTCGCCCACGCCGGCCGCGGCGGCATCGCTCATCGTCGGCAGTTCACGCCAGGCCGAGCGCATGGTCTCCAGTGCCATGCGCGAGACGCCGCCGCTGCCGCCCAGGCGGCGCGCCATCAGCGGGTCGATGGCCAGCCCGCGCTCCACCAGGCGCTGCTTGGGGATCATCACGATGAGGTGTTCCACCCGCACCGGGTTGGCCACGGCGTAGGTGTCGGTGGTGTCGTACACGCTCCACTGGTCGGGCGTGACCCAGGCCTCCCGGCCTTTCTGCTCCACGCCCGCGCAGCCCACGTAGGGCGCCACGATCTTCAGGTACGCGGCCTCGTTCTGCCGCGCCAGCGTGGCGTTGCGCATCACGCGGTGGCGGTTGGCTTCCAGGCGCGTGAGCACCACGTCGCCGGCGTGCAGGGTGCTCATGCGGCCGTCGAAATCGGCATCGCCGTAGACGTCGCTCTTCAAGCCGTGGAAGACGCGGGCGATGCAATCGGCCCAGAAACCGCTGCGCTCGGCCGGCGCGACGGCGTCGGTTTCCGTGGTGAGGGCAGGGCGCTGCGGCATGGCGCGGGAGTGTCGGCCAATCGGAGCGGCCGTGGTGCGCGCAGGGGCCGGGCCTCCGGGAAAGTCCCAGGGCGCCTGCACAGATGAGCAAGCGCTGCTGCACGCGCGGACAAGCGGCGCGTGAGGCGGCTGCCCACAATCTGTTCACCGGCCGAGCCTGGCGATGGCCAGACCTACAGAGCCGACACCTTCACCCGTTGCAGGAGACAAGCCATGACCGATCGCGCAGACATCCCGGGCGTGAAACGCCGCACCCTCGTTCAAGCGGCTGCGGCGCTGGCCGCCGCGCCTGCCGCGCTGGCAGTGCCCTCGCTGGCACGTGCGCAGGCCGCGCCAGTGCGCGTGGGCTACGCCATCTCGCGCACCGGCCCGTGGACGACGGGCGCGCAGGTGAGCCAGGAGCCGAACTACCTGCTCTGGGCCGAGCAGCAGAACGCGGCCGGCGGCCTGAACGTGAAGGGCACCAAGCGCCCCATCGAGCTGATCAGCAGCGACGACCAGAGCAACATCGAGACCTGCGTGCGCACCTATGAAAAGCTCATGGGCAGCGACAAGGTCGACCTCATCCTGCCGCCCTGGGGCAGCAACGCTAACTTCGCCGTGGCGCCGCTGGCCAACCGTTTCGGCTATCCCTTCCTCGCACCCACGGCGCTGAGCCGCCGGCTGGCCGAGATGAAGCTGCCGTACTTCTTCCTGCTGCTGCAGCAGCCCAAGCCGATGATGGACGCGCTGGTGGACATGCTGAAGGCCAACGGCGTGAAGACGGTCGCCACCATCTACGTGGACGACCTCTTCGGCCTGGAGAACTACGCCGCGCTGAAGGTCGCTTTAGGCGGCAGCGGCATCCGCATCGTCGAGGACAAGAGCTACCCGCTGGGCGTGAAGGACCTCAGCCCGGTGCTGCGCAGCATCAAGGACAAGGCGCCCGATGCCTTCGTCGGCCTGACCTACCCGCCCGACACCATCCTCGCCAGCCGCCAGAGCAAGGAGATCGGCTTCAACCCGAAGTTCTTCTACGCCAGCGTGGGCACGGCCTTCCAGCTCTACCGCAACGTGATGCAGGCCGGCGCCGAGGGCGTGCTGGGCATGGGCAGCTGGAACGGCAAGACCAGCCCCGCGGCCAAGGCCTACTTCGATGCCCACGTGAAGAAGTTCGGCGCCGCGAAGGAGCCCGACCGCTGGGCCAGCGGCGCCACCTGGGCGGGGCTGGAGATCCTCACGGCCGCGGTGGCCAAGGCGGGCCTCGACAAGAAGGCCATCCGCGACTACGTGGCGGGCACCGAGCACAACACCATCATCGGCAAGATCAAGTTCGCGGGCAGTGAAAACGTGGGCACGCCGGGGACGGTGGGCCAGTGGCAGAAGGGTGAATTCGAGGTGGTTTGGCCGAAGTCGAATGCAACCGCGCCGCTGGTGCCTGTGAAGCCGAACTGGGTTTAAGTCGCAGGCGACTGCCTCGCGGGCCACGGGCGCGGGGTGGCCCCTTGCGCTCATGTCCCCCGGGCCGGGCTGCGCCCGACCCTCCTCCTTTACTTCGCTCCAGGGGCCACCCCGCACCCGCGGCCAGGACCAGGTAGGCCCACCACCGGTGGCGCGCCGCCACCTCGGTGGATCGGGGTGCTGGGGTGCCCTGATGCGCGAAATGAAGGAGGAGCCCTCTGCCGCAGGCGGAGGGCGGGGGAGCGAACCCGGACACAAACAGTCCAGTGGACTGTTTGTGCCTGGTGAGCGCCCGGTGCGGAAGCGCCGGGCATGAGCGCAAGGGGCCACCCCGCGCCCGTGGCCCGCAAGGCACCACAAGGGCAAGCCGACACGCTCACCAAGACCAACGCAAGAAGCAACCATGTCCTTCGGCTCCTGGCTCGAACTCATCGCCTCCGGCCTCATCACCGGCGGTGTCTACGCGCTCGTCGCGCTCGGCCTGAACCTGCAGTACGGCCTGATGCGCGTGCTGAACATCGCGCATGGCGAGTTCCTGATGGTGGGCGCCTTCCTCACGTGGACGGCGCACGTCACCTTCGGCATCTCGCCGCTGCTGATGGTGCCCATCTCCTTTGCGCTGCTGATGGCCCTGGGCATCGCGGTGCACCGCCTCACCTTCCGCCGCCTCACGCGCACCAGCCCCAACCTCGATGTCTTCGAGGCGCGCGGCCTGATGGTGAGTTTCGGCCTGATGTTCCTGGTGCAGAACTTCGCGCAGCTGGTGTGGGGCGGTGACCTGCGCGGCTACGACTTCATGGCCGACCCCGTGGCCATCGGCGGCGCGCAATTCAGTGCCAACAAGCTGCTGCTGCTGGCGCTGGCCCTGGCCTTCAGCGCGGCCTTGATCATCGTGCTGAAGAAGACGCTCTACGGCAAAGGCGTGCGCGCGCTGATGCAAAGCCCCACCGGCGCGCAGCTGGTGGGCATCGACACCGCACGGCTGCACCCACTGATGTTCGGCATCGGCATGGGCCTCTCGGGCGTGGCCGGCTGCCTGCTGAGCATGACCTACACCATCAGCCCCAGCATGGGCGAGCCCTACACCGTCACGGCGCTGATCGTCATCACGCTGGGCGGCTTCGGCAGCATGGCCGGCGCGCTGGTGGGCGGCCTCGCTCTCGGCGTGATCGAGGCCGTGGGCATGCACTTCACCAACCCCTCCCTCAAGTCGCTGCTGAGCTACGGCATCTTCATCGCCGTGCTGCTGTGGCGGCCCAACGGCCTCTTCACCCGCAAGTAAGGCTGTCGCCATGAAGTTCGAGATGAAGTCCTTCGAGATCGGGCCGCAGACCCGGCGTGATCTGCTGGTGCTCTTCGCGCTGGCCGGCTGGGCGCTGAGCGTGCCTTACTACGGCAGCGAGTTCATGGTGTCGATGGCGCTCACCTGCCTGATGTACGCCGCGCTGGCCAGCAGCTGGAGCCTCTTCTGCGGCACCACGCGCTACCTGAGTCTGGCCACCGCGGCCTTCTTCGGCATCGGCGCCTACGCCAGCGCCATCTGGATGGAGCAGACCGGCTGGTGGGGCGCCATCGCCCTGGGCGCCGGCATCGCGGCGCTGGTGGCGGTGGTGATGGGCGCGGCCGTGCTCCACCTGCGCGGCACCTACTTCGCGGTGCTGACCTTCGGCATGACGGAGCTGATCCGCCACGCCATCACCTACTGGGAAAAGCAGGTCACCGGCACCGTGGGCCGCGTGCTGGTGGTGGTGCCCGAGCGCGACACCATCTACCTCACCGTGCTGGGCCTGGCGGTGCTGGCTATCCTGACGAGCATCGTCGTGCGCCGCAACCGCTTCGGCCTGGCCATGGCGGGCATCGGCGCCGACGAGCAGCGCGCGCAGACCCTGGGCGTGAACACGCGCCTCATCAAGATCGCGGGCTTTGCGATGACGGCGGCCTTCGCCGGCGCGGTGGGCGCAGCGATGAGCGTGCGCTGGACCTACATCGACCCGGGCACGGTCTTCAACCCCTTCATCGGCTTCCAGACCGTGCTCATCGCGCTGATCGGCGGCGCCGCCACGCTCTGGGGCCCGCTGATCGCCGCGGTGGTGTTCAGCCTGCTGGCCGAGACGCTGCGGCTGCAGGCGCCGCAGGTCTACATGATGTCGCTGGGGCTGCTGCTCATCCTGTGCGTGCTGTATCTGCCGGGCGGGCTGGCCTCGCTGCGATGGACCACCTTCACGGGCTGGCGTGACGACATCCGCCAGGCCTGGCGCGACCTCTTCAGACCCAAGAAACAGGAGGCCGCGCGATGAACGGCCACCCTTTGCTGGAAGCGCGCGAGGTCTCGGTGCGTTTCGGCGGCCTGGTGGCCGTTGATCAGGTGAGCGCGGCCTTCGCACCGGGTGAGCTGGTGGGCATCATCGGCCCCAACGGCGCGGGCAAGACGACCTTCTTCAACGCGCTCTCGGGCGTGGTGCAGCCCACCGGCGGCGAGCTCTATGCCGGCGGCCGGCGCCTCACCGGCGCGCAGCCGCACCGCTACGCGCAGCACGGCGTGGCACGCACCTTCCAGACGCCGCGAGTCTTTGCCGAACTCAGCGTCGCCGCGAACATCGATTTCGGCCTGCAGTTCGCCGGCCGCCACCGCACGGCGAGTTGGCTCCTGAAGGACGAAGCCAGCATCCTCAACCTCATCGGCCTGCAGGCCCAGGCGGCGCTGCCGGCTGCCGCCATCACGCCCAGCCAGCAGCGCCTGCTGGAGATCGGCATGGCGCTGGCCACACGGCCCAAGCTGCTGCTGCTGGACGAGGTGGCTGCCGGCCTGACCGAGAGCGAGGTCGACGCGATGGCCCAGCTCATCCGCCGGCTGCGCGACGAACTCGACCTCACCGTGATCTGGATCGAACACGCCGTCACCACGCTGATGCGCTACGTGGAGCGCGTGATCGTGCTGCACCAGGGCCGCAAGATCGCCGACGGCACGCCGGCGGAAGTTGTTCGAAATGCCGAGGTCATTGAGGCTTACCTGGGCGACGAGATGGTGGAGCCCGCATGAAGAACGACATCGAACTCGCGCTCGATCGCCCGTTGGCGAACTTGAAGATCGAAGGCCTGTCGGCCGGCTACGGCCCCTTCCTCGTGCTGCGTGATCTGGCGCTGGAAGCGCGGCCCGGCGTCACCGTCATCCTCGGCCCAAATGGCGCCGGCAAGACCACGCTGCTCAAGGCCATCGCCGGGCTCATCCCGCGCGGCGGCAAGCTGAAGTTGAACGGCGACGAGATTCCCACCGACGCCAAGGCCAGCGAGATCGTGCAGCGCGGCCTTGCGCTGGTGCCCGAGGGCCGGCAGCTCTTTCCGCAGATGACGGTGGCCGAGAACCTCGAACTCGGCGGCTGGCTGGTGAAGCCCGCCGAACGCGCTGCGCGCATGGCCACGGCCTTCAAGGACTTCCCGAAACTCGCCGAACGTGCGCAGCAGCTGGCCGGCACCATGAGCGGCGGTGAGCAGCAGATGGTGGCCGTGGCCCGCGCCATGATGAGCGCGCCGCGGCTCTTGATGCTGGACGAGCCCAGCCTGGGCCTGGCGCCGCGCATGGTGGACGAGTTGCTCGCCATCGCCCGCCGCATTGCCGACGCCGGCACCACGGTGCTGATGGTCGAGCAGAACGTGCGCAAGGCCCTCGCCATCGCCGACCGCGGCTACGTGCTGGAGCGCGGCCGCCTGGTGGCCAGCGGCCCGGCCTTTTTGCTCGCGCGCAGCAGCGTCATCCGCCAGGCCTACCTCGGCAAGGCGGCTGCGCCTGCCAATGCATCCAAGACTTCCACGAACGCCAAGGAGACCCCCATGTCCGACCTCAGCATGCTCATCAACGGCCTGGCCGTTTCAGCCGAAGGCGGCGCCACCTTCGAGCGCCGCAACCCGCTGGACGGCAGCATCGCCACGCGCGCCCCGGCCGCCAGCGAGGCCGACGCCGTGGCCGCGGTGGAATCTGCCGCAGAGGCCTTCAAGACCTGGAGCCAGACCGGCCCCACCGAACGCCGCATGCTGCTGCTGAAGGCCGCCGACGCGCTGGAAGCCAAGACGCCGAAGTTCGTCGAAGCCGTGCCTGCCGAGACTGGCGCCACGGGTATGTGGGCCGGCTTCAACGTGCACCTGGCGGCCGGCATGGTCCGCGAGGCCGCGGCGCTGACGACCCAGATCGCCGGCGAGATCATCCCCAGCGACGTGCCCGGCTCGCTCGCCATGGGCGTGCGCCAGCCCGCAGGCGTGGTGCTGGGCATCGCGCCCTGGAACGCGCCGGTCATCCTGGGCGTTCGCGCCATCTGCGTGCCGCTGGCCTGTGGCAACACCGTGGTGCTGAAAGGCAGCGAGAACTGCCCGCGCACGCACCAGCTCATCGTCGAGGCTTTCCAGGACGCCGGCTTCCCGGCCGGCGTCGTCAACTACATCACCAACGCCCCCGCCGATGCCGGCAAGGTGATGGAAGCCATGGTGGCCCACCCCGCGGTGCGTCGTGTGAACTTCACCGGCAGCACGCGCGTGGGCAAGATCATCGCGATGACCTGCGCCAAGTACCTCAAGCCCGTGGTGCTGGAACTGGGCGGCAAGGCGCCGATGGTGGTGCTGGACGATGCCGATCTGGATGCCGCCGTCAACGCCGCCGCTTTCGGGGCCTTCGCCAACAGCGGCCAGATCTGCATGAGCACCGAGCGTTTCATCGTCGACGGCAAGATCGCCGATGACTTCGTCGCCAAGTTCGCGAAGAAGGCCAAGGGCCTGCCGCTGGGCGACCCGCGCAAGCCCGAGCCCGTGGTGCTGGGCAGCGTCATCGGCATGGGCACGGTGGAGCATTGCAACGCGCTGATCGACGACGCCTTGGCCAAAGGCGCCAAGCTCGTGTGCGGCGGCAAGGCCACCGACACGCTGATGCCCGCGACCATCCTGGATCACGTGACGCGCAAGATGCGCATCTACCACGAGGAAACTTTCGGCCCCGTGAAGTGCGTGGTGCGCGTGGACGGTGTGGACGCCGCGGTGGACTGTGCCAACGACAACGAATACGGCCTCTCGGCCGCCGTCTTCGGCAAGGACGTGGCGCGCGCGATGAACGTGGCGCGCCGCATCGAAAGCGGCATCTGCCACGTCAACGGCCCCACGGTGCACGACGAGGCGCAGATGCCCTTCGGCGGCGTGAAGGCCTCGGGCCTGGGCCGCTTCGGCGGCAAGGCCGGCGTGCACGAGTTCACCGAGCTGCGCTGGATCACCGTGCAGACGACCGAGCGGCACTACCCCTTCTGAGGCCCCGCGGGGCGCCGCGCTGCTGGCGCCGTCGACCGCCCCGCGGTCGCGCGGAACTCGCGCGGCGGCACGCCATAGCGCCGCCGGAACTGCTCGCCGAAGTTCGACAGCGTCGGGAAGCCGCAGGCCTGCGCCACCTGCGCCACCGGCTCGCGGCCCTGCACCAGCTGCAGCGCCGCCCAGCCGCAGCGTGCGTCGTTGACGTACTCGGTGAAGGACTTGCCCACCTCGCGGCGGAAGAAGCGCGCGAAGGCGGCCGGGCTCACGTGGGCCACGGCCGCCGCGTCGTCGATGCACAGCGTCTGACCGAGGTTCGCCTCCACCCAGTTCAGCACGCGGTCGATGCGGCGCACGCCGCCCCGTGCGCCGCTGTCGGCCTGCGGCGGCGCGGGCATGGGGCCCGAGAGGGCGCGCAAGTCGCTGCCGCCTTCGTGCAGGCTGGTCAGCACCTCGATGAACACCGCCACGCGGCGCTGGGCGCTGGCCCCGGGCAACCGCGTGAGCAGGCCCTGCACCTCCTCGCGCGTGCGGCCCTGCACCTCCACGCCGGCCGCGGCCTGCGCCAGCAGCGGCGCCAGCGCCTGCAGTTCGGGCAGCCGGCAGCGCTGCAGCCAGTCGGGCGGGAACTGCAATACCGTGGCCGTACAGCCCAGGGGCGAAGGCGCGCCGCGCGTGGCCCAGAGGTGCGGTGTCTCGCTGCCCACGAGCACGAGGTCGCCATCGAAGAAGGGCTCCACGCTGTCACCCACCCAACGCAAGCCTTGCCCACGCTCGATCCACGTCAGCTCGAAGTGGCCGTGGCGGTGCAGGCTGCCTCCGAAGGCCGGCAGCGCCAGGTTCAGGCAGCGCAGCGACTCTTCGGCGCGGGGTATCGGTTCGCGGGTGATCCGCATCGGTCATCCAAGGGGCAGGCAGGGCCCAGGGCAAGCCCGGGGCAGCAGGGTTTGAAAACCGTCACTTCAGACGCGCAGACAGGCTGAGAAGGCGGTCGAACCCCGCGAGACTACCGGTTTTCAGCCCAGGGTTCAGCCCAGGAATGCAGCCGATGAGCAGCGACTGGTGGCGCGGTGCCACCCTCTACCAGATCTACCCGCGCAGCTTTGCCGACGCCAACGGCGACGGCGTCGGCGACCTCGCCGGCGTGACGGCCAAGCTGCCTTACGTGGCCTCGCTGGGCGTGGACGGCGTCTGGCTCTCGCCCTTCTTCACGAGCCCGATGCGCGATTTCGGCTACGACGTCGCCGACTACCTGGGCGTCGATCCGCTCTTTGGCAACTTGGCCGACTTCGACGCCCTGGTGGCCGAAGCCCACCGCCTGGGCCTGAAGGTCATCATCGACCAGGTCTGGAGCCACACCGCCGCCGAGCACCCGTGGTTCGGTGAGAGCCGCGCGAGCCGCGACAACGACAAGGCCGACTGGTACGTGTGGGCCGACGCCAAGCCCGACGGCAGCCCGCCCACCAACTGGCAGAGCTGGATGGGCTGCCCCACCTGGACCTGGGATCCGCGCAGGAAGCAGTACTACCTGCACAACTTCCTGCCCCAGATGCCGGACCTGAACCTCCACAACCCGGCCGTGCAGGACGCCATCCTGGACATTGGCCGCTTCTGGCTGGAGCGCGGCGTGGATGGCTTCCGGCTGGACACCGCCAACTACTACTGCCACGACACGCAGTTGCGCGACAACCCGCCACAGCCGCCCGAAAAGCGCGGCGACATCCCCGCGGCCATGCAGCAACACTTGTTCAACGTCTGCCAGCCCCAGACCTTGCCCTTCCTGGAACGTGTGCGTGCCTTGTGCGACGGTTTTGGTGCCCGCATGACCGTGGCCGAGATCGGCTCGCAGAACAACCACGCACGCATGGTGGAGTACACGCGGGGCAGCGACCGGCTGCACACCGCCTACTCCTTCCTGCTGCTGGGCCCCCGCCCGCGCGCCGATGCCATCGCGGCCATGGTGCAGGACTGGCAGCAGGGCGAGGCCGCGGCGGCCTGGCCGTCCTGGGCGCTGTCCAACCACGACGCGCCGCGCGTGGCCACGCGCTGGGCGCAGGGTGATGCCCGGCTGGCCCAGGCCCTCATCGCGCTGCTGGCCTGCCTGCGCGGCACGGTCTTCATCTACCAGGGCGAAGAACTGGGCCTGCCGCAGAGCGACATCGCCTTCGAAGACCTGCAAGACCCCTTCGGCAAGGCGCACTGGCCCCGCGACAAGGGCCGCGACGGCTGCCGCACCCCCATGCCCTGGTTGGCCGACGCGCCCGCCGCGGGCTTCAGCACCGGCAAGCCGTGGCTGCCGGCCGATGCCGCACACCGGCCCTTGTCGGTGGACCGGCAACAACAGGATGCGGGCTCCATGCTGCACTGGACGCGCCAGGTGCTGGCGCTGCGACGCGCGCACCCGGCACTGCGGCTGGGCAGCTTCGAGACGCTGCACGCAGACGCCGATGTGCTGGTGCTGCGCCGCGTACATGGCAGCGATGCCGTGATCGCCGCGTTCAACCTGGGTCGCGACACCGTGCAGCACGAGCTCGCGGCGGCGCCCCAGCCCAGCGGCCCAGCCCTGACGCTGGGCGGCGCCGCACTGCAGGGCACGCGGCTTCACCTGCCGCCCCGTGCGGTGTTCATCCGCCCGCTATGAGCCTGGCCGCCGATGGCCTGCGCGACGGCTGCGCCCTCTGCCCGGGCCCCGTCGATGCCGCGACGCTGGACCGTGCCTACCCCCACCCCGAATCCACGGCCCGATAGACCATGGACATCCACAGCCCTTACACCCTCACGCCCGAACAGATCGCCCAATTCCGCCGCGACGGCTGCATCAAGCTCAAGCAGGTGCTCTCGCCCGAGACGCTGGCCCACTACGGCGCCGAGATCACGCGCCTGACCATCGAGCTCAACACCCAGAGCAAGCCCCTGGCAGAGCGCAGCACCTACGACCGTGCCTTCCTGCAGGTGATGAACCTCTGGGAACACAGCGCCGTGGTCACCGAGTTCGTGATGAGCCGGCGCCTGGGCGCCATCGCCGCGCAACTGCTCGAAGTGCAGGGCGTGCGCCTGTACCACGACCAGAGCCTCTACAAGGAACCCGGCGGCGGCATCACGCCGGCGCATGCCGACCAGTACTACTGGCCGCTGGCCAGCGACCGCACCATCACCGCGTGGATCCCGCTGCAGGCGGTGCCCACCGAGATGGGCCCGCTGGGCTTCTACGCCGGCAGCCAGGGCGTGGCCTTTGGGCGCGACCTGGGCATCAGCGACGAGAGCGAAGCCAAGATCACCGAGAACATGGCCCGCCACGGCTTCCCCTTCGAGGCGGGGCCTTTCGATCTGGGCGAGGTGAGCTTCCACCTGGGCTGGACCTTCCACAAGGCGGGCCCCAACGTGAGCGACCGGCCGCGCTCGGTCATGACGGTGATCTACATGGATGCCGAGATGCGCCTGGTGCCCGCGCTCAACGCCATCCAGGCCAACGACCGCGACCAGTGGTGCCCCGGTGCGCGCGAGGGCGAAGTCATCGCCTCGCGCAAGAACCCCGTGGTGTGGGCGCGGTGATCCAGGCGCTGGCCGCCGAGCTGGCCGACCGGCGCCCGGCACCCGAACAGCGCTGCTTCACCAGCGCGTCCGTCGAGGCGGCCATCTGGCGCGTCGGCGCCGACGTGGCCGATCCGCAGTTGCGGCGCCTGTTCGCCAACACGCTGCCCAACACGCTCGACACCGCGGTGCGCCATGCCGATCTCGCGCGGCCCTTGACCTTCGTGGTGACGGGCGACATCGCGGCGATGTGGCACCGCGATGCCGTGCACCAGATCTGGCCCTACCTGCGTTTCGTGGGCGAAGACCCCGCGCTGGCCCGGCTCGTCGCTGGCGTGCTCAACCAGCTGGTCGACTTCCTGCTGATCGACCCCTGGGCCAACGCCTTCGAGCCCGAAGGCAGCCGCAGCCCGTGGGCCGGCGATCTCACGCAGATGCATCCCCGCGTGCACGAGCGCAAATGGGAGCTGGACTCGCCGGCTGCCGTGATGCGGCTGTCTCACCGCTGGTGGCAGGCCAGCGGCGGCGACACCACGCCCTTCGATGCGCGCTGGCGCGAGGCCATGGCGGCGGCGCTCGGCGTGCTGCGGCAGCACCAGGGGCGGGGCGAAGCCAGCCCCTACCGGTTCCAGCGCCGCACGACCAACCCGCTGGACTCGCTGGTGCTCGACGGGCGGGGCCCGCCCAGCGCGCCGCTGGCGCTGGTGCGATCGGCCTTCCGGCCCTCCGACGACGCCTGCAGCCTGCCCTTTCACGTGCCGTCCAACTTCATGGCCGCTGCAGCCTTGGAAGACCTGGCCGAACTGGCCCACGCCACGGGCGCCAGCGCGCTGGCCGCCGACGCGGCCCGCTTGGGCGGCGAGATCCGCGCCGCCCTCGATGCCTTGCCCGTGCCCTGGCCTTACGAGCTCGACGGCTTCGGCAGCCTGCTGATGATGGACGACGCCAACGTGCCCAGTCTGCTCTCGCTGCCCTGGCTGGGCGCCGTGCGCGCCGACGACGCCCGCTGGCGCGACACGCGGCGCCGCGTGCTCAGCGGGGCGGGCAATCCGTTCTACGTGCGGGGGCGGGTGGCCGCCGGCGTGGGCAGCCCGCACACCGGCGCGCGCGCGGTCTGGCCGCTGGCGCTGGTGATGCAGGCGCTCACGGCCGAGAACGATGCCGAGCGCACCGACCTGCTGCGTGCGCTCTTGGCCGGCAGCGCCCGCACGGGCTTCCTGCACGAGGCCTTCGACGCTGACGACCCGACGCGTTTCACGCGGCCCTGGTTCGCCTGGGCGAATTCGATGTTCGGCGAGCTCGTGCTGAGCTTGCACGAGACCCATCCGCATGTGCTGAAGGAGTTCGAAGCATGAGCACGGCCCTGCAGGGCGCTGCCGCGATCGCGCACGGCAACGGGCAGTTCACGCTGGAGACGATCACCGTGCGTGCGCCCGGCCCGGGCGAGGTGCGCGTACGCCTCGACGCCGCCGGCCTGTGCCACACCGATCACCAGTCGCTGGGCTGGCCCGGGCCGCTGGTGATGGGGCACGAGGGTGCCGGCACCGTCGAATCGGTGGGCGAGGGCGTGAGCCACCTTGCGGCCGGCGACGCCGTGCTGCTGAACTGGGCCATCCCCTGCGGCCGCTGCCCGCAGTGCCAGCGCGGGCGCGGCTCGCTGTGCGAACGCACGCACGGCGTCGACGCCACGCTGGGCAGCAGCGCGCCAGCCCCAGGCCACACGCTGTGGAACGGGCAGCCGGTGGAGCGTTCGTTCAAGCTGGGCACCTTTGCCGAATACACGCTGGTGCGTGCCGAGGCGCTGACCGCGATGCCCGCGCAGCTGCCGGCGCGGCACGCCTGCATCCTGGGCTGCGGCGTGATGACGGGCGTGGGCGCGGCCGTCAACGTGGCGCAGGTGCAGCCGGGCGACACGGTCGCCGTGGTGGGCTGCGGCGGCGTGGGCCTGAGCGTGGTGCAGGGCGCGCGGCTGGCGGGTGCGGGCCGCATCATCGCCATCGACCGCCGGCCCATGGCCCTGCAGCGCGCCGTGGCGCTGGGTGCCACCCACACGCTGGAACCCGCGGCCGATGACCCGCAGGCCGAGCATCTGTCAGCCGCCGTGCGCGCCCTGACCGAAGGCCGCGGCGCCGACCATGCCTTCGAGGCCACGGGCGTGGCCGCGCTGGCTTTCCTGCCGCTGAAGCTGTGCCGCAACGGCGGCAACGCGGTGCAGCTCAGCGGTGCGCACGGCCCGGTGAGCGTGGAGATGCCGCAGTTCTGGTGGGACAAGCGCTACTTCGTGCCGCTGTACGGCGGCTGCCTGCCCGAGCGCGACTTTCCGCGGCTGTTCGACTGGGCCGCGCGCGGCGAGCTGGCGCTCGACAGCCTGGTCACGCACACCTACCGTCTGGACGATCTCGGCCAGGCCTTGGACGACATGCTCGCCGGCCGCAGCGCCAAGGGCGTGATCCTCTTCGATTGACATCCGCTGCACGGCCCCTCGATGTTCCGCACCCTTGAAGTCTCCGACCCGGCCCTGGCACCCGCCGGCCTGCGTTTCGTCACCGTCAAGAGCGCCGCGCTGGGGCAGCGGGCCGACCTGCTGCTCTTCGTGCCGCCCCAGGCCGCCGCGCTGCAGGACGTGCCGCTCGTGCTGCTGCTGCACGGCGTCTACGGCTCGCACTGGGCCTGGGCCTTCAAGGGCGGCGCCCACCTCACCGCGCAGCGGCTCATCGATGCAGGCGAGATCCCGCCGCTGGTGCTGGCCATGCCCAGCGACGGCTTGTGGGGCGATGGCTCGGGCTATGTGCCGCATGCCGCGCAGGACTTCGAGCGCTGGATCGTCGACGAGGTGCCCGCCGCTGCGCGCGAGGTCTGTGGCACATGCAGCACGGCTTCGCCGCTCTGCATCGCCGGGCTGAGCATGGGCGGCTTCGGCGCGCTGCGGCTGGCCGGCAGGTACCCGCAGCGTTTCGTGGCGGCGGCCGGGCTCTCTTCGGCCACCGAAGCCGCGCAGCTCGATGGGCTGATGGCTGAAACCCGCGCCGGCTGGGCTGCGGCACCGGCAGACCGCAGCGTCATCGCGTCGCTGCGCGAGGCCCAGGCCCCGCTGCCCGCGCTGCACTTCGACTGCGGCCTGGACGACCCCTTGCTCGAAGCGAACCGCCGCCTGCACGCCGAACTGCAGGCCGCCGGCATCGCGCACCAGTACGCCGAGCACCCAGGCGGCCACGACTGGGCCTACTGGACGCGGCACCTGGAAGACACGCTGCGTTTCTTCTCGTCCACGCTGCCTGCAAGGAGCCGCGCAGCTTGAGCCCCCGCCTCACCGCCGCGGCCCTGCTGTCATTGCCGCTGGCCGCCACGGCGGCGGCCGACTGCGCCGCCTTGCGCACGCTGAGCTTGCCGCAGGCGCGCATTCATTCGGCAGTCCACGTCGCGGCCGGCGATCGGCTTGCGCTGTGGGCGGGCGGCCAGCCCCAAGCCATGCCCAAGGCCTTCTGCCGGGTGCGCGGCTCCGCCTCGCCGGTGGTCGGCTCGGCCATCGGCTTCGAAGTCTGGCTGCCCGACGCCGCGGCCTGGAACGGCAAGTACCTGCAGGCTGGCAACGGCGGCACGGCGGGCTCGGTGCCGCTGTTTTCGTTGCTCGACGGCGTGGTGCGAGGCTACGCCGCCGCGGCCACCGACGGCGGCCATCTGTGGCCCGATGGGCTGGACTACGGCTGGGCCAACGGCCGTCCCGAAAGCGTGGTCGATTTCGGCTGGCGCGCCGTGGAGCGCACCACGGTGGCCGCCAAGCGCATCGTGGCCGCGGGCCTGGGAGCGGCGCCCAGGAAGTCGTACTTCGTCGGCTGCTCCAACGGCGGCCGCGACGCGCTGATGGCGGCGCAGCGCATGCCGCGCGCCTTCGATGGCATCGTGGCCGGCGCGCCCGCATTGGCCTGGCTGGACCTGATGACGGCCAGCGTGCTAGCCTGGATCTTTCACGAGTGACGAACTGGATGGCTCTTTCGAGCGTCTGAGGGACGAGTTGGTGCCCTGCTCG
>JBHYDA010000025.1:0-32558 GCA_051861265.1 Rubrivivax sp.
CAGACCTCAGCGTCGCCTGCGGCCTGTCGATGCTGCGCGCCCAGTGGGCGTGGCGCTACCAAACGAGGGGCAACCCTGGGTTCGAGATCGCAGATCAAGGCCCGACGAGCCCCAGGGGAAGCGGCGAGACGGTCCGAATGGGCGCCGCAGCCACGATCTCACTGCCGCAGACGTCCCGTCTTGGCCCGTCTTGGCTGGCTGCGGTCTGGTCGTCGGGCTTTGGGGGCGTTTGAATTTCCTATGCGCTCGGCGCGCGGCGCTCCAGCCCATTCGCTGGTACGACAGCGCCCGCTCGGAGCCGACGCAAACATCCCTGCCATGCCCTCCTCGGGCATCAAGCACCAAACGGGGCGCTTGGCATGGCCCAAGTGGCGTCCGACACTCTCCCGCTGGCAACCGTGCGAGCATTGCAAGCCACCAACGCACTCGCCCATCAGGAGGCCGCATGAACCCAACCCTAAGAACCCGATTTGCTCAGCGCGTTCAGCCACTCGGGCTCACTGTGCTCTTGGTGGCCCTGGGCTTGCAGGCTTGCGGCGGAGGAAGCGGGGACGGGGGCAGCCCGCCCCCGCCCGCGCTGATCGAGCGCAATTTCGATTTTGGGCAGGGGGCAGCCACCTGGGTGGCGGGTTCAGCCGACTACAGCCCGAGCACCGCGCCGAACGACGTCATCGCCGAACCGAGGGCGCTGCCCAGCCCCTTCACAGGAACGGGCTACCTCCAGTCGGGCACGAACCGCAGTGACGACCTGTTTCTTTTCGTCAAGACGCCCATCACCGGCATGGTGCCGGGCACGACCTACCGGGTGAGTGCGACCGTAGAGTTCCTTTCGGACGTGCCGACGGGATGCGCTGGTGTGGGCGGCTCGCCGGGCGAATCCGTGTGGGTGGTGTTGGCAGCCTCCACCAGCGAGCCCGTCACCACGCTGACGGCCGGGGAGTTTCGGCTGAACATCGACCGCGGCAACCAGTCACAGGGGGGGGCCAGCGGCCTGGTCTTGGGCACCGTGGCCAACAGCGTGCCCAACTGCGGGCCGCGGCGGTGGGAGAGCAAGACGCTGAAGACCCCTACGGCGCCGGCTCTGACGGTAACGGCCGACACGCGGGGGGCGATTTGGGTGCTGCTGGGGTTCGATTCGGGCTTTGAAGCCTCGAGCCGCCTTTACTACCGGCGCTTGAACCTGACTTTTCAACCCACCTGACTCTGTGGCGTCAGCCAGTGCAGCACGGCCGCGGCGCGGCGTGCGGCTTCACGCGCCTGGGCCAGCTCTTCGGCGTTCAGCAGCGGCACACCGCCCTTCATTGCACGCCCCCGGTGTGGGCCAAGGCGGCGGGTGAGGCCGGCGCTGCGGGCGTGGCCACCAGGCGGGCCAGGTCCAGCCCGCCGGCCAGCTCGGCCCGCACCAGCAGTTGGCAAAGCTCGTGGTGGTTCAGCTGCGGGTGCAGTTCGGCCAGCATGCCGATGCGCATCCAGTGCTCGGCCTGCGCGTTGATGGACCGCGACAGCGCCTGGCTGGCGACGCGCAGGTTTTCGTGTGTCTGGTCGGAGATTTTGACGATGCCCATGGCGGCAGTGTATATGAAACGTATACGCTGCGTATAGTCGGTCTTCACCGAATGCCGCTGCAGGGCCGGCCGGGTCTGCCCAGGTTCCCCCACAGCACTTGTGGCTGTAGTGCGTTTGCACGACACTTTCGCCATGAAGACCGCCGTCATCCCCCAGGTCCGTGTTGAGCCGAAGTTGCGCGCCGACCTGGATGCAGTGCTCTTGCCGGGCGAGACGCTGACCGAGTTTGTCGAAGCATCGGTGCGTCGTGCCGTCGAGTTCCGACGTGTGCAAACCGACTTTGCCGCGCGCTGCGAGGCCTCGTTGGCGGCGTACGAACGAACCGGACTGGCCATCCCTTCCGACGCGGTGCTGACCCAACTCGAGGCGAAAGTCGCGGCGCGGGTGAAACAGCTGCGCGATGACGTTCAGGGTTGAGTTCACGCCCGAGGCCTTGGCCGATCTGGAGCGTTTATTCGACTTCCTGTTGGACCGCGCTGAGACGGTGGAAGACGCCCTGCGTGCCTGCGAGGCGGTCGAGTCCATCCGCACCGCAGCCAACAGCCATCTGTCAACAACGCCCTACAGCTACCGCAAGGTGGGCCCACGCCCGACACTTCGAGAGCTGATCGTCCCGTTCGGCGTCACAGGCTACGTTCTGCGGTTTGACATTCGTACGCCGGAATTGGTGCTCGTCATCGGCGCGCGCCACGAGCGCGAAGAAGACTTCCAATGAAGCTGCGCCCCGGTTCGGCTGACGGCTGCCCCTGCAGCCTGCCCTGGCGCCGTTCAACATGTGGGCCAGCACCGGACCGGCACTGCCCCGTGGCCGCCTGCACTGCTGCCTGAAGCACGACAAGGACACCCCATGCAGCACCGCAAACGCCACCTCCTGCTCGCCGCCGCGGCCCTGGGCCTGGGCTTCACTGGCCGGGCCCGCGCGCATGGCAGCGGCGACCACACCAAGAAGCCCGGCCCCGTCAGCAAAGAGCAAAAGCCTTGGGGCGTGGCCGGCGATGCCCAGGCCGTGCGGCGCACCGTTGACGTCACCATGGGCGACCACATGCGGTTCAAGCCCGAGCGCATCGCCGTGCGCCTGGGCGAAACACTGCGCATCAGGGTGCGCAACACCGGCCAGGTGATGCACGAGTTCGTCATCGGCACCCCGGCCGAAAACGCCAAACACGCCGAGCTGATGCTCAAGTTCCCGAACATGGAGCACGACGAGCCCTACATGGCCCATGTGGCGCCGGGCCAAACCGGCGAGATCGTCTGGACCTTCAACCGCGCCGGCACCTTCGAGTTCGCCTGCCTGATCGCCGGGTACTACCAGGCCGGCATGGTGGGCACGGTGGTGGTGGCCCCAAGGGGCCAAGCATGAGCCGCATGCACAGACGCCGCGCCTTGGCCACGCTGCTGGGTGGCGCCGGTTGGGTTTCAGCGCCCGGGCTGGTGCGTGCGCAGGGCCCGGCCCCAGCCGGCGCGCAGGCCTTGGTCGAGGTGTGGAAAAGCCCGACCTGCGGCTGCTGCAAGGACTGGATGACCCACCTGCAGGCCCCCGGCTTTCGGGTGAAGGCCCACGACGTGGGGAACACCGCAGCCCGCACCCGCCTGAAGGTGCCCGCCCAGCTGGGCTCCTGCCACACCGCCAGGGTGGGCGGCTACGCCATCGAGGGGCACGTGCCCGCAGCCGACATCGTTCGGCTGCTGAAAGAGAGACCCCAGGCCATCGGCCTGGCCGTGCCAGGCATGCCCATCGGCTCGCCGGGCATGGACGGGCCGGCGTATGGCAACCGCCAGGAGCCTTACGACGTGTTGCTGATTGCTCAGGATGGCAGCACGCGGGTGTTCAGCAGTTACTTCAAGGCCAAGGCGCGGGTGTGAACCGGGGGCCACGTTCGCTTCATGGTCTAAGGTGCGGGGCTGACGGTCTGGCGTGGATGGGTGGGCGGGCAGGGGGCTGCACACGTTGGGCGGGAGGGTGCGGCCGTTGCTAACGCCGATGCTTCGGGGTGTCGGCCGCAGACTGATCTGAGTCAGTCGCAGCCAGGGCCCTGAATGACCGCTTGCACGAGCACCGGTCACTGACGCTCGGCGGCTTCGACCGACTGCTTCACTCCCGATTCCGGTCGCTCATCCGTTGCCACGGTTGAGGCCTGGCGCGACCGACCGCTTTTGCTTGCAGCGACTGGCTCAGTTCGACCCAATGCGGGCTTTCGCGGAAGCAGACTCGCCGCCATGAAGCTGACATTCGCAGGCCATCAGGCCCAGCCCGCCTGCAGGTCGTTGATCGCCTTGGTGATCAGTTTCATCGTCCAGCCGGGGTCTTGACTGCCTTCTTGCGCATCCGTGTTCGTGAAAGCGCTGATGGCGAACTGGCCATCCAGCGCGATCACGCTGAAGGCATTGAAGCCGTCGCCGCTGCCTCCATGGCAGAGACAGACCTTTTGCTTGAAGGCATCTGGCAGCGGGAGCACGTCCCAGCCCAAGACATAGTCGCCCACTGGATTGCGAAGACGCTGCACATACGCTGCCGGCAGTGGGGTGGGCTCACCGTTCAGGGCCTGCTGGTGCAACTGCTGCCACTTGGCATAGCCGGTCACGGTGGCGAACACCCCGCCTGCCGCCTCGCCCAGCACTTCATTCCAACCCTCCAGTTCGGGCGGGTTCCATTCGAAGAACTGCACTGCACCCGGGGTGCCGACATGCCCGCGCTGTATGGCCAGGCCTGCCGTGGTTGGCAGGCCCGGGCTCAAGCCAGGTCCGCCAGGCATGCCAACCAGGGGGACGATCAGTTCGTCGAACAAGGCGGTGAAGCTCTTGCCACTGCGGGCTTCCAGAATCATGCCGACCAGCATGTAGCCGATGTTGGAATACAGAAAGTCCTGGCCCGGCGTCACGCCCGGCTGGGCCTGTTGCAGCGCCCAGGCAGCCGCAAAGCTACGACGGCCCGCGAGGGTCTCGGGCAAGGGCTCGGTCTGCATGGCGAGGAACTCCAGGAAGAGGCCAATATCGGCCTCATTGTTCATCGCGATCAAGCCGCCGCGATGCTCGAGCAGTTGCACGACCGTCACGCTGCGAAACGCGGGGAGCATGCCGGCAGCCAAGTCCGGCAGGGCATCCGCCAGGCTGAGCGTCCAGCTCAGTTGCCCACGGTCAATCAGCTTGGCGGCTATGCAGGCCGTCATCGCCTTGGAGACAGACCCGATGCGCAGCCAGTCGCCGATGGCCGTGGCAGCAGGCGCGCCCTTTTGGCGAAGGCCGGCGGCAGCCGCGGCGCTGGATTGCCGATCGGCGTAGTGAAGGCTGGCCGACACCAGGCCGGCGGCCACCGCCTTGGTGGCCGTTTGCTCGAGCAGGGACTTGCGCCGGGCCGTGTTGGCGGCGTCTTTGATTTCAGATGTGCCCCCGCCACAAGCGGTCAGCGCAGCGCTGCTGATTGCCAGCGCGAGCAACTGGCGGCGATTGAGTCGTGCAGAGGCGTCGGAGTGGGTCGGTGTCATCGGTCTTCCTTGTGAGTCGCTGTGCTCGGACGCGGCGGATGCCGGTCTCGGGGACAACTGACTTCAGTGTAGAAACGGCCGATGCAAATCCGGTGCACCCTGGATGGAGACTCTGTGGAGACGCTGAAGGCTGGGCGCAAAGTAGCTTCAGGTCGACGCCGGCAGGCGGATTTCCAATACCGCGCCCCCATCGGGCCGATTGGCCGCATGGGCCTGTCCACCGTGGGCGTCGGCGATGGCGCGGACCACGCTCAGCCCCAGGCCGCTGCCGCCGGTCTGACGCGAACGCGACGCCTCGCTGCGCCAGAAGCGCTCGAACGCTCTCTCGGCGCCGCCCGGTGGAAAGCCCGCGCCACGATCGAGCACACGCAGCACGCCCGCGCTGCCTGATGCGTGGGTCTCGATCCGCACCACGCCACCTTCGCTGGCGTAGCGGCGCGCGTTGTCCAGGAGGCAGATCAGCATCTGGCGCAAGCGCTGGGGATCGGCGTGGACAGGTGCCGGGCGCAGGTCCAGTTCCAGCCGCATGCCCAGCGCGTGCAGGTCGGGCTCGATCACCGGCAGCAGGCCTTCCACTTCCGTGGCCAGTTCCACCGGGCGGCACTGCAGCGCCAGGCTGTTTGCGCCGGCCAGGCTGACCACGCGCAGGTCATCCACCACGCGGCTGAGCGAATCGACCTGCTGGATGAGTGCGGTGATCTCGGCCGGGCCGCTGGCGAACACGCCGTCGTGGATCCCTTGCAGCCTCCCGCGCAGGATGGTCAGGGGTGTGCGCAACTCGTGCGCAATCGCGGCGGTCGACTCCTTCAACTCACGCCGCGATGCGGCAAGGCTGTCGGCCATGCGGTTGAAGTCATCCACCAGTTGCCGCAGTTCCAGGCTGCTGTCGCGGCCCGGCTCGGCGCGGGCGTCCAGGTCGCCCTGCGCGACGCGCCGCGCTGCCAGCGCCACGCGTTCGATCGGACGCGCCAGCCGCTGACCCACACCCATCGCCAGCCAGAGCGCCACGCAGGTAGCCAAGACCGTCAGCACGCCCAGGCCCAGGTAGCTGTACAGCTGCAACTGTGCACCACCTCGTTCCGAAGCCTCCATGAGCACCTGTAGATCAGCCGGATCGGGCAGCCGCAACGCTTCGAGGTCGCGCCCGGCACGCTGGGCAGCTGGCGGGAGGTTGTTCAGGTAGCGGGAGCCCAGCCACTCGTCCAGCGTGCGGGTGCCGCCGTAGATGAAGCCAAACGCGCCGACGAAGAAGATCAGCATGCCCAGCGTCAACTGGGTGCGCAAACGGCGAGCCTTCATCCTGAATCCTCTTGGCGGCGGCTGCTGGGAGCCACTCAAGTTGCCCGCAGCCGATAGCCCACACCGCGCACGCCTTCGAGCCAACCTTGTCCGCCAGCGGCTTCAAATTTCTTGCGCAGCTTGGAGACATGGCTGTCCACCGTGCGTTCGATGGCCTCGCCATCGGGTGGCAGGCAGGCATCCAGCAGCTCGGCGCGACTGAAGGCCTTGCGCGGGCTGCGCGCCATGAAGCTCAGCATGCGGAACTCGGTCAGCGTCAGGTTCAGCGCTTGCGCGGGGCCATCGCCCGTCTGCAGACTCGCGCTGTGCGCGCTCATGTCCACGGTGAGGCCTGCCACGCGCAGCAGGGCCGCAGCAGTGCCCCCGCCCTGGGTTCGGCGCAGCACGGCTTTGGCCCGCGCCACGACTTCCACCGGATTGAAGGGCTTGACCACGTAATCGTCGGCCCCGATGCGCAGCGCGCTGAGCTTGTCCAGATCCTCGCCCATCGCGGTGGCCATGATCACCGGCGTTGAACCGCGCGCGCGCAGCGCTGCCAGCACTTCGAAGCCATCACGGCGGGGCAGCTTCACATCCAGGACCACCAGGTCGGGCGACAGCATCTGGTGGTGCTGCAAGGCCAGGTCACCATTGCCAGCCGTCACCGTGCGAAACCCCTCACGGGCGAAGTAGGCCACCAGGATGTCGGCAATCTGCGGCTCGTCTTCAACGATCAGGATGAGGGCGTTGTCCAAGGTGAAAAGGCGGTTGCCATCGCATCAGTGATGCACCAGTTTAGGCAAGAATGTGGAGATCCTGTGCGCGGACTGCGCGACTTTGGTGCAGGGCTCACTGCCACTGCGCGTGGTTCACGGCCCGAGCCGTCCTCATGGTGAGCGGTCGTACTGCCCGAGTTTCTGGATGCGCTTGCGGGCCTCCTACAGCCTTGCGAATGATTTCTCTCGGTTGGCCCTCTGCAGATGCATTCCCGGTACACCGTGCGGGTTCAGTACCAAGAAGCCACACACACCTTGATGTGGCTCAGCGCCCGCGCCATCCAGGAAAGCGTCTACGGCCGCTTCGGTATCCGGCTCGAGCCGGAGCCTGTCGTGGTGTGAGGGCAGTTCCGCTCGAGTGCCGCTCAAGCCCGTGGACGCGCACCGCATTCCAGAGCCGAGGTTGGGTCGCTGCTCGATCCAGCGGTACCGCTAACACCTGCATCGCGGTTCAGGAAGGCGGGCCACTCGCCACCATGCTGACGTAAGCCAAGGGTCGTGCGTCAATGAGTCGTAGATTGCGTCCCCTGGAGTGGTGTAACTCCTGAGCCCGGAGAAGGCTGATGTGCGTGTTGCTCGGATTTCAGCGCTGGAAGGCTGGGACCCGAGTAGGAGCAGTATCGCTGAGGCTTTGCAGGCCCTCAAGCTGCATGTAGCGCCGGTTCAGGCTCCACTCGTCGTTTTGCTCCAGCAGCATGGCGCCCACCAAGCGGGTGATGGCCGCGTCGTTGGGGAAGATGCCCACGACGTTGGTTCGGCGCTTGATCTCGGCATTGAGCCGCTCCAGCGGGTTGGTACTGTGGATCTGCAGCCAGTGCGCCCTGGGGAAGTCCATGTACGACAGCACCTCGTGCTCAGCCCCGTCCATCAGCTTGGACAGCTTGGGCATCGAGGTTCGGAACTGATCGGCCACGACGCGCCACTGCTGAGGCGCAGCGCGTCGACGCTGCCGTCAGCCGACAGGGCAGCGCAGTGGCCCGCGAGTGCAGACAAGCTCAGGGCCAGACAGCCGGGCAGGGCGCGTCGCGCCAGAAGGGTGATGGAGTTCACGGCCTGTTGCCTTCGGGAGGGTGGATTTCTTCCGCATCTTTTTATCGACCGCCGTGCGGCCACCTTGAGCAGGGCTTGCGCTCTGGTGCTTGACGTGAAACCCGTCCTCGCCGCCCTGCTGGGAGACCTGGCCCTCTCTCGTTTGAGGTCGACGCTCACCCCGACTGCCACCATCGCCTGCCGGGGTACTCCGGAGCAGGCTTTCTCAGGCAGCACACGGCGCGCCGACGAGCCCGGCTGGCGCTGACCAAGATCTACCCTGGGGTTGGGCAGCGCCCAGCGGACCGGTCTCAGACCCGGAGCGTCTTGTGCCGGCACGGGGCGGTTGAAGCGGAGACCACGCAGGGGTTCGCCATCCATGGTCTGCAGCGCCATGGGTTGCTCAGCTGTCTGCATGCCCTCGGCCGTGACACGCATGCCCGGTCGCGCTCATGCGGCCTGCGCGCAGGCTTTGGCGTTGCCGTGCTTGCGCCGCGAACGGCTGCTTCCGCGCGCCGCGACGGGATCAAGTCGACCCATCGGCGACATAGGCTGCCTTGAACTCGGCGCCCCGGAGCTGCCGGTCGCGGATGAACCGAGGCGCGCCACGGGCTGGATCGCCTGCACGTCTGTTCAGGGTCATCTGAAGCGCGCCGTTGAACTTGGCGTGCAGCTTCTCTAAACCGCGCACTATCGCGCTGAGAATCAATGGGTGCGTTCCGGCGAGATCAACGTTGTGCCAGCTTAGGCTAAAGCACTCTGAACCGCTCCCACCCCCCTGAAGAACTTGAGCTCGACGGACTTCTCCATCCACTCGGGGTAGTGAGCTGGCATGTTGACGACGATGGCCCAAGCAGGTCGCAGCCGAGTCCGATGGTCAACCAGTTTCGCGGAACAACCGGGCTTCTTGAATGGCGAGGAAAGCTGCGCGCGTTAGCGCAGCGGGGTGGCTGCTCGGTTGCTCGGTGGGAGAGAGCAAGCGCAGCGCATGTCGCCCATGATCCATGAATCGAGGTCGATGTTCTTGGGATGAATGCGCTGTGCGTGCTTCCGGCAGGCGACGGTTCACTGTCCTGTGGCCGGCCGGTAGGTCTGTGCGAGATCGGCGGTGTACTCGCGCAGCGGGCCCGCATGGCATGTTGCGCCCGTGAACCCGCTCTGGCTTCCGAAGTAGACCCATGCCTGCACCGAAAGCGGCGCCGAATCGGGAGCGGCCAAGACCGGCCGCAACACGATCTGGCGCCGCAGGTACCAGCCGGGCTCGCCAATACGCTCCAGCTTGTCCATCGCGGCCAGCTCGGCGGCGGTGCAATCGTAGAGCTCGCCCCGCACACAGAAGCCCTGCCCCGGCAGGTCAAGCAGCCACGGCAGGAAGTGCTTGCCGACGATGTACAGCGGAAGAGCCTCGAGCGTCTCGAACTCACCCGCGCGACGCACGCCTTTGTTCACGCCATGGTTGCGCAAGCCCTGCTTCAAGGTGCCGTAAACGAAGACTCCAAATGACGACCCTTCATCCTTCATCATGGCGCCTTGGGCTGGAACTCCATCACACCGAATTGCCAGAGCATGAACGACCAGATGTCCACCATCTGCTGGCGCGACTGTGCACGCGTGCTGCCCTGGCCGTGGCCGGCGTCGTAGTCCAGGTTCAGCAGCACCGGCTGGTTGGTGGACGCGAGCGACGCAAGCCGCGAGGCGAACTTGGCCGACTGCCACAGGTCTACGCGGTTGTCGTTCACGCCGTGGATCAGCATCACCGCGGGCAGGCGAAGGCCTTCGCGCAGCTGGTGGTAGCTGCTCATCGCCAGCAGGGCCGGGAAGTCCTGCTCGTTGGCCACGGTGCCGAACTCGGGCACATTGGCGCTTCCACCAGGCATGCGTTCGGCGCGCAATGTGTCCATCACGCCCACCGCCGGCACTGCGGCGGCAAAGAGATCGGGCCGCTCGATGATGGCGCGGCCGACCAAGATGCCCCCGGCGCTGCCACCCCAGATGCCCAAGCGCGCGGGCTGCGTCCAGCGCTCATCCACCAGCCACTGCGCCAAACTGATCGCGTCTTTCCAGGTGTTGGGCTTGGTCTGCTTTTTGCCCGCCTCGTGCCACTCGCGCCCCAGAGAACCGCCGCCGCGCACATGGGCCACGGCGAAGATGCCGCCGCGCTCGAGCCAGGCCAGCACCTGGGGGTTGAGCATCGGGTCGTTGGGGATGCCGTAGGCGCCGTAGCCGAACAGCATCGTTGGGTTGCGGCCATCGCGAGGCAGGCCTTCGCGCATCACCAGGCTCATCGGAATCTTCGCGCCGTCGTGGCCGCTCACCATCACCTCGCGCGCCACGTAGCCCGCAAGCACATCGAAGCGGCCTTCGCGCCCAAGGCGTAGCGCCCGCCCTTCGCCTTGGGCCGGCTCGTAGGCATAGCCTCGCGAGGCCAGGGTCCAGCCGCTGATCATCACCAGCACGCCGTCTTGCAGCGCATGGCTGTGGCGCAGGATGACGCGGCCTTGGGCTGGAAAGGCCACTGCATGCAGCTTCGGCTGCGATCTCGTTGTCGCTGCAGCAATGTCATGCGGCAGCCGGTACAGCGCCGCCTGAACGCCTTCGCGCCGCGTGAGGTACAGCGCATCGCGTGCGGCGGCAATGGCGACGATCACGCCCTCGCTTTGCGGGACCAGCACGGTGGCCGACGCCAGATCGGGCGCGTCCAAAGGTAGGCGCAGCACCTGGCCGCGCGGCGCGTTGCGGGTGCTGAGCAGGTAGATGCCGTCGCCAGCGATGGCCGCGGCCGTCACCTCGTCGGCGCGGCCCACCACGCGGTGCCAGCGTGCGCTGCCAGCCAGCACGTCCTTCATCGGCGCGAGGGCCAGCGCACCGAACGGCTCCACGCCATGGCCGACCCACACCGCGGCGAGTTCGGTGCCCGGCACTTCGAAGACACCGGGGTGCGCGTACTCGGGCATCTGCAGCTCGGGCGCGCGGCTGGCGCTCAGGACAATGCGGTCGTCGGGTTCGGTGTCGAGCGTGCGATCCAAGGCCCGGTCCAGCACACGGTAATGGCGCTGCAGGTGCAGTTGCCGCTCGGCACGCGGCATCGCGGCGTAGCCGTCGCGCAGCCGGGTGTAGAAGAAGCCGCTGCTGTCGCCACGCCAGCTCACCGTTGGGTAGCGCACGCCTTGCGTCGGCGCCATGAGCGCACGGCCGGTGGCCACGTCGATGACATGCAGGGTGCCCAGCTCGGCGCCGGCCACCTGCAATGAATAGGCCAGGCGCCGCCCGTCGGGCGAGGGCTGCCAGTCCATCAGCGCGGCCTTCGGGCCACCACCATGCGCGGCACTGCGCGGGTCCAGCACCACCTCCTCGGCGGCCTCGGGGCCGCTGCGGCGCGCGATCTTGAACTGCTCTTCGTCGGGGTTGCGGCGCATGTAGAACAGCCCGCCGTTGGCCACGCGCACGAGGCCCCCCACTTGGCTCGAGGCCTCGCCGTCGATCTCCTGCACACGCTTCATCAGCGCGGCGCGGCCGGGTATGCGGTTGAGGATCTCTTGCGTGGCATGGGCCTGGCCACGCAGCCAGCTCTGCACCACGGGGTCGCGCAGGTTTTCGAGGTGTTGCCAGGGGTCGGGAATGGCTTGGCCCCAATATCGGTCGACCAACTCGACCGGGGGCAGCGGGGGCGGTACGTCGATGCCGGCGATGGGGGGCGCAGCGCGGGATGAAATGGTCATGGTGGTGGCGAACAGCGCGATGAGGGCAACTGCGGCGGTCAGCGTCATGGAAAGGCCCCTGGTGCGTGGCGCAGGCCCAGGGCAAGGGCGATGAAGGTGTAGAGGTCGGCTTTTTCACCCACATCGGCCAGCGCCGACTTGCCAGCGCCATGGCCCGAGCGCGGCTCGATGCGCAGCAGCACTGGGGCGACCGGGTCTGCCTGCCCGCCCTGGTGGTGCTGCATCGCGGCCGCGAACTTGAAGGCATGAGCCGGGTGCACGCGGTCATCGCGTTCAGCCGTCAACAGCAGCGTGGGAGGCAAGCCTTGCCCGCCACGCCCGGCTTCGATGGTCTCCAGCGGCGAGTAGCGCATCAAGGTCGCGAACTGCTCAGGCACATCGGCCCGGCCATAGTCACCGGCCCAGGCTGCACCGATGCCGAAGCGGTGGTAGCGCAGCATGTCCAGCACCGGCACCGCCGGCACCAGGGCCGCGAAGAGATCGGGCCGCGCCAGCACGCTGGCGGTCACGGTGAGGCCGCCGTTGCTGCCGCCGTGGGCCACCAGCAGGCGTGGCTCGGTGTGCCCGCTGGCCACCAGGTACTCGGCCGCCGCAATGAAGTCTTCGAACGTGCGCGGTTTATTGGCCAGGCGCGCGGCGTCATGCCAGGCGCGGCCGTACTCACCGCCGCCGCGCAGCATGGCCTGCACCAGCACGCCGCCCATCTCGAGCCAGGCCACGCGTGAGGGCACGAAGGCCGGCCGCTGCGACAAGCCAAAGCCACCGTAGCCGATCAACAAAGCCGGCGAGCGGCCGTCCAGGACCAAGCAGCGGTGGCGCGTGATGTGCATGGGCACGCGTGTGCCGTCGGCGCTCACGCCGAACGCAAGCACGGTCTCGTAGGCCGTGGCGTCGAAAGGCACCGCAGCCTCGAACCAGGGCACTGGAATGCCGTCTTCGCCAGACACCCGCAGCACCATGGGCGCGGCCGTGAAGGAGGTGAAGCTGAAGTGCAGGCTGGCCACGCCGGAAGGCTCTGACCCCAGATCTTCGACGACAAAGCCACTGGCCGTGCCCAGCGCCGGCAGCGGCAGCGCCTGCGGCACGCCGCCATCGAGTGCCACGCGGTGCAGCCGGCTCGCACCATCGTGCAACGTGCAGCACACCAGCTGCTGCCCGATGAGCACGGCGGACTCGAGCCGGTCCACGCCCGGCGCAACCAAAGTGCGCCAGTGCGCACGCTGTGGTCGCTGCGGATCCACCGCGACCACAGCGCCGCTGCCACCGAGCGCGTCGGTGAGGACCAGCAACTCGCCGGCCTGGGTGCTGCCCAGCACGGTGTAGGCAGCGTCAGCCGCGTCCAGCAGCGGCAGCACCGGCCGCGTGAGGTCTTGCAGGTCGAGCAGGTGCACACGGTGGTTGGCGCTGCCGTCCCAGATGCCGATGATGAGCCAGCGGCCATCGGCACTCACGCGCGGGCTGAAGACCCAGCGCGGCTGGTCGGCGCGCCGGTACAGCAGCACATCGGCCAGCTGCGGATTGCCCAGGCGATGCAGTCGAAGTTCATGTTCGGCCAACGCCGTGTGGCGGTCGCGTGCCGCATCTGGGTAGCGGCCGTAGACAAAACCGCTGCTGTCACGCAGCCACGACGCGCCGCTGAAGCGTGCGTGGTCCAGTCGGTCGGGCAGGTCTTGCAGCGTGAGCAGGTGGCGCACACGCCACTGCCACCAATCCGAGCCGCCGTCGGCCACGGCGTAGGCCAGCCAACGGCCATCGGGGCTCACCGCCAGGTCGGCAACGGCCACGGTGCCGTCGGTGGAAAGTGTGTTGGCGTCGAGCACCACAGTTGCCGAACCATCCGCCAGCGTCTGTGCCCAAAGCACCGGCTGCGCCTGCGAACCTGTGCTTCGCCAGCAGAAGAGCCGGCCGCGCGCACATGCCGCTGGTGTGCGGCGTTCGAACTGGTGCAACTGCATCAGCCGGGCCCGCAGCGCCGGTCGCCAGGGGCTTGTGGCGAGCGCCCGTTCGGTCAGCGCGCGTTGTGCTTCGATCCACTGCGCCACCTGCGGTGAATCGGGGTCTTCCAGCCAGCGGTAGGGGTCGGCGATGCGCTGGCCGTGGAAGTCGTCCTCCACCGCGTCGCGCGGACTCGGCGGGTAGGCGCCGAGGTCGGGGAATGCGGGCATATTCAGTCGTGCAGGGCCGCTGCCAGCAGCTCGCGGGTGTAGGCCTCACGCGGCGCGGCAAACAGCGCCTCGGCCTCGCCTTCTTCCACCACGCGGCCACGTCGCATCACCATCACACGGTGCGCCATCGCGCGAATCACCGCCAGGTCGTGGCTGATGAAGATGTAGCTCAGGCCATGCCGGCGCTGCAGCTCCGCCAGCAGCTCGAGCACCTGCTTCTGCACCGAGACGTCCAGCGCCGAGGTTGGCTCGTCCAGTACCAGGAGATCGGGCGCCACCACCAGCGCACGTGCAATCGCGATGCGCTGGCGCTGGCCGCCGGAGAACTCGTGCGGGTAGCGCTGCAGCACGCCCTCCACGCCCTGGCGCGGCGACAGGCCCACTTCATCGAGCACTTGCAGTACGGCGTTTTCACGCTCGGCCACGCTGAGCTCGGGGCGGTGCAGTGCCAGGCCCTCGCCGACGATCTGGCCCACCGTACGCCGCGGGCTGAGCGAAGCGAACGGGTCCTGGAACACCACCTGCATGCGCCGCCGCAGCCTGCGCAGCGCCGGGCCGCTGGCGTTGTCCATGCGCTCGCCCCCGAGGCGCACATCACCACCGGCCAGCGGCTGCAAGGCCAGCAGCGCCATGCCCAGTGTGGTCTTGCCCGAGCCGGACTCGCCGACGATACCCAGCGTTTCGCCGCGTCGGATGAAGAGATCGACACCATCCACCGCAGCGTTCACATCGCGCTGCCACCAGCCGCGGCGGCGCTGGTACTCCACGCGCAGGCCTTGGCCCTGCAGCAGCTGGTTCGCCTGAGCCTCGGCCTGCGCAGGCAGCGGCTGCACGCTGCGCTGCGGGCGGCTGGCGAGCAGCTTTTTCGTATACGCGTGCTGCGGGTCGGCAAACACCGCTTCGGTGGTGCCGGTCTCGACCAACCGGCCACGCTCCATGACGCCCACGCGGTGGGTGAAACGGCGCACCAGCCCCAGGTCGTGTGTGATGAAGAGCAGCGCCATGCCCATCTCGGCCTGCAACTCGTCGAGCAGCGCGAGGATCTGCGCCTGCACCGTCACATCCAGCGCCGTGGTGGGCTCATCACATACCAGCAGTCGCGGCTTGCAGGCCAGCGCCATCGCGATCACCACGCGCTGGCGCTGGCCACCTGAGAGCTGGTGCGGGAAATCATCCGCGCGCCGCGCGGCATCGGCAATGCCCGTGCGCGTGAGCAGTTCAATCGCGCGCCGATGCGCCGCACGCGCCTCCAGCCCGGCGTGCATCTGCAGCACCTCGGCGATCTGGTTGCCCACGGTGAACAGCGGGTTCAGCGCCGTCATCGGCTCCTGAAACACCATCGCAATGCGCGCACCGCGCAGGGCGCGCATCTGCTCTTCGGGCAAGGCCATCAGGTCATGCCCGTCGAACACGACGCTCCCACCCAGTTGGGCGCCGCGTACCAGCCGCAACAAGGCCAGCGCCGTGACCGACTTGCCCGAGCCAGATTCGCCCACCAACGCAAACTTTTCGCCCGCGGCGATATGGAAGCTGGCTTCTCGCACGGCGTGGTTGCGGCCGAAACGAACGTCCAGCGCCTGAACCTGCAACAGCGGCGGTGCTGTGCTGTTCATGTCTTGCGTGTGTCGAAGGCGTCGCGCAGCGCGTCGCCGATGAAGGTCAGCAGCAGCATCGTGCCTACCAGCAGCAGGAAGGTCGGAACGATGATCCACCAGGCGTCCAGGTTGTCCTTGCCCTGACGCAGCAGTTCGCCCAGCGAAGGTGTCGAGGCCGGCACGCCCAGACCCAGAAAGTCCAGCGAGGTCAGCGCCAAGATCGCGCCGCTCATGCGAAACGGCAAGAAGGTGATCACCGGCGCCAGCGAGTTTGGCAGCACATGCCGCGCAATGATGGTGGGGTGCGGCAGGCCCATCGCACGTGCCGCCTTGACGTATTCCAGGCTGCGGTTGCGCAGAAACTCCGCGCGCACGTAGTCCGACAGTCCGATCCAACCCCACAGCGACAGCAGCACCAGCAGCAGCAGCAGCGAGGGCTCGAAGATCGAAGCGAAGATGATCAGCAGGTACAACTCAGGTACAGCGCCCCAGACCTCGATCAAACGCTGCATCGAGAGGTCCAAGCGGCCGCCGAAGTAGCCCTGTACTGCACCGGCCAGCACACCCAGCACCGTGCCCACCAGCGTCAGCACGATGGCAAACCAGATGCTCACGCGAAAGCCGTAGAGCAGCCGTGCCACCATGTCGCGGCCCAGGCTGTCAGTGCCGAGCCAGTGGTCGCCCGCCGGTGGCCCGGGAACCGGCGCGTCGGCAAATGGGTTGGTCGATTGCGCCGAGTGGCGATTGAACGTGAACAGCGCCCAGTTGCCGGGCTTGCTGAACTGCTCCTCGATCAGCGGGTCGCTCCAGCGCGTGGGCGTGTAGAAGTCGCCGCCCAGGGCCACTTCACTCGGGTTCTTCAGCATCGGAACGAAGAACTCGCCGCCGTGGCGCGCCAGCAGCGGCCTGTCGTTGCTGACAAGTTCAGCCACCGAGCACAGCAACAGCAAGGCACTGAACAGCCACAGCGACAGGTAGCCAATGCGGTTGCCCTTGAAACGCGCCCAGGCACGCTGGCCAGGCGAAAGGGCTTGTTCGGGATCTCCGCGAGCCATCGCTTCATCGACCACAGTGGTGGAGCTTTCCATTGCGCGCGGATCCATCGTCAACGCTGTACCGCGCCGAACTGCACACGCGGGTCAACCACCACGTACAACACATCTGAAACCAGCTTCACCACGAGCCCCATCAGCGTGAACAGGTACAACGAACCCAGCACCACGGGATAGTCGCGCCGCACCACGGATTCATAGGCCAGCAGCCCCAGGCCGTCGAGCGAGAACAGGGTCTCGATCAACACCGAGCCAGCAAAGAAGGCGCCGATGAAGGCAGCGGGGAATCCCGTCACCAGCGGAATGAGCGCATTGCGGAAAACGTGTTTCCACAGCACGCGGCGCTCGCTAAGTCCCTTGGCTTGGGCCACCAGCACGTACTGCTTGCGGATTTCCTCGATGAAGGCGTTCTTGGTCAGCATCGTGGTCACCGCAAACGCCCCCACCGTCATGCACACCAGCGGCAGCGTCAGGTGCCACAGGTAGTCGGCGATGCGCTGCGGCCAGGTCATCTGCGCCCAGCCGTCGGAGGCCAGGCCACGCAGCGGAAAGAGTTCGAAGAAGCTGCCACCGGCAAACAGCACGATCAGCAGCACACCGAGCACAAAGCCGGGAATGGCGTAACCGATCAACACCAGCAGCGAGGTGATGGCGTCAAAGCGCTGCCCCTCGCGCACGGCCTTGGCAATGCCCAGTGGCACCGAGATGGCGTAGGACAGCAGAAAGGACCACAGACCCAGGCTGATCGACACCGGCAGCTTCTCGATGATCAGCTCCGAGACGCGCTTGTTCTGCTGGAAGCTGCGGCCCAGGTCCATGCGCAGGAACTGCCACAGCATCTCCCCGTAGCGTTGCAGCGGCGGCTTGTCGAAGCCGTAGAGTTTCTTCAGCTCTTCAACTTGGCGCGGGTCGCTGTCGCGGCCGGCACTGTAAAAGCCTTCGGCGTTGCCACCAGCGGCTTCGTTGGCTTCGGCCATCAACTGCTCCACCGGGCCGCCGGGCACGAACTGGACGACGATGAAGGTCAGCGTCAGCGCGCCCAGCAGGGTGGGTAGCATCAGCAGCACGCGCTTAAGAAGGTAGCTCAGCATAGGGTTGTCAGTGCGGCGTTCAGCGCGGTGCGGCGGGAAGCGCCCACCAGGCCAACAGCGGCCATGCCGGCAGGCTGTTGGACACACTCTCGATGGCGTAAAAGCGTGGCCGCCGTGCGGGCTGGCCGAAGCGTGCCCAGTACGACACACGCGAATCGGCCGAGTAGCGGTAAGGCACACCCCAGTGGTGCCACATCACCACGCGGTCCAGCGCACGCGTGGCGTCGCGCAGCTCCTGCTGCGTCTTGGCTTCGTTCATCGCCCGCAGCAGACCGTCTACCACCGGGTTCTGAATGCCGCGGTAGCGGCTGCCGCCCTTGCCATCGGGGCTGCTGCCGTAGGCGCCTGCCAGCTGCGTGCCGTTGGGCAGCGTGAAGGTCCCTTCGGTGGAGAGGTAGAGGTCGAAGTCCTGTCGCTCCATGCGCCGGGCCATCAAGGCGCTGTCGACCACGCGTTCATTCAGGCGGATGCCCAGCCTCTCGAGGTTGGCCTGCCATTCGGTGAGCTGCCCTGTGGGTCCCGTGGTGAGGAACTCCAGCACCATCGGCTGGCCCTGGGCGTTGCGCAACACACCGTCGGCACCGAGCGTCCAGCCGGCCTGCTCGAGCAAGGCCCGTGCTTGGAGCAGGTGGCGGCGCAGCTGGCGCGGGTCAGCTTGGGTGCGCGGTGCTCGGTAGGGCGGGCCGAACACCGCCTCGGGCAGCACGGCGCGGTGGGGTTCCAGCAGCGCCAGCTCGCCTGGCGTGGGCGCACCCTCGGCTGCGAATTCGCTGTTGTTGAACAGGCTCTCTGGGCGAAGGAAGATGCGCTGACGGTTCAGCGTGTCGAAGTCGAAACTCAGGTCCAGTGCCTGGCGCAAGCGCCGGTCCTGGAACACCGGGCGGCGCATGTTGAAAGCGAAGGACACCATGTGCACACCGATTTCAGTGCTGAAGGTTTCCTTCCGAATGCGGCCGTCGTCCCACTTGCGGCCGCTGTGCAGTCTGGTCCAGGCGCCTGGGTCGCCTTCCTGAAAGAGATCCACTTGGCCGGCCTTGAATGCTTCGCGCGCCACCGCGTTGTCCTTGTAGTAGCGGTAGAGCACGCGGTCGAAGTTGAACAGGCCACGGCGCACACCCAGGTCACGCGCCCAGTAAGCCGGGTTGCGCACCAGCTCGAGCTGGCGGCCCATGTCGACTTCGCCGATGCGGTAGGGACCGCTGGCGATCGGCGGTTCGTCCACCACATCGTCGAAGGGCTTGCTCTCGCCCCAGCGGCGCGAGAAGACGCGCAGGCTGCCGGTGCCCAACACCATGTCATTGGTGCGCTGGCGCAGGTCGAAGCGCACGGTGCGCTCGTCCACCACCACCACCCGCTCGATGCCGCGCCACGGCACGCGCATCGCCGGGCTCGCAGCTGGGCCGGCCTGCATGTCGAAGCTGTGCTTGACGTCGGCCGCGGTGACCACATCGCCGTTGTTGAAGCGCGCCAATGGGTGCAGGCGAAAGCTCACCGAAGACTTGTCGGGCGCGACGCGGATCTGTTCGGCAAGCAACCCGTACATGGTCTGCGGCTCGTCGCCGGACATCACCGTCAGCGTTTCAAACACGAACAGCATCACGCCAGTCGGCGCGGCACCGCGTGGCGTGAAGGGGTTGTACTTGTCGAAGCTGGTGCGCCGATCGGGGTTGCGCAGCACCAGCGTGCCGCCCTTGGGCGCATCCGGGTTGGCCCAGTCGAAGTGCGCAAATCCGCGCGGGTACTTCGGCTCGCCATAGGCCGCCCATGCGTGGCTCCAGCCGTTGGCATCGTCGGCCACGCTCAGGCTAGCGGCCAGGCAGAGCAGCAGCGCCACGGTGAAGCGTCGGAGCAGGTTCATCCGCATCGTCTCAGCGCCCGGGCAACACGGTCAGCAGTGGGATGTCGAAGTTTCGCGCTATACGGCATGGGTCGTCGAACAGCATCAGCGCGCGCTCGTCGCTGGTGTAGGCGGGCCAGGACGGCAAGTCCGCGTGCCCCGGCCGGCCGCTGCGCGCGAACTCGGCCCAGGCAGCGCTCATGCTTGTGGCCAGGGCACGCGCTCGTGCACCCCCGCCCGTGGCCTGATCGCACAGGTCGGTGTTGGCGAAGACAAACGGCAGGCAGGCGGTGTGAAAAGCACCGGGCCGACCTTCAAACACCGGCGTGCGCCAGCCAAAAAGGTAGTTGAAGACCGGTGCTGCGCCCGGCTGCCGTGCGCGCGCGTCGCAAAAGGCCACTGCAGACTGACGAAAGCGCCGGCCAGCGAGCATCGACCAGACGTCCACCGGGCGCGCGGCGGTGTCCATCGCACGCGCGGCCGCGATGGCGGCGGCGGTTTGCGTCCCCAACTGGGGTGCCATTCGGTCAGCCACATTGGCCCAAACCAGCGCTTCAGCCTCGGCCGCATTCACGGCCGGCGAGAACTCGTTGAGCGTGTTGCCCACGATCACCGGCACATGGCTGGAGACGGTGGGCGCATCGGGGTCGCAGGGCTGCGTGGGCAAGGAAGGAACGCCGGCCACGGGCATCCAGTAGAACGGCGGCGCTTCTCGAAAGCCCGGGTCATCGCGTGACTCCTCGGCGAGCGCCAGCGTGGCCTTCTGCGTGGCCTCGAGCAGCGTCTCGACGCCCACCGCCTGCAACGCGCGCGCATCGCCGCGCACCAGGCCCAGCCGTTCGAGTGTGCGTTCAGCCAGCCGGGCCGCCGAGGCCGGCGTGTGCACACGCAGCCGCGCACCGCTCTGGATGATGGCCTTGTGGAACAGGCCCTGCGCCTCGGGCATGGCCAACAGCACGCTGACCTTGAAGCCACCGCCCGACTGGCCGAACACGGTGACGTTGCTGGGGTCGCCACCAAAGGCGATGGCGTTGTCGCGCACCCAACGCAGCGCATCGACGATGTCGAGCATGCCGGCGTTGCCGGAGTCGGCGTAGGCCCCGCCCAGCCACTCGGCCAGGTGCAGAAAGCCGAGCGGGCCGACGCGGTGGTTCAGGCTCATCACCACCACGTCTTGCGTGCGCGCGAGATTCTCGCCTTCGGTGGCCAGAAAGTCCTGGCTCGAACCCGACATGAAGCCTTGGCCGTGCAGCCACAGCATCACCGGGCGCAGCACGGGCGGCTGTGTGGCGCTCGTCCAGACATTGACGCGCAGGCAGTCTTCCAACGCTGCGGACTCGGCCCCGCGCTGGAGCAGGAAGACCCATTCGTTGCTGCTCAGGTCGGACGGCGTCCTGAAGCTCGGGCACACCGGGCCGTAGCTGTAGGCGTTGCGAACGCCGGCCCAGGGAAGCAGCGCCGGCGCGCGCCCGAAGCGGTGTTCACCCACGGGCGCGCCAGCATAGGGAATGCCCTTGAAGACGTTGACCCCGGCACGCCTGTAGCCGCGCACGACGCCGGCCGTGGTGTGCACGGTAGCGCCGGGGGCCTGGACCCGGTCGGCCTGCGTCGGGATATCGGTCGTGGCCAGCATGTCGCGCGTTGCCGGGTTGCTCAGGGCGTGCCGTTCAGGCCGTCACGCTCAAGGCGCGATGCGCTTGAAGGTCATGCGCTGAATGCCTCGCGCGTTCAGAGCCAGCGGGCCCTCCTCCGCCGGTTTGTCGTCGACGGTGAAGATTTCTTCTTCGAGCGTGTCGCCGCGCAGCCGCGTGGTGGTGTGCAGGATCAGCTTGCCGTACTTGAACGGCGTGACCAGCACATCGCCGATCAGCCGGCCAGGCAGCTTCACGCCATCACCTTCGTCGACGACCCACTCGTCTTCGCCAGCGCCGCGGCACAGCCGGTAGTCCTTTACCTGTGCGGGGTGTGCAGAAGATGTGTAGGTGCGCCGCCAGAGGGCGCAGCCCTGATTGCCTGTCGGCCAGGGGCCGATCTCTGCGCGCACGGTGACCACCGGTGCACCGGCGCGCAGAGGCAGATTCACGAGCGTGCCTTGCCAGGTGCCGGCCCAGTCCGGCCGGGGGTTGGGCTGGGCGGAGGCTGGGGCCGTGGCCTGTGCGTGCGCCAGCGCCGGCAGTGCCACCAGCACTGCAGCGACGGCTTTATTGAAAGTCATAGCGAACGCCGGCGTAGTAGAAGCGTCCCACCGCGTCGTAGTTGGCACCGCCAAAGCCCGCGGCATAGACGCCCGGAGGCGGCTTGGCGTTGCTCACATTGTCGACGCCGAAGTACAGCTCCTGCCCCTTGCCCAGGCGCCAGCTGGCGCGCAGGTCGTGGAAGCTCGCCGACGGTGTGCGTCGCAGGTCCTGCGGCAGCAGGTTCGGGTTGCGCGCCGGCTGCCCGCCCACCGACTCGAAGTCAGCCGGGTCGCCTCGCCACTGTCCAGAGAACCAGCGCAGCTTGTGCGACAGCTGCAGCGCATTGAAGCTCAGGCTGGTGGTGAAGGTCAGCGAGTCACGCGGGTTGGCCACGCGCTCGACGATCTGCGAGGGGAAGTTGGGCTCGGTGGGACGCAGGTAGTCGTCGCGCTTCAAGACATGCGAGTACATCGCGCGCAGGTCGGCACGGCCACCGCCGGGCAGCGAAAAGGCGTACTGGGCATCGACGTCCACACCCGAGGCGAACTGCCGCGTCAGGTTCATCGTCTGCTGCGTGATGTTGGTGATGTTGAAGTCCGTGCCGCGGCTGATGAAGCGGCAGAACGGGTTGTCAATCGAGGTGCTGTCGACGCAGGTGGTGATGATCTGGTTGCTGTTGGGCTTGGTGATCGCGTCCTTGAGGTTCACGCGGTAGTAGTCGACCGAGACCACGAAGCCGGGCGCGAAGGCCGGCGCCAGCATGATGCCCATCGTGCGCGTGTCGCCGTTTTCGACTGACAGGTTCGGGTTACCGCCGCTGGTGGCCGCGATCGGGCGGCCCAGCGTGTTAGCACGGAAGCCCGCCGGCATCCCGAGCGCCGCGCAGTTGGCAGCGCGTGTCGGGCTGCCCAGGTTCAGGTTCTGGGCGCTGCAGGGGTCGTTGACACCCACCTGCGTCGGCGCCACGGGCTCGAACAGCTCGGCCACATTGGGCGCACGCACGGCCTGCTGCGTCGAGGCGCGCAGGCTGATCTGGCGGTTGATCTGCCACAGCCCGCCCAGGCCCCAGGAGTTGGTGCGGCCCACGCCCGAGAGGTTGTAGTCGCTGGTGCGCACCGAACCGGTGAGTTCTAGCTTCTGCACGAACGGCAGCTTGGCCAAGAGCGGCGCCTTCATCTCGGCGAAAAGCTCGGTGACTTTCAGCGAGCCGTTGACGGCGCCGGCTCCCGAGGCATAGGTGAGCCCTGCAGCATCACGCGCATCGGGGGTGTAGCGCGTGTCGTCCTGGCGGTGCTCCAACCCCGCCACCAGGCCCACCGCACCGCCGGGCAGCTTGAACCAGGCGCTGGTGTCACCGCTGATGAAGCCGCTGAGCAGACGCTGCGAAATGCGCGCGTCGGCTTCGGTGTTCAGCGAGAGGTAGTTGCGCGCCGCGGGACTGACGTTGCCACGGCCGAAGAAGTTGGCTGGCGCGCACTCGTCGATGTCGGGGTTGCCGGTGGCCGCGTTGCCGGCGGCCAGGCGCGAGGCGCAGACGATGGCACCGGGCGTGCCGAGCACGCCGTTGGCATCGACCACCGCATCGGCGGCGTTGTTGACGCGGTCGAACCACAGGTTGTTGAGGCTCGTGCTGGTGATGTCCACGCGCCCGAGGCTGAACGACAGCTCGTAGCTCCAGTCCGCACTCAGCGAGCCCTTCACACCGGCGACGCCACGCAGCGTACTGCGGCTGACCGACTCGCCGGCGATGCCCAGGTCTTCACCCGCACGCAGCACGACGAAGCTGGGCGCGTTGGCCGTCGGGCCGTAGCCATTGATCACCGAGAGCGCCTGGGCGCTGAGGTAGGGATTGGTCTTGCTCAGGTTGAGTTGGGTGATGTTCGGGGCGTTGAAGGCCGCTGCACGCTGCTTGATCGCCGCGACATGCGCGAACAGACCCGTCTGCGGCGAGAGATCGAAGCGCCCGAGCACGTTCAGCGCGATGCGCTCGTTGCTCGGCATCAAGGTGTTGTAGGCCACCGGCGCGAGGCCGTCGCCGCCTTCGCTGATGCCCAGGTTGGTCAGCGAGCGTTTGCCGGTATCGGCCGGGTTCAGCGTGCCGTTCGGGGCGAAGCGATAGAACGGGGGGCCATAGGGCAAGGTGCCGCCGGTGGAGCGGTTGAGCCAACGGATGTCGTTGACGAGGATCTGCGTCGGTTCACCAGGCTGGCCCGCGTTGGGATTGGGCACGAAGGGCGACTGGCCGATAGAAAACGGCCGGTCGGAATATCCCAAGGGCAATCGACCGGCCAATTCCAGACTGGCAGCGATGTTCGCCCGGCCGTCTGCGAGATTGCGGCCCAGAGCGATGCTGGCACTGCGCGTATCCGCGTCGCGCTCCTGGCTGGTGCCGCCCTGCGCGCGCAGCGTCATGCCGTCGAAGTTGTCCATCAGCACGAAGTTCACGACCCCGGCAATCGCATCGGCGCCGTAGATCGCCGAGGCACCGCCGGTGAGCACTTCAACGCGCTTGAGCAAAGGCGTGGGGATCGTGTTGGTGTCGGGCTGCGCCAGCTGCTGCGAGCTGGACACAAGCCGGCGGCCGTTCTGAAGCACCAGGGTGCGCGTGGTCCCCAGGCCACGCAGGTCCAGCAGGTTTAGACCGACCTGGCCGGGTGCTCCGAGGCCCACGCCGGTCGAGGCTGCTTGGGTGAAGGTGGCGCGGAACTGAGGCAGTTGGCTGAGCTGGTCGCCAATGGAGACACCGCCGCCGCGACCGACCAGCGCTTCGGCCCCGATGGCCACCACCGGCGTGGCCGAGCCACTGTCGAATTGCGCAAGGCGCGAGCCGGTGACGACGACCGACTCGGTTGCGGCTGAACGTGGTCCCTGAGACACGGGTGGCTCGGCCGCAGCCGGGGCCGCAGGGGTGGCCCGTTGCAGCACGATGACGCCACCGGAGTCAGAGGCAATCACCAGGCCCGTGCCGGCCAGAAGCTCGCGCAGCGCCACACGCACGTCGCGGTCACCGCGGACGGCCCCCGTGTTCACGACGCCCAGCCCATCGGCTGGCGCCACGATCTGCACACCCGCCTGGCGCGCAAACAGCGGAATCGAACGCATCGCAGCATCCGGCGGCACGTCGAAACTGCGCGTCTGCGCCCACAGGTCCGTTGCGGCCAGCAGGGCCACACACGCGGCCGCTGTCGCTACTACTGTTTGCCGATAGTGCATTGACGCATCTCCATCCACTGTTTCCAACCGCTGCGTTTTGCAGCACGAAGAGGACCCTTGGGATGCTAGATGCGCGGGTGACTTACATGCCACCATCGGGTAAACACCGGGTGCGACGGATCAGCCTTCGTCGATCAGTTGCCCGCCCTCCACAAACTGCCTTTTCTGCAGAAGCTGGATCAACTGGCGCGAGTCGCGCTGGAACAGCTCGGGGTCGTATTTGACCTTGCTCGTATAGAACTCAGCCAGCGACTGGATGCCATGCTGGTCGATCAAGGCCTTAAGGCGAGGGGCGGAGAGATAGCGGTTCCAGCCATCGACCTCGCGCTTGGCGAACGTCTGGTCGATCCTCTCATTGCTGGGCCGTCGGTAGGTCTCGTCGTGCAGCAGCGCCGAAAGCGGCAGGCGGTCGCGCTTCGGGGGGTCTTCAGCGGGGTGGCCGACCACAATGCTGGTCACCGGCAGGCAGGTCGGCGGCAACTGCAGGAAGTCGGCAATCGGCTCCATCGCATGCAGTGTGGTGCCCATGTAGCAGATGCCAAGACCCGCAGCCTCGAACCCGAGGCAGGCGTTCTGCGCCACGATGATCGCGTCGAAGGCGGCGATGTGGTAGCCGATGAGGTTGTTGAAGTTGTCGCGCGCTCCTCGCGCACGCAGCCAGCGGCGGGTGCGATAGAAGTCGGCGCAGAAGGTCATCACCAGCGGCGCCTGCAAGACCATCTCCTGCTGTGCGTGCAACCCGTAAAGATGCCGCTTGCGCTGCTGGTCACGCGTGAGCACGATCGACACGCTGTTGAGGTTTCCGGAGGAAGACGCGCCGGAGATGGCGTCGCCGCATACCTGTTCGATCAGCGCCGCATCTATCGGTTCGGGTCGGAACTGGCGGATCGAACGGTGGGCGTTGAGCAGACGTGAGCAGGCGTTCAAAGTGGCTCCAGAGATGGGCTGTCGGCGGCAGCCGACCGGGAAAGCGCCGTCAATGCCGACACAGGGGATTGGGGCTGTCAATGACGGCTAATGCGCAGTTCGCCGGCGTGCTCGTTCACCTGTGCACCGAAAACTGCGGCCGCCGCGCGAGCAAAACCCGCCGGGTTGTTGGCCGCAAACAGACCTGTGATGGTCTTGCTCGCCAGCTCAGGTTCGACGATGACGATGCGAAGATCACTGTAGTGCTCGAACTCGGCGGCGGCCTGCGCGAGCGTCGCACCCTCGAATGAGAGCAACCCTTCGCGCCACGACAGCTCGCGCGCCACACGCTGCGGCGTGATGGTGCGCTGTACCGGCGCACGGCCGGCCGCCACCGCACGCGGCGCCAACTCCACCAACTGGTTCTGCACCACGCGCAGCGGTTGCGCTGAGGAGGCGTGCAGCACTTCGACGACACCTTCGCGCACCACCACCTGCACCGCCTTGCCCGGCACGCGGCGCACGGTGAAGCTGGTGCCGATGGCCTTCACCGTCAACTCACCGGCCTGCACCTGAAACGGCCGCTTGGGGTCTTTGGCGACATCGAACAAGGCCTCGCCGCGCACGAGCTCCACCACTCGCTGGTGCGCGTCGAATCGAGTCTGGATCGCGGTAGCAGTGTTCAAGGTGACGGAAGAACCATCGGGCAGCGGAAGCTGGCGGATTTCACCCTTGACTGTGCTCACCGCGGGGTCGGATGTCCAGGGTGGCACGAGCCACAGCACCATGGCGACAAAACAGGCCACGAGTGCCGACGCGGCGCGCCAAGGCTGGCGAGGGTGGAAAGCCGGGTCGCTGGCCGCTGGTTCGGGGCGGCGGTGGTCAAAGCTGTAGCCGGCTCCGAGTGCCTGGGCCCGATCCATGCTGGCCAGCACTGCCTGCGCGCGCGCGTAAGCACCCAGGCAGCGCCGGTCGCTGGCGCACCAGGCGTCAAAAGCCGCCTGTTCCCCGCCGTCGAGAGCACCTCGATCGATGCGCGCCGCCCAATCGGCGGCTGCATCGTCGATGCGGCTACTTGTCTCCCTTACGCTGCTCATACTCGTCGATGTGCAAATCCATGTAAGTGCTAGATGCGTGAGGTGCGGATCTTCCGCCACGCCCGAACAGATCCATGAGTGTGCGGATGGCACGGCCCATGTGCTTCTCGACGGTGCTTTCAGCCAGTCCCATTTGACTGGCCACCTCGCGTTGCGATAACCCTTCGACCTTGCGCAGGCGGAACGCTTCGCCGCACTGCGGTGGCAATGCCTCGATGGCCTCGACCACACGGCGCAGTTCCTGGCGGCTGATTGCCTGCTGCTCCGGTCCGGGGGCATCGATGCTTAGCTGAAGCTCTTCCACATCGGCGATGGCCACGATCGACACCACCCGGTCGTGGCGTAGTTGCTGCAGCGCGATCGAGTGCGCGGTCTGGAACAGGTAGGCCTTGGCGTTTCGGATATGGTCCACCGATTCGAGGCTGGCCAAAACGGCGTAGGCCTCCTGCACCAAGTCATCGGCTTCGATCGGCAGGTCCTTCTTGCGCCGCAGCCAGGCCCGCAGCGCGGGCTCGTGCGGCAGGATATGCGTGGCCAGCCATCGCCACCGCGAGTTTGCATCGCTGCTCATCGGTGGTGAGTATGACGGTCTCTGCATGGTGCCGACAATGCGGGAATGTGTGCGGGCCCGCCAGTGGCGGAAGAAGCCACGCCGCGCATCTCTGCTGCAGCCCGCTGGCCGTCTTGGCACCGAGACCAGCACCCCACCAGGAGTCGGCATGTCAGAGCAAGGCGCGCACTTCGCACGAGAGAGTTACCGGCTGCCCGAGCCGGGGCTGGTGGCTCTGGTCGATGCCGCACCAACCCCTCGTGTGGTGCTGGCACCGAACGGCGAGTTGGCGGCGCTGCTGCACCCTCGCGGCAGGCCGACGATCGCAGACCTGGCTCGCGCGGAGCTGCGCATGGCCGGCCTGCGCTGGCATCCACACCAGGCGGCCGCCGTGCGTGGCGAGCTGATCGGCGCCTTGCAGTTGATGGACCTGACCGACGGGCAGTTGCACGCGATTGACAACCTGCCTGAGCCGCTGGTGCTTTCAGAGGCAGCCTGGTCGCCTGACGGCAACTGGCTGGCCTTCAGCCACCACGACCAGGCAGCCGGTGAAGTTCAGCTGTGGGGTGTCGACTGCGGCACGCGGCGCGCCTGCCGCTGGCCGGCGCCGGCTCTGCATGCAGTGGTCGGCTGCGGCTTCACCTGGGCTTCGGACAGCAGGCGGCTATTGCTGCTGGTTCGTCCGCCGAACCGACCAGAGCCGCTGCCAGACACCACGCCGCCTGCCCCGCTGGTGGAGGACACCTCGCCGCAGGATCGCGGCCGGCAGACACGGACGTTCACCGACTTGCTGCGCAGCCGCCACGACGAGCGCTTGTTCGAGCATCACCTGCTGAGCCAGCTGGTCTGGCTGGATCTGACGGGTGAAGTCACCCTGATCGGTGGGCCCGCCCTGCACCTTGCCGTCGAACCATCGCCCGACGGCCAACTGTTGCTGGTGCAGCGGCTGGAGACGCCTTTCTCGCATCGCGTGCCGGTACAGAGATTTGCTCGCAGCATCGAGGTGTTGGACAACTTTGGTGCGCGTCGTCACGTGGTTGCCCGGCTGGAAGCTGCCGAGCAACTGCCGGCCGGTTTCGACGCCGTGCCTCTAGGCCCGCGAGAGGTGCAATGGCGCGCCGATGCGGATGCCACGCTGGCCTGGGTCTGCGCCGCCGATGGTGGTGACCCAGACCAGCTTACTACCACCCGTGATGGCCTGTGGCAACAAGCCGCGCCGTTCGACGCACCACCACGCTGCTTACTCGAACTGCCGTTACGCTTTGGCCAGGTGTATTGGGGCAACGGGGAGTTGGCCATCGTGATGGCGCGTTGGTGGCGCAGCCGCGCGCTCGGCCACTGGCGCATTGCACCCGACCGGCCCGAGAACGCACTGGTGCAGCAGCCCTTCCACCAAGGCTCGCTCGAAGACCGTTATGCCGACCCAGGGCAGCCCGTAACCCGCGCCGATGCCCGCGGCCGGCAGCGGCTTGTCATCGTCGACGGACACGCGACGCTGTGGACCGGCGATGGTGCTTCGGCGCAGGGCGACCGCCCATTCATCGACCACTGGAACCTGTACAGCGGAACGAAGTTGCGTTGCTTCCAGTCGGCCGCGCCGTATCACGAGCGGCCGCTGATGCCGCTGGACGAGCGCGGCGAGTGCTGGCTGACCAGCCGCGAGGCGCCCGACGAGCCGCCACAGCTACACCTCCTCCATCTCGCGGCACCTGCCGCTTGTCGCGCGCTCACGCAGTGGCCGCATCCGACACCACAGCTTCGTGGGCTGCGCCGGCAGACGCTGCATTACCGGCGCGCCGACGGGGTGCCGCTCAGCGCCACACTGTGGCTACCACCCGGCCACGAGCCTGAGCGAGACGGCCCCCTGCCTGTGCTGATGTGGGCCTATCCGATGGAGTTCGTCAGCGCCGACGTGGCCGGGCAGGTCAGCGGCTCGCCTTTCCGCTTCCATGCCATCGACGTGCTCGGACCGGTGCCGCTGGCAGCGGCCGGCTACGCGGTGCTGGACAACCCTTCGATGCCCATCATTGGTAGCGCCGAGCGGCCCGGCAATGACAGCTTCCTGCCGCAGTTGCTGGCCAACGCCGAGGCCGCGGTGGCCGACTTGATGCGGCGCGGTGTGGCTGAACCTCAGCGCATCGCCATCGGTGGCCATTCTTTCGGTGCCTTCATGGCCGCGAACCTGCTGGCTCACAGCCGTCTCTTTGCCGCCGGTATCGCGCGCAGCGGGGCCTACAACCGCACGCTCACGCCGTTCGGCTTCCAGTCCGAGGAGCGCCACTACTGGCAGGCGCGTGCGATGTACCGTGCCATCTCACCTTTCGACGAGGCAGACAAGATCGCCGCGCCCCTGCTGCTTGTGCACGGCCAGGCCGACGCCAACAGCGGCACCTTTCCGATGCAAAGCGAGCGCATGTTCGCCGCACTGCGTGCACTGGGTGGCACTGCTCGGCTGGTGCTGCTTCCGCACGAAGGGCATCGCTATGCGGCGCGCGAGTCGATCCTGCAAGTGCTGGCCGAGATGCAGGCGTGGCTCGATCGGTATGTCAAGGGCGCCCTTGCGGCCGAGTGAGGAGCGTGCGGCTCCCTTTGACCTTGTCGCTGACGTGGCGCTGCATGACGAAGCCGCGTTGGGCATAGGCATGGCCACTGCTGGGCCGCGTGCAGCACCCGCAGTACGTCCACCACATCGCCGACGACGCGGTAGATCATGACGTAGGTTGGCCTCACCACGATCTCGCGGATGCCCTTGACCCGACCAGCGTTGTAGAGCTTTGGCGTCAGCCGGGCATTCTCCGCCTTGGCCTCGAACTCGAGATCCAGATCGATCGCCGCCGTCGGGTTGTCCTGAGCTATGAAGACCATGATGGCGTCGCGATCCGCAAGCGCCATCGGCCGCCATGTCAGACGGTTCAATGGGCGGCCTTCTTCGCGGCTACGGCACCCTTGGTCAAGGCTGCGCGCTTGGCCGCGAACTCCTTCTTGGCCACTGCGTCGTCAACACTCGCCCGCGGGTCGTCGATCGAGGCCTGAACCTGCTCGCGGAACCAGGTGTCGTGAGCGGCGGCCTGGTGCGCGCGCTTCATGCGCTCCGAGGCCGTGATGCTGCGCTTGTCGTCCTGCTTGCTCGCTTTGGTGCCTGGCGCGAACTCTGCCGTGTTGACGCGGTACTGGACGATACCGAGCTCCTTCAGGTAGCCGGCCAGCGTCTCGAACTGGCGCCAGGTCCGCGGTGCGCCGCGCGTGGCGGCCAGCGTCTGGCTGGCGCGGCCGTAGCTGATGACCACGCCCCAGCCGCCAGCGCCGCCGACCACTTCGGCGCCCACGTCTGCGCCAGCGTCGACCAAGCGGCGCAGTGTGCTGTGGTCGATAGTCTTATCGGGGGTTTGCATATCGGCCAGCCTCGCAAAACGGGGTCTAATAATACGATCTCGCAGTTTATAGGAAAGTGCGAACCACGATCTTAGCCCAAGTGCCAACCTGTTGACGTAATGCCTGTTGGCTGCTCATCCTCCGGGGCTGCACTTTCGGGCCTCGCTTCAGCGAGGCGGAATAGGCGACTCGATGGTTCAACGGCGGGAAAGCTGCCAGTCGTGGGTGTCAACTGATGGCCGAGCGGAGCCGACCGGTTTTCGCCTGCGAATGGCGCGTGTACATCAGGTTGCCGACCTTCGTGTCAGGATCGCGGGGCCGTCAGACTGCGGTGACGTTGAACCGATCGCAGAGGTCATCCACCTGCCGTGCCTTGAGCTTCTCGGCGCGCAGCTTGCGGAGCCCGCTGCGCTTGAACATGGCGTAGGCGAACCCCTTGTTCATCTGCCGCGACACGTACCGGATTCCGTCCCAGCGTTGGCTCGCGCCATGGATGGCGCGTGCCCAGGCTTGGCTCGTCACGTAGTCGGCGGATGCGCTGATGTCATTGTTCAGGCCCAGGGCCTTGAGCGCCGACCCGGTCAGGTCAGCCAGCAACAACGTCTTGCGCCGTTCGCAAGCAAAGCGAACGACCGAACGTTCGGTCAGTTCGGCGATCGGCACCTCGTAGCTGCCGCCGAGGAACCCCCGCACTCATGAATGACGCTCTCTGCGAAGGCTACCTCGATGGTGCTGGCGGTGTAGCAGGTGCCGAAGGCGTCGGCACCGTCAGGATCTGGATCATCAAAGCGGTAGACGCCGGCCGACCAGTACGGTTCGGTGGCCGGATGCCGGCTCAAGCGCAAGAGCGACGCGACTTTGATCCTGATTGGACGAAGCAGATCCTCGAAGGAGCCGGGCTCAGGCTGCCGTAGTGACACGCGAGGCGCCTCGCTCACGCGCCCATGCAGCAGCCAGGCGCTCCACCTTGGCCAAGGCAGTCCCCGCCTCCAACGCGGCGGCAACACCCTTTCCAGCGAGGGCGCCGTGCTCGTGCAGCCAGAACATCAACTTCTCGCTGGCAGTCAGGTCACCGAGTGCGCGGCAGATGGTTACTACGGGCTCGCGGTCCATGCCAAGGAACGTCTGCGGGTAGTACAGCCGGTTGCCAACTTTCACAGCGAACACTTCGCCCCGGTCGGCGGCCGGCGCCAAGGCTTGGCGCGTAAGCCCCCAGGCCTGCGCGAGTTGCCCGCCGGGCACGACGAGGCCATCCCTGACCCACTGGACACGCGCTGCCTCGCCGCGCGCGTGATGCGTCCTGCGGGCTACCAACGACTGCGCGGCGGTCCAGACCAGCCTGCCTGCGCCATCCGCCCCGGCGCCAATGCGTCGGCACTGACGTCAAGCCCCGCCGGCCACGGCGTGCCGGCTATCAGCGACTCGGTGACCGCAGCCATGGCCGGCGCCGTCTGCAGGCCGTAGCCGCCCTGGCCGGCCAGCCAGAAGAAGCCCGGTGCATCGGTTGCGAAGCCCGCCACCGGCACGCGATCGGCCGTGAAGGTGCGCAGGCCAGCCCACTGGTGCAGCACCTGCCGCACCGTCATGGTGGTCACCTCTTCGATGCGCCAGGCCGCCAGCGCGATGTCGTATTCCTCGGGCTGGGCGTCGCAA
>JBHYDA010000026.1:0-32116 GCA_051861265.1 Rubrivivax sp.
TCAAAACCGTGTCAAGCGCTTGGCTATTTTCTTGCTGCTTTGTTTTGCTTGCGATTCGCTTGAATCGCCGCACTACGTTTCAGCAGCAGAGCCAGAAATTATGACACGCTTTTGATCGCGCAGTCAACACCCTCCAACTCCCCTCACCGCCCGCATCCACCGCCTCGAAAAGCAGCTCCGCGAGCAGCGAAGCCCACGACTGTAGCACAGGTTTTGAAAGAGGCGCAATCAGCGGAGGCGCCTCGACGAACCTGAGGCTCAGTGAAGCAAGCTGCCAGCTTGCAGTTGCGCCAACGCAGCGGCCGGATCGTCACTGGCCAGCACATCTTCGATGTGCGCTGCCAGCCGCCGCGTATCGGCGCGCAGAACGCGCTGCTTGATGGATGCGATACGTGCCGGGTGCATCGAGAAGCTGCGAAGGCCCATGGCCAGCAGCAGTTCCGTGAAGGCCGGGTCGCCTGCCATCTCACCGCAGACACTCACCCCGCGTCCGCTCTGACGGGCGCAAGCGATGGTGCGTCCGATCAACTGAAGCACCGCGGGATGCCAGGGGTCGTACAGGTGCGCCACAGCCTCGTCAGCTCGATCGATGGCCAGCGTGTACTGGATCAGGTCGTTGGTACCGAGTGACACGAAATCGAAGTGGCGCAGAAAGCGCTCTACCAGCAGGGCCGCCGCCGGCACCTCGATCATGGCGCCCACTTCCACCGGCCCATAGGCCCGCCCGGCGTCGTCAAGTTGTTGCCGGGCGCGGTTGAGCGCCTCGAAGATGAGCCGCACTTCGCTCATCTGGGCCACCATCGGCACCAGGATGCGCACCTTGCCGAAGGCGCTGGCACGCAAGATGGCGCGCAACTGCTGCCTGAACATCCCCGGCTCGGACAAGCTCCAGCGGATCGCCCGCAGCCCGAGCGCCGGGTTGAGCCCGTGCTCGTGCCGCAGTTCTTGCTGAGACATGCGCTCCAGGGGCTTGTCGGCCCCCACATCGACGGTGCGGATGGTCACTGGCAAACCTTGCAAGGCCTCGACGGCAGCGCGATAGGCCTCGAACTGCTCTTCTTCGCCCGGCAGATCGCCTCCGCGGTTCATGAACAGGAACTCGCTCCTGAACAGGCCCACGCCGACGGCACCCGCATCCAGCGCACTCGGCGCATCGCCGGGCATCTCGATGTTGGCCAGCAACTCCACCGCCTCGCCATCCAGCGTGACCGCAGGGGTGTGCCGCAGGCGGTCGAGACGGGCGCGCTCCAGCTCGCTCTGGCGTTGGCGGAAGCGGTACTCCTCCAGAACGATGCGCGACGGGTTGACGATCACCACGCCGGCGTCCCCGTCGATCACGACCCAGTCGTCCTGGCGGATCAGGCGGCTGGCTTCGCGCGCGCCCACAACCGCGGGTATGTCCATGCTGCGCGCGACGATGGCCGTGTGCGACGTGCGCCCGCCCACGTCGGTGACGAAACCGGTGAACACGCTGCGCTTGAACTGCATCATGTCGGCGGGCGCCACATCGTTGGCCACCAGCACCAACGGGTCTTCGCCGGCGACGTCACGCATGGCCTTGGCGGCTGCCGCCGTCGCCGGTGCTTCACCACCGGCCTGGCCGGCCAGCTCACGCAGCAGACGCTCCACCACCTGCTCGATGTCGGCCTTGCGCTCGCGCAGGTAGGGGTCGTCCATCTCGTCGAACTGGCGCGCGAGGACTTCCAGCTGTGCCGACAGGGCCCACTCCGCGTTGTAGTGCCGGTCGCGGATCCAACCCTTCGTCGCGGTGATCAACGCCTCGTCGTGCAGCAGCATCAGGTGCACATCGAGCAACGCGGCCAGTTCGGCGGGTGCCTCTTGCGGCAGCTCATGCTTCAGCGACTGCAACTCGGTGGCCACCCCGTCGCGGGCGCCCCGCAGACGGCCGATCTCGTGGTCGATGCGGTCGGCAGGCACAAAGTAGTGCGCCACGTCGACGCGGCTGGAAGCGACCAGCACGGCCCGCCCGATGGCCACACCTCTCGACACCGGCAAGCCAAACACCTGGATGCTCATGCCACCAATGTAGCCCAGCGGCGGCTCGCGGCACTCGGGGCCACCGCCCGCCAAGCAAACCGCCTTACTCGCCTTCGCCGAACTTGTCGTCGATCAGCGCACGCAGGGCGGTCATGGCCGCTTCTTCGTCGAGGCCTTCGGCTTCGATCTGCACTTCGGTGCCCAGGCCCGCGGCCAGCATCATCACGCCCATGATGCTTTTCGCGTTCACGCGGCGGCCGTTGCGGCTGAGATGGATCTCGCTCTTGAAGCTGCCTGCCAGCTTCGTGAGCTTGGCGGAGGCGCGGGCATGAAGGCCCAGCTTGTTACTGATCTGGATGCTGGTCTGGATCATCGCTGAGGGGGCGTTGGGGCTGGTTCTGACGGCGCGGCGTGGCGACCTGCATGACGCCCTGACGGCCACCGTCCACGGCGCGGGTGACCAGGTCGGCGAGCGGCAGGTGCCCGTAGCACAGCACGCGCCAGACCATGGGCACGTTGACGCCCGTCACCACCCGGGCATGGACGCCGTCCACGGCGGCCAGCGCAGCGTTGCTGGGCGTGGCGCCGAAAGCATCGGCCAGCACCAGCACCTCGCCAGCCGGCACGCTCTGCAGCGCCATTGCCACCTGCGCCGTGGCCGATTCCAGCGTCGCGGAGGGCGGCACGTCCACCGGCACCACGGCACAGCCGCAGTCGGCGTAGGCATGGCGGGCCACCTCGAGCAGGGCCGAGGCCAACGGAGCGTGGGCGACAAGGAGGATGGAGGCCATGGCAGCTTGTGTCTGACCGGTCATTATCGGCAGCTTGCCGCCGCCGGCACAGACCGCCCCGTCAACAGGCCCGAAGCCACGCTCACGGGCTGAAGCGCAGCGACGCGAAATACGTTTGCGCCGCTGCCTCGTCGATCTTTTCACCCAGCACGCTGGCTTGGTAGACCCAGGTGCCCCGCGCAAAAACCGCCACCTGCATCTGCGCCGGTTTGCCATCGGGAAGGCGGCCGCTCAGGCGTTGCAGGCCGCTGGCAGCATTGGGCGTGGCGCCGGCAATGGCCAAGGGCTGGAGCGGCACACCGGGCGTGGCCAGGTTGCCGGCAGCCGAGGCCGCCAGTTCGGCCAAAGCCGGGCCGACCCGTGCCGGGTCGGCCATGTCGGCGGCAGCCAGGCCCCAGGTGAGCTGGCCCGCAGCGCATGCATGCAAGGCGAGGTTCACGCGGCCGCCACCCAGGTTGACATCGCGGCTCTGACCATTGGGCTTGCACGGCATCTGCAATTGCACCAGCGCGCCTTCGGGGCGCACGTCGCGCCAGTCGAGTGCCGGGGTGCAAGCCCCCAGCAGGCCCACCACCCCCACCCAGGCCCCTGCCGCAAGCTTGTGCGAGCTTTGGCGGGGACGGCAGATGCGGGCGAGCGGCTGGTTCATGCCGTCAGATTATCCGGGGCCCTGCCGCAGAATCGCCGCCATGACACAGGCCCCGCTTCCCTTGCCCGCCGGCGCACTCGATGGCGTGCGCGTGCTCGACCTTTCACGCGTGCTCGCCGGCCCTTGGTGCACGCAGACCCTGGCCGACCTGGGCGCAGAGGTCATCAAGATCGAAAGGCCGCCCGGCGACGGGCACCCGGGCGGCGACGACACCCGCGGCTGGGGCCCCCCGTTCCTGAAGGACCGTGAAGGCCACGACACGCCCGAGGCCGCCTACTTCCTGGGGGCCAACCGCAACAAGCGCTCGGTGACGGTGGACATCGCGCAACCGGCCGGCCAGGCCCTGGTGCTGAAACTCGCCGCGCAATGCGACGTGCTGGTGGAGAACTTCAAGGTCGGCGACATGGCGCGCTACGGTCTCGACGCCGCCACGCTGTGCGCGAGGTTCCCGCGCCTGGTGTACTGCTCGATCACCGGCTACGGCCAGACCGGCCCTTACAGCGACCGCGCCGGCTACGACTACGCCGTGCAAGGCCTCGGTGGCCTGATGAGCGTGACCGGTGAGCGTGACGACTTGCCTGGGGGCGGCCCGCAGAAAGTGGGCGTGGCCGTGGCCGATCTGTTCACCGGGCTGTACGCCACCGTCGCCATCCTGGCTGCCTTGCGCCACCGCGACGCCACCGGCCAAGGCCAGGCCATCGACATGGCCCTGCTCGACACCCAGGTCGCGATGCTGGCGAACCTGGGCGCGAACTACCTGGTGACGAAGAAGGCCCCGCGGCGCGCGGGCAACGCCCACCAGAACATCGTGCCTTACCAGGTGTTCGAGGTGGCTGATGGGCACCTCATCCTGGCAGTGGGCAACGATGGCCAGTTCGAGCGCTTCTGCGCCGTGGCCGGCTGCCCCGACCTGGCGAAGGACGAGCGCTTCGCACGCAACGCCAGCCGCGTGCGCCACCGCGACCTGCTGGTGCCGTTGCTGGCAGAGCAGCTGCGCCAGCGGCAGCGCGCCGACTGGCTGGCGGCGCTGGACGCCGCGAAGGTGCCGTGCGGCCCCATCAACGACCTGGCCGATGTCTTTGCCGACCCCCAGGTGCTGGCGCGCGGCATGAAGACCAGCGTGGCCCATCCCCACCACGACGCGCTGGAACTCGTGGCCAGCCCGATGAAGCTGTCGGGCACGCCGGTGTCGTTGCGCCGCGCACCCCCGCTGCTGGGCCAGCACACCGACGAGGTGCTGGCCGAGCTCGGGCTCGACGCCGAAGCGCGCGCGGCCTTGCGGGCACAAGGCGCAATCGGGCCGGCACCGTGACAAGGTCGGCACGCCGGGCCCGTGCACCCCGGGGCTGCGGGGTGGCGATCCGGAGGACGCTGTAACAAATTTGCACCAATTGCACCCAAGCGTCCGATGTCCAATCGGGGCTTGGCCCGAAGGCGTGCTGGCGCTGCGGTTTCTGGCGCCGTCGAGCGCCACGCCGCGGGCGCCACGCACGCGACGAACCTCCGAACAAGGCAACCCATGGATCTGACCGACATCGCCCGGCCGTCTTCGGCCTCGGGCCGACGCGTGGTCGAGCCGCTGGACCCCCAGGCCCTGATCGCCCAGCTGGGCAGCGAGGTGGCCACGACACTGTCGTCCGCGCTCGAACGGGTGAACACGTTGCGAAGCAGCGGCCGCATCGACCGCGAAAGCCTGGCCGCGCTGCACGCCGAGATCGACCTCGCGCGCCGCGCCGGCATCATGGGCCAGCAGGTGGTGCGTCTGGGCAACGGCGACGTGCAACTGGCGCGCGAGCGCCTGGATCTCACCGCCCTCACACGCGACACCCTGCGCGAACGTGGCCGAGAGATGGACGACCGGGCCATCGAGGTGCGCCAGGAATTCGGGGCCGCGCTCGTGATGAGCGACGCCACGCTGCTGTTCTCGCTGCTGCAGACTGCGCTCGATTGGGCTTTCGAGCACACGGTCTCGCGCATCGACATGAAGATCGAGATCAAGAACTGGCCCGCGCACGCCGTGCTGTCGCTGCGTTTCGCCCACCGCCGGCCCGACGAAGTGGACTCTGGCGCCATGCCGCGAGCCGATGCCGAAGCCTCTGAGCTCAACACGATGTCGTGGCGCCTGCTGCAGCAGACCAGCGCGGTACTCGGCCTGCACCTGCAGCGCCAGGACCTGCCGGGCAAGACCGAGCTGGCGCTCGAGTTCCCCGAAACCCTGGCCCCGCGCCTGGAGCCCGAAGGCACCACCGATTTCGAAGAGACCGTGTCGCCCGAACTGGCCCCGCCGCCGCTCAGCGGCAGCCACGTGCTGGTGCTGGCAGCCCGGCGCGAGGTGCGCAACGTCGTGCGCGAGGCGCTGCGCCCGCTGGCGCTGATGGTCGATTTCGTCAGCACCGTCGAGGAGGTGCAGGACCAGTGCGCCGAGGCCATGCCCGATGCGCTGGTCTACGAGGCTTCGCTGGGCGGACAACGCTTCGACCGCCTGCGCGCCGAGTTGCTGCGAACGGCGCCGCGGCTGGCCTTCGTGCAGATCGCCGAGCAGGGCAAGGCCGTGCAGGTGCTGAACCAAGGTGGGCGGCAGTTCACCAGCGTGGGCCGCGACGCGATCATCGAATCGCTGCCTGACGCGCTGAAGTTCGAACTCGCACGCAACGCCTGAGCCCCGTGCGGGGCTCAGGCCTCAGCCGCCGAACACCTTCTTGAGGATGGCGCTGCCGGTCTTCACAGGGTCGGCACGGATCTTCTTCTCCTCCTCGCCGATCATCAGGAACAGGCCGTCCAGAGCCTTGGCCGTGACGTGCTGCTGCACCGTCACCGCATCGCCCTTCACGAGGCCAGCGCCCGAAGCCTTGGCCGCGAACTGGTTGTAGCGCTCGGCGAGCTTCTGCTTCTCGACCACGCGCGTGACGATGGGCAGGAACTTCTCGCCGAGCGGCGCACGCGTCTTGGCCGAGAACCAGTCGGTCACGGCGGTCTCGCCGCCGCGCACCACCTGGCGCGCGTCTTCCACGCTCATCTGCTTGACGGTGCTGACAAAGAGCGTGCGCGCCTCGGGCACGGCGGCCTCGGCCGCGCGGTTCATCGCGGTCACGAGTTCATCGACGCGGGCGCCCTGCCCCGTGGCTTTCATCAACTTGGCCACCTTCTGCAGGCCCTCGGGCAACGCGATGCGCACGCGCGGGTCACCAAGAAAACCATCGGTGCGGCCCAGCAATTGCACGGCCGCCGTGGCACCACGCTCCAGCGCCGCGCGAACACCGGCGGCAGCGTCTGCTTCACCCAGCGCTGCGCGCGCCCACCAGGGCCACAGGCCGCCCACCATCGCTGCCGTAAGATGCCGCCGCTTCATGACCACCCCCCTTTTCCCACCACTGCGCCAGCCCTTGCCGACGGGGCCCGATCTTGCCCGCCGTCGCGCCCTGCTGGCAATGACGGCTGCGCCCGCGCTGCTGACAGGCCTGCCGGGCTGCGCGCGGAAGTCGCCGGCACCGGCCTTCGACTACACGCTGCTTGACGGCACGCGGCAGGCCTCGGCCACGCTGAGGGGCCAGGTGGTGCTGGTGAACTTCTGGGCCACCAGTTGTGCGGTGTGCGTGAAGGAAATGCCGCAGTTCGTGGCGCTGCACCAGCGTTTGGCGGCCCTGGGCCTGCAGACCCTGGCCGTGGCCATGCAGCACGACGCGCCCGCCCTGGTGGCCGAGTTCGCGCAACGCCGCGCCCTGCCTTTTGGCGTGGTGATCGACAACACCGGCGCCATCGCGCGCGCCTTCGGCGGCGTGCGCGCCACGCCCACCACGCTGCTGATCGACCGCAGCCACTTCGAGGTGTGGCGCCACGAAGGCGAGCCCAACTTCGCCGCGCTGCAAGAACGCATTGGGCAACTGCTGGAGGCCCGCGCATGATCGGCAGACTCAGCGGCGTGCTGGTGCAGAAGGCACCGCCCCTGGTGCTGCTGGACGTGCACGGGGTCGGTTACGAGGTCGACGTGCCGATGAGCACCTTCTACAACCTGCCGGCGCTGGGCGAGCCGGTCGTTCTGCTCACGCACTTCGTGGTGCGCGAAGACGCGCAGGTGCTGTTCGGCTTCCTCACCGAGCCCGAGCGGGCCACCTTCCGACAGCTGGTGAAGATCAGCGGCGTGGGGCCGCGCACGGCGCTGTCCATCCTGTCGGGCCTGAGCGTGGACGAACTCGCGCAGGCCGTGTCTCGCCAGGACGGTGCCCGCCTCGTGAAGGTGCCGGGTATCGGCAAGAAGACGGCCGAACGCCTGCTGCTCGAACTGAAGGGCAAGCTCGGGCCTGACCTGGCGCTGCCCGCGGCCACACCAGCCAGCGACACCCAGGGCGACATCACGCAGGCGCTGCAGGCCCTGGGCTACAGCGAGCGCGAAGCCGCTGCAGCGCTGAAGGCCTTGCCTGCCGAGGTCGGCGTGAGCGAAGGCATCCGGCTCGCGCTCAAGTCGCTGAACCGCTGAACCGCCGGGCCGCTGAAAGCGACGCCGCGCCAGCCACTCAGGCGCATGCGGCGCGAGGTGGCTGCACAGCAGCCGCGTGGGCCGCGCCCACGCACTCCAACAAACCCAGGGCCCCGGCCGCGCTCATGGCGTAAGGGTTGAACGCCGGCGCGCCCCCGAAGCGCAGGAACAGTTCGCCATGCGCGGCGTCCGCAGCCGCAAAACCCATGCTCCAGCGCGCAAAGCGGCGCTCGTGCACCGGCGTCACTTCCAGCAACTCGATACGCCGGTGCCTGGGGTCGGTGGCGATGCGACCGAAAAGTTCGCTCACGGCGGCCCGATCGCCTTCCAGCACCTGCAGGAAGCTGCGGCTGTCGAACAGCAACAGGCCGCTCAGGTGCTGCCGCGTGTTGTTCACCCGTGCGCGGTCGACGATGTGCTGCACGGCAGCCGGTGTCAGCGCTTGGGTGGTCTCGCTGGCGTAGATCAGGCGGGTCAGCATGGCGTGCTCCAGCACTTGAGGAAGCGCCAGCGTAGGCGCGCAAGACCCCGGGCAAGCGCGAAGACAGGGCCGGGTAAACGTCGCTGCTCAGGCCTTCAGCCCAGCGACGTGGTGCCAATACTCAGATTGTCCAGTTGATGACCAACACAGGTTTTTCATTGTCCTGGACAGAAGTTTGGCAACCATCAGCGAGTCGTCTTGCGCATGAACGTCAACGCACCCGAGCTTCTTCCGGCCGCCGATAGCGCAGCCCCACCGCGCACCCCTTGGCGCCAGCGCCTCGGCGCCTGGTGGCCCGCCTGGCTGGGCGGCGAGCCCGGCGGCAGCCGGCGCCCCACGACCGCGCACGCCCAGGCCACCGCCGAACTGCTGCTGCGCCTGGACGAAGCCGCACGCACCTGGACCACCCACCTGGGCACCGCACAGACCCAGATGCGGGAGGCCACCGAACAGTTGCTGGCCGGCTTCATGCAGATCCTGGATCAGCTCGACAACATCATCGACAGCCGCGGCCAGGGCGGCACGCACACCGCCGCCAGCGTCGATGAGCGCGCCGCGCTGCTGCAGCAATGCGAGAACGACCTGCGCGGCCTGCTGCAGAACTTCCAGGGTTTCGTGCAGTCACGCGACGAGGTGATGGGCTCGGTGCGCCAGCTCTCGGGGGCCAGCCAGGGCCTGCGCGACATGGCCGAAGACGTGGCCCAGCTCGCCCGCCAGACCAACCTGCTGAGCCTGAACGCGGCCATCGAGGCGGCGCGCGCCGGCCCCAGCGGCCGCGGCTTCGCGGTGGTGGCCGCCGAAGTGCGCCGGCTGTCGGCCGAATCGGGCGACACCGGGCGGCGCATCGGCGAACGCGTGGGCGACTTCGGCAACCACATGCAGGCGGCGCTGGCCCAGGCTGCGGAAAGCACCGCACACGACACGCAGGTCATCCACGCCAGCGAAGAGACCATCAACCGCGTGGTGGAGCAGGTGGACAGCGCGGTCAGCCAGCTCAACGAGCGGGCCGCGGCCCTCAGCGCCCACGGCGAAAGCGTGAAGGCACAGGTCGAGCAGCTGTTGGTGGCCTTCCAGTTCCAGGACCGCGTGCAACAGATCATGGACCAGGTCGGCGACTCCATCCGCAACGCGATGGCCCGGCTGGCCGAAACCCTGCCCGCCGGCCAGACGCCGGCGGCCGCCGACTGGCAGGCGCTGCTCAGCGCCGGCTACACCACCGACGAACAGCGCGCCGTGGCCACCGGACAGCCGGCCCCGCGCTCCGCGCAGGCGGCCACCGAAACCACCTTCTTCTGAGCCCACCCGCCATGGCCAAGACCATCCTGATCGTCGACGACTCGTCATCGCTGCGCACCGTGGTGAAGATGGCGCTGCAGCGCGCCGGCTACGAGGTGGTGGAAGCCGCCGATGGCGTGCAGGGCCTGGCCGCGCTGGAAGCCGCGGGCAAGGTGCACCTGATCGTGAGCGACGTGAACATGCCCAACATGGACGGCATCACCTTCGTCACGCAGGTCAAGCAGCACCCGCGCCACAAGTTCGTGCCCGTGGTGATGCTCACCACCGAGGGCCAGGACGCGAAGAAGGAACAAGGCCGCGCCGCCGGCGCCAAGGCCTGGATCGTGAAGCCCTTCAACCCGCCGCAGCTGCTGGACGCGGTGTCCAAGCTCATCCTGCCCTGAGGACCTGCGATGAACGAGACCCTGTCGCCCCCGCACCCGCCGCTGCGCCTGCCGGCCGAGCTGACGATCTACACGGTGGGTGAACTGCACCCGCAGTGGCTGGCCTGGCTGGCCGCGAGCGAGCCGGTGGCGGCCGTGACAGGCGAGTGCGTGGACCAGGTGGACGCCGCCGGCCTGCAGCTGCTGCTGGCGCTGCAGCGCGCCCTGGCCAACAAGGGCCACAGCCTGGCCCTGCACGACCCCAGCACCGCCCTGCAGGCGGCCTGCCAGGCCCTGGGCCTGCAAGACTGGCTGGCCGAGCACGGCCCCGGGGTCCCGGCATGAAGCCCGATGCCTGCGCGCAAGCCGCCGACCTGAGCTTCATCCAGGAGGCCCTGCCCGCCTTCATCAGCGAGGCGCAAGAGCAGATCGAGACCCTCGAACAGCTGCTGCTGCAGCTGGAAGACACGCCCGAAGACAGCGAACTGCTGAACGCGCTGTTCCGCTGCGCGCACACGGTCAAGGGCTCGGCCGGCATCTTCGGCCTGGACCGCGTGGTGGCCTTCACGCACCACGTGGAGACACTGCTCGACCAGCTGCGCGAAGGCACGCTGGCGCTGACACCGGCACTCAGCACCCTGCTCTTGAAGTGCAACGACCAGATCCGCACGCTGGTGGGCCAGGCGCGCGAGGCCGCCGTGGACGAAGCCGACGACGCCGTGGCCGCACGCGAGGCCTTGGTGCAGCAGCTGCTGGCGGCCACGGGCAGCGCCCACGGCGCGGCGGCCGATTGGCCGCACGCCGCCACCGCCAGCGACAGCTGCGATGCCCGCGCAGCCGTGGGCCCACCGGCAGGGCGGCTGTGGCACGTCGCCGTGGCCTTCGGCGTCGACACCTTCCGCAACGGCATGGACCCGCTGGCCATCCTGAACTACGTGCGCGGCCTGGGTGACATGGCCACGGTGCACTGCGACATCGCGGGCGTGCCGGCCCTCGACCAGCTGCACCCGGAGACCTGTCACCTCACCTTCGAGTTCGGGCTGCAGACCCACGCCACGCGGGCCGAGATCGAAGGCGCCTTCAGCTTCGTGCGGGACGACTGCACGCTGCAGCTGGTGGAGCCCGGCGGCACCGCGGCCGACTTCGCAGCGCTCATCGAGGCCATGCCCGACAACCCGCGCCTGGGCGACATCCTCGTCGCCGCGGGCGCCATCACGCGGGCGCAACTGCAGCAGGGCCTGCGCGCGCAGACGGCCGCGGCCGCCAGCGGCAGCGCCGCGCCGCTGGGCGAGATCCTGCAAGCAACGGCCGGTGTGCCGGCGCAGGTGGTGAACGCGGCACTCAGCAAGCAGAGCAAGGTGCGCGAGGCCTCGCAGGGCGGGGCAGGCACGCCGGGCGTCGCCGACGACCAGCGCTTCATCCGCGTGCAGGCCGACCGCCTGGACGCCGTGATCAACCTGCTGGGCGAACTGGTCATCGCCGGCGCCGGCGCCTCGCTGCTGGCGCGGCAGACGCGCCAGGGCACGCTGATCGAGGCCAACGCGCAGATCGGCCGGCTGATCGAGGAGATCCGCAACGGCACGCTGCAGCTGCGCATGGTGCCCATCGGCGAGACCTTCAGCCGCTTCCGGCGCGTGGTACGCGACACCGCGGCCGAGCTCGGCAAGGACGTGCAGCTGGAGATCACCGGCGGCGAGACCGAGCTCGACAAGAGCGTGGTCGAGCGCATCGCCGACCCGCTGATGCACCTGGTGCGCAACGCCCTCGACCACGGCCTGGAAACGCCCGAGCAACGCGGCGCCGCCGGCAAGCCGGGCCAGGGCAAGCTGACGCTGGCGGCCTGCCACGAGAGCGGCAGCATCCTCATCCGCATCGTCGACGACGGCCGCGGCATCCAGCGCGAGAAGGTGCTGCAGCGCGCCTGGGACCGCGGCCTCGTCGAGCGCGGCGTGGTGCCGGCCGACGCAGACATCGACCGCCTCATCTTCGAGCCGGGCTTCAGCACCGCCGAGAAAGTGACCAACCTTTCGGGCCGCGGCGTGGGCATGGACGTGGTCCGCCGCAACATCGAGGCGCTGCGCGGCACCGTGTTGCTGAGCAGCACGCCGGGCCAGGGTTCGTGCATCGAGATCCGCCTGCCGCTGACGCTGGCCATCATCGACGGCTTCCTCGTCGGCGTGGGCAGCTCGAAGTTCATCTTCCCGCTGGACGCGGTGGTCGAGGTCATCGAGAACCGGCCCACAGTCAGCGCGCTGGACGACCGCGGCCGCGGCTTCGTGGAACTGCGCGGGCAGGTGCTGCCGGTGGTGAGCCTGCGCGGCCTGTACGCGCTGGACGGCCCCGAGCCCGACCGCACCAGCGTGGTGGTGCTGCAGAGCAGCCGCCGCCGCTACGGCGTGATGGTGGACAGCCTGCTCGGCCAGCACCAGACCGTGATCAAGCCCCTGGGCCGCATGTTCCGCAGCCTGCGCGGCATGAGCGGCTCTTCCATCCTCGGCAACGGCGAGGTGGCGCTCATCTTCGACGTGCATTCCCTCAGCCAGCTGGCGGCCGCCCCCCCGGGTCTGGCCCACCGGCCGGCTGCCGCTTCACCCACCCCCCCCAGCGCGGCCAGCCGCAGCCCGTCGGCCTCCACAGAAGGACAGACACCATGAACACGCCGGAAACCTCCTGGATCGGTCGCCTGTTTGCCGGCGCTGCGCTGGACCAGGCCCACGCCCTCGGCCAACAGCACCAGGCCGCAGCCGAAGCGGCCCGGGCGGCCGCGGCGCAAGCCGAAGCGGCGCGCGCCGACAGCGAAGGCACGCTCGCGCAACTGAAGCAGCGCCTGGACGCCGTGGAGAGCGAGCTGAGGGTGCGCACCGACATCATGAACCTCACGAGCATCGTCTCCGAGGCCGACAAGAAGGGCGACATCCTCAACGTCAACGAGAAGTTCCTCGAAGTCTCGAAGTACCCGAAGAACGAACTCATCGGCCACGGCCACAACACCACGCGCCACCCCGACATGCCCAAGTCGGTGTTCAAGGAGATGTGGCAGACCATCGGCCGTGGCGACATCTTCCGAGGCGTGGTGAAGAACCGCGCCAAGGACGGCACGCCTTACTACGTGGACGCGGTGATCGCCCCCATCCTTGGCGAGAACGGCAAGCCCGTGAAGTACCTCGGCGTGCGCTACGACATCACCACCACCGAACTCGAACGGCAGAACGCCAAGGGCATCCTCGATGCCATCGACCAGAGCTACGCCTTCATCGAGTTCGATCTCGGCGGCCACGTCCTGAACGCCAACCGCAACTTCCAGCAGGCCCTGGGCTACGGGCTGGACGAGATCAAGGGCCGCCACCACCGCATGTTCGTGGACCCGGCCTACGCCAACACGCCCGAGTACACCGAGTTCTGGCGCGAGCTGAACGCGGGCAAGGCGCAGAACAGCACCTTCCGCCGCATCACCAAGAGCGGCAGCGATCTGTGGATCCAGGCCGTCTATGCGCCGGTGAAGGACGAGATGGGCCGCGTCGCGAAGATCATCAAGATCGCCACCGACGTGACGGCCCAGGTGCAGGCCAAGCAGATGCTGGAGCAGGCGGTGGAGCAGGCCCAGGGCGTGACCACCGCGGCCAAGAACGGCGACCTGACACAGCGCATTCCGCTGGAAGGCAAGAGCGGCCCCATCAAGACGCTGTGCGAAGGCGTCAACGTGCTGATGGAGAACACCAGCGTCATCTTCGACGACGTGGGCCGCGTCTTCGGCGCGCTCTCGGCCGGTGACCTGAGCCAGCGCATCACGCGCGACTACGAAGGCGTGTTCGGCCAGGTGAAGGACGACGCCAACGCCACCAGCGAGAAGCTCAGCGCCGTCATCGAGGACGTGGGCCGCGTCTTTGGCGGCCTGGCCGCCGGCGACCTGACGCAGCGCATCACCCGCGACGCCGAAGGCGTGTTCGACCAAGTCAAGAACGACGCCAACAGCACCGGCGAGAAGCTCGCCGGCATCATCGAAGAGGTGCGTGCCGCAGCCGACGCACTGACCGGTGCAGCCAACCAGGTGAGCGCCACGGCGCAGAGCCTGAGCCAGAGCGCCAGCGAGCAGGCCAGCTCGGTGGAAGAGACCACGGCCAGCATCGACATGATGAGCGCCAGCATCACGCAGAACAGCGACAACGCCAAGGTCACCGACGGCATGGCCACCAAGGCCAGCAAGGAGGCCGGCGAGGGCGGCGCGGCCGTCACGCAGACGGTGCAGGCGATGAAGCAGATCGCGCAGAAGATCAGCATCGTCGACGACATCGCCTACCAGACCAACCTGCTGGCGCTGAACGCCGCCATCGAGGCCGCCCGTGCCGGCGAGCACGGCAAGGGCTTCGCGGTGGTGGCTGCCGAGGTGCGCAAGCTGGCCGAACGCAGCCAGGAAGCGGCCAAGGAGATCGGCGACCTGGCAAGCAACTCGGTGAGCACGGCCGAGCGCGCCGGCAAGCTGCTCGACGAGATCGTGCCCAGCATCCAGAAGACCAGCGAACTGGTGCAGGAGATCGCCGCGGCCTCGCAGGAGCAGAGCCAGAGCGTCACGCAGATCGGCGGCGCCATGGGCCAGCTGAGCAAGGCCACGCAGCAGAACGCCTCGGCCTCGGAAGAGCTGGCGGCCACGTCGGAAGAGCTCTCGGGCCAGGCCGAGCAACTGCAGCAGTCGGTGGCCTTCTTCACGCTGGCGGAAGCCGAGGCGCCACCCGCGCGCGGCGCGGCCAAGGGCAAGCCGGTGGCCGAGCGGCGCGCGCCGAACTCGCCCATGCGTGCAGGCTCGCGCGCCGCGGCGGCCCCGGCGCCGCGCGCCACGGGCACCGGCAGCTTCCGCCCCTACTGAACCCCAGGCAGGCGACCATGGCATCCACGGACCCCACCGACACCGCGGCGCAGTTCCTCACCTTCGCGCTGGGCGAGGAGGTCTTCGCGATGGACATCCGCACCGTGCGCGAGATCATCCAGCACGGCCCCATGACCACCGTGCCCCTGATGCCCAGCTTCGTGCGCGGCGTCATCAACCTGCGCGGCGCGGTGGTGCCGGTGATCGACCTGCACGCGCGCTTCGGCCGCCCGCCGGCCCGCGTGGGCAAGAAGACCTGCATCGTGATCTTCGATGCCGTGCGCCAGATCGACGGCCTGAACGAACGCGTGGAGCTTGGGCTGATGGTCGATGCGGTGAGCGAGGTGATCGACATCCCCGCGGCGCAGATCGAGCCGCCGCCGAACTTCGGCACCACGGTGCAGCGCGACTTCATCCGCGGCATGGGCAAGGTGGGCGCGCGCTTCGTCATCATCCTGGAGCCCGACCGCGCCTTCGACGTGGCCGAAATGGCCGAGATCTGCGCGTCGTCGCAAGGCCTGCAGGGCAGCCCCCAGCCGCTGGCCGCCTGAGCACGCCATGGCCACCCTCAGCGACCGCACCTTCACACAGATTGCCGAGCTGATGCACGGCGGCATCGGCCTGAGCTTCGCGCCGAGCAAGAAGCCGCTGATCTCCTCGCGCCTGGCCCCGCGCATCCAGCGCCTGGGGCTGGGCAGCTTCGAGGACTACCTGCAGCTCATCAGCACGCCCGACGACGGCGGCGAGTTCCAGATGGCGGTGGACCTGCTCACCACCAACGAGACCTACTTCTTCCGCGAGCCGGCGCACTTCGAGCTGATCGAGGCCGAGCTGGCCCGCGAACGGCCCCGCCGTGTGGCCGTGTGGAGCGCGGCCTCGTCCTTCGGCGACGAGGCCTACAGCACCGCCATGCTGCTGGCCGACCTGCACCAGCGCGGCCAGATCGGCAGCGAGTGGAGCATCCTGGGCACCGACATCAGCGACCGCGTGCTGCACAGCGCCAACAGCGCCATCTACCCGGCAGAGCGCCTGCGCCAGGTGAGCCCGGAACGCCTGAAGCGACACTGCCTGAAGGGCGAGGCCGAGAGCGAGGGGCTGGTGCAGATCGGCCCCAAGCTGCGCGAGCGCGTGCAGTTCGGGCAGCTGAACCTGTGCGCGCCGATCGAAGGCGGGCTGCCCGGCGCGCCTTTCGACATCGTTTTCCTGCGCAACGTCCTGATCTACTTCGACCCGCCCACCAAGCGCGCCGTGGTAGACCGTGTGCTGACGCAACTGCGCCCCGGCGGGCTCTTCTTCATCGGCACGGCCGAAGGCCGCGTTCCCTGCGACACCCCGCTGAAGGTGCTGGCCCCAGGGGCCTTTCGCAAGGTGGCGGGCTGATGACGCCGGGCGTGCTGCAGACCTTCGGCAGCGTCACCCACACGCTGCACCCGGGCGACGTGGCCTGCGGCGCGCGCGGCGACCGGCTCGTCACGTTGCTGGGCTCCTGCGTGGCGGTGGTGCTGACCGACCCGCGGCGCAGCGTGGGGGCCATGTGCCACATCGTGCATGCCAGCACGGCCGAGCGCACGGCCGCCAAGGCCGCGCAACGCGACAGCGCCTGGGGCGACGTGGCGCTGGACGTGATGTACGAGCTGCTGCGCGATCGGGGCATCACACCGCAGCTGTGCGAGGCCTATGTCTACGGTGGCGGCAACATGTTCCCCGAGCAGTTCGGCGCCGGCCATGTGGGCGACAGCAACGCGCACTGGGCGCTACAGGCCCTGGCCGCCGACGGGGTGCGCGTGCTGCACCACGACCTGGGCGGCCCCAGCTACCGCAAGCTGGCCTGGACCGTGGGCCCGGGCGCGCCCGAGGTCACCGCCGTGCCGCTCTGAGGCCGGCGGCCAACGCCTCTTCCCACGACATCCCCCAAGGCACCCTCATGGCCATCCAGGTCTTCGTGGTCGACGATTCGGCCATCGTGCGGCAGACGCTGCAGCACCTGCTGCAGGGCGACCCCGAGATCGCGCTGATGGGCAGCGCGCCCAACCCGCTGATCGCCGGGCCGCTGATCCGCAAGCACAAGCCCGACGTGCTGCTGCTGGACATCGAGATGCCCGGCATGGACGGCCTGACCTTTCTTCGTCAGCTGATGGAAGAGAGCCCCATCGCCACCGTCATCTGCTCCACGCTCACCACCGAGGGCAGCAAGATCGCGCTGGAAGCCATGGCCGCCGGTGCGGTGGGCGTGGTGGCCAAGCCGAGGCTGGGGCTGAAGCAGTTCCTGGAAGACTCGCGGCGCGAGCTGATCACCGCGCTGAAGGCCGCGGCGCGCTCGCGCCCGCAGGTGCGGCGCAAGCTGCCGCCCGCGGCGGCCCCGGCCCGCAGCGCCGCCGCGGCCGTGCCCGTGCCGGGCTTGCATGCGCTGTCGATGAACAAGCCCGTGGTCATCGGCAGCAGCACCGGCGGCACGCAGGCGCTGGAGCAGGTGCTCACGGCCCTGCCGGCCGACAGCCCCGGCATCGCCATCGTGCAGCACATGCCCGAGAAGTTCACCGCGATGTACGCCACGCGGCTGGACGGCCTGTGCGCCGTGCGGGTGAAAGAGGCCAAGGACGGCGACCGCCTGGAGCGCGGCAGCGTTCTCATCGCCCCCGGCGGCAAGCACATGCAGCTGCGCAAGGCCGGTGGCCAGTACTTCGCGGTGGTGGCCGACGGCCCGCCCGTCAACCGCCACAAGCCGGCCGTGGACGTGCTGTTCCGCAGCACCGCCGAGGTGGCCGGCAAGGACGTGCTGGCCATCATCCTCACCGGCATGGGCGACGACGGTGCACGCGGCATGAAGCAGCTGCACGACGGCGGCGCCCGCACCATCGCGCAGGACGAGGCCAGCTGCGTGGTCTTCGGCATGCCCAAGGAAGCCATCAAGATCGGCGCGGTGGACCACGTCCTGCCGCTCGACCGCGTGGCCGAGGCCATCCTGCAGTTCGACGCGCGAGGCTGAGGCGCGCGGGCTCAGTCTCGCGGCGTGAAATCGCCGCTCGCCCTTCGCCAGCCGCACAAGGCCTTCCGGCCTTGCACGCGCGGGCTCAGTGTTTATGCCCGCCGTGGCCTGCCGCAGCACCCGCGGGCGGCTGCGCCGAAACCTTCACGTCCACCTTCACCTCGCCGGCCTTCTCGAAACGCAGCGTCAGCGGGAAGGTGTCGCCGGCCTTCAGCGGTTGCTTCAGGCCCATGAACATCACGTGCAGGCCGCCGGGCTTGAGCTCGACGGTGCCGCCCGCCGGCACCTCGATGGCGGGCACCTGGCGCATGCGCATGACGTCACCTTCCATCGACATGGTGTGCAGTTCCACGGCGCTGCTGACGGTGGTGCTGCCTGCGATCAGGCGGTCGCCGGCGGCACCGCCGGTGATCTTCAGGAAACCGCCGCCGGCGGCCTGGCCTTGCACGGTGGGGCGCGCCCAGGCGCCCTCCACCTTCAGGCCGGCCTGGGCCCAGGCGGCCAGCGGGCTGGCCAGTGCAGCGCAGGCGGCTGCGATGAGAAGGGTGCGTCGTGTCGTGTTCATGGATCTCTCCGCTTGTTGTCGATGGGGGTAGGGGGTGACGGGTCAGTGAGGGGAGCGCGCCCGTGCCGGGCTCAATGGTGATGGCCGCCAGGCGCGGCCGGTGCGACGGGCATCACTTCCAGCAATGCCGCAGGGGCTTTCAGGCCGCGCGTGGCGGTGCCGCTGGCCGGCACGTCGAACCAATCCCACTGGCCTTGTTCGCACAGCTGCTGCACCTTGAACCAGGCCGGCCCGGCAGCCTGCGGCGCCTGGCCGCGCAGCACGAACTCGTCGTAGTGGGCATCGGGCAGCCAGGCCTCGCGGCTGCTCGCCTTCCAGGTGATCTCGACCACGTCTTCGGTCACCTTGCGACCATGGCTCTCGTAGGGCTGGGCCAGCGGTGCCTTCTGCACGCTCAGCGCCCAGCCCGCCTTGGGCATGGGCTTGGCGCCGCGGAAGCCCGCCGGCAGCCGCACGGTGACGGTGTGCGTGGCCGTGCCCTGGCAGCCGTGGGTCACGCGCAGCACGGCCTTGTAGCCCGCGCCGGCCGTGGCCTGCGGGGTTTCCAGCGTCACGTGAGCTTGGGCCGCCACGGCGGCGGTGGCGAGCACGAGGCTCAGGAGGGGTGTCTTCATGGCAAGGATGCTCACAGGTCGAAACGCAGCTCGGCGCTGTAGGTGCGCTGCGGGTAGGGGTGGAAGTTCCAGTACTGGTAGTTGTTCAGGTTGTCGATGCCGAAGGCCGCGCTCCACTGCTTGTCGATCTTCCAGCGCAGGCGCACATCGGTGGTGAAGTACTTGCTGAAGCCCTGGTAGGCGAAGCCGTTGGGGTCGCTGTTGTTCAGCTGGCCGTACTGGCGGCTGCCGTAGCGCGCACCGAAGCTGCCCGTCAGCGCTGCGCCGAACTTGTAGCTCGCCAGCAGGCTGGCGCGCCACTTGGGCACGCGCGGCTGCTGCCTGCCCACGGTGTCGCCGGGCACGCTGACGTAGCTGCTGTTGGCGCGGATCACGCTGTCGGCGTAGGTCAGGCTGGCTTGCAGGTCCAGGCCCTGCACGCCGAGGTCTGACACCTCGTAGAAGGTCTCCAGCCCCAGCGTGCGGATGCGGTCGATGTTCTGCACGCTGTTGACGATGGGGCTGGTGCCGGCAATGGCTTGGCTGTAGAGCGCGTCGGTGGTCGTCTCGTGGAACAGCGTGGTGCGCAGGCGCTGCAGGCCGCGGCTGAGCTCGCTGGTGAACTCGGTGGTCCAGCTCTTCTCGGGCTTCAGGCCCGGGTTGGTCACCACGTCGGTGCCGGCATTGCCTTGGAAGAGCTCGCCCACGGTGGGCACCCGAACCGCGCGGCCGGTGCTGAGCTTCAGCGCCCAGCCTTCGGCCGCCTGGAAACCCAGGGCCACCTTGGGCGACAACCAGCTGTCGCTGCGCGCGCTGAAGTTCACCGGCGCCGCGCTGCCCGTGGTCTTGGCGCCGTCGCGGGCCGTCCAGCGCTCATGGCGCAGGCCCAGCACCGCTTTCCAGGCCGGCGCGAAAGACCAGGTGTCCTGCGCGTACAGGCTCTGCAGCCGCGTGTGGCCGCGGAAGCTGCTGACCGGCGTGGTGGGGCCGCCGTTGATCCAGTCGGCCGCGTTGTCGATGCGCTGGCGCCAGCGGTAGCTCTCCTGCTGCAGGCCGAGATCGACCTGGTGCGCCGCGTTCGGCCGCCACACGCCCTTCAGCGCCAGGGTGTCCCAGCCGGTGCCCGACAGGTCGGTGATGCGTCCGGCACCCCCGGCATCGGCCGCGGGCTTGGCCACGGTGGGCGCCCGGGCGATGTCCTTGTCGTAGTCGTACAGGCTGGCGGCAATCTCCCAATCAAAAACGCCGCGCGTGCGGCTGGCCACGCTGAGGCCGTGCATCAGGTGCGTGATGCCGTCGCGGTTCTGGCCGAAATCGCTGGCGGCCACCGTGTAGTTGCGCCCGCCGATGCTGGCCACGCCGCTGTAGAAGGGGCTGCCATCGCTGGCCCGCGTGAGGTAGCTCGTGCTCTGGCCCTCGGTGCTGTTCTGCCACCAGCCCAGCGTGTATTGCGCGCGCACCTGGCCGGGCAGATCGACGGCGATCTTGGCCTTGGCGTGGTCTTGCGTGGTGCTGTACTGCGTGCCGGCGCCGATCAGGTACCAGGGCAGGTAACTCTTGTCCTCGCCCAGCACGGCGCCGTTGACGGGCGTGCCGGCGGCCGTGGTGCTGGCGCTCACCAGCTTGGTCGCGAAGGTCATGGGCTGGCCCTCGTTCTTCAGCCGGTTGACGTTCAGCCACCACGAAACGGCGCCGGCGCGGTCGCCCACCGAAGCGCTGGCCTGCCAGCCGCTGTAGGTGTCTTTCGTGCCGTAAAGCTCGAAGGGCTGGACGAAATAGCCCACCTTGGCATGCACCTCGAACTGGCGCGGCATGCGCGTGACGTAGTCGACCACCGCGCCCACGCTGTTGCCCGGGTAGGCGGCCGAGAAGGGGCCGTAGAGCACGTCGACGCGCTCGATCTCCTCGGGCGTCACCAGGCCCCAGCGCGGCGTGAAGGCGGCGCCGTTGCCGAGGTAGTTGCTGAGCAGGATGCCGTCGGCGTAGACCATGCTGCGCGCGCTGTTGCCGGTGCCGCTGGCGCGGCTGGAGAGCACGGCGTGGTTGTAGTCGCCGATGTAGCGCTTGCGCACCAGCAGGCTGGGAAAGTACTTCAGCGCGTCTTCGCTGTCGGTGGCGTTGATCTTGGTCTCGACCTCGGCGCCGGTGATGCCCTCGATGGTGGTCGGGATCTGCGTCGGCAGGCTGCTGACGCGGCTGCCGAAGATGGTGACGATGCCGGCGTCGCGCACCGGCGCCTGGGCGCCGGTGTTGGCGGAGGCGCTTGTGGGGGCGGGAACGGTTTGCGCGAAGGCGCAGCTGGCCGCGGCGGCCAGCGCCAGCGCCAGCGGCGCCCTGCGGTGCAGGGACGAGAAACGGGAAGACAAGGCAGAACTCCTGAACACCCCGCCTGCGGGAGCGGGGCATGCAACGGGGCGCCCCGCGCGGCTTTCAGGCCGGGCGCAGGGCGAACGTGGCGAAGGTCAGGAGACGAACGGGGGCCCGCGCGGTTGCGAGGTGCGCCACGCGAACAGCGTGCGCGGCGCGTGCAGGAAAAGCGGGGGCTCGAAGGCCGCGCGCGGCAGGGCCAGCAGCACCGGCAGCGCGGGCGGCGGCGCGGCAGCCCCGGCCCCCAGGGTGCACAGCGAACAGTGCTCCAGATGCCCCGTGGCGGTCGGCAGGCTGCTGGATGCAGGCCCGTCGGGCGCTTCCACCAGCACCCAGCGCATGCCTTGCGGCGTGCAGACCTCGGCCCAGGCGCCCCCGTCGCCGCGCGCAAAAGACAGCGCGTGCGACACCGCCGGCAGCAAGGCCATGGCCAGCACCGCCCAGAGGGCGAGCCAGGTCAAGGGGCGAAGGCGGCGGCGATGCATGGTGAGGGCGCGCAGTGTAGCGGCTGGTCATAATCACTGTATGGCCATCCAGACCGACGACTTCGCCCCCGCCCCCCGCCCGGCCGCGGCGCGGGTGCTCAGCGCGGCGCCCGCGTCGCCCAACGAAGAGGCCATCGAACGCGCGCTGCGGCCCAAGGGCCTGCACGACTACGTGGGCCAGGCCAAGGCGCGCGAGCAGCTGGAGATCTTCATCGGCGCGGCCAAGCAACGCGCCGAAGCGCTGGACCACGTGCTGCTCTTCGGCCCGCCCGGCCTGGGCAAGACCACGCTCAGCCACATCATCGCCAACGAGCTGGGCGTGAACCTGCGCCAGACCTCGGGCCCGGTGCTGGAGAAGCCCAAGGACCTGGCCGCCATCCTCACCAACCTCGAGAAGAACGACGTGCTCTTCATCGACGAGATCCACCGGCTGAGCCCGGTGGTCGAGGAGATCCTCTACCCGGCGCTGGAGGACTACCAGATCGACATCATGATCGGCGAGGGCCCGGCCGCGCGCAGCATCAAGCTCGACCTGCAGCCCTTCACGCTGGTGGGCGCCACCACGCGCGCCGGCATGCTCACCAACCCGCTGCGCGACCGCTTCGGCATCGTGGCGCGGCTGGAGTTCTACACGCACGAGGAGCTGGCGCGCATCGTCACGCGCTCGGCCAGCCTGCTGAACGTGCCGGCCGACGACGCCGGCGCGCTGGAGATCGCGCGCCGCAGCCGCGGCACGCCGCGCATCGCCAACCGCCTGCTGCGCCGTGTGCGCGACTACGCGCAGGTCAAGGGCGACGGCCGCATCACCGCGGCGCTGGCCGACAAGGCGCTGAAGATGCTCGATGTCGACCCGCTGGGCTTCGACGTGATGGACCGCAAGCTGCTGGAGGCCGTGATCCACCGCTTCGACGGCGGCCCGGTAGGCCTGGACAACGTGGCCGCGGCCATCGGCGAAGAGAGCGGCACCATCGAGGACGTGATCGAGCCCTACCTCATCCAGCAGGGCTTCCTGCAGCGCACGCCGCGCGGGCGCGTGGCCACGGCCGCGGCCTGGCGCCACCTGGGGCTGGTGCCACCGGCCGCGCCGGCCGCGGGCGAGCTGTTCGGCTAGACGCTTCAGGCGTCAGGTGTCCGCAGGCGGCGGCTCGGTGGCCTCGTCGAGGTGGCGGCGGTCGTCCCAGCCGATGAGCTGCCAGCCCTCGCCGGTGTAGAGCAGCCGGTTGACGGTGGCGTTGCCCAGCTGCCAGGTGCGCGGGGCGTCGAGCGGGGCCCCCACCGCCGCGCGGTACAGGGCATCGAGCACGCCGCCGTGCGAGACGATGGCGATGGCCTGCCCACGGTGGGCCTCGGCCAGGCGCGTGAAGGCCGCGACGCAGCGCGCCGAGAGGGTCGGCAGCGATTCACCGCCGCCGGGCTGGAAGCCGGTCTCGCGCCGGCGCCAGCGTTGCGCGTCGTCGGGCCAGCGGCTTTCGATCTCGGCGTGCGTCTGCCCCTCGAAGCTGCCGAGGTGGCGTTCGCGCAGATCGACGTGCCGTTGCACCGCCAGGCCGTGGCGGCGGGCGATGGCACTGGCGGTCTGGTGCGCGCGGCTGAGGTCGCTGCTGTAGACGGCCTGCAGGCCGGCGTCGGCCAGGGCCTCGGCCACGCGCTCGGCCTGCCACAGACCCATCTCGTCCAGCGGCACGTCCTGGTGGCCTTGCACGCGCTGGCTGGCGTTCCACGCGGTGCGGCCGTGCCGCACGGCGATCACCTGTGTCGGCTCCAGCCAGGGCTGGCCCCAAGCCGCGGGCTCGCTCAAAACCCGGCGCCGATCAGGCGTTGGTTCAGCGTGTAGGTGCCCGAGAAGGTGGCCGCGTTCAGCACCCGCCCGGTCAGCGCGGCGCGCACCTCGGCGCCCTTGAAGGCGCCTTCCACCGGCAGGCGCGCCACGTCCAGCGCGTAGAGCGTGAACACGTAGTGGTGCACCAGGCTGTCGTTCCAGGGCGGGAAGGGGCCGTCGTAGCCGAAGTAGTCGCCCGCCATCTCGGGGTGGCCGGCGAACCAGGCGGTGTAGTCGTTCAGGCCCTGGCGGGCGCCGTGCAAGCTGGCCGGGCCGGGCTTGCCACGCGCGGTGAAGCCGCGGCTGAACTCGCCTTCGGCAATGCCGGCCAGCGTGGGCGGCAGGTCCACCAGCAGCCAGTGGAAAAAGTCGACGCGATCCAGGTCCACCGGCACCTCGCGCCCGGGCTGGTTGACGTCGTCACCGCGGCTGGGCACGTCGAAGTCGTGGCACACCAGCACCAGCGACTGCGTGCCCGCGGGCAGGTCGCTCCAGTGCAGCGCCGGGTTCAGGTTGTCGCTGAAGGTGGCCTGGCCGGCGCCGTCGGGCTTGCCGGCGGCAAAGTGCGCAGGAATGGGGTCACCGTTGGTCCAGTTGTCGCTCCAGAGCTTCATCAGGGGCTTCCTTTCAAGCGGTTCGATTCAGGTGCTTCGATTCGGGCGGTGTGCGTTCAGACGCCCCACACCACGGGCGTGTCGGCCGCTTGCGCGCGGCGCAGCATCTCCACCACGGGCCACAGGCGCTGGCGCAGGCCCACGGGGGGCTGGCGGGCGTCGTCGTCCTCGGGCGGGGTCTCGTCCTGCGTGATGGCGGCCATCAGCGCCGCACTGGCGGCGGACATGTCGGCGGGCTCGATGATGCCGCGCGCGGCGGGCTCTCGGCCCAGCAGCCGCAACATCTGGTCGCCATGGGCACCCAGCATGATCAGGTCGCCGGTGGCGGAACTCTTGAACTTGTAGATCATGGGCAGCCCTGCTGGCACACCCCGGGCTGGGGTGAGGGGCGTGATTGTGCAACCCGTGCCGGGCGCCGTCCGTGCGGCGCGTGTGGCGCGTGCGGCCTGCCTACCTCACCAGGCGGATGCGCCGTGCGGGCGCGGGCGCCGGCCCTGCCGCGCGCGCAGACTCGGGCGCTGCCGGCCCGTGCACCAGGCGCTGCTCGAAGCTCAGGCTGTCGAGCGCGGGCGCATAGAGCCAGCCCTGGAACTCGTCGCAGCCTTCTTCCTGCAGGAACTGGCGCTGCGGCTCGGTCTCCACGCCCTCGGCGATGCACTTCATGCCCAAGGCGCGCGCCATCTGCAGCACCGCGCGCACGATGCCGGCGTCGCTGTCGTCGCCGGGCAAGCCCTTGATGAAGCTGCGGTCGATCTTGAGCTTGCCGATGGGAAAGCGCTTGAGGTAGCTCAGGCTCGAATAGCCGGTGCCGAAGTCGTCGATGGACATCTTCACGCCCAGCCGCGCCAGCGCGTGCAGGCGGTGCAGCGATTCGTCGGCGTCGTGCACGAGGATGCTCTCGGTGAGCTCCAGCTCCAGCAGGTGCGGCGGCAGGCCGCTGATGTCGAGCACGCTGCCGACGCGGTCGACGAAGTGCGGCTGCTTGAACTGCAGCGCCGAGACGTTCACCGCGATGGGCAGTGCGTGCCCGCGCTGGTACCACAGCGCGGCCTGGCGCACGGCCTGCGCCAGCACCCATTCGCCGATGTGCACGATGAAGCCGCTGTCCTCGGCCACGGGGATGAAGTGCGCCGGCGAGACGTCGCCCATTTCCGGGTCGCGCCAGCGCAGCAGTGCCTCGGCCCCCACCACGCGGCCGTCGGCCAGGCTCACCTGCGGCTGGTAGTGCAGGCGGAAGCGCCCGCTCACCAGCGCCTGGCGCATGGCGTGGTCGAGCTGCATGTCGTTGCGACGGTCGCCCTCGGCGCGCGCCTGGTGCATGCGGTAATGCGCGCGGCCGGCGCTCTTGACGGTGCGCATGGCGGCCTCGGCGTGGCGCACGAGGTCGTCGATGCGCGAGCCCTGCGAAGGCGCCATCGCGATGCCGATGCTGCAGGTCAGCGTGAAGGGCGCACCCTCCACGCTGCACGGGTGCGCCACCACGTTGAGGATGCGCTTGGCCGTGGCCTCGGCGGCCGCGGCATCGGCCGGGTTCACGAGCACGGCGAACTGGTCGCCGCCCAGGCGCGCCAGCACATCGTCGGCGCGCAGGCAGGCCTGGATGCGGTGCGCCACGGTCTGCAGCACCTGGTCGCCCACCTCATGGCCCAGGCTGTCGTTGATCTGGCGGAAACGGTCCAGGTCCACCAGCAGGAAGGCGTAGGAGCGGCCTTCGCGCCGGGCCGTGGCCGTGGCTTCGTTGACATGGTCGACGAGCGCGCTGCGGTTGGGCAGGCCGGTGAGCGTGTCGTTGCGCGAAAGCTGTTCGATGCGCGCCTCGGCCTCGACGCTGGCCGTGAGGTCGCGGAAGGACCACACCCGCCCCTGCGCACGGCCGCGCACCAGCAGCGGCCGCGAGACGCGCTCCACCACCTGGCCGGTCAGCAGTTCCAGCCGGTCGCTGGAGGTGGCCTGCGGCGTCTCGCGCAGCGCACTCAGGCGCAGCTGGTAGCCGGTGGGGTCGCCCACGCTGCGCGCCATCCAGGCGTGCACCGCGGCATCGTCCTCGTGCTGCAGCAGTTCACGCGGCAAGCCCCAGATCTCGGCAAAGCGGCGGTTGCAGGCGCTCAGGTGGCCGTGCGGGTCGGTGACGAGGATGCCGTCGGCCGTGGCCTCCAGCGTGGCCTGCAGCTCGGCCAGCGCGGCCTCGCGTTCGCTCTCGGCGCGGTGCTCGGCGCTGCGGTCGGCCACCACCACCAGGGCGTGGGCCGGCTCGCCAGGCGGCATGTCGATCAACGACAGGCTGCGGCTCACGTAGCGCGCGCCGGCGGCCGTGGCCACCACGGTATCGGTGTGCAGCAGGCCGATGCTGCCTTCGCTGTCCCACCACAGGCAGTCTTCAGGCGAACTCAGCAGGGCATCGGCAGCCTCGCCCTGCAGCGCCTGCACGGTTCGGCCGAGCAGCGCCGCCGCCGCGGCATTGGCGGCGACGACGCGACGATCGGCCATGGCCACCACCCAGGCCGCTTGCGGCATGCCCGCCAGCAGGCCGGCCCAGTGTGCGGCAGCCCTCACGCAGCCAGCTCCGCCGGCCGCGACATCACGTTCAGCGGCTCGAAGTAGTAGGAGACCCGCGGGCGTGGGTCGAGCGCGGCCAGCACCGGCGGCGGCACCTTGCTCGCGGCCAGGCTGCGGCGGATGCCGAGATCGGGCTGCAGTTCCAGATCGAGCAGTTGCGCCACGGCGCCCGAGGTGCCGCGCGGGCCCTGCCGCTGCCCGCTGGCGCCGTGCACCAGCACCCGCGGCTTCAGCGGCCGGGTGGAATTGATGCCCACCACCATCGCGTAGCGGTCGTCGGTCAGCTGCACGAGCGAGCCTGCCGGGTACACGCCCATCATGCGGATGAAGGCGTTGAGCACCGGCGGATCGAAGCGCAAGCGCGATTGAGCGAACATCATCGCCACCGCCTCGTGCGGCGTGAGCGCCAGCGTGCGTCCACCCGGGTTGCACAGGTTGTCGTAGCGGTTGACGATGGCCACGATGCGGGCACCCAGGCCGATGCGGTCGGTGCTGAGCTTCATCGGGAAGCCGCTGCCGTCGGCATGTTCATGGTGCTGCGCGATGACCGACAGCGCGCCGGTGTTCAGGCCCATGCGGTGGCCTTGCAGCACGCCCTTGGCCACGTGGTCGCGGTAGCCGTTGTTCTCCGCGGGGGTGAAGTTTTCTTCGGGGTGGCGCAGGCGGTCGGGCACGTCGATCTTGCCCACGTCGTGCAGCAGCGCACCGACGCCCATGTCCTGCATCTCGCCGTCGCTCATGCCCAGCGTGCGGCCGATCAGCATCGAGACCACCGCCACGTTCAGCGCGTGGGCGCCGTTGCGGTCGCTGCCGCTGCCGCTGACGAGGCGGATGCCCACCTCCTCGGCGGCCAGCATCTTGTCGAGCATGGCGCGTGTCAGGTCGCCCGCGGTGCGGCCGGCTTCCTTGGGCTGCTGCGTCAGCTGCTCGTTGATGTCGCGCATCACGCGGGCGGCCTCGCCGTACTGGCGCTCGCAGCGCTGCGCGGCCTCGCGCTGGTCACTGAGCCAGGCTTCCTGGTCCCGCGCGGCCTGCTCCTCGGCGCTGAGGGCCGGGGTCGCCGGCACCATGGGCGGGGCACCCCCGTCCAGCAAGGCGCCCGAGGCGGGCAACTCGCTTCTTTCAGGCACCCAGCGGACCTGGGTCAGGCCCAGGCTGCGGATGGTCGCGATCTCGTCGTTGGACGTGATGCGGAAGGCCGACAAGGGGAACGGGTGCGACAGCCAGCCACCGTCGAGGTGGATGTACATGCCCACGCGCAACTCCTCGACGGCGACGGTGCTGGTCATGCGGCTTCCCTGTGCGTATCTGCTGCTGGCAGTCCTCTCGGACGGCCTCTCACGCCTGTTTTCGGGCGCCTGCCCCCTGAACTTGAGCCGGCCGGTCTGCAACAGGCGGTGTGCAGCGGCCAGCGGGCGCGCGACGGCGGCCGATGCGCCCCTGCCGGCCGTGAAATCCGCCACATCCGGCAAACCCCGCTAACGCCGGGCCGCCACCCAAGGCATGCTGCACGGCTGGCAACTGCCCAGACCCCCACAAAGAACCCGGAGACCCCGCATGAGCTTCAAACCCGCCCTCAGCACCCTGGCCCTGGCCTGCGGTGTCTTCGCCTGCAGCGGCGCGCTGGCGCAGAACGCGCCCATCAAGGTGGGCCTGATGCTGCCGGCCACCGGCACCTTCGCGGCGCTGGGCGATGCCATCGAGAAGGGCTTCAAGCTGCACGTGCAGGAGCAGGGCGGCAAGCTGGCAGGGCGCGAGGTGCAGTACTTCAAGGTCGACGACGAGAGCGACCCGGCCAAGGCCACCGACAACGTCAACAAGCTGATCAAGCGCGACCAGGTCGACGTGCTGGTGGGCACCGTGCACAGCGGCGTGGCGCTGGCCATGGCGCGCGCCGCGCGCGAGAGCAACACGCTGATGATCGTGCCCAACGCCGGTGCCGACGCGCTGACTGGCGCGCAGTGCGCGCCCAACATCTTCCGCAGCAGCTTCAGCAACTGGCAGCCGGGCTATGCCGCCGGCGTGGTGGCCGCCGGCAAGGGCTACAAGCGCGCGATGAGCATCACCTGGAACTACGCCGCCGGCAACGAGGCGGTGAAGGGCTTCACCGAGGGCTTCGAGAAGGGCGGCGGCAAGGTCACCAAGGAACTCAGCCTGCCCTTCCCCGGCGTGGAGTTCCAGGCCCTGCTGACCGAGATCGCGGCGCAGAAGCCCGACGTGGTGTTCGCCTTCTTCGCTGGCGGCGGCGCGGTGAAGTTCGTGAAGGACTACGACGCCGCGGGCCTGAAGAAGGCCGTGCCGCTGGTCGTCTCGGGCTTCGTCACCGACGGCACGCTGGAAGCGCAGGGCGCCAGCGCCCAGGGCATCCTGAGCACGCTGCACTACGCCGACAACCTGGACACGCCGCGCAACAACGCCTTCCGCAAGGCCTACGCCATCAGCTACAAGCAGCAGCCCGACGTCTACGCCGTGCAAGGCTACGACGCGGCGCAGATGCTGGCCGCCGGCCTGAACGCCGTGAAGGGCGACATCAAGAAGCGCGACGCCCTGCAGGCCGCCATGGCCAAGGCCGTGATCGACAGCCCGCGCGGCAAGTTCAGCCTGAGCCCGCAGCGCAACCCGGTGCAGGACATCTACCTGCGCGAGGTAAAGGGCGTGAACAACGAATCGCGCGGCGTGGCCGTCAAGGCGCTGGCTGACCCCGGCCGCGGCTGCAGACTTTGACCCCCCCGAAGCGCCTGCGGCGCCTCCCCCCGAGGGGGCGCCGCCAGCGGCCCGGCAAAGCCGGTTCCGCGGCGGCCGCTTGAAGACGACCGACGCCTGCAGCGTGGTCGGCACGAAGCCCGTGGGACACTGGATGCTTACCGACTTGGGAGCCTGCCCGTGATCCTTGAACTTGCCGACATCCGCATCCAGCCCGGCCAGAACGCGGCCTTCGAAGAAGCCATCCAGCGCGGCATCGCCACCGTCATCGGCCGCGCCCAGGGCTTCCACGGCGCAAAGGTGAACCGCGGCATCGAGAGCCCCGAGCGCTACATCCTGCAGATCTTCTGGGCCACGCTGGAAGACCACACGGTGGCCTTCCGCCAGGGCCCGCTGTTCGCCGAGTGGCGCGCCATCGTCGGGCCCTTCTTCGCCGCGCCGCCGGTGGTGGAGCACTTCGAGCTCGTGAGCAAGCCGTGAGTGTGGAACTCGGTGCGGCGCTGCGGCCGGCAGCGCTGCAGGCGGCACTGGCGCACTTCGACAGCGGCGCCTTCCTGCAAGACCTGGCCCGCCGCGTGGCGATGCGCACCGAGAGCCAGGACGCGGCCTCGGGCCCGGCCCTGCAGGCCTACCTCAGCGACGAGATGGCGCCCACGCTGGCCGCCCTGGGCTTTGCCTGCACGCTGCACCCCAACCCCGAGGCCGGGTTCGGCCCCTTCCTCATCGCCCAGCGCCACGAAGGCGATGCGCTGCCCACGGTGCTCATCTACGGCCACGGCGACGTCATCCGCGGGCAGGACGCCAGCTGGAAACAGGGCCAGGGCCCCTGGGTGCTGGCGCAGGACGGCGAACGCCTCTACGGCCGCGGCACCGCCGACAACAAGGGCCAGCACAGCATCAACATCGCCGCGCTGGCGCAGGTGCTGCAGCAGCGCGGGCGCCTGGGCTTCAACGTCAAGTGGCTGATCGAAACCGGTGAAGAAGCCGGCAGCCCCGGCCTGGCCGCCTTTTCCGCGCAGCAGCACGAGGCACTGCGCGCCGACGTGCTGATCGCCAGCGACGGCCCGCGCCTGCGGCGCGACTGCGCCACGGTCTTTCTCGGCTCGCGCGGCACGGTGAACTTCGATCTCACGCTGAAGGCCCGCGAAGGTGGCCACCACAGCGGCAACTGGGGCGGCCTGCTGAAGAACCCGGCCGTGGTGCTGGCCAACGCCATCGCCAGCCTTGTGGACGGCCGCGGCGTCATCCGCGTGCCGGCGCTGCGGCCACCGCCCATCCCGGCCAACGTGCGCGCGGCGCTGGCGGGCCTGCGTTTCGGCGGCGACCCGGGCGACCCCGAGGTGGACGCCACCTGGGGCGAGCCCGGCCTGAGCCCGGCCGAACGCGTGATCGCCTGGAACACGCTGGAGGTGCTGGCGATGGTGGCCGGCAACCCGCAACACCCGGTGAACGCCATCCCGCCGATGGCGAAAGCCACGATGCACATGCGCTTCGTGCCCGGCACCGACATCGCCCGGCTGCACGAGCACCTGGCCGCGCACCTGGCCGCGCAGGGCTTTGCCGATATCTCCATCGAGGTGGGCCCGGTGATGGCCGCCACGCGCCTGGACCCCGACGACGCCTGGGTGCGCTTCACGCTGGCCAGCATCGAGCGCAGCACCGGCCGTCCGCCGGTGCTGCTGCCCAACCTGGGCGGCAGCCTGCCCAACGACGTGTTCGCCGACATCCTGGGCTTGCCCACGGTGTGGGTGCCGCACAGCTACCCGGCCTGCAGCCAGCACGCGCCCGACGAGCACCTGCTGGTGCCCGTGGTGCGCGAGGCGCTGGTGCTGATGACGGGCCTCTTCTGGGATCTGGGCGAGCAGGCCGCGGCCTTGCCGCGCCGGGCGCGTTGAACTTGCCGGCCCCGCCCGCGGTCCGACCCTGACCTCTGCTTCTCAAGCCCCATGCTGCGCACCCTCAAGGATCTCTTCGACACCCTGCTCGCCCCGCCGCTGCAGGGCCCCGGCGGCGGCAAGGCCGCGCACCGCCTGCACCTGGCCACCGCCGTGCTGCTGGTAGAGGTGATGCGCGCCGATACCGAGTGCACCGAGGCCGAGCGCAGCGCCGTGCTGGGCGTGCTGCAGCAGCGTTTTGCGCTGGCCGCGGACGAACAGGCCCGCCTGCTCGAACTGGCCGAGCACAGCGCGAAGAACGCCGTCGATTTCCACGCCTTCACGTCCACGCTGAACGAGCAGCTCAGCTTCGAGGACAAGGTGCAGGTGGTGGAAGCGATGTGGGCCGTGGCCTACACCGACGGCCAGCTCACGGCGCACGAGAACCACGTGCTCTGGCGCGTGGCCGACCTGCTGCACGTGCCGCACGGCGCCTACATCAACGCCAAGCTGCGCGCCAAGGCCGCCGCCGGCCTGGCCTGAAGCCGGGCCGCGGCGGCCAGGCCGCTAGCCTGGATCTTTCACGAGGCATGAAGTAGGCGACCTGCCTGCGTTGTCCGTTGTCATAGGTGTTCGACGTCT
>JBHYDA010000027.1:0-31886 GCA_051861265.1 Rubrivivax sp.
CATCGCCTTGCTCGGCCGCAACGACCTGCGGCTGCAGGCCCTGGCACCGCACGGCCGGCTGAAGTTCTACTCGCGCCGCACGCTCACAGCGCTGGCCGAGCAGGCCGGCTTTGCGCCTGTGGAACTGCAGCGCGTGGGCCGCGTGCCGCCCATCGCGCGGTCGATGCTGCTGGTGGCGCGGCGCTGAGGGCCGAACGGCGGGGGCGGCAGGCGGCTGCGCTTCACGCCGATGTCATGGCGGCTGCGGAGACTGAAGGCCTGCCGGGTGGAACCGGCACCTCCACCGCTTGCAGAAAAGGCCCACGACATGCTGTCCTTCCCCAACGAGTCTGCCACCGCCCTGAGCCGCCGCCGCCTGCTGCAAGGCAGCGGGGCGGGCCTGGCAGCCGCTTTCGTCGGCACGCTCGGCGCGCTGCATACGCGCCAGGCGCAGGCCGCCGTGGGCGGCAAGCAGACGGTTTCGGCGCCCTCGCCCTACGGCCCCATCGCCCCCGTGAACGACCTCAGCACCGGGCTGCCGCTGCTGCAGCTGCCCGAGGGCTTCAGCTACAGCTCTTACGGCTGGACCGGCGACCTGATGAGCACCGGCCAGGCCACGCCCGGCCTGCACGACGGCATGGCGGTGGTGCGCAGCCGGCGCACGGGCCGCAGCCAGGAACTCACGCTCGTCCGCAACCACGAACGCGGGCTGGTGGCCACGCCGGCTGAGGCGATCAACGCGCCCGCCGTGTATTCGGCCGGGGCTGTCAACGGCATCGTCACGCTGACGGGCGCGGTCACGGTGCGCATCGGTGCCAACAACACGGTGCGCCTGCCGGGCCAGCCCGACCCGGCGCCGTTCACGGGCTACGCCGCGGGCGGCACCACCAACCTCAGCTTCCGCGACAACCGCTGGGCCGGCAGCGCCGCCTCGCTGGGCGGCACGCTGGGCAACTGCGCCGGTGGCCCCACGCCCTGGGGCAGCTGGCTGAGCTGCGAAGAGACGGTGCTCGACTTCTCGTTGATCGGCGGCAAGAAACACGGCTATGTCTACGAGACGGCGGCCGACCCGGCGCAGTCCATCGCCACGCCCATCGTCGAGATGGGCCGCTTCGTGCACGAAGCCGTGGCCATCGACCCGGCCACCGGCCACGTCTACCTGACCGAAGACAACCGCAACTGCTGCAGCCTCTTCCGCTACGTGCCGGTCGACACCAGCGGCGGGCTGGGCAGCCTGCAGCGCGGCGGCCGCCTGCAGGCCGCGCGCATCAAGGCGGTGCTGGTGCAGGCCGTGCCGCAGACCCTGGCCGCCAGCAACAACACGGCGCTGCTCGACCCGCGCATCGGTGACACCTACGAGCTCGAGTGGGTGGACATCGCCGACCCCGACGCCGAGCCGCGCACCGTGGCCGGGCAGCCTGGCGGCGTGTCGCTGGCCGTCATGGCCGGCCCGACCATCCAGGCGCTGGCCGCCGGCTGCGCCCGCTGGGCGCGCGGCGAAGGCATCTGGGCCGCGGGCGGGCGCCTGTTCATCGTGGACACGGCCGCGGGCGTGAACGGCGGCGGCAGCATCGGCAACGGCGATGGCGCGGTGTGGGAACTCACGCTGGCGACGATGCAGATGCGTGCGGTCTTCGTCTCCGGCAACCAGACGGCGGGCAACAACCCCGACAACGTGACCGTCAGCCCGCGCGGTGGCGTGGTGCTGTGTGAAGACGGCGGCGGCTCGACCGACGCCTTCGGCACCGGCTCGCGCCTGCTGGGCCTGAACGCAGCGGGCGAGGCCTACATCTTCGGCAAGAACCTCTGCAACCTGTCGGCGGCGCAGATCGGCGCTGCGGGCAAGCTGGTGCCGGCCGGTGACTACCGCGGCATCGAGTTCGCCGGGGCTTGTTTCGATCCCACAGGCCGCGTGCTCTTCGCGAGCATCCAGACCCCGGGCATCACCTACGCCATCACCGGGCCCTGGGCACGCGGCAACCTCTGAGGCCAGTGCGGCCGGTGCGGCCGGCGACGGGCCTCAGCGCTGGTCAGCGCGGAGGCCCGTGCCTCGCCTCGTGCAGCTTGGCGTCCACCAGCAGGCGGAACCACAAGCCCTGCAGGAAGGCGAAGTACAGGCCTTCACGCCCGTCCAGGAAGCCGAGCCTGAAGACGTAGCGGTAGACGAAGTAGGCCGCTGCCCGCGGGCCGGCGGGCAGCCGGTAGTAGGCGGCCTTGAGCCAGCGTGTGCGTTGCCTCGCGTCGCCCCACAGGCGCGGCTGCAGGACGCCGCCTGCTTCGGCACCTGCCTCGGCAGAGCCCCCCAGCAACTCGGCCGCTTCCAGGTCGCTCCAGCGGTTGTGGCGCGCGGTCCAGTCGCTCAAGGTGAGGGCGTTCTTGTCATGCATGCAGCCGGCCAGGCGCCGCGTGGGGTGCGGGCTGACGAAGTGCTGGTCGTACAGGCGCTGCTCGCAGGCGCCCTGGCCGCTGCGGAACAGGCGCAGGTGCCATGGGTTCAGGCCGCTGTGGCGCAGGCGCTTGCCCATGAAGTAATCCACCCGGCGCAGCAGGTAGGCCTGGTGGGTGGCGGCGTCGCCGGCCTGCAGCACCTGCTGGATGGCGGCCACGGCTTCGTCGTCGAGCACCTCGTCGGCGTCCAGGTGCAGCTGCCAGGGCGCACTGCCGGCCACCTGCGCGATGGCCCAGTTGCGCTGCTCGGCGTAGTTGCTGAAGGGGCGTTGCACCAGCTCGGCCTCGCTGCCCACCTGGGCCAGCGTGCCGTCCTTCGAGTACGAGTCGACGACGAAGGGCCGGGGGTCGATGCGGCGCGCCTGCGCCAGGGTCTCGGCGATGATGCCTTCGCAGTTGAAGGTGAGCACCACCACGCGGCAGCGGCCACTGGGCAAGGGGGCCGGCGCGCTCATGCCGAGGCCTTGGCCTGCATGTGCAGCAGCACGCCGCGGCTGTAGGCGTCCCAGCTGTAGCCCTGGGCACGCAGCGCGGCCTGGCGGCCCATCTCTTCGCGCAAGCCACGGTCCCGGTAGAGCAAGTCCAGCTTCTCCTGCACGGCCTGGGCGTCGCGTTGCGGCACGATGAAGCCGTCGACGCCATCGCGCACGATGCCACCAGGGCCGTTGGCCGTGACGATGACCGGCAGCCCGCAGGCCATGGCCTCCAGCACCACGAGCGGCATGCCTTCCACCAGCGTCGGCAGCACAAACACATGGGCGCGGCGGTAGCGCTCGGCCAGGGCCGGGCGCGTCTGGTGCGGCACGTGCTGGAACAGGTGCGCGTAGGGCCGCAGCGGTGCGTCGCTGCCAACCGTGGCACCCACCAGCGTGAGGGCGCTGTCAGCGCGGGCGAATCCCGCATAGGCGCGCAACAGGTAGCTCAAGCCTTTGCGCTGGGTCAGCTGCCCGGCGAAGATGGCCTCGAACGGCCGCCCCGGTTCAGGGCCTTCGCTCGGCGTGCGGGCCGGCCGGAAGGTCTGCAGGTCGACGCCATAGGGCACCACGCAGAGCTTGTGGACCGGCACGCCTTGCGCCAGGAAGCTGCGGGCGGCGTAGTCGGATCCCAGCAGCACGCCATCGGCCAGTTCAATCTCACGGTCCAGCCGTTCCTCATGGCCGGGCCCCCAATCGGCAAAGCCCGGCCAGGTGGCGGCGAATTCGGGTTCCAGCGCCAGTTCCTCATCGCGCACGCGCCGGCGCTCGCGGTGGTGGGCCACGGGGTAGTTGAGCAGCCGGCGGGCGCCGCTGGCCTGCGCCGCGATGAAGGCCTCCAGCGCAAACCCTTCGTAAGCCACCACGCAGCCCGCGCCTTGGGCCAGGCGGCCACCGGCGCGCGAAACCGCCGCACGCACGTGCATGTTCAGGCCGTTGGCCCAGGCATGCCGCCAGGCGCCGGGCAGCCAGGACTGGCGCCCGACCAGGGCCGAGCCCCAGTCACAGGCCACGCCGGCCTCGCGCGTCAGCGGCACCAGGGCCGGTTCGCCCAGACGGCGGCGGCCGAAGGTGCCGGCATAGAGCGAACGGCCTATGGGCATGCGGCCGATGGCCCGCTCCCACGCCCGCTCCTTGTTGACGTAGGGGCGCACGAAATGCCGCAGCAAGCCCCGGCGCGCGAGTGCGCCGGCCAGGTGGTTGAGCTCGGGCGCGTTGAAGTTGACGACGACGGCGTCGGAGGTGCGGGGCGTCATGAGGGAAGTGAGGCTAGCGAGCGTTTGTGACGATGTCTCGGCGGCCCGGGTCCACCCGGCACTGACTCACGCCGGAAACATTGCGTCTCTACCCTTGCCTCACCCAGTGCCGCAGCCCGCGGCGATCGTCGGCGCGCTGCGCTGGCCAAGCGAGTTGAGATGAACATCCTGATGTGCTCGGTGCCCTTCCGGCCTTCGGTGGGGGGCATCGAGACGGTCACCGAGTTGCTGGCGCGGGGCTTTCACGATGCCGGTCACCGGATCACCGTGGTCACGCAGACTGCGGATCCTCAAGGCCGCGAAGCCCTGCCGTACACGGTGCTGCGGCAGCCGGGTGCCCGGGCGCTCTGGACGGCCGTGCAACGCAGCGATGTCGTCCTGCACAACAACATCAGCCTGCGCCTGGCCTGGCCGCTGCTGGCCCTGCGCCGGCCCTGGGTGGTGGCGCACCACACCTGGCTGCCGCGCCAGGGGCCCGCGGCGCGCGCTGCAGGGTGGAAGCGCCTGGCCCTGCGCCACGCCCGCAACGTGGCGGTCAGCGACGCCATGGCGGCCGACATCGGCCTGCCCTGCGATGTGCTGCCGAACCCCTACGACAGCACGCGCTTCCGCAACCTGGCCCACATCGAACGCTCGCGCGACATCGTCTGCGTGGGCCGGCTCGTCAGCGACAAGGGCTTCGCGGTGATGCTGCATGCGCTGGCCCTGTTGAAGGCGCACGGCCAGCGCTACACGCTCACCGTGGTGGGCGAGGGGCCCGAGAGCGCGGCCTTGCAGGGCCTGGTGCCGGTGCTGGGCCTGCAGGGGCAGGTGCAGTTCACCGGCGCCCTGCAGGGTGAGGCGCTCGTCCAGACACTCAACCGCCACCGCGTGGCGGTGGTGCCCTCGGTGTGGGAAGAACCCTTCGGGCTGGTGGCGCTGGAAGCCCAGGCCTGTGGCTGCATCCCGGTGGTGGCCGCCAGTGGCGGCTTGCCGCAGGCCGCCGGGCCGGCCGGTGTCGTCTTCGCGAAAGGCGACCCCCTGGCGCTGGCGGCGCGCCTGGTGCCGGTGCTGCGGGCAGCGCCGAAAGAGGGCATCGCCGAAGACCCCCGGGTGCGCAGGCATCTGCAACGCCACCAGCCTGCGGCCGTCGCGCAGGCCTACCTCCAGTTGCTGGAACAGCATGCGCAGCACCGCTCCGTGGCCTTGGCACGCCAGGCCTGAACGCGCCGCGGGCCCGCAGCCGCGCGGCCGCCATGCCAGCGGCCCGGTGCCGGCCTACGCTGCGGCCGAGCGCGGCCGGCGGCAGGTGGTGGCACTGGTCTTCGCGATCTACCTGCTGGCCATCTTCGAGGGCGCGCTGCGCAAGTGGGCGCTGCCCCAGTTCAGCCAGTACCTTTTCTTCGTGCGCGACCCGCTGCTGCTGCTGGCCTACGCCCTGGCCTGGCAACACGGCCTCTGGCCGCGCCGCCAGCCCTTCTTCACCGCGGCGCTGTGGATGGGCGTGCTCGGCCTCGCGCTGGGGGCCGCACAGGCCGCCAGCGGGCCCCCGAGCGATCTGCGCCTGCTGCTCGGCGTGTACGGCTGGCGCGCCTACTTTCTCTACGTGCCGCTGGCCTTCCTGGTCGGCCAGACCTTCCAGGCCCGCGACCTGCAGCGCTTCTACGCCCTCACGCTCTTCCTGGCCGTACCCATCGGCCTGCTCGTGGCCGCGCAGTTCTTCTCCCCGCCCGGCGCAGCCATCAACGTGGGGACCGCGGCCGACGAAGACCTGCAGTTCCGGGGCCTGACGGCCACGGCCGAGCGCACGCGGCCGATGGGGCCCTTCGCGTCGGGCGCCGGGCAGCAGCAATTCGCCGCCACGGCCTGCGCCATCGTGCTGCTGGCCTTCCTCACGCCGCGCCGGCTGCCGCAGCCGCCGTTGTGGCTGCTGGGCGCGGGTGCTGCGGGCGTGCTGACAGCGCTGGCCCTGAGCGGCAGCCGGGGCACGGTGCTGCAGGCCGGGCTGTGCCTCGCCTTCGCCGTGCTGCTGGGCCTGCTGGGCCGCGGCGCGGCGCTGAAGACGCGCGCCCTGCTCTGGCCGCTGGCGCTCGCCATCCTCTCGCTGGCGCTGTACCCGCTGGTCTTTCCCGAGGGCTTTGCGGCCTTCGTCGAGCGCTGGACGGTGGCCGATGCCGCGGAGAGCCGCCATTTCGAGTGGGGCGTCTTCGGGCGTGCGGCCTACGGGCTGGTGGACTTCCTGCGCCTGATCGGCGACGTGCCCCTGCTCGGCTGGGGCCTGGGCTACGGCGGTAACGCCAGCATCACGCTGGACGCCGTGATCGACGGGGTGCGGCCGGGCCAGTTGGCAGAGACCGACTTCGCACGCCACATGGTCGACATCGGGCCACTCGCGGGCCTGGCCTACATCGCCTTTCGCCTGCTGCTGGCAGGCTGGCTGGCCGTGCAGGTGCTGCGCACGCTCAAGCTCAGCGACGACCCGGCGCCGATGCTGCTGTTCTCCTACGCGGCCTACGTGCTGACGCTCGGCCAGATCACCGGCCAGGGCGCCATCAACGTCTACGGCTGGCTCTTCACGGGCCTGCTCATCGCGGCGTGCCGGCATGCGCCCCCACGCCATCCCCGCCAGGCCCCGACGCGCGGTGCACAGCCCCTGCAGCGCCGCGCCCTGCCCCAGAGAAAGCTTGTTTGATGAACGACACCATCATGGTCACCGGCGGTGCCGGCTTCGTGGGTTCGCACCTGTGCGAACGGCTCGTGCGCGAGCAGAACGACGTGCTCTGCGTCGACAACCTGTACACCGGCAGCCGCCACAACGTGCGCAACCTGCTCGGCAGCCGCTACTTCGAGTTCATGCGGCACGACGTGACCTTCCCGCTGTACGTGGAAGTGGGCCAGATCTACAACCTCGCCTGCCCGGCCAGCCCCGTGCACTACCAGCACGACCCGGTGCAGACCACCAAGACCAGCGTGCACGGCGCGATCAACATGCTGGGCCTGGCCAAGCGCGTGAAGGCCCGCATCCTGCAGGCCAGCACCAGCGAGGTCTACGGCGACCCGGCCGTGCACCCGCAGACGGAGGGCTACTGGGGCAACGTCAACCCCATCGGCCTGCGCGCCTGCTACGACGAGGGCAAACGCTGCGCCGAGACGCTGTTCTTCGACTACCACCGCCAGCACGGGCTGGACATCAAGGTGGTGCGCATCTTCAACACCTACGGCCCGCGTATGCACCCCAACGACGGCCGCGTGGTCAGCAACTTCATCGTGCAGGCGCTTCGCGGCGATCCCATCACCATCTTCGGTGACGGGCAGCAGACACGCAGCTTTTGCTATGTCGACGATCTCGTCGAGGCGATGCTGCGCATGATGAAGAGCGAGCGCGGGTTCACGGGGCCGGTGAACGTGGGCAACCCCGGCGAGTACACGATGCTGGAGCTGGCCGAGAACGTGCTGGCGCTCACACGCAGCCGCTCATCGCTGGTCTTCAAACCGCTGCCGCCCGACGATCCGCGCCAGCGCCGTCCGAACATCGACATCGCCCAGAAGGTGCTGGCTTGGCAGCCCACGGTCACGCTGCGCGACGGCCTCGTGCCGACCATCGAGCACTTCAGGCAGGTGCTGGCGACATGAGCCTCGGGCCGCTGCCACCGGCGGGCCTGTCGAGCCCGCCTGCGCTGGCGATGACGGCCGGCCCGGCGTCTGCCAGCCTGCTGCGCACCCTGCTCAACCAACGCCGCCTGCGGCAGCTGACGAGTTTCGCGCTGGCCCAGGGCGGGGTGCAGTTGCTCGGCTTCGTGGCGGGTCTGATGCTGGTGCGGTGGATGGCGCCGGCCGACTACGGGCACTACACCGCGGCCGTGGCGCTGGTGAGCCTGGTGTCGGTGCTGCTCGACCTGGGGCTGGCCTCGGCCATGCTGTCGCTGGGCGGGCCGCAGCACACCAACGGTGGGGCGCTGCGCGCGCTGCTGGTGCAGGCGCAGCGCCTGCAGTGGCAGTTGCTCGGCATGCTGGCCTTGCCGCTGGCGGCCTTGGGCGCGCTGATGCTGGCCGACCCCGCGCTGCCGCTGCCGGGCATGGCTGCACTCGTGGCCTTGTGCGTGGTGCTCGGGCTCGTGAATGCGCGCAATGCACTGGCCATCGCGCTGCTGCGGCTGCGCGGGCAGGCCGTGCTGCAGCAAAGGCTGGAGTTCGCGGTGCATGCCGCCCGTGTCTGCGCGGTCGCAGGCGCGGGCTTGTGGGTCATCGACATCGGCGTGGCTGCGCTGCTGATGGCGCTGCCGACCCTGCTGCTGGCAGCCGCGCTGCGCTGGGCACTGCGTCCGGTGTCGGCAAGTGCGGCCGGTGCGAGCCCAGCCGCGGCGCAGCTGCCGGCACAGGTGATGGCCAGCCTGCGCGGCCTGGTGGCAAGGCAGGCGCCCAACGCGGTGTACTACTGCCTCAGCGCGCAGTTGCCGGTGGCCCTGGTGGCCTGGCTGGGCCAGGCCCAGCAGGTGGCCGAGGTGGGCGCGCTCTCGCGCCTGGCGATGCTGTTCACGGTCTTGAGCAACGTGCTGGCGGCACTGGTGGCGCCCTACTTCGCACGCCCCCGCCTGGCGGGCGAGCTGCGCACGGCCTTCGGTCTGGTGAACGTCTGCTTTGCGCTCTTGTGCGGCGTGCTGGCGCTGTGCGCTTTGCTGCTGCCCGGGCCCTTGCTGTGGGTGCTGGGCCCGCAATACATGCATCTGCAGGCCGAAGCGCTCTGGATGGTGCTGTCGGCCACGCTGTCGGTGTGGGCCGGGGCCCTGTACGCGATCGGCGCGGCACGCGGCTGGATCCTGCCCGCCATGCTGAACATCCCCGTGGGCCTGCTGGCGCTGCTGGCCGCGGTGCTCGTCTTCGATGCCGGCACGGCCGCGGGCGCCTTCCAGATCAACACGGTGGTGTCGGCCTGCGCCGTGCTGGTGCTGGTGGTCTACACGGCCCGGCGCCTCTTCAGCAGCACGCGCGGCTGGCTGCCTGGCGTGCGGCAATGAGCATGGAACGCACCAGCACGGCCAGGCTGGGCTGCCCCGCCTGCGGCAGCGTGGGCGCCCCTGCCTTCGAGTGGGTGTCCGTGCCAGCCCAGCATGCCGCCTATGCGGAACGCGCCTCGCGCGCGCTGGCCGGTTCGCAGCCTGCAGCTCAAGACCCGGGGCCGGCCACCCTGGCCGCACTGGCGGACACCCACCCTGCGCCGACGGGGCGCTACGCCTTGTGCCGATGCGCCGCCTGCGGGCTGGAGTTCGCCGATCCGATGCTGGCGCCGCCGGCAGCCTGGTACGGTGCGCTCTACGGGGCCCTGCCGCTGTACCCGGAAGAACGCTGGGAGTACCGGCAGGTGCTGCAGGCCCTGGGCCCGCCCGACACGGTGCTCGACCACGGCTGCGGCAGCGGGCACTTCCTGGGCCTGGCGGCCGGGCGTGTGCGGCGGGCCATCGGCATCGACTTTTCGGCTGCGGGCGTGGCCGCCGTGCGCCAGCGCGGGCTGGAGGCGCACGTGGCGGCCGAGGGCACCGACGACGGCATCGCGCTGTCCGAGCCGGCCAGCCACGTCACGGCCTTCCACGTGCTGGAGCACCTGCCGCGCCCGGCCGCCCTCTTCGAGCTGGCGCGCGCCTTGGGCAAGCCCTCGGTGCAGCTGTGGGTGGCCGTACCCAGCGACCGCCGGCCCACCCGCCTGAGCGGCGAGCCCGACGAACTGGACGCGCCGCCCCACCACCTGACCCGCTGGACCCCACGGGCCCTGCAAGCCGTGGGCGAGGGCGCGGGCTGGCAATTGCGCGCCCTGCACCACGAACCGCTGCCCTGGCGGCAGTGCGTGTGGGAGGTGGGCCGCCGCAGCCGCCACGTGGCCGCCCTGCAGGCGGCCAGCCATTGGCCGCGCCCGCTGCGGCGCGGCCTGGCCCGCGTGGCGGCGCTGGGCCAGTGGGCCTTCGGCCGCCATCCGATGGACAGCGCCAGCGGCTTCTCGATGCTGGCCCGCTACACCCTGAACCGCTGAGGACACGCCCATGCGCAGCCTGGTCTGCACCCTGTTCGAAGGCCACTACCACCACGGTGTGGCCGCCCTGGCCAACTCGCTGCACAGCGCCGGCTTCCAGGGCGATCTGATCGCCGGCCACCGCGGGCCTCTGCCGGCCTGGGCGCAGGCCGGCACACGCATGGCTTGGCCCGGCCCCTGGGGCGAGGCTTGTGTGCTGCAGGTGGCGCCGCAGTTGCGGCTGGTCTTCGTGGAGCTGCACACCGAGCACCACCTCACCAACCACAAGCCGGCCTTCATGCTGCAGTTGCTGGACAGCAGCACGCTGGCCGCAGACGACGCGCTCTTCTACCTCGACCCCGACATCGTGCTCGTGCGGCCCTGGTCCTTCTTCGAGCAATGGGTGAGCTGTGGCGTAGCCCTGTGCGAAGACCTGAACTCGCCCTTGCCCGAGAACCACCCGCGCCGCATCGGCTGGCGGCGCTACTACGCAGCGCGCGGCCTGCCGCTGAACTTCAGAGGCGCCGAATACGTCAACGGCGGCTTCATCGGGCTGCGACGCGAACTTCGCGGCTTCCTCGAACACTGGGAGCAGGCCATGCAGCTCATGGCCCATGAGATCGGATCGCTGGGCCTGGCGCTCACGGCCGACGATCGCTACCGCTCGACGGGCTTCGCCGGCTGTTTCGACCGCACCGACCAGGACGGCCTGAACGTCGCCATCGAGGCCTGCACTTTGCCCGTCAGCGTCATCGGCCAGGAGGCCATGGCACTGAAGCCCGGGCCCTGGCTGCTGCCCCACGCGCTGGGCGCAGCCAAGCCCTGGCAGCGCGCCTACCTGCGCCAGGCGCTGGAGGGTGTGCCGCCCCGCCCGGCGGACAAGGCCTTCTGGCAGCACACCCGCGGGCCGCTGGTCACGCTGCCCGCCTGGGTGCGCTGGACGAAACCCACGGTGCTGGCCCTGGCGGCCCTGCTGGGCCGCTGCTACCGCCGCGCCTGAAGCGCATCAAGGTGAACCGATGAACCTGAACGACATCTCCAGCCCCGCCCTGGAAGCCGACGCACTGCCCGGCCCGCAGCGTGTCTTTGCACCCGGCAGCGGCGCCGGCGATGCACCAACCCCTTCGGCCGCCGCCTATGGCTGGCAATCGAGCCAGGCCCCCCACGCCTGCCATTACGTGACACCGAAGGTCCTGCAGATCCTGCAGCGCCTGGGGGCCAAGCGCGTTGTCGACATCGGTGCCGGCAACGGCGCGCTTTGCGCGGCGATGGTACGGGCCGGCCATGAGGTGCTGGGGCTCGAGCCCGACGCGCAGGGCGCCGCCTGGGCCCGCCGCACCGCACCGGGGGCGCGGATCGAGACCCTGGGGGTGGAAGCCGATGCCGCCTTGCTGCGCGAGGAACATGGCGCCTTCGATGCCGTCGTGTCCACCGAAGTCATCGAGCACCTGCACGCGCCGCACCGCCTGCCCGCCCTGGCCGCCGGGCTGCTGCAGCCGGGCGGCTGGCTGGTCGTCTCCACGCCCTTCCACGGCTACTGGAAGAACCTCGCACTGTCGCTGGCAGGCCGCTGGGACCACCACCACACCGCACTGTGGTACGGAGGGCATGTCAAGTTCTGGAGCCGCCGCACCCTGAGCCAACTGCTGCAGGACAACGGCTTCGAGGTCGTGGGCTTCTACGGCGTGGGCCGCCTGCCCTGGCTGTGGAAAAGCATGGTGCTGGTGGCGCGGCGCACCACGGCCGAAGTCGGCGCAGGCCACGCGCGCGGCGCCTGAGCGGGCATGCATCTCGTCTTCCTGACCCACCCTGCTTTCCTCGGCCTGCGCAGCCAGGACGCCTACGCGCGCCTGCTGATACACGGCTGCGCGCGGCAGGGCCACAGCGTCGAGCTGCGCAGCGCCGAGCCGCTGTGCTGGCGCTGGCTGCAAGGCACGCGCTGGGCCAAGTGGGGCGCTTACGTGGACCAGTACCTGCGCTTTCCGCGGCAACTGCGACAGCGCCTGCGGGCCGACCCCGCGGACACGCTCTACGTCGTCTGCGATCAGGCCCTCGGGCCCTGGGTGCCCGCGGTGGCCGCACGGCCCCATGTCGTGCACTGCCACGACCTGCTGGCCTTGAGCTCGGCGCTGGGCGAGATCCCAGAGCACCCCACGCGGGCCAGCGGCCGCCTGTACCAGCGCTACATCCGGCGCGGCTTCGCAAGGGCCCGGCACTTCATCAGCATCTCGGCCCACACGCGCGCTGAACTGCACCGCATCGGGCTGCGGGGCCGCGCCGTGGCCACCTCGGCAGTGGTGCTCAACGGCCTGAACTACCCGTTCGCGCCGATGTCGGCGGCCGCGGCTGCATCGGTCCTGGAGCCGGCCGGCCTCATCCCGCCCGCAGGCGGTTGGCTGCTGCACGTGGGCGGTGGGCAGTGGTACAAGAACACGGCCGGCGTGGTGGTCCTGTACGCACAACTGGTGCGGCGCCTGCAGCAGGCCCAGGCGCCTGTGCCGGCCCTGCTGATGGTGAGCCCGCCGCCTGACGCCGCCGTGCAGGCCCAGCTGCAGCACGTGCCCGCTGCGGGGCAGGTGCGCTGGGTGCACCCGGTGGCACCCGAACTGCTGCACGCGCTGTATGCCAGTGCCCGGGCCCTGCTCTTCCCCAGCCTGGCCGAAGGTTTCGGCTGGCCGGTGGCCGAGGCCCTGGCCTGCGGCTGCCCCGTGGCGTGCACGGGCGTGGCCCCGCTGACCGAGGTGGGCGGCGAAGCGCCCCTGTACCTGCCGCGCTGGTCGGCACCCCAGCCCTTGGCGACCTGGGCCGCCGATTCGGCCATTGCGGTGCAAGCGCTGCTCGCCGAAGCGCCGGCAGCCGCCGCGCAGCGCCAGGCCTTGGGCCTGCAGCGCGCCGCAGCGCTGCAAGCCGAGGCCGCCATCGATCGCTGCCTGGCGATCTACGCCGATGTGCTGCGGCGTGAACGGCCGCTGGGAGTGGCAGCACCCCCTGCCCCCCCCGGGCCCGACCCCGCCCGCTGCTCCCCCTGAACTTCGAACGAGCCCCGCATGCCAAGAAAACCTTGCCCGCCCCGCCCCGCCCCATGCACCGCGCTGGAGCGCCGTGCCGCGCTGCGGCGCCTGGCGGCGTTCGGCAGCCTCGGCCTGGCCGGCCCGATGGCCGCTTGCGGGGGCGGGGGCGGTGCGGCACCTGCACCGGCCCCGGTCAGTGCGGCGCCGACACCGCCCACGCCACCCGTACCGCCCGTGCCGCCCCCCGTGCAACCACCCCTGGCCACCGTGCAGCGCCTCAAAGCCGCTTTGCTGCGGCCGGCCTTGCAGACTGCGGCGCCCGGCATCACGGTCGTGCAGGGCCCGGGCAACGACGCGAGTTCGTCCTTCGGCAGCAACGCGCGCTTCCTGCCGACCTTCAGCAACAGCAACACCACCAGCCTGGCGGACGTGAGCGAACTGTGGGGCCACCGGCGCGACACCTGGACGACATCCGCCCCCGGCGTGGCCCGCATCTCGGGCGTGAACGTCTTTCCGGTGCAGCGCCGCCACCCAGCGGCCACGCTGGCCAGCGAAGGCGTCTGCGCCTTGCACTTCAAGCACAACGGGCGCGCGTTCGAGGTGCTGATGGCCGGCATCGCCGTGAACCTGACGGTGGTGGTCGACGGCGCATTGCTGTCGGGCGCCTGGTTCGACACGGCGCTGGGGCCCTCTGGGCGCGGTGCGCCCTTGAGTGCGCCCAACGCCGTGCTGCGCATCGACCTGGGCAGCCAGGCGCTGCGCAACATCTCGGTCTATGCACGCAGCTCCCAGGGGCCCTGCGCGCTGATCGTCGACGCGCTGGACAGCCTGCAGCCCTGGGACCGCTCGACCGAAGCCGCCATGGGCGCCATGGCCGATTCGTACGGGGGCGCGCCGGGCCAGGTCTTCAGCACCGGCGGCCCCTTGTGGGAAGCGGCGGCGCGGCTGGGCATCGCGCACATCGACATCAACGCGATCGGTGGCACCGGCTACGCGCCGAACTCGGTGCCCGGCCGCGGCAACCCGGGCGATGCCTTCGAGGCCCGGCTGGCCAGCTGCGTGCGTTCCATGCCTGACCTGTTCATCACGGCGGGCGGCATCAACGACAACAACTCGCTGGCCCTCTTCCCCTACGCCACCGGGCAGGCCGCTCGCGAAGGCTTCGACAACGCGGTGCGCAGCTACTTCCGCGCGCTGCGCAACGCACTGCCGCAGGCCGTGCTGGTGGGCCTGGGCCCGTGGGCGCCGCGCGAAGCTTCACCACCGGAAGCCACGGCCATCGCCAAGGCCGAGACCGTGCGCAGCGCACTCGCCGAGGTCGGCGGCCCCTGGATCTTTCTGGACAACCTGCGCGGCGGGTGGAGCAACAGCGCAGGCGCTGGCAGCGCGGGCAATGGCCCCTGGCAGACCGGCACCGGCACGGTGGCCGCGCCCACCGGCCGCGGCAACGGCGACCTCTACGTCAGCGCCGACGGCACGCACCCCACGGTGGCCGGCGTGGTGCATCTCGGCACGCAGATCGCCGAGGGCGTGCGTGCGGGGCTGGCCACGCTCTGAGCCTTGGGGCGCTCAAGGGCTCGCCGCGCCGGAGCGCATCAGCCCGGCCAGGCGCTGCGCCTGGCGCTCGGCCTCGTGAGGGCGGTACCAGTCCAGGGCAGCGCGGGCCACAGCCTGCCAGTCGGCCTGGCGGCCCAGGCACGGCGCGGTCTCGCGCAGGCCCTTCGGCATCGCGGGCCTGTCGGGCTCGGCCAGGTGGAGGTAGTGCTGGCCAGCGTGCAAGCCGTCGGCATCGTGGTCGTGCGCGCGGGTGTTGAGCACCGGCACACCGTGCGCGGCCAGGGCCGCGAAAACGCTGCTCTTGCCCAGCAACGAGGGCGGGTAGTCGATCAGGCCTGCTTGCACCCGAGTCAGCAGCGCGTGGAGTGCCGGGGCCTCGAGCCGGCCCAGATGCTGCACGGGCAAACCCGCCGGCGCGCCCTGAGGCCCGCCAGGGCCGACCTCCAGCAGCCGTTCGACGCCATGAGCCCGCAGGCTGGCCGCGAGGGTCTCCGTGGCACGCAACGCACGGGCGCGTGTCAGGGGCGCGCCGAACACGAGGGCCACCGGCTCGCGCGCGGTAGGGGTCTCCACGGCGGGGGGTGACTCGGGTTCACCGATGGCCGAGAAGACGGGCAGCACATGCACCTGCCCCTGCAGCCGCTCGTGCGCTGACAGCAGCCAGTCGGCATGGGGCTGCGCATTCGTGCAGACCGCGTCGGACATGCGCGCCAGCTGCAGGCCGAGGCGGCTCTGCAGGCCGGACAACCAGAACGCCGAGCTCCAGGGCGGGCCTTGCGCGTAGCTTTCGTGGAAGTAGCTCACCAGCCGCAGGCCGGCCTGCCACTCCTGGCGCAGATCGCGCAGCTGTCGCAGCAGGGCCAGCGGCACGCCGCGGCGCTGGTAGCCGTAGCCCGAGTAGTGCAGCAGCACCGACACGGGCGCACGCGCCAGGCCGGCCGGCCGCAAGCTGCGCGGCAAGCCTTCGGCAACATCGAGCGCATGGATCTCGCAAGGTAAGCCCTGACGGTGCCAACAAGCCTGCAGCACCTCGGCGAAATCACGCACACCGCCAGGCCCGACGGGCACCAGCTGCACCAACTTCGGCCCCTGCGCCGCCGTCGACGGCGCGGCCTGAGGGCCGGCCCAGCGCCCGGCGGTGGCCGTGGCCCCTGTGAGGGCTTGCGGTGCGTGCATGCGTGGGCGCTCAGGGCTGGCGCGTGGTGTAGCGCAGGCTGTTGGCCACGGCCGGATCGAAACTGAAGATCCGGGCGCCGCTGGCCTGCACCACGCCGCTGATCGAGCGCGCCGCGAAGCCACCCGCTGCCGCGGTGGGGCCCATCAGCGCGTTGGCGAAGACGAGGTCAGCCCCGAACTCGTTGCTGCCGGGCAGTTGGCCCACACGCGTGGTAGCGCGTGCGTTGCTGTCGTACACCACGAGCGCGGCGTCGCCGAAAAGGCGGTTGCCGTAGTTTTCGGCAAACAGGAAGCGCGTACGCGACTCGCTGCGCCTGAAGTCGATGCGCCCGGCATCGGCCAGGCCCAGCGAGAAACCACCGTTGCCGGTGTAGAGCACGGTGCCGCTTTCGTTGACCATCTGCACGGTGTAGACCGGTGTGCCGGTGTTCAGGCCTGTGATGCGCCACAGCAGGTGGACATCAGAGCCGCCCGTGATGACCGTGGTGAACTGCGTCGACGGGTTGCCGCTGTCCACGGTGGTGAAGGCGTTGGGCACGGCCTTGGGCAGGCGCAGTGTCTGCACCGTGCTGCTGCCCAGCACGGTGGCGTACAGCACCTCCTGCCCCATGGAGGCCAGCGTCACCTGCCCAGCACCCGTGGCCAGCGTGGTGGCCAGCGGGTTGGCCCGCGACACGCGCTGCACCGTCCAGCTGGGGTTGGCCTCCGTGCCACCGTTGCGGAAGGCGAAGAAGTGCGTCGGGTCGTGGCCCACGCCCTGCCAGCCCGTGCCCGCCATGGCGGGGATCGCCGTCTCGGCCACGCGGTTGTCGGCGCCGACCTCCAGCACGCTGACCCCGCTGGCCGACTCCACCAGCAAGGTGCGCGGCGCCGCCTGCAGCACGCGCTGCACCGGGTTGGCAGCCGGGCGGAACACCAGCGCCGATTGCGGTGGAGCCCAAGGCTGCACCTGCGTGGCCTGCAACCAGGCCGAGGGGGCCAGCGTCGAGGCGTCGCGCAGCACGGCCAGCGGGGCGTCGGCCCCCAGCGGCGTGAAGACAATGCCCTGCGATGCGTCCAGGCGAACTTCGCCGCGCCCATCGTCAGAAGTTGAACACTGCCCGTCGGCGCCCGCCGTGGCCACGATGAAGCGCGACCTTTCAGGGTTGGCGTGGTCGACGGCTTCCACCACGAAGCGGCAAGCGGAACTGGTGCCGGCCCGGTTCACCCGCGACAGCGGGGCCTGCCCGTTGGCACGCAAGGGCACGCGGCGCACATCGCCCCCGACGATGTAGACGAGCGCGTAGGGTTCGAGCGCACCGGACTGCTGGGTCGTGCTGTCCAGGCTGCCCGTGGCGACCAGGCGCGCGTCGGTGACCGAGGCGCTTGCCGCCTCGATGGGCACTTCGGTGGCGCTGTCCTGTGGGTGCACCAGGGACAAGGCGTAACGCAGCGCATCGGTGCGGCCTTCGGCGCGCAAGACCCAGGCATAGGTGCCGCTGCTGGGCGTGGCCGGTGGCGTCACGCCGCCGCCACTGCCGGCGTCACCGCCACCGCCCCCGCCGCCGCAGGCCGCCAGGCCCCAGGCCATGGCGCCAACGCACAGACCCAGTTGAGCGCGCCGCCAGCGCACTGCCCTCACGTCGCGGCTCCGAGCGCGCCGACCGGCCGCGGCCCCTGGCGCTGGGCGCGCAGGCGGGTGGTGCCTGCCAGGCCCAGCAGGCCCGTCAGCAACAGCCACGCGGCCGCCGGCAGGGGCACGGGTGCAGCGGGGCCCTCGGCCAACTGCAGCAGCGAGGTGTTGGCCTCGAGGATGACAAAACGTTCACCGCTCTGCTGGGCGCGCACCGTGGTGATGAAGGCCCACAGGCTCAAGGTGGCCTGCGTCGGCCGCGTGCGCGAACCGATGGCCAGGGCCGTCGCGTCCAGGCGCGCGTTGACGGAGGAGGGCGTCACGGAGAGCCGGTAGGCGCGCTCGCCCGCGGGGGCCTGCGCGTTGTCCAGCACCTCCAGCGCCTGGGCCAGGGCTCGCGAAGCCGGTGGGTCCGCCAGCGTGGCGCCGTTCAGCCACGGCGTGGCCGCTCCAGCGGTCTCCAGGCCAGCCTGGGACACGGCCGGCAGCAGCACAAGCATGCATGCGGTGGCGGCCTGAAAGCGCCAGTGCAGGGTCAGGTGTTTCATGGATTCAGTCCTTCTTGAGGGAAACGGATCAACCGTTGCTGCTGGGCGCCAGCGGCGGGGCGGCGGCCATGGCGGTGGCTTGAGCGGCGTAGCCACTGAGGGTGGCCAGCACGTTGCGACGCTGCGGGCTCTGGGTCTCCATCCGGTGCAGCAAGGCCTCCTCCAGCAGGGCAATGGCCTCCTGGTTGACCGAGCGATGGTTCAGTGCCGCCTCGCGCGCAATGAGCTCCTTGATGACCAAGGGCATGCGCTTGATGAACAGATCGTCGTTCAAACCTCACTCCTGGGTGGTTGTTGTGGAGGCATTGAAGCGCCGTATCGTGAACAGAGTGCAGGCCTTCCGTAGCTACTTAGGTCTAGGGCGGCCGATTCGGGCCGCACTGGTGGTCGTTGCACACCCGAGCGCGTCGGGCTCGAACGGTGACGGTTTGATGAATGCCGCCGCCGCTTGTCACAAAACCTTCTTTCAAGTCAGAAGAAGATGCGACCGATAGCGCGGCCAGGGTGTCGCAAGCCGCGACTTCGCCAGCGCCCAGGGTGCTTCGCGCACCGCAGAGGAGAACCAACATGACCGACTTGCTGGCCTACAACACGGGCGACCGCAGCGGCCCCCTCTCGCGCCTGCTCAGCGAGGGGGCGCTGTCGATGGTCTACCAGCCCATCGTCTCGCTGACAGGGGGCTCCATCCACGCCCATGAGGCCCTCGTGCGTGGGCCGCAGGGCATGCCTTTGCAGGCGCCGGACGCGCTGTTCGCCGCCGCGCGCCGCGAAGGGCTGGTGCAGGACTTCGAAGTGGCCTGCGTGGCCATCGCGCTGCGCCAGTGGTCGCAGATGCAACGGGCAGGTCGGCTCTTCGTGAACATCAGCGCCTCGGCGCTGGTGCGTTGTTTCGAGAACTGCGATGCCGCCGAGCTTCGCGCCGCACTCATGCACCACGGCATCGCTCCGGACCGCCTGGTCTTCGAGATCACCGAACACGAGCACGTGAGCGACATCCCGCGCCTGGCGCGGGTGGTCGAGCAGGTGCATGCCACCGGCGCCCGGTTTGCGCTTGACGACTTCGGCGATGGCCGCTCGAGCCTGCGCCTGTGGTCGGAGCTGGCGCCCGACTACGTGAAGATCGACAAGTACTTCACGGCCGACATCGCACACCACGCGCAACGGTTGAAGACGCTGCAGGCCCTGCTGCAGATCGCCGAGACCTTCGGCTCGGCGCTGGTGGCCGAGGGCATCGAAACGGCCGACGACCTGCGTGTGCTGCGCGACCTGGGCGTGAGTTTCGGCCAGGGTTACTTCCTGGGTCGGCCAGTGCGCCAGCCGGCCGACACCGTCGACGAACCCGCGCTCGCGGTGGTGGGCAGCACACGGGTGGCGGTGCTGCCGTCCCTGCGCGTGGCCGCCTCGCCAGGCCGCGTGAGCCAGGGCCATGTCCTGCGCGCGCAGGGCATCTCGGCACAGACCTCATGCGACGAACTGGCACGCCTGTTCGATGCCAACCCCAACTGGCACGCCGCGGCCTTCGTCGACGAAGAGGGCCGCCCCCTGGGCCTGCTGGGACGGCAGGATTTCCTGGACCGCCATGCCAAGCCCTTCTTCAAGGAGGTCTACGGCCGAAAGCCGAGCATCACCTTCGCCAACCCGCGGCCCACGGTGGTGGAGATCGAAGCCGACTTCGACGCCCTGGTCGCGGTGCTGATGAGCCCCGACCAGCGCTACCTCACCGAGGGCTTCATCTATGTCCAGAACGGTCTCTACGAAGGCCTGGGCACCGGCCACCAGCTGGTTCGCCAGGTCACGGAAAGCCGGCTCGAAGCAGCGCGCCATGCCAACCCGCTGACGCTGCTGCCGGGCAACATCCCGATCAGCGAGCACATCGATCGCCTCTGTGCCGCCGGCGCAGAGTTCGTCGCCTGCTACGCCGATCTGGCCAACTTCAAGCCCTTCAACGACTACTACGGCTACTGGCGTGGCGACGAGGCGATCAAGCTGCTGTCAATGAAGGTGCAGAGCCACTGTGATCCGCGGCGTGACTTCGTCGGGCACGTGGGCGGCGACGACTTCGTGATGCTCTTCCAGAGCCACGACTGGGAAGCCCGTTGCGAGCGCATCGTGGCCGAATTCGACGAGGCCGTGCGCCTGCTCTACGACGACGAAGCCCGCACGCGCGGCGGCATCGAGGCCGAAGACCGGCACGGCACGCGCCGGTTCTTCGGCTACATCGGCCTCTACATGGGCGCGGTGCCGGTGCGGCGTGGCACGGGGCTGCAGAAGGCCTCGCAGGTGGCCAACGCAGCGGCCTTGGCCAAACAGCGGGCCAAGCTCAGCGGCGTGGCCGTGTACGTCGAGGCCGGTGCTGCGGAAGCACCAAAGCTCCCTACACCCTGACGCAGAAGCGGCGCAGGCCCGCGTCGCCATCGGCACCTCGGCAGCGGTGGCTTTCGGCCGCCGCATGGGCCACTTGGTGGCTGTCGCCTGACACGCAGCGGTCATGGCGGTGGACAAGCATCCATGGGTCGGTGGGGGCGCGCGCCTGTCCAGGCCAGCGCCCAACCCGCTTCATCAGACCAAGCCCCGAGGAGCCCCACTTGAAACCGTCCGTACTCTTGTCCGCGGCACCCTTGCTGCTGGCTGCGATGAACCCTGCGCAGGCCCAGAGCGCCGCCACCGCATCCCTGTCGTTCTCCGTCATCGCCGGCAACGGCTTCAGTTGGCTGGACGACCCCCTGTCACCCAGCAGCAGCGTGAGCGAAGCCACGGCCGCCGGCTTCCAGGCCTGGGTGGCCGATGGCATCGGCGGCTGGGTGCCGCAGTACGCCACGCCCAGCGACGCCTCCATGACCGAAAGCGGCGTGGCCCTGCCGCAGACCCAGGCCCTCAGCTTCAGCGGCAGCACCTTCAGCAGCGCCTCGGTGCTGCCGCAGGCCGGCAACCGCGCGGCCACGCTCCAGGCCGCTGGTATCGCGCCCGTGGCCGGCTACACGGCAGCCGGCGCCTCGGCACGCTCCTACTTCACCCTCCAGCCGGGCAGCAGCGTGACCTTCCTGGGCGCGCTGAACCTGGGTGTGAGCGGCGTGCAACCGACACTGCCATCGGCCTACATCACGACCGAACTCTTCGGCTACGCCACGGGCCTGCTGTCGGCCGGCGGCTTGACCGACGGCCGCGAGATCGGCAACGCCGCGCTGGCCTACACCCCAGGCAACTACAGCTTCGGCGAAACCGCCCTGCTGAGCGTGACCGTGGCCAACGACAGCAACGCCGTCTACACCGGCTACCTCGACAGTGCCGTCGGCATCTATGCCGTGAGCGCCGTGCCCGAGCCCTCGACCTACGCGCTGCTGCTGGCCGGCGTGCTGGTGGTGGGTTTCGTGGCACGCCGCCGCGCCTGACCTCCAGTTCTCCATCCACGACCACCCTGTGCGTGCGGCGAACCGGCCGCGCGTGCCACTTCAGGACACCTTCGCATGAACGCACCTCACCTGCCCGTGCCGCTCACGATCGAGCCGGACGACCTCGACAAGAACCCCAGCACCGCGCCGCACCTGCGCGATCTCGTGGCCGGGCGCCTGAGCCGCCGCGATGTGCTGACCGGCGGCGCTTCGGCCATGGCGATGGCGGGCTTCGGTGCCGCCGGCCTCGTGGCCAGCGGCGAGGCCGAAGCCTCGATCCGCAGCCTGCCCCCGGGCACCACGCCGGCGCGCAAGCTCGACTTCGAGGCCGTCGGCCGCTTCCGCGACGACGGCGTGCATGTGCCGCCGGGCTACCAGGCCACGGTGGTGTACGCCACCGGCGATGCCCTGGACGCCAGCATCTCCGAGTACGCTGGCGACGGCACCGAGACCCGCTACGACCTGCGTGCCGGCGACCACCACGACGGCATGAACTGGTTCGGCCTGCACACCCGCGCCGACCTTCGCGACGACCGCAACAGCGCCCGCGGCCTGCTCTGCGTGAACCACGAGAACATCTCGGGCACGGCACAGTTCCTGCACACCAACGGGGGCACCAACCTCGGCGGCACGGCGCCGAACCGGCCCGAGGAAGAGGTCATCAAGGAAATCGACGCCCACGGTGTCTCCGTGGTGGAGATGCGGCGCCAGGCGGGTGCCCTCAAGACCCACAAGCCTTCGCGCTTCAACCGCCGCGTGACGGCGCGCACGCCCGTCGACCTGAGCGGCCCGGTCCGCGGCACGGCCTACGTGCGCACCAAGTATTCGCCAACGGGCCAGCAGGCACGCGGCACGCTGAACAACTGCGGCCACGGCGTCACGCCCTGGGGCACCTACCTGACCTGCGAGGAAAACTGGGCCAGCTACTTCTTCCGCAACGCGGGCGACGAAGCACAGCGCCCCGAGCGCGAGAACGCCCAGTTGCGCCGCAACGGCATCACGGCCGGCGCGGGGGGTTTCTCCTACCGCCGCTGGGACCGCGTCACCGCCAACCAGTACCCGGCCAGCGAATTCGAGCGCTGGAACTGCAGCGTGATCGGCCAGAGCGCGAGCGAGGACTATCGCAACGAGCCCAACACCTTCGGCTACGTCGTGGAGATCGACCCCTACGCGCCGCTGTCGCGCCCCAAGAAGCGCACGGCTCTGGGTCGCCGCGCCACCGAGGGCGCCTGGTGCTCAGTGCCCAAGCCCGGCCGGCCGCTGGCCTTCTACATCGGCTGCGACTCGCGCAACGAATACGTCTACAAGTACGTCACTTCGGAGCGCTGGAACCCCAGCGATGCGCAGCGCGGCGGCCTGGGCACCGGTGACAAGTACCTCGACCGCGGCACGATCTACGCCGCCGTCTTCAATGCCGACGGCACGGGCCGCTGGGAAGCCCTGTCGATGAGCAACCCGAAGATTGTGGCCGGCCTGGCGCCCAGCACGCGCTTCCCGGAGGGCTACCGCTTCGAGGATCTGGCCGACATCTGCGTCAATACGCGGCTGGCGGGCAGCGCCGTGGGTGCCACGCGGATGGACCGCCCGGAGTGGACCGCCGTGAACCCCTTCAACGGCGAGATCTACATCACGATGACCGAGAACCCCGACCGCGGCAACGTCGGCTTCTCCGGCAACAACGTGCCCAACGCCGGCCTCGATGCGGCCAACCCCCGCTACTGGTTCGATACCAAGGGCGCCACGTCGCAAGGCGCTGCCTCGGCAGCCCAGCGCGGCAACGTCAACGGTCACATCGTGCGCATCCGCGAAGACCGCGACGACCCCGGCGCGATGAGCTTCCGCTGGGACATCTTCCTCTTCGGCGCGCAGGCCCAGGCCGATGCCGGCCTGGATGATGTGCACTACCAGGCCAACGTCAACCTGTCGGGCCTGACGACGGCCAACGAGATCTCCAAGCCCGACGGCTGCTGGTTCAGCCCGACCACGGGCATCCTGTACATCCAGTCGGACGACAACACGATGACCGACCGCAGCAACGCCATGCTGCTGGCCGCGCTGCCGGGCCGGCTCGGCGATGGTGGCGCGGTCGACGTGGTCAACCAGGCCGCAGGTGCCCCCGACCCCGCGGTGCGCGCGCTCGGCGCTGACGTGGTGCAGCGCACCTATGCTGGCCGCAAGATGAGCGAGCTCACCCTCAAGCGCCTCTTCGTCGGCCCAATGGGCGCCGAGATCACGGGTCTGACAGAAACGCCGGACGGCCGCGCGCTGTTCATCAACGTGCAGCATCCGGGTGAGAACACCGGCCGTGCGGGCGCAGTGCCGCCATCGGTGGCGATCACGCCCACCACGCCCTCGGGCCCCTTCGAGAGCAACTGGCCCGGCAATGCCGGCTACGGCCCGGGCGGTTCGGCGGCGCGTCCGCGCTCGGCCACGGTGGTCATCACGCGCACCGACGGCGGCATCATCGGTTACGACCCGGCCCTCCCGATGTCCTGACCCTGCGTGGCGGGCTCCGCGAGGAGCCCCCTTCAAGCCTCCTCGGGAAATAAGGTATAAATGATTTACCTTGTTTCTCGAGGAGTTCTTCATGTCCCCGATCATCGACAGCCCCGCCGCTGCCCCGGCGCCGGTTGAAGCCAGCTCGACGGCCCCTTCTGCGGCAGCGGCTGCTGCTGCTGAGCCCGAAGCCGCGCCTGCGTCCACAAGCGCGCCCACGAAGGCGCCGAAGAAGCCGGTCGCCACAGCCAAGAAGAAGGTGGCTGCCAAACCGGCACCCAAGCAGGCGGCTCAGAAGAAGCCAGCCCCGAAGAAAGCGGCCCAGCCCGCAGCCAAGGCTCGGCCAACTGTCGCGGCGAGCAAGCCCGGCCCAAGCCCCAAGCCCAGGGCCAAGACCGCCGCCAAGCCCGCCGCGCAGGCCCAGCGTGCCGCAGCGCCTGCCGCCGCGCCGGTGAACGAGGCTCCGCGCAAGCGCGCCAAGCTGGTCCGCGACAGCTTCACGATGCCGCAGTTCGACTTCGACCTGATCGACGCACTGAAAGAGCGCACCCTCGCGCACAAGCGCCCCACGAAGAAGAGCGAGTTGCTCCGCGCGGGCCTGCACGTGCTGTCGGGCCTGAAGGACAAGCCTTTGCTCGCTGCGCTGGACAGCCTGCAGGCTCTGAAGCCGGGCCGCCCCAAGAAGGTGGATTGAGCCTCGACGGGGCGCCGTGCGGCGTCCCGGGCCGCGTCACTTCGCAGGGCGTGCGCGCCGGCGGCCCTTGGGCACCGCACCCAGGCCCATCGGCATCAGCACGGCCGATGCGGGCTCGGGCACCGGTGGGATGGCCAGCACCACGAACTGCATGAACTGGGTGGCGCCGAAGTTGTTGTCGGTCACCAGCACCTTCGTCTGCCGGCCATCGGCCAGCACGGGCCCGAGCGTGAGGCCCTCGATGTTGTCCAGCGCGAGGACACTGCCGTCGTCTTGGCGCAGGTCCGACATGTCCAGCAGCAGCGTCTTTGTGGCCGCCGTATCGCTGGCGCCGGCCAGGCTGTCCAGGCCCGACACGTCGGTGGCGTTGCGGATGTCGACGTGGAACAGCCAGATCGCGTGGCCGGTGGTCTGTCCCGCCGGGCCCACGCCGCGGTGGCTGAGCCGATGGCGAAGGAACGCTCAACCGCGATGAACTCGCCGGGCGCGATGGCCAGCAGTTTCACCACGCCGTTGGTGGCGAAGATGACCGGCGAGGCCGGTGCCAGCACCACGGGCGCCACAGGATAGACGTACTCGGCAATGGTTGCGCCGCTGCCCAGATCGAGGGCCAAGGTGCTAGAGGCCGATCCCTGCCCACGTCGGCAGCGGGGCCGTCCTGCACCAGCGCGTTCTCGGTCGCGGTGGAGAGCGTGAGGCCCTCAAAGGCCAGGTGGTTGGCGATGCCGCGATCCCCCGCCACATTGCCGGCCACGCTGCCTGCGGGCTGGTAGCGGCCGGGCACGGCGAAATCGCGCACATACACACCGGCCGCGGTCATCCGGCGCACGGTCGGGTTCTGAAAGCCGGCAGCGGCGCGCTGGCCTTCGTTGCTCCACAGCAGATGGCCGTTGACGGGGTTCAGGTGCAGAGACAAGCCAAGTTTCAAGCACGCAGAAATCAGGTGCTCGTTGCCTGACGCAGTGCCCGCGTCGTCTGGGTCTCTTTTGGCCAGATAGGCGCGGGTCGGACTGCTTTGCAGCGGTTGCGGTCGGTCGTCACCCGCGACCGCGCACTCGCCCACTGTCAGCAAGCGGTTAAAGCAGTCACCCAGAGAAACTGCACGACCGGCAGCATCCAGTCTTGCTCTGAAGTTCGATCAACTTCGGCATTGTGCACCTTGCTGTCGCTCGTCGCACTGTGTTCAACGACAGGAACTGGCCGTCAGTGTGAGTACGAAGCTGCGCCAGGAAGCTGACTTTCTGGACCCTTGCGGAAGGAAGGCCGCCCAACCAGCTTCGACGGCAAGGCGGCCCCTGCCAGGCCTCGATCAGATCTGTTTTCAGATTTCGGTCTGTTCAGAGATCTCCAGAGCGTCGTCGACTTCGATGCCTAGGTAGCGCACGGTCGACTCCAGCTTGGAGTGGCCCAGCAGCAGCTGCACGGCGCGCAGGTTCTTTGTGCGCCGGTAGATCAATGTCGCCTTGGTCCGTCGCATCGAGTGCGTACCGTAGTCGGCGGGATCAAGGCCAAGCTCCTGAACCCAGCCTTCGAGGATCCGGGCGTACTGCCTCGTACCCAGGTGTGGTGAGTCGTGTATACGGCTCGGGAACAGAAAGTCGTCGGACTTCAGCGCGGCCAGCTTGATCCACTTCTGCACCGCGTCACGGGTAGCTGGTGTGATTTCAAACTGCACCGGGCGCTGTGTCTTGTGCTGCATCACCATGGCCCGGGATGCGACCTGGTCCCCATGGCAGATGTCTCGGACCTTCAGGCTGACGAGGTCGCAACCGCGAAGCTTGCTGTCGATTCCCAGATTGAAGAGGGCGAGCTCTCGCACCCGGCTTTCCATCTGCAGACGGACACGAAGGGCCCAAATCTCCTTGACCTTGAATGGAGCTTTCTGCCCGACGATCTTGCCCTTGTTCCACGGCTCGCGATGAACTGCGTTGGCTACGGATCCCATGATGGTCTCCCATCAAGTTGAGGGCCGACCAAGATGCGCCGGAGCGTCGTCGCGGTCCTTGTGCTGGGTCAACCCAGCCTTACGACGATCGCGAGGACCCAGCGTCAGCTTTGTGGCACTTCGGGGTACTCACGCTGCCGGCCAATAGCTGACCCGGCACGGGTCTCCCCGAAGCGGTCGCCCAAGCCCGAAATCCAACGATGTCGACGCTCAGACCCGGATCGAGCGTCTGCGCCGAGGTGTTTCCGGCGCAACCCTCAACAGCGCAAGGGCCGAGGCCAGAGCCGGGTTGCCAGACTTCGGGCACCATGCCGCAGCCGTGGTGACCACGTCCACCGCCTCGGCCAGGGGCTTGAACACCACGCTCTCGGGCGCGATGCGCCTCAGGGCGGCCGGCACCAGCGCAATGCCCTGCCCGCAGCCGACCGACGCCACTTGCGTGGCCACGCTGCGCACTTCGTGGAGGATGCGCGGTGAGAAGCCGCTGCCCTGGCACAAGGCGACGATGCGGTCGAAGTAGACCGGGCTGACGCGGCGGCTGAACATCACGAACGCCTCGTCGGCGAGGTCGGCCAAAGCGATGCGGCGGCGGCGCGCCAGCCGGTGCTGCAAAGGCAGTGCCACGAGAAGCTGGTCCTGTGCCATGGCCAGCGTCTGCACGTCGGCACCCAGGTCGCCTTCCAATCGGGCAAAGGCCAGGTCCACGTCGCCCGCCAGCAGTGCCGGCACGGCCTCGACGCTGTCGATCTCGCGCACCGAGACCGTGAGCTGCGGCTGCTGCTGGCGCAAGCGCTCCAGGTAGGGCGGCAGCACTTCCAGCATGGCCGACGAGATGGCGCCGATGGTCAGCATGCCGGTCTGCCCGGACGTGGCCTCGCGCACGGCCAGCTCCAGCTGTTCCATCTGCTGCACGAACTTGCGCACGGCCGGCACGATTGCCAGCCCCACCGGCGTGAGCTGCGTCCCGCGGCGGGAACGCACGAACAGCTGCGCCTTCAGCGCCTGCTCCAGCACCTGGATCTGCTCGGTGAGCGGCGGCTGCGACATGCCCAGCCGTCTGGCGGCCCGCCCGAAGTGCTGCTCTTCGGCCACCGCGAGGAAGAGCCACAGGTGGCGCATCAGCCGGAAGTTGATCATGGTGCGTCCATAGGTTCAGCGTATCAAGACCTTCCTGTCTTCGGAATTTACAGAACGAACGCGCAGGCCGACAGTGCCCGATCCCCGCTTCGATCCACTCCTTCATGCCCGCATCCGACCTTGACCGCCTGGCGCGCCTGGACACCACCACGGTGTCGGACGCGCTGGACTTTCTCGCGCTGCCCGGTGCCACCGTGGGCCTGCGCCCCTTGTGGAACTGCCCGCGCATCGTGGGGCGCGCCAGCACTGTCCAGCTGGGGCCCAAGACAGGCTACGCGCCCACGGTGCACCTGATCTCACCGGTGATCGCGGCTATCGACAGCGACGACCGCATCCTGGTCATCGCCGGCGGCATCGACGGCGTCTCGTGCTGGGGCGACATCCTGGCCAACGCCGCCCAGGCCAAGGGCATCCGGGGCACGGTGATCGACGGCTTCAGTCGCGACATCGAGGCCAACGAGGAGATCGGGTACCCCGTGTACGGCCGCGGCGCCACGATGGTCAGTGCGCGTGGGCGGGTGGTGCAGTTGCACGCCGGCCAGCCCATCCAGGTGGCCGGCGTTGCCGTGGCCGACGGCGACTACGTCATCGCCGACCGCTGCGGCTCGGTGTTCGTGCCCGCCGCCCGCATCGCCGAGGTGCTGGACCTGGCCGACCGCATCGCGCGCCGGCAGGATGGCATGGTGCAGGCGGTGCGCGCCGGCCGTTCGGTCGAGGACGTGATGCACGACAAGGCGTTCGAAGCCATCAAGACCGGAGCCGTCCTATGAACACCACCGACGCTGAACTGGTCGCGCTCTTCCAGGGCCTGGACACGCCCGGCGTGTCCGACGCGCTGGACAAGCTGGGCATCCCGGGCCAGTGCCTGGGCATCGCGCCTCTGGACAACTACCGGGGCACCGTGGTGGGCCCGGCCTTCACCGTGCAGTACGTCAGCTGCGCCCAGCCCGCCGGCACGGTGGGCGACTTCATCGACGACGTGGCGCCCGGCGACGTGGTCGTCATCGACAACGGCGGGCGCACCGACTGCACCGTGTGGGGAGACATCATGACCCAGTACGCCGGCCTGCGGGGCATCGCCGGCACCGTGATCGACGGCGTCTGTCGCGACGTGGCCAAGGCCCTGGGCGATGGCTACCCGCTGTTCACACGAGGTCGCTTCATGCGCACCGGCAAGGACCGCGTGGAAGTGGCCGCGGTGAACGGCCCCGTGGCTATCGGGCAGGCCCGCGTGGTGGCACGCGACATCGTGGTGGCCGACGCCAACGGCGTGGTGGTGGTGCCCCGCGGTCGTGCCCGCGAGGTCGCCGAGACCGCGCACGCGATCGAGGCGGCCGAGTCGCGCATCCGCGGCCTCATCGCCACTGGCATGAGCCTGGGCGAGGCCCGTGCCCAGCTGGGCTATCACCAACTGCAGACGAGGCGCGCATGAGCCTCGACATCCACGGGCGGGCCCTGGCGCTGGGCACATCCACGCTGTACGAGGCCGCAGGCCTGCCCTGTGCCATCGATCCCGCGATCCGCCCGGTATGGACCGGCGCCGCGGTCGCCGGCCCGGCGTACCCGGTGCACTGCTCGCCGGGCGACAACCTGGCCATCCACCTGGCCGTGGAGCGCGCGCCGCGCGGCAGCGTGCTGGTGGTCAGCGCCGACGGTTTCGTCGCCGGTTACTGGGGCGAGGTGCTGACCGTGGCCGCGCAGGCCGCCGGGATTTCGGGTCTGGTGATCGACGGTGGCGTTCGCGACGTGGCGGCCCTGGCACGCCGAGTGTTTCCGGTCTTCTCGCGCGGCATCTCGGTGCGCGGCACGGTCAAGGCCAGCGCACCGTCGGTGGGTGGCGCGATCCGGATGACCGGCGTCGACGTGGCACTGGGCGATCTGGTGGTGGCCGACGACGACGGCGTGGTGGTGCTGCCCGCAGCCGAGGTGCCCCGTGTGCTGTTGGCCGGCGAGGCCCGGGCCGCCAAGGAAGCCGACTTCATGCAACGCCTGGCCGAAGGCGCCACCACGGTGGACCTGCTGGGTCTGGCCGCATGGCGAGGCCGGGCATGACCCGCGACGTCACCCGGCTCAACGCCAGGCTGGCGGCGGCGCAGCCTTCAGCCACCTACCGGATGATCGACCGCGTGGCCGAGCGCAAGGCGGCGGGCGTGCCGCTGTTGTCGCTGAGCGCCGGTGAACCCGACTTCGACACCCCGCAGCATGTGCAGGATGCGGCCATTGCCGCCATCCGCGCCGGCCACACGCGATACACCCAGGTGGCCGGCCTGCGGGCGCTGCGCGAGGCCGTGGCGGCCAAGTTCGAGCGCGAGAACAGCATCCCCACGCGCTGGCAGGACACCATCGTCTGCAGCGACGGCAAGCAGGTCATCTACAACGCGCTGGCCGCCACGCTGAACCCGGGCGACGAGGTGATCGTGCCGGCGCCGTACTGGGTGAGCTACCCCGAGATGGTGCAACTGTGTGGCGCGCAGGCGGTGAAGGTGTCCTGCACCGAGGCGAACGGCTTCAAGCTCACGCCGGATGACCTGGCCCGTGCCCTCACGCCGCGCACGCGATGGCTGATCCTGAACTCGCCGTCCAACCCCACCGGTGCGGTCTATTCGGCCAATGAACTGCGGGCCTTGGCCGAGGTGCTGCTGGCCCACCCCAGGGTGCTGGTGCTGTCCGACGACATCTACGAGCACCTGATCTTCGACGGCGCCAGCTTCGCGACGATGGCCCAGGCGGAGCCCCGGCTGGCACAGCGCACCCTGACGATGAACGGCGTGTCCAAGGCCTATGCGATGACCGGCTGGCGCATCGGCTACGCCACCGGTCCGCAGTGGTTGCTGCAGGCCATGGAAAAGCTGCAGGGCCAGCAGACATCGGGGGCGAGCAGCATCTCGCAGCATGCGGCGCTGGCCGCGCTGTCGGGGCCGCAGGACTTCGTGCAGCACACGCGGCGGGTCTTCGAGCGGCGGCGCGACGCGGTGGTCGACAGCCTGAACCAGGCCCGCGGCTTGCGCTGCGCAGGGCCCTCCGGCGCCTTCTATGCCTTTGCATCGTGCGAGGGCTTGATCGGTCGCACCAGCGCGGGCGGCAGGCCGCTGCACACCGACGAGGACGTGGCCCTGGCGCTGCTGGACGAGGCCCAGGTGGCCGTCATGCAGGGCAGCGCCTTCGGCCTGGGGCCCTACCTGCGCATCGCCTACGCGCTCGACGACGTGTCGCTTGCGCGGGCCTGCGATGCGATCAAGACCTTCTGCGCAAGGGCGCGTGCATGACCGGCTTCGACTGCCACCGGGTTGCACTGCAGGTGCTCGGCGTGCCGCTGGAGATCGCAGCCATCCATCGGCTGGGCGCGGGCGCACCGCTGGTGTTCCTGCACGGCTTCGGTTCGACCAAGGAAGACTACGCCGACATCGTGCTCCACCCGCCGTTTGACGGGCGCGCGTTCCTGGCCTTCGACGCACCGGGTTGCGGCGAGAGCCGGTGTGACGATCTGGCTCAGGTGTCGATCCCGTTCCTGGTCGCCACGGCGCAGGCCATCCTGGCGCACTTCGGGATCGACCGCTTCCACTTGGTCGGCCACTCGATGGGCGGATTGACCGCACTGCTGCTGCCCATGCCGAGCCCGGGCGCGTGCTGAGCTTCATCGATATCGAAGGCAACGTGGCGCCGGAGGACTGCTTCCTCAGCCGGCAGATCGTGGAGCACCCGAGCGACGACGCCGAGCGCTTCTTCGACGACTTCATCGCCCGCACGCGGCAGGCCCCCGCCTACGCCAGCGCCCTGTACGCCGGCAGCCTGAAGCACAAGGTGCGTGCCGGCGCGGTGGCGGGCATCTTCCGCTCGATGGTGCAGTGGTCGGACCATGGCGCGCTGATGGACAAGTTCCTGGGGCTGCCGATGCCCCGGATGTTCATGCACGGACAGCAGAACGCGTCGCTGTCGTACCTGCCACGGCTGCGCGCGCATGGCATCCGGGTCGAGGAGGTGCCGGGCTGCGGCCACTTCCCCATGTACTCCAACCCGGTGCACATGTGGCGCGCGATCGCCGAGTTTCACGCCGACAACGGCAAGGCACGATGAAGGGCCGCTTTCTCAGCGTGTGACTGGCGGCTCCGGGTCGAGGCTGTGTGAAAACCCCCTCGCAGACTCGGCGCGTGGTGTCTAGAGTTCATAGCCATATCGAGCGCAGGA
>JBHYDA010000028.1:0-30118 GCA_051861265.1 Rubrivivax sp.
ACTGCCGCAGACGTCCCGTCTTGGCTGGCTGCGGTCTGGTCGTCGGGCTTTGGGGGGCGTTTGAATTTCCTATGCGCAGCCAGCACGGATACAGGCGAGAGCGCACTTGGGGTGAGCAACCCACTCCCAACCCAGGCCGAGCCGGCCCAGCCGGTGTCAGCCAAGCGCCCAGCGCATTGCCTGTGGGCGGTGTTGATCGCCCGCATCTACGAGTTGTTCCCGCTGATGTGCCCCCTCTGTGGCGGGCAGATGCGCTTCATCGCTTTCATCACTTACAGCGCCGACATCCGCCAAATACTGGAACACATCAGGGTGGAGACAGAGCCACCGCGCATCACCCCGGCACGCGGGCCGCCGCTGTGGGACGGGTGCAACGCGCAGATGGGCGATGGTGTCGAAGTTGAGCCGGACTGGGATGAGGCGGCACAACCGGCGCCGGACTTTGAGGTCGATCAGCGCGTCAGTTGGTAAGGGGTGACAACAGCGGTGTGGCCAACGCTGCTCGGCAGGGCTGCGCCTGGCGCTGCCCGAAAATGTGCAAACCGAAAAATCTCGGGCGACTGGCCCTGAACAAGCGCTCAGGCAGACCCAGGCTGAAGGCCTGTGATGTCCAAAACCTGGGCCATACTCGTTCTCATGTGGTTGGATTTCCTATCCGTATCCGTTCGGCCGGGTGACGAAAAATGAGGCACACCAACCACCTGCTCAAGCCAGTCGCCATCGACAACGCGGAGCCACGCGACAAGGCATAGGCGTTGACCGACGGCGGGGGCCTTCTGCTCGAAGTGCTTCCCTCCGGAACCAAGACCTGGCGCTTCAAGCGCCACCTGAGCGGCACCCATCTTGGGCGTTGCAGGTGACCGCGATCACCTCCATCGGGCGTTGGGAATCAGACCCCCGGCAGCACCGGACAAGGCACAGATCGACCTCAAGTCGGGCGCCGCAATGCCGAAGAAGCTCTATGCCACAGGCCACCCTCCACAAGATCGGGCTATGTCCGGGCTCCTCCGCGTGAGCGGCTTTGCAGCGCTGACTGAGTTCCAGGGTCTTCAGGAGCGTGACCGGCGGGTGCAAGACCTGCATGAGGCGCCACTTTCAATTCAATGACGGTTATGACGGAGTGATTGATGAAAACACTGAAGCAGTTGTTCTCGACCGCACTGATGTGCGTGGGCGCATCGGTCGTTCTATTGGTCGTGTGCCTGGTTCGCATGAACCAGACCAGCGCCGAGGTGTCGGCGGCACAGTCTGCGCGCTATGCATCTGCCCTTTTGGCCGACGAGTTGCGCCAAAGCTCTGACGACCTCACCCGCTTGGCCCGCACCTACGTGATGACGGGTGATGCCGAATGGGAACGGCAGTACTTCGAGGTGCTGGACATCCGCAATGGCAAGAAGCCCCGCCCTGCAGGCTACGAGAAGATCTACTGGGATTTTCTCGCTGCGGGTGTCGAACCCCCCAAGGGCCGCGGCGATCCAAGCACCGTGCCGCTGGTGGACATGATGAAGACCGCCGGATTCACCGACGCCGAGTTCGCCAAGCTCCAGGAAGCCGCCGGCAACTCAGATGATCTGGTGCGCACCGAAACCGTGGCGATGAACCTGGTCAAGGGCCTTTACGACGATGGCAAAGGCGGCTTCACCTTGAAAGGTGAGCCTGATCTGCCCAAGGCGCAAGCCATGATGCATGACAAGAATTACCATGCCTTCAAGGCCAAGATCATGAAGCCGGTGGATGAGTTCTTGCGCATGCTGGATGAGCGCACCGAAGCCGCCGTGGCCTCGGCGCAAGCCGCTTATGGCTTCTGGCTGACCGCCTTGCTCGTCACCGCCGGAATGTTCGCGCTGGCATCCGTTGGTGCCTTGATGTATGTCCAACGCTGGGTCGCCCATCGACTCGGGGGCGAGCCAGAAGCCGTGATCGAGATGGTCAACAGCATTGCCGCCGGTGATCTTGTGCTCCGTGTTCAACGTGTCAGGCCACACAGCGTGATGGGTGCCTTGGGGCAGATGGTTGAGAACTTCTCGAAAGCCGTCTCTCAAGTGCGCACAGGCGCCGAAGGTGTGGCCAGTGCCAGCACAGAGATTGCGCAAGGCAACAACGACCTGAGCTCGCGTACGGAGCAGCAAGCCAGTGCGCTGCAAGAGACGGCCGCCTCCATGGAGCAGTTGGCCGCAACCGTGCGCCAGAACGCAGAGAGCGCCAAGCAGGCCAACGAACTGACACATCGCGCCAGCAGCGTGGCCACCCAGGGCGGCGAGGTGGTGCACCAGGTGGTGGCAACCATGCGCGGCATCGATGGGTCTTCGCGCAAGATTGCCGACATCATCAACGTGATCGACGGCATCGCATTTCAAACCAACATTCTGGCCCTGAATGCCGCAGTTGAAGCGGCGCGCGCTGGCGAGCAAGGCCGTGGCTTCGCCGTGGTGGCCAGTGAAGTGCGCAGCCTGGCACAACGCAGCGCCAACGCCGCCAAGGAAATCAAGAACCTGATCAACGACAGTGTCGAGCGGGTCGAGAAAGGCAGTGCCTTGGTGGATCAGGCGGGAGCGACGATGGAGGAGATCGTCAACTCCATCAAGCGAGTGACCGACATCGTCGGCGAAATCAGCCAGGCCAGCGCTGAACAGAGCTCAGGCGTCACACAGGTGGGGAGCGCCGTCTCGCAACTGGATCAAACCACCCAGCAGAATGCCGCACTGGTTGAAGAAAGTGCAGCGGCAGCCGAGAGCCTGCGCAACCAGGCCGAGCAACTGGTGCAGTCCGTGGCAGCCTTCAAGCTGGCCTGACGTCACGCCCTGCGGAAATTCGCCTTTCGCCGGAAGCCGGATCGCATGATCCATGACGGTCGGTCGGCGGCGGGCCGGTTGGTTGGCGCCAGACTGCTTGCAGAGTTCGGCAACGAGTTGACGCCGGAGACGCTGCCCTCGCATGCGGGGGCTGGTCGCTTAAGAGCCGCCAGCCCGACCGCCGAGCGTCGGCTGTCCGGTCTGCGCGACCCCGCTCAAGCCAAGCAGGTCCAGGCGGGCCACGCCGGTGGCCAGAAGGTTCAGGTAGAGCCAGAACAGAAGCAGCGCGAGGGAGGTACGTGAGCCGTGCGTAGGCTTTGGGTTCAGGCAGCGCTTGCTGCGCACGGCTCCTTCAACGAGATCTTGAATCGGTGGCCTAAGTGGCCATTGCTCGAATCACGGGTTGCGTCAGGCGAAGTCGTGAAACGCACCCTTGCTACATCAGAAACTGCAAAAGGGCCGCTGAATACTTAGAACGTGTACTTGATTCCGAACGACGGCAGTATTGAAAGCTGTTCGATGGGTTCGCGCGTCTTGTAGTCAGCGCTGTAGCTGTAACCCGAGACGTTCTTGCGGTTATAGGCGTTGATCAGCTCGATGTAGTATGAAAAGCGAGGAGTGACCTGAGCATCTGCCCGCAAGTCAAGCCGGTGGTAGGCAGGCACGCGCTGCGAATTGATACTGCCATACACAGGGCGTACACGGCCGTCAGGGAACAGGCCCGTGCCCACCACGGGCGTGTAGGGCGAGCCGGTGTGATAGCTCCACTTCATGCCGTACTGCCAGCGGTCATTTTGCTTGTAGTTGGCCACCACGGTCACGATCACGGGTTGGTCATAGTCGAATGGGAATGCTTCCCCGGTAGCGTCAACTTTCCGGCGCGACTTCGACAAACTCACGCTTGCAAAGCCTGAAAGCTTGCCACCAGCGGGGTCCTTCTTGATCAGGAGTTCAAGCCCACGTGCGGTGCCGCTGGCACCGTTGCGGTAGTTCAGAACGGGGTCGGACACAGCGTAGTTGTCGAACGTCTTGCCATAGACCTCTGCACGCCAACTCCAACCCTGTTCAAGGCGCTTCGTCACGCCGAGCACCACGTGGTTGGACTGCACGGGCTTCAGGCGTGGGTTGCCGATCACGGCCAGAGACTCTTCACCCGCAGGCGGTTGGCTGTGGCGGCCCACGCCGGCCGAGAATGTGACCGAAGCAGACGGGCTGTACTCCAGGCCCAAGCGAGGCTCGGCGGCATTGCGGTCGATGTAGTCCTCGCGGCTCAGACGCAAACCGGCGATGGCAACCCACTGTTTGCTGATCTCCCAGCGGTCATTGACATACAGGCCGAACACGTTCTGCCTGGCGCGTTGATTCGTGACCAGGCGCGGCGCCGTCGAGATGTCACAATTGGGATCGAATTCGGTACAGCGCGGGAAGTTGAAATCCAGGTTGGCTGCGAGCTGTCGGCTGTCCAGTGTCGCTCCAAGGCTCAACTCATGGCCACGCCAACCGGTGTAGACCAACTGCTGCCGCAAGTACGTGGTGTCCTGGTCCACCTTGACCGTTCCCGCGCCGCCTAAACGGAAAGCTTCGCCTTGCCTCATCTGGCCCAGCGCGATGCGATGGGTGGCGAGGTCGCCGAAGTCGGTCTCCCACACCGCAGCCACGGTCGCATAGGACACCCGATCCTCGCCTTTGCCGGCCAGGATTGGGTCGCGCTGTGCCGTCTTGCCGCCGGACTTGACCTCGTAGTCGAGCTTGTCGTTGGCCGTCGAAAAGTCCACCCGCAGCCGATTGCGGCTGTTAAGCGTCCAAAGAAGCCTACCCTGCGAGTCGCTGTACACCGGCACGGTCGCGGTCACGCCCTCTTCCTTGTCATCGATGGTCTTGGTGACCAAGTCGAACCAGCTGCGTCGGGCAGCCAGAAAGAAGCTCATCTCGCTGTTGATCGGGCCTTCGACCAGGGCGTTCGCGCCCAACAAACTGACGTCCAGCTGGCCACCCAGCCGGTCGGTGCGCGGGTTGCGCAAGTTGACATCGAACACGGCGCCCACCACGTTGCCGTATTCGGGGCTCCAGGCGGCGCTGGCCATGCTGAACCGGCGGATCAGGCTGGGGTTGAAGACGCTGGAGAAACCGCCGAGGTGGAAGAGGTAGCCCACTGGCAGAAAGTCTACGACGTAAGTGTTGTCTGACGGGCGCGAGCCGCGCACGGCGGGCTCACTGCTGTCGTCATTGACGATGGCCACCCCCGGCAGGCTTTGAATGGCGCGCATTGGGTCACCGGCAGAGCCCGGCACGCGGGCGAGTTCGTCGCCGCTGAGACTTGTTCTGCCGGCTTGCTCCCGGAAGCGCGAGCCGGTGACTTCTACCCTTTCGGGTGCGGAGGCTGCCGCAGGGGCTGGAACCACTGCCGGCGCTTGCTGCGCCAACAACGGTGAGCAGCTGATCAACAGCAACGAGGCTTGTGCCAGGGGGCGAATGGCGAGGTTCTTCATTGCAAGGCGCTATGGTTTCGACGGCTTGCATCTTTGCGAGTACCAGCTTTGTGCGGCCTTAAGGCGGCAGCGAAAGCCGGCGCGAAACGGGCAACTGCACATCAGCGATGGCGCCGGTTCCAGCTGCAGATGGTCGTGTGGACCCAGTGCGGCAGACCGCGTACTGTCTCCTTGCGCGTGTTGTTCAGTCCCCGCAAGGGCTCGACGCCTTGAGCCGTCCAAGTGCCAGCCGTACGTTCGCTGCCGCCAGATCGTCGGCAAAGGCAACGCTGCTCAGGTACTGCCACTCGCGATCGCGCGCTCGACCGATGGGGTCGGAAGCATGGATCCCCTGTGCAGGATGACACAACAGCAGGCCTCCTCGCGCAGGCACTTGGGCCAACCAGCGCTGCATCAACGAGCGGTAGTTCGCCTGTCGAAAGTCGTACACGCCCAGCAGCACGCGGTTGGCCGCCTGCTGCAGCGCTCGCGGGTTGCGTGCCAGTGTCTGTCCGCCGCTGACCTCGATCAGCCAGCGTTTAAGGCCCGCTTCGGTGCCGACGGCAGGTGCGGTCATGCGAATGCGGGTGCTTGGGTGGGACGCCAACTGCTGCAGCACCAAGACACGGATCCCTGGCAGGTGGTGCACATGCTGGTGTCCGTCCAGGTGAGCGGGCGCCTGACCGAGGGCGTCGGCAAAGGCATGCCACTGGGCGTGCAGTTCAGCAGCGACGGCAAGCAGCGGCAAGCGGCCAAGATGGGCCCACACCATCAACGTCGGTAGCGGCGGAAAGCGGGGCCACACGCGCGCCAGCGCGGTGGACATCGGCTCGCCTTCGGTCAAGTTGAAATGCAAACCCAAACGAACGCAGCCCAACAGCACTGGTTCACAAGCGCGCAGGGCCTTGGCGTGCGCTGGCCAGGTGGGCGCGCCCACCATGCACGAGACCTCGCTGAGTCGCCGGGCTTGCAGCAAGCTCAGCACGCCGCGGTTGATCGCTGCCGATGCGCCGTAGTCATCGGCGCATAGCGCCAGCCATCGAACCATATCCGCTGTGCTTCAGCGCTGTTTGGCCGGTGACGGGGCAAGACTGCGGCTGTCCTTGGCAGGCTCAATCAGGCCTATGCCAATCTGCTCACGAAGCACGTAGAGTGGCCGCTGCTTGACCTCTTGGTACACACGGCCCAGGTACTCGCCCAGGATGCCGATCGACAGGAACTGCAAGCCGCTGAAGAACATTAGGCCCGCTACCACGGTCGGCCAGCCGGGCACTGGATTGCCGTTGAACCAGTGGTCAGCGACGATCCAGGTGCCATAGCCAATAGCCGAGAGCGCTACAAGGACGCCGAAACCGCCCCAGATCCGCAATGGCAAAGTAGAGAATGCCGTCAACCCGGTGATGGCCAATGCGAAGAGCCGCAACGGCGAAAATCGGCTTTGGCCTCGGGAACGGGCAGCCGGCGTGTAGGCCACGTAGTCTGTGCGAAAGCCGATCCAGGCGTACAGGCCCTTCATGAATCGATTGCGTTCGGGCAAGGCAAGGAGGGCGTCGACGACACGGCGGTCCATCAGTCGAAAGTCGCCAGCATCAGGTGGCAACGGGACCGGCGAGCCGGCGTTGACGATGCGATAGAAGAGAGCCGCACCCAGCCGCTTGGCCCAGGATTCGTCGGCCCGGTTCTGGCGCAGCGCACACACCATGTCTGCGCCGTCGCGCCAGCGCTGAAGCAAGGCTGGGAGTAACGACAAAGGATGCTGACCGTCAGCGTCGATCATCAGCACCACATCACCCAGGGCGTGTTCAAGCCCTGCGCTGAGCGCGGCTTCCTTGCCAAAGTTGCGCGACAGCGCTAGGCAACGCACCCCAGGCTGGCGCAGCCATGGCCGCAGCGAGGAGATCGTGAAGTCGCGGCTGCCGTCGTCCACCACGATCACTTCCCATCGCGGGAACAGCCTGCTCAAGGTGCTGGTCAGTTCGCCGAGCAGCAACGGCAGGGTCGAGGCTTCGTTGTAGCAGGGCACTACACAGCTGAAGCTGGGGCTGGCAGCGCGTCGTGCCAGGTTGTCAAGGCTTTGCATAGTCAGCTGCCTCAGTGGCGGGGCCTGTAGGGCGCAGGTGCCATACGTCATACCCGACGGAACGGAATCGGTGGCCTCGTTGGGTCTTCGCCACCTCAAGCCAGCGTCGCTCGTTGGACCAGGCCGCAGCCAGTGCCGAACAAGCGCTGTCCGCGGCGTCGCACACGATCAATCCACCCCGGCGCCGCACCTGGTCGAGCTCGACCCAGGGTGTCTCTACCTCGGGGCCGAAAAGGCTCCAGTAGCGCGGATGACTGGGGGCATGGAAGGACGTGGAGGCTGCGAGCACGCGGGTGCCTGCGATCCAGGGCAAGGGACTGCCATGCTCGCGCTGCCACAGCGCGGATAGCGCCTGTGCCAGCTCGGCGCGCGGCAGGGTCACCGCTGGAGCCTGCACGGCGGCTCGGTTGTGCCACCACACCGGTGCCAGAATGGCCGCCAGCGCCCACACCGCTCCGAGGCAGCACCAAAGGCGCGGTAGGCTGAAAGCACCTACTGCGGCATGGGCGCGTGTGGCAGAAAGGCACGCCAGCGATGCGGCCAGCCCGATGCCCCATGTTGAGGCCGTGCGTGCTCCCGTCACTACGGTGGCCAACACAGTAAAGGCAATGGGCAACATGGCCAGCCACCAGACCGCATCTGCTGTCGGCCGAAACGGTGCAGTCGCAGCAGCGGCAAAGACCGGCCGGGCTGCGGATCCTGTGAAGGCGGGCCACAGCAGCGCCCACGCCAGCGAGGGGACCATGGACATCACCCCTGCAAAGTTCAGCGCCCGACCGAGCGACGGAACGAAGCCCTGCATACCCACGGCGGCCTGGGCGTAGTGCCAAGGCCCCTGGCTCTGCGCCAACAGCCACGCAGCGTGTGGCGCGAGACACAGCGCACAGCAAGCCAGTGCCAGCAGCGCAGGGCCGTCCGCAAGTCTGGAGCGCCAGTTCGGCTGCGCCAGCGCGACAGCAAGGAAGGACGCCAGAAGCACGGCCGAGTAGTACTTGCCCAGCATCGCCAGCGCACAGGCCAGTCCGCAAGCCAGACCGTCGCTCCAGCGTCCGCGCCTCATCAAGCGCACGAAGAGAGCGGTGGCAAAGGGCCAAGTTGACAATAGCACCGCGTTGGCATTGAAGCGCATGGCCAACGAGGTGTAGGCAGGGGCCAGAGCAGCCAGTGCCACGGCAACGAGTACCCAGCGCCGAGGCAGCCACTCGCCTGCCAGCAGCGCAAGACCAGCCAGGCCGACGGCGCTGTTCAGGGCCGACAGCAGGGAGTAGGTGAGAAGTGACTCCGGTACCACCGCAAACCAGAGCCCCACCATCCAGGCGGACAGGGGAGGATGCTTGTGGTGACCCCACTGCCAGCCTTGCGCCCAGACATAGGCCTCGGCCATGTCCCCCGCCTGATCAAGGTTTGTGCGTGAGGCCCAGCCCACCCATGTCCATACCAGCACGTGCACGCAAAGCAATGTCGTGAGCTGCAGACGCAGCTTCCAGATAGCGGGGCGCATGGACAACTCGGCCGATGCCGGATGCTGCTGCATGCACCCGGGGTCGGGATAGGTACGTGCTGTGGCCATGGGCGCAGTTCGATCTGCTCTTGGGAAGGCGCAGTGTCGGCAGGTCGGCCTGTCTCAGCCTTCAGAACTTGTACGACACGGACAGCGCCGCCGTGGTGTCACTGCGGTCCAGGAACAGCGGACTCTTCTTGGCCTCGCCCATGAGTTGCTCGCGCCCAACCGAGGCACTGGCCGACCACTGCTTGTCGATCTCCCATTCCAGGCCCACAGAGAGCTTCGACCCCACGAAGCCAGCCTTGGGGCTGAAGACAGGATTGCCCGAGCGCGTTGCCTGGGCTGCAGTGACGCCGAAGAACGTCTGGTTGTTCTTACGATCGCCGTAGGTCGCGCCTGCTTCGACATAAGCGTTGACAGGGCCCCACACGGGCAAGCCGATGCCGGCGCCGACGATGGCGGTCAAGCCCTGCTCGCTGCGCGTCGACTTCAGGAGGACGACCGACAGTTCGACAAGTTCGCCCAAGGGCGCCGCATTGAAGCCAGCTACCCAAAGCCCCGAGCCAGACACTTGGCCCATGCCGACGAGACGCTGGTTGTCTTTCTTGTTTCCAGCCCGGCCTTCCTTGCGGCCGGCCTGGTAGCCGAGAGCGGCAAAGCCGGTCAGCCAGTCGCTCTTCACGAACTCGTAGCCCACTCCTTGCTCGGTGGACGCAAAGAAACGGCCGCTGCGGAAGTCGACGCCGAAGATCGGTGATGTCTCGGCCTTGTCATTTCTGCCTCCACCGAGCAAAGAGGAGCGGCTGCGTTCAGCGCCTAAGGTGACGGTCAAGCCATCCTCTGCGCGTTCTTCTGCATGGGATACGCCGGCACCGAAGGCCAGCACAGCCAGCGCAAGCAAAGAAGGTGCATTCCAGCCAAGGCCTCTCGGGGCTGAGGAGGGAGAGAGGAAGCTGCGGCGCCGTTGGGATGGCGCAATTTGCGCCAGAGGACCGAAAGCGGGACTGTTCATGGCAAGGAGCAGGGGTTGAAACGACTTGCATCTTTGCCCTTCCCAGCTTTGTGCCGCCTTAATGCAGAGAGGGCAGCGACACCGTGACCGTGGCACCTGGTGGGCCGTGGGCCACCGAGGCCTGCCCGCCAAGTGACCGCGCGGCCTCACGCACGATGGCCAGCCCCAGACCCGTGCCCGGCTGCTCGGCTTGCTTGCCCCTCCAGAAGCGCTCGAAGACCCTCTCCTGATCTTCATGCGGAATGCCAGGGCCCTGGTCAGAGCAACTCAGTCTAATCTGGTTGTTTTCGTGCAGAACCTGAAGCACCACTGTGCCCCCCGCCCCGCCATAGCGCAATGCGTTGTCCAGCAGGTTGTCGATGATCGAGCGCAGAGCGCGCGGGTCTGATTGGATCCGCAGATGGTTGGGGCCCTGCAGATCAAGCTCGGTGCCTTGACAGGTTGCGCGTTCGGCGAGCAGAGCCATAGCGTCGCGCACCATATTCATGAGATCCACGGGAACGCGATGGCTTTGCACCGCAGCATCAGCCTGCGCCAAGTGCAGCAGTTGCTGCGTCAGGTGCGAGGCGCGCGCGACGGCTGCTTGCAGCAGCTGCTGCGCTTGCTCGCGCGCCGCGCCTTCGCTGCTGGCCAGCAAGTGGGCTTGCGCGTTGATCACCGCAAGCGGCGTGCGGAGTTCGTGCGCAGCGTCGTGCACAAAGGCCTTTTCGCGCGCCAAACCACTGGCGGTGCGCTCGAACAGGCGGTTTAACGCGTCCTCCAATGGCACCAGTTCACGCCACCGCTTTTTCGTTGGCAAGGGCGTAGTGTCTAGAGGCGAGCGCGCAGAAACCGCGTCCGACAGCGTGGTCAGCGGCTTCAGCGAAGCGCGCGCCATCCACCATACTGGCAAGAGCACGATCGGCAGGGCCATGGCGAGATAGGTTGCTAGATCGGCAAAGACCTGCGCGCTGACCCAGCGGCTGCGCAATGGGCCGTCATCGACTGTGGCTACCTTCCAGCGTTGGCCGGTGACGGTGTAGACGCGCCATTCGCCAGAGCCATGAGGCTGTGTACTGAGGCCGTCGGGCATCGAAGCCAGATCGAGCTGGGGCAGCTCAGATCCCCCGTACATGTGGCCACCGCCGATCCTTTGTGCAAGCAAGCGAAAGGGCGGTTCCTCGGCTAAGTTATAGCCCGCTTGGTTATCCGCGAACAGATAGACCGCGACGCGGGCACCTTCATCGCTGTCGACACGGTCTAGCGCCCGAGCGACGCCTTGAGCGGTTTGGCGCAGGGCGCTGTCGACAAAGCCGCTGTCGCGGCCCATGGCCTCGCCGAACAGCACTGCGAAAAGCACGATGAACACCACCCCGAATGCCAGCACTACCGCGGCCGCCACGCGCGATGTGAGGGAAGGGGCCGCTCTGAGACTGATCAAGTTGGGCCTTCGTCGGTCAGCGCGTAGCCCACGCCGCGCACGGTCCTCACGCGCGCCGTACCGACCTTTTTCCGCAGGTTGTGGATGTGCACTTCGATGGCATTGAAATCGACCGCGTCCCCCAAAGGCTGCAAAGCCTGCGCCAGCCGATGCTTGGGCACCACGCTGCCCCCAGCGCGCGCCAGGACGGCCAGGATCTCGAACTCGCGTTGGGACAGCAGCACCGGTTCGTCGCGCAGTCGGCATTGGCGCCGCTGCGGGTCGATGGCCAACTCACCAAAGTGCCAGACCGAAGCAGCCTGCCGTGCCATTCGGCGAGTAACGGCATGCACGCGCGACACAAGCTCCTGCACCGCGAACGGTTTGACCAGGAAGTCGTCGGCGCCTTCGTCCAGACCTGCCAGACGGTCACCTAGCGCATCACTGGCTGTGACGACGATGATTGGCGAGGCCATTCCGCTTGCACGCCAGCGGCGGAGCAGCGTGAGTCCGTGACCGTCGGGCAGCGACAGGTCGAGCAGAACACAGTCATGGTGACCCAGGGCGGCAAAGCGCTCAGCGTCTGCCGCGCTGCGCAGCCACTCCACGGTGAAGGCGCAGTTCTTCAGCGCCTGAGTCAGCGAGGACCCGAGGTCGACATCGTCTTCCACCAACAGGACGTGCATGGGATGCGAGCATAAAGCCGGCTGGCTTGGCGCCGGCTTAAGGAATCGCTGATTCATCCAGGCACGCCACGATGGCAAGCGGCAACGACGTTGTCATTACTTCTCCTGTGCAAAACACGCCGCCAAGAAGCCCAAGGCGCGGCGCGATCCGCGGCGAGTGTCGATGAGCGCGGTGGTGCCGTGGACGCGGCGCGAAGCTTTGGTCGAGCCAGATTACCCGACGAGCGGCAAGGTCAGCCGGTCACCCGTCTACTCACCGCTCAGGGCGCGCCCGTACCTGATGCCGCAGTAGTTCAGGCTGGCACGCGGGGCACTGGACGAAATCCAGGCTCTGCCTGACTCTGCCGGCATTGACCCAGTCCGGGACAACGCGCCCGACCCGACAACGCTGCTGAGTTCCGCCGCCTGCTCGACTAGCATGACGTGACGGCGGCCATCCTCGCCGAGGTCAACGCGCACCTGAGCGAGCGCGGGCAGCGCAAAGCAGTGCCCAAGAATTCCGCCAAGACAATGTACGAGTTGGCCGATTGGCGCAAGGCGCAAGTCCGAGCGTTCGTTGATCTCCTCTTCCAGGTCATCAACAATCGGTCCGGCTACCGCGGGGTCAGCTACCCTAGGATAGCCAAGGACGCATTGCGAGCGAGCGTGCACGCGGCGCCGGCCAATCCGTATCTCGCAAGGGCAACGCTGAACAAGCGGCCGATTTCCTTGAGACCAGCGGCCACTTTGCGCGGCAGGTGCCGATGCGTGCTCTGAAGCTTGCTCGACGCAGCAGATCGTTGGCTTGGCAGCTGCTTTGCTTGCCCGCGGCTCGCGTAGCGCGTGCCGCGGGTGCGCTCGTACCAGGAGGCGCTGGCGCGCCAGATAGATGTTGGCCAGACTCAGCGCGACGAACGCCCTGGTCGCTTTCTTGGCCAAGTCGCGATAGAGCACCTTGCCGAAGCCCCAGGGCCTCTCGACGACAGCGAAGGCATGCTCGACGCGTGCGCGCGCCTTGGACTATGCGCGATTGAGGGTGCGAACGAGTTCTGCGGTTGCGCGGCTGGGACGGATCCGCTGGCTGGTCTGATCTTGCGCCTGCGGCGACTTCGGCTGATTAAGTGCCTGCTCCGATGCGTAGGCGCTGTCGCCGTACAACTCCTTCTCGGCCCCGTGCAGCCGCAGCGCGCGCTGCGGCCCTGCTAGTGGGCGCTCGTTCCCAGCCTCGGAGTAGTACGCCCCGATCAGGGCGCACAGGTCGCTCCAGGGAACCACTTGCTCAATCGTGGTCAGGAATCGTTCGCGACGCATCTGGCGCCTCTTGGCGGCGTACGAGCCACTGCCAAAGGTCGTCTTCTCGATGGCGTCATCGTCGCAGCCAGCACCATCCCCCGCCATCGAGACCTGCCCGGCCAAATGAGCAGTTCCCTAGCAGGAACCCAGGAGCTGAAAGGGCAGGTGCTGGGCTCACTAGCAGCTACTGTGGTCTCCGAAAGTCGCTGCTGATGGGCCCGACCATTCACCTTGCAAAGCACGCGTCCTAGTCAGCGTTGCTGTCCGGCCTCGTACTCGGAGTTCGCATGCCACCATCTTGGCTACCTGGACACATACGAGTGAAAGAGCGGCGCCAGTTCCTTTAGGTGCGCCTGATCAAAACTGCCAGCGGCAAGTGCCACCTTAGGCTCGTCATCAATGGCGCCAATCGTGCTCCCGCAGACGCTGCAGAAGGCACGGCTTGAGTAAGACGACGAGCGCCATGTAGAAGGCTTCCCGCCAACGCCAGTCCACTCTACTGCGGCACTTGAGAACTCAACCCAGGTAAGCGTCAGAGATCCTGAGTGCATGCGGCAGGTTGCGCAGGAACAGGCATGAGGCTTCCCGGGTTCGCCGGATGCGCGGAAGCGGATGTTGACGCATAGGCAACCGCCCTCGTAGTGCTTTGGTTTCATGGTGGTAAAGTGCCTTTCATTCGAAAAGCGGCACATTACTTCAGTAAAGATTTGCAGTTGCGATGAACGAAATCCAGCATCTCGCCAAACCAAAAGATGGGCCTGCTCCACGATGGTTCCACATAGCTGTGGCAGTGAGCATGATCATCAGCGCGATTAGTGCACTGATTGCGACTCTACATACCGGGCGAACGATGACCTTGCTCGTCGAACAGAATGCCAAGCTCGTCCGCGCAGGATCAACACCTATTCTTGAGTTCGGTCATGGAAACGCACTGGACGACGGGACGTCAGCGCTTGAGTTCAACGTCCGCAACGTTGGTACAGGTCTTGCTCGTATAGTCTGGTTTGAACTGCGGATCGCTGAGGTTCCACCAAAGCTGCAAGCAGTGGATGCGCAGCATGGTCTCGATGGGGAACGGCGGTCGACCGCCCAGCGCCTGGTGCGCACCTCGGGCATGGGGCCGGATCAGCTCTAGCAACGCGGCCCAGAGCACGACCTGGTTCATCTCGTCGAGGAAGATCTCCTTGCGGGTCTTCTTGGGCAGTGGGTCCAGTCCAAACGTCATCTGATCCATGCCCTACATCGTCCAACGCCGTCAAGCCGCGCGCCAGTCGGAATGACGAGAGGTTTTGCAGACTGTCCTTAGCGCCCAGGTGCCAGCTCCAAAGTCTTTCGCGACAGGGCGATCGTGCCAAGCTCTCGCAGTGCCTTGCCGTCGATGAGCACTGTGTTGTGCGCGCGCCGGATACGCTCGAAGGGTTCAGCGATGCCTGCATAGCCGCGCTCGTCGTGGTAGGTCACGACCATCAATGCGTGCCAGTCGGCATCGTCGGCGCCGCTGTCGAGGAGCCGATAGTCCTCCATCAGGCCCTGCAGCTTCGCGATCCTGTCCATTTCGAACCAGTTGGCGACGATGAACTTGGTCAAGCGTTCTCGCTCCCCCGGCAATGCCCGCAGGAACGTGAGTTCGACCGCCCGGCGCTGCGGAGCGCCGGCAGCAGGCGGCTGGGGTTGAGCCAGGGCGGGGATATCTGCGCATCCACCTAGCGTGGCAGAAAGCAGCCAATGGCGGCGCGAAGGCAATGGCATCAGGGCTCCAGTGATTGGGAGTTTGGGAAGTTGGCGGGGTCTGCCTCGTCACTTGAAAAGGCGTAGTCGGTGTAGCCGCGATGATCGCCGCCGTAAACCGTGTCGTCATCCACGGCGTTCAGCGGCAGCTGCAGCCCCAGCCTTGCGGGCAGGTCGGGGTTGGCGATGAAAGCGCGTCCAAACATCACCGCGTCGGCACCATGCGCAGCCGGTAGGGCCTGCGGTTTCGCTGCGGCGCTGCCGCCGCCCACTGCGTAGGGACCCGGGACGAGGGCGCGCAGCGCCGTATGGACGGCAGCGTCATCGTCAGCTGTACCGGTGTCGGGTGCGCACTCAACAAAGGCCAGCGGCAACGGCTTCAGAGCTGCCAGCAGGGCGCTGCACGTCGGGTGCCACTCCCGGTCGTCGATGTCATTGAAGCGCTTGCCGGGGGTGAGCTTTAGGCTGGTATGGTGCGCGCCGACGGCTCCAGCCAGGGCTTCGACAAGCTCGATCACAAATCGGGCGCGACGGGCCGGAGTACCGCCATAGGCATCGTCGCGGAAGTTGGTGTTGAAGGCGAGGAACTGCATTCCCAGGTAACCCGATCCGGCATGGAGCTGCACCCCAGAGAAGCCCGCGGCCATTGCACGCCGAGCGACCCGAACGTGGTCGTCGATCACGCCGGCGATTTCGCTGCGCGAGAGCGCGCGCGGCACTTCGAGCGGCTGGTCGCCGTCCTGGGACCACACGGAACCGGCGGCAGCGATGGCCGACGGCGCGCAGGGTTGCAAGCCAGGCGGCAGCACTCCCGAGTGGGCTATACGCCCGGCATGCATCAGCTACGCGAAGAACGCCGTACCGTGAGACCTGAGGCGGGAAGTTACTGGCACCCAGGCCGCAGCTTACAAGTCGTTTGCGAGGCCCGGTGTCGATGCGTAGCCCCTACCTTCTTCGCACGGGAACAAGCCGTCGCTGACAACGAGACCGGCACCTGCGCGCTGCCCATAGTATTCGACCGCTAGAGCGCCGACGCGGCCGTCTGAGCCGGCCCGCGCGCGCGTCATTGCCGCCATCCACGTTCTGTTGCGCGCTGTGTGGCTGGGCAGTCGGATGGGCGAATCGAGTGTGCTCATGACGACGTATGCTCGCGCCCGGAGCCTGCAAAAGAAAGTGGAAAGTTCCGAACGACTCGTTCGATGAATCAGTTGGCATGACCGGATCCCGCATTTCACTTGAGGCCCTGGCGGCGCTGGACAGCATCGACCGGCGCGGCAGTTTCGCGGCCGCTGCCGTCGAGTTGCATCGCGCCACGTCCAGCGTGTCGCACACCGTGCAGAAACTCGAGTCGCGGCTGGGTGTCCCCTTGTTTGACCGCGGTGGCCACCGCGCCGTACTCACCCCGGCAGGCCGGGCGTTACTGGATGAAGGCCGGGCGCTTCTCGCGGGGGCCCGGGCCCTAGAGCGGCGCCTGCAGGGGCTCGAGCAGGGCTGGGAGCGCGAAATCGTGATCGCGGTTGATGACATCTTGCCGCTCGAGCAGGTACTGCCGATGGTGGGCGAATTCCTGGCACTCGGTGCGCCCACACACGTGCACCTGCAGCAGGAGGTGCTGGGAGGAGTCTGGGAGGCACTGGTCGCGCAGCGTGCCGACGTCGCCCTCGTCGACGTGCCGGCCGTCGCACCGCCCGACGTCGAGCACCGCCCCGCGGTCGAAGTGCCGTTCGTCTTCGCGGTCGCGCCCGCGCACCCTCTGATGCGCGAGAAGCAGCCGCTGTCGGCGGCGGCGCTACGCGCGCACCGGGCTATCGTGGTCGCTGACAGCTCGCGCGGGACACCTTTGCACCCGAGCGCCGTGAGCGGGCTGGGCACGCCGGCTGATGTGCTGGGCGTCAGTACGCTGCAAGGTAAGCTGGCCGCGCAGAAAGCCGGGCTTGGCGTCGGCTTCCTGCCCTTGCCATGGGCGGCGCCCGCCTTGGCCGATGGCAGCCTTGTTGCGCTGGCGGTGCGGGCACCCAAGCCGGCAGCGCGCCTCAGTGTTGCGTGGCGGAGTCAAGAGGCGGGTCGGGCGGTGCGCTGGTTCGCGCAGCGGCTGCAGGAGCCCGGCGCGCTGCGGGCATGAACTGGGCCCGGGTTCGCGGGCGTGCGAACCAAGATAACCATCGACGGTAACCGTCCGAAGTCGTACGGCCGTTGGCAGGGCCTGCTGCTGTTGTCGGTTTCCTTTCAAGCTGCCACTTTCGATCTTTCATGTTGTCACCGACCTGGTGACGACACCGCACGTTTCTCGGTTCTCAGAGCAGGAGCGCCCGCTCACATGGTGATTGGTGGCCATGGCGCTGGAAGAGGCCGTTTTGGCCCTTTCATTTGGCACAACCTTGCATTTGACCCCTTCAATCTGTCACCATTTGCGAAGCGGAGTGCGAGGCTGCCGAGATGGGTCACTTTCACGCGATACCTGACGCTGTAGCTGTCGCTGCTGACCGGCTGGTGGCAGTCGTGCGCGTGAGTAACGACGGCGGTGTCGTCGTCCGCGATCTGGCCAACGGCGAGTTGTCCACCATCTCCGCCTCGGAACTCAGTGCGCCGCCGGCGCTCTCAGACCCGGCCATCGCACCTGTGCTTTCCCTCGTGCAAGCGACTGACGCCCAATGGCAGCGGGCCCGGCGCCGCGAAGCGGTCATCGCCGAATTGGTGAACGCCAACGATCTCGTCAACCAAGTGACCCGCGCATCTGCCGGGCTTGGTGTCTCCGGCCGTACTGTCTTCCGGTGGCTTGCCGTCTTCCGCGACACACCACAGACATCTTCGCTGCTGGCACGCCCGCGCGGCACGCCGACCGGCGCGCGCCGCATCGATACGCACCTTGAGCACCTCATCGCAGAAGTCATCCGAGACGTGTACCTCACCAAGGTGAGGGCCAAGAAGGAAGAAGTGGTGCGGCAGGTAGGGCTGCGCTGTGCGTCGGAACGTCTAGTGCCACCATCACGCAAGGCCATCCTCGCCCGGGTGCGGGCACTCGACATGAGAGAGGTGGCTAAGGCTCGCCTGCAGGCGTCAGAGGCGGCGTCGCTCGTTGATTCGGTGCCTGGGACGTACCGCGTGGACAACGCATTGGAGGTAGTCCAGATCGATCACACGCCCGTCGACGTCATCGTCGTCGACGAGGTACACCGCATGCCGATCGGCAGACCCTGGCTGACACTGGCCATCGACGTGGCGACTCGTGTAGTCGTGGGCTTCTACGTCTCACTGGAAGCGCCCTCCTCCACGTCGGTAGCTTTGTGCCTCACGCAGGCTGTGCTGCCCAAGGAGCTCTGGCTCAAGGCGCGGGCCTTGGCCTGTGCCTGGCCGGTCTGGGGAATGCCGCGCGCCCTGCACGCTGACAACGGCCCTGATTTCACCAGCGCTGCGTTGCGTCGAGGCTGCGACGAATACGGCATCAAGCTGATCCTTCGTCCTGTGGCAACGCCGCACTATGGCGGTCACATCGAACGCCTGATCGGCACGATCATGGGCCGCGTTCATCTGCTGCCCGGCACGACGGGCTCGAACCCGCAGGACAAGGGCGCTTATCCAGCCGAGGCCGAATCAGTGCTGACGATGGCCGAGTTGGAACGTTGGCTCGCGATCGAGATTTGCGAGCAGTACCACCAGCGCGTTCACCGTGGTCTGCGCCGCAGCCCACTGGGCGCCTGGCAGGATGCACTACGCCAGGCCGGCGGTGGCCTGGGGGCACTGCCGGACCAGCCTGACCAGTTTGCTTGGAGCTTCTTGCCCTTCGAGCAACGCACCCTTCGACGCGATGGTCTTCACCTGTTCAACATCCGCTACTGGGATTCCGTGCTGCCGGTCATCGTCAAGCTCGGCGAGTCAGTGCTCGTGCGTTATGACCCTCGCAATCTATCCAAGGTCTATGTAGCTGGCTCCGATGGTCGGTATCACCCGATCCCCTATGCCGATCTGACCCTGCCGCCCATCACGCTGTGGGAGCAGCGCGCCGCGATGGCCAAGCTGCGCGTCGACGGCGACAATGCGCCCGCGCAGGCCAAGATGTTCGAGGCGGTGCTCGATCAGCGAGCGCTGGTCGATCAGGCCAACGCAAAGACCAAGGCGGCGCAGCGTTCGGCGGCGCAACGGCGCCGTAAAGGCGACCGTCGACAAGGCCAAGACTGCGAGGGGTGCTGTGGACTACTCGAAGCCAGTGAAGCCCGCCGAATCCGAGCTGTGGGACGACTGATTCGTGCCGCAGACCTTTGGCCATCTTCACCCCGGCGTCTGGTCGTTCCTGGACGAATCCCAGGAGGAGCGGATCACCAGGCTTTACATGCCCAAGTGGGTCTCGTATGAGGGCGCCAGTGAGGCGCTGGAGAGAATGGAGCACCTGCTGCGGCATCCGCCCTGCGGCCGCATGCCCAGCATGCTGCTCTACGGCGACAGCGATATCGGCAAGACGATGATCGTCGACAAGTTCGTGCGAGACCATCCGAACATCTGCAACCAGTTCGGCGAGGTCGAAGCGCGCAAGGTCCTGCGTTTGCAGATGCCGTCCAAGCCCAACGACGGCAGGCTGTATGCCCAGATCATCGACGGCCTTGGGCACAACGCCCCGTACACGCGTCGCGGCACGGACCTGGAGATCCTGGCGCTGTGACTGCTGCATCGGAAGCCACCGAAGTTGATGATCGTGGACGAAGTGCACCACCTGCTGGCGGGCTCGGTGCGCGAGCAGCGTCAGTCCTTGAACCAGCTCAAGTTCCTCAGCAACGAGCTGCGCATGCCGGTGGTGGCGCTGGGGACCAGCGAGGCGCTTTACGCCATGCAAGCTGACCCCCAGATCGCGTCTCGCTTCGAGCCGTTCGCGCTGCCGAGGTGGCACGAGAGTGCCGCGCTGCGGGAGTTTGGCGTGAGCCTCGGGCGGCTGCTCCCGCTGCACAAGCCTTCACCGTTCGGTTGCAAGGCGATCATTCAGAAGCTCATGGCCCACAGCGGCGGATTGACGGGCAAGATCACCAGCCTGCTGGCCCAGGCGGCCGAACTGGCTATACGCCAGAAGACGGAGTCCATCAGTCTGGACCTGCTCATCGACGCGGCCGCGGCTGGCGTTTTCAAGTTCCCGGCCGAGCAAGAGCTTGACGACGCCCTAGCCTGAAATCAGCCAGACCAAAGGCTGATGACACGATGAAAGGGTTAGTAGTGCCAATTGAAAGATCAAAAGTGACAGATTGAAGGGAAACCGACACCTGCCTCGCCGAATTCGTTCTCGATGACGGCAATGCGGTGACCGTGCTGTTCCTCGAGGATGCGGTTAAGCAGCGTGGTCTTGCCGCTGCCCAGGAAGCCGGTCAGGATGGTGACGGGAATCTGGCTCATGGTGGGCTCCTGTTAGGGATGGGTGCGGCGGTGGTGTCGGTTTCGGGCACGTAGACCATGGTTCCGTCCTTCAGGCGATAGGCCACGCCGGCCTTCTGGCCCTGGCCCTCGCCGATCTGGCCAGTGCTCTTGTAGTGCTTGAGTTCCCTGCCCTCCTTGACCACCATTTCCATGGTCGGTGTGCCAGGGTTCTTGATCACCACCATGTTCTGCGCCGTGAAGGGGCTGAGCGGGTTCTCGATCACCGCGATCAGCAGCACGGCGATGACGACCAGGAAGACATCGACGATGTTGACGACGCTGAGGATGGGGTCGTCGCCATCGTCGTCGTCCAGGATGTTGCCCAGCAGACGGCTAGCCACGCACCACCTCCAGCGCGCCTGGCAGTTCTGCAGGCCTGGGCTGGCCGTTGAGCAGCGCGTTCAGTTCCGCCAGCAGCCAACGGCGACGCACGCTGAGCACCACGTAGGTGATAGCCGCCGCCAGCAGCGCCACGATGACGGCCGCGAAGGCAATGACGAGGTTCTGCGCCATGCCCTGCGCATTGCCAGCCGCCACGGCCACCAGGGCCGGACCCATGGGGATCATGGTGGCCACCAGCCCCAGCATGGGCGCCACGCGGCTGGTGATGCGCAGCGGCTCCAGCAGCTTTAGCAGGTGCAGTTCCACGGCTTCGGCGTTGGCCTCCGGATGCGCGTGGCGGTAGCGGCGCAGCGGCTGCCGCATCTGTCCACGGGTGGAGCGCAAGAAGAGGTCGAAGAGCAGCATGCCCAAAGCGAACAAGGCGTAGACGAACATCACGCACAACACCACCAGCACGGGCGTGAGGAAGAACTTCGAGGTTTCGTAGAGAAAGGCTTCTAGGGCGTTCAAGCGGGTGCTCCGGCATTCAAGGGTGGCAAGGGGATAGGAGCGCGCGTCTCGCGGCGTGTGCGCCAGGCCTGCCAGGCCACACCGCCCAGCAGCACGGCGCCCAGCAGGGCGGCGTAGGTCCAGATGAGTTGCTGGATGGGCTCGCTGCGCGGGGTTTCGCGCAACTGCTGGCCGCGCACGGTGTCGGGTACCGGCGTAGGCTGGGGCACGGGTGCAGGCGGCAATGCGTCAGGCGCTGCGGTGGCTGGCGTTGGTACGGCCGCCGCAGCGGCCGCAGTGGGTGCTGCTCCCGCTGCAGGCGCTGCCAGGCCGTAGCCGCCGCGGCTGGCCGCCGTTTTGGCTTGGTCCTGCATCTGCGAAACGCGCGCGACCTCGTCGCTGCTGCAGCTGTCGCGGTTGCAGGCCACACCCGCTTCGGCCATCAGCTCGCGGTTCTTCGCCTGCAGTTCGGCCACCACCTCGGGCGTAGCTTTCCAGTAGCCCTTGTTGACGGCCACCAGCATGCGGTCCACCAGGGCCTGGTAGGCAAGCAGGTTCTTGGCGCTACGGAACTGGTTCTGGATGTCCAGCTGGTGCTTGTCCTGCACGTAGGTCTCGAACATCTGCTGCCACTTAGCGGCGTCCACCGCATCGGGCACGGTGACCTGCCAGCCCCAGAGGTTGTCCACCACCTGGCTGACGAAGCGCGCGCCGGCATAGCCTTCCTTCAGCATCGCCTGGATCCAGCGCGGGTTCAGGTAGCGGGTCTGCATCTCGCGGCCCATGAACTGGTCCAGTGTCTCGGTGCGCGCCCGCGCGGGGTCGGCCAGGTTGACCATGAAGGTCTCGGGGGTGGCGCCGTCGATCTGGCGCACGGCCATGGCCGCGCCGCCCACGGCCTGGAAGACGTCGTCGTTGTCCAGCGTGCCGTAGAGGTTGCTGGCGCGTGTGTGCAGCACAGCCTTGACGCCGCTGAGCGCCTGCTTGAACACGTCCACGGCCAGTGCGGCGCCGGCCTGGCCATTACCCGCGACACCCGGCGCGGTGGGCGCGTCGCCCCAAAACCCCTGGCCGAAGAGGTGGCCCACGCGGCGCAGATAGACCTCGATCACCTGGGCTTCGGTGTTCCAGGTGTTGCCGGCCATGATGACGTTGTCCAGCCCCGTGCCGTAAGCACCCGGCGGCTGGCTGAAAAGCCTCACTGCGGCCATGCGTTCGGCCTGTTCGGGCGCCACGCCCTTGGCTTGCAAAGCGGCGCTAGTGCGCTGCACGTTGCGCAGCACGGGGTTGTCGTCCTCCTGCAGGCCCTTGACTGCGCTGACGCCCTTGTCCAGCAGCAGCATCAGACTTGGCAACGAGTCGCGGTACAGGCCCGAGGGCGTGATGGTGATGTCCACGCGAGGGCGGCCCAGTTCAGCGCGCGGGATGACCTCCACGCCCTGCACCCGGCCGAATCCGTCCCATTGGGGCCGCACGCCCAGCAGCGAGAGGATCTGCGACTCCATCACGCCTTCGTGGCGCATGGTCTCGTTGGACCACAGGTTGAAGAGCAGCCGGTCGGGGTAACTGCCGTGCTTTTTGCGGTAGTCGGCCATCAGCGCCGCGGCCAGCTTCTCGCCCTGGGCGTAGACACCGGGTGTGGGTAGGCGTGCCGGGTCGAAGCCATAGAGGTTGCGACCGCTGGGTAGCGACAGCGGGTTGCGCAGCGGGTCGCCGCCCGGGCCGGCAGCCACGTAGCGGCCCGACAGGCCGGCCACCAGCGCATCGAGTTCGGCCCGCGCGCTGTCCAGCAGCAACTGCGCCAGTGTGGCCTCGCGCTGCGCCTGCTCATCGGTCGTCAGACCCGTCTGCCGCGCCACCACGGCCTGCGCCGTCTGGCGCCGCGCATCGGCCGAGGCCGCCACGCCGAAGGTGTGCAGGCCCATCGGGCTCTGGGTCTGACCGATGTCTTCCAGGTGGTGCTGCAGGTGTTCGGCGTCTTCCTCCGTCTTCAGCTCCGACAGCCCGATGTCCTTGAGTACGCCGATGCGGCCGGCCAGCCGGTTGATGTCGCCGAGCGTCGCCTGCGCCGCGCTGTCGCTCTTCTGCAAGGCCACGACATAGTCGTTCAGCAGGCCGCGCAGGGCGGCGAGATCGGGGTTCAAGCCGGACGTGCTGAAAGGCGGTGTCATGTGCGAGACCAGCGTGGCCATGCCGCGGCGCTTGGCCTGCAGGCCTTCACCCACCACGTCGACGATGTAGGGGTAGATCTGCGGCACGGCACCCACCATCAGCTCGCCGGGGTCGGCGTCGGTATTGCCGACTTCCTTGCCCGACAGCCATTCATGCGTGGCATGCGTGCCCACGTGCACCATGGCGTTGACCTGTTCGTTCTTCTGCAGCCACAGGTAGAAGGCCAGGTACTGGTGGTGCGGCGGCAGCGCTGGGTCGTGGTACTGCGCCTTCACGTCGCCCCAGCCGCGCGCCGGCTGCGGCGCGAACAGCAACTTGCCGAAGCGCTGCACCGGAAAGACGAAGAAGGCCTGGCCCTGGCGGTCGCGCCAGACCATGGGGCTGAAGTCCTTGGGTTCGCCCCAAGCCTTGAGCATCGGCGTGCGCAGCTTGGCCGGCAGCGCGTCGAACCAGCGCTGGTACTCGGCCACCGGCAGCAACGCCGTGCGGCCCGACGCCACCAGTGCAGCCAGCGCACCCGGTTTGCTGCTGTCGATGTTGGCGCCATGCTCTCGCAGGCGGTCGAACAGCGCGTCCTCGGTGGCGGGCCGGCCACGGGTGTCGTAGCCCTCGGCCTGCAGCCGCTGCAGGATCTGCCACAGCGAACGTGGCAGCACGTTCAGGTAGGACGCGCCGATGTTCTGGTTGCCCGGCGGCGAGTTGTAGTAGATGACGGCCACGCGCTTGTCTGCCGCCGGCAGGCTGCGTAGCGCGGTGTACTGGCGCAGTCGTTCGGCGAAACGCTCGACACGCTCGGGTATCGGTACCTCGGCGATGAATTCCAGCCCGGTGGCCGCGTCGCGCCGCCGCTCCTTGCTGGCCACCACGGTGGGCGCCACGATGCCGGCGAATTCAGGCCCCGCGATCTGCCACGAACGTTCGGCCAGGCCCAGGCCCACGGGCGAGTCTTCCCACTCCTGGCGCGTGGCCTGGTAGAGCGTGATGCCGTTGACCAGCGGCACGTCCAGCTTCTGCAGCAGCGGGATGATCTTGTCGGGCACGTTCCCCAGCTTCATGCCCAAGGCCGCCACCGCCACCACGCGCGGGCGACCCTCGGCGTCCAGCAGGAAGCGCTCGACCGGCACGGTGGAGGGGAATCCGAAGGCCACCAGCGCGTTCAGGCTACGGCGGTCCAGCGCCTGGACCACGGCCTTGACCAGCTCATCCCCTCCGCCAATGGCCTGGCCACGGTTGATGACCACGCCCACCCAGGGCCGTGATGACTTGGCAGGCAAGGCGCGGGCGTGCGCAGCCGCGTAGTCCTCGAAGCGCTCGAACAGCTGGCCGGTGGCGGGCAACCACATCGCAGCCTGCGGCAGGGCTTGCGGCGGCTTAGCCTGCACCGGCAAGCCCAGGTCGCGCTGCGCGACGAAGCGAATCATCTGCAGCAGGTTGTCCGCACCGCCAAATTCCAGATAGGCCGTCAGCGTGGCGTCCTCCGTCAGGCCCAGCTTTTCGGACACACCGGCGTTCGAGCCGGCGCCATGGAGCTTGGCGCCGCTGGCCTTCAACTGCTGGAACATCGCCGTCATCGGCGCGCGTGCCTGGCCCACCATGTGGCGCGCCACCACCACCCGGGCGCCCGCCAGGCGCTGGATGTCGGCATCCTGGAGCAGCGCCTGCGGCAGCACCTGGAACTGCAGCCCGGCCAGGGCGCGGTCCCTCCGCGCTTCGCCCACCGCGGTCACCATGGCCTGCAGGGCCTGGTCGCCAGGGATGAACACCAGCTTGGCCTGGGGCTGCGGCGCGGCCTGCGCCGGCACCACGGCCGCGCAGCCCAGTGCCAGGCACGCGAGCAGCCTGCCTGTCCAGCGGCGCGCTAGCGTGCCCATCAGAACGAGGCCACCGCTTCGAGCGTTGCGTTGCGCTGCGGCAGCCTCGCAAAACTGTATTGCGTGCGATCCAGCAGGTTGTTGACGGCCAGGTTCAGCCGCCATTGCGGGCTGAAGCGATAGCCGATCCTGGCGTTGAGCGTGGTGATCGGGTCGTTGCTGCCCGGCACGCCTTCGACCACGTCGGTGTTGCGCGCCGTGACAAAGGTCTTGCCGTTGTAGCGCGCTTCGGCGGTGGCCGACCAGGGCCCCTGCCGGGCCGTTAGCCCCAGGTAGGCGATGCGCCGAGGCACGTTCGTCATGCGCTTGCCCTCGCTCAACCGGTCGGTGGGGTTGTCAAGGATCTTGGCGTCGATCCAGGAGACATGCGTGGCCACCTCCAGCCAGCTCAGCGGCTTTGCGGCCAGGCCCAGTTCCACGCCTTGCGAGCGCGCCTTGCCGGCGTTGATACGCTGGGTCAGCGACAGGTCGATCTGTTGGGCGTAGATGAGATCGCTCAGGCGCGTCTGGTAGACGGAGGCACTGGCCTTGGCCCAGGACGAGAAGCGCCAATCGCCGCCTACTTCCCAACTGCTGGCGGTCTCAGGCCGCAGGTTGGGGTCGCTTTGCGTGGTGAGCGTACCGGTGGGCGAGACCGACGAGTTGATGACCGAGGTGGAGTACAGATCCAGGTTCGACGGCGCACGGAAAGACTTGCCCCAGGAGGCGCGCAGCGTAAGGTCGCTTCCCGCCTTGAACACGCCTGAGACCTTGGGGTTGAACGCGGTGTCGCTGCGCTCGGGGTAGGTGGTGCGGGTCACGGGAGCGGTGTTCTGGAAGTAGAGGCCATCGGTGGACCACCGGTCGATGCGCCCACCCAAGTAAAGCGTCAGTGCCGGCGTCACTGAGTACTCGTCCTGCACGAAGGCCGAGACCGTCTGCGTGCGGCCGTCGTAGCCGTTGCTCGTTGCCGTGATGCTGCCCTTGTCGCGCCAGTTCGACAGGGCAAAGGCGCGGCGCTCGGCTTCGTCGCGGTGAAGCGAAACCCCGGCGACCAGGAAGTGCTGCTGACCCAGCGGCATGCTGAGGGTGACCGTGGCGTCCAGGCTGGTGTCGGGCGTGTCGGTCAAGCTGCCGGGGCCGCCATCCCAGGCCGAGCTCGCGCCCACGGTGGGGAAGCTGAAGCTGCGGCGGATGCGCGAGACATCGGCCTTCAGGCTTGCATCGCCGAGCACGGTGGCCTCCAGACCGGCGAACCAGCGTGTGCTGCCTTGTTCAAGCGGCGTGCTGCCGACGAAGTTTGACTCGGTCAGCGTCACGCGCTGGCCGTTGATGCCCAACGTCCCGCTGGCCACCGGCGCGCCGGTGGCCGCGTTGGTGAGATAGGTGTTGTAGCGCTCATAGCCCTGCTCGGCCGTGGCGTAGGCCACACCCCCATGCAGGCGGGCGGTGGGCGAAAGCTCGTAGCTCAACTTGACGGTGGCGTTGTCCTGCGTCCAGGGCTGACGCCCGCGGTCGCCGACGATGAAGCCCGGCACGCCTTCGCGCGTGGTCGTGGCGATGGCGCCATTGACCGCCGTGCCGGCGGCGCCCGTCACTGGGGTTCGCACGGTGCTTTCGCTGACATAGCCGTCGCGCCGCACCCGGCTCAGGCCGGCAGCCACGCCGAAGCCCGTGCCCAGCGGTTGGCGCACATAGACACTGAAGTCCTCGCCCGCCACGTCGTCGAAGCCCTTCTTTACGCGCAGGGTCAGTTCACGGGTCGTAGGCTTCTTGCTGATGACGTTGATGACGCCACCCATCGCATTGCTGCCGTACAGCGACGCAAAGGGGCCGCTGACCACTTCGACACGCTCGACATCGTCGACGAAGACGGTCAGCCAGTTCACGCCCTGCGAACTGCCGCTCTGCAGCGGCTGCAAGCCGTCCAGTAGCACCAGCGTGCGCCGCGTGTCCATGCCGCGCAGAGAGAAACCACCCTCGAACGAGTTGCTCTGACCGTTTTCGCCGCGACCGGTGGACAGCCCAGGCACGGCCTGCAGGGCGTCGGTGATGCGCGAGACGTTGCGGTTGTCGATCTCTTCGCGCTTGAGCACCGTCACGCTGGCCGGGGCATCTGAAACAGCCACCGGCGAACGCGTAGCCGTTACGACAACCGTTTCCAGTGGCGCCGTTGACGACGTCCGGTCTTGCGCCATGGCGGGATACGCGATGGCCATCGTCTGTGCGAGGGCAAGCAGTTGCAGGGTGGGGGTTCGATGGATCATGAGATGCCTGGCGTGAAGGGGCGAGTCGGATCAAGCGGCTTGTGCGGGTTGCCACGCCGGAAAGGGGTTTGGCAGATCGCGCCACCCCTTCATGCCCTGCACCCCCTTGCGCGTCTCGGTGTAGTTCAAGTGCATGGCCTTCCAGGCTTCTTCGATGGCTGCCCGGTCCATATGGCGGCCGATGAAGACCACCTCGTTAAGGCGGTCGCCGTAGGGCTCCTTCCAGCGCGCATCGATGTTCTGGCGCTCGGACGTGCCCTTGGCCGGCCAGCGTTCGCGCGGCGCAGCAGCCCACCAACGGCCCACTGGCTCGTGCGTGGCGGTGTTGCCGGCGCGCGAGTAGTTCACCACCCAGTCGGGCCGGCTGGCCAGCCAAACGTAGCCCTTGGCGCGGATCAGGCCCGGCAGCGGCAGGTCCATGAAGGTGGAGAAGCGCCAGGGGTGCAGCGGCTGGTGGCTGCGCAGCACGAAGCTGGTGATGCCGTACGCCTCGGTCTCGGGCGTGTGCTTGCCTTCGAGCTCGCGTGCCCAGCCGGGCATGGCGCTGGCGCGTTCTAGGTCGAACTTGCCCGTGCCCAGGATGGTCTTCAGCGGGACGCGTCCATGGTCGGCATAGACGATCTGCGCCGTTGGGTTCAGCGCCTTGACGACGGCGGTCACTTCATCTCGCCGCGCGGCATCGACCTTGTCGATCTTGTTGACCACCACCACGTCGGCAAACTCGATCTGCTCGGTCAGCAGGCCGGCCAGGCTTCGGTTGTCTTCGTCGCCGGCCACCTCGCCGCGCTGGCTCAGCAGGTCGGTGCTGCTGTGGTCGGCCAGCAGGTTGTAGGCGTCCACCACCGTCACCATCGTGTCGATGCGCGCAACCTCGTTGAGCGATTCGCCTTCTTCGCTCGTGAAGTCGAAGGTGGCAGCCACGGGCAGCGGCTCGCCGATGCCGGTGGACTCGATCAGCAGGTAGTCGAAGCGGCCATCTGCGGCCAGGCGCTTGACTTCCAGCAACAGGTCTTCGCGCAGCGTGCAGCAGATGCAGCCGTTGCTCATCTCCACCAGCTTCTCGTCGGTACGCGACAAGGCCGCCCCGGCGCTGTCTGCGCTGCGCTCGACGATCTGCGCGTCGATGTTCACGTCGCTCATGTCATTGACGATCACCGCCACGCGCAGGCCTTCGCGGTTGGCCAGGATGTGGTTGAGCAGCGTTGTCTTGCCGGCGCCCAGAAAGCCGGACAGGACGGTGACAGGAAGGCGCGGGTGGTTCATGGATTGCGGGCGAAGCGTCGGAGACTTTATCGTAATAGTAATGCATTACCATTAGAGACTCTCAGAATCCGGTAACCTTGATGAATGGAACGCAACACCCGCCAGCGCAGCGCCATCCGCGACGCCATCGCCAAGGCCGATCGGCCGCTGCTGCCGCAAGAGGTGCTGGACGCTGCGCAGCAGCAGGTGCCGGCGATGAGCCTGGGCACGGTCTACCGCAACCTCAAGGCGCTGGTCGAAGAAGGCGAGCTGCAGCCGGTCAACCTGCCCGGCGAGAACCCGCGCTTCGAGGTGGTGGGGCATCAGCATCACCACCACTTTCAGTGTCGGCAGTGCCAACGGGTGTTCGACGTGCATGCCTGCCCTGGGGATCTCTCGCGCATGGCGCCCCAGGGCTTCACGGTGGAAGACCACGACGTGACGCTGTACGGACGCTGCAAGGACTGCGCCTTGCCTGCGACGAAGGCCACCAGACGCAAATCGTCCGCAGCGGACACCCACAACCACACGCATACGCACAGGCACGTCGACTGACGGTCCAGGGGCTGCGATGCTGACGGCAGGTGCCGGCGTTCGCCTGCTGCTGGCCACTGCGGTGCTGGCGGTGCTGTGGCTGACGGTGGCCTGGGCGCTGACATGAGTGTGGCCATGCCGGCGGCAGTCACGCTGCGCGATCTGACCGTGTCCTACCGTGGCCACCCCGCCGTGCACCACCTCAGCGGCGCCTTCATGCCCGGCGTGCTGACCGCCGTGGTGGGCCCCAACGGCGCAGGCAAGAGCAGCCTGCTCGGTGCGATGGGTGGCACAGTGCATGACTTCGAGGGTGCGATCGAGCGCGACCCCGCGCTGCGTGTGGCGTACCTGCCGCAGGCCTCGGCGCTGGACCGCAGTTTTCCTGTGCGCGTGCACGAGCTGGTGGCCATGTGTCCGCGCCGACCGAACTTTGACCCACGGAGGTGCGGACGATTTCTTGGACTACCTTAAGGGGTAGTTCATGTACTTATACGACGATCGACTTCGAGCTGTTCAGCTTTACATCAAGCTGGGTAAGCGCGCTGGCCTGACCATCCGAGAGCTCGGCTATCCAACGAAGAACGCGCTCAAGGCCTGGCACCAGGCATACGAGCAGCGTCGGGACTTGCCCGTGGCCTACGTGCGCGATCCGAAGTACACGACCGCACAGAGGCAGATGGCAGTAGATCACTTCGTCAGCAACGGACGCTGCCTGGCGGTCACGATCAAGGCGCTGGGCTACCCGTCCAGGTCGCTGCTCGCCGGCTGGATCCGGGATGCTCACCCCGAACTGCGCCCGCGGGTGGGGCAAGCCCACGAAGCGCTGTCATCGCAGGCCAAGCAGTCCGCAGTCATGGCGCTGTGCCTACGGCAAGGAAGCGCCCAGG
>JBHYDA010000029.1:0-28692 GCA_051861265.1 Rubrivivax sp.
TTGGCTCAGGCAGCCTCTCTGGCCATGCCTTGCCCCCTCCGAGCAGCTCGTGCGGCTGAACCATCTTGCTGATCAGGAAGTGGCTTGCGGTTGGGTTCCATCGACCAACTGCTGAGCCTTGTGACATTCGTAAAGCTACCGCTCAGTCCTTCGCCGAAGCTTCCGTGGTGCCGCGAGCCAGGTTCAGCGCCAACAAGCGCTGCAGGATTTCTTCATCCGTCCACTGCGGTGAGTAGTCCTTCCATCCATACGCCGCAGCCACTGCCTTGTCCAGTGCCTCGTGGGCCATTTCTAGCCAGGCCGGACGCTGGTTGTAGAGGTTGGTCAGGGTGCACTTCTTCAGATCGAATTTGCCCACTACATCCGAGGCTGACATCTATCGGCCCCAGAACGCCTGTACCGCCCTCATCCGACGGCGCTTCTCCGTGGTGACGTAGACCGTCGTTGTGGCCAGCGATGCGTGCCCCAAGTTCTGCTGGGTGATTTCGATGGGCATCCCGCTGGCAATCGCATGGCTCGCATGCGAATGCCGCATCCAGTGCGTACTGGCCTTCTCTAGCCGGTCCGCGCCTTTCGCATCGCCCTGCCCTCGCAGCACGTCCGCGCAGCCCTCAAAGAACCGCTTGATCTGGTCGTAGAACGTCGTCGCGGCGATCCCTTGTCGCGGGTCGATCACCTGCCCGGTACTCAGCCCCGGCGCGCGCTCAGCCGCATCGCTGGCCTTGCCGAGCAGGAACGCCCCCTGGTTGCCAATCGTAGAGCGAAGCAAAGTCGTCACAGCATTCGGCGCCCTTCTCCCCAGGTAGAAGCCTCGCCAGAGTGACAACTTTCCCCTCGCACCAAGCGAAGCAAAGTTGTCAACTTCGAATAGACCGAAGCAAACCTGTCACTTCGTAGCTTTTCGCCTGGAGGTCATGCGTAAGGTGTTGATTCATGAAGGGATCTGCACCGCGACTTGTCACACCTATGAGCACGCCTCGGCCGCGCGGTGCACGGCTGCTGACGGCGTTCAGCCCCAAGCTTGGCCGGCCTGTCCGCGCCTTCGATCACGCCGCATTCGAGCAGAGGGTCCGCCTTGAGGCGGACCCCGGCGTCATCGCGTTCTGTGAGCATCCTTGCCGTGCCGGCACCAATGACGACGGCCAGCTAATCGACTTTTGGGTGGCTCGCCATGGCCAGGAAGAGATGCTCGTTGTGGAGCGCGGGCAAGGGCTCGCGAAGCTGCCTAAGTCAGTCCAGAACTTACCACTTCGGCTGGTGCCGGCCGCTGAGCAAGCAGCCGCTGCGGTCTGGGTCGCGAATTGGCTGCGCATGATTCCGGTCATCAACGCGACACGCGGCACGCGGACCAAGACCCTCATCAAGTCGGTGCTGAGCCTGGTGCGCAGGCCGCTGGCGCTTTCCCTGGTCGAGCATGAGCTCTCGGTCGGCGATCCCGCAGTCGTGCGCGGCATGATCTTCGAACTGCTGCGCACGGGTCAGCTGGTGGCCCCAAGCCTGCACACGCAGGCCTTGTCATTGCACACCCTGGTGGAGCCCACCCCATGAAGGTCCGCCGCAATGTGTCTCGCCCGGACACCTCAGCATGGCCAGAGTTCGATCCGGGCGCGCTGACGGCGGCGCAGCGCAAGACCTTCAGCGCCCGGCGCCGCGCGGTTGAGTTGTTCGCCGCCAACTCCAGCCTCGCCGAGATCGAAGCCCAGACCGGCGTCAACCGCCGGCAGGTTTATCGGGCCCTGGAGAGTGCCACCGCGTTGCACGCGGACGGCCGTCCGTACGGCTGGCGAGCATTGGTGCCCCACGCCCGCGTCGGTGACTATCACCGCCTGGCCAAGGTTCGCCGCCACCCCGTCGGGCTCGGCACGGCCGGTGTTGAAGTCCACAGATGCTGCTAGCCGCGTCCACAGTAAGTGCTAGCGAAAGATTGCCTGTGACTCCCTGAGTCTTCAGGCAGTTTGGGCGTTTTGACACCTGTCTCCGTCTGTTGCCGACCGGCAACACCTGACCGGCATCTCGTCCACAGTTCTTGCTAGCGCGGACGGTCTGTCCGGTAATTGCGCTATTGCGGCATCGGAGACCTCCTCGATGGCCAATGACGATCGACCGCTGGACCGCGAGATCCGCATCGCCCGGGTGTTCAGGCCCCTTGGCACGAAGCCGATGACGCGCAGCCAGGCTGAGATGGCGGGCAAGCTGCTGGGCTTGCACTGGACCAGCGTGTATCGGCTTCGCCGGCGCTTCCTGGGCGATCCGGTTGCCAGCTCGGTGGCCCCGATGCTGCGGGGCCCGAGGCCTGGCGACAAGCGTGTGGCGGCCCCCGTCGAGCAGATCATCGCCGACGTGCTCACGCGATGGCTGCCCAAGCAGCGCGAGCTTGCCCACCCGCAGCTCGACACCTGGATGGAGATCCGCCGGCGCTGTTTGCATGCGGCCCTGCCGGCCCCGGGCCGCAACACGGTTGCGCGTCGGCTTGTCGAGCATCGCGATGCCCAGGCGGCGTTGCTGGCCGACGAACCAAGCGCCCAGATGCCGCCAGGCAACTTCGTAGCCACGTCGCCGCTGGAGATTGTCCAGATCGACCACACGCAGTCCGATGTCGAGGTGGTCGACGACTGGTTCCGTCGTGCCATCGGTCGTCCATGGCTGTCAGTGGCCATCGACATCGCCACCCGGTGCGTTGTCGCCATCTATGTCGCGATGGAGCGACCGAACGCTGGCACGGTCGCGTTGCTCCTCAGCCGCGTTGCTCTGGTCAAGGAGCCGTGGCTGGCCTCGATTGGCGTCGAAGCGGACTGGCCGATGCATGGCCTGCCCAAGGTTCTGCACCTGGACAACGCGGCAGAGTTCAAGAGCCGGGCCCTGCGAAACGGCTGCGGCCAGTATGGCATCGAGCTGATGTACAGGCCCGTTGGCAGGCCGCAGTTCGGCGGGCATGTCGAGCGGATGAACCGAACGCTCATGCAGCGGCTCAAGGGCTTGCCGGGGACCACGGGAAATTCCACTGTAGGGCGCAAGGCGCGTCAGTCCGCGGATCGCGCCGCGCTGTCCCTGTCCGAGTTCGGGCAATGGCTCACCTTGGAAGTGGCGCAGCGCTATCACCACAGCCCGCATCGGGGCCTGGTGGGTGCCACGCCCGCGAGCGCCTGGGCTTCACTCTCTCAGACCCACCCTCCCCGCCTGCTGCCATCAGGTCCGGAAGAGGCACTGAGATTCCTGGTCTGCTTCATGCCCATCGCGACGCGCACCATCCAAGGCGATGGTCTGACGCTGTTCCACCTCCGGTACTGGCATCCGATCTTCGCGGCCTGGCGAATCTCGCATCGCAATGTGGTCGTGCGCTACCACCCGGAGGACCTGTCCCGCATCTTCGTCTCGAAGGACGGCAAGGAGTATCTGGAGGCCAGATTCGCGGACCTGCGCCGCCCACCGATCTCGCTGTGGGAGCAGCGCGCTGCGCTGCGGATCCTCAGAGCGCAAGGCAAGCCCGATGTCTCGGAGCGATTGATCTTCGCGGCCATCGAGAAGCAACGCCAGATCGTCGCCTCCGCTCGACGCGAGACTAGACACGCCCGCCGCCACTCCGACGGCAACATGAGGCCATCGAAGGGGCAGCAGTGGGCGCCTCCCGCACGGCCCGTGCCGTCGAAGTCGGAAGTCGACTACAGCCGTGCGGCCGAGCCATACCCCGTTGAGATCTGGGAGTCGCCATGGCACAAACGTTGAGCCACCTGTGCACGGCAACACGCGCCGAGGCGATGTTGGACCATCGCACGCGCATGCGCTCGCTGCAACGCGACCGATGGATCGACTATCCCCGTGCCACGGAGGCGCTTCAGCGCCTGGAGCGCTTGTTGAACGCCCCCGAGCGCGAGCGTATGCCCTGCATGGCGTTGCATGGCGACTCCAACATCGGCAAGACGCTGATCGTCTCCAAACTGCGCCGCGAGCATCCGAGCACCTTCGATGAGATCAAGGGTGTGGAGCGGCGGCAGATCGTTGCCATGCAGATGCCGGCCACACCCGATCAACATCGCTTCTACGCAGCACTGCTCTTCGAACTCGGCGCGCCGCACAGCGCGACGGCCAGCCTCATCACGTTGGAGCGACTTGCTCGCGACCTGTTGCGCCGGATTGCGCCGCGGATGCTGATCGTCGATGAGGTCCACCACCTGCTCGCAGGTGGTCACCGCGAGCAACGGGCCTCATTGAACCTGCTGAAGTATCTGGCCAACGATCTGAAGTTCAGCGTGGTGGTGGTCGGGACCACCGATGCATTGCTTGCTCTGGGGACCGACGCGCAGATGCGCAGCCGCTTCACGCCGTTCGAGATTCCCCGGTGGCGAGAGAGCGACGAGTTCAGAAGGCTGCTCAGCGCCTTCGAGCGCGTTCTGCCCCTACGCCGGGCGTCAGATCTCGCGCAACGGGCGGTGGTCGAGTTCCTACTGGCGGCCAGCGGTGGGCTGACAGGAGAGATCTCAAGGCTGCTCAACGAGGCGGCCGAGCTCGCCATCGGCGACGCCAGCGAGCGCATCACCATGAAGCACCTCGAACATGTTGGGCAAGTGGCCATGTGAGCCGCCGGCCTGGCCGGTGGCGCCAAGGCCGTTCGCGGTAGAACCACTCGGGGGCTGGCTCGGCCGCGTAGCGGCCCGCTACCGGATGAGCGTTGATGAATTGGACGCACTGTATGGTCTCGAGCTTGCCTTCGATCGGCACAGCAATGCGTGGCTGCTCGTCGGCAGGCTCGGCGAAGCAGCCGTCGGCAGGCTTGCGCGGCTGGCACGCGTCGACCCCGCAAGCCTCGACGCCATGCAGGGGCCGCCGGCATGGTCCGGACAAGCGCCTCGGCTTGCCTACTGCCCGTCCTGTCTGTTCCTGAACCCGCTGGATGTCACGTCGCCTTGCTGGAGGCGAGAGTGGCTCGCTCCGTGGGCAAACGGATGCGCCATCCACGCCCAACCATTGAGCCGAATATCGATGACCTCACTGCGGACGTGCGCCAACTTCGACAAGCTACTGCGCGTCGTGAGTCGCCGCGAACGACACCGAAGAACCCAAAGCTGCTGAACGGAACACCAGCGCTAGCATCAATAGTGGACCTAGTAGCAAAAACTGTGGACTTCAACAACTGTCAGCCTTGACAGGGTGCGCTTGGCCTGGCCTCCAGACCCAGAATTCGTCATCTCGATGACTGACGGCGTCCTGCAAAACGCCGCCTGCGTAAGGCCTGTGTACCGTGCTGCCCTTGGTGAGAACCTGCTGCTTCCGCATTGGCAGTAAGCCGATGGACTGCGGCGATCAGCGTTTCCAGAACGCTTCGACTGCCTTCAGCCTGCGCCGCTTCTCGGTCGTCACATAGACCGTCGTTGTGGCGAGCGACGCGTGCCCCAGGTTCTGCTGCGCAATTTCGATGGGCATCCCAGCGGCGATCGCATGGCTGGCATGTGAGTGCCGCATCCAGTGCGTACTGGCGTGACGTAGCCGCTCCGCACCTTTGGCGTCGCCCTGCCTGAGCAGCACGGCAGCGCAGTCCTCGAAGAAGGCCTTGATCTGGTCGTAGAAGGTCGTGGCCGCAATGCCTTCGCGCGGGTCGAACATCTGCCCTGCCCTCAGGCCCGGTGCACGCTCGGCCGCGTCGCTGGCCTTGCCCAGCAGGTGCGCGCCCTGGTTGCCGATGTTTTCCGGGTCTGGGTCCAGGCCTCGCGCAGCCAGGTAGGCTGAAAGCTCGCTGACCACCTCCACCGGCACTGGCACTTCGCGCTCCTTCTGCCCCTTGCCGACGACACGCAACAGCCACCCCTGCACGGGCTCGCTGTCCGAGGCATCGGCCGGGTACTCGATCCAGTCCAGATCGTCCACGGTCGCGGCCACCACCTCAGACAGTCGCAGGCCCGTGGCATACAGGAGATGCAGCCCGAACGCCAGGCGCTGGTTCGCTGACGTGTTGGCCAGCATCTGCAGCTGCTTTTCGACAAAGGACCACTGCTGTCGAAGAACGAATAATCTGCAAATTTGAACGAATAATCTGCTAGCGAACTCGCAGTGACCAAGCCAAGCGAGACAAGGCTTTCCGGTCGGTTTGATGCTACGACCCGCCAGTTGCCAATTGGCAACGACCGCCGGTCTTTGCACGCAAATTCTGCGAATGCGTTGCAGTTTGAACGCATAAACTGCGAGCGTGTTGCACTCTCCTTGAGCGATTGCAATGGCCTCCACGTCACCCCCGAAGTCGCTTCCAGTCCGCGGCCGCGCGCCAGGTGCGCTGGAGGGCGTGGCCAACAAGCGTTGGCGTGAACTCGAGCGTGTTGCACAAGCCCTGCGCTCACTCGGCAACGAACCGATGACCCAAGCGCGAGCTGAACGGCTGGCCCAGCGGTTCGGCGTTCACTGGGCCACCATCTACCGCTACCGTGCGCGCCTGTTCGAGATCGACGAGGCCACGGCCGTTGGCGGTCGCGCCCGCGGGTGGAAGCCACTTGCCTCGCGCTTGTCCGCCAAGCAGGAGCAAGGAATTGAGGAGGCCGTCAACGCGCTGCGCAAGAAGCCCGGGCCGCTGCGGGTGGTCGACCTGGTTGAGGAAGTGGCGGCGAGGTGCCGGCTGCTCCGCGTGCCCTGCCCGTCCCGCCCGGCCATTGACCGACGCCTGAAGCGCGCTTCTGGCCTCAAGGTTCATCGCCGTGGCGTGGCGACGCCGGGCAACGCTGATCCCAAGATCTCTCCCGGCTCGTTCATCGTTCACCGGCCGCTGGACGTCGTCCAGATCGACCACACGCCGATGGACATCGTCGTAGTCGATGACCTGTATCGCCAGCCCCTGGGCAAGCCCTACCTGACCCTGGCCACTGACGTGGCAACGCGCTGCATTCTTGGCTTCGTGATCTCGTTCGTGCCGCCCGGCGCCGGCACGGTGTCGCTTTGCATGACGATGATCGTGTCGCCCAAGGCCACCTGGCTCATGCAGCTCGGTGTCGCCGGCGATTGGCCGATGGCGGGGCTGCCCAAGACGCTGCACCTGGACGGCGCGGCCGAGTTCAAGAGCAAGGCGCTCAGGCGTGGATGCGGGCAATACGGCGTCGAGCTGGTCTACCGCGAACGAACACACCACGGCGGTCACATCGAGCGGCTGATCGGCACGAAGATGAGCAAGCTCAAGAGCCTGCCTGGCGCGACAGGTGGTTCGCCCAAGGCGCGACGCTCTTACGACCCCGACAAGCACGCTGCGCTGACGCTGGGCGAGCTCGAGGCCTGGTTTGCGCAGCAGATCGTCGGCCGCTACCACCAGGACCCGCATCGTGGCCTGAAGGGCGGCACGCCCGCCGGTGCCTGGGCCTTGCATCCGGCGCCGGGCTTGCCACCCGGTCCGCTGAAGCGCTTTCGGATCGCGTTCTTGCCGGCGATCAGCCGTACCCTGCGGCGCGACGGTATCGTCTTCGAGCACCTGCGCTACTGGCACCCGATCTTCTCTCAATGGCTGGTGCGCCGGGAGCGGTTGACCCTGCACTTCGACCCTCGCAATCTGTCCAAGCTGTACGTGCCCCATGAGGGCGACTACTTGGAGGTGCCGTTCTCCGACCTGCGCATGCCAGCGGTGAGCCTGTGGGAGGTGCAGGCCGCCACGCGGCACTTGCGCCTGGCCGGGCAGAAGTCCATCAACCCGGCGCTGCTGATCGAAGCCATCGACAAGCAGCGCGAGATCGTGCGGGCCGCGCAGGCCAAGACTCGCAAGATGCGCCGCAAGCAGCAGGTTGCGCATCGGCCCGCCACCGTCGGCATCGATCCGCTGAACGACACCGCTGCACCTGCACCGAAGTCCGACATCGATTGGTCCAAGCCGGCCGTGCCGTTTGAAGGAGAGGTCTGGCACAGCCGCCGTCGTTGAACAAAGACTTGGGAGGAGCCACATGCCTGCACACGCACATCTCACCGCCGAAGCGCGCGTCATCGCTGACCTCGACGATGCACGGCGAATTGCCCATCTGGCCGAAGATCACTGGATCGACTACCCGCGAGCTCGGCAAGCCTTGCAGGAGCTGGAGCGGTTGCTGGGTTGCCCCGAGCGAACCCGCATGCCGGGCCTGCTGCTTCATGGCGAGTCCAACATCGGCAAATCCATGGTCATCCAGAAGTTTCTGCGCGCCCACCCAGCACGAGAGTTCAACACAGACACGGGCCTGCTGCAGGTCGACGTGCTCGCCGTGGAGATGCCTTCGGCACCGCAGGAGCGGCGCTTGTATGGGCAGCTGCTCATGGCGTTGAATGCGCCGTACCGGCCCGGCGACAGGTTGGCCGCCGTCGAGTACACGGCATTGACACTGCTGCGCAAGGTGGCCCCGCGAATGATCGTCGTCGACGAGGTGCACAACCTGCTGGCCGGCACTGCGCACGAACAGCGGGCGTCGCTGAACCTGCTGAAGTTTCTGTCCAACCAGCTCAAGTGCGCGATCGTCGTTCTCGGCACGCGTGACGCGCTGGCGGCGATGCAGACCGACTCCCAGATCGCCAGCCGTTTCCCTGGGTTCGAGCTTCCTCGATGGCAGGAGAACGAAGACTTCAGGGGTTTCCTGGCCGGGTTTGAGCGACAGTTGCCGCTGCGGCAGGCGTCCCGGATTTCCGCGAGCCGCGCCATGGTCAGCGCGATCATGAGCGCCACCGGCGGCATCACCGGGCACATCAGTGATCTGCTGTCTCGCGCGGCGGAATCGGCGATACGCTCGAAGAAGGAGTGCATCACGCCGGAGCTGCTGCAGTCCGTCATCGGCGCACGCACGTTCGCATGAGCGCGATCGGTGCGCGGCATACAGGCCTGCCTTTTGTTCCACCGCCTGCCACCCATGAACTCCTGGGCTCATGGCTGCTGCGCGTTGCGCAGCTCTACGGCCTGGGCTTGACGACGCTGTTGAGCCGGCTTGGCGCGCGGCCGGCTGGCGTCGCTCAGCTTCCTCATTGGTTTTCTATCGACGGCAGCACCGTAGACTTGGATGTCCTGTCCGCGGCGACGCGTCTGTCGCGCGTCGATCTGGCGGCGATGACACCGCCCATTTGCCGACCACGTTGGCCGGAGGAACTCGGAGCCTGCGCGCCGTGTCTGGCGGCCGCCGCAGAGGCTGCTCGCCCAATCACATGGAGCCGGACATGGATGAATCCATTGGCCATCGTCTGCCGCATCCATGGCATTTGGCTGACACCGGTAGCGACACGCATGCTGGCGGGAGTCCGACACGCCGGGGATTTCGGCGGGGTGGTTCAGCACGTCGCGACAGCGCAAGCCTTGCTCGACGAAGGACCTGCTTGTGTTGGCGGCGCCTTGTGGTTGCAGGACCGCTGCGCTGAACGGACAGACGTGCAGCTGCCATGGGGGACGACGCGGCCGCACGACTTAATTCGGATCGTAGACGCTGTGGCCCGTGAGGTGATGTCGGCATCGGAACACAACGACAACGCTCTTGGCGCATTGGGGGCAGTCAAGGACTTCGACTTTGAGATCAGCGCTGCCCAGCGGGTGGTCATGTCACTGCCGACCCGATTGCGACAACGCCAATGGGTTCTGGGCAGGGTTGCCAACGTATTGCGACTGGCGCCCGGAGTGCGGAATCTCCACTGGTCATGGTCCGCTGCATCGATCAAGCGGCTGGCATCAATGCGCAACTTGCCCGATGGGGCACTCGCTTGGTTCTGCCCCACAGCTGCCGCGCTGGTTCGGCGTCAGGACGAGTTGCGAGAGGAATTCAGCATCTCGCCAAGGTACTTCAAGGCCTGCGCCGCCTTGCTTGCAACGATCGAGTGAACGGCCGCGCCGACATGTCTTCCGTGCTGCCAACGTCGGTTCGTTTGCAGATTATTCGTTCAGGCTAGCCGTTCATTCGTTCAAATTTGCAGTCATTTCGTTCTTCGACACCTGGCATCAGCAGCCGTAGGAAGTCGAGTTGCCCAGAAGCTGGCAGGTCCGCGGAACCCTCGCCCTCCACGCTCCAACTCATCTCGTGGACATGCTCTCCATCTGGCACCGCCTGCCGGGTGTCTGTGACGCGCAGGACTAACCCGGAAGACCCAATGTACGCGCGTTCATCTCGAACACGCCGCATCGTGAAGACACTGTGAGCCCGGTGCGAACCATGCTCGATCTCCAGAGTGACACTGGTCTCGGCACCTCCGGCAACCCAAAGCGGACCGTCCATGAGGTCACCGACCGAGAGGAGGGCCTTGTGTGGCGCATGATTTGCGAGGATCTCCCGGAACCCTGTCTCGAAAGGGATTGGCCGAAACATGGCCATAGCAATAGCTTCGTGCTGCTCCGCCTTTGCATTCACGATTGATAGGAGGTTCGGGACGACGACCGTGGCCCAATCGCCGCTAGCGCCCGTGTTCATCCGCAGCCGCGATCCAGGCATCGCCGTATCCAAGTTCGTTCGAACCCGCGCCTCTGCAAACTTGGCCCGCTGAGCCGGTCTCGAGGCCTGGACGAGTTCCTTCGAAAAGCGGTCGATACCTTGCGACATGGTGTCGAGTCGGATAGTGATCGTTTCTCGCTCGGACCTCAGGAATGCAGCCCATTCTTCAAGCAGTGGGACATCGAGCCAACGGAAGAACACGTTCTGTGTTGGCATATGGACCCCTGCCAAGCAGAAGACCCCGGAATGACGTATCGCGGTCTCAACGTCTTCGCGGCTCAGGCCGATTCGTGCCTTCTTCTCCGTGGAAGTCGCGCGGACTTGCACGAACACCGACAAGCCTGTCACCTCTTCGGTCGCCTTGCCGGCTGGCAGCATTTGCTGGCAAACATAGTCAACACCAAAGTCATCTTGAAGTTTGCTCGCGCTGAAGTGCCCTGAAGTCGCCCAGGCTTCGAAAATGAGTTCTCCTTGCCTGCCAATCTTTTGCGCTACGGCTCGCCGCTTCGCTTGTGTCATCGCGAGTGCTCCTTGCTGTTCACTTCGGAAACATTGTCTGCCGGCGTGTTGGTCTCTTTGTCTTTTTCTCGGCCTGCCAAATGGCTTGATGGACCAGGTCCCGACCGGATCTGCAGAGGAGCCCTCCGAGGAGGGCCTCGTATGGTTGCCTTACCGATTCCAGAATTTCTCGACGGCCTTCATCCTTCTCCGCTTCTCCGTCGTAACGTAGACCGTCGTAGTGGCCAGCGAGGCATGCCCAAGGTTCTGCTGAGCAATCTCGATCGGCATGCCGGCGGCGATTGCATGGCTCGCATGCGAGTGCCGCATCCAGTGCGTGCTGGCCTTGGTGAATCGCTCCGCGCCCTTCGCGTCGCCCTGCCCTCGCAGCACGCCGGCGCAGTCTTCAAAGAAGCGTTTGATCTGGTCGTAGAACGTCGTCGCGGCGATCCCTTCCCGCGGGTCGATCACCTGCCCGGTACTCAACGCCGGCGCGCGCTCAGCCGCGTCGCTCGCCTTGCCCAGCAGGAACGCCCCCTGGTTGCCGATGTCGTCCGGGTCCGCACCAAGTCCGCGCGAAACCAGGTACCTGGCCAGCTCGCCCACCACATCGGCCGGCAGCGGCACCTCGCGTTCCTTCTGCCCCTTGCCGATCACCCGCAGCAACCAGCCTTCCATCGGTTCATTGTCCGACGCATCGGCCGGGTATTCGACCCACTGCAAGTCATCGACCGTGGCCGCCACCACTTCCGACAGCCGCAGACCGGTCGCGTAGAGCAGGTGCAGCCCGAAGGTCAGCCGCTGATTCGCCGAAGTCGCCGGCAGCATCTTCAGCTGCGCCTCGATGAACTGCCACTGCGCCAGGCTAAAGCTCCGCCCCGCGTTCACTTTTGGGCCCGAGGTCCGCGGCACGCCGACCGCCGACCACGGGTTGCCCATCAGGTAGTTCTGGTCCACCAGAAACCCGTACAAGTTCTTCAGGATCGTCACCGCGTGCCGCTGCGCCGACGCCGACAGCGGCCCTTCGAACGGCCGCCACAGCGGCGACCAGCGCTCGCGCCCGCGGTCGCCGCACCAGCGGCTGCGCGGCTGGGGGTCGGCCAGAAAATCCCGGTACTCGATGCAGTCCTCGTTGCTCATCGAGGACAGCGCTTTGCCCTTGTGCGTGATCGCCCAGACCAGGAAGCGCTCGGCCTCCTTGCGGTAGGCGCGCTGGGTGTGCGAAAGCGCCTGCAACCAGTCCATGCCCTGCTCGACGCCGGTGTCGCGCTGGCGCCGGCGCGCCTTCAGGTGCGCCTTCTGTTCGGGGGTCAGGCCGTGCTTCGAACGCAGCCAGGCGAGGATGGCCTGGTAGTCGTTGGTGGCCTTCAGCAGGCACTGCGGCTGCGGGCGGCGGTACAGGCCGCGCGTGCCGTCCAGCTCGGCCGGCACGATGAACTTTTCCAAGGGGCGGATATCGGTGGCCGGGAGGACCACGGCCTGCAACTCGTGCGCGTAGAGTTTGCTGCGCGGCATCGCCACATGGCGGCCGAGCTGAAGTTCGATGCTGTCCTGGTGCTCGCGGAGCCACTCGACGATGCGCAGGGCCTTGCCCTCCCCCATCGCCTTGATGCCGGCGTGCCACCGCTGGCCGACACCGTTGATGCGCTCGACCAGCTGGGAGAGCGTGAAGATGTCGGCGGCTTCGAGGTGGCTGGCCAGTGTCGGGTTCAGCCAGGCCGCGACCGAGTCGCCGGCCTTCGGTGACTGGGCCACCAGGCTTTCGAGCCAGCGCAGCGCTTCGAGCTGGCGCGCGATCAGTCGGGCGCGCCGGCGCAGGCGCTGCGTCGCGCGGCCGTACTCGGCTTCGTAGGCGGCGATCTGATCTGCCTGGCGCTCGTCCTCCAAGCCATGCGCTTCGGCGAAGGCTTCGAGGCTGGGCAGTTCGAGCGACGGGTCGGCGATGCGGGTCGCGTCGATGCGCACCAGGCGCGCGGTGCCAAACCGGTCCTCGCGCTTTGCGGCGGCGGCGAACTCGTCACGGATCCAGGCGATGGTGGCGCGCACCGTGCGCTGGTCGGTGGCCTCACCTTCGACGCGGAAGTAGCGCTCCCAGCTTTCGCGGGGATCGAGCCCTTGGACGACCGAGCGCATGAACGCGAAGTGGCCGACGTGCAGCTTGCGCTTCCGGGCGGCGCTGACTGGCGCGAGGCTGCGCAGCGGTGTTCGGGTGGCGGTGCCAAACAGCGGCGCCGGAGCACCAGCGCCCTGCCCTGCACGTGCGGCCTTCGGCCGCTTCGGGCTCGGGCTGGCCAGCGCTTTGTCGTCGCGCGCGTTCATTGAGCGAGCCGCGACAGCGCGGCGGCCAGGTTGATGCGGGCCTGCGCTTCGAGCAGCGCGACCGCGTGCTCGCCGTGGTACAGCCGCGGTCGATCGAGGTAGGTCTGCAGGACCTGCGCCCTCGCCTCTTGATACCGGAAGCCGGGCACCCACGCGTACTCCTTGCGCACGTCCTGGTCGTAGCGCTCGAAGCGCTCGGCCGGACTGCCAAGGATGGACAGGTCGATGTCGACCAGCAGCTTGGCATCCAGGCTCGCCCCGAGCGCGGCCGGCGCATCGTGCTGCGTGGCCATCACCAGATCGTGCACACGCTGCGCCGTGTCGCTGTCGGCGCCGGCACGCACGAGCGACCGGGCCGCCCACGCGGCGCTGTTCAGTTCGTTGCTGCTCGCCTGCGGGTCGTAGATGGCATCGTGAAACCACAGCGCGATCGCGACTTCGCCGGCGCGCGGGCTGTGCTCGCGCCACCGCGCCCACAGCGCCAGGCACTCGCGCAGGTGACGTTGGTCGTGATAGTGCCGCTGCGGTTCGGACCAGGCCGTCATCAGCTCGGCCTGCAGGCCGAGGGGTGGCGGCCTGCCAACCGCCGACCAGGCCGCAGCCCACGTCGCGCCGAGCGCGTCGTCGTCGAGCGGGGTCGGGTAGCTTTCAGTCACCGAGGTGGCCGGCAGTCACTGCGCATCGGGCCACTTCAGGCCCCACTGCTCGATCACCGCCATCACCCGTCGGTCGCCGTCGGGCACCAGGCTGTGCAGGTCCGACTGGCACCAGCGCAGCGCGTCGATGCACAGCAGCATGTCGTCGCTGATGGCTTCGTCGACCGCGCGCAGCTCGAACAGATCGAAGGGGAAGGCCTCGCCGTTGTAGGTCGCAGCGATGAAGAGCGCGACGCGCCGGACCTGGCCTGAGTCGCGGGTCTCAGCGAGCTGCAGGAGCCGCTGGAAGGCGTGCCCGCCCTTCGCGGTGGCCTCGCCCTTGCGCAGCACCATGCGCTGCATGTCGTCGTCGATGTCGAGTGGGCCGGCCACGGCGGTTCTCCTTACGGATCAAGCACTTGGCCGATTGTCTCCTGGCAAAGGTCGATTTGTCACCCGTTTTCGCGCATGGTGATAAGGATACTTATCATGTATGGAATGTTGAGCTAAGCGGGCGGTTCGATGCACGCTCCTGCTCGCGCCGCTGGTGGGTGCGCCGGCGCCTTTGATCAGCGCCCATCCGGGAGTTGACCCTGCACGCGGCCTGCGCGGTATGATATCGCGTCGCACTTGCAACGCACCCCATGAAGTCCTCCTCCTTCCCTTCCCTGCGCGTCGAGCCCGAGTTGCGTGAGGCCGCCGAGAGCGTCCTTCGCGATGGCGAGACACTCACCAGCCTGATCGAGACCTCGGTCCGTGAAACGATCCAGCGCCGCCGCGTTCAGGAGGAGTTCATTGCCCGCGGCCTCCGCTCGCGCGAAGACGCGCAGCGGACCGGTGTCTACCACTCCGCCGAGTCAGTGCATTCGGAGCTGCAGCGACGCCTCGATGCGCGGCGGAAGTCGGTTCTGGGGTGAGCGCAGCGTTTGAAGTACGGTACTCCGACGCTGCGCGGGAGGACCTGTTCCGGCTGTTCGACTTCTTGCTTGAGCGGGCTCAGACGGCTGAGGACTTCGATTCAGCGCAGCTGGCGGTTGACGCGATCAGGGACACCGTCGAGCGAAGCCTCAGCAGGATGCCGTTCGTCTACCGCAAAGCCGGTGACAGCCCTTTCCTGCGCGAGTTGCTGATTCCTTTCCGTGGCGCCGGCTATGTGGCGCTGTACGAGATCGAGGATGCAGCTCACGTGACGGTCCTGGCCGTGCGTCATCAGCTCGAAGACGACTACCACTGAGCTTGCGGGTTTGGCGGGGGCTGTGCGTGCAATGACAGTGGCACGACCCATAGATGAAGACTGGCAACCTGGTTGCCAGGCACGCCGGGACTAACGCTTTAGGGCAGCCGCAATCGACTTCAGCACCGCGAGGTGCTTGTCATCGTTTAGGTGAGCTGCTTCGATCTGAACCGTCAACCGCCCTGCCCCATCTCTGGACCATCGCCCAACTTGTTTTCCATTGACCTCGAGCGGCTGACTCGCCGGCTCCGCGGCTTCGTTGGAAGTTCCAACGAGTGCTGCAACGACTGCAGTTGCGGCTGTCGGCCGCTCTTGCGCTCTCAGCTTTTCTGCTCTGCGCAGCACACCCTTCCTATCTGTTTCAAGTGCGCTTGCGATGCTCTTTGCGTGGCGATGCTGGATCTCCAACGGCGACTTGAAGCACTCAACGACCGGCGCCGGAAGGTCTGCCACCAGAAGGACGTTTGCGACCCAGGTGTGAGAAACGCCGAGCGCCTCAGCCAGCCTCCGATTGGACGGATAGAGCTTCTCGTCGAGTGCGCGGCGATACATCGTGCCCTGCTCATACGGCGCCAGGTCTGCACGCTCGCGGTTCTCGCGATCCATTGCCGAGAAGAGCTCGTGATCGGACACCGCACTGGTGTCGATCGTTGCCAGCACTGGGATTCCCAGTTCGCTACACGCGCGGTGACGCCGATGCCCAAAGATGATCTCGTATCGACCCGGTTGGTCGATCAGCACACGGACCGAGATCGGCTGTACGTTGCCGCCTGCCAGTTCGATGTCTTGCTTCAGCCTGGCGAACTCCGCGGTACTGAACGAGTCCGGATGGCGATTCGCCCAACGACTTGGCACCACCGCTTGGGGATCGAGCTTTCGTGTTGGTGTCGAGCCTTCGTGCTCCTTGAGGCGATCTCGGAGCTTGCCCAGCTCCCCCTCGACCGCCAACATCTGCCCACGAAACTGCAGCATTTGTCCGGGGCCGGTTCTTGGGGCGGCGCCGGTCGCCACGGGCGGGAATTTTGTTTGGGGCTGTTCCACGCTGTTGGCTTGCAGCGCCTCGCTGGATGTTGGGCCAGGGATCACTGCCCCCGTTGCGGCTGCAGGCGAATCTTCGGGCAGCTGCAAGCCCTCCGTCATCGCGAGGAGCTTCGACTTGGTACTCATATCAGCGCCCTTCCTGTGTGGCAACCTGGTTGCCATTCGAGATCAAAACCGCGCCGGCGGCCCCGCTCTGGACTGCGTTCTGGCGTGGCAACCTGGTTGCCACGGCGCCCCAACTCACTGGCTTTCGACCAGGCTGGCAACCTGGTTGCCAGCTTCCGCACGGCCTCATGCTGCAGCCTTGCGCGCGCGCCAGGCTTCGACGACTGACTCTTCTACGAGGTCAACGAATCGGTCGTACGTGTCGATGGCGCGCTTGTAGGTCTTGGCCGATCCGTCGTACTTCTGAACGTCGTACACAGTTGCGAATTCCGCCGACTTGTTGCTGGTGACCGATGTCTTAGGAATTTCGACGGGCAAGACAAACTCACCGTAGGTCGCCTGAATCCATTGACGAACCGCTGGCGACGCTGCGTCGGCCTGGTCCACACGGCTGAGCAGCACATGCAGGAAGTCAAAGACCTTCTGCGCGCCCTCAGGCTCTTGCTGATCGAGATTGGTTCCGAGGTCAGCGAGCAAGGACCAAAACTGCGCTGAGCTAGCGAAGTCCAAGCCGGATGGCGGCACGGGGACGATGACGCCATCGGCTGCCCAGAGGCCGTTGATCGTCACGTACGAAAGCGAGGGCGGCGTGTCGATGACGATCACGTCGTACAAGTCGCGGACTGGCTCAAGGCCCGCGTTGAGCACGTCCCAGAACCTGGCACCGGCTTCCTGCATCTGACGCGCGGGCAGGGCGAATTCAGCGGAGAACAAGAAGGGCGCAGCCGCAACCAAGTCAATGCCATCCCAATACGTCGAACGGATGGCCGGCGTGATGTCGTCGCTGGTGCCGTTGCACAGCGGAGCGATCGTCATCTCTTCGCTGACCTCGGCCTCAGGGAGGATGCCGTGCAAAGTGGTCAAAGATCCTTGCGGATCGATGTCAATGGCCAGGACACGATGCCCGCGAAGACTCAAGCCCTGGGCCAAGATCATGGCGCTGGTCGTCTTCGACACACCGCCCTTGAAATTGGCAACGGCAATACAAATCGCGCGCTGGCCAGTGGGCCTCATCTTCTCGTGTCGGTAGGCACGGGTCCACTGTCTGGCCTCCGCCAGGGTGAACTCGCGCTTGCCGCCGGTAGGCGTTAGCCGGCCGGAGGGCAGGTCGCCCTTGGAAATCCTGTAGTTGACATGCGCTTTGTCTTCGCCGCACAGAGCGGCGACCTGCGCGGCTGAGTAGAGCGGGGAGATCTTGCGCGCCTCCGGCGCCAACAGGCGACCACGGATCTGCTCGACCATGCTTGATGCCCGTGTCGCCAGCGCCTGAATTCGACGCATGTCGATCAGAGCTCGCGGTGACATTGCAGGGGAGGGCGCTGGCGTGGCAACCTGGTTGCCAGAGCCAAATCCCGCTGTGCTCGCTTCTGCTGTCGATGCTGTCATGCTTCACCTCAATTCGTCGGATTTCGGCTAGTGTACTGAGAACCGACGAATGGGCGAAATATGCCGAACTAGCCTGAGAACGACTGTGAGAGTCTTTGGGGAACCACCTTGGCCGAAGCAAGTTTGGCGGCTGCAACTGTGAGACTTTATGGGGACTACGACGCGATGCGGACGGACCGGCGGCCTCCTGACACGGCAAATCGCCCTCGGTGAAGCCCAAAGCGACCCAGATCCCCATGTCCACTCACGGACATCCCCAAAAAGTCTCCACTTCACACCACCGGAACCCCATATCCCCTCACTGAGGTCCCCAAAGAGTCTCCGCCAGATGCCCATATCCACTCAGCCAACCGTAGCTAAGTAGCTGTCACAGAACAAGCTTTCGCCGCGCCAACTTCTCAAGGATTCAAGTGTTCAATCTCAAATCCTCAAGGCGCCTACGGCGGCAGCTTCTTTTTCTACTGTGAATTGACACAATCACAATACAAAGCCAAGATGGCGAGCAGCAGTCTCAACAAAGGCTCCGATGGAGCAACAAGGCACCGACGATCCTCCGGCAGTCACGACGAAGCAGAGATCACCGCGATCGTCGGAGGTAGCGACACGCCCAGACGATCAGTCGGTCGCCAAAGCCAATGAAGCCATCGCCATCAGGCCCAAGCGCGGAAAGCTAACCCTGCTGTCCAGGCGGATCTACAACGTCTTCCTGTACCACGCACAGCTGCAAGGCGTTGACCGGCCCAGCTACTCGATCCTGCTATCCGAACTCATCGACGACGCGCGATTCACGTCTAACAACACCGAGCTGTTGAAGTCGCACATTCGGGACATGCAAGCCACCACCATCGAGTGGCACACGAGCGGGGGAAACGCGCGCCAATGGACATCAACCCAGCTGCTCGGGCCGGTGGTCATCGATGAGCCTGGGCGCGGCCATGCGTGCACGATCACGTGGACCTATCCAGAGCCCATCCGCGACCGCCTCGTCAAGCCGGCACAGTACACGCGCGTGCTTCTAGAGATCAGTTCACAGATGCGGAGCTATGCGGCCTCGGTGCTGTACGAACTTGGCGCCCGGTACCTCACATCACCGGGCCGCCTCACGATGCGCGAGGACGTGATCTGGTGGGCATCGGTCTTGACGGGCCGAAGCGACATCACGAGCGTCGACTACCGCATCCTCCACCGCGACACCATCAAGAAGGCTCTCGTCGAGCTGGACACGCTGTGCGAGGACTTCCGACTGGAGGTTGTCGAACACAAGCGCGGGCGCAAGGTCGAAGAACTGCAGTTCCGCGTGCTGCCGAAGCCGCAGGCCAGCCTGGCTGGCCTGCGAGACTCAGCCAAGAATGTCTTCGACCTCGAACTGGTTGAGCGGGTCATCACCATCGGCTTCAAGCGCGGCGACGCCCAAGACCTGTACGCGGTGACGGACGAGGGTGCGCTTCGCGCAGCGGTGGAGCACGTCGAGCAGCGCATGAAGAATTCTTCGCTACCGCAGCTGAACTCACCGGTGGCGTACCTCCGCGATGCGTTGAAGAAGCAATACGCTGGTGAAGGGGAGGGTGGCAAACCTTCAGCGGAGGTCGCTGCTCCTCGGCCAAGCTTCGACGAGCGCCTTCAGCGGCTTCGGGAGGAATGGCAGCACCATCAGTCAAGTCGGGCCAGGGCGCTCTTCGAAGAAATGTTGGAGAGCGATAAGGCTGCCCATATTGCACGCTTCGACGACGAGCGCCTGGGCGAGCTGGCGTCGCCCATCGCGAAGGCCTGGCGCCGCGATGGAGTCAAGAGCCGCATTGCGGCAAGTTCGTTCTTTCGATGGTTGGCCAGCGCGATGTGGCCGGGCGAGGTCACCGACAAACAGCTGCTTGAGTTCGCGATGAACCGAGAGCCCTGACGCGCCGCATGCGACGGATATTCCTATGACCACGAACGACATGGATGCCGAGGCCGTGGTGCTCGACCAAACCTACTTCGCGCTCGACGCGGAAGACTTTGCCGCGTTCCAGGGGCTGGTCGATAACCCACCATCGGCAACTGTCGGCCTACTCCGTACGCTCACGAGCCAGGCGCCCTGGCATGCGACAGCCGCAGCCTTGGGCAAGAGCACGCCAGCGCAATAGCTCGCCGCGGAATTCAAACAGCACACGAGAGATTTCGAGCAGTGGACCAAGCGACGCACAACAAGATCGTCTCCTTCATCTGGGGCATCGCTGACGATGTTCTGCGCGACCTTTTCCGTCGCGGCAAGTACCCTGACGTGATCCTGCCCATGTGCGTGCTCCGGCGCATGGACGCCGTGCTCGAGCCGACCAAGCAGGCGGTCCTCGACACCAAGCAGATGCTGGACGACGCACGGATCACCGAGCAGCGTGCAGCGTTGGCCGACGCCGCTGGCCAAGCCTTCTACAACACCTCACGCTTCACGCTACGCGACCTGAAGTCGCGCGGCAACCACCAGCAGTTGCTGGCCGACTTCGAGGACTACCTCAACGGCTTCTCGCCCAACGTCCAGGACATCCTCGACAACTTCAAGTTCCGTAACCAGCTGACCACTTTGTCCAAGGCCGATGCGCTGGGTACGCTGATCAACAAGTTCCTCGATCCCGACATCGATCTCTCGCCGGCAGGCATCGACAACCACTCGATGGGCACCGTGTTCGAGGAACTGGTGCGCAAGTTCAACGAAGACAACAACGAAGAGGCCGGCGAACACTGGACCCCCCGCGATGCGGTGCGGCTGATGGCGAACCTGGTGTTCCTGCCCGTCGAAGACCAGATCAAGTCTGGTACCTACTTGTTGTTCGACGACGCCTGCGGCACCGGCGGCATGCTCACCGTGGCCGAGGAAACGCTCACCGCCATTGGCAAGAAGCGCGGTCTGCAGGTCGAGGCGCGCCTCTACGGCCAGGAGATCAACCCCGAGACCTACGCGATCTGCAAGGCCGACATGCTGATCAAGGGCGAGGGCGAGAACGCCGACCACATCGTCGGCGGTGCAGAGTGGTCCACGCTGTCCCACGACGCTTTCCCGGGCCAGGAATTCGACTTCATGGTCGCCAACCCGCCCTACGGCAAGAGTTGGAAGAAGGACCTGGAGGCGATGGGCGGCAAGGACGGCATGCGCGACCCCCGCTTCAAGGTCATGCACGAGGGCGAAGAGCTTTCACTGGTCACGCGCTCCAGCGACGGCCAGATGCTCTTTCTCGTCAACATGGCGTCGAAGATGAACCACAGCTCGGCGCTGGGCAGCCGCATCGCCGAGGTGCACAACGGCTCGTCGCTGTTCACCGGCGACGCCGGCCAGGGCGAGAGCAACATCCGCCGCTGGCTGATCGAGAACGACTGGCTCGAAGCCATCGTCGCTCTGCCACTCAATCTGTTCTACAACACCGGCATCGCCACCTACGTCTGGGTGCTGAGCAACCGCAAGCCGGCTCACCGCAAGGGCAGGGTGCAGCTCATCGACGCCAGCCAGTGGTTCAAGCCCTTGCGCAAGAACCTTGGCAAGAAGAACTGCGAACTGGCGCCCGATGACATCGAGCGGATCAGCCGGACCTTCCTGGACTTCAAGGAAACGCCCGAGTCGAAGATCTTCCCCAACGCCGCCTTCGGCTATTGGAAGGTGACCGTCGAGCGGCCGCTTCGCCTGCACAGCCAGCTGTCGCTCAAGGCCATCGAGACCTTGCGCTTTGCCTCGGGTGACGAGGAGATGCGTGCCGCGCTCTATGACGAGTTCGGCGACGACCTCTTCAGCAGCTTCGACCAGATCGCCGCCGCGCTGGATAAGCGCCTGGCGGATTGGGGCAGCGAAGAAGAAGATGGCCAGGGTGACGATGCCGAGGACGGCACAGGCGCACGCAAGGGTCTGCCCGAGAAGCGGCGCAAGAAGTTGCTCGATCCCAAGACCTGGGAGCGTGATGGCCGCCTGGTCGAGGTGGCCACCGCGTTGCGCGAAGCGCTGGGTGAAGAGCTCTTTGAAGACCACAACATCTTCCGCGATCGCGTTGACGCGGCCTTGAAGAAGGCCGGCACCAAACTTCCTGCCGCCGAGCTGAAGCTGATCCTCAAGGCCGTGAGCTGGCGCGTAGAGACCGCACCGCCCGTCATCGCCAAGGTGCACAAGCCCGGCAAGCTGACTGCCGACTCAATGCTGGGCCTCTACGACGCGGTGGTCGCCGGCAAATCCTGCGTGGTCGAGTACGAGCCCGACGCCGACCTGCGCGACACCGAGCAGGTGCCGCTGCTGGAAGAGGGCGGCATCGAGGCCTTCATCCGCCGTGAGGTCTTGCCGTACACGCCCGACGCCTGGGTCAACAACGACGCGACCAAGATCGGTTACGAGGTGAGCTTCACACGTCACTTCTACAAGCCGCAGCCCCTGCGCACGCTGGCCGAGATCAGCGCGGATATCCTGGCCATCGAGAAGGAGGCCGAAGGTCTGCTGGACGGCTTGTTGGTGGAAGCGACCCAGCCGTGACGAAGTCGAGCGAGCGGCCCAAGGTCGGGCTGGCCAAGTCGAAGGCCCGGGCGGATGCGCCGGGGTCCGCGGTAAAGGTGCCGGCCGCCATCGACGAGGCCGCGCTGCTGGGCGACCTGCGCACCCTCGTCCAGTCGGCCCGCCAGAGGATCGCGACAGCGGCCTATTCCACCCAGACCTTGCTGTGCTGGCACATGGGGCGGCGCCTCGACCGTGAGCACCTGCAAGGCGGCCGGGCCGCCTACGGCAAGCAGATTCTCGTGACCGTGTCACGAGAGTTGACGGCGGAATACGGCAGCGGGTTCAGCTACGCCGAAATTGCTCGCATGATCCAGTTTGCGCAGGCGTACCCGGAGGAGGCAATTGTCGTGACGCTGTCACAACAATTGAGCTGGTCGCACTTCCATGCGCTGCTGCCCATCAAGGACCCGCTGGCCCGGGACTTCTATGCCGAGATGTGCCGCATCGAGCGATGGGACGTTCGCACGCTGCGCCAGAAGATCGGCGGAATGCTGTTCCAGCGCACCGCGCTGTCGAAGCGACCAACGTCCGTGATCTCGGCGGAGATCAGCAAGCTACACGATGGTCGTCGTCGGGATCGCTGTCGACAGTGCCACGCAAGATCAGGCGATCGTTCACCTGCAGGCCGTGGTCGGTGTCCTCAATGTGGGTGAGAGCCAGGGCCCGGCGCATCTTGCCAATGAGCTTGCCTAGCAACTCCAGAGGGTCGTCATCTGGCTCCCCGATCACCTGAAACTCATACCCGGCCGGGCTGCCGTCGCGCAGCTCGAACGCGTCGATCGCCATGCCGGGCCCGAACAGCCTGGTGCGAAACCGGAACTCGTGCTCGGCGCCGCGCCCGTCGACCATGCGCACGGGTTCGAAGACCACGTGCTCGAACCCCTGCAGACCGAGGCGGCTGGCGGCCGCCTCGTTGAAGCATCGGCCGCAGAGCTGCCGGTAGCCGCCCTCCATCGACCCGTAGTTCACGACATCGTGGGCGGGCGTGGGCTGACGGCAGGCGTCGCAGGTGATTGGCTGCACCGGTAGTGCGGTGTGCGTGTGGGCGAGACGACTGTAGGCTATGAACGCGGGGCCGCGAACCGATCGGCCACCTGCTTGGCCCGTCGGGCATCGTCGGTGTGCAGGTACATCGAGGTCGTGGCGAGCGAGGCGTGCCGCAGGTTGTCGCGCACCGTGGTCAGCTCGGCGCCGCCTTCGAGCAGGTGCGTGGCATGCGTGTGCCTCGTCCAGTGCGGCGTGGCCCGCCGTAACTTCTCAGCGAGGGCCGGGGAGCCTTCCTCCACGACTTCAACCGCCGTGGCGAAGAACCGTTTCAGCACCCGCCACAGCCGCCACGAGGAGATTCCACTTCCATCCTCTCCAAGGCTGCCAATCAGCGAAGTGGACGGGCGCCACTTCGAAGGCGTCACGGGCAGCCCCCGTTGAACAAGGTAGCGATCGAGGGCGGCACGGGCCAGCGGCGGCAACACGACCTTGCCGGCCTTGTGGCCCTTGCCGACGACCCGGATCCACGTGTCGCCGTGCGCGTCCGACTCGATCGCGCCCAGTCGCGCGCCCACGAGCTCGCTGATTCGCAGGCCCGTGGCGTAGGCAAAGTCCATCAGGAAGCGCAGCCGCTGCGCTGCCGGCTCGCTCCAGCCGTAGGACCACTCCAGGCCTTCGGCGACGACCCGCACGAGCTTCCACTCGTGCTCGGTGAAGGCGTGGGACGTGTCGAGTTGCGCCGGCCGGCCGCCTCGCACCTTGACGCCGGTGAACGGGTTGGCCAGCACGTAGCGCTGCTCGATGAGCCATCGGTACAGGGCGTTGAGTACCGACAGCGCATAGGCTGCCGAGCGCGCCGACAGGTCGCCAGCGAAGGGGCGCCACGCCGGCGACGACTGCGGCTGCGGTGGGCCGACCCAGCGCGCGCGAGGGCTCGGATGACGCAGGAAGGCGCGGTAGGCAATGGCGTCCTCAGTGGTCAGCGACGACAAAGCACGCCCGCGCTCGACGATCGCCCACAGGATCAGCCGCTCGGCCTCCTTGCGGTAGGCCCGCTGGGTCGCCGCCGACTCGTGCAGCGACAGCCAGGCGTCCACGGCCTGGCTGTCGTTGCAGGCGTCGAGCGCACAGCTGGCCCGCGGCGCTCGGAAGGTACCCCGGGAGCCATCGACGTCTAAGGGGATGACCAGTCGCTCCCAGGGGACCAGTTCCTGCGCTTGGTTCACTGTGATCAGCGCGCGAGCGCGTTCGGTCAGCGCAGGATGTTGGGCAAAGAACGCCTCGATGTGACGGGCACCTGCCGGACCGAGCCCCGCGATGCCTGCCCACCACCGCCGGCGCCTGGGCACGCGCAGGGTCAGGTCGGCCAGCGTGCGGATGCCCGCCGCGTGCAACACGCCAACGAGCCGCACAGGTAGCCAGCGCTCGACGGCGTCGCCAAGGAGAGGCTGCGGAGCGGGCATCCCGCGCAACGTCTCGATGGCGGCAGCGCCGGCCTTGACGAGTTTCCGGTCGAGTGGACTGGCCGCCGACAAAGTGGCGGCCAGGTCTGCCCGCGCGCGGCTCGTCGCGAAGGCCACCAGCTGGCGTTTCACTAGCCCGATCACCGAGCGCGCCGATGCGCCGGCAGCCCGGCGATCGGGCAGATAGCGATCGACGGCCGCGCGGCTGGGCACCCCTTGAAGCCAGGCGCGGAATGCGGCCAACGAAGCCTCGTCCGGCCAGCTCGGGTCTGCGGACGTGCGGGGTGGCGCTGACAGCGCGTTTTCCATGCGCACCAGTTTAGGTCCATGGCAAGCATGCCAAGCTAATGTTGTTTATCTTGGTAGCGTTGCGGAACCGTGTCGTTTCCGACGGGCTGGCCTCTCAACACGGTTGAGAGTCTTGGCATATTCAGCGGTGGGCGCTCCGGCGCAGCACTGTGATCTGAAGCTGGCTTCTGCTTGACTGCCAGCCGGTCTGATGAGTCTGAAAGAGGCACCAGTAAGCTGCCGCTGGTGGGGACCCGCCATCGGCCATCGGCAGTCACTCGCCACGGGCTGGTTTGAAGCGATGCAGCTGATGAAATGAGCGCGGCTTCTCAAGCGCGTGTTTGACCTCGAGCTGGAGCACTGCCCCAACTGCGGCGGCGAGCTGAAGATCATCGCGGCGATCCTGGAGCAACCGGTCATCGAGAAGATCCACACGCACTTGAGCCTGCAGGCTAGGGCGCCATCTCGGGCACCAGCTCGTGGCCAAGCCCTGCAGGCGGCCTGACGCTGCCCAACCGTGACCGTTCAGGCGACCAGGCGACACGGGCCACGGGAGTCGGCTCGGTTCGAGGGTTGGCGGGACCGACTTAAGCGGGCTGGCGACCAGGGATATCGCGGGCAGCGACCGATGAGGACGATTTTCGGCGGCGCCATCAATGCTCAACGGTCTTCCGCTACCTTCAAAGACCGACGCGTAGGCGTCGAGGGCTGTATTCGCCGTACCATGGGGAAAGAACAGAGCGTTTAAAAATCCTATCCTCACTGAGGCGCCGTTCGAGGCCGGTTTCGCCGTAAATTGAAGAGGAGACCGGGAACTCATGACAGCATGCTCTCCGTCTTCTTGAGCGTGCTGGCGCGGAGAGTCAAATCGACTATGGATCTCGCGGCGGAAGTCCTCGATGGCGATGTAGTCGCACAGGAACACGGTTCGCAGCAGTCGGCCCAGGTGCTCCGCAGCTCGGTGCAGCGGATCCCCCTGGGCGGCCGACCCGAAGCGCTGCAATGCCAGCGTGGCGGAGACTCGTCCCGAGCGGATCGACGCCGCCAGGCGCAGCAATTCATCCCAACCGCGCTCGATGGCGGCCAAAGACACGCGCCGGACGGTGACGACTTCCAAGCCATCGGGCACGGTGAATCCACGAGGCAGGTAGAGCTTTCGTTCGGCCAGATCCCGCAGGCGGGGGCACAGATCAAAGCCCAGCAGCTTCGCGATGGCCATCGCCGGATTCGTGTAGCCGTGGGTGTCGACCGCAAGCAGCGAGATTCGAATCTTGTCGGCAGCGTTGTTGTGCTGCTCGATGCCCTCGATGGCGACGCCGGCCTGTCGTTCGTTGAGCACGATGGGTTGGTCGTAGACGATGCCCCACCGGTCGCGCACGTGGGTGTACAGCCCTGCGGCATAGGTGCGCCTGCGCGGATCGACGCGGGCGTTCCAGAGGTGGCGCGAAACGTCCAGCGACATCATGTCGGCCGATGCCTTATCGCCGTCGCCCCAGAGCGCCGCGATAGGGGTCCGGCTCTGGAACTCGGCCACGCGCTCATTGGCTCGACGCAGACGGCCGCTGCCTTCCAGCGCACGCATGGCCACCGTGACCTGCGTGGGTTCCAGGCCGGGGATCATCGACGCCACGCCCTTGGCATCCGCATCGGTGCCGTGCGCCAAAAGCGCGCCGTACAGGGCCACGAGCTCGCCCGACGACTGGGCGCGGTGCCCAAGCAGCGCTTCGCTGTAGCCAGTGGCGGCATCCACCTCCAGCAGCATGTCCGGGAACTGCACGCTTCCGATGAGGTTGTAGATGGTTTCGCGCGTGCGGACCGGCTCGGCTTGATCTGGCGCTGCCGTGATCGCCGGCAGATGGAGCATGCCGTCTGCCCCGATCTCGATCTTCCCGCGCTGCTGGGCCTCTGCCACCGCCGCCATGCCGGCCATCAGGTTCGCCAGCAACGGCTCGAGAAAGTCGGCCGCGGACTTGGGCATGCCCAGCAACTCGATCTGCTCGTCCCGCTGCGATGCCCAATCCGCCGGTGGGATGAGCATCTGGTCCCGCTCCCGAAAACTCAGCGAATGGTCCAGCCAAACGCTGCCCCGGCGCAGACTCTTGCGCATCGACACCATCGTGCAGGCCTCGAAAGCACGAAGCCCTGAGCGAGGGTCCAGATCGCGGACCAGGCCGTGCCAAGCTGCGCCCACATCCGGCAAGGCCACCCCGTCCTTGAGTTCGGTCACGCCCTGGCGATGCAGCTCCGACCAGGCCTTCCACTGCTCGTAACCCGGATCTCCGGCGCGGCCGCCGAAGTCCAAGTCCTTCAGCACGACCAGGCAGGCGCGCACGCGCTGACTGTCCTCGGCCAACGCCTTGCGAACGAGGGACACGAAGCTGCCGCTGGCCGCATCGCCGAGTTCGGTGAGCAGCTCTCTGGCTTCGAGGACTCGCACCTGCCAGGTCTTGGATTCGTCGTGCAGAACCGATCGTGCCTTGGCCGCCTGCTGGATCAGGCCCGTCGAGCCACGCATACGGTTTGATTGGGCCTTGTCCGCTGCCTCGCGGAACAGTTGCTGGCTGCGTCGGCTGGTCTGCAAGAGGGCGACATCGGTGAGTTCGAGCAGCGTCACCCGCAGGAAGCAGACCAACTCGATCAGCAGGCGCGTTGGCTTGATCTCCCGCGTCTTCACAGGGCGCCTGGCCTGGACCTGACGGGCATAGGCCTGCTGCTTGGCCAGCGACACGGCGCTCAGATTCCAGTCGTGTGCACCGAGCTCCTTGAGGTGGCGGACCTTGTCGACGGTTTCGGCAAGGGTGCTCGGGCCGTGACGCTTGGATGGCGTCTTGAGCCACTCCAGGTGCGTCGTGTCGGTACCCGGCCGAGCGCTGTACGAAGCGTCGATCACTTTCTGCGCCGCTGCCGGTGGTACGGCGGCATTGACCGCGCCGAGGATCTGCGCCTCCACCGCTGCAAATGCGTCACGAGCCCAGTCCTGCAGGCGGCGCGCTCCTGGGATCAGGATGCGCCGCGTGAACAGCCAGTGGCTGGCCGACTGGACCAGGTCATCGGCGTGGGACACGTCTGCAGCTTGGGCCAGCAGGGCCGCGGTCAGCGCGGCTTCGTCGTCGATTTCAAGTTCGCGCAGGCCCAGGTGGGTCTTGGCCCAGAGCTGGTGCTTGGAAAGGGTCTGCCGGCGCTTGTAGATCGACCGCAGGCTGGCGATGGACGGCGGTGAGACAGCCAGGACCAGGGCGGTGTGCCGCAGGAGGTTTCGGGGCAGCACATTGAAACCGTCGAGCGGTCGACCGGCAACGCGCATGAACATAAGCATCAGCGCAGCGGGAAGGCGGTGGTCGCTGCGGAACTGCTCCCGGATGGCTGCAACGTCCGCCGACGTGAGCGTGAAGAACTGCTCCCGGTCGAACTCACTCAGGCGAGGCGGCAAGGCCTCCTGGCCGACGAAGCGCAGGGCGAAGGCGGGCATGGCAGTGGGCAGCGGTAGGGGGGCGGTCACTGTACCGCCGTGGCCGCCGTCAACCCAGTCGGGCGCTCATCTTGCGGGGGTGGCGCCCGCCGGGAACCCGCATGGATGCTGGGCTTCAAGCCAAAGCGCACCAATCTGCATGAAAAGTACGACTACCCCTGACAGCGGCGCGGACATCGAGCTTCGCCAGTCCAGATACCTGAACAACGTCGTCGAGCAGGACCACCGGGCCATCAAGAGGCGACCTGATCAGCAAGATGGTTCAGCCGCACGAGCTGCTCGGAGGGGGCAAGGCATGGCCAGAGAGGCTGCCTGAGC
>JBHYDA010000030.1:0-28275 GCA_051861265.1 Rubrivivax sp.
CCTGCGCTCGATATGGCTATGAACTCTAGACACCACGCGCCGAGTCTGCGAGGGGGTTTTCACACAGCCTCGACCCGTTCCGGTCATCCGCCCCGCCTGATTGGTCGCCCTAAAGCAGTCGCTCGCGTCGACGAGCATCGGAAGGCAAGTCTCGACCGAAGGTGTGTGAAAACTCGGGTTTCGAGTGATAGCGCGCAGAGTCGACCTTCCAGTTCGGCCCAGGATCGACGACCGTCATCGCGGGAGGGGTGCGATGACCCTGGAAATTGCGCATCGGCCGAGTTTTCACACAGGGATCTGTGGAAGTGCCCTGGTGCCGAGGGATAAGCCGCAAACGGCGGTCGAAAAGGACGACTGTCGGCGGCGCTGTCAACGCGCAACGGACCGCAGCCGCCTCCGAAGAAAGATTCAAGCGCACCAAGCGCCGTGCTCTGTCGCGTTCGGGGTGCCATGGGGAAGGAAAGAGGGCGTTTGAAAACACTATCCTCCGCCTGATCAATGCCTTTCCACCCCACCTTGCCGGATAGCTATGCCGTGCGGCCGCTGCCGCCAGCGCCCATGAGCAGTCAGACACTGGGCAGGTCCGCGCGTTGAAGTCGCCCCGGCCCTCAGGCTCTGCCGCACCAGCCCGCTGGCCCGCGCTGGCCCCACTGCGCACGCGCGCCTTCCGCACTCAGTGGCCGGCCGACCTGTGCACCGCCTGGGCGCTTGAGATGGAGACGCTGATCCTGGGCTGGTACGTGCTCGTGGAGTCGGGCTCGGTGCTTCAGCTGACGATCTTCGGCGCGCTGATGTACGTCGGCACGCTGCTGTCGCCCGTGCTGGGCACGCTTGGCGACCGGCTGGGCCTGCGTCGTGTGCTGGCGGGCATGCGCATGAGCTACGCCCTGCTGGCCTGCGTGATCCTGCTGCTGGCCGCCACGGACCAGCTGAGCCCGACCGGCGTGTTGGTCGTGGCCTTCCTCGTGGGCTTGATCAAGCCCTCGGACATTGGGCTGCGCACGGCCCTGGTCAGTGCCGCCGTGCCGCCTTCACAACTGGTCGCTGCGATGGGCATATCGCGTACCACGGGGGATTCGGCGCGCATCGGCGGCGCATTGGCCGGGGCCGGCTTCATGGTCAGTCTTGGCATGCTCAGCGCGTATGGCGTCATCGTCACCCTGTACCTAGTCGGTGTGGTGCTGACTTTGCGATCGGGTCCGGCCGGCGTGAAGACGGCCGCTGCCGCGCCGGCCCGCACGTCGTCACCTTGGCGCGAACTGGTCGAAGGCTTGCAGCATGTCTGGCACACGCCTGCGCTGCGTGCCGCGATGGCGGTGGCTGCGCTGGTCAACCTGTGCGCCTTTCCGCTCAGCGGCGGCTTGATGCCCTACATCGCACGCGACGTCTTCGGCCTGGACCAGAAGGGCTTGGGCTGGCTGGTGGCCAGCTATGCCAGCGGCGCGCTGCTGGGCTCACTGGTGATGAGCAGCCGCGGCGCCGCACTGCGCCCGGCACGCACGATGCTGGCCTCGTGCGCCGCGTGGTACCTGTGCCTGCTGGGCCTGGCGCTGCCCATCACGGCGTCCAGCGCGATGGCGCTCTATCTTGCCGCAGGCTTCTGCCAGAGCCTGAGCATGCGGGCCCTGGCCGTCTTGCTGATGCGCGGCAGCGACGAGCGCTTCCGCGGCCGGGTGATGGGTGTGCGCATGCTGGCCATCTACACCCTGCCCCTGGGCTTGCTGTCGGCGGGCGCGCTGATCCCGGTGCTGGGCTTCCGCGGCCTGGTGATGGGCTACGTCGGGCTGGGCCTGGCGATGGTGGTGGCGATTGCCCTGACCTGGCGATCGGTGCTGCTGCCGCGCAACGCGCCCGCCAACGCGACCGGGTGACGGGGCGGGGCACGGCGGTGGAATGAGCCGCAGCCAGACCCGCCCATGCGCAACCTGCTCTGCCGGCCGGTCAAGAGTGTCTGCGCCGATCCAATCCTGAGCCGATGAAAAATTTAGCGACAGCGACGGCTGTCGTTCGCAGGTGACCAGCATCGACTGGGAGAAGATCCCGGCTGAACGACTGCATCTGAAAGCCGCGAACTCACGCTGTCGACTGCTGTCGTTCAGCTCCTCAGGTCCGAGGACTGAAAGCGGGCTCTCGAAGTGCTGGTCAGTTCCTGCAAGTGATGGTTCGCCCGCGCAAGTCACTGCGCTGCGAACCACAAGAAGGTCAGCACGTCGAAGTAGCGCCGTGTTTCCAGTACCAGTTCTGTATCCGACACCTGCTGCACCTGCGGATAGAACGACTTGGCGTAGGCGTCGCTGGCCTTGTTGAAGCACAGTTTGAAGTTGAACGTCTCGGGCAGCGCCGGCGGTGCCACCACGGGGCCTCGGGCCGAGAGGTGCACCGCCGCTTGCACGCCAGCCTGGATGCGCTGCACGGCCTCGGCGGGCAGGATGGATTGCACCGAAGCGCCGAAGCCCTGCAGCGTGGCCACTGTCTGCAGCCCATCGATCAGGCCCGAGGCCTCGTCGCACAGCTGCTGATCGCCCGACAGGAACACCAGCGGCACGCCCACGCTGGCAGCGGCGTAGGCGTAGATGAGGCACTCCGAGGCCGTGCGGCCGTTGAGCTCCACGCGCGCGAAGGCGCGGCTGGAGACCGTGTGCGCCAGCGGGTTGCCACCACAGCCGCCCGCCGCGTGGAAGCCGATGAAGGCCACGGCGTCGAAGCTCTCGTCCAGGCCCTGCACCATGGCAAAGGGATGGCCGCTCCAGCCGCGGATAAGCTGCAGTTCCTTGCCGGCCGGTACGGCGAGCTGGTGCGGGTCGATGTTGCGGGCCGTCCAGTGAGCGTCCTTGATCACGATGGACTCGACTCCGGCCGCCCAGGCGCCGGCGCAGGCCGCAGCCACCTCGGCCGTCATCTGCCGCTGGAACGGCGCGTACTCGGCCGGGTGGGCCTTGTCCACCTCCACGGGGGCGCTGATGCAGGCCACGCCCTCGATGTCGGCGCTGATGAACAGCTTCTTCACGCGGACTCCGGCTGGTGGTGAGTGCCAATCAGGCCGGATCGACCTGGGCGATCAGCTCGATCTCCACGCAGGCGCCCAGCGGAATCTGCGCCACGCCGAAGGCGCTGCGGGCGTGGCTGCCGATGTCGGCGCCGAAAACCTCCACCAGAAGGCTGGAGCAGCCGTTGGTGACCAGGTGATGTTCCGTGAAGCTCGCCGTGCTGTTGACCAGGCTCAGCAGCTTGACGATGCGGCGCACCCGCCCCAGGTCGCCCCCCAGCGCGGCGGCCAACGTGCCCATCAGGTCGATGGCGACCGCTCGCGCCGCCTGCTGGCCCTGCGCGGTGTCCAGCGTGGCACCGAGCTGGCCCACCCAGACCTGGCCATTGCGCTTGGCCAGGTGGCCCGACAGGAACAGCAGATCGCCGCTTCGCATCCAGGGCACATAGGCAGCAGCCGGCGCGCTCACCGCGGGCAGCACGATGCCCAGTTGCTGCAGCTGAAGGTGGGGATGTGTCATGAACGATGCTCCGGCCTGGTGTAGTTTGGAAGGGGCACTCCGCCCGCCGATCTGGCGGTCGGCTTGCAGGTCAGACGAGCCACTCTTGCAGCAGTCCGTGCAGATCAAGAGGCAGGCGGCAGGCCCCATCGGGGCCCGATGGCGGTGCGTCGTAGCGGATGGCGCCGCGTGCCAGCGGCTTGCCACCGCGCGCGGCCTGCAGCCCGAAGCCCAGCGTGAAGCCGCGCTCGTCCAGCGCGTGCAGCCGCACTTCGACCTCCAACTCGTCGTCGTAGCCCGGTGAGGCCTGGATCGCCACTTCGTAGCCGGCCTCGCGCAGGGCTCCGGAGCGGGCCGTCAACGTGCGCAGATCCAGGCCGCGTTCGCTCAGCGCCTGCGCCGCGGCCTCGCTGAAGTAATTGATGTAGCCGGCCAGGGCCAGCTCGCCGTGGGCCGTGCACTCGGCGTAGCGCACCCGGAAGTGAAACCCCGGTCTGTTCGGGTGGGGACTCAAGTGAAGCCTCCTGTGCGTCGGGTCATCGGGTCGTCGGGATGGGGTACGCGCAGCTTACCCGGCACCGCCGCCCTGGCCTGCGGTGGCCAGCCCCGCCGCCCTCTCTGCCAATGCCTTGCGGTCGATCTTGTTGGTGCCGGCCAGCGGCATCTGCTCGATGAACCACACGCGGCGGGGGTGCAGGTGCGGCGCGGCCAGGGCCAGCACGTGTTCCTGCAGTTGCTTCTCGGTGGGCGTAGTCCCTGGCTTGGGCACCACGAAGGCCACCGGGATGTGGCCACGCCGCTCGTCGGACAGCGGCAGCACGCACACCTCCAACACCTGCGGGTGGCGCTCCAGCAGCCGTTCTACCTGCCCGGGGTAGATGTTCTCGCCGCTGCAGACGAACATGTCGTCGGCGCGGCCGACGAAGTAGTACCAGCCGTCGGCATCGCGCCGCATGATGTCGCCGGTGTGGATCCAGCCGTCGCGCAGCTTCTCGGCGGTCAGCTCGGGCCGGTTCTGGTAGCCGTTCATGCGCGTGGCGCAGTGGATCTCCAGCACGCCCTGGGCATCAGGCCCGGTCACCTCCTGGCCCTCGCCGTCGACAAGCCGTAGTCGGGCATGCGGCTGCGCATGCCCGACCGACATGAACGGGCGCGGCAGCCCCTGCGGGTGCGTGCCGAAGTAGCCCGCGCCGGTCTCGGTGGTTCCATAGCTATTGATGACGCTGGCGGCCGGGAACATCTGGCTCACCTGCGCCAGCACCGTGGCCGACAGCGGCGCCGAGCCGATGACCACCAGCTTCACGTTGCGAAAGTCGGCCTGAGCCAGCGCCTGGCGCTGCTGCGCCATCATGGCCGTCATCGTGGGCACGCCCGACAGCACGCTCACGCGGTGTTCGCTCACCGCGCGGATGAAACCCTGCACGTCGAAGCGCGGCATCAGCACGAAGGCGCCCTGCAGCATGAACACGTGCGTGGTGTTCACCGTGGCGTTCATGTGGAACAGCGGCGCGGCCACGATGGACGGGCCGCTGTTCAGGCACTGGCGCATGAAGTCGGTGGCGTAGCCGGCGGCGATCAGCACCTGGCTGCGGTGCGACAGCAGCACGCCCTTGGGCCGACCGGTGGAGCCGCTCGTGTACAGCACCAGGGCCACCTCGTCCTCGCCCGGCATCACGGCGGTGTAGGGGCCGGGGTCAGCCAGCGCCGTGAAGCCGTCACCCTGCAGCGGCAGCACCGGCAGCGTGCCGGCCACAGCCCCCGGCAGCGCCTTCGCCACCGGCAGAAACTCCTCGTCGGCCAGCACCAGGCGCAGCGCCGAGTCCTCGGCCATGTAGGCCAGCGTCTCGGCACCGGCGCGCGGGTTCACCGGCACGCTCACCAGGCCGGCGCGCAGGGTGGCCAGCATCACGGCCAGCGCGTGAACGCTGTTGGCGGCCATCACGCCCACGCGGTCGCCGCGCCCCAGTCCACGCGCCACCAGGCCCCGGGCCAGCGCGTTGACGAGCTCGTCGAGCTCGCCGTAGCTCCAGCGCCGCAGCAGCGAGCCGTCGGCCTGCACCTCGATCACGGCCAGCGCCTCACGCCCGCGAGACGCGTCCAGCGTCAGGCCCAGGTTGGCGGGCAGGTCGGTGCGTTGGTCGAGGGGCGTCATGCCTTGGCCTCCAGGAAAAAGGTGCCGCGCCCGGTGGCCACCAGTCGGCCTGCAGCGTCCAGCACGTCAACGTCCACCACGCCCATGGTGCGCCCGGCGCGGCGCACGCGAGCCTGCGCCCGCAGTTCACCGGCGGCCGGGCGCAGGTAGTCGGTGCGGAAGTCCACCGTGCCGGCATCACGCCCGGCCACCGCCACCAGCGCCATGCAGCCGGCCGTGTCGATAAGCGAGGCGATCGGCCCGCCGTGGAACTGCCCGGTGCCTTCGCTGCGCTCGAACTCGGGGCGGAAAGGCATCGCGAAGCACACGGTCTGCGCCTCGGTTTCCACGCTCAGCACGCGGATGGCGGCGAAGCGGATGTAGGGCGAGGCATCGCACTGCGCCTGCAGCGCGGCGATGGCGGTTGATGGTGAGGACATGTCGAATCCTTGGGGTCGGGGAACGATAGCTGCGCAGTCGGTCAGGGCATCATCGGCAGGGCCTCACGGCGTCACCACGATCTTGCCGAACACCTCGCGCTCTTCCATCAGGCGCTCGGCTTCACGGATGTCCTCCAGCGGCAGCACCTTGTCGATGACCGGCATCATGCGCCCGCTGCGCGCCAACTCCAGCAGCGCCACCAGGTCCTCGCGGCGCCAGCCGTTGCTGCCCATCAGCTTGAGCTCGAAGGTCCACACGTAGCGCACGTCGATGTGCTCGTCGTAGCCTGCGGTAGCGCCGCAGGTCAGCAGCCGACCGCCCACCTTCAGGCAACGGATGCCCTCTTGCCAGCTGTTGCCTCCGGTGAAGTTGACGACCACGTCCACGCCGCCGGTGCCGCTGATGCGCGGCTTGCCCGCCAGCGCGTGCACGGCGTCCAGCACCTTGGCCTCGCGGTAGTTCACCACGTGCTCGGCGCCCAGGGCCTTCAGGCGCTCGGCCTTGTCGGCGCTGCCGGCGCAGGCGATGACGTTGGCCCCCGCCAGCTTGGCCAGCAGCACGCAGGCCGTGCCCACGCCGCCGCTGGCGCCCAGCACCACCACGGTCTCGCCGGCCTTGACTTGCCCGATCGTCACCATCATGCGGTGCGCGGTGGCATAGGCCAGCGGCAAGCTGGCGGCGACCTCGAAGCCCACGTCGTCGGGCAGCTTCACGAGTTGTGGCGCCCAGGCCAGGCAGTATTCGGCGCGGCCACCGTCGTACATCTCGCCGATCATGCCCTTGGGCGCGCCTTCGCCGCCCACGGGCAGCGGGTCGACCAGCACGCGGTCGCCCACGGCCCAGCCGCTCACGCCCGGGCCCAGTTCGGCGATCTCGCCGGCGATGTCCGAGCCGATGATGATGGGCAGCGGCACCTTGATGCCGGGCATGCTGCGGCGGGTGAAGATGTCGTGGTAGTTCAGCGAGCAGGCGCCCACGCGCAGCAGCACGTAGCCGGGCTTGACGGCCGGGCGCGGCCAGGCGGGTTCGAACACGGTCTGCTCGGGGCCGCCGTGGGCGTGCACGACGGCGGCGCGCATGGTGGATGTCATGGGGGGTGTCTCCGTGAGATTCAGAAGGGGTCTGCCAGCGCCCCAGCGCGGGGCATGGCGGCGTGCAGTTCGTCGGGCACCGTGCCGGTGTCCATCCAGTGCGCCACCTGGGCCTGCGCGTCGGCGCAGTCCAGGCCCTGCTCGCGGCGCCAGTCGGTGTCGAAGCAGCTGGTCTGGTAGCGCCGGCCGTCGTCGCACAGCAAGGTGACGATGGCGCCCGCCCGGCCCTCGGACTGCATGCGGCTGGCGCACCACAGCGCGGCCACCAGGTTGGTGCCGGTGCTGCCGCCCACCGGCCGGCCCAGCCGCTCGCTCAGCGCCAGCATGGCCGCCAGGCTCCAGCGGTCGGGCACCTTGAGCATGGCGTCCATGGTGTCGGGCAGGAACGAAGGCTCCACGCGCGGCCGGCCGATGCCTTCGATGCGCGAGCCGCTGTCCAGCGTCAGTGCCGGGTCGCGGCTGCGGTAGTGCTCGAACAGCACGCTGCGCTCGGAGTCCACGCCGCACACCTGCGTGTCGTGCCGGCAGTAGCGCACGTAGCGGCCCAGCGTGGCCAGCGTGCCGCCGGTGCCGGCGCTGGCCACCAACCAGTGCGGCACGGGGTGCGGCTCGTGGCGCATCTGCTGGAAGATGCTGTCGGCGATGTTGTTGTTGGCGCGCCAGTCGGTGGCGCGCTCGGCGTGGGTGAACTGGTCCATGTAGTGGCCGCCGGTCTCGCGCGCGATGCGCTCGCTTTCGGCGTACACCTGCTTCGGGTCGTCCACCAGGTGGCAGCGCCCGCCCTGAAAGGCGATGGCCTGCACCTTGGCCGGGCTGGTACTGCGCGGCATCACAGCCACGAAGGGCAGGCCCAGCAGCCGCGCGAAGTAGGCCTCGCTGATGGCGGTGCTGCCGCTGCTGGCCTCCACCACCGTGCTGCCTTCGTGCAGCCAGCCGTTGCACAGCGCATGCAGGAACAGGCTGCGCGCCAGCCGGTGCTTCAGGCTGCCGGTGGGGTGACTGCTCTCATCCTTGAGGTACAGGTCCACGCCCGGCAGGCCGGGCAGCGGCAACGGCAGCAAGTGGGTGTCGGCCGAGCGCTGGAAGTCGGCCTCGATGCGCCGGATGGCGCTGCGCACCCAGGTGCGGCGCTGCGTGTTTGTGTCGCTCATCGACGGGCTCTTCGGCTCAGTGCCCGAACACGCTGCGGTAGTGGGCGCGCAGAGCCTCCCAGGTGCGGCGGCTTTCGCGCGCGCTGCCGGCCGGCGTGCCGCCGCAGGCCAGGAAGATGCCCAGCAGCGAATGCAGCAGCGCCGGGCAGAAGGTGGTCACGGTGTTGGGCAGCGGTGTGATGTGGCCAGTCTCCTGCAGGCACAGGTGCTGGACCGGGTGCGCAAAGCCCTGGGCGCGCAGCCGGTTGACGATGAGGTCGCTGCCCCAGGCGCTGGGCCACATCTGGTCGTCCACGCCGCTGATCAGCAGCACGGGGCATGACGACTGCTCGATGGGCAGCGCGGCGGTGGCGCGCGTCTCGGGATCGTTGAGCGTGGCGTAGTAGCCGGGAGTGGCGGCGTAGCCGTTGGGCTCGCTCTCGCCCAGGCGCTTCATCTCCTCCAACGACGGCGAATCGCCGGGCTTGCTGTGCGGCACGGGCTGGCCGCGGAAGGTGAAGCTGGGCCCGCCCATGCCCTTGGCCGGGTCCCAGCCGATGCTGGTGGTGTACATGGGCACGATGCCCACCACGCCCTGGATGTGCTCGGGCAGGTAACTCGCCAGCGTAATGACGAGCTCGCCGCCGCGCGACGCGCCCTGGATGCCGATGCGCTCGCAGCCCAGCTCGCGCCGTGCCCAGGCAAAGCCTTCCTCGAAATACTCCAGCGGAATCCCGGCGATGAAGGCCGGCAGGTCCTCATAGGCAAAGTAGGCAAGGCTGACCACGTCGTAGCCCAGCGAGGCCAGCACCGGCGCGTAGCCCAGCTCCAGCCCGCCGCCCGAGCCGGTGAAGCTGAAGATGCAGCCGCGCGCGCGGCCATCGGGCAGCCGGCGTTCCTTCCAGCGCAGCACCTGGCCGCGCAGCCGGCCGTCGCGCAGCGGCAGCACCTCGATGCCGTCCACCAGGCGCTGCAGCGTCACGATGGTGGCGGCGCAGGGGGTGGCTTGACCTTCCACGGTGGCCTGCAGCTCGAACACGTGCGACTTCATCGGCGCGATGTGCGGCTGGCCCAGCTTGTGCGCCTTCTCGGTGGCGCCCAGCATGAAGCTGCGGTCGCTCACCGGCTCGGGCCGCAGGCTCCAGAACAGGCCCGCCGGGTCGATGCCGGTGTAGTGGCCCTCCTCGGCCGGCGCGTCCTCCAGATCGATGCGCCCGGCGGCATCGGCCACGAAGACGGCGCGGGAGGTCCAGGCCACGCCGGCGTCGTCGACCAGGCGCGACGACAGCCACACGCGCTGGCCCGGCACGAAGCCGGCGGCGACGATGCCGATGGGCGTGGGCTGCAGCGCCACGGCGGGCGTGGCGGTGAGGGTGGGAGTGTTCATGAGGGGTTCTCGTGGAGGGCAGGGGCAGGCGCGGGGCGGCTAGACCTTGTGCAGCCAGCGCAGCCCGCGGCTGTAGGCGGCGAACACGGCGCTGCCGTGGGTCTCGTCGTCGAGGATGTCGCAGCGCACGCGCGTGCCCCAGCGCCGGCCGATCAGGCCGGCCATCTCGCGCGTCTCGGCCACGATGTCGGGGATGCCGCGCATCACTGTCAGGTAGTCCTTCCACAGATCGGCGTCCAGGTAACGGTGCCAGCTGGTGCTGAAGCCCGCCGTGGTTTCCTGGTCGCCTGCGGCCAGGTAGACCGACACGTTCAGCGGCCGCTCCACCGCCGCGAACTCGCGCGCGCGGTCGAAGAGGTACGGCCGCTTCCACCAGTACGACGAGCCCACGGCCAGGTAGCGCCGGCAGCCGCCGGGCCGCGTGAGCAGGCAGTAGGTGGCGAACAGGCCGCCCAGCGAATGGCCGGCCAGCGTCCACTCGGCCGGGTTCACGCCAACCTCGCTTTCGATGAAGGGCATCAGTTCGCCATGCACGAAGGTGGCAAACGCCTCGGCACTGCCCGAGGGCGGCGCGGGCGCGCCGAGCATCTGGCCGTAGGGCGCGTCCCACTCGGGCCAGGGCACGGGCGTCAGGTCGCGGTTGCGCGCCACCACGGCCGGGATGGCGTTGTCCAGCGGGTAGCCGATGGCCACCACCACGGCCGGCGGCATCTCGCCCATGCCCAGGTAGCCGGCCACCGACGACATCGCACCCGTGCCCAGGCTGCCGTCGGTGACGACGATGCCGTGCCAGCCCTTCTCGGGCTTGGGCGTCATCGGCATGGGCGTGGTGACGTAGACCAGGAACGGGTACTCGATGGCGTCGCCCTGCACCGTCCAGAGTTCGGTGCGGGCGATGCTGTTGCTGGGTTCGCGCTTGAGGATCTTCATGCTTGCGGTCCTTGTGGAGGGGCTGGGGCTTCGGTGGACTCGGTGAATTCGCTGATGGCGCCGGCCGCGTGCTCGGCCGCCACGGTGATGAGGCCGGCCTGCTCGACGAAGGGCACGCCGCCGTTGCGCAGCGCCTGCCGGCAGGCGCTCAGGTCCTGCACGCGGTAGCGCAGCGCCACCGGCCACACGGCAAAGGGCGTGGCCGGCACCGGCACGGCAAAGCGCGCGGCCAGAACGGCCGGGCTCAGCAGCTCCAGCCATTCGCCCTGCGGCGTGGGCCACAGGCAGCGCTGCGAGGTGTGTTCAGCCGGCGCGGCGCACAGCATGTCGTTGACGTAGGGCGTGTCGGCCGCGAAGTCGTTGCTGCAGTAGGTGATGCCCGCCAGCGTGTGCACCGTGTTCGGGTGCGTCTGCCACGGTTCGTACCAGATGGTGTGCGGCTTGCCGTGGAAGCTGTAGAACAGCGTGCTCCAGCGGCGCGGCGCGGCGCGCCAGTTCAGCATCGAACTGCTGGCGGTGGCGTCGGGGCTGCCGTCGGCCAGCACCACCTCGCGGGCCGAGTTCATGATGGCCGAGGGCGTGTGGCCGCGCGCGATCAGCCGCTCGCGGTCGGCAGCCAGGTCGGTGCAGCTCAGGGAGAGCATCGACAGGCCGCCTTCGCCGCTTTCACCCGGTTCGCCCTCGAAGCGCGCACTCATGAACTCGCGCATCGCCGGGTCGGCGTACTTGTGGAAGTCGCCCAGCAGCTCGAAGTAGTTGCTGTGGAACTGGATGATGTGGTTGGCCGTGCCCAGGTTATGGTGCACGGCGCGCGGCATCACCGCAAAGCCCAGGCGCCGGTAGGCCGCGGCGGCGGCGTCAAGGTCGCGCAGCGAGACGATGACGTGGTCGAGGCAACGCTTCACGACGCGGCCTCCGGCGCTGCGGCCTGCGGCGGCATGGCCATCACCACCGGCGGCATCGCGGCATAGGCTTGCCCGATGCGCGCCTTGCCGGCGGCCAGCGCATCGGGCCCGATGTAGTGCGCGCCGGCCAGCACCGCGTGCACGCGGCGCGTGTGGTGGATGTCGTCCAGTGGGTTGCCGTCCAGCAGCACCAGGTCGCCGATGCCGCCCACGGCCACCAAGCCGTCTTCGGCCGCGCCGCCGTGGTACTCGGCCGCGCGGCGGGTGCTGGCGTGCAGGGCCTCGTGCGGCATCAGACCGCACTGCTGCGTCAGGTGCACCAGTTCCTCGTGCAGCGAGTAGCCGGCCACCACGTAGGGGTTGGGGTAGTCGGTGCCGGTCAGCACACGCACGCCGGCGCGGTGGGCGGCGGCCACGGCCAGGCAGCTCAGCCGGTAGGTCTCGTCGAAGAGGTACTGCTTCTCGGGGTTGGCCGCCATCATGTTCATCATCGGGCTGTCGCGGTGGAACACCGTCTGGTGGAAGGTCGGCATGTGCGCCTCGTCGACCGAGCCCAGCGGCCTCCGGCCGCCAAGCGCCTCGACCCGTTCGCTCACCACCACCGTGCCCTGCAGCCAGGTGCCGTGCTCGGCCATCAGCCGCGCCAGGCGCTCCAGCCGCGCCGGGTCGTACCGCTCGGGGCCGCGCTCGTTGTAAAAGAGTTCGGCGCTGTGCGCGATGCCGTGCTGGCCGCGCCGCACGGCGGCTTCCACGCCCACCGTCACCGGCACGTGGCCCATCACGCGCACGCCGCGGCGCTGCAGCACCTGCATCAGGCCTTCGTAGCCCTCGGCCGGCAGGTGGCTGTAGGGCTTGGCGAAGTCGTAGCCCAGGTCGGCGATCCGCTCGCCGGCCTGGCGGCCGCCTTCCAGGTCGGCCACGGCATAGCTCATCAGCGGGGTGTGGATCAACGGCGCGCCGTCCACCAGCGGGCTGCCCACCGCCATGCGCGGGCCGGCGAGCTGGCCGTTGCGCACGCTGTCGCGCAGCCACAGCGCGTCGGGGCATCCGGCCATCACTTCGATGCGCGTGATGCCGCAGGCCAGCAGCTCCCACAGCTGCAGGGCATAAGGCAACACGTACCACTGGCCGTCGCTGCCGCCCTGCACCATGCCGGCGAAGGCCTGCGCCCAGGGGGCGGTGAAGGGGTGGGCGTGGATGTCCGACAGGCCGGGCATCAGCGTCTTGCCGCTGGCGTCGACCACCAGCGCGTGCTCGGGCAGCGCGCCGCCGGTGGGCTGCACCGCGGCGATGCGTCCGCCCTGGACCCACACGTCGTGTGCCGACAGGGCCTGCCAGCCGCGCATCGTCAGCACGCGGGCGTTGCGGAACACCAGCACGCGCTCGGCGTCCAGCCGCTGCATCAGGCCGGCGGTGAGCGCGGCGTCGGCGGTGCACATCGCGCTGCGGGTTTTCGGCGTCTGGTCCGAGAACGAGGGCAAGGCGGCGGCATCCGCCGCATCCGGGGCGCTGGCGAGCCAGCCCCGCCGGGCGTCGCGGTCGGGAGAGAACCCGCCCATGAAGTGCAGCGGGCAGCACCAGGTGCGCCAGGGCGCGGCGGCGTGCTGAGGCAGTGGCGACAGGGGGGTCATGGCGGTGGGCTCCCGGGGTGGATGAAGTTCAGTCCGCGAACAGCTCGCCGTAGAAGCGCAGCATGCGGTCCATGGCGGTGCGGCCCGCCTCGGCCGTGGCGCGCGGCTGGCCGCCGCAGGCCAGCGTGATCTTGGCAAGCGGGTGGTACAGCGAGGAACACATTGCCGTGGGCTGGCCCGGCGGCACCAGGTAGTGGCCCACGTTCTCGAAGGCCAGGTGCTCGGCGCGGTGCGCCAGGCCGTGGCGGCGCAGGCGGTCGATGACGCGGTCGCCGCCGTAGGCGCTGGGCCACATGGCGTCGTCGCGGCCCGAGATCAGCAGCAGCGGCCCGCTGCAGTGTTCCACCGGGATGCCGCAGCGCGCGTCGGCCTCGGCGCTCGCGGCGTCACGCAGATAGTCGGGTGTGGCGGCCAGGCCATCGGGCGTGTACACCGCGTTGGGTCCGTCCAGGGTCAGCTGCACGTCGGTATACGGCAGCGGCTGGCCGTTCAGCACCCAGCTGGGCTGCTCGTGCACGTTGCGCAGGTGGTCGAAGCCGGCCACCACGTTGTGGAAGGGCACCATGGCCACGCCGCCGCAGAACAGGTCGGGGCGGTACGACGCCAGCACCAGCGTCAGTTCGCCGCCGCGCGAGCCGCCCTGCACGGCGATGCGCTGCACACCGAAATGCTGCCGCATCCACAACGCCGCCTGCTCGAAGTACGCCAGGTCGATGTGCTGCATCAGTTCGGGTCTGCCCGGCCATGCGAAGGTGGCCGCACTGAGCACCGGGATGCCGTGCGAAGCCAGCAGCGGTGCCCAGCTGTTCTCGACGCCGCCGCCCGAGCCGGTGAGCGACAACACTGCGCCGCGGGCTGGCGCGTTCCCGGGCGCGGGGTGGAAGGCCAAGCCGCGCACGGGGCCCTCGGCCAGTTCCTGCACACGCACGCCCGGGCCCAGGCGCGTCTGGCTGAACTGGCCTTCAGCCAGCACGCGGCCGCCGTCCAGCACGCGCAGCGTGTGCTGGCGCGGCTGCAGCTTGTCGCCGCCGGGCTGGCCGGCCATGTGCATGAAGCTGCGGCCCAGCATCATGAAGGCGGTGCGGTCGGTGACGCCGTCCGGGGCCATGGACCACAGCAGCCCGTCGCGGCTGGTGCCCAGGTAGCTGCCGCGACGGCTAGGGGCGTCGGCGCTGTCGACCACGCCGTCGGCATCGGCGCTCAGTTCGGCGCTGGCCCGCCAGACCTGCCCGACGTCGTCCACGTGCTCGAGTTCGAGTTTGACGATCTGCCCCGCCGGCAGGCCCGTGGCGCGCAAGGGCACCCATTCGTTGTAGAGGTAGGGCGCGGGGCGCAGGTGGAGTGCAACGGTCATGGGGCTCAGGCGTTGGCGTTGGGGGTGGCGCCGCGCGCATGCACCGCCAGACGTACGTAGTGGCCCTGCAGCCGCCACAGCGCCAGCACGCCGAGGGCCAGCGTGACCGCCGCGACGATGACCATGGCGTGCAGCAGGCCGCGGGGGTCGGCCGTGCCGAAGCGGTCCGACAGCCAGCCCACGGCCGGCGCCTGCAACCCGCGCAGCGGCAGTGCCACCAACGGAAACAGCGCGATCGAGCGGCTCAGCAGCGCTGGCGGCGACATCTGCTGCAGCAGCGCGGGCGCCTGCGACACGCCGATGACCAAGCAGGTCATGGCCAGGCCCGCCAGCAGCAGAAGCAGGCCGGCCGAAGGCGCCCAGGCCATGGCCACCACCAGCGGCAGCGCGGCCAGGCCGCCCAGCCAGACGAGGCGGAAGTTGCCCACCGGGTTGTCTCGGTTGGCCGGGCGCGTCACCCAGTACAGGCCGGCCACCGTGCCCACGGCGCTGGCCAGGGTGACGACGAGCCCGAAGTCCAGGCCCGCCCCACCCACCGAGCTGCCGAAACTGCGGCCCAGGATCGCCGGCGTCCACAGCATCAGCTGAAACCAGCCCAGCGTGATGAGCGACAGCGAGGCCTGCACCATCACCAGCGACAGCCCGTGCTCGCGCAGGTAGCGCCCGAACTGGTGGTGCGACAGCGAGCGCGGGGCGACCGTGCCAGAGGTCGCTGCACTCGGCGCTGCAGGATGCAGCCGCACCCCCAACAGCAGCAGCACCACGGGCAGGCCCAGCAGCGCCGTGACGAAGAACATCAGCCGCCACGCCGGCGTGCCTTCTGGCCAGGGCAGCCGTGGCCCATGGGCCAAAAGCGCCTCGTACACCGCACCGCCGGCCACCAGAGCCAGCCCGCTGCCCAGCACCAGCGTGGCGTACACCGCCGCATTGGCCACCGGCAGGCGGCGCGCCGGCACGACCTGCGGCGTGAGCGCGTAGACGATGGGCAGCAGCGCCGCCTCGCCGATGGCCAGGCCCACCATGGCCCACAGCAGGCCGTCGAAGCCCTGGCTGAGACCGCCGCCATAGGTGGCCGCCGACCACACGGCCACGCAATAGGCCAGCACCCAGCGCCGGTCCCATCGGTCGGCCAGCCAGCCGATAGGCCAGGCGGCCAGTGCTGCCAGCGTCACGACCGTCAGGCCGTGCAGTTGACCGAGTTGCAGGTCGCTCAGGGCCAGCTCGGCGCGGATGGGCTCCACCAGCAGCGTCTGGATCTGCAGGTTGGTGGACAGCAGCAGCACCGCCAGCAGCGCGCCAAGCCCGAACAGCGAGCGCGCCGTCCAGGCGCTTGCAGAGGGTGCGATAGGCAATCCAGAGGATGTACTTTGCGTCGTCATCGAGGGTTGCGGACTCCGTGCTGATCATGCGGAGTCTTATTGCTGCCGCGTGTGGCGACTACGCTACCGGGATTCCTAAAAGTTGACAATAGGTTAACTCGGTGGAACAGTCTCGGCACGCCCTGCCGCACCCTGAACGGGCCGGGACGGGCGGCGAACCCGCCGCCCTGTATCGCTGTCATTCCGGTCTGCACCCCCCTACAACCCCCGAGGAGTCTTCATGTCCCGCATCTGCTCCCACCGCCGGTCTTCGCTCGTCCGTTCCGCGCCGCGCCTGTCGCCGCTGAGCGCCTGTCTGGCCGCCGCCCTTGGGGTTCCGCTGGGTGCGGCGGCACAGCAGGCGCCAGCGGCCAACACCGGCGTCGAGACAATCACCATCACCGCCACCAAGCGCACCGAGACACTGCAGGCTGTGCCACTGTCGGTGAAGGCGATCACCGGCGACGAACTGGAGCGTCGCGGTGTGTCCAGCCTCGAAGAGGCGCTGCCGGGCGAGCCCAGCGTGGTGTTCAGCAAGGCGGGCACGCCGCTGTCGCGGAGCGTGGCCATCCGCGGCGTCTCCGACGGGGCGGCCGTCGGCCTGACGCAGTCCACCGTGGCCATGTACATCGACGACATTCCCACCAGCGTGGTGCAGGGCAACGGCAACATCGACCTGGGCCTGTTCGACATCGAGAACGTGCTTGTCATCCGCGGCCCACGCTCCACGCTGTATGGCTCGGCATCGCTGGGCGGCACCATCAAGATCACCACCCGCAACCCCAGCCTGAAGGCGATGGAGTCGTACGCGCGGCTGGGCCTGTCAAAGACGAACGGCGCAAGCGACTGGAACAACGAGGCCGTGGCGGGCGTCTCGGTGCCGCTGGTGAAGGACGTCGTGGCCCTGGGCCTGACGGCCTACCGCACCGAGCAGGCCGGCGTGATCGATGCCGGGGCACTTGGGAAGGACGTCGACAAGGTCGTCACCAGCGGCGCGCGCATCGCGCTGTTCGCACAGCCGACGCCGCAACTCAGCGTGAGTGGCCGCCTCTACCTGCAAGACCTGAAGCAGGACTCGACCTCGGTCTACAACGTCGGCACCGACCTGCAGATTGGCAGCAAGGCCGTGCTCGAACCGCAGAGCGACAAGCTGCAGGCCGCGAACCTGTCGATCACCTACAAGATGCCGGGCTTCGACATCGTGTCGGCCACGTCCTATTTCGACAAGAAGGCGCGGTATGTCAGTGACCTGACGGCGTCGTTCGGCCCGTTCAACGGCGCCTTCGGTTTGCCCGCCGACACGCAGTGGGTGCTCTTCGGCGGATTCGACTCGCGCGTGGCCGCGCAGGAGTTGCGGCTGGTGTCAGCCGAGGCGACCACGGGGCTGACCTGGTCGGCTGGCTTGTTCTGGTCGACCGAGAAGACGCTGAACTACAGCACCACACCGGTGCCAGGGCTGGGCAACGCCTTCGGCAGCGACACCATCATCGACCGCAGCCAGACGGCGTTGTTCGGTGAGCTGGGCTACAAGTTTGGCAATGGCGTGGCCGTGAACGCCGGCCTGCGGCGCACGAGCTACGAAAGCGACGACCAGGTGAACCTGACGCAGTTCGGCGCGACCACGGTGAACAACTCCGTGATCAAGGAAACGCCGACCACGCCGCACGTCTCGCTGAGCTGGAGCGACACGCGCAGCACCTACTACGTGCAGGCATCCAAGGGCTTCCGGCTGGGCAAGACCAACTTCCCGCTGGCCATTCCGCCCGGTGTCACCTTCTTCGTGCCGCCATTCGCCACGTCGGACAGCCTGTGGACCTACGAAGCCGGCGCCAAGCTCTCGCTGGCCGACAACCGCGTCAACCTCAACGCGGCGGTGTACCAGACGAAGTGGAAGAACCCGCAGCTGACACTTGCTTCGCCGCCCGCGGTGGGTGGCTTCACCTATGTCGATTCGCTGGGCCGCCTGAACCCGGGCGCTTCGGTGGACGTGCAGGGCTTCGAGATTGAGGTGGTGGCGCGGCCCTCGTCTAACCTGCGTCTCTCAGCCGGCGTGGGCTACACCGACAGCACCTTCACCCAGAACGTCGTGGGCCTGGACTCCACCGGCGGCGTGACGCCGGGCGGCACGCGCAGCGCCGGCATCCCGCGCGTCACGGCCAACGGCTCGGTGCGCTATGACTTCGACGTGGCGGGGCGGCCCGCCAACCTGGGCTTCAACCTGCAGCATGTCGGCGGTTACCAGAGCAGCTACACGCCGGCCACCCGGCGCACGCTGGGCGATTACACGGCCATGGACCTTCGTTTCGGCGTGGACATCGGCGATCTGACGCTGACGGCCTTTGTGAACAACCTCACCGACGAGCGGCCGCTGCTGTCGTCCACTCTGTTCGGGCCGGAGACGGTGTCGACGCTGCGGCCGCGCACGATTGGCGTGGTGGGCACCTACCGGTTCTGAAGCGGCGATCGGGACGCCATGCGGGCGGCACGGCTTAGCATGCAGGTGATGAGCGACCACGACCGCCCCGAACCCATCGACGACGTAGCCGACGACGGCCACCCACGCGTGAGCCACCTGCGCCACACGCTGGCGCGGCGGCTGCGCACCCACCGCATGCACCAGCACATGACGGCCTCGGCGCTGGCGCAGACCGTGGGCATCAGCAAGGCCATGCTGTCGAAGATCGAGAGCGCCGAGCGCATGCCCTCGGTGCCGGTGCTGCTGTTGCTGGCCGAGGGGCTAGGCATCGAGCTGTCCGACCTGTTCGGCGGTCCAGCGGCATCGATGGAGCCCGAACTGGTGAGCCGTGGGCAGGAGCCGGTGTTGCCGGGCGGCGACCTGCACGACGGCGTGCAGGTCACCCTGCTGGGCTCTATGGAGCTGCCGGGCATGCAGATCCGGCTGCTGCGCATGCTTGCCGCGCCCGGTTGCCGTTTCCCGAAGCCCGTGCAGTTCGACGGTTTCTGGATCGACCACGTGATCCGGGGCGAGTTGGTCATGCAGATCGGGGAGCGGCGCTACCACCTGCGGCCGGGCGACTCGCTGACCTACCGCGGCGAGGTGCCGCACGAGATGGTCGACCTGCCCGCCGGGCCGCTGGAGATCCTGGCCGTGGAGGGCTGGCTCACCTCGACCGGCATGAACCCCGGGCAGGCGGGCAAGGGCGCGCGCGGCATTCCCTGAACGGCTCGGAGCCTTTGATCCGTTTGGACTGCTGGCCCGGGTGTGGACCAGGCACGGCCGACGCCCGTCAGCCTGCTGTGGCAAACGCCGCTGCCGCGTCGTCCAGATCGCGGTCCGTGTGCGCCGCACTCAGCTGCGTGCGGATGCGTGCCCTGCCGCGTGGCACCACCGGGTACGAGAAGGCCACCGCGTGCAGGCCGGCGTGGTGCAGCTTCAGTGCCAGCGCCTTGGCCGAGTGCTCGTCGCCCAGCATCACCGGCACGATGAGGTGGCCGCTGCCGATGAGCGTGCAGCCCTGTGCCTGCACGCGCTGGACGGCGGCGTCCGAGCACTCCAGCAGGTCGAGCGCGGCCAGCGCCGCGCCCACCAGCGGCGGCGCCATCGTGTTCGAGAATAGGTAGGGCCGCGAGCGCTGGCGCAGCAGCTCGGCCACGGGCCGGCTGCAGGCGGTGAAGCCGCCCAAGGCCCCGCCCAGCGCCTTGCCGAAGGTGCCGGTGATGAGGTCCACACGGCCGAAGAGGTCGCAGTGCGCCGCCGTGCCGCGGCCGTGCGGGCCGATCACGCCTGTGGCGTGGCAGTCGTCCACGCCCAGCAGCGCGCCGTGCTCGTCGCACAGGTGCCGCATTTCGGCCAGCTGTGCGATACGGCCGTCCATCGAGAACACGCCGTCGCTGATGGGCCCTGAGCGCTGGTGATGACGTGCTCGGTCTTGCGCACGCCGGCGTCCTGCAGGACCTGCAGTTCGGCAGTGATGCGGGCGTTGAAGGCGGCGGCGGTCATGGCGGGTGATGCGGGTTGCTGCAGGCTTGCGCTCAAGCCACCTCGAAGACCGTGACCACACCGCAGGCCAGCGCGGCCGGCACGACCAGGCGGCCGCCCACGGCGGCCGAGTCGAGCCCCGCGCCGCGCAGGTGCTGCTCGCACTGCGCCATCGAGCCCACGCGGTAGTGCAGCGCCAGCGGCAGCGCCCCCAGCCCGGCGAGGCCGGCTGCCGGCATGGCCGCGCCGTAGCGGGCGGCCGCGGCGGCGGGGGTGATGACCTCGCTGACCTCGCCGCGCGGGCCCACGAAGCGGAAGCCGTCCACCGTTCGGTCGGTCTCGCTGCGGCCGTACAGGCTGCGGAAGTACGGCAGGTCCAGCGCCGGGGCTTCCGACTGGAACACGCAGCGCGTCACCTGCTGTGCGCCGTTGGCGTGGCGGACGTGGCCGTCGACGAAGATGGTCTCGGGCCGGGCGTGGTGCGAGACGAATAGTGAGAGGTAGCGGTGCTGCTCGCGCCAGCAGTACATGCACGAGCTTTGCGTCTCGTCCTCGCGCCCGTCGGGGTGCACCATGCGGCGCCGCGCGTTGGTGATGCCGCCGGGGTTCAAGCCGGCGGCCCGCAGGCGCGCCTGGTCGTCCAGCAGGCTGGCACTGTCCAGGCTGACATGGCACAGCCCAGGCCCGGCCTGCAGGCGCGGGCGGTAGGCGTCCTGGAACTCGGCCGGGGCCTGGTCGAGCGTGAACAGCTCCAGGTAGGTGTGGTGCAGGTGGATCACCGCGTTCTTCGAGCCCACGCTCAGGTGCTGCGCGATGGGCCGCACGTGGAAGCCCAGGCGCTCGTAGTCGGCCACTGCGGGTTCCAGCGGCTCGACGAGGATGACGAAGTGGTCGAGGGTCTTGGGTGACATGTCGGTCCTTCGGGTTCTGGTCAGGCCTCGGTTGCCGGGTGCTTCGGCACCGGCATCGCGTCATACAAATCCCGAACGCGGTCCAGGCCGCGCTCGATGGCGGCGCGGGTGAGCAGCGCATCGCCCATCAGCACGGCTTCCACCTGGCGCGTGGCGGCGATGTCGTCCAGCGGGTTGCCGCGCAGCAGCAGCAGCTCGGCGCGCTGGCCGGGCTCGACGGTGCCCGATTCGGCATCGTTCATGTGCGCGGCCGCGTTGACGGTGGCGGCGCGCAGCGCATCCAGCGGGCTCAGGCCGACGTCGCGCACCAGCACCTGCAGTTCGTCGTGCGTGCTGTGGTGGCCGGCGGCGTTGCTGCTGGGGATGTCGGTGCCGGTGACCAGCCGCACGCCCTCGGCATGCAGCGCGCGCAGCATGTTCAGCGTGTGGGCGATGCAGTCGCGGCCCTGGTACTGCATCTGCGGGTCCTGCCCGAAGGCCTTCAGGAAGGGCGAGGCCGGGTGCATCAGCCAACGCAGCACGGGGTCGAGCAGGTCGTGCAGCGGGTAGGCCTCGGGGCCGACCTGGCCGATGTCGTACTCGAAGGCGCGCGACACGCAGAAGGTGGTCTGCACCGTCACGCCCAGCTCGGCGCACAGCTTCGCGCGCCGGGCCAGCAGGCCCAGGTTGGTGCGGCTTTCGGGCGGGTCGTTGTAGAACAGCTCGAAGGTGTGGGCCACGCCGCGCTGGCCGCGCAACAGCGCTTCTTCCACCCGCACCTCGGCCGGGATGTGGCCGGTGCGCTCCACGCCCAGCGCGTTGCACTCGGCGCTGAAGGCCACATAGGCCTCGTAGGGCATGCGGGTGTAGGGCTTGGCGAAGTCGTAGCCGGCCTCCAGCACCTGGCGCGCGGCGGTGCGGCCGCCTGCTGCGTCGCTGACTTGCCAGGTGATGGTGGGCGACCAGACGGCCGGGTAGCCGTCGATCACTGGCGAGGCCACGCGCATGCGCGGCCCGCGCAGGCGGCCGCTGCGCAGCGACTCGCGCAGCGCCAGGTACTCGGGCGTGCCGGCCATCACCTGGATGCGCGTGATGCCGCCGGCCAGGTACAGGAACATCTGCAGGTCGTAGGGCAGCGTCATCAGGTCGGCGCTGACGCCCAGCATGGCGCCCCACATCTGCGCCGAGGTGGACGTGCCCGGGTGCGTGTGCATGTCGGCCAGGCCGGGCAGCAGTGTCAGGCCGGTGGCGTCGATGCGCAGCGCGCCTTCGGGCACGGCCGCGCCGGTGGCCTGAACGGCGCGGATACGGCCGTCGCGCACCAAGACATCGTGTGCCGGCAGGGCCTGGGCACCCCGCATAGGGATGACGGTGGCGCCCTTGATCACCAGCAGCCGGCCCGGCGCCACGGTGTCGTAGAGGTCACGCGTGGCCTCGTCGCCGCGCGTGGCAAAGGGCGACAGCGTGTGCACGGTGCCGTCGACGAAGCTGGGCACCGGGCCGGTGGGCGCGGCGGCCTCGGGGGTCTCCGTGGTGGCCCCCATGCCCATGGGCAGCGCCCAGGCCATGTGCATGGGGCAGCAGAAACCGCGCCAGCGGCCGGGGCGCTGCAGCAGAGCGGGCGGGTTGGGCGGGGTGGGCAGGCGGGTGGGGTGCATGGATGTCTCCCTGGAAGAAGCAGCGAAGGTGTTGAAACGGAGCAGGCGGCGGCTCGGCCGGGGCTGCGGGTCAGGCTGCGCTGGCGGCCATGGCCCGGGCCAGTTCATCGGCCGGGTGCCACACACCGGCGGCCACCACGCCCACCGGCTGGCGCAGCGCCTTCAGGCTGGCGGTGGGGTCGGCGCGCAGCACCAGCACGTCGGCCTGCTGGCCGGCGGCCAGCGTGCCGAGTTCGTCGCCAAGCCCGAGGAAGCGCGCTGCGTCCACCGTGGCCGCGCGCAGCGCGCGGCGGGGCGTGAGGCCGGCCTCGACGTACAGGTCGAGCTCTTGCAGAAGCGACTCGCCGGGCACCAGCCCGCAGCCGGGGCAGTCGCTGCCAGCCATCAGCGGCGCGCCGGCGCGGTCCAGCGCCGAGAGCAGCTCGTAGCGGCGGTAGCGGCCGGCTTCGATGGCCTGCAGGAACTCGGGCTTGAACACCGAGCGTGTGGTGTCGGCGTGCAGTTCCTTGTGCAGCCACGTCGGCAGCCAATGCGGGCGGGGCGGTGGCTCGGCGGGCGGCGGCGTGGTGATGGCCTGCTCGATCACCAGCGTGGGCACGTTCCAAGTGCCGGCCTCGGCGGTGCGCTCGGCCACCTCGCGGATGCGTGCTGGCGTGGTGTGCAGCCAGCCAACGAAGCGCGCTCCATCGGGTGCCGGTCGCGTGTCAAGCGCGAAGTCGTACGAGCGGAAGTGCTCGATGGAATCCTGCCGGGCGGCCAGCGCGCCGGCCAGGCCCTTGGCGTAGGCCACGTGGCCCACCATCGGCAGGCCCAGCTCGCGACAGGTGGCGGCGATGGCGTCGTAGACCTCGGCGTCGATGTCGTTGTAGACCTTGATGGCGTCGTACCCGGCGTGGTGCTGAGCGATGACGGCGGCGCGCGCCTCTTCCGGCGTGCGCACCAGCTGCCCGAAGTCGGCCAGCTGCGCGAAGGTGAAGCGCGTTTCCAGGATGGGGCCGGTGGTGTGGATGCGCGGCCCGGCCACGCGGCCTTCGCGCACGGCCTGTCGCAGCTGCAGGTGCCAGGGCGTGCCGGCCATGTTGCGGACCGTGGTCACGCCGTGCAGCAGGTAGACCTGCAGCACCTGGGCGCTGCGGGCCAGCGCGGCGGCTTCGTCAGGGGCGAAGCCATCGGCCGCGCCCACGCCCAGCGGCGTCAGGTGTACGTGCATGTCGGCCAGGCCAGGCAGGAGGTGCCAGCCGGTGGCGTCGATGCGCTGCGCGTCGGCAGGAACTGGCAACGCCGCCGTGGGGCCTAGCGCCGCGATGCGGCCGTCGCGCACGACCAGGGTGTGATCCTGCAGGGCTTCGTCCCCGGCCATTGTGTGTACGGTCGCGTGCTCGAAGGCGATGGCTGTTGACATGCGGTACCCGGGGCGCAGAGTCGGGAAGCGCAGGTTACCAAGCATTGACTATTAGTCAAGTTGTTGCGTGGCGATTCAGTCTATCTGGCGGCTGCCGGGATCGCGGACTCCCTGCGACAATTGCAGTAGATACTGGCCGGATGGCTGATGCGAATGGCGCTGGTATGGAAACGGGCCTCGCATGTGAAGCATTGACTTTTAGTGAAATTCTGTGTCAGCCTTGCGGCGCTGCACGGCAGCGCCGCACCCTGACCGCCACCCAAGCCCGATGGCCATGCAAAACCCGCAACTCGATCACCTGGTCCATGCCGTTCCCGACCTGCAGGCCGCCAACGACGCGCTGGCCGCCGGCCTGGGCTTGACGCCGCTCTACGGCGGCGAACACGCGGCTGACTACGGCACCTGCAATGCGCTGTTGTCGCTGGGCCCGGGGTGCTACCTCGAGGTGCTGGCCCCTGCGCCAGCCGCGGGCGCCGAGCGGCCGCCCTTCGCACAGAGCGTGGCCGCTCTGCCCGAAGGCGACGTGATCAGCTTCGCCGTGGCCACGTCCGACCTGCCGGCCGTGCACTCGCGGGCGCTGGCAGCCGGACTGGGCGTGCGCCCGAGCAAGGCCAATTCACGCGTCACGCCGCAAGGCCACACGCTGCGCTGGCAGGGCCTGTACCTGGACCACGAGTTGTACCGCGGCTTGGTGCCGTTCTACATCGACTGGATGGACTCAATGCACCCTTCGGCCACGGCACCGGCGGGTGCGGTGGTGCAGGATGTCTTCGTGGTGCATCCGCAGCCCGAGGGCCTGCGCACGATTTACGCCGTGCTGGACCTCGACATCCCCGTGCATGCCGGCAACCGGCCAGCCATCGTCGTCACGCTGGCCCACGGGGCACAGCGCTACATGCTCGTGGGGTCGGGCCGGGGCCTGGGTCTTTGACTATGGGGCCGGCCGTCGCCACCGCGCCGGGGCAAGATGGCGCCACGACCACGGGCAAGCCCATCCCAAGGGACGTTCGGAGCACATGACCATATTCACGGCAAGCGACGTCATCATCCTCGGCGCCGGCATGGCGGGTGCATCGCTGGCCGCCGAACTGGCGCCGCACCGCAAGGTGGTTCTGGTGGAGATCGAGGACCAGCCTGGGCGGCATGCGACCGGTCGATCTGCGGCCATGTTCTTCGAGAGCTACGGCAACGCCACCGTGCGCGCCTTGACGCGAGCCAGCCGTGCCTTTCTGGAACGCCCACCGGCCGGGTTTGCTGCAGCGCCTTTGCTCTCGCCGCGCAGCGCGCTCTTCGTGTGCGACGCGCAGCGATTGGCGGCGCTGAGCGCCATGCTCGACGCACCCGATGCGCCAGCCACGCTGCGTGCCTTGTCGGCCGAAGCGGCGATGGGCTTGTGCCCTATCCTGCGGCCCGACTGGATCGCGGCTGCGGCCATCGACGAATCGGGCAGCGACATGGATGTGGCCGCCATTCACCAGGGGTACATCCGCCAGGCGCGGCAGGCGGGTGCCCGGCTGGTGCTCGACGCCCACGAGGTCGCGATCGAGCGCGCCGCCGGTCTGTGGCGCGTGCGATCTCGGTCCGGCGACTACGAGGCGCCCGTCCTCGTCAATGCGACGGGGGCCTGGGCCGACAGCGTGGCCCGGCAGGCAGGTGTGCCGACGGTCGGCTTGCAGCCGATGCGTCGCACCGCGGTGACGCTGCCCGCACCATCGGGGCTGGACATCCGCGCATGGCCCCTGGTCATCGATGTCGACGAGGAGTTCTACTTCAAGCCCGATGCCGGGCAGTTGCTGCTGTCGCCGGCCAACGAGGACCCGATGGACCCTTGCGACGTCGCACCCGACGAGATGGACATTGCCATCGCGGTGGACCGATTCGAGACTGCGACGAGCATGCGCGTGCGCAAGCTGAACCACCGCTGGGCCGGCCTGCGCAGCTTCGTGCCCGACCGCTCGCCAGTGGTCGGCTACGACGCCGCCGCCGAGGGCTTCTTCTGGCTGGCAGGGCAAGGCGGCTACGGCATCCAGATGGCCCCTTCGCTGGCACGCACTGCGGCGGCCCTGCTGCTGGGCCGGCCGATGCCGGACGACGTCGCCGGGCAAGGCGTGCATGCCCAAGACCTTGCGCCGACGCGATCCGCCTTGACGAGGGGGCTTGCCGGCTGAGGCAGCTGCGTTGGAGTTCGGAGTCGACGCCTTGCAGCCAAGCGGCGCCTCGCTTCCCTGCTGTTCCTGAATCGGGCGTCGAAGCTGTAGATCGTTTGCCACTGCCTCGCCGGTCCGTGGTGGTGCTTGACCGAGGGAACACTTGGCCGCGCGCCCTGTGCCGACGCATGCTGGACCGGTTGGGTCTATCGTGAGATGAGCAAGGCGGGGCACCACAAACGTGCCTTTCGCCAATGTCTCCTGATGGCCGAGGCTGTGTGGAAACTCTTTCGCACCGACAGAGTCGCAGTTCCAGCACTTGAGGCGGGAGCGATCAATGGGGCGATACGTTGAAGGCCAGGACCGAACGCAGAGCGTTCTGTTCCCCGAGCGACTCGATGACTGGATCCATGAGGACAGCACGGTCCGTGTCATCGATGTCTTCGTCGAGGAACTTGATCTGGGCAAGTTGGGCTTCGAGCGCGCTGCGCCTGCAGCGACTGGCCGCCCGGCCTACAGCCCGGCGACGCTGCTCAAGATCTACGTGTACGGCTACCTCAACCGGGTGCAGTCGAGTCGGCGCCTGGAGACAGAAGCGCAGCGCAACCTCGAACTGATCTGGCTGACTGGTCGATTGGCACCTGACTTCAAGACCATCGCCGACTTCCGCCGCGACAACGGCGAGGCCATCCGCAAGGTCTGCAAGGAGTTCGTGCTGCTGTGTCGCCGGATGAAGCTGTTCACCGACGGCATCGTCGCCATCGACGGCAGCAAGTTCAAGGCGATCAACAACCGCGACAAGAACTTCACCGACCGCAAGCTTGCCGCTCGCATCGAGCAGCTGGAAGAGAGCATCAAGCGCTACCTGGTCGAACTCGATCGCGCTGACCGCGACGCCGCAGCGGTACTACCTGGTCGGGTCGCCCACCTCAAGGACAAGATCATCCAGGTCAAGCAGCAGATCCAGGCATTGAACGAGATCGGCGAACAGATGAAGGCGTCCGAAGACGGACAGATCTCCTTGACCGATCCCGATGCGCGGTCGATGGCCACCAGTGGCCGAGGTACGGGCATCGTCGGCTACAACGTGCAGACCGTGGTCGATGCCAAGCACCACTTAATCGTGGCCCATAAGGTCACCAACGTGGGCCATGACCGCAATCAACTGGCGCACATGGCCAAGCTCGCCAAGGCAGCTACCGCGGAAGACGAGCTCATTGCACTGGCAGATCGCGGGTACTACGAGGGCTACGAAATCCTGGGGTGCGAACGTGCGGGTGTTGCCGCGGTGGTGCCCAAGCCGATGACATCGAACAACGCAGCAGCCGGCCTGTTCGACAAGCGCGACTTCGTGTACGACGACAAGGCGGACCAGTACCGGTGCCCGGCGGGCAGCATTGCCATCCACCGCATGACTTCCGAAGAGGCCGGCAAGATCCAGCACAAGTACTGGTCGTCAGACTGCCCTCGATGTCCCATGAAGCCGCGATGTACCACGGGCAAGGAACGGCGCATCTCGCGGTGGGAACACGAAGACATACTGGATGTCGTTCAAGAACGGCTCGAAGGTGCTCCTGAAGCCATGAGGCTGCGCCGTCAGACCGTCGAGCACGTCTTCGGCACGCTCAAGGGCTGGATGGGATCCAGTCACTTCCTGACCAAGACGCTGCCTCGGGTGGCCACCGAGATGAGCTTGCAGGTCCTGGCGTACAACTTGAAGCGGGTGATCAAGATCCTCGGTACTGAAACGCTGATCAGGGCGATGAGGGCGTAGGGCGAGAGCCCTTTTTGCTTCTTGCACTCGCGGCGCATCGTCAGCCTTTGACGACGCCCGCGTCAGTCACGTCAGGGAAGCCCGCCGTAGCTTCAAGTGCGCGCGTTTCCACACGGCCTCGGCCGGGACGCGCCAAAGCGGGGTTCAAGTTGGACGCCGTAAACCGGTCATCCAAGGCGGACCTGCCAGAAGCATTCAGAGCGGATCACAAGGGACCGGTTATGGCCGGGTGCCGGTACTGACGAGAGGCCGCTTCCTGGCAAGCCAGTCGCGACGAAACAGTCTGCGCGCGGGCAACAACGTTGGCGGGCAAGTAGGCCAAGGGCAGTAGCGGCTACCCCGGAATCGCAGCGTCAGCGGCCAAGCTGCGTTCCCTGAGGCCTGAGGAATATCACGTTCTGATGTTCCACAGTTCCCACGAAGAGGGCTTCCGCGAGCTCGTGCGCTGGTATGCGGGAGATCTGTTGTCGGCGCCGATCCAAATCTGAGCCACCGGAGGTGCGGACGATTTCTTGGACTACCTTAAGGGGTAGTTCATGTACTCATACGACGATCGACTTCGAGCTGTTCAGCTTTACATCAAGCTGGGTAAGCGCGCTGGCCTGACCATCCGAGAGCTCG
>JBHYDA010000031.1:0-25804 GCA_051861265.1 Rubrivivax sp.
CGGCAATGGTCTTGAAGTCCGGTGCCAGGCGGCCCGTCAACCACATCAGCTCGACGTTGCGCTGGCACTCGTGCTCCAGGCGTCGGCTACTCTGAACCCGATTCAGGTAACCGTAGATGTAGAGCTTCAGCAGCACCGCCGGGTCGTACGCCGGGCGTCCCGTGCGTGCCGGAACCGTCCGCTCAAATCCAAGCTCAACGAGGTTCAACTCCGCGACGAATGCATCGACGACGCGCACCGGGTTGTCCTCACCGATGAAGTCGTCCAGACACTCTGGCAACAGCGTCACCTGCTGTCGATCCTGGCCTTCTATGAATCGCGACATATGAGCTCCGCTGCTCGATATGTCCAGCAACTCTACGGATCCGTCAGGCGCGGTGTGAGGGGGTTTTCACACAGGCTCGGCCACTTCCGGTCATCCGATCGTCCGGGAATTGGCTACGCCGATGACCGGTCTCGAAGCACACCAGTCATCGGCCGAAGTACCCTCGGAGGGGGCCACTCTCCGAACCGGTCGTTCGCGACTTTGTGATGCCAATCGACTTGCGATGCAAGTCATGCGTCCGCAGTTCGATCAGCCGTACTGGTGCTGCGACCCTTTGCTGGCTGTCACGACGAACCGAACGAGCGCCCGGTCCATCGCCCGCTTCCTGACATTCGACTTGAGGTCAACTCGACATACGGGCGGGCGTCAGGTCACCGTACAAGCTCTCGAACACGCCTTCTCGCACGCGGCACGCCACAGCCAGAAGGGGAAAGTGCTCGGCGTCTACCGTGCCCGCACCCGCGCGCCGTCGGCAAGTTCGTTACTCGGGTAGAGGATGACGCTCTGGTCTTGCACGAGGCCGCTCTTCACTTCTGCCTCGAGCAGGTTGCGCTGGCCGATCTCGATTGGGCTGCGGCGTGCGCGACCGCCATCGACGACGAACACGCACCAGGCACTGTCACAGCGGAAGAGCGCGCTCGCCGGCACCTTCAGCACGCGCTCGCGCTGCCAGGTGACTATGCGTGCCGTCACGCGGTAGCCGTCACCGATCGCGCCCGGCGGATCGACGAAGTCGACGACCGCGTTGACGCGCTTTTCTTCGATGCCCAGCGCTGAGACCTTGGTCACAGCAAAGGGTTCGACGCGCCGCACCTTGCCGCGCAAGGAGCGGTCGCCGCCCCAGCCTTCGATGTGAACGGGCATGTCAGCTGCGACCCTGACGGCTTCGGAGGACAGCAACTCGACCACAACCTCCAAGGCGCCCAGATCGCCAAGCATCATCAAGGGAGTGCCGGCGGCAACGACGCGCTCGCTCGGATCTGGGATGCGCAGGATGCTGACCGTCATCGGCGATCGGACCTCCACCAAAGCCCCGGCGCCCGTGGCGCGCAGGGCACCCAGCCCCGACTGCGCGACCCGCACGTCCGCCGCCGCCGCGCGTGCGCGAAAGCGCGCTGCCACCACTTCGCTGGCGGCGCTGACTTCGGCATTGCGTGCCTGTTCCACGGACTGCGGCGAAATGAAGCCCTCCTGCACCAGCTTGCGCACGCGCTCATGCTCGCGACGCGCCTGTGCGAGATCCTCCTCGCCGCGCCGCACAAGCTGCTCAACTTCGCGCTGAACTGCCTGCGCGGAGGCCACGCGCGCACTGGTCTCCTCGCGCTCGCGCGACGACAGCGGTAAGGGTGCGATGCGCGCGAGCAGCTGACCCTCGCGCACGGCATCGCCGTCGTGCAGCTCGATGCGCATCAGGCGACCGGCCACCGGCGCCGAGACGACTAAGCGGTCGTGGCTGCGCGTCTCGCCCTGGTCGTCGACGGTCACCTGCATCGGTCCGGTCAGCACCGGCGCGACGTCGACGGCCCGTGGCGTCGGCATGAACAGCAAGACCAGCCCGACGGCCATGGCGAACCCCGCCGCGACGCCGAGGGCTCTCTTCCAGGACAAGCGCATGTGTTGTCACTCCCGTGTCTTGAGCACCGCCACCAGATCGAGCTCGCGGATGCGCCGCGCGACGATCAGACTGGACAGCACGAATGCGGCCAGCGCGGCCGCCGTCGCATAGCCGTAGGTCGAGGGGCCGACGACCAACGGCAGGCGGAACATCTCGCGATCGAAGACCGGCACGAGCAATGCCGCCAGGCCGTAGCCCACGGCCAGCCCAGTGGGGATGGCCACGCCGGTCAGCAGGGCCTGCTCGCCCAGCAGCATCACGCCAATCTCGCGCTGGGTGAAGCCCAGTACTCCAAGGCTGGCGAGTTCGTTGCCGCGTTCGGCCAGCGCGATGCGTGCGCTGTTGTAGACCATGCCGGCCACGATGACGCTGGCGAACAGCGTCTGGACTGCGGCAAAGAAGAGGAAGCTGCGGTCCATCGTCTCGCGCACGCTGGCCTGTACGGCACTGCGCACCACCACGCCGCCGACCGCAGGCATCTGCTTGAGTCGCGCATAGACGGCCGGTGCCGCATCGGCTTCGATGCGCAGGTAGGCGCCGGAACTCGTGGCGTCCTCGTTCAGCGCCCGCGTCAACGCGTTGGCATCCATGTAGGCTCCCAGGCCAAGCATCTCATCGACGATGCGCACCACTGGCACGTGCAGCACCGGCCGCGCGCCCTCCAGCACCTCCATCGTCACGCTGTCGCCCGGCCGCACGCCGAGGATGCGCGCAAGCTTGTCGTTGAGCACGAGGCCGTTGCGAGGCAGATCGACGGGTCGCAGGTCCCGGTCCAACAGACGCCGCAGCCGATGATCCGGCGCCAGGCCAACGACCTCGATGCGCTTGCTGCGGTGTTCGTGCCGCAGCCAGGCCGGCACGACACGAAAGGGCTCGGCCTGGATGACACCGGGCAGGCGCGCGATGTCGGTCAGCGCGCGCGAACTCCGAGGCTCGTCGTACAGCACGGCAAGGTCGTCGTGCTGGATCTCGTTGAACTGCACACTCATCATGTAGTTCACCGCGTCAAGGGCGAAGTGCCCCACCACCATCAGGCCGACGGCCAGCGCCATGCCCAGCACCGAAGCGAGCGCCTTCCAGGGGCGGCGCAGCAGATTGCGCAGGATCATGCGCAGCGACGGCGGCAGGCGGCGCGTCAGGCCGTGCCGCTCCAGCGCGCCGGCACGAAAGCTGGCGGGGGGTTCTGGCCGCATGGCTTCCGCGGGGGCTAGGCGTGCGGCGCGCACGACGGCCGCCAGGGCGCCTGTCGCTGCGGCCACCGCACTCACCGCCACCGCGAGCAGCACGAGCTTGGGCTCGATGTCCAGCGCGAGGCGCGGGAAATGGAAGAACTCGCGGTAGACGTCGACGAATAGCACGCCGACCTGCACGCCCAGGGCCAGCCCGACGAGCATGCCGAGCACGACCGTGGCCGCAGCCAGCAGCAGGTAGTGCAGCCCCACACACGCATCGGTGCGGCCGAAGGCCCTGAGCAGGCCGATCTGCGTGCGCTGCGTGGCGACCAGGCGCGTGAGTACCACGTACAGCAGGAAGGCGCCCACACCCAGGAAGAGGCTCGGAACGGTGGTCGTGAGGATCGCCAGTTCGCCCAATTCGTCGGTGAGGAAGCGGTGCGAGATCTGTTCATCGCGGCCATGGGCGGCCCGGCCGCCATAGGGACGCAGCAGCGCATCCAGGGCGGCGAGCACCTCGCGCTCGCTCGCACCCGCCGCCAGCGACAGCGCCACGTCGTTGACGGCCCCGTCCATGTCGAAGGCCGGGGCGAGTGCATCGCGCGCCATCCACAGCACGCGAAAGCGCTTGTTATCGGGGAAGAGCATGCCACTGCCGACCTCATAGACGAATTCGGGCGACAGCGCGACGCCGACGATGGCCAGCTGTGTCCAGCGACCGTGCAGCAGGGCACCAATGCGGTCGCCGACCTGCAGTTGGTTGGCTTTGGCGAAGGCCTGGCTGATGAGCACCTGGTTGGACGCCCCGGGATCGACCCAGCGGCCGCGCATCAGGACCAGGTCGTTGAGCATCGGCGTAGACCGCTGCGGAATCGACACCACGCGCGCCACGGCCGGCTCTTGCAGGCCCGGGATGTCCACCGAGACGTCCACCACCACGCGCGTGCGCACCTGTCCCACGCCGGGCAGATTGCGGATCTGCTCGGCGAGCGCCTCCGGGGCGCGTTTCAGGTGCGCGAAGACATCGGCGAAGCGCGCGCTGCGGTAGTAGTCCTGTTGCGCCACAAGCAGTGCTGCGTAAGTGCCGCGTGCGCCCACCAGGGCGGCCACGCCGCAGGCGACTACCAGCGCCGCGGCGATGATCTGGCCGCGCAGGTGCCACAGGTCGCGCCAGAGCATGCGGTTGAGCATGCATACCACGCGATGTCCTCCGGCGTCGCCTTGGTCGCATTGCGCTGGATCTCGACGATACGTCCGCTGCTGATGCGGATCACGCGATCGGCCAACGCCGCGATTGCCGCGTTGTGCGTGATGACGACCGTGATCGTGCCCAGTTCCTGGTTCACGCGCTGCAGCACGCGCAGCACCAGCTTGCCGGTGGCGTAGTCCAGCGCGCCGGTCGGCTCGTCGCACAGCAGCACGTCCGGGCGCTTGGCCACGGCGCGCGCGATGGCGACGCGCTGCTGCTCGCCACCCGAGAACTGCGAGGGGAAGTGGTCGCGCCGCTCGCTCATCTCGACCATGGCGAGTGCCTCACCGGGGTCGATCGGGGCTTCAGCGATCTCGGTGACCAGGGCGACGTTTTCCAGCGCCGTCAGGCTGGGAATCAGGTTGTAGAACTGAAAAACGAAGCCGACGTGTTCACGTCGGAAGCGCGTCAGCTCTGCCGCGGGCGCTGCGGTGAGATCGTGATCGAGGTAGCGCACGGTGCCTGACGTGGGCCGGTCCAGCCCGCCCAGGATGTTGAGCAGCGTTGACTTGCCGCTGCCTGACGCGCCGAGCAGGACGACGAACTCGCCCGGCAGCAGTTCCAGGTCCACGTCGCGCAGTGCATGGACCTCGGTCTCGCCCATGCGGTAGACCTTGCACACTTTGAGCATGCGGAAGGCCGGGTCGTGGCCTTGGGCATGGCTGGCGAGTCGCGCCGTGGCAGAAAGCGTTTCGCTGGGCACGGCTCGTATCCCCTCGGGGCAATGCATGGTGCGCGCTCGCACGCGCGCAGATCGCGTAGGCTGGCATTCTCTGGAAGTGTCGCCACGCCGACGTTGACGGCGCGCAAGGCGCACGTGGGCGCACGTGCATGCCCGCGTTGCTGCAGACTGCAGTCGTCGGCATGAGTGGCGCGGCGCGCCCCCTTGTGGCCCTCACAGTGAGTTTCGGAGCTTCGCTGACAGCTGACCTTCGCCGCCAAGGCCCGCGCATCGAAAGTCAGCTTGCGGCAGCCTCAGGTGAAACCCGGCATCGGCCAAGTACGGACGTACGCGACCGGCAGCTTGCAGACCCGCTCGCAGCAGCCTGCTCCCTGGCGCTGGTGCGGGAACTTGAACTCTCCGCTCTTGGGTTTCGGCATACGGTCGACTGGATGGCAGCACGGCGCAACGCAGCCCCTCCAGAAAGGCGCCAGTAAGTCCATGTCATCCACCATGACGGACATGGCGCCGGCTTCACTCACTTCAGTGCATCGCAATCGCATGCCTTGCGCTGCTGTGGACCTTTTTCTTCAACGCCATCCGTCTCCAATCGCGAGGCGGACAACCCTGGAGTCCTTCATGTCACGTTATCTCTCCCTACCCATTTCCGGACTTGTCCTGGCCTGTGCCTTTGGCACCGCAGTCGCGCAGGAACGCCCTTGGTATTTCACCGTGGACGCTGGGCTGTCCCGAACCAGCGACCCTGACTTTGCCGGTGGGCGCCTCGGCACGAGCCAAGGTGCCGCCTACGGGGGCACCGTTGGGCGCCATCTGGGGCAGAACTGGCGTATCGAAGCCGCGCTGATGTACCGCAACAATCCGGTCAAGCAGGTGACCAGCCCTGGCTTTGACGCTCGCCCTGGCGATGCCGACTGGGCGTCGCTGTTTGTGACTGTGAACGCACTGTATGACTTCGAGGCCTTCAAGTTGGGGCCGGCGAACGTGCGACCTTATATTGGCCTGGGCATTGGCCGCGCTCAAGAGGTCGACACCGATCTCACGTTTGGTGGAGCCAAACGCGAGTACTCAGGTTCGGGCAGCGCGCGGCAGTTCATGGCCGGGCTGCGCTGGGACTACGGCAGCCCTTGGGTCGCCGATGTCGGTGTTTCGCTCGCAAATACCGGGCGGATTCGACTGACACCCACCGGAGGCGGGGTCGCCGTTGACGCCAAGTACCGTGCCACGACCGCGGTGGCACGGCTTGGCTATCGCTTCTGATGGGCCCGCGCCAGGCCGCTGCTGATGCCAACATTCGGCCTTGGTCCTCGTCAAGGCTTTGCTCTCCACAATGAGACCGAAACATGCGTTTTCGCTGCAAACAAACTCCATCGATGCCCCACACACGCCGTCAGCACGCCACCGCCAAGCTTGCGGTGTTGGCCGCCGCAGCGGTGCTGAATGGCGCCCACGCAAACGCGCAGACGCCTGACGACGAGCGCACGCGCTACAGCATCGGCGCGGCGCTGCTGGTCGACAAAGACGGCTACCGCGATGTCGGGGCACAGACGATTCTGGTCCCCGGCCTGTCGATCCAGAACAAGTGGGTCACCCTGTACGGTCCCCAACTCGATCTTCGACTGATTGGCAACGACAAGCGCAGCTGGTGGATCGGGCCGCGGATCGAGTACCGCTTCGATGGCTACGAGCAAGCCGATGGTGCTGTTTTCAGCGGGATGTCAGACCGCAAGGGCGGCCTCTTCTACGGCCTCAGCGGCAGCTTCGACCTGGGATCCGACTTCGAGCTAGAGGTCGACTATGTGAAGGCCGCCAGGCGCGAGGCGGGCTTTGATCGCGGTGCGGTGGCATCGATACAACTGAGCCGGAGTTTCAGAAGCGGGCCCTGGACCCTGGTGCCGCGCATCGGCCTTGAGTACCAGAGCAGTCGGTATGTGGATTACTACTACGGCGTGCGCTCAGGTGAGGCCACGTCCGCCCGGCCTGCTTACGCTGGCAAGGCCAGCTACAGCCCAGAGCTTGGGCTGCTTGTGCGATTTCGTGCCAGCCCGCGACAGTTCATCTTTGCGAACTTCAACTACGAGCGCTACGCGAAGGAGATCCGCAGCAGCCCCCTGATAAACGCCAGTGGCATTCCACAGGTGGTGCTCGGCTATCAGTTCATGCTCAACTGACAACCCTGTTCCTGCTCGATCGAGCCTGTGAAATCGCGTTACGCTGCTGAACATGGACCGCATACTTCTTGTTGAAGACCACCCGGCCATGCGTGAGCTGGTGGCGCGCGAATTGGCCCGATCGGGCATTGCTGCGGACGCCGTTGGCCGCGTCGGTGAAGCAGAAGCCTGCCTGGCCCAGGTTCGATATGCCGCGCTGGTGCTTGACCGAGGCTTGCCGGACGGCGACGCGCTGCCTTGGCTTCAGCGCTTGCGTGCGCGCCACGTGCTCGTGCCCTGCCTGCTGCTGACCGCGCGAGATGCGCTTCACGATCGCGTGGACGGCCTGGAGGCTGGCGCCGACGACTACCTGGCCAAGCCCTTCGAACGCGACGAGCTGGTGGCCCGTGTGCGCGCGCTGCTGCGCCGCCAGCAAGCCTGGGTGACCAGCGCACCGCAATGGGCCGGGCTCGTAGTCGACCCCATGGGTGCGCGGTTGAGTTGCGGACTGTCGAGCGTGAACCTGGCGCCGAGCGAGCTGCAGCTTATGCTTGCGCTGGCGCGCGCCGAGGGGAAGGTGGTGCGCCGAAGTGCACTCGAAGCTGCGGCCTGGGGTTTGACCGAGGTGGTCACGCCGAATGCATTGGACGTTGCCTTGCACCGGCTTCGCCGCAAGCTCGAGGTGCTAGGCAGCGACGCACGCTTGGTCAACACCAAGGGCGTGGGCTATTCCTTGGAGCAACTGCTCGAACCAACCGGCAGGCAGGATGACCGTGCTGGCTGATCGACCGCATGACGGGGCTGCAAGGGCGCGTGGCCACACCCCCAGTCTGGCCCTGCGCCTGGCGCTGGGCTTTTCACTCGCGTTCGCCTCGACGGCACTTCTGGTGGTGGGCGTGCAGACCTTGCTGGCCGAACGCTTTGGCCACCTGGTCACGCGCATGAGCATGCAGGGGCAGACCGAAGACATCTTCGACGGCTTCGTGCTGGATGCCGAGCAGCGCGTCGTGGGCGTGAAGCTTGAGCCCGCGGATATGGTGGGCTTCGACGACTTCTTCGCCAACCTGAAGTACCGCGTGCTGGACGAAGCGGGCCGCGTCGTCGCCAGCAGCGAGGCCGATCGCCGCTCGATGCTGGCCGGGCGCAGCGTCGCAGAGCAAACCGACTTTTTTGGCGTGGTGAGTTTCGACGGCAGGGACTTCTTCGTCGGTGCCTGGCAGCGCGTCGTGCACGGGCGGCCTTACGTGCTGCAACTCGCGCGCAGCGACCGCTTCGAGCTGCTTGCCCGCGAGGCCCTGACCCCAGCCATCACCGACTCGGTGCTGCTACTGGGCACCTTGTCTGCACTGATCTTCGCGCTGGCCGGCGCTCTGGCCGTACGGTCGGTGTTGCGGCCGATTCGCGCCGCTGAGGCGGCAGCGCGCAATGTCGGTGGGCGCAACCTCGCGGCGCGCTTGCCGGAAGACGGGATGCCGGCCGAGATCCGGCCCTTGGTCCACGCGTTCAACGGCGTACTGCAGCGCTTGGAGCGCTCGTTTCAGGAGCAAGAACGCTTCATCGCCAACGCCGCACATGAGTTGAAGACGCCGCTGGCGCTGGCACGCGCGCGCGTTGAAGGCGGGCTCGATAGCGAGGCTGACCGCGCCAGGCTGCTGCGTGATCTGGATGCAATGGGCCGCCAGGTTCAGCAGCTGCTGCAGTTGGCCCAGGCGGCCGATCCACAGGCGATGCGGCGAAGCCTTGTACGGCCATCGGACGTGGCGCGCGAGGTGCTCGATCACCTGGCGTTCAAGGCGGACCGCTCCGACGTCACCCTGCATCTGCAGGAGCCCGCCGTCGAGGTGCAGATTGAGGCCGACTCCGGCGCGCTGTTCGTGCTGTTGAAGAACCTGGTCGAAAACGCGCTGGAGTTTTCTCCGCCAGGTTCGGACGTTGTCGTGCGGCTGGAAGACCAAGGCCTGTGCGTGGACGACCACGGGCCAGGGGTGCCCTCCGAATACCGGGCACAGGTGTTCGAACGCTTCTGGCGGGCCCCGGCTCAGGTCCGTCCAGGCTCCGGCCTGGGCCTTGCCTTGGTGCGCGAAATCGCCATCGCTCACGGTTGGGCCGTGAGCTGCGGCGAGGCAACCGGTGGCGGCGCTTCGTTCAGCGTGCGCTGGCGCCAATAGCGGCACGCGCGGGCCGCTCAGGCGTCTGCGGAGCCGGTCCAAGCTGTTTTCGAGATGATCTTTCAACCATAGGAGACTTCATGACGCTGCTCGCCACGCCCCCGCTGCAGGTCCAGTCTTTGAACGAACAGGTCCCGGCGCAAACCGTACCTCAGTTCATCCGCCAGCGCATGCGCCGCGATCCGGCGGCAGTGGCTGTGGTGGACGGCTTGACCGGCCTCGAAATCAGCTGCGGCCAACTGGACCACCTGATTGGCCGTTGTGCTGCCGGCTGGGCGGCGCAGGGACTGCGCCCCGGCGACGCCTTGCTCATTTGCAGTCCGAACAGCATCGAATGGGTCATCGTCGCGCTCGGCGCCATGGCCGCCGGCGGACGCGTCAGCGGTGCCAACCCTGCCTACACCGTGCCCGAACTCACGCACCAGATGCGCGACTCCGGCGCACGCTTTGCCTTCACCCTGCCGGCCCTGCTGGACAACGTGCGTCAAGCCGCAGCCGCCGCTGGTTGCGAACGCATCGTCGTCGACGGAGAAGCCGAAGGCTGTTTGTCGCTGGCCACGCTGCTGGCCACGACCGACGCGGAGCCCGCAGTGCCGCAAAACCCTGGAACGCTGGCGCTGCTGCCGTACTCCTCGGGCACCACGGGTTTATCGAAGGGCGTGATGTTGACGCACCGTGCCATTGTCTCCAACGTCTGCCAGACACTGCATGCCATGGAGCCGCCGGAGCACGGCGTTGTCATGCTGGCCTTCCTGCCCATGTTCCACGCCATGGGTTTTGCGCTGACCACTTTGTGCGGGCTGGCGCACGGCTCCAAGCTGGTCACCCTGCCCCGCTTCGAGCCGCAGGCCTTTCTGCAGGCCATTGCTACGCACCGTGTGACCGATCTCATCGCCGTACCGCCGGTGATGCAGTTCATGGCGGCCCATCCGATGCTGGACCAGTTCGACCTCAAGTCGCTTCGCATCGTCGGCGCGGGCGGCGCGCCCATGTCGGCGGCGCTGGAAGCCCGCGTCTCGCAACGCCTGGGCGTTCCCTGCACCCAGGGCTACGGCATGACCGAAGTCACCGCAGTGCTGACACTCGGGTTCACGCCCGCCACCATGCGCCCCGGTTCGGTGGGCAAGCTCCTCCCGGCCGTCCAGATGCGTGTCGTCGACCCGGCGACCGGCCACGACATGAGGTACGGTCAGGAAGGCGAACTCTGGTTCCGCGGACCTCAGTTGTTCAGCGGCTATCTCAACAACCCGCAGGCCAGCGCAGCCACCTTGACATCGGACGGATGGATCCGTACCGGCGACCTCGGCCACGTCGACACCGACGGCTTCGTCTTCATCACCGACCGGCTGAAGGAACTGATCAAGGTGAAAGGCATGCAGGTGGCACCGGCGGAGCTCGAGGCGCTACTGGTCACACACCCGGCGGTGGCCGACGCGGCTGTGATCGGCCGTCCGGATGAGCGTGCGGGTGAGGTCGCCGTGGCCTATCTGGTGGCCCGCGGCGCGCTGGACCCCGATGCGTTGAAGAGTTGGCTGTCCGAACGCGTGGCGCCGCACAAGCAGTTGGCCGATGTCGTGCTGGTGGAGGCGATTCCGAAGAACCCGTCTGGCAAGCTGCTGCGTCGAGTGCTGCGGGCCCAGGACGCCGCGCGCATGGGCAAACCGTCCTGACTGGGTCTGGGCGTCTGGGCGTTTGCGCGGCTCTCGCGGCCCGCCGCGCGGCGCTTGGCAAACGGTGTGGGCTCCTCAACCGCTGCGGGATGTTGCGTTTCTTCGCCTCGGGGTCGCGACGTGCGATCAATCCGTGGCGTGCTCGGTTCCAAGGATTGGTCTCCAGAAAGAGGGCAGTAAGGCCATCGTGCCCACCATGCCGTTCATGGTGACAACCTCTTTCGACTCATCGCGCTGGATTCGCGTGGCACTTGGCGCAAGCGCTGTCCTTGGCTCGCGGCGCTGGCCTTGGCCGGAACGCGCCATCACGACCGGCGCGTTGGTTGGGCGTGCTTTCGATCGTCGCTACGCCTGTGCAAGCCACCATCAGCGGCCCCTTCCCAGCGCTGGGTTTCGCGCTGCTTCGCATCAGCGACTGATCCGCCATGACAGCACTCGTTCGCGCTCTTCCTGTTGCCGCCGCAGTCGGCGCTCGGCTTGCGTCGCCAGCCGTCGAGGCCAAGATCACCTTGCGGTCTTCCGGCAGTAAGGCCCAACCCTGTGAGTTCGCCTGCACGCCGTTCAACGGCATCGCCGGCTTCCCAATGAAGCTGTCGCTAGCGCGCGCAGGCTGACCACGAGGGATTCCTTCACCCAAGCAACGCTCGGCGCCGCAGTGACGGTTGCAGTCATGCACCGTCACATCGCGGTGTGGAAGGCGGCGGTCATCGGGGGGGTGGCCGGCACGCTGCCCGACCTGGACGTGTTCATCGACCATGGCGACGCCATCACAAACATGCTGCGCCACCGCGCGGAGACGCATGCTTTGTTCTGGCTGTCGCTCGCATCGTTGCCGCTCGCGGCGTTGGCGGCGCGCGTGACCGCAAGCTTCGCATTGTGGCGCCGCTGGTGGCTGGCGCTGTGGCTCGCGCTGGTGACCCATCCGCTGCTGGATGTGCTCACGCTTTATGGCACGCGGCTCGCGCTGCCGTTTTCAGACCATCCGTTCTCCATCGGCAGCGTGTTCTTCGTTGATCCAGCCGTGACAACGCCCTGGCTGGTCGGCGTGTTGGTAGCTGTCGTATCGAGTCGCCAGGCTGCCACGCTGCGCGCCAACCGGATTGGGCTGGCGGTCGGTGCCCTGTACCTCGGGTGGACGGTTGCCGCGCAACACTTCGTACTGCTGCAAGCACGCGCATCACTCGCCGCGGCCGGCATCGTCGCTGAACGCACGCTGGCCACGCCCACGGCGTTCAACACCTTGTTGTGGCGTGTGGTCGCCATCGATGGCAACACGATGCACGAAGGTTGCTGACGAGAAAGTCGGCAGTAAGGCCAACCCACCGACGATGCAGTCCATAGCCCGGGGGCCAGCGCTGGTCTGAGGGCTGTACCCCTTTCAACGTTCGAACAGGAGTTGCATCGTGAGAGTACTTAACTGGATCTTGATACTCTGTACTTCGGTGCTCGTCGCCTGCGGCGGCGGAAGCAGTCCCGACCCCGAGCCGCCGGTGCTGGGCCTGGGAGAATTCCGTCGTGCCGTGGCCGGCCATCGCGTGGCAGAGGTCTTCGTCGCTGGGGCCGATGCTTCGCGCCTATCGACTTACGTCTACTTGCCGGCCACGGGCAACGGGCCATTCCCGACCTTGGTGATGCGCACGCCCTACGACCTGCCGATCACGCCCGTGAGCGGTTTCCCGGAGGACCATCCCAATGCCGAGAGCGAGGCACGGGCTCAGGACGTAGGCTGGACTGAAGCCACAGACCGAGGCTACGCGCTGGTGGTGCAAGTGATGCGAGGGCGCTACGAGTCCGAAGGCGTGTTCAGCCTGTTCCTCGGCAGCGAGGTCGCCGACGGCGAGGCGTTGATTCGTTGGGTGGAGAGACAGCCCTGGTCGAACGGGCGAATCGGCGTCTTTGGCGATTCGGCCAGCGGCGTTGCCTCGCTGCAGGCGGCCGCTTCGGGGCGGCCATCGGTGAAGGCGGTATACGCGCAAGCCACCTCGACGGACTTCCTGGGCGGCGTGATCTTCCCCGAAGGCCGCGTCAAGTGGGAGGCGCTGCTGCCCTTCGTACTGAACCAGTCCGCCGACAACAGCGCGAGCCACGACGCGATGCTCGGGCTTGGCGCGGTGCAGATCGACGCGCTGAAGGAGCAGGCCGGCGACGCACTGGGCGACATGTTCGGCGCCATCGAAGCCGGCGACCCTGCTGCATCGACCTGGTGGACGCGCGCCATCACCGCCGACTTTCCGATTGCCAGCCAACTGCAGCCGCGCTGGGGCGAGATGCTGGCTGCGGGCAAAGACCCGGCGGTCCGGGCCACGCTGAACGTCACCGACCGTATCCAGGCCCCGACCTTGCACGTGAGCCTGTGGCACGACCTGTTCCAGCCCAGCGCGTTCGCGGCCTTCGAGCGGCTTCAGGCCCGACGCGGCGACCAGAAATTGCTTGTGTTGGACGGCACGCACTACGACGTCGATGACACCGAACTGTGGCCCTCGCGCCCGATGTTCGCCTGGTTCGACCACTGGCTGAAGGGTGAGGACAACGGCGTACGCGCTTGGCCGACCGTGCAGTACACCGTGTCCGGTCGACCCGATCTCGGCGTGCGCAGCGCGCCGCAATGGCCGCCGGCAGGCACCACCTTGTCCGAACTTGCGCTGGCCGCACCGGCGCGCGCCCTGATCATCAACCCGGCGGCGCCGACGCCCACGCTGGGCGGCAGCCATCTGACCTTGAGCTCGGGCATGCTCGACCAGACACCGCTGCTGGCGCGCGCCGACGTGGCTGAACTGCAGGGTGCCGCGCTGCCTGTCGCCAAGCTGCTGCTGGGCGCCGCAGCCGTTGAACTGAGCGTGCTCGAAGCAGGTGTCGGCGACCTGGTGGTCAAGCTTGTGGACCGGCGCAGCGACGGCGAAGTGCGTGTGTTGCGCGAGGCCGTGGTGAGATTGGCCGGCGCCGGCATGCAGCGCGTCAGCTTCTCGCCGCTGGCCTATACCTTCGACGCAGGCAGCAAACCTGGTCTCGTCGTCGCCGGGGCTTCGCTGCCCGGCTTGGTGTCGTTTGCACCCGCGCTCAGCGGCACGGTACGCCTCTCGGGCGCTCGCTTGCAGCTACCGATGGCGGCCGAATGAACGCCGTGGCGCTCGACCTGGGCAGGTGCGTCGATCGACCGGCCGCAGCCCATCGCTCAGGCCCGCATGGCGTGGCGGCGTCGCTGCGGGCCAGAGCTTCGAAGCCCAACTGCAACATGCCCTCGGCGGGCCACTTGGGAGTCCCCTCATGAAGCTCGAACTGTTCGGATCTGCCAGTGCTTGGCCCTTGCGCGATCACATGTTCCTGGCCGCTGGCGTGCTGCTCGCATTGGCACCGCTGGTGGCCCTGGCCATGGGCCTGGACGAGCGCACGCTCTTCGGGCGCTCACCCTGGGACAAGCCTCTGCGCTTTGCGCTGTCGTTGGGCACGTACGCCGTCACCATGGCGCTGGCAGCGCAGTGGCTGTTGGCACGCACCCGCGTGCTGGGCTGGCGCTGGCTGTCGGCCGCCGTGACCGCAGCCCTGGCCTTCGAAATGACATGGATCGTGGTGCAGGCGGCGCGCGGCGTGGACTCGCACTTCAACAACCGAACGGCTTTCGAGGACCTGATGTTCAGCCTGATGGGCGTGGGCGCTGCGATCCTGTGCCTGGGTGCCATCTGGCTCGGAGCTGCGGCGTCGCGGCTGGCGTTTGTGGCTGCTGCAGCGAAGGATAGGGTGATCGCGCTCGGCATCGCACTCGGCTTCGTGTCCACGGGTTTGCTGTTGGCCTGTACGGGTGAAGCCCTGGTCGACGTGAACCGCTCGCAAACGGCCATCAACGCGAGCACGGTGTTGCCACTGCTGGGCTGGCGGCTCGACGGCGGCGATCCCAGACCCGGGGTCCATTTGATTTCAGTGCAAAAAGTGACGGTTCGCATCGCCAGCAACGGCGCGGCCCTCGGCCGGTAAGTTGTTGATTTCGCAAGGATTGCTGTTCGGTTCTGCGCGGCGTATCTTTGGCTGCTTTCCGATTGACGAGGAGCGGTGGCGATGCAAGGCTGGCAGACACCGTACCTGGGCCTGCGCGACCTGCCGCGTGAACTCACCGAGTTCGAACTGCAGGCCTTCTTCAGCTTCAGTCGTGTCGAGCTCGAACTGATCGCGCGCCGGCGAGGCGACAACCACAAGTTGGGCCTGGCGCTGCACATCGGCTTTGTGCGCATGAGTGGCCGGCCGCTGAACAGCGTGCGCGCGGTGCCTGCCGTGTTGCTGCGTCACCTGGGCCAGATGCTGGACATCGCCACGCCAGACCTGGCGTCGCTGCGCGCGTTGTACGCCCGTGGCCGCACGCTGTTCGATCACCAGCAGCAGGCCTGCGAGGCGCTGGGCTTTGCCTGGATGACCGAGCACCAGCGTCGCGCGTTGGTTCGAGTCCTGCGCGATGAAGTGGCCCACAGCGCCGACCGTGAGCGGCTGCTCCTGCATGCCCGGCATTGGCTGTACGAACACCGGCTGCTCATCGTGCACGACCGTGTCATTCGCGGCCTGGTCGCCGCAGCACTGACCGAGCTGGAGGCCGTCACGGCCCAGGCGATCCGAGCCGCGGTGCCAGCCGTCATGCTCAAGCGCTGGGCTTCGGCGCTGGACAGCGCACGCCCGGATGGCCAGCATTGCTAGAGCTGGCTGTGGAGCACACCGGCCAAGCACTCCACACGCCAGATTGCCGAGGTGCTCGAGCGCATCGCTTTCCTGACGGAGCTGGGCATCGACCAACACTTGGGCGGTCTCAACGACGTGTTGGTGCGCCGCTACGCGCGGCGCATGGCCACCCGACCGCCCTCGATCAGCGCCCGGATCAAGGAGCCGGCGCGCACAGTCGAGATGGCCTGTTTCCTGCGCTACAGCCTGCTCACGGCCACGGACCAACTCATCCTCATGTTCCAGCGCCGCGTGGCCGACCTGTGGCGGCGCTGCGCGGACGGCGTGACCGCAACGGTCGACTGGGCCCAGCAGTACCAGCAGTTGCTTCAGGAACTGGCCGAGCTTGCGGCGCAGAACACGGTAGCGGATGCCGAACTGCGCTCGCACCTGGTCGATCTCGTGGCGGCCAAGCGTGCCCGGCGCCCGCCTAGTCGGGCGTCGATCATCCGCCAGCACCTGATCGATGCCATCGCCCCGGTGCGCTCGCTGCTGGTGGCAGTGAGCGGGCTGGCCTGGAAGGCCACGGGTGAGCATCCGGTGCTCGACGCGCTGGACAAGCTGCGCACCCAGTACGCTGCTGGCATCAAGATCCTGCCGGCCGAGCTCACGGCCGCGCGCCTGGGCCCGGCGTGGCGTCAAGCCATCGCCGACACCGACCGTGAGCGGGCGTTGCGGGCACTGGAGGTGGCCACCCGGTTCGCACTGCGCCGTGCCCTTCGCAACGGCTCCGTGTGGATCGAATACTCCTTGAGCTTCCGTGGCCGTGAGCGGCTGTTCATCCCGGACGAGCGCTGGCAGACCGAAGCCCGGCGCCACTACGCCCGGCTGCAACTGCCGGCCAAGGCCAGCGACTTCCTCGCACCCTTGCTTGCACGCGTTCGCGCCGGTGTCGACGCGGTGGCCGCCGCCACGCGCGCGGGGGCGCTGCGCGTGGATGACGAGCTGCATCTGGCGCCGCTGGCGGCCGACGAGGAAGACCCTGAAGTGGTCAAGCTGCGCAGCCGGCTTGACCAGCGCATCGGCGAGGTGCAACTGCCCGAGGTCATCCTGGCCGTGGACGCCGAGGTACGCTTCAGCTGGATCATGCTCGGGCGCGAGCCCAGATCGGGCCAGGAACTGCTGATGGCCTACGCTGGCATCCTCGCGCACGGCACCAGCCTGACCGCGGCCGAGTGCGCGCGCATGATCCCGCAGTTGTCGGCCACCAGCATTCGCCAGGCCATGCGCTGGGCCGGCGATGAGCGACGTCTGGCCCTGGCCTGCCAGGCGGTGCTGGAGTTCATGCAGCGCCATGCCATCGCAGCAACGTGGGGCCGCGCCGACCTGGCCTCATCGGACATGATGAGCCTGGAGACCAGCCGACGGGTGTGGCAGGCGCGCCAGGATCCCCGGCGCCAGACGGCCTCCATCGGCGTGTACAGCCACGTGCGCGACCGCTGGGGGATCTTCCACGCCCAGCCGATCGTGCTCAACGAGCGCCAGGCCGGCGCCGCCATCGAAGGGGTCGTGCGACAGGAGCGGGTCGAGGTGTCGCAGCTCGCCGTCGATACGCACGGCTACACCGACTTCGCCATGGCGCTGTCGCGGCTGCTTGGCTTCGATCTGTGCCCGCGGCTGCGCGAGTTGCGGCAGCGCCATCTGTTCGTCCCGCGAGGGATGAAGATCCCGCAAGAGATCGCCGCCGTCTGCGAAGCCAGCGTTGACACGGCACTGATCGAAGCCCATTGGGACCAGCTGGTGCATCTGGCGGCTTCGGTACAGACGGGCCACGCCAGCGCGGTGACGGCGCTGGCCAGGTTCGGCTCGGCGGCCAAGGGAGACCCGATCTACGACGCCGGCGTCCAACTGGGCAAGCTGCTGCGCACGGCGTTCCTGGCCGACTACTTCGTCAACGCGAGCTTCCGCAGGGAGCTGCGCCGGGTGCTCAACCGCGGCGAAGCGGTGAACGCGCTCAAGCGCGCGATCTACACCGGTCGTGTCGGGCCGGCCCAGGCCCGGCGTGCCGACGAGATGCAAGCCGTGGCCGACGCCTTGAGCCTGCTGGCCAACATCGTGATGGCGTGGAACACGGCGCAGATGCAGGCGGTGCTGGACCGGTGGGCCAACAGGCGGCAGATCGTGCCGCCGGAGCTGACTGGACGGATCGCACCGACGCGCCTGGAAGGGATCAACCTGCGCGGCGTCTTCCGCTTCCCGCTGGAGCGCTACGCGGGCCAGATCCTGCCGTCACAAACTGCAGCGAAAACGAGTGCTGGCGGGTGAAATCGACCACGCAAACAGGCCCTCATCGGCCGCTCGGGAGACCAACAGAAAACTCAGTCGTGACAAGCACTTGCGCGCACCGTCTCAGCAGACCCCGCGCCAATGCTCGCTCTCCGGGCAGGCGCGAACCGTCACTTTTTGCACTGAAATCAAATGGACCCCTGCCAGCGGTACAGCGTCATGCGCGACACCCCCAGCTGGCGCGCCGCCTCGCTCACGTTCCAGCGGTGCTGGCGCAGCGTGGGCAGCCAGGCCCGGGCCGCGTCGCCGGCCGGCTCGACGCGGGCCGTGCCGCGCGGCCGCCACAGCCCGGACAGGTGCCCGGGCGGATGCGCGCCCAGCGACTCGGGCAGGTCGTCGGGCGTGACCACGCCGTCGGAGCACAGCGAGCGCGCGCACTCGATGGCGTTGCACAGCTCGCGCAGGTTGCCCGGCCAGGAGTGGGCCACCAGGCGCGCGCGGGCTGGCGCGCTCAGGCGCACGGCCGGGCTGCCGTCGGCGCAGAGGCGGTGGACGAGCACGCCGAGGTCCTCGCGATCGCGCAGCGGCGGCAGGTGGAAGTGGGCGCCGTTGAGGCGGTAGTACAGGTCGTCGCGGAAGCGACCGCCCTTGACGGCCGCGACCAGGTCGCAGTGGGTGGCGGCCACCACGCGCAGGTTCACCGCCACGGGCCGCGTCGCCCCCACGGGCAGCACCTCGCGCTCGGCCAGCACGCGCAGCAGCCGGCCCTGCAGCGGCAGCGGCATGTCGCCGATCTCGTCGAGGAACAGCGTGCCGCCGTCGGCCTCCTGGATGAGCCCGCGCTTGCCGCGCGAGGCGGCGCCCGAGAAGCTGCCGGCCAGGTGGCCGAAGAGCTCGCTCTCGATCAGCGATTCAGGCAGCGCCGCGCAGTTCACCGCCACGAACGGCTGCCGGCGACGCTCGCTGCTGTCGTGCAGGGCGCGTGCGAAGCGCTCCTTGCCGCTGCCCGTCTCGCCGGTGAGCAGGATGTTCACGGGCGAGTTGACCAGGCGCGCCGCGCGTTCGATGAGGCGGTCGAGCGTCGGGTCGCCCCCCGACAGCGCCGCCAGAGGGGCCGGCCGGGGCCGCGGCGTGGGCGGGTTGCCGGCCTGCGTGGCGGCCAGCCGCACGGGTGGCGGCGAGGCCAGCAGGAACAGCGTGTCGCGCGAGCCCGGCAGGGCCACGGCGCGCTGGTCGACGGCCTGCGTGGCCATGAAGCGGCCCAGCTGGTGCACTTCCAGGTTGAGAAGTTCCGGCAGCGGCCGCCCGATGACGGACCCGGCGCCGCGGGCGCGCTCCAGCAGCAGCTGCGCCTGCCGGTTGTGGCCGACCACGCGGCCCGCGGCGTCCAGCGCCAGCAGGTACTCCGGGCTGACGTCCAGGAACTGGGGCGCGCGGCTCAGGCGCAGCACCCAGTGCTCGCGGAAGCGCTGCAGGAAGCTCGCGTTCTCCACGTGCGCCGCGTACATCTTCACCAGCTGCAGCGCCAGGTGCTGGCTCTCCTTGCCGGTGGGCGAGGTCAGCGCCGAGATGTCCAGCACCGCCTTCAGGCGGCCCTGGTCGTCGTAGACCGGCGCGGCGGTGCAGGTCAGCGGGATGTGCGTGGCGTCGAAGTGGTCGTCGAGGTGCACCGTCAGCGCCTGGCCGGTGGCGATGCAGGTGCCCACCCCGCAGGTGCCGGCGTGCTGCTCGCTCCAGTCTGCACCCAGGTACAAGCCGGCCTTGCGCAGGCTGGGCTCGAAGACGAGGTCGCCGAGGAAGTCCACCGTCACGCCCTTCGCGTCGGTCAGCAGCACGCAATAGCCCAGGCCGGACACCTGGCGGTACAGCGCCTCCAGCCCGTGCCGGGCGATGTGCAGGAAGGCCTCCATCTGGTCCTGGTGCTCGCGCAGCTGCGCGTGCGGCAGGATCACGGCCTCCTGCATGCGCGTGGGGTCGAGCCGGTGCTCGCTGACGCAGCGTGCCCACGAGGCCTGGATCAGCCCGTCGCGGCGGGCGGCCGGCGTCGGTGCGCCTGCCCAGCGCAGGGGCCGGTCGGCGTCCAGCCCCACGGCCTGCATCACCTGGACGATGTGGGCTTGCTGCACGGGCTGCATGGGGTACTCCTGGCCGACGCGACCCCGGGGACTGTAGACGAGCCGGGCATGGCCCGGACCCGGGGTTCGACGGAGCCGGCGGCGGCGGCAGGCCTTCCGCCAGCGGGCGGCAGCGGCCCCGTCAGCGCGCCGCCGGCAGCCCCGCCAGCAGCGCGCGCAGGTGCCCGCCGGCATCCACGCACTCGCGACCGGGGCTGCACACGCGGTAGGGCTGGCCGGTGGTGCCGGACCGGCTCGCGATGCGCTCGATGAAGGCCTCGGCGCTGGCGATGCCCTGCCCCTGGGCGCGCCACTTGGCACGCAAGAAGCGTGCGGCGTCGGCACCGCTGTAGGCCGTGGCGTTGCGCACGAAGCGGGAGCTGCGGTCGGCTGCCAGCGCATCGAGCAGCTGCTCGATCCGCTGCTGCTCGTGCGGCAGCGAGGCGGCCCGCGCGGGTGGCAGAGCGCCCAGTGCCGCCGCCAGCGCCAGTGCCGCCAGCACGAGGACCGCCCCCTTCACCGCGGCGCTCACCGCGCGGCCGCCGCGAGCACGCGGGTCTGGCCCAGGGCGAACAGCACGAAGGCCTCGTCGGGCACGCCGTGGCGCGCGCGGGCGCGGGGCAGCTCGTCCAGCGGCGCGTGGACGGGCTCGTCGCACAGCCGGAAGGTGCCCCAGTGGATGCCCATCGACAGCCGGCTGCGAACGTCAAGGTGGATGCGCACGGCCTCGTCCTCGTTCACGTGCATGCCGGCGTGGAACCAGCGCGGCTCGTAGCAGCCCACCGGGATCAGCGAGAAGTCGAAGCCCCCGAAGCGCTCGCCCAGCACCTTGAAGTCGGGCGAGTAGCCGGTGTCGCCGGCGAAGAGCATGCGGTAGGGCTGCCGGCCCGCCGCCCCCTCGACGACGTAGCCGCCCCACAGTGTGGCGTGGCGGTCCCAGGGCGTCCGGCTCGACCAGTGCTGCACCGGCACGAAGTGCACCAGCACCTCGCCGGCCGGCCCGGGCAGCGCGATGCGGTCCCACCAGTCCATGCGGCGCACGTTCGGGATGCCCTCGTCGCGCATCCACAAGTCCACGCCCAGCGGCACCACGAACAGCGGCGGTCCGCCGGGCTGCGCCGCCAGCGCGTGCACGGTGCCGCGGTCCAGGTGGTCGTAGTGGTTGTGGCTGAGCAGCACCACGTCGATGCGCGGCAGCGCGGACAGCGTGGTGGGCAGGGGCACCCGGCGCCGCGGCCCCGCGAAGCCCGCCGGCGAGGCTCGGTCGCCGAAGTGCGGGTCGGTGAGGATGTTGAGGCCGCCGATCTGCCACAGCACCGTCGAGTGGCCGATCCAGGTGACGGTGACGTCGCCGCGGTTGCCGTGCAGCAGCGGCGCGTCCAGCGGCACGCTGCGCACGCGGTGCAGCTCGTCGGCCGCCCGCTCGCCGAACAGCCGCTCCCACTGCCAGCGCCAGAAGCTCGGGGCGTCGGCGCGGTGGTTGTCGACGTGCAGGTTGTTGAAGCCGTCGGGGCGGTGGTGCGGCCGCGCGGGGTCGTGGTAGGGGTTGACGGTCGCGCAGCCGGCAAGCGTGGCCGTCAGCGCCAGCATGCGCAGCCGGGGGGTCAATCCCGCGCCCCGACGGCGCGGCTGCGGCGCGCCAGGCGCGGGCCCAGCCACATCGCCAGGCCGGCGGCGGCCACCAGCGGGAACACGCCCCACTGCACGATGGCCAGGAAGGTCTCGTTGGCGCGCAGCGCGCCGGAGTAGACGAAGGCACCGATGAACGGCGACACCGCCAGGTGCAGGTTGCGCAGGAGCCAGTACGGGAGCTGCATGGGGTCCTCCGGGTTGGGTTGGGGGTGGGATCGGGTTCAGTGCGCCGCGGCGCGCAGGTCCAGAGGCTGCAGCAGCCGCTTGGACACCGCCGCCACCATGGCCCGCGGCACGAAGCGGTTGCTCAGCACCATGACGCGGTTCGTCAGCCCGACCACGCGGGTGAGCCCGCCGCCGAGCAGCAGATCCACGCCGGCGGCGGCCACCTCGCGCGGGTCGGCGCGGCCGGCCTTGCCGAAGTGGTGGCCGCCGGCGATGCGCCGCGGGTCGACGCCGTCGAAGAACGCCGTGTCGGTGGGCCCGGGGGCCAGGCAGCCGACGCTCACGCCGTGGTCCTCCATCTCCTTGGCCAGCGCCTCGGAGAAGTTGAGCACGAAGGCCTTGGCGGCGCCATAGGCGGCGAAGTACGGCGTGGGCTGGAACGCCGCCGTCGAGGCGACGTTGAGGATGCGGCCGGCCCGGCGCTGCTTCATCGCGCCGCCGTAGCGGTGGCACAGCTCCGCCACGGCCACCACGTCGAGCTGCAGCATGCGTTGCAGCTGCGCCGCGTCGATGGCCACGTGCTCGTCGACGATGCCGAAGCCGGCGTTGTTCACCAGCGCGTCGATGCGCAGGCCGCGGCGCTGCGTGTGCTCGAACAGGCGCTGCGCCGCGCCGGGCTCGGCCAGGTCGATGGCGTGCACGTGCACCTCGGCGCCGTGCGCGCGCTGCAGTTCGTCGGCGGCGGCCTGCAGCCGGCCGGCGTCGCGGCTGACCAGCACCAGGCGCTGGCCGCGCGCGGCCAGCAGCCGTGCCATCTGCAGGCCGATGCCGCCGCTGCCGCCGGTGATCAGGGTCGTGGTGGGAGGGCTCATGGTCGGATTCTCCAAAGTCGAAAACGTCGTTGCGATACAGAAACACCGTTGCCAGCAGGGTCGAAAAACGGGCTCCTGCAAGCCCCTGCGATGGCCACGGCGCGGGGTGGCGTCAGTAGCGCAGGTTCACGCGCAGCACCGCCGGCTCACGCGCCGCGACGGTGAAGCGGGACTCGTCCCACTTCGGGCTCGACGCCGCGTAGGTGCGGTTGTTCGAGACGCCGTAGCCCTCGGTGGGGATGCCCAGGAAGTTCTTGTCGAGACGGCCGTTGCCGTTCTCGTCGTGCACCACGGCCACGGCGTAGGCGCCCGGCGGGAGTTCGTCGAACACGCAGGTGGCCTGGGTGCCGGTGATGGCGGCGCGCACCGTGCGCGCGCCCTCGCCGTCGGGGAAGCCCGAGGCCTCGGTGAACAGGCGGCAGTTCAGCGTGCCTTTGGCGTTGCGGAAGGTCGACACTTCCAGGCGCAGCGACGAGGCGCCGTCTTCGCGCGCCTGCGCCGGGGTGGCGGCGGCCAGCGCCAGGGACAGGCCCACTGCGAGGGCGGCCGCTGACGCGGCCAAAGGGGTATGGTCTCGATGCTTCACGGGTGGTTCTCCGATGGGGTGGGGGGGGAAATCGGCATCAGGCGCAGGCTGACCAGCAAGTCGGTCACGGCCAGGCGGGCCAGGCGTTCGCCGTCGTGGCTGAAGGGGGGGATGCCCTCGAGCTCGAGCGTGACCGGCCCGTGCGCCGCGGCCCACAGCCGCACGGCGCCCTCGTGGGCGTCGCTCGGGTCTTGGCCGAGCGCGCTGCGCGCCTCGGCCACCACCGACGCCACGGCGCCCAGCGCCAGCCGCGCCTGCGCCCGCGAGTAGTCGGTGGGCACGTGCTCGGGCAGCGCGTTGCCGAACATCACGCGGAACAGCGAGCGCTGGCCCAGTGCGAAGTTGCGGTAGGTCTGCATCACCGGCAGCAGCGCGCGCACGGGGTCGCGGTGGCGGCGCCGCTCGCGCTCGACGGCGAAGCGCAGCCGCGCGAAGCCCTCCACCTTGAGGCCCTCGCTCAGGCCGTTCTTGCCGCCGAACAGCGTGTAGACGACCTTGGTGGAGCAGTTGGCCCGCTGCGCCAGCGTGCGCAGAGTCAGCGCTTGCGGCCCTTCCTCGGCCAGCAGGCTTGCGGCCAGCTCCAGCAGGCCGCGGCGGGCCACGGCGTCGCCCTCGGCGCGGGCATGCTGGTAGTCGAATGCAGGTTGGGCGACATCCATGGGTAACAGTGTTACCAAGGTCGCAGCCTTCGTCAAGTCCCGCCACCGAGGCCGGGGTCGCCCGCGGCTCAGCCGGGCGGCTTCGGCCGACCCACCGTCTGCGCCAGCAGCAACTGCTCGTCGTTGGCCAGGTGCATGGCGCGCGCCAGCGCATCGCGGTCGAGCCAGGCCCGCAGCACGGTGGACAGGCCGGCGCTGGCGCAGGCGAGGTAGACGTTCTGCGCCATCGCGCCGGCTGCCGCATGGGCGTAGGCGCTGCGCTGAGACGCCGGCACCAGGCTCATGCGGCCGTGCTCGGCGACGTAGATCAGGTCCAGCGCCGCGTCGTCGACGAAGTCCTGGTAGCCGGTGAGGCCGCGCAGGTCCTTGTCCAGCACGCGCTGCAGGCGGTGACCCTCGGGCTCGTAGCGACACAGGCCCTGCGGCATCGCGGCATACAGCGCGACCTCCTGCGCGTTCATGGCGCTGGGCGCCGTGCGGCCGGCGAGCCCGGGGCGGTTCACGCCGGCGGCGGCCCACAGCAGGTCGGACAGCGTGGCCTCGTCGAGGGGCTCGGGCGAGAAGGCGCGCGCCGACTGCCGGCGTGCCAGCGCCTGCATAAGCGGTAGCCCGCCGTCCTGACGCGGCGGCGGCAGGGGCATCGAGACGTTGCCGTCGGCAGCCGCAGGCCGCGGCCGGTTCTGGCCGATCAGCCCGAGCGCAAGCTTGGTCAGGGTGTTCATCGCAAATCTCCGAAGTGGCTTCATCCTAGACACGGCGTGCGTGGCGGGCCTGCGCAGGATCAAGTCCGTCGGATCCCGCCGTGTGCGGCGCAAGCCCTTGATCCGCAGGGCCTTTGCGGGCTCGTCCGGGTCCGCAGCCGGCCGCAGGCGCGGCCTGCGCCGGTGCCGCCACGGCTGCGCGGCATCACAGCCCTGTGCCGTCGGTTCGCCCCGGCACCCCCAGAAGCCGTGTGCCGAGCCGGAGCTCGGGGTCCATTTGATTTCAGTGCAAAAAGTGACGGTTCGCATCGCCAGCAACGGCGCGGCCCTCGGCCGGTAAGTTGTTGATTTCGCAAGGATTGCTGTTCGGTTCTGCGCGGCGTATCTTTGGCTGCTTTCCGATTGACGAGGAGCGGTGGCGATGCAAGGCTGGCAGACACCGTACCTGGGCCTGCGCGACCTGCCGCGTGAACTCACCGAGTTCGAACTGCAGGCCTTCTTCAGCTTCAGTCGTGTCGAGCTCGAACTGATCGCGCGCCGGCGAGGCGACAACCACAAGTTGGGCCTGGCGCTGCACATCGGCTTTGTGCGCATGAGTGGCCGGCCGCTGAACAGCGTGCGCGCGGTGCCTGCCGTGTTGCTGCGTCACCTGGGCCAGATGCTGGACATCGCCACGCCAGACCTGGCGTCGCTGCGCGCGTTGTACGCCCGTGGCCGCACGCTGTTCGATCACCAGCAGCAGGCCTGCGAGGCGCTGGGCTTTGCCTGGATGACCGAGCACCAGCGTCGCGCGTTGGTTCGAGTCCTGCGCGATGAAGTGGCCCACAGCGCCGACCGTGAGCGGCTGCTCCTGCATGCCCGGCATTGGCTGTACGAACACCGGCTGCTCATCGTGCACGACCGTGTCATTCGCGGCCTGGTCGCCGCAGCACTGACCGAGCTGGAGGCCGTCACGGCCCAGGCGATCCGAGCCGCGGTGCCAGCCGTCATGCTCAAGCGCTGGGCTTCGGCGCTGGACAGCGCACGCCCGGATGGCCAGCATTGCTAGAGCTGGCTGTGGAGCACACCGGCCAAGCACTCCACACGCCAGATTGCCGAGGTGCTCGAGCGCATCGCTTTCCTG
>JBHYDA010000032.1:0-24716 GCA_051861265.1 Rubrivivax sp.
CTCCGCTGCTCGATATGTCCACCAACTCTACGGATCCGTCAGACGCGAAGTGAGGGGGTTTTCACACAGGCTCGGCCGATGGCGGGTCCCCACCAGCGGCAGCTTACTGGTGCCTCTTTCAGACTCATCAGACCGGCTGGCAGTCAAGCAGAAGCCAGCTTCAGATCACAGTGCTGCGCCGGAGCGCCCACCGCTGAATATGCCAAGACTCTCAACCGTGTTGAGAGGCCAGCCCGTCGGAAACGACACGGTTCCGCAACGCTACCAAGATAAACAACATTAGCTTGGCATGCTTGCCATGGACCTAAACTGGTGCGCATGGAAAACGCGCTGTCAGCGCCACCCCGCACGTCCGCAGACCCGAGCTGGCCGGACGAGGCTTCGTTGGCCGCATTCCGCGCCTGGCTTCAAGGGGTGCCCAGCCGCGCGGCCGTCGATCACTATCTGCCCGATCGCCGGGCTGCCGGCGAATCGGCGCGCTCGGTGATCGGGCGGGTGAAGCGCCAGCTGGTGGCCTTCGCGACGAGCCGTGCGCACGCGGTTCTCGCCACCGCATTTGCGGCGGCCAGTCCATCCGATCGGAAACGCGCCAAGGCCGCCGCTGCCGCCATCGAGACGTTGCGCGGGCTGCCGCCTCCGCAGCCTCTCATCGGCGACGCCGTCGAGCGTTGGCTACCTGTGCGGCTCGTGGGTGTGCTGCACGCGGCGGGAATCCGCACGCTGGCCGACCTGACCCTGCGCGTGCCCAGGCGCCGACGCTGGTGGATCGGCATCGCGGGGCTCGGGCCGGCTGGCGCCCGCCACATCGAGGCGTTCTTTGCCAAGCATCCTGCGCTCACCGAACGCGCTCGCGCACTGATCACCGTGAACCAGGCGCAGGAACTGATCCCCTGGGAGCGACTGGTCGTCCCCGAAGACGTCGATGGTTCACGCGGCACCTTTCGAGCGCCGCGGGCCAGCTGTGCGCTCGACGCCAGCAACGACTACGAGGCCGTGACCGCCTGGCTGTCGCTGCACGAGGCGACGGCGACCCAGCGGGCCTACCGCAAGGAAGCCGAACGGCTGATCCTGTGGGCGATCGTCGAGCGCGGGCGCGCGCTGTCGTCGCTGACCACCGAGGACGCCATTGCCTACCGCGGATTCCTGCGTCGTCCGAGCCCTCGCGCGCGCTGGGTCGGCGCACCGCAGCCGCGGTCGTCGACTGCATGGCGCCCCTTCGCGGGCGACCTCTCGGCGCGCTCTGCAGCCTACGCGCTGTCGGTACTCAACGCACTGTACCGGTGGCTCATCGAGCAGCGCTACGTGCTGGCCAACCCATTCGCCGGCGTCAAGGTGCGAGGCGGCCGGCCGGCGCAGCTCGACACGTCTCACGCCTTCACCGAGCACGAGTGGAAGCTCGTCCGGGTCGTTGCCGACGGCCTGGAGTGGTCCTACGGCTGGAGCGAGCCGGCCGCACAGCGGCTGCGCTTCATGCTGGACTTCGCCTACGCCACGGGCCTGCGAATCAGCGAACTCGTGGGCGCGCAACTGGGCGCGATCGACTTGGATCCGCATGGCGACACGTGGATCCGGGTCGTCGGCAAGGGCCACAAGGCAGGCAAGGTCGTGCTGCCGCCGCTGGCCCGCGCCGCCCTCGATCGCTACCTTGTTCAACGGGGGCTGCCCGTGACGCCTTCGAAGTGGCGTCCATCCACTTCGCTGATTGGCGGCCTTGGAGAGGGTGGAAGTGGGATCTCCTCGTGGCGGCTGTGGCGAGTGCTGAAACGGTTCTTCGCCACGACGGCTGAAGTCGTGGAGGAAGGCTCCCCGGCCCTCGCCGAGAAGTTGCGTCAGGCCACGCCGCACTGGACGAGGCACACGCATGCCACCCACCTCCTCGAAGGTGGCGCCGAGCTGACCACGGTGCGCGACAACCTGCGGCACGCCTCGCTGGCCACGACCTCGATGTACCTGCACGCCGACGACGCCCGACGGGCCAAGCAGGTGGCCGATCGGTTCGCGGCACCGCGTTCGTAGCCTACATTCGTCTCGCCTACACGCACACCGCACCACCCATGCAGCCAATCACCTGCGACGCCTGCCGTCAGCCCACGCTCACCCACGATGTCGTGAACTACGGTTCGATGGAGGGAGGCTACCAGCAGCTCTGCGGCCGATGCTTCAACGAGGCCGCCGCCAGCCGCCTCGGTCTGCAGGGGTTCGAGCACGTGGTCTTCGAACCTGTGCGCATGGTCGACGGGCGTGGCGCCGAGCACGAGTTCCGGTTTCGCACTCGGCTGTTCGGGCCCGGTATGGCGATCGACGCGTTCGAGCTGCGCGATTGCTGCCCGGCCGGGTATCAGTTTCAGGTGATCGGGGAGCCTGACGACGACCCTCTTGAGTTGCTGGGCAAGCTCATTGGCAAGATGCGCCGGGCCTTGGCTCTCTCCCATCTCGAGGACACGGACCACGGGCCGCAGGTGAACGATCGCCTGATCCTGCGTGGCACCGTCGACAGCGATCCCGACGAGGACCATCGTGTTCCAATGGTCGTCATCGATGGTCGAGAGATCTCCTGGGACGAACTCGGCCGCATGGTGGCGGCTTTCGAGGGCTGGCAGTTCAAGCTGGAGTTTCGCGACCGGAGCGAAGAGGCCTGATCCGGCAGATCGCGGGACCCTCGAGGTTCTGACCTCACACGGCCGCTGGAGCCGAAGCGCACCAATCTGCACGAAAAGGATGAAGCGCCCGGAAGTGCCGAAGACGTAAGTGCTTGTCGTGCAAAGAGTTTTCAGAGCAAAGCGCACCAATCTGCACGAAAAGTACGACTACCCCTGGCCCTGGCCGCGGCGCAGCAGCAGGCCCAGGCCCTGGCCGAACTGGCCGAGATGCACGTCGCGGGCGAAGGCGGCCCGCGCGACCTGGCCGAGGCCCGGCGACTCTTCGCGGCAGCGGCCGGCCTGGACGAACCCGGCGCCATGACCAACGCCGCGCTGATGGCCTTCCGCGGCGAAGGCGGCCCGGCCGACCCTGCGCAGGCCACCGCCTGGCTGCGCGCCGCTGCCGGGCGCCTGAACCACGCCGATGCGCAGTACGCGCTGGGCGCGCGGCTCTTCGAGGGTGCGGGCTTGCCGCAAAACAAGGCCGAGGCCGCCACCTGGCTGGCCCGCGCGGCGGCGCAGCAGCAGCGCGACGCGCTGGGCCTGTACGGCGCCATGCTCACCTGGGGCGAGGCCGTGCCGCAAGACACAGCGCGCGGCGTGGCCCTGCTGCGGGCCGGCGCGCAGGCCGGCGCCGTGCTGGCGGCCGAGTACCTGGGCGACGTGCTCTTCAACGAGCGCGGCCCCGTGCCGCAGGACCTGCCCGAGGCCGCGCGCTGGAACCGCGTGGCGGCCGAGGCCGGCCGCTGGGGCGGCATGCTGCGCTACGGCCTGGCCCTCAAGCACGGCCTGGGCGTGCCGCAGAACCGGCGCGAGGGCTACCGCTGGCTGCGCGAAGCTGCCGACCGCGGCATGGCCGCGGCGCGTGAACACCTGGATCCGGCCGATGCGCGCTGAACCACGTTCAGCCCGCGCCTGAAGCGCAGTTCAAGCCTGCATCAAGCCCACAGGCGCGGCAGCCAGCTGGCCGCCCAATCGGTGGCGAAGGCCGAGATCAGCGCCAGGCCGCTCACCGTGAGCGCGGCGGTGCCCAGGCCCAGCAGCACCGCCAGGCCGTCGCGGAACACCAGCCCCAGGCCGATCAGCACCAGCGCCACCGCTGGCAGCACATTGCCGAAGGGGATGGGCAGGATCAGCACCGCCGCCATCAAGGCCACGGCAGCCGCCAGCACGGCGCCACCGCCACCGCTGGCCAGGGGTTGCAGGCGCTCGCGAGAAAAGCGCGAAGCCAGGCCATAGACACTGGCCAGCGCGCCCAGCACCTTCTGCGCCCACTCGCGCGACATCTCGAACTCGGCCACGCGCCGCGGCAGCGTGGCCGCCAGATCGCCACGCCAGATGGCCACGGCCAGCGCCAGCAGGCCGATGCCCAGCACCGTGCCCGTGCCGGGGATGGGCAGCACGCAGGGCACGGCCATCATCAGCAGCAGCGCGCCGTGGGCCGAGCCGGCGTTGGCGGAGCTCTCGTGCAGTTCAGCCAGCGTGGCCACGCTCACGCGTTCACCGGGGAGTTCGGCTGCGGCGCTGCGCAGGCGTTGGGCGATGTGTTCACTCATGCGGTGGATTGTCCCAGCGGCGCCAGGGCAGCCCGCTGCACAGACCCCAGGCCTCGAAGGGCTGCACCGGCGGCTTTACCCCCGGGCAGTGCGCCGCAGGCGCAAGCCCACCAGCCCCAGGCCCACCAGCATCAGGGCGTAGGTGCCGGGCTCAGGCACCACCGAGATGAAGACGCCGCCGGCAGACTCGATCTGCGCGCGGAAAGGCGCGACGCCCGTCCACCACGAGATGTCGCCGTAGACGCTGTTGCTGGTGGTGCCCCCGCTGAGCACGCCCATCAAGGTCCAGACCCCGCCGTTGTCGAAGAGCAGCGGGCCGCCGCTGTCGCCACCGGCCGTGGTGGCTTCAAAACCCGTGGCGGTGGCCACGCTGCCCAGCCAGCCCAGCGTGTTGCTGGTGCCGGTGGGGTTGTCGAAGTCGGTGGAGAAGATGTTGGCGGTGTTCGGGACGTTGGCGCCGGTGTTCACGGCCGCGCCGTAGCGATCCAGCACGTTGGTGCCGCCGCGGCGGATGCCGTCGGAACCCGTGACCCCGGTGCTGCCGAGGCCGCTGCCCCCGTACCCGAGCGTGACGACCTGAACGCCCGTCAGCGCGGTGGTGGCGTCGGTCAGCGCGAACGGCGTGGCGATGCCCGCCGGCACCACCGCGTTCAGCCGGAGGATGGCGACATCGTTGCCATCGAGCAGCGGCGAGTTGGAATTGCCGCCGCCGGGATACAGCACCGATTGGATGCTGGTGCTGAAGGTGGGGGTGGAGCGGTTGGTGCCGAAACGCACCGTGCCGCCCACGCTGGGCGCGCAGTGCCGGGCCGAGAGCACCGTGGTGGGTGCGATCAGCACACCGGTGCAGCCGCTGAGCGAGACCACACCCGAAAAAGCCGGGTCGGCAGCGAAGCTGGCCGCGCCAGAAAGGCCGATGTCGTTGCGGATGACGATGCGGGGGAAGATGCCTTCCTCGGTCAGGCCCGTGGCCACCATCGCGTCGTAGGCCGACGTCGAGGCCTGGGCGGCCGGCAGGCACAGGGCCAGCGTCGAGAGGGCCAGCAGCCGGGCCAGCAGATGGCGGCGCAGGGCAAGGGTCTTCAACATGTTCACCTCGGTCATCGCGGATATCACCCGGTAATTTAAGCGGCCGGCGGGCCAGCGAGACACGACTTGCGGTTCCATCCCCGAGAACGGGGGGGCGCTAGAACAGGGCGACGGGGCGTCAGCGCCGTGGCGTGGAACGGCCGGCGTCCATCGCTCAAAGGCAGGCGAACATGCCGCGAGGATCCATCTCGCGCCGCACGGCATCGAAGGCCTGCCAGTTCGGATAGCTCTTCGCCAGGTAGCCAGGCTCGGGTGGCGCGTGGAACTTGCCCCAGTGCGGCTTGGCATGCAGCCCGTGCATGATGGACTCGAATTCGCTGAGGACCTGGTGCGCTGCCCCTCTCTCGGCCGGCCAGAAGATGTTGAACAAGACCATGTCGTCTTCGGCGTTCGGCCCCAGGAAGGAACCCGGGTCGTGCTTCAGGAACTTCAGTTCGATCTCGCGCCCCGCATAGGTGGCCGCGAATGCAGAGGCGTTCACCTGCCGGATGGCCTCGGGCAGCCTGTGCAGCGGCACGCCGTACTGCATGCTCAGCATCATCGGATCGCGGCCCACCTGCATCGGGGCGGCGTGGTAGTACTGCTGCACCCAGTTGCCGCCCTCGGCCTTCACATACGGTGCGAAGTCCTGCTCCGGCGCGGAGCGTGTTTCCAGGCATTGAATGATCAGGCGCTCGTTGCCCAGCAGCCAGTGCGCCCAGACATGCTCGTACCGCTGGAAGACCGCGGGGCGGAGCTGGGTGAATTCGTCCAGGGCCAGATCGAGTTGGATGTTGCGCGTCCATTTCATGTCGACCGCCTGCAACTCCACCTCGGTGATGACCCCCAGCATGCCGACCGACACCCGGGCGGCCTTCAGCAGTGCAGGTGCTGAACCCTCGTGGATGTGAACCGCTTCGCCCGCCGCTGAAATCAAGCTCAAGGACAGCACGGCATCCGAGACCGTGCCCCAGTGCGGGCTGGTGCCGTGCGACGCCGTAGCGACCATGCCGCCCACCGTGCCGGTGGTGAGAAAGGGCAGCGAGGGCAGGCACAGGCCGTGGCCGGCCAGGGCCTTGGTGACGTCCCCGAGCCGCGTGCCGGCCCAGGCCCTGACGGTTTTCCGCTGCGCGTCGATGCCGATGATCCCGTTCAAGCCGCTGAGGTTGATCGAAACCCCGCCCGTGCGGGCGTAGCCGGTCCAGTTGTTGCCCGCCCCCAGGGTGCGCACCGGCAGCCCGGCAGCGGCCGCTTCCCTGACGGCCGTCTTCACCTCGGCCACCGACTTGGGGTGCACCACATGCCGGGGCTTGAAGCCAAACAGGCTGCCGAAGGTCTGGATCTGCTGCCCGCATCCGTTGAGCTGGCGGTGCAGCGCCGCGGGCGCGACGGGTCGCCCGAGCCTGCTGGATTCGAGCATCGCCTCGATGGCCGCCACATCCCTGAGGCCCTCCATCGGCGTGCAGGCCGGGACCGTCTTCTTCGTCAAGGACTCGCAGAAGTGGCGCAGCATCGGGTACACGCCGCCCGTGACCCAGGCGTCGTTCGGGATCTCCATGATCTGGGCGTGATCCCCGATCTGCAGCAGCACACGGCCGGTGAGGAAGTTGGCCTTCAGATTCCCGTTCCTGCATTTCAGATGCAGGTGGTACAGGTCTTCCGGCCCCGGCCCGTTCTTGAAGTCGACGAGGAAGCGGCCCTGGGCCTGGTTCTCGTAGGTGACCTGCGCCGACACCCGGTCTGCCACGTGCGCCGAAGGATGCCAACCCACATCTGCGCTGACTTCGGCGATGCCGCCGCCCAGGGCCCTGAGCATCGAGATGAAGTGCACCCCTGAATCCAGGATGTAGCCGCCCTTGAAGTCGGCGTTGGCGCGCCACCCTTGCCCGATGCCACTCCAGGCCACGGACTTGTAGGCGAAGTCGATGGCCTCGATGCCGCCCAGCATGCCCATCTTGAGGATGTTCTGGAGGGTGACCACGGTCGGCTTGAACGGCCAGTTCTCGGCCACCGACCAGGTGAGCTCGCCCTCGGTCGCATGGTGAAAGGCCAGAAGCTCGCTGGACTGCGCCACCGTCATCGCGCAAGGCTTCTCGCTGATGACGTGCTTGCCGGCCAAGAGCGATTTCTGTATCGCCGAGGCGATCATCGTCGTGGGCAGGATGATGTCCACCGCATCCACCTGTTCGTTGCGCAGCAACGCATCCATGTCGGTGTAGGTGGGAACCGCGAAGCCGAGAACCTGTTGCGCGGCCGCGAGCGAAGCTTCCGTGCGGCTGCAAAGCGCGACCACCTCGACCAGCCCCTCTGCGGCCAGCTGGCGCAAGGCAGGCAGGTGCGCAGCCTTGGTAAACCAGCTGCAGCCGATCACCGCGATTCGCGGGGGCCTACCCGAACAGTCCGCCATGCTCTTCCTCTGATGGAACGTGATGCCCTGCAGACCCCCCCGCGTGACGCCACTCCATTGGATCGGTAGACAGGGCGCCCAGGAAGTCTCGATCCTTGGCTTTTCCACGCCGAGGTCAGGACCCGCAGAGCCTAGCCACGCCAGCGAAGGGCATGGGCGCAAGTAGCGCGCCTATTCCGTGGGTATTCGGGGGAACCGCCGGGCGCCCGAAGCACCCGACCTGGCCCCTCAGGCCGCAGCGCGCAGCGCTGCCCGCTCCAGGCGGGTGGCCACCAGCGCTGCCGCCAGCGACAGCAGCACGCAGCCCATGATCAAAGCCAGCAGCGTGGCCGGCGTGGCAGAACGCTCCACCGCGACGGCGGTGAGCGTGCTCAGCACCGCGCCTAGCGCCATGGCCAGCGCGCCGCTCAGGCCGGCGGCCGTGCCGGCCAGGGCCGGGCGCACCGACAGGGTGCCGGCGTTCGCGCTGGGCAGCGTCAGCCCGTTGCCCAGGCCCACGAAGACGGTCAAGCCGAACAGCGCCACGGGGTGCGAGATGCCGGCGGCAAACACGGCCAGGGCCAGCGCCACCGCCACCACCGACACCACCCGCCCCGAGATCAGCAGCACGCCCGTGCCGAGGCGGCGGGCACGGCGCGCACTGAAGCCGGCGCCAACGAGAAAACCGCCGGTGATCGAACCGACGCCCAGGCCCACCTCCGCGGGCGACAGCCCCCAGGCCGCAGCGCCCACGTAGGGCACGCCCGTGACGAAGACGTAGAAGGCGCCCACCGAGAAGGCCGTGCACAGCACGTAGGCCCAGTAGCGCGGCGACTGCAGCAAGGCCCCCGCGTCGGCCCAGCGCGGCGCGGGCAGGCCCGGCGCGCGGGTCTCGCCCATGTCGGCCCAGACCAGCACCCACAGGGCCGCGCCCATCAGCGCGTAGAGCGCAAACACCGAGCGCCAGCCCAAGGTGACGTCCAGCACACCGCCCAGCAAGGGGCCCAGCATCGGCGCCACCGCCATGGCCGAGGCGATCAGGCTCAGCTTGGCGGCTGAATCGACGGCCGAATGCTGGTCGCGGATGGTGGCGCTGGAGACCACCGCACCGGCCACGATCACGGCCTGCATCACGCGGCAGACCAGCAGCACGGCCACGTCCTGCGCCAGCATGCAGCCGGCCGAGGCCAGCGCGAACAGCGCCAGCGCCCCCAGCATCACCGGCCGGCGCCCGAGGCGGTCGGACAGCGGCCCCAGCACCAGCTGGAACACGGCCGAAGCCAGCATGTAGCCCGAGACCACCAGCGCCGTGACCGCTTCGCGCGCCGCCAGGTCGCGGGCCATCGAGGGCAGCGAGGGCAGCAGCATGTTGAGCGTCAGCGCCGACAAGGCGGTCAGCAGCGTCAGCGTGATCAGGCGGGGAGGCGTGCGGTGCAAGCGCGGCATTGTGAAGGACGGCGCCAGGCCAAGCAGCCGGTATGGCGAGCAGGGCCGGGAAGGGCCGGGTGATGGTTGATGATGTCGAGTCCTCGAGCCCCGGCGTGCCCCTCATCCGTCCCCCGACCCCTGCCCCCAGCACCCAGCCCGCCGCCCCCGCGGCCGGCTGGCGCTACACCGTCTCGGTGCGTGAACTCTGCGAGTTCACGGCCAAGCACGGGGATCTCGACCGCCGCTTCACACCCAGCGCCACCGCGCTGGAAGGCCTGCAGGGCCAGCAGACCGTGGCCAGCCGGCGCGGGGCCGACTACGAGACCGAGGTCGCGCTGCAGACCGAGCAGGGCGGCCTGCGCGTGCGTGGCCGCGCCGACGGCTACGACCCGCGCCGCCGCACGCTGGAAGAGGTGAAGACGCTGCGCGGCCGGCACGAAGACATCCCCGACAACCGCCGCCAGCTGCACTGGGCGCAGCTGCAGACCTACGGTGCGTTGTTCTGCCGCACGCGTGAAGTGGAGGAAGTGGCGCTGGCGCTCGTCTACTTCGACACCCTCACGCAGACCGAGACCGAGCTGCGCCAGGTGTATGGCGCGGCCGAGCTGGAAGAACTCTTCACGCAGCGCTGCGCGGCCTTCGCGGCCTGGGCCGAGCAGGAGGCGCTGCACCGCCAGGCGCGCGATGCAGCACTGGCCACGCTGCCTTTTCCGCAGGGCCAGTGGCGGCCGGGCCAGCGCCTGCTGGCCGAGGCCGTGTACCGCCACGCGGTGCGCGGGCAGGCACTGCTGGCGCAGGCGCCCACGGGCATCGGCAAGACCATCGGCACGCTCTTCCCGCTGCTGCGCGCGGTGCCGGGGCCGGGCGTGGACAAGGTGGCCTTCCTCACCTGCAAGGGCACCGGGCGGCTCACGGCGCTGGAAGCGCTGGGCAGCGTGCGTGAGGCCATGCCCCAGGCCACGCACACCCAGCCCCTGCGTGTGCTGAGCCTGGTGGCGAAGGAGCAGGCCTGCGAGCACCCCGACAAGGCCTGCCACGGCCAGGCCTGCCCGCTGGCGCTGGGCTTCTACGACCGCCTGCCCGCCGCACGCGCAGCGGCCGTGGCCGAAGCCTGGCTGGACACGGCCGCACAGCGCCGCATCGCGTTGCACCACGGTCTGTGCCCCTACTACCTGGGGCAGGAGCTGCTGCGCTGGGCCGACGTGCTGGTGGGCGACGTGCACCATCTCTTCGACCCCAACGGTCACGTCTGGGGCCTCACGCAGGCGCTGGGCTGGCGCCTGGCGGTGCTGGTGGACGAGGCCCACAACCTGGTGGAGCGCACGCGGGCCATGTACAGCGTGGAGCTGCCGCTGGCGCTGCTGCAGGACACCGCCGCCACCGCGCCGGCCGCCTTGCGCGCCCCGCTGCGCCGGCTGGCCGCGGCCGCGCGCGAACTGCTGGGCAGCGCCACCACGCCCTACACGGTGCTGGCCGAGCCGCCGGACGACTACGTGCAGGCGCTGCAGCAGGCCACGGGCGCGCTGGCCGATCACTTCCAGCAGCTGCCGCTGGCCACGGGGCCGCTGCTGAACTTCCACTTCGAGCTGCAGCGCCACGCGCGCCTGCTGGAAACGCTGGGCCCGCACACGCTGCTGGCACTGCAGAGCGCGCCGGAGGCCGGCCGGGAGGGCAGCGCCGCCATCGCGCTGCACAACGTCTCGCCCGCGCCCTTCCTGCGGCCGCGCTTTGCGGCCCTGCACAGTGCTGTGCTCTTCTCGGCCACCATCGCGCCGCCCGCCTACGCGCAGCGCCTGCTGGGCCTGCCTGAAGACACTGGCTGGCTCGACGTGCCGCCGGCCTTCCCGCCCGAGCACCTGCAGGTGCGCGTGGCGGCGGGCCTGTCCACGCGTTACGCCGACCGCCCGGCGTCGCTGCAGCGCCTGGTGGGCGTGCTGGCGCGTCAGTTCGACGCCCACCCCGGCAACTACCTGGCCTTCTTCAGCAGCTTCGATTACCTGGCGCAGGCCGCCGACCGGCTGGCCGTGCTGCGCCCCGACATCCCGCAATGGCGGCAAGACCGCCGCATGGGCGCGGCCGCGCGCGAGGGTTTTCTGGGGCGCTTCCAGCCGCAGGGGCAGGGCATCGGCTTTGCCGTGCTGGGCGGCGTGTTCGCCGAAGGCGTGGACCTGCCGGGCCCGCTGCTCATCGGCGCCTTCATCGCCACGCTGGCGCTGCCCCCGGTCTCGCCCCAGCAAGACGCGATGCAGGCACGGCTGCAGCAGCTGCTGGACCCGGCCGAAGGCGAAGCGCCGCTCGGCCCGCCCGAGTTGGTGCCCGCGATGCAGAAGGTGGTGCAGGCCGCTGGCCGCGTGCTGCGCACGCCCGAAGACCGTGGCTGGCTGTGGCTGCTGGACGATCGCTACGCCCGGCCCGAGGTGGTGGCGCTGCTGCCGCCGTGGTGGGGCCTGGGCCCTGCTGCGGAAAGCGCATCAGCACCTGCGAAAACCTTCGTGGCCGCGGCGGCTGCGGCTTCCGAATAATGGCGGGTTGCGCTCCGCCATGAAACCGACCCCATGAACTTCCAGCAGCTGCGCTCGGTGCGCGAAACGGTGCGCCAGGGTTTCAACCTCACGCTGGTGGCCGAGGCGCTGCACACCTCGCAGCCCGGCGTGAGCCGCCAACTCAAGGAGCTGGAAGACGAACTCGGCATCGAACTCTTCGTGCGCGCCGGCCGCCGCCTGCTGGGGCTGACGCCACCCGGCCAGGCCATGATGCCCATCATCGAACGCCTGCTGCAGGAGGCCGAGAACCTGCGCCGTGCCGGGGCCGATTTCGCCAGCGCCGAACAAGGCCTGCTCACCGTGGCGGCCACGCACACGCAGGCGCGCTACGCCCTGCCCACCGCGGTGCGCGATTTCCGCGCCACGCATGGCGGCGTGGTGCTGCACCTGCAGCAGGGCTCACCCAGGCAGATCGCGCAGATGGTGCTGGACGGCCAGGCCGACCTGGGCATCGCCACCGAGGCACTGGCCGATTTCCCTGATCTGGTGACCTTGCCTTGCTACCGCTGGACGCACACCGTGGTGGTGCCGCCCGGCCATGCGCTGGCGCAGGAAGCCGCCGCGGGCCAGAAGCTCACGCTGGCGCGGCTGGCGCAGTGCCCGCTGATCACCTACGAGACCGGCTACACCGGCCGCAGCCACATCGACCAGGCCTTCCAGCGCGACGGCCTGAAAGCCGACATCGTGCTGCAGGCCATGGACGCCGACGTCATCAAGACCTACGTCGAGCTCGGCATCGGCGTGGGCGTGATCGCCTCGGTGGCCTTCGACGAGGCGCGCGATGGGCACCTCGTGGCGCTGGACGCGCGCCACCTCTTCGCCACCAACACCACCCGCGTGGCCATCAAGCGCGGGGCCTACCTGCGCGGCTACGTCTTCGATTTCATCCACACCTTCGCGCCCACGCTCACGCGGGCGGCGGTGCAGGCGGCGCTGGACGGCGCCCATCCCGAGGCGCACAGCATTTGAGCTGGCGCGCGCCTGTCGCGCCTAGTGCTGATCGCGCGTGAGCCGCTCCGCGAACGAGATGCCGATGGCCGCGAGCACGAACGAGAAGTGGATCACCGCGATGATGGCCACGATCTGCACGTTCTCCAGCGAGAGATCGCCGCTGAGGTAGGTCTTGAGCGCGTGCACGCCCGAGATCGAGATGATGGCAAAGGCCAACTTGAGCTTGAGGTTGTAGGTGTTGACGTGGTCCAGCCAGTCGGGCTTCTTGATGTCCTTGTTGTCGAAGTGCCCCGTGGTCACGAACAGCGACACACCCGCCAGCGCCACCACCCACACCAGCTGCGCCACCATGGTCATGTCGACCAGTTCCAGCACCTTGATGATGAGGTCGATCTTCTCGACGCTGCCCGTGAGCAAGGTGCTCATGAGCTTGTAGGTCTCGAAGAGGAACTTGCCCAGGATGCCGAAGATGATGGCCACCAGCCCGACGTAGAAGAAGAGCATCGTGAAGCGCATGCCGTAGAGCAGCGAGCCGATGCTGGCCAGGATCTTTTCCATGGTTGGGGCAGTGCAGGGGTTCAGGAAGGCCCGGAGTATCGCCCGCAGCGCCAGCGTGGTGCGCGGCCCTGAACTCGTCGCCGCAGCCCAGCGCGGCATTCGCGCAAGACATGGCGCCAGATTTGTCGGCCGATTTCACTTCGATTTAACGCCGATTTAAAGAAGCCTGAAGGCCTTGCCAGGGCCAGATCAAGACACTGGGTTTGTCGGGTCCTGAACCGCAACACAGGTTTGAGTCCCGCGCCTGTTCATCGTCCCTCAATCACCATCACCCAGGAGTCATTCGCCATGAAACTCAATCTCACCCAAATCGCTCGTTCCTCGTTCGCGCTGAGCGCGGTGGCCTTGGCCGCGTGGGCCGGCAATGCACAAGCTGCCGACACCGACATCGTCTGGACCTTCACCGAGAGCTATTCCAGAACCGACACGACCCCCACGCCGGGCGAGCCGGGCGTCAGCAGCGTCAGCGGCTCCTTCTCTACCGGGGCTTTGACCACCGACAGCCAAGGCCGCGCGGGCTATCAGCTCATCAGCCTGCTGGACGCGGGTGCCTGGGGCCAGTCCTTCGGGCTCAACACCGACCGGGGTGAAGACAACTTTCTGCTGGCAAGCAGCGCAGGCGTGCGCCCCAGCCTGCTGGGCTTCAGGACCACGGCGGGTACTTGGACGATAGGCAACGGTTACCTGATCGGCCCCGCAGGTGGCGACTATTACTCCGCCTTCAGCGCCCAGCCCGTGCCTGAGCCGTCCACCTACGCCATGATGCTGGCGGGCGTTGCCGCTGTGTGCGCGATTCAGCGCCGCCGGTCCGTCGGCCATTCGAAAGCCTGAGCCTTTTCAGCGTCGCCCCAGCTAAGCCCAAGCGCCGCAAGCCCAAGTGCTTGTGGCGCTTGGGCCTGGCGGGCGCGCCAGCCTTGTTGTGAGGCCCCGCGCCAGGCCAGCGCGCCATCGGTGCGCGGGCTGCGGGTTCACGCGCTAAAGTGGGCCCACGAATCCAGACACGCGTGCGGATCCGGGCAACCGGTACTGCGAAAGGTGATCCACCTTCAGCAGCAGCCCCTTCGTGCCTCCATCCCCACCCTTGCGCCTCGTGCCCGCCCTGGCGGCTGCAGCCGAAGGCGCGCCGAACCACCCCGCCCGCCTGCGCTTCGGCCGCTTCGAACTGCAGGTGCAAGAAGGCCAGCTGCTGGCCGACGGCCAGGCGGTGCCCCTGCGTGCCAAGGCGCTGGACGTGCTGCTGGCGCTGGTTGAGCAGGCCGGGCAGCTGGTCACGCGCCAGGCGCTGATGGACCGCGTGTGGGCCAACCTGGTGGTGGAAGAGAACAACCTCAGCGTGCAGATCAACGCGCTGCGCAAGGTGCTGGGCGGCGAGATCATCGCCACGGTGCCGGGCCGCGGCTACCGCTTCACGCTGCCCGTCGAGCACGCTGCGGCAGACACCGCTGCGCCGCAACTGGTGTCGCAGGCGCCCTTGTCGCCCTTGCGCACGAACTTGTCCGAACGGCCGGCGCCGCTGGTCGGGCGCGAGGCCGAACTCGCCGCGCTGGACGCCTTGCTCGACCGCCAGCGCCTGGTCACCGTGCTGGGCTCGGCCGGCATGGGCAAGACGCGCCTGGCCCTGGCGGCCCTGCATGCACGGCGCAGCCGCTACGCGCACGAGGTGTGTTTCGTCGACCTGGCCAAGCTGCAGCCTGATGACGAGGTCGTGGCCCTGGTGGGGCTGGTGGCCGCGTCGCTGGGCCTGGCACAGCCGGGCGGCGCTGACCCCGTGGCCGGGCTGGTGAAGGCACTGGCGCGGCTGGAGGTGTTGATCGCGCTGGACAACGCCGAGCATGTGGTCGACACCGTCGCGGCGCTGGTCGCGGCGCTGCTGGCGGGTGCGCCGGGCGTGCAGCTGCTCGTCACCAGCCAGGCGCCGCTGCGTGTGGCCGACGAGTGGATCTACCGCCTCGGTGCGCTGGCTCTGCCCGCAGGTGGCGCCGACGCCGACACCGCGCTGCAGTACGGTGCCGTGGCGCTGTTCGCGCTGCGCGCCCAGGCGCAGGACACGCGCTTCGCCGTCACCGACGACAACGTGGCCCGCGTCGTCGAACTCTGCACGCGCCTGGACGGCGCGCCGCTGGCCATCGAACTGGCCGCAGCCCGCGCGCCGCACCTGGGGCTGCAGGCGCTGGTGGCCGGCCTGGACCAGCGGCTGTCGCTGCTGACCGGCGGCCGCCGAGACGCGCCCGCGCGCCAGCAGACGCTGCGCGCCGCCTTGCAGTGGAGCCATGAGCTGCTGAGCGCGAACGAACAGGCCGTGTTCCGGCGCCTGTCGGTCTGCGTGGGGGGCGCATCGCTGGCGGTGGCCTTGCAGGTGGTGGCCGACGACGCGCCGGGCGGCCTGGACGAATGGGCTACGCTGGACGCACTGGGCGCGCTGGTGGACCGCGGCCTGGTGGTGGTGGAAGACAGCCCCCAGGGCAGCGACACGCTGCCGCGCTACCGGCATCTGGATACGCCGCTGGCCCTGGCGCGCGAGCAACTGCGTGCCTGTGGCGAAGAGGCCGAGACGCGGCGCCGCCACGCCGCGGCCATGCGCGCCCACCACGCACGCGTGTACGCCGCACTGATGAACGGCCTCATGGGCTTCGAGGCCGCACGCGCTGAGATCGACCTCGAGCTCGACGGTGGCCTGGCCGCGTGCACCTGGGCGGCTGCGCACGACGCGGAAACCGCCTGGGTGCTTGCGGCCCCGCTGTCGCGCAGGCTGTTCGGCATTCGCCACACCGACGCCAAGGCGCTGTGGCAGGCAGTCGAACCGCTGCTGGACGCAGCCATCGCATCCCCTTCGGCGGTGCCGTCACCCAGCCTGGCGCGGGCGCTGTACGAGTGTTCGTGTTTCTGGGGCGCGTTTCGGCAGTCCCACAGCCGTGCGCGCGCCGGCCAGGCGGTGGCGGTGGCCGTGCAGGCCGGCGACGAACTCACGCGCTACCTGGCACTGGAGAACATCGCCCTTCTCAGCTGTGACCTCGGGCACTGGGCCGAGTACGAGGCGGTCACCGCCGAGATGCGTACCCTGGCCAACCCTGACTGGTCGCCTTACGTCAAGATGCTCAGCAGCCAGCACGAGTACCGCCAGGCCTGGCGGGTCGGCGACTGGGAGGCCGCGCTGCAAGCACTGCGCATGTGGCTGGTGCGGGTGGACGAGTGTGGCCACCAGGATCCGTTGCCCTACGTGCTCATGGTCATGGTGCTGGTCGAGGCGCAACGGCCTGCCGAGGCGCTCGACATGGCGCGCACGCAGCTGGCGCGTTTTGCGCGCCGACCCGGCGGCCCCAGCATCGACCTGTTGAGCAGCCTGGCCTGGGCCTGCCTCGCCAACGGCGACACCGTACAAGCCCGCGACGCGCTGCAGCAAGTCTGGCCCTTGTCCCCGGGCGCCGACATCATGGGCGCATGGGCCGGCTGGGCAGCCCTGCTGGCGGCCCTGGAGCACCGGCCTCGTGCAGCCTTGATGCTGTTGGGCTTCTCCGATGCGGCCTTCGAGCGGGAGGAACTGGACAACTCGCGCGAACCGTTCGAGGAGCGCATGGCCGAACGCGCCGAAGCGCTGGCATGCGATGCGCTGAACGGCGAGCGCGAAGGCGGGGGCAGCCCCGAGGTGTTGGCGGCGCTGAAGGCCCGGGGTGCGGGCCTGACCGAGGGGGCCATGGTGGCCTTGGCGCTGGATCGTCTGGACGCCTGAGCGTCCACCGCGTCCTTCAGCGCGTTGCCGCTTCGGGCCGGTCGGCCAACCAGAGGCCAGGCACAGGCTGCTGTCTTCGCCGGCGACAATGCCGCTGTAGCGCACGCCGCCAGGCCAGCGCGGCCAGGCCACCGGCGAGCATCAAGGCCGTCGTGGGCTCGGGCACCGGCGTCGCCAGGAAGCCGTGCACTTGCGCGGCGCTGTCGGTGTAGAAGCCGACCACGGCGTTGTGGTTGTTGAGACCTGCGCCGACCGAGGTGGCCGCACCTTCGATGGTCAGCGCCGAGAAGCTGTAGCCCTGCGTCACCGAGCCGAAGACCGCCGTCGTGACGCCGTTGTTGCGGGTGAAGCCGCTCATCATGCCGGCGTCGTTGATGCCGCGGAAGTTGATCCTGCCGTCAACGCCCGGCATGCTCGGGTAGACGGTGTAGGCGCCGCCGCCAAAGGCCAGCACGCCACCGTTGACGTCGCTGCTGCCGGCCAGGCTGCCCGCGGTCATGCCGGTGCTGGTGCTGCCTTGCAGGATGAGCGTGCCGCTGACGGCATAGGTCGTCAGCTGCGAGCTCTGGGTGTCAAAGACGAAACCGGTGCTCCCCGGCGTATCGCCGGTGGCATAACCCGCGATGTAGCGCCCGTCCAGCGAGATGCTGCGGATCTGCGTGAAGCTCAAACCTGGCAGGCCGAGGTCCCAGCCGGAGTAGCTGCCTGCCCTGTAGATGAAACCATGGGTCCGGCCGTCGCCGGGTGATCTCCACGAACCCACGATCGTGCCGTCGTTGGCAATGCCGAAAGGCGTGATGCCCTCGGCGCCGGCCCAGGCCGGCATCGCGCTGGCGACACCGCCGGTGTAGACGAAGCCGCCCAGCGAGTCGCTGCCGACGATCTGGTTGCTGTCGTTGATGCCCCAGAGCTGGGTGTTGCTGGCCGCCGGGCGGTCCAGCGTCGTGATCGTCCATTGCGCCGCAGCTTGCCCGCTGACGCAGGCCATGCCCAGCAGCAATGCCGGCAGCCTGCAGGCTTGAATCCATGTGGTCATGTCGCACTTCCCCTTGATTGAAGAGGGGCCGCGTGGAGCGCCGCAATGCGGCTCCGGGGCCCTGTGTGCGCATGGTCGAGTGCCTGGCGTTAAATGTCCTTTCGCCTGTCTTTAAAAGGTCCCGAGAGGCAAGCTTGCATCGGCGAGGACGCTGCTGCCTGCCAGACTTTCGCCGCAGCCGGCCAGCACCTCGCGCGCGATGGCAGGGCGCCGCTGGAAAGACGGGTCTGGCTCAGCCATGGCCCCGGTGCGGAACCCGCCTGAGCCGGTGGTGCGGCCCGGCCCACCCCCGCACTAGCATGGGGTGACCGGCGCGCTGCGCCCCCCTGGAGTTGCCATGCGCCTGCTGACCCGCCCCACCCGCAACGCCCGCACGCTGCTGGCCGCCTGCGCGCTGGCCGCCACGCTGCCCGCCGCCCACGCCGCCGGCGGCTGGGACGAAGCCGTGCAGGGCGACTTCGCCAACCTCGGCGCCACACCCACGGCCATCACGCTGGAACTCGGCAGCAACCCGGTGCGCGGCACCACCGGCCGCCAGAACAGCGTGGTCGACCGCGACTACTTCAGCTTCACGCTGCCTGCTGGCCTGCAGCTCGACACGCTGACGGTGGTGGGCGGCAGCTTCCTCGGCGTTTCGGGCCTCAGCTTCATCGGGGTGCAGGCCGGCCCGCAGGTGACCGTCAACCCCACCGGCGGCAGCCCCGCGGGCCTGCTGGGCTGGGTGCACTTCGGCGCGAACGACATCGGCACCGACATCCTGGGCCTGATGGGCATCGGCTTCGGCGCCAGCGGTTTCCAGTCGCCGCTGCCGGCGGGCACCTACAGCTTCTGGGTGCAGGACACCGGCACCGGCGTGGCCAGCTACCAGCTCGATTTCGGCGTGAGCGTGGTGCCCGAGCCGGCCAGCGCGCTGCTGATGCTGGCCGGCGTGGCGGCGTTGCTCAGGCGGCGCGCTGCCCCACTTCGAAACGCGTGACGCGTCGCGCGCGCAGCCACACGCGGCTGCCGCGCTGCAGTTGCAGGCGCTCGCGCAGCGCGGTGTATTCGCTGCGCAGCAACTCCACGTCGAGGTAACTGCCGGCCTCGCCGCCGCTGCCCTCACGCTGGAACTCGATGCGCGTGTTCGGGCCCACGGTGAGCGTCTGCGACAGCGTCGCCGGCCAGGCTTCGCCGGCCTCACCCTCGGCGGGGGCCTCGCCCAGGATCTCCAGCTCGTGCGGGCGCACGTAGACGGTTTCACCCTTGGCTGTGGCACTGCCGGGCGTGTGCTCGGTGCGGCCGTGGAAGAGGTTCACGTCGCCCAGGAACTGCAGCACGAAGGGCGTGACCGGGCGGTCGTAGACCTCGTCGGGCGTGCCCACCTGCTCGATGCGGCCTTCGTTCATCACCACGATGCGGTCGGCCACTTCCATGGCCTCTTCCTGGTCGTGCGTGACGAAGACGCTGGTGACGTGCACCTCGTCGTGCAGGCGGCGCAGCCAGCGGCGCAGTTCCTTGCGCACCTTGGCGTCGAGCGCGCCGAAGGGCTCGTCCAGCAGCAGCACTTTCGGCTCCACCGCCAGCGCACGCGCCAGGGCGATGCGCTGGCGCTGCCCGCCGCTCAGCTGGTGCGGGTAGCGGTCGGCCAGCCAATCCAGCTGCACGAGTTTCAGCAGTTGCGTGACCTTGCTCTTGATCTCGGCCTCGCTCGGCCGCGTGGCTTTGGGCCGCACGCGCAAGCCGAAAGCCACGTTCTCGAAGATCGTCATGTGGCCGAAGAGCGCGTAGTGCTGGAAGACGAAGCCGACGTTGCGGTCGCGCACGTCGGTGCTCGTGGCGTCTTCACCGTGGAAGTGCACGCTGCCGGCATCGGGCACTTCCAGCCCGGCCAGGATGCGCAGCAGCGTGGTCTTGCCCGAGCCCGAGGGCCCGAGCAAAGCCACCAGCTCGCCGGCGGGGATGTCGAGGTTGAGGTGGTCGCAGACGACCGTCTTGCCGAAGGCCTTCTGCAGGTTCCTGACTTCAATGCTCATGGGCTTCTTTCATTCGCCAACCTGGTGCTTGCCGCGCATCTGGTGCTTCACGCGCTGTTCCACCACGTACTTCAGCACCAGCGTCACCAGCGCCAGCAGCGCCAGTAACGAGGCCACCGCGAAGGCAGCCGCGAACTGGTACTCGTTGTAGACGATCTCGATGTGCAGCGGCATGGTGTTGGTCTGCCCGCGGATGTGGCCCGAGACCACGCTGACGGCGCCGAACTCGCCCATGGCCCGCGCGTTGCACAGGATCACGCCGTAGAGCAGTGCCCACTTCACGTTGGGCAACGTCACGCGCCAGAACATCTGCCAGCCGCTGGCGCCCAGCACGCGCGCCGCTTCTTCCTGCTCGATGCCCTGGGCCTGCATCAGCGGAATGAGTTCACGCGCCACGAAAGGGAAGGTCACGAACACGGTGGCCAGCACGATGCCGGGCACCGCGAAGATGACCTTCATGTCGTTGTCAATCAGCCAGCTGCCGAACCAGCCCTGCAGGCCGAAGACCAGCACGTAGATCAGGCCGGCGATCACCGGGCTCACGGAGAAAGGCAGGTCGATCAGCGTCAGCAAGACGTTCTTGCCGTGGAACTCGAACTTGGCAATCGCCCAGGCCGCGGCCACGCCGAACACCAGGTTCAGCGGCACGCTGATCACGGCAGCCAGCAGCGTGAGCTGGATGGCGCTGAGGGCATCGGGCTCGGTGATGGCGGCGAGGTAGACCTCCCAGCCCTTCTTCAGCGCCTCGTAGAACACCGTGGCCAACGGCACGAAGAGGAAGAGCGTCATGAAGGCCAGGGCCAGCGTGATGAGCAGCACGCGCACCCAGGGGGCTTCGGCGGTGGCGCTGCGCAGTCGGCGCGGAACCACGCCAGCAGAGGCCGGGGTGTTGGACAAGGTATCGCGGGGTGCCACGGCGGTGTTCATGCCAAGCCTCCCTGGCGCTTGCGGGCCCAGCTTTGGAGCAGGTTGATCAAGAGCAGCAAAGCGAACGCCGCCACCAGCATCACCACCGCAATGGCCGTGGCGCCGGCGTAGTCGTACTGCTCCAGCTTGGTGATGATCAACAGCGGCGTGATCTCGCTGACCATGGGCATGTTGCCGGCGATGAAGATGACGCTGCCGTACTCCCCCAGCGCGCGCGCGAAAGCGAGCGCAAAGCCGGTCAGCAGCGCCGGCATGACGATGGGGAAGATCACGCGGCGGAAGGTCAGCCAGCGCCCGGCGCCCAGCGTGGCCGCGGCTTCCTCCAGTTCACGGTTCACGTCTTCCAGCACCGGCTGCACCGTGCGCACCACGAAGGGCAGGCCGATGAAGACCAGCGCCACCCACACGCCCAGCGGCGTGAAGCTCACCTTGAAGGGCAGCCACTGGCCGATGAGGCCATTGCCGGCGTACAGCGCCGTCAGTGCAATGCCGGCCACCGCGGTGGGCAGCGCGAAGGGCAGATCCACCAGCGCGTCGATGACGCGCTTGAACGGAAACTCATAACGCACCAGCACCCAGGCCACGATGAGCCCGAACACCGCGTTGAGCAAGGCCGCCAGGAAACTGGCGCCGAAGGTCAGCCGGTAGCTGGCCATCACGCGCGGCGTGGTGGTGGCGTCCAGAAACTGCTGCCAGGTCAGCGTGAAGGTCTTGAGGAAGGCCGCCGACAGCGGGATCAGCACGATGAGGCTGATGTAGAGCAAAGCGAAGCCGAGCGCCAGGTCGAAGCCGGGCAGCACGCTGTGGCGCTTGAGCAGCGTCTTGCGCAGGAACATGGCAAGCCCGCAGCCTTCAGCGCGGCTTGGCCGCGGTGATGATCTGGTCATAGAGCGCGCCGTCGTTGAAGTGGTCCTTCTGCGCCTTCGTCCAGCCGCCGAAGACCTCGTCCACGGTGAAGGTGTTGAGCTGGGGGAAGCTCTTCGCGAACTTTGCCAGCACCTGCGGCGAGCGCGGGCGCAGTGCGAACTGCGCGGCGATGGTCTGGCCGGGCTCGCTGTACAGGTACTGCAGGTAGGCTTCGGCCAGCTTGCGCGTGCCCTTGCGGTCGACCACCTTGTCGACCACGCTCACCGGGTTCTCGGCCAGGATGGTGCGGCTGGGGTAGATGGTCTCGAAGTGATCGCCGAACTCGCGCACGATCAGCGGCACTTCGCTCTCGAAGGTGACCAGCGCATCACCCAGGTTGCGCTGCGCGAAGGTGGTGGTGGCGCCGCGGCCACCGCCGTCGAGCACCGGCACGTTGGCGAAGATGCGCGTGACGAGCGCCCGCGCCGCCTCGGGCCCGGCGCCACCCTTCACGGCCGCGCCCCAGGCCGCCAGGTAGGTGTAGCGGCCGTTGCCGCTGGTCTTGGGGTTGGGAATGATCACCCCCAGGCCGGTGCGGCCCAGGTCGCTCCAGTCGCGGATGTTCTTCGGGTTGCCCTTGCGCACCAGGATCACGCTCACGCTCGTGGTCGGCGAGGCGTTGTTGGGCAGGCGCTGCGCCCAGTTCGCCGGCACCAGGGCGCCGCGCGTGTGCAGGATGTCGATGTCGTTGTGCTGGTTCATCGTGATGACGTCGGCTTCCAGCCCGTCGGCCACGCTGCGCGCCTGTCGGCTGCTGCCGCCGTGACTCTGGTTCAGCGTCACGCGCTGGCCGGTGGTCTTGAGCCAGTGCGCGGCGAAGGCCTCGTTGTAGGCCTTGTAGAACTCACGGCTGACGTCGTAGCTGACGTTCAGCAAGGTCTGCTGCGGCGCCGGGGCCTGGGCCCAGGCGGCGGGGGTGGTGGCAGCCAGCAGCAGGGTGGCGGCAGACAGCAGGTGGCGACGGGAAGGCACGGGCAGGGTCCAAGCTTGCAGTGGCGAGAGGCCGGGACTCTAGGCAGGCCACTCTCTGCCTTCAACGAAGGAGATCGGCTTAGCTCATGCGGAAACCGGATGAGCGGGGCCCGTCGCTTCCGACGGACCTGGGCATGAATGCCCGTGAGGCTGAAGGAGGCAGCTCCGACCGGGCAAGGGCGCGAGACCAACGCGGTCATCTCGGCTCGCGCGCTCCTCATGCTGCTGCGCGAGCAATGGCCGCTTTGCGTTGTTGGTGTAGGCGCGCTATCGACCCATCAGCGACATACGCTACCCAGAACTCGTCGCCCCGAAGCGGTCAGTCGCACATGTGCACGCTGGCCACCGACGGTGGCGTCAGCGGCCCACGGTGGCCTGAGGCTCCCTTGCCAGCCGCGCCAGTCCATTGGCCATGGCCTCGTGACTGTCCGCCGACCACGGGTAGGCCACCACGGCGCGCTGCAGCAGGGCCACGCCGGCCTGCGTCTCGCCACGCCTGAAACGCGCCTCTGCCAACGCCATGTAGGCCGTTTCGGGGGCACCTGCGGAGGGCGCACGTCGCGCGCCACCAGGGCGTAGCGCTCGGCCAGGGCATCGCTGTTCCCGGCGCAGCTGACCTGGGCGAGCACCTGCGCATCGTCGTCGTGAAGACAGTAGCCTTGGTATCGCGCACGCGGCGCATCGACGCTTCCCTGTAAGGCCACGTTGCCGTGGTTTTCCTTCAGGTGGACCCTCGAAACTGAAAGGCGGGTTGGTCAAGACTCAATGGAAATGCCGAGTCAGGATTAGGTAAAAATCAACAGCTTAGCTTCATGATCAATCAGGTATCGTCATGCTCATTCCAAAAATTCTATTCAGTGCCATCAAAGAATTTGGCGATGTGGCTCAACAGCTCAATGGGGCGCTATGCGCAATACACCGAACTTAGCCGTCACCCATTTTAGGCCAGTGTCGACTTCAACTAGGCGGAGATAGCGGATCAAGGCCGGTAAAATGGATTTGGGATCAATTCACCCTGCGACTCATTCAGCGCCGGACGCAGTGTCGGGCAGCGACCGTCTCCCATGCCGCCGAATCCTCCATTGGGATTGCAGACATAGTTACCAAGTGCGTCATAGAGATTACCACCTCGGTCGCAGCACGGCGCTTTGATGAAGTAATAGAACTTGCCCTTCAAGACGTAATGCGCCACCAGGCCGGCGTGCTTTTCAAGCTGCAGCCTTGCTAGCCGCCCCGCAAGGTGCTTGGCGGCCTCATCACTTGGCTGCTGCGAGGTGCTCGAACATGCCGCCAGAAAAATTGAAATCAGTAGGATGGATGCTTTGCGACAGTTCATGGCAATGAAACGGTAGTGTGGGGTCATTCGTCAGGAAACCTGGACAGCGGAGTCCGCACAGATGCCATCAAAGGGACGCCGTTCGCACATCATTCGTGTGGGATCCCAGCTATTGAGCAGGCACGAAAGCATTGAACGTCCCTCCCACTGTGTTGTCCAGGGGTAGCCTGCACAACGCAGTAATCGACGCGGTTTGATGAAGGCCGATGGCCGAACCGACCTCCACCGCTGAGTTTTTTCGAACGGCGGCCTCAAATCTGAAGTGCAACACCCACCAGCGTAAGGTGTGCACATGGATCAGACGACGCAGTACCACCATCTTCAACCCGAGGACCGGATGACGATGGCGAGCATGAAGCAGCAGGGTTCCAGCGCCCGGGCCATGGCCCGGGCGCTGGGCCGCAGCCCTTCGACCATCACGCGTGAATTGGCACGCAACACCTTGACGGCAACGCCCTACGGTTCGCACACGGCGCAGGTTGCCTGTTTCAGCCGGCGCGTGGCTGCCAGACCTGCTGCCAAGCTGGCCTTCGACGGCGTGGGCTGGGCCGTTGTGCGCACGCTGCTGGACTGGAAGTGGTCGCCGCAGCAGATTGCCGCTACCCTCAAGCGCGTGTTCCCCGACGAACCTGAACGGCACGTCTCGCACGAGACCATCTACACGGCCATCT
>JBHYDA010000033.1:0-22841 GCA_051861265.1 Rubrivivax sp.
AGCAGGGCACCAACTTGTCCCTCAGACGCTCGAAAGAGCCATCCAGTTCGTCACTCGTGAAAGATCCAGGCTAGGGCTGTTGTTGGAGGAACGTGTCTCTCGGAAGACGCCCGCGAGGTTGCCCTATGAGGGGCCCCCCGCGCGTCCCCCGGCTTAACGACCTGTAACCCGCCCGCTTGAGGCCGGGCGGCGCGGCCCGCCCCGCCCTGCAGCCTCAAGTGCCCATCAGTGCACGATGCGCGAGAAGACGAACTCGCCTGCCTCCACGTCGACCGGGATCACATCCTTGGGCCCGAAACGCCCCTGCAGGATGAGCTTGCTCACCGGGTTCTCGATGCGTTGCTGGATGGCGCGCTTGAGCGGCCGGGCACCGAACACCGGGTCGAAGCCGACCTTGGCGAGTTCCGCCAGCGCCGCCGGAGATACATCCAGTTTCATCTCCAGCTTCTCCAGTCGCGCTTCCAGCAACTTCAGCTGGATCCTGGCGATGCTCTCGATGTTGGTCTGGTCGAGCGCGTGGAAGACCACCGTCTCGTCGATGCGGTTCAGGAACTCGGGCCGGAAGTGCTGCTTCACCTCGCCCCAGACGGCATCGCGGATGTCGGCCGCGGGTTGCCCGCTCATCTGCATGATGAGCTGCGAGCCCAGGTTGCTGGTCATCACGATCACGGTGTTCTTGAAGTCGACGGTGCGGCCCTGGCCATCGGTCAGCCGGCCATCGTCCAGCACCTGCAGCAGCACGTTGAAGACGTCGGGGTGGGCCTTCTCCACCTCGTCGAGCAGCAGCACGCTGTAGGGCTTGCGGCGCACGGCTTCCGTCAGCGCCCCGCCTTCGTCGTAGCCCACGTAGCCCGGGGGCGCGCCAATGAGGCGGCTGACGCTGTGCTTCTCCATGTACTCGCTCATGTCGACGCGGATCATGTGGTCGTCGCTGTCGAACAGGAAGCCCGCCAAAGCCTTGCACAGTTCGGTCTTGCCCACGCCCGTGGGGCCGAGGAAGAGGAAGCTGCCCAGCGGCCGGTTGGGGTCGGAAAGGCCCGCGCGTGAACGGCGGATGGCATCGGCCACCGCCACGATGGCCTCGTGCTGGCCGACCACGCGTTCGTGCAGGCGCTCTTCCATGTGCAGCAGCTTGTCGCGCTCGCCCTGCATGAGTTTGCTGACGGGGATGCCGGTGGCGCGGCTCACCACCTCGGCGATCTCCTCGGCGCCGACCATGGTGCGCAGCAGTTGCGGGCGTCCGGCCCGGGCCTTGCCGGTTTCGGTGTCCTGCGCGGCTTTCAGGCGCTTTTCGATTTCCGGCAGACGGCCGTATTGCAGCTCGGCGACCTTGTCGAACTCGCCCTTGCGCGTGAGCTCTTCGATCTGCGAACGCACGCGGTCGCGCTCCGCCAGCAGGTCTTCGCTGCCTTGGGCGGCGGCCTTCTCGGCCTTCCAGATTTCGTCGAGGTCGTTCAGCTCACGCTGCAGGCGCAGCATCTCTTCTTCGATGAGGCCGAAGCGCTTGATCGAAGCCTCGTCGGTCTCCTTGCGCACGGCCTCGCGCTCGATCTTCAGCTGGATGAGCCGGCGGTCGAGCTTGTCCATGGCCTCGGGCTTGCTGTCCTTCTCGATCTTCACCTTGGCCGCGGCTTCGTCGATGAGGTCGATGGCCTTGTCGGGCAGGAAGCGGTCGGTGATGTAGCGGTGGCTGAGTTCGGCCGCGGCCACGATGGCCGGGTCGGTGATCTCCACGCCGTGGTGCACCTCGTACTTTTCCTGCAGGCCGCGCAGGATGGCAACCGTGGCCTCGACGCTGGGTTCGTCCACCAGCACCTTCTGGAAGCGACGCTCCAGCGCGGCGTCTTTCTCGACGTACTTGCGGTACTCGTTGAGCGTGGTGGCGCCGATGCAGTGCAGCTCGCCCCGCGCCAGCGCCGGCTTCAGCATGTTGCCGGCGTCCATCGCGCCCTCGGCCTTGCCCGCACCAACCATGGTGTGCAACTCGTCGATGAACAGGATGATGCGGCCCTCGTCCTGCGCCACTTCCTTCAGCACCGACTTCAGGCGCTCCTCGAACTCACCGCGGAACTTGGCGCCGGCCAGCAGGCCGGCCATGTCGAGCACGAGCACGCGCTTGTTCTTCAGCGAATCGGGCACTTCGCCATTGACGATGCGCTGGGCCAGGCCTTCGACGATGGCCGTCTTGCCCACGCCGGGCTCGCCAATGAGCACCGGGTTGTTCTTGCTGCGGCGCTGCAGCACCTGGATGGCACGGCGGATCTCGTCATCGCGGCCGATCACAGGGTCGAGCTTGCCCTTGCGCGCGCGCTCGGTGAGGTCGAGCGTGTACTTCTTCAGCGCCTCGCGCTGGCCTTCGGCATCGGCGCTGTCCACCGTCTGCCCGCCGCGCACGGCGACGATGGCGGCCTCGAGCGACTTGCGGTTCAGACCGTGGCCGCGCACCACGGCGCCGATGTCGGCCTTGCTGTCGGCCAGGGCCAGCAGGAACATCTCGCTGGCGATGAACTGGTCGCCGGCCTTGCTGGCCTCCTTGTCGGCGGCCTGCAGCAGCTGCACCAGGTCACGGCCCGGCTGCACCTGCTGGCCGCCCTGCACCTGGGGCAGGTTCCGGATGGCGGTTTCCATCGCCGTGCCGAGCGCAGCGGTGTTGGCGCCGGCACGGTCGAGCAGGGCCTTGGGGCCATCGGGCTGGGCCAGCATGGCCGCGAGCAGGTGCGCCGCCTCGATGTAGGGGTTGTCGCGTGCGACGGCCGCACTCTGGGCGTCGGCCAGGGCTTGCTGGAAAGCGGTGGTGAGCTTGTCGAAGCGCATGGGATGGTCCTCCGGGATGCCTCTCACGTGGATGCAAGGCGCGGCATTTCAAGCCTGGGTCAGGCCCAGGTCTTGATGCAGCGCAAGCCGCCCTGCGCCCTGGGGGCTGCGCGGCGCCGCGCGGGCCGCGCAGAATCCGGCCCCATGGGCATCCACCAGATCCAGCTGCGCTACGAGGCCACGGCCGACCGCCTGCTGCTGCAGGTGCGCAGCACGCAGGCCGAGATCTACGCCGCCTGGCTGACGCGGCGGCTGGTCGCGCGGCTGTTGCCGCCCTTCCGGCAGGCGGTGACGGCCAGCAGCCTGCAGACCGTGGCGCCGCACGCCCTGCCCGTGCCCGAGGCGCGGCAGATGCTGGAGCAGGCCGCGCTGCAGCGCCCGCTGCCCGGCACGCAATTCAACCAGCCCTTCCAGGCTGACGGGCAGTGCCGTCATCCGCTGGGCACCGAGCCGCTGCTGGCCGATGCCGGCGAACTGCGCCGCGGCCCGGGCACCGAACTGCACCTGGTGCTGCAGGAAACCCGCGGGCGGCAGATCGACCTGGGCCTGACGCCCGAACTCGCCACCGCGCTGCTGCGCTTGATGGACGGCGCGCTGGCCGCGGCGGATTGGGCGCTGACGCCCGCTGCGCCGCAAGCCGAGGCGGCGGGTGAAGAGCCCGCTTCGCCCGAACGGGCGCCGGCCGACCGCACGCTCAACTGAAACTCAGATCACATCACCGAGCTGGTGGTAGTGGCCCGAGCGGTACAGCAGCGGCGCGTGTGCGTGCTCGGTGAAGTGCAGCACGCGGCCGATGTAGAGGCGGTGGTCGCCCGTATCCTGCCGCGTGACGGTTTCGCACTCGAAGACCGCCACGGCATCGTTCAGCACCGGCGCGCCGTGCGCGCCCAGCACCCACTCGCCTTCGGCGAAACGGTGCTCCTGGCTGCTGGCGAAGCGGCGTGAGAGGCCGATCTGCGATTCGCCAAGCACGTTGACCGCGAAATACGGGCTGTGCTCGAAGGCCGCGAGATTGGGGCTCTCCAGCCGCAGCGACCACAGCACCAGCGGCGGCTCGAGCGAGAGCGAGCTGAACGAGCTGACCGTGAGGCCGGCCCACTGTCCGCCCTCGTCCACCGTGCTGACGATGGTGACCCCGGTGGCGAACCGGCCCAGGGCGGTGCGCAAGCGACGCTTGTCCATCAGGCGCCCACCGCGGCGAGCACCGCTGCGTTGTCGGCCTGGATGCCCCAGCGCGCCAGCGCTGCATCGTCGGCTACGCGGGCGTCGACCCAGCGTGCGCCCTCGACGGTGGTTTCTTTCTTCCAGAACGGGGCCTGGGTCTTCAGATAGTCCATCAGGAACTCGCAGGCCTGGAAGGCTTGGCCGCGGTGCGCCGAGCTCACCGCCACCAGCACGATCTGTTCGCCCGGCTGCAGCAGGCCCACGCGGTGCACCACGCGTGCGGCGCGGATGTCGAAACGTGCCAGCGCCGCGTCGATCATGGCCTCGATGCTTTTCTCGGTCATGCCCGGGTAGTGCTCGAGTTCCATCGCGCTGACTTCGCCGGCGCTGCCGCCGTTGCGGTCGCGCACGGTGCCGATGAAGCTGGCGACGGCACCCACGGCGGGGTCGCCGGCGCGCAGGGCGGCCACCTCGGCCCCGAGGTCGAAATCGTGGGTCTGGATGCTCACGCGAGCGAGGGTCTGGGAAGCCATGCGCCGATGCTGCCTCATCCGCCCGTCACAGGCGGGAAGAAGGCCACTTCGGCCCCCTCGGGCACCGGGGTGCTGTCATCGGCCATGGCCTGGTTGATGGCGCCGCGCAAGGCACGCCCGCGCGCCAGCACTTCGGCGTGGCGCGGGCTGCTGGCGATGAGTTGCTCGCGCAGCGCACCCAGCGTGCTGCCGGGTGGCAGTTCCACGGTCTCTTGCGCGCCCAGCGCCTCGCGCAAAGCGGCGAAGTAACGCACCTGCACCTTCATCAAAGGCTCACCAGTTCAGCCAGCGGCAGGTAGCGCACGGTGTCACCGCTTGCGATGGCCTGGCCGCCGGGGTTGTCGATCAGACCATCGGCCCACACGGCCGAAGTCAGCACGCCGCTGCTCTGGTTGCCGAAGAGCTCCAGGCCGCCCGCGGCGTTCAGACGCGCGCGCAGGAACTCGCGGCGCTTGTCGGGGCGCGGCCAGTCGAAATCTGCACGCAGCGGCATGCCGGCGGGCAGCGCAGGGTCCATGCCCTGCATCGCACGCAGCGCGGTGGCCACCATCAGCAGGTAGGTGACGAAGGACGAGACCGGGTTGCCGGGCAGGCCGATGAAGAGGGCCGAGGTGCCATCGGCACGTCGGATGCGGCCCAGCGCGAGCGGCTTGCCGGGCTTCATCGCGATTTGCCAGTTTTCCAGGCTGCCTTCGGCCTCGGCAGCAGGTTTGAGGTGGTCTTCTTCGCCGACCGAAACACCGCCGCTGGTGATGATGAGGTCGCTGCCCTGCGCGGCTTGCCGCAGGGCAGCGCGCGCGGCGGCCAGCATGTCGCCGACGATGCCGAGGTCTTGCACCTCGCAGCCGCCGGCCTGCAGCAGGCCGCGCAGCGTGAAACGATTGCTGTTGTAGATGGCGCCGGGGCGCAGCGGCTCGCCGGGCATCTGCAGCTCATCCCCCGTGGAGAACACCGCCACACGCGGGCGGCGCACCACCTGCAGGGTGCCGGCGCCGACGCTGGCCGCCAGCCCCAGCGCCTGCGGCGTGAGCCGCTGGCCGCGCTGCAGCACCACGGCGCCGAGTTGCACGTCTTCGCCGCGGCGGCGTATCCACTGGCCGGGCGCGGGCACGGTGTTCACGCGCACGTCGCCAAAGCTCTGGCTGTCGGCGGCGGGCAGCGCCTCGCACTGCTCCTGCATCACCACGGCGTCGGCGCCGGGCGGCACTTGGCCGCCGGTGAAGATGCGCGCGGCCGTGCCCGGCTGCAGCGGCTGGCCCACCTGCCCGGCCGGGATGCGCTGCGCCACGCGCAGCACGGCGCCGGCGGCCGGCACGTCGGCCGTGCGCAGTGCATAGCCGTCCATGGAGGTGTTGTCCTCGGGCGGCACGTGCAGGCCGGAGTACACGTCTTCGGCCAACACGCGGCCCAGGGCGTCGAAGGTGGACACCGCCTCCACGGCCTGCAGCCGGTGTTCGCCGGCGGCCGCCACCAGGCGGGCCAGCGCTTCATCCAGGCTCAACAGCGGGCGGGGCTGACGGGGCGCAGCGGGCGCGTTCATGCGGGGCTGTCCGCGGCGCAGTGGGTTTCGATCAGCTGCTTCACGGCGCCGGCATCGGGCGACATCACCACAAAACGCTTGGGCAGCGCCTCGATGCCGCGCAGCGCGGCCGGCGGCTCGGGGTTCACGCCCGTGGCCTCGACGATGGTGGCGGCGAACTTCGCCGGCAGCGCCGTTTCCAGCACCAGCATGGGCACGCCGGGCTCACGGTATTCGGCCGCCACCTTCAGGCCGTCGGCCGTGTGGGTGTCGACCAGCGTGCCCGTGGCCTGCCAGGTGCTGCGGATGGTGGTCAGGCGGTCGGCGTGCGTGCTGCGGCCGCTGACGAAGCCGTAGCCGGCGATGCGCGCGAACTCCTCGCGCGTGAGCGTGAAGCCGCCCTCCTTCTGCAGCGCGGCGCCGAAGAGCTGCTGCACACGCGCACCATCGCGGCCCAGCAGGTCGAACACGAAGCGCTCGAAGTTGCTGGCCTTGCTGATGTCCATCGACGGGCTGCTGGTCTCGTGCGTCTCGGCCGTGCCGCGCGGGCGGTAGGTGCCGGTGCGGAAGAACTCGTCGAGCACGTCGTTTTCGTTGGTGGCCACCACCAGCTTGGCGATGGGCAAACCCATCATGCGGGCCACGTGGCCGGCGCAGACGTTGCCGAAGTTGCCGCTGGGCACGGCGAAGCTCACGCGCTCTTCGTTGCTCTTCGTCGCCTGAAAGTAGCCAGCGAAGTAGTACACCACCTGCGCCAGCAAGCGCGCCCAGTTGATGCTGTTGACGGTGCCGATGCGGTAGCGGCGCTTGAAGGCCAGATCGTTGCTGACGGCCTTGACGATGTCCTGGCAGTCGTCGAACACGCCCTCCACCGCGATGTTGTGGATGTTGGCGTCCTGCAGGCTGAACATCTGCGCCTGCTGGAAGGGGCTCATGCGGCCGTGCGGGCTGAGCATGAAGACGCGCACACCGCGTTTGCCGCGCATGGCGTACTCGGCGGCGCTGCCGGTGTCACCGCTGGTGGCGCCCAGGATGTTGAGCTGCTCGCCGCGGCGGCCGAGTTCGTACTCGAACAGGTGGCCCAGCAGCTGCATGGCCATGTCCTTGAAGGCCAGCGTGGGGCCGTTGGACAGGGCCTGCAAGTACAGCCCATCTTGCAGGGCCTTCAGCGGCGTGATCTGCGGCGTGCCGAACACCGCCTCGGTGTAGGTGGCCTGGCACAGGCGCCGCAGGTCGGCGGCCGGGATGTCGTCGATGTAGAGCGACAGGATCTCGAAGGCCAGTTCCGCATACGGCAGCGCGCGCCAGCGCGCCAGCGTGGCGGCATCGACCCGCGGGTAGTGCGTGGGCAGGTAGAGGCCGCCGTCGGGCGCCAGGCCTTCGAGCAGGATGTCGGAGAAGCCGCGGGGCGTGCCGTCACCGCGGGTGCTGAGGTACTTCAATTCAGCTCTTCCTTGCGGATCTTGACGATGGGCGCCAGCACGGTCGGCAGCGCCTGCATCTGCGACAGCGCCGCGCTCATGCGGCCTTCCACGGTGTTGTGCGTGAGGATGATGAGGTCGGTCTGCTTTTCGCCTTCGGCACTTTCGCGCTGCAGCACGGCGTCGATGCTGATGTCGTGCTCGGCCAGGATGCCGGTGATGCGCGCCAGCACGCCAGCCTTGTCGGCCACCACCAGGCGCAGATAGAAAGCGGTGATGACCTCGCCGATGGGCAGCACCGGCGTGTCGTGCAGTTCACCAGGCTGGAAGGCCAGGTGCGGCACACGCTGCTCGGGGTCGGCGGTGTGCAGGCGCGTCACGTCCACGAGGTCGGCGATCACGGCGCTGGCCGTGGGTTCGCTGCCGGCGCCCTTGCCGTAGTAGAGCGTGGAGCCGACGGCGTCGCCGTGCACCACCACGGCGTTCATTGCGCCTTCGACGTTGGCGATCAGGCGCGTCGCCGGGATCAACGTGGGGTGCACGCGCAGCTCGATGCCGTGCTCGCGCCGTTTGGTGATGCCCAGCAGCTTGATGCGGTAGCCCAGCTGCTCGGCATAGCGGATGTCCACCGCCTGCAGCGCGGTGATGCCTTCCACGTGCGCCTTGCTGAACTGCACCGGCACGCCAAAAGCGATGGCGCTCATGATCGTGGCCTTGTGCGCGGCGTCCACACCTTCGATGTCGAAGGTGGGGTCGGCCTCGGCATAGCCCAGGCGCTGTGCTTCTTGCAGCACCACGCCGAAATCCAGCCCCTTGCTGCGCATCTCGCTGAGGATGAAGTTCGTCGTGCCGTTGATGATGCCGGCCAGCCACTCGATGCGGTTGGCACTCAGCCCTTCGCGCAGCGCCTTGATGATGGGGATGCCACCGGCCACCGCGGCTTCGAAGGCCACGATCACGCCTTGCGCACGCGCCGCTGCAAAGATCTCGCTGCCGTGCACCGCCAGCAGCGCCTTGTTGGCCGTGACCACGTGCTTGCCGCGCTGGATGGCTTCCAGCACCAGCTCACGCGCCAGCGTGGTGCCGCCGATCAGCTCGACCACGATGTCGATCGCCGGGTTGCGCACGATCTCGAACGGGTCGGCGTGCACCGTGGCCGCATCGCCCACGATGCGTTGCGCGGCGGCGGTGTCGCGCCGGCTCACGGCCACGATCTGGATGCCACGGCCCGCGCGCCGGCGGATCTCTTCCTGGTTGCGGCGCAGCACCTCGAAGGTGCCGCTGCCCACGGTGCCGATGCCCAAGAGGCCGACCTGGATGGGGTTCATGTGTGCTTCAGTGCAGACGGGAGAAAGAAAGCCGCCGCGCTCAGACCGCGTGGCGTTTGCGGTAGTGCGCGAGGAAACGGTCGATGCGGCCGATGGCCTCGGTGAGGTCGTCGCTGTTGGGCAGGAAGACCAGGCGGAAGTGGTCCGGCTGCGGCCAGTTGAAGCCCGTGCCCTGCACGATCAGCACCTTCTCCTCGGCCAGCAAGTCGTAGGCGAACTGCTGGTCGTCGGCGATGGGGTAAAGCTTGGGGTCCAGCCGCGGGAACATGTACAGCGCCGCCTGCGGCTTGACCACGCTCACGCCGGGAATCTGGCTCAAGAGCTCGTAAGCAAGATCGCGCTGGCGACACAGGCGCCCGCCGGGTGCCACCAAGTCCTTGATGCTCTGGTAGCCGCCCAACGCCGTCTGGATGGCCAGCTGCCCCGGCGTGTTGGCGCACAGCCGCATGCTGGCCAGCATGTTCAGGCCTTCGATGTAGTCGCGCGCATGGCGCTTGGGGCCCGACACCACCATCCAACCGGCGCGGTAACCGCAGCTGCGGTAGTTCTTGCTGAGGCCGTTGTAGGTGACGCACAGCACGTCTTCGGCCAGGCTGGCGATGCTGGTGTGCACGGCGCCGTCGTAAAGCGTCTTGTCGTAGATCTCGTCGGCGAAGATGATCAGCTGGTGCCGGCGCGCGATCTCGACGATGTCCTGCAGCACCTCCACCGGGTACAGCGCACCCGTGGGGTTGTTCGGGTTGATGACGACGATGGCCTTGGTGCGCGAACTCACCTTGGCGCGGATGTCGTCCATGTCGGGCATCCAGCCCGAGCCTTCGTCGCAGCGGTAGTGCACCGGCGTGCCGCCCGAGAGCGACACCACGGCCGTGTGCAGCGGGTAGTCGGGCGCGGGAATCAGCACCTCGTCGCCGGTGTCGAGCAACGCGTTCATGCTCATCGCGATCAGCTCGCTGGCGCCGTTGCCGAGGTAGACGTCGTCCACCGTCACGCCGGCGATCTTCTTTTCCTGCGTGTAGTGCACCACCGCCTTGCGCGGCGCGAACAGGCCCTTGCTGTCGGTGTAGCCGGCCGCCGTCTGGCTGGGCAGGTTGCGGATCATGTCCTGGACGATCTCGTCGGGCGGCATCAAACCGAAGGCGGCAACGTTGCCGATGTTCAGCTTGATGATCTTCTGGCCTTCTTCTTCCATCTGCCGCGCCTTGTCGAGCACGGGGCCGCGGATGTCGTAGCCGACGTTGGCGAGCTTGGCAGACTTGGCGATCGGCTTCATGGTGGGCGGCTCAAGCAGACGGCACGTACCTGCGCGGGCGCGACACGGCGTGGGGCTGACGGAACCTAGAATTATCCCGCATGAAGTTCGAGCGCCATGAAGTTCCAGCCTGATACCGCCAGCGGCGTCAACCTCGTCACCCGCCAGGAGCCCGGCCGCCTCTGGGTGGGCAGCACGCCCTGCACGCACAGCGTGCTCGTACCCTGGGAGGGCGAGGTGCTGCGCTGGGATGCCAGCCGCCCCGAAGAGCTCACCGAAGCGCACTTCGAGCAGATCGCCGCGCTGCGGCCCGAAGTGGTGATCTTCGGCAGCGGCGAACGCCTGCGTTTCGTATCGCCAGCGCTGCTGCGGCCCCTGATCGCGCTGCACATCGGCGTCGAAACCATGGACACCCCGGCGGCTTGCCGCACCTACAACGTGCTGGTCAGCGAACACCGCCGCGCGCTCGCTGCGCTGCTGCTCTCACCCTCGGCGCCACCCTCGGCTTAAGGGTGCGCCGCTCGGGCCCCGGCCGGAGACCCGACGCGGAGACTTTATAATTCTGGATTGAGCCGGCTTGGCTGGAGGAGCCGGCTTCCCCCCGTGCAGTGCGAGAAAACAGTCCATGACGCCTGTCATCAACAAGTCCCTACCGGAATTCGAAGCCCTGGCCACGGGCGGCGTGAAGTTCACGCCCCAGTCGCATGTGGGCAAGGCGGTGGTGCTGTACTTCTACCCGAAGGACAACACCCCCGGTTGCACCACCGAGGCGATGCAGTTCCGTGACCAGCACAAGGATTTCATCAAGGCCGGTGCGGTGGTGTTCGGCGTCTCGCGCGACAACATGGCCAGCCACGAGAAGTTCAAGCAGAACCTCGAGCTGCCCTTCGAGTTGATCGCCGACACCGAAGAGAAGCTCTGCCACATGTTCGGCGTGGTCAAGAACAAGATCATGTACGGCAAGAAGGTCAAGGGCATCGAGCGCAGCACCTTCCTCATCGACGCCGAAGGCGTGATGCGCGCCGAGTGGCGTGGCATCAAGGTGGCCGGGCACGTCGACGAAGTGCTCAAGGCCGTGAAAGCGCTCAAGAAGGCCGCTTGATCGCCACGCCCCAACGCCTGCGAACGCGGCCCGCCTGCCGCGATGCAGAAACGGCCCCCCACGACGAAGCCGCACAGCAGCCTGTGCGGCTTTTTTCTTTCATTTCCTGAACCGCTTCACACCCATGCCCCTGCCCAAGCCGCCCGCGAAAAAAGGTGACCTGCTGCGCTCTGCCGACTACGAAGCGCAAGCCGCGCCGCGTGCCGACAAGCGCGCCCTGAAGACGCGCAGCGCCGAAGCTCCGGCGCAGGCCGCGCTGGAGCTGGTGGACACCGCGCCTCCGGCCACCGCCGCGCGCACGCCGGCCGCCAAGGCCCCGAAGACCGTCGCGCCGGCGCCCGTCGCCGTCGCCCCCGCCGTTGCAACCGTCGCGGCAACCGTCGCGGCCACGGGCTACGCCCCGCTGGCCCGCACGCCCGCCCCCGCGCCCCGCACGCGCAAGCCGCGCAGCACCGGCCCGGCCAAGCTCTTCGTGCTGGACACCAACGTGCTGATGCACGACCCGATGTCGCTCTTCCGCTTCGAGGAACACGACGTCTTCCTGCCCATGATCACGCTGGAAGAACTCGACGGCCACAAGAAGGGCATGAGCGAGGTAGCGCGCAGCGTGCGCCAGGTCAGCCGCGAGCTCGATGCGCTGGCCGCACTGGCCGCCAAAGACGGCCAGATGGATGCGCAAGCCGGCATCCCGCTGGCCGGCACCGGCCACCGCGAAGCCGGCGGCAAGCTCTACTTCCAGACCACCTTCCTCGACTTCAAGCTGCCGCCGGGCCTGCCCCAAGGCAAGGCCGACAACCAGATCCTGGGCGTGGTGCAGAGCCTGCGCGAGCAGCAGCCGGGCCGCGAGATCGTGCTGGTGTCGAAAGACATCAACATGCGCGTGAAGGCACGCGCCTTGGGCCTGCCCGCCGAAGACTATTTCAACGACAAGACGCTGGAAGACGGCGACCTGCTCTACACCGGCGTGCTGCCGCTGCCGGCCGACTTCTGGGACCGCCATGGCAAGACCATGGAGAGCTGGCAACAGGGCGGCCACACCTACTACCGCATCAGCGGGCCGCTGGTGCCGGCGTTGATGATCAACCAGTTCGTGTTCCTGGAAGTGCCAGGCGCACCGTCGCTGTACGCGCGCGTCACCGAGATCACCGGCAAGACCGCGGTGCTCAAGACCCTGCGGGACTACACGCACGGCAAGAACTCGGTGTGGGGCGTGACGGCACGCAACCGCGAACAGAACTTCGCGCTGAACCTGCTGATGGACCCGGAGTGCGACTTCATCACCCTCACCGGCACCGCCGGCACCGGCAAGACGCTGATGACGCTGGCCTCGGGCCTGAGCCAGGTGCTGGACGAGCGCCGCTACAGCGAGATCATCGTCACGCGCGTGACGGTGCCCGTGGGTGACGACATCGGCTTCCTGCCCGGCAACGAGGAAGAGAAGATGGGCCCGTGGATGGGCGCGCTCGACGACAACCTGGAAGTGCTGGCGCGCAGCGACGGCAGTGCCGGCGAATGGGGCCGCGCCGCCACCAACGACCTCGTGCGCAGCAAGATCAAGATCAAGAGCCTGAACTTCATGCGCGGGCGCACCTTCCTGAACAAGTTCGTCATCATCGACGAGGCGCAGAACCTCACGCCCAAGCAGATGAAGACGCTGATCACGCGCGCCGGTCCGGGCACCAAGATCGTGTGCCTGGGCAACCTGGCACAGATCGACACGCCTTACCTCACCGAAGGCAGCAGCGGCCTGACCTACGCGGTCGACCGCTTCAAGGGCTGGCCGCACGGTGGCCACGTGACGCTGGCGCGCGGCGAACGTTCGCGCCTGGCGGACTTCGCGTCGGACGTGCTTTGACCGCCAGGGCATGAACCACAGGCGCCAGCAGCGGGCGCGGCTGGCGGTGCTTCCAGCGCTGCTGCTGGCAGCCTGCGCCACGCTGCCGCCCCCGTCCGGCACACCGCGCAGCACGCTGCTGCAGCAGTGGGGCCCGCCCACCGCCGAGCACGCGATGCCCGGCGGCGTGCAGCGCCTGGAGTACGCCAGCGGCCCCTACGGCCGCACCACCTGGATGCTCGACCTCGATGCAGACGGCCGCCTGCTGCAGGCGCGGCAGGTGCTCGACGAAGCCGAGTTCCAGGCCGTGATGGCCCTGCCCGGCCTGCGCACGGCCGAGGTGCGACAGCGCCTGGGGACACCGGGCGAAGTGCGGTCGCTCGCCTGGCGCGGCGGTGAAGTCTGGGGCTGGCGCTACCCAACCAACGACTGCCTGTGGTTCGAGATCAGCTTCAATGCCCAGGGGCGCGTGCAGGGCGGCGGCTACGGCGTCGATCCGCGCTGCGACGTGCCGGCTGACGGCCCCTGAACCACCCAGCCGGGCCCGGGCGCCGGCTCTCGCACGCGCAGGAAGCTCGCGAAACGCGGCAAGCCGCCCTCGGTGTGCCCGCGGTGGCGGTAGCTCACCACGCTGCCCGGCGGCGGCGGGCTTTCGCGCTCGGCATCGCTGAAACCCGTACCCAACAGGAACTCACGCCCTGCCGGCGTCCTGACGCGCAAGGCGCCCATGCGGCCGGCGTGGCGGCCGCGGCCTGGCACGGCGGCCAGCACCACGGCTTCGGCATCGTGCACCGGCTTCAGCTTCTGCAGCACGGCGCTGCGGCCGGTGAGGTATAGCGCGTCGGCGCGGTGCAGCATCAGGCCTTCACCGCCTTGGGTCACCACTTCGTGCAGCCAGCGCTGCAACGCGGCCCGCGTGGCCACGCGGCGCTGCTCCACGGCCTGGAAGTGCGGCGCGTCCACCTCCTGCCCCAGGCTGGCGAGGCGTTCGTAGCGCGCGCTGAAGGTCCCGGGCGCGCCGGGCAGGTCGAAAGCCAGGTAGCGGATCTGCTGCCATTCGGCCTCGCGCGGGGTGCCGCGTCGCACGGCGCCCGACAGCGCCTCGAAGCGCCCGCGCCCAGCCCAGAGTTCGCCATCCAGCGCCACGGCTGGCAGCCGCTGCGTGAACCAGGCCGGCGCGGCGATGCTCAGGCCGCTGCGGCTGCGCAGCGTGTGGCCATCCCAGACGGCGCGCACGCCGTCGTACTTCTCGCTCACCAGGAAGCCGGCGGGGTCGATGTCGGGGTCGGCCTCCACCGCCAGCAGCAGGGCCGGCGGCCGGGGTGCTGCGGCAGCCGGCAAGACCGCGAAGCCGGCCGCAGGCGCGGCCAGGAGTGCGGCCGCTCGGGCCAGCCAGTGGCGGCGGTTGCAAAGGCTGGGGTGCATGGCGGGCCTCGGGCTGTGGAGAGGCCCTCAGTCTTCCGCCGCAGAAACCACACCACCATCGCCCGCGCGGGCGCCTGCCGGGGGCCCCCGGCGGAGGGAGCCGCGCAGGCCCGCGCGTTAGCGCACCGCGACGAGATCCTTGATCTGCTGCACCGTGCTCGGGTCTTCGATGGTCGTGATGTCGCCAGCCTCGCGGCCTTCGCACACGGCCTGGATCACGCGCCGCAGCATCTTGCCCGAGCGCGTCTTCGGCAGCGCCGTCACGAAGCGCACGCGCGCCGGGCGCGCCACGGCACCAAGCTGGCTTTCCACCACCTTCATCAGCTCGCCTTCGAGCTGCAGCGCGCCCTCGGGCGTGGCGGCGCGGGCCGTGTCCTTCAGCACGACGAAGGCCATGGCCACCTGGCCCTTGAGCTGGTCGGCCACGCCCACCACGGCCACCTCGGCCACGGCGGCGTGGCTGGAGAGGCTCTCCTCGATCTCGCGCGTGCCCAGCCGGTGGCCAGCGACGTTGATGACGTCGTCGGTGCGGCCCAGGATGAAGAAGTAGCCGTCGGCGTCGCGGATGCCCCAGTCGAAGGTGCTGTAGACCATCTTGCCCGGCACGCTCTTCCAGTAGGTGTTGACGAAACGCGCGTCGTCGCGCCACACCGTCTGCATGAAGCCCGGCGGCAGCGGGCCCTCGATCACCACCACGCCCTTCTGGTTGGGCTGCGTGAGCTCTTCGCCCGTCTGTTCGTCGAGCAGCTTGACGTCGTAGCCCGGCATGGCGATGCCGGGGCTGCCGAAGCGGCTTTCCTTGCGCTCCACGCCGTTGGCAATGGTCAGGATGGGCCAGCCGCTTTCGGTCTGCCAGTAGTTGTCGATGATGGGCACGCCCAAGGCGCCGGAGATCCAGCTGGCGGTGGGCTCGTCCAGCGGCTCGCCGGCGAGGAAAAGCGCGCGCAAGCTGGAGAGGTCGTGCTTCTTCAGCGCCGCCGGGTCTTGCTTCTTCAGCACGCGCACGGCGGTGGGCGCAGAGAACATCGCCGTGACCTTGTACTTCTCGACCAGGCTCCACCAGATGGCGGCGTCGGGCTCGCCGTTCATGCCGCGGATGGGCAGGCCCTCGTAGAGGATGGTGGCCATGCCTTGCAGCAGCGGGCCGTAGACGATGTAGCTGTGGCCCACCACCCAGCCGATGTCGCTGGTGCTGAAGTAGGTTTCGCCGGGCTGGCCCAGGAAGATCTGGTCCATGCTGGCGGCCAGCGCCACGGCGTAGCCGCCGGTGTCGCGCTGCACACCCTTGGGCCGGCCGGTGGTGCCGCTGGTGTAGATGGTGTAGCTGATGGCGGTGCTGTCGAGCCACACCACCGGCACCTGCGCGCCGCGGTGCTGCTCGCGCAGCGCGGTGAAGTCGAGGTCGCGGCCTTTGGTCATCGGCATGGGCGCCAGACCGCGGTTGACCATCAGCACCTGCGGCACCTTGTGGGCCGAGAGCTTCAGCGCTTCATCCAGCAGCGGCTTGTAGGGCACCACCTTGCCGGCACGGCTGCCTGCGTCGGCGCTGACCACCATCACCGGTTCGGCATCTTCGATGCGGCTGGCCAGGCTGACGCTGGCAAAACCGCCGAACACCACCGAGTGCACGGCACCGATGCGCGTGCAGGCCAGCATGGCGAACACGGCCTCGGGGATCATGGGCATGTAGATCAGCACACGGTCGCCCTGCTTCACGCCCTGGGCCTGCAGGATGGCGGCCATGCTCATCACCTCGGCCTGCAGTTCGCGGTAGCTGTAGGCGCGCTCTTGCCCGACTTCGGTGCTCACCCACACCAGCGCGTTCTGGTCTCCGCGCGTGGCCACGTGGCGGTCCACCGCGTTGTGGCACAGGTTGGTGGTGCCGCCCTCGAACCAGCGCGTGAAGGGCGGGTTGTCGTTGTTGCACACGCGGGTGAAGGGCGTGTGCCAGTCGATGCGCTGTGCCTGCTCGGCCCAGTAGGCCTCGCGGTCGTTGAGAGAACGTTGGTGCAGTTCGGCGTAAAGCCCGCGGTCAGCCATGCGATGTCTCCGGTTCTGGGCGCGGGGTGGGCCCCGTCGTCTGCACTCATTTTCGGCGCCGCGCTTGCGCAGCGCTGACACCGCCCCGGTGCCGTCGCCGCGGCCCGGCGCCGAATCAGGACACGCGCACCACGACGCGCCCACGCACCTGCCCGGCCATCAGGCGCTGCGCAGCGGCCGGCGCGTCCTCGAGCGCGATCTCCTCCACCATGGTCTCCAGCAGCGCCGGATCCAGGTCACGCGCCAGCCGCGCCCAGGCCTGCTCGCGCAGCGCGTGCGGCGCCATCACGCTGTCGATGCCCGCCAGCGTGACGCCACGCAGGATGAAGGGCATCACCGTGCCCGGCAGTTCGTGGCCCTGGGCCAGGCCACAGGCGGCGACCACGCCACCGTAGCGCGTCTGCGCCAGCGCGTTGACCAGCGTGTGGCTGCCCACGGCGTCAACCACCGCGGCCCAGCGCTCCTTCTGCAGCGGTTTGCCCGCAGCGGCGAGTTTGGCGCGGTCGATGACGCCAACGGCGCCCAGCTTCATCAGGTAGTCGGCCTCGGCCGGCTTGCCCGTGGCGGCAATGACGCGGTGGCCCAGGCGCGCCAGCAGCGCGATGGCCACGCTGCCCACGCCGCCGGTGGCGCCGGTGACCAGCACCTCGCCGACCCCGGGGGCGATGCCGTGGCGCTCCAGGGCCAGCACACACAGCATCGCCGTGTAGCCGGCGGTGCCGATGGCCATGGCCTGGCGCGGCGTGAAGGCGGCTGGCAGGCGCACCAGCCACTCGCCCTTCAGGCGGGCGCGCTCGGCCAGACAACCCCAATGGGTCTCGCCGACACCCCAACCGTTGTGTACGGAAGTGTCACCGGGCTGCCAGGCCGGGTGCTCGCTGTGCAGCACGGTGCCTGCGCCGTCGATGCCCGGCACCATGGGCCACAGGCGCACCACGGGCGACTTGTTCGTGAGCGCCAGGCCGTCCTTGTAGTTCAGCGTGGAGTGGCTGGGCTGCACCAGCACCATGCCCGGGCCAGCGGGCGGCAGGCGGCCTTCTTCCAGCGTGGTGACACCGGCGCGGAAGCCGGCTTCGTCTTTTTCGAGCAGCAGCGCCTTGAACATGGCGTAACAGCAAGGGTGGCGGGGGCTGCGATGCTGCCATGCCCAGCCCGAGGCTGCCCCGAGCCTGCCGCCCCGCGCCCGGGGCCTGCGCCGGTTGACGCCCGCGCTTGCACTGCTATCCTGCCGCGCCCATGCCCCACAGCCCGCCCCACCTTGCCCCCCTGCCCCGCCCGGCATCGCCGCGCCGGGCCTGGGTGCGCCGGGGCGCAGCGTGTGTGCTGGCCCTGGCGGCCTGCGGTGCCTGGGCGCAGACCCAGCCCGCCCCCGCCCCGACCACCCCGCCGGCGGGAGACGCCGTGCTGCACCTGCTGCAGGAGCGCGGCCTGGTGCCTGAAGCCGGCAAGATCGAGAACAGCCCGATCGTGCAGCAGATGCGCGACAGCGCCACCGAGATGGTGCTGACGGCGATGAACTTCCTCGGCGTGCGCTACGTGCGCGGCGGCAACACGGCCGAGCAGGGTTTCGACTGCAGCGGCTTCACCCGTTATGTCTTCGAGCGCAGCCTGGGGCTCGTGCTGCCGCGCCGCGCCGACGAGCAGGCCAAGATCGCCGGGCTGCTGAGCGTCAAGCAGGAAGAGCTCAAGCCCGGCGACCTGGTTTTCTTCAACACCATGCGTCGCGCCTTCTCGCACGTGGGCATCTACGTGGGCGAAGGCAAGTTCATCCACGCCCCGCGCGCCGGCGCCGAGGTGCGCATCGAAGACATGCGCCAGGCCTACTGGGCCAAGCGCTTCAACGGCGCGCGCCGCGCCGAAGTGCCCCCGCCCGAAACCCCGGCGCCGCGCTGAGCCGCGGCCAGCCGCGCCGCCACCGGCGACAATCCCGCCCATGGGCGAAAACGTGATTCCCTTGGCCGACTTGCGCTACGCCGCAGCCGTGCCGCGCATTCCCGAAACCGGCTTCGACACCGGCGGCCTGCTGGCCGACCGCCTGGGCCGTCCGCTGCGCGACCTGCGCATCAGCGTGACCGACCGCTGCAACTTCCGCTGCAGCTACTGCATGCCGAAGGACGTGTTCGACAGCAGCTACAAGTTCCTGCCGCAGAGCAGCCTGCTGAGCTTCGAGGAGATCACGCGCACGGCGCGCCTCTTCGTGGCCCACGGCGTCGCCAAGCTCCGCCTGACGGGCGGCGAACCGCTGCTGCGCAAGCACATCGAGGTGCTGATCGGGCAACTGGCCGCCCTTCGCACACCCGAAGGTGAGCCGCTGGACATCACGCTCACCACCAACGGCTCGCTGCTAGAGCGCAAGGCCGCTGCGCTGCGCGAGGCAGGCCTGAAACGCGTGACCGTGAGCCTCGACGCACTGGACGACGGCATCTTCCGGCGCATGAACGACGTCGACTTCCCCGTGGCCGACGTGCTGCGCGGCATCGACGCCGCGCTGGCGGCGGGCCTGGCGCCCATCAAGATCAACATGGTCGTCAAGCGCGGCACGAACTGCCACGAGATCGTGCCGCTGGCGCGCCACGTGCGCGAGCGCTACGGCCCGGGCGTGGTGCTGCGCTTCATCGAGTACATGGACGTCGGCGCCACCAACGGCTGGCGCATGAACGAGGTGCTGCCCTCGGCCCAGGTGGTGCAGCGCCTGCACGAGGTGTTTCCTCTGGAGCCGATGGAAGCCAGCGCCCCGGGCGAAACCGCACAGCGCTGGCGCTACCGCGACGGCGGCGGCGAGATCGGCGTCATCAGCAGCGTGACGCAGGCCTTCTGCGGCGATTGCAACCGCGCGCGCTTGTCCACCGAGGGCAAGCTCTTCCTGTGCCTCTTCGCCAGCCGCGGCCATGACCTGCGCGCCCTGCTGCGCGGCGCCCAGCCCGACGGCCAGCCTTACACCGATGCGCAGATCGCACGCGCCATCGGCCTGGTGTGGAGCGAACGCGACGACCGTTACTCGCAGTTGCGCAGTGCGATGGCGGCCGACACCGGCAGCAGCGAGCGCCGTGTGGAGATGCACTACATAGGTGGCTGAAAGGGCCCCTGCCGGCCGGCGCCACGGCCGTTGCGGATGTTGTGTCCAAGACAAATCCGGGCGAACCCGTATGAACCGGCCCCCCCGGCATCCCGTATAACCGCATTCAGCGAACCGACACCCCACAAGCAGCACAGGGCGCGGCAGGCTCAGCCTCCGCGCCCTGTGCTGCTTGAAACGTTCGCAAAGCTGGTCTTGCCCCTTGAACCGCAGCCGAGCCGAAAGCGATGGAACCGTCTCTCATCCGCATGCTGTCCACCGCCGCTGACGATGCGGTGGCCCTCACCGCACCGGGCCGGCCGGCGCTGAGCCATGGCGGCCTGCGCGCGCTGGTGCAGCGCACGCTGGGCACGCTGAACGGCCTGGGCATCGGCCGCAACGACCGTGTCGCCATCGTGCTGGCCAACGGCCCCGAGATGGCCAGTTGCTTCCTCAGCGCTGCCTGTGGCGTGACCACCGCACCGCTGAACCCGGCCTACCGCGCCGACGAGTTCGAGTTCTACCTGGCCGACCTGAACGCCAAGGCGCTGATCGTCGAACACGACAGCACCTCGCCGGCCATCGAGGTGGCGAAGAAACTTGGCGTGCGCCTGATCGACCTGCACGCTGGTGATGCCGCCGGCGACTTCACGCTGCAGCCGCGCGATGGCGCCACCACCGCCACCTCAGCGGCACAGGGCGGCCTGGCCCAGCCCGATGACATCTCGATGGTGCTGCACACCAGCGGCACCACCTCGCGGCCGAAGATCGTGCCGCTGAGCCAGCGCAACCTGTGCGCCTCGGCGCGCAACATCGCCGCCACGCTGCAGTTCACGCCCGCCGACCGCGGCCTGAACATCATGCCGCTCTTCCACATCCACGCCCTGATCGCCGGCGTGCTGGCGCCGCTGGCCGCAGGCTCGCAGGTCTACTGCACGCCGGGCTTCAACGCGCTGAAGTTCTTCGGCTGGATGGACGAGGCGAAACCCACCTGGTACACGGCCGTGCCCACGATGCACCAGGCCATCCTGAGCCGTGCCGGCAAGAACACCGAGGTCATCGCTCGCCACCCGCTGCGTTTCATCCGCAGCAGCAGCAGCAGCATGCCGCCGCAGGTGATCCGCGAACTCGAAGAAGTCTTCAAGGCGCCGCTGATCGAGAGCTACGGCATGACGGAGGCCTGCCACCAGATGGCCAGCAACCCGCTGCCGCCGGCCGTGCGCAAGCCCGGCAGCGTGGGCCTGGCCGCAGGGCCCGAGGTGGGCATCATGGCCGACGACGGCACGCTGCTGCCGCGCGGCGAGATCGGTGAGATCGTCATCCGCGGCGACAACGTCACCGCCGGCTACGAGAGCAACCCCAAAGCCAATGCCGAGGCCTACACCCACGGCTGGTTCCGCACGGGCGACCAGGGCGTGATGGACGCCGAGGGCTACGTCAGCCTCACGGGCCGCCTGAAGGAAATCATCAACCGCGGCGGTGAGAAGGTCAGCCCGCGCGAGGTGGACGAGATCCTCATGGACCACCCGGCCGTGGCCCAGGTGGTGTGCTTCGGCATGCCCCACCCCAAACTCGGTGAAGAGGTGGCCGCGGCCGTGGTGCTGCGCGAAGGCCAGACCGCCACCGAACGTGAATTGCAAGACTTCGTCGGCCAGCGGGCCGCCGACTTCAAGGTGCCCAAGAAGATCCTCCTGCTGGAAGAGATCCCCAAGGGCGCCACCGGCAAGTTGCAACGCATCGGCCTGGCGGCCAAGCTCGGCCTGGCCTGAACCCCTTTCTGCAGTATCTCGAGATGAAGCTGTACCTGTTTTCCCTTCGTTCGCCGCCCATGACCTGAACCCCAGGCAGGTGGTGTTTCTTTCTGCATGTGACTTCCCTCTGAATCTAGGAGACGACATGAGTAGGACCGCAACCCGCAGTACGCTGTTCCACCCGGCCCCCCTGGCCGGCCGCGCCCCGCAGGCGCTCATCGCCGATCGCACCCGCCGTGCGCTGCGTGCCACGCAGCGTGTCAGGCAGGCCAGCATCGCCCTGCTGCTCGGCGCCACGGCGCTGCTGGCCAGCCCCTGGGCCCGCGCCTGGGAACCGGCCAAGCCGGTGGAGTTCGTGGTGCCCGCAGGCACTGGCGGCGGCGCCGACCAGATGGCGCGCTTCATCCAGGGCGTGGTCGCCAAGAACAACCTGATGAAGCAGCCCATCGTGGTGGTGAACCGCTCGGGTGGCGCGGGCGCCGAGGGCTTCCTCGACGTCAAGGGCGACAAGGGCAACCCGCACAAGATCATCATCACGCTGAGCAACCTGTTCACCACGCCGCTGGCGACCGGGGTGCCCTTCAACTGGCGCGACATGACGCCGGTCAGCATGCTGGCGCTCGACCAGTTCGTGCTGTGGGTCAACGAAGAGTCGCCGCACAAGACCGCCAAGCAGTTCTTCGACGCGCTGAAGGCCGGCCCCGACCGCGGCCTGAAGATGGGCGGCACCGGCAGCAAGCAGGAAGACCAGATCATCACCGTGCTGCTGGAGAAGGCGGCCGGCAAGAAGATCACCTACATCCCCTTCAAGGGCGGCGGCGACGTGGCCGTGCAGCTGGTGGGCAAGCACATCGACGCCACGGTGAACAACCCCATCGAGGCCGAAAGCCACTGGCGTGCCGGCAAGCTGCGCCCGCTGTGCGTGTTCGACAAGGTCAAGATGCCCTACCCGGGCAAGCTCACGGCCACGCAGGGCTGGGGCGACATCCCGCCTTGCTCCACCGCCGGCATCCCGGCCGAGTACGTGATGCTGCGCGGCATCTTCATGCCCCCGGGCGTGACACCCGAGCAGCAGAAGTACTTCGTCGACCTGATGGCCAAGGTGCGTGCGCTGCCCGAGTGGAAAGAGTTCATGAACAAGGGCGCCTTCAACCAGACGGCGCTCAGCGGCCAGGCCTACTTCGACTGGCTGGGCAAGAACGAGCAGATGCACCGCGAGCTGATGCGCGAAGCCGGTTTCCTGGCACGCTGAGGCGAACATGCAAGACACCGACAACACCGGCGACGCCATCGGCGTCCGCTGGCCGGAGCTGCTCGTCGCCTTGTTCCTGCTGGCGCTGGGCGTGGTGGTCATCGTCGACAGCCTGCGCGTGGGCACGGGCTGGGCCGACGATGGCCCGCAATCGGGCTATTTCCCCTTCTACATCGGCCTGGCACTGGCCGGTGCCAGCGGCTGGACGGCGCTGAAGCAGCTGCGCCACTGGCGCGTGGTGGAGGTGTTCGCCGAGCGCGAACAGCTGCGCAGCGTGCTAGCCTGGATCTTTCACGAGTGACGAACTGGATGGCTCTTTCGAGCGTCTGAGGGACAAGTTGGTGCCCTGCT
>JBHYDA010000034.1:0-21745 GCA_051861265.1 Rubrivivax sp.
CGAGCAGGGCACCAACTTGTCCCTCAGACGCTCGAAAGAGCCATCCAGTTCGTCACTCGTGAAAGATCCAGGCTAGCGCCGGCGCTGGGCCGCGCCCACCGCCACGGCCACGCCGGCCAGCATCAGCGCCCAGGTGCCCGGCTCGGGCACGGCCGAGACCGTCAAGCCCGTCAGCGTGCCATTGAACTCGCCCACCATCGTGGCCGCGCCCGTCATCAGGTTGATGCCGAAGAGGCCCGTGCCCAGCGTGCCGCCGTCGCGGTTCAGCGCCGCGTAGGCCATGCCATTGGCAAGAATCTCGAAGCCGTTGGCGTTCAGCACGTCCAGGCCCAGCGCGCCGACGGAGGTGATCGTCGGGTTGTTGAAGCCGGTGGCGGCGAAGGCCAGCGTGTCGGTCGCGCTGTTGATGTAGTACAGGCCCGTGCTTGCCGGCGCGCCGGCCGGGTTGCTGTTGGTGTAGGCCACGCCGCTGTAGCCCGCGGCGATGGGCGTGGCGGTGGTCACCGCGCCCGTCATCGCGTTGACGGCGAAGTTGCCGCCCATCGTGCCCACCACGCGCAGCGAGGTCGCGCCGGCGAAATCGGCCACCGGGTTGAAGTCCAGGCCCCAGCCCTGGGCGCCGTTGATCACGGTGCTGGACAGCGCCGCCACGAAGGTGGCCGCGCCCGTGCTTTCGTTCAGTGTGTAGAGGCGGTTGCTGAGGGTCAGGCCGTAGATCGTGTTGTTGCTCGGGCGCAGGTCGATGCCCACGAAGCGATCGCCGGCGTCCAGGCCGGTGATGGCGGTGCGGGTGGCCATCGCAGGGTTGGCGGCGTCGAAGCGCGCGATCTCGTTGGCACTGGTGATGCCGACGAGCATCTGCGCCTGGGCGCTGGCGGCCAGGCAGGCCAGCGCGGCAGCGCTCAGCAGGCGGGTGCGGGTTTGCATGAGGGTGACTCCTGAAGGTTGCTGTGGCGTCGGCAGCGCGGCCCGCACACGGGCGCACGCCACCGACCTGTAGCCCTACGCAGCCCCACCCTCAGCGGATGCACCGCCACCCCCTCGGCCGGCCCAGCCCCCCGCAAACACGGGGGGTGCTCAGCCGGTGTTGCGCAAGCCCGCGGCGATGCCGTTGATGCTGAGGTGGATGCCGCGCTGCAGCCGCTCCACGCCTTCCTGCCCCTCGCGCCGGGTGCGGTAGCGGCGCATCAGCTCCACCTGCAGGTGGTTCAGCGGGTCGAGGTAGGGGAAGCGGTGCGCGATGCTGCGCGCCAGCGCCGGGTTGCCTTGCAGCGGCTGCTGCTGCCCGGTGATGAGCGTCAGCGCCTCGCTGGCGCGTTGCCACTCGGCCTTCAGCAGGCCGAAGATGCGCTTGGCCACCTTCTTGTCTTCCACCAGCTCCACGTAGCGCGCGGCGATGCGCAGGTCGCTCTTGGCCAGCACCATGTCCAGGTTGCTCAGCAGCGTGCGGAAGAAGGGCCACTGCTTGTGCATGCGCTGCAGCAGCGCCGTGCGCTCGGCGCGATCACCCTGGGCCAGGAAGGCCTCGATCGCGCTGCCGAAGCCGCACCAGCCCGGCAGCGCCATGCGGCATTGGCCCCAGCTGAAGCTCCAGGGGATGGCGCGCAGGTCCTCGATGGCGCGCGTGGCCTTGCGGCTGGCCGGCCGGCTGCCGATGTTCAACCCGGCGATCTCGCGGATGGGCGTGGCGGCGAAGAAGTAGTCGGTGAAGCCCGGCGTGCCGTAGACCAGCTGGCGGTAGGCCTGGAAGCTGGCCTCGCTGATCTCGGCGGCGGCATCCAGAAAGGCCTTCGGTGCTGGTTTCGTGGGGTGCAGCATCGTCGCTTCCAGCGTGGCGGCCACCAGGGTCTCCAGGTTGCGGCGGCCGATCTCCGGGTTGGCGTACTTGCTGGCGATCACCTCGCCTTGTTCGGTCAGGCGGATCTGCCCGTTCACCGTGCCCGGTGGCTGCGCGAGGATGGCCTGGTAGCTGGGCCCGCCGCCGCGGCCGACCGTGCCGCCGCGGCCGTGGAAGAGGCGCAGCGTGATCGGCCTGGCACCCACCTGGCTGGCGTTCAGCTCGGCGAACAAAGCGGCCAGCGCCGTCTCGGCGCGGTAGAGCTCCCAGTGGCTGGTGAAGCTGCCGCCGTCCTTGTTGCTGTCGCTGTAGCCCAGCATCACGTCCTGCTCGGCGCCGCTGTTGCGCACCAGCGCGTGCACGCCGGGCAGGGCGTAGAACTCGCGCATGATGGGCTCGCTGCGGCGCAGGTCGCCGATGGTCTCGAACAGCGGCACCGTGATCAGCGCAGCCTTCGCGCCAGGCTGGTCCAGGCTGCCGGTGAGCAGGCCCGTCTCCTTCTGCAGCAGCAGCACTTCCAGCAGGTCGCTCACCTCTTCGGTGTGGCTGATGATGCAGTGGCGCAGGGTCTGCGTGCCGTAGCGGGAGAGCGCTTCACGCGCGGTTTCGAAGATGGCCAACTCGTCCTGCGCCAGCGGGCTGTAGGCCGCGCCGTGCACGCGCAGCGGGCGGGCGTCGTTCAGCAGCGCCAGCAGGCAGCTGCGGCGTTCGGCCTCGCCCAACGCGCTGTAGTCGGGCTCGATGCGCGCCACGCGCAGCAGTTCGGCCACCACGGCCTCGTGCTTGTCGCTGCTCTGGCGCAGGTCCAGCGTGGCGAGGTGGAAGCCGAAGACCTGCACCGCGCGCATCAGTGGCGCCAGGCGCGGGCCCACCAGCGCCTGCGCGTGATGGCTGCACAGGCTGCGCTCGATGGTGCGCAGGTCGGCGAGCAAGGCTTCGGGGCCGGGGTAGGGATTCTGCGGCGCCACGGCATGGCGCAGCGCCTCGGTGCCGGTCAGCGCCTGCAGCGTGGCGGCCAGGCGCGAGTACATGCCGATCAGCGCGCGGCGGTAGGGCTCGTCCTGGCGGTGCGGGTTGGTGTCGGGCGATGCGGCGGCCAGGGCCTGCATCTCGGGCGACACCGGCGCCAGCGTGCCGCTGATGGAGAGCTCGGCGCCCAGTTCATGCACCTCGGTCAGGTAGAAGCGCAGCGCCACCTCGGCCTGGCGCTTCAGCGCGTGCGCCAGCGTGGCGGCCGTCACGTTGGGGTTGCCGTCGCGGTCGCCGCCGATCCAGTGGCCCATGCGCAGGAAGTTGCCCACCGGGTGGCCGGGCAGGGCGCGCTCCACGTCGCGGTACAGGCGCGGAATCTCGCGCAGGAAGGTGGTGCCGTAATAGCTGAGCGCGTTCTCGATCTCGTCGGCCACCGTCAGCTTGGCGGTGCGCAGCATGCGCGTCTGCCACAGCTGCGTGACGCGCGCGCGCATCAGCGCCTCGTTCTCGGCGCGGCGCTCTTCGGTGGGCAGCTCGTCGCGCTGCTCCAGCAGTTCGGCCACGGCGCGCTCGGCGTCCAGGATGCTCTTGCGCTGCACCTCGGTGGGGTGGGCCGTGAGTACGGGGCTGATGTAGGCGCCCTTCAGCGTGGCGGCGATATCGGCGGCACGGTGGTCGGCGCGCTGCAGGCGCTCGAAGCTCAGCGCGAGCGAGCCTTCCTGCAGGTCACCCGCCTTCTCGTGCACGCTGCGGCGCCGCACGTGGTGGCGGTCTTCGGCGATGTTGGCCAGGTGGCTGAAGTAGCTGAAGGCGCGGATGACGGTCACGGTCTGGTCGGCGCTCAGGTTCTTCAGCAGACGGTCGAGCACGCGCCCGGCGCTGGCGTCGGCTTTCAGCCGGTAGGCCACGCTGAGCTGGCGCACACGCTCGATGAGCTCGAAAGCGGCCGTGCCTTCCTGCTCACGGATCACGTCACCCAGGATCCGGCCCAGTAACCGGATGTCTTCCACCAGCGGCTTGTTCTTTGAGGCCGCATCGTCGGAGGGCGTGTTTTTGACCTTTGTGGTGCTGACTGGGGTGGCTTTCACCGCCTTGGTGCGAGCAGGTGCGGGGCGCGGCATCGTGGGCTCCTGGGCTGTAACCGAGTTACCAATTCTCGCGCAAGCGGCGTGCCTGATCGCACGGCCCGCGGCCCTGCACCTGCGCGCTCGGCCTCGGGCGGGGCGCTGGCTATCATCTGGCGCATGAATGCACCCACCGTCATCGCCACGCGCGAAAGCCGTCTGGCCCTCTGGCAGGCCGAACATGTGCGCGATGCGCTCACCGCCCGTTTCGGGCTGCCGGTCGAGCTGCTCGGCATGACGACACGCGGCGACCAGATCCTCGATCGCGCGCTGTCCAAGGTCGGCGGCAAGGGCCTGTTCGTGAAAGAGCTGGAGACGGCGTTGGAAGAAGGCCGCGCCCACCTGGCCGTGCATTCCCTGAAAGACGTGCCGATGGAACTGCCCGAGGGCTTCACGCTCGCTGCCATCTGGGAGCGCGAAGACCCGCGCGACGCCTTCGTCTCCAACAAGTACGACAACGTCGACGCCCTGCCTCAGGGCGCGGTGGTGGGCACGAGCAGCCTGCGCCGCGTGGTGCAACTGCTGGCGCGCCGGCCCGACCTGCAGATCGAACCGCTGCGCGGCAACCTCGACACCCGTTTGCGCAAGCTGGACGAAGGCGGCTTCGACGCCATCGTGCTGGCTGCGGCCGGCTTGAAGCGCCTGGGCCTGGCCTCGCGCATCCGCGGCACCTTCGACCCCGAGGTGATGATCCCGGCCGCTGGCCAGGGCGCCCTGGGCATCGAGGTGCGCGAGGACAACACCGCGCTGCGTGAATTGCTGGGGCAGACCCTGCACCTGCCCACCTTCCTGGCTTGCCAGGCTGAACGCGCGGTGTCGCGTTCATTGGGTGGCAGCTGCAGCATGCCGCTGGCCGCCCACGCGGTGTGGGAAGGTGACTCGTTGCGCATCGACGCGGCGCTGGGCGATGCCAACGAGCTCACCCGTCCATTGCTCCGCACCCGCCTGGCCGCGCCGGTCACGGACGAAGCTGGGGCACGGGCCCTCGGCAATGAAGCGGCCGCGCAGCTGCGTGCCGCCGGCGCCGGCAGCTACCTGCCCGCCGCCTGAGCGCCACGCAAGCGCCCGCCCGCGGGGCTGCGATGGCACTGCATTGGATCGTCACCCGCCCGGCCGCCCAGGCGGCCGATTGGGTGGCTGCCTTGCGCGGCCTCGGCCAGGCGGCCTCTGCGCTGCCGTTGATCGACATCGCGCCCCCTGGCGACCCTGCGCCCGTGCAAGCGGCGTGGTCGCAGCTGCCCGTGCAGGCCTTGGTGATGTTCGTGAGTGCCAACGCCGTGCAGCACTTCTTCGCGCTGGCGCCCGCCGGCGTGGGCTGGCCGGCGGGCGTGCGCGCCGGCTGCACCGGCCCCGGCACGGCCGCCGCGTTGCAGGCCGCCGGGGTACCGGCCGTTGCGGTGGTGCAGCCGGCCCCAGGCGCGGGCCTGGACTCCGAAGGCCTTTGGGCGCAGCTCGAGCCCGAACCCTGGGCCGGCCGCCAGGTGCTGGTGGTGCGCGGCGAAGAGGGCCGCGACTGGCTGGCTGAAGCCCTGCGCGAACGCGGCGCTGCGGTGTCCTTCGTGGCCGCCTACCGACGTTGCCCGCCCGTGCTGGGCGAGGCCGGCCGCACGCTGCTGGCCCAGGCCCAGGCCGAGCCGGGGGTCCATGCATGGATCTTCAGCAGCAGCGAGGCCGTGGCGCACCTGCGGGCGCTGGCACCGGCGGCGCGCTGGCAAGCCTCGCGCGCGCTGGCGTCGCACCCCCGCATCGCCCAGGCCGCCCGCGAGGCGGGCTTCGGCACGGTCGAGCTCTTGCCGGCGGCCACGCCCGAGGCCGTGGCCGCCTGGGCTGGCAGGTGGGCGTCGATACAATCGCCACCGCAGTGACACAGCCCTGAAGCAGCCTTTTTGAGCGAGATTTGAGCGAGACCACCGCCCCCTTGCCCGATCCCGCGCCTGCCCCTACGCCGGCCCCGGCCGCTGCCGTGCCCGGAGCGCCGGCGCCCCACGCGCCCGGCAGCGGCCGCTGGATTGCGGCCGGCGCCGCCGTGCTGGCGGCCTTGGCCACCGGCGCCACCGTGCTGGCGTGGAACACGCAGCAACGCGTCAAGTCGCTGGAAGCCGAACTCGTCAAGCGCCAGGCCGACAGCGGCAGCCAGGCCACCGAAGCGCGCACGCTGGCGCGGCAGGCCGAGATCACCGCCCGCGAGGCGGCGGCCAAGCTGGCGCTGCTGGAAGCCCGTGTGGCCGAGACCTCGCTGCAGCGCACGCAGCTCGAAGAGCTGATCCAGAGCCTGGCGCGCTCGCGTGACGAAAACGTGCTGGCCGATGTCGACGCCGCGCTGCGCGTGGCCTTGCAGCAAGCCGCCATCACGGGCAGCGCCGAGCCGCTGATCGTCACCCTCAAGCAGGCCGACGAACGCCTGGCACGTTTCAACCAGCCGCGGCTGGAGCGTGTGCGCCGCGCACTCGCGCAAGACCTGGAACGCACGCGCAGCGCGGGCGTCACCGACATCACCGTGCTCACCATCCGCCTCGACGAGGTGATCCGGCAGGTCGATGAACTGCCGCTGGTGTCGGCCCCGGAGCGGCGCGGAGCCGCCCGCAGCGCCGAAGCGGCCGCCGCGGCCGCGCCGGCTTCGGCAGCCAGCGGCTCGGGCCTGGGGGGCTTGATCGGCCAACGCTGGGCCAGTTTCGCCTCGGTGTTCTGGCAGGAGGTGAAGAGCCTCGTGCGCGTGACGCGCATCGACCAGCCCGAGGCCATGCTGGTGGCGCCCGAGCAAGCCTTCTTCCTGCGCGAGAACCTCAAGCTGCGGCTGCTGAATGCACGCCTGGCGCTGCTCTCGCGGCAGTTCGACACCGCGCAGAGCGATCTGCGCGAGGCCCAGCGTGCGCTCGACACCTACTTCGACCGCGAGCACCGCCGCGTGGTGGCTGCCAGCGAACTGGTGCGCGGCGTCACCGGCCAGGCGCGCCTGGTCACCGTGCCGCGGCCCGACGCCACGCTGGCCGCCATCGCCACGGCTTCGGCCGGGCGCTGAGCCAGCGCGCCAGTGCTGCCCCGCCCTTGACACGCTGAAGCCATGCGCAGCGTCATCGTCCTCGTTCTGATCTTCGTGGTGGCCGTCGTGGCCGCCACCACGCTGGGCAGCAACGACGGCCTCGTCAGCATCTACTGGGCCGGCTGGCGCAGCGATTTTTCGCTGAACCTCTTCGTCATCGTGCTGCTGGGCGCCTGTGCGGTGCTGATGGCCGCGGTGCAAGCCCTCGGCGCGCTGGTGAGCTTGCCGCGGCGTGCCGGCGAGTGGCGTGCCTTGCGCCGCGAGCGTGCGGCCCAGGCCGCGCTGCGCGAGGCGCTGGTGGAATACTTCGGCGCCCGCTACGGCCGCGCACGCAAGGCCGCCGAGCGCGCCTTGCTGATCGCCGACGACACGCCAGCGCTGTCGTCCGACGCCGAGTTCCTGGTGCTGGCGCCACTGCTGGCAGCGGGCAGCCTGCACCGCCTGCAAGACCGCACCCGGCGCGACGAAGCCCTGCGTAGGGCGCTGAAAACGGCGCGTGGCGGCAAGGCCTTGCGAGCGGGCGGGCGCAACGCGGAAGAGGCCGCACGCCTGCTGGCTGCCGAGTGGGCGCTGGACGACCGCGATGCGCCGCGGGCGCTGGAGTCGCTGGAAGCCCTGCCGCCGGGTGTGGGCCGCCGCACCCAGGCGCTGCGCCTGAAGCTGCAGGCGCTGCGCATGGCGCGCCAGCCGCTGGCAGCGCTGCAGACCGCGCGCTTGCTCGCCAACCACCAGGCCTTTTCACCGGTGGTGGCGCAAAGCCTGCTGCGTTCTCTGGCCGGCGAGACGCTGGAAGGGGCCCACGACGCGCAGCAGTTGCGCCGCCTGTGGGGCCAGTTCGATACCGCCGACCGCCGCGATGCCGCCGTGAGTGCGCGCGCCGCGCTGCGCGCCGTGCAACTGGAGGCGGCCGACGATGCGCGCCAGTGGCTCAAGCCTTTCTGGGAGCGGCTGTCGGAGCTTTCGCATGAAGACCGCGAGTTGGTGGCGCTGGCCCTCATCGAAGCCCGCCGCGGCATCGGCAGCGACTGGCTGCCCCGTCTGGAAGTCGCCGCCCAGGCCTACGCCCACGAGGGCGCGGTGGTGGCGGCGGTCGGCATGGTCTTCGCCGAGCGCCAGCTCTGGGGCAAGGCCCGTCGCCTGCTCGAACAAGCCGCGGCTGCACCTGGGCTGACGGCGGCCACGCGCCGCACCGCCTGGCGCGAACTCGCGGCCCTCGCGCGCCAGGAAGGCGACGAAAGCCGTGCGGTGCAGTGCGAGCGCGCCGCCGCGATGCTCGATTGAGCGCAACGTCACTTTTTTGTGTCCCGGCCCGCCGGGCCTTGAGCAGTTTTCAGAACGCGTGCTATACTGCAAGGCTTGATGCGGCTGTAGCTCAGCTGGATAGAGTACTTGGCTACGAACCAAGGGGTCGTGGGTTCGATTCCTGCCAGCCGCACCAGAAAATGACGAGGGTTAGCACGTGTGACGTGCTAACCCTTTTGTCTTGATGGCGGGCGCTCCCGGTACTCGTTGCAGGCCGGCGCGGCTGGAAACCAGCCCGGCTCGACGTCGACGTTTCGGACCACAGGGTTCCTGACCATGACCGTTTTCTACTGGGTGATGGGCGTGCTCATCGTCGGCACGCTGGTGCCTTCGGTGCTCTACATGGGGCTTTACGCCGCCACCGGCGAAGACGCCTGCCTGCGCCGCGCGCAGGCGCTGTGGAACGTCTCGCGCGTGTTCGCGCTGCTGGGCTTCAATCTGCTGGTCTGGGGCCACGTGATCTACGGGCTGTGGCAGATCTGGTCCTGAACGGCCCCAGCGGCGGCCACCGCCTCAGCCGCTTCAAGCGCTGAAGACTTCGCCCTCGCGCTGCTGCAGCACGCCCGCCTTGCACAGTTCTTCCACCAGCGCCTGCCCGTAGGCCGCCAGGCTGCCCCCTGGCGCGCCCAGCCGCTGCCACACCGTGCCGTACAGCGGCGCCGCCAGCAGCCATGCCTGCAGGGCGTGCAAAGGCTCGTGGCCCACCTCCATCACATGAAAGCTGATCAGCGCCTTCAGCGCGTGGCGTGCATGCCGCTGCGGGTCGGCGCGGAAGGCCGTCAGGCGCTGCCGCGCCAGACTCAGCGCGCCGCGCACATCGCTGAAGGCCGCGCCATGTCCGGGCAGCGCCCAGCGCGCGTCGAGCGACTCGACGAGGTCCAGCGTGGCGGCCACTTCGTCGAAGGCGGCCGCGCCGTCCAGTTCCGGGAAGACGATGCCGAAACCGCGTTCCCAGAGGGCGTCGGCGGTGATGACGATGCCGTCCCGGTCGTCGAAGAAGATGAGCGAGTGCGGGTCGTGCCCTGGCGCCGCCAGCGCCTGCCAGGCGCGGCCGCCCACGCGCAGCGTATCGCCTGGCCGGATGCAGTGGTCGGGCACGAACGGCTCGCAGCGCTGGCCCGTCGCGCGGTAGCTGAGGCGGTCTTCGTCCCAGGCCTGCACGGCGTCCCAGTCGCCTGGCGGCATGTGCAGCGTGCAGCCGAAATGGCGCTGCAGCGTGGCGTTGCCACCGCAGTGGTCGGAATGCAGGTGGGTGTTCACCAAGGCGCGCAGCGGCTCGCCTCGCAGCGCGTGCTGCACCAAGGCCACGGTCTGCGCGGCATGCACCACATGGCCGGCATCGATGAGCACGGCGCCTTCGCCTTCGCCGTGCAGCAGGATGTTGTTCGACGACAGCCAGCCGCGTTCCAGCAGCGTGATGCCTGACATCTCGGGATTGGGCATTGCGGGCACGGGCGGCGGTGGAGGGGCTGCGGGTGCACACATTCTCGACCAGACCCCAGCCGCGCCTGCGCACGGGCGTGATGGCCGCCGAAATGCACGGTGAAAGCCCGCTTCGTCCGCGCTTGCGCCGGTGCCTCGCGCCCTATGGTGCAAGCACCGAAGCCTGCCCAAGCCCGTCCTGCCGGAGCGCGCCATGTCCCACCTCGCAAGCCCGTCCGCTTTCGCCGACACCGAACTGCTGCCCCCGCCGCCTTTTGCGCCTGCGTGGCCTGCAGACGGCGAAGCCGGCACGCGGCCGAACGCCGGCGCCGAGGCGCAGGCACGCCGGGCGGCTTTGGCCATCGCCGTGGTGCCGCCGACGGTGCTGCTGGCGCTGCTGGCCGTGGTGGCAGGGTTGATCGAGCCGGCCACGGGCATGGCCCTTTTCGCCACCGGCATGGCCTGGCTCGTCTTCGAGATGCACCGCTACCTGCGACGCGTGGACGCCGAACTCGAAACCGCCGTGCAGCCCGGCCCCTGGGGCTGAGCCCGCAGCGACCAGGCCGCGCCGGCATCAGCCGGTGTTCACTTGCGCGAGTTGTCCAGCGAAGGCGGCGGGGTGTAGCCCAGTTCGCGCGCGCGCGATTCGTACTGCGCTGCCAGCAGCGGCTGCCCCACGCGGCGGTAGTGCAAGGCCAGCTCGTAGCTGGCGATACCGTTGCCCAGCGCCGCGGCGAACTGCAGCCAGCCTTCGTAGCGGCTGGCGTCGAAACGTTCGCCGTCACGCCCGTAGGCGCGGGCCAGGCGGGCCGCCGCGTCCTTGTCGCCGCGGCCGGCTTTCACCAGTTCGGTTTCGGGCACGTCGGGCGTCGGCTGGAAGGCGGTGCGGAAGAGCCGCACGTCGCGCCGACGCAGGATGGCCGCCGCCTCGTTGGCCCCGGCGCGCGCCACCTCCGCGCTGCCGGCCAGCCGGCTGCCGGGGTGGTTCTTTAGGAACTCGGCCGCGAGCCGGGCGATCTCGGCCGGCCACACGGCGGCTTCGAGCTGGGCCCAGTCGGCCGCTTCGTCGCGGCTGGCGAAGCGGGCGGGTGCCGGCGCGCTGGTGGCCGCGGCCTCGGGCGGTGGCAGCGGCGCCAGCCGGCGCGAGATCTGCGTGTTCTCGGCGATGAAGGGGAACTGCGCGAACTGGCGCAGCAGCGGCACCGGGTGGTTGAGCATGACGTTCTGCACGTCCAGCTTCACCAGGCGGAACAGGTCGGAGAAGCTGATCTCGTCGGACGCGTTCTCCAGCAGCTTCACCAGCGAGGCCGTGTAGAAGGTGTTGCGCGTGTCGTCGGCCGGGGCAATGGCGGGTTTGCCGGCGCCCGTGGCGAAGGCGATCAGGCAGCCGCGCGGGGCTTCCACCTGGTTCAGGCCGTCGCCGCCGGCGACATCGCGCAACGAGGTGCGGCAGGCGTCGATGATGGCGATCGTCAACCCGCCCGGGCGCTGCGGCAGTTCGCCGATCACGTCGCGCGTGAGCGTCATGCTGCCGCGCGCCAGCGCATCAGGCCGGGCCTTGGGGCTGATGCGCGCCGAGACCAGCAGGTTCTCGGCGTCCACCTGCGCGCCGTGGCCTGAGAAGTAGAACAGCACGGTGGCATCGGGTGGCGCCGCGCGCACCTTGGCGGCAAAGGCCGATGTGGCGGCGCGGGCCGACGCCAGGTCGAGATCGAGGCCTTGGGTCACCTCGAAGCCGCGCCGCTCCAGCACCGCACGCAGGTCGCGCACGTTCTTGTGGATGGGCGGCAGGTCTTCGCCCTCGGGGTAGTCGCGGTTGCCGATCAGCAGGGCCAGGCGCGGCGGCTCGCCGCTGCGCACCGCGGCCGGGGCCTGCGCCAGCGAGGGCCCGCTGAAGGCCGCGCCCTGCGTGGCGGCCGCTACCGCGCCGGCCCACTGCAGCCAGCGGCGCCGGGCCAGGGCTGAATCAAGGGCGGCCTGCGGCAAGGTAGGCGACGGTGCTTTTTTCTTCATGCGGCGGGCTCGGGCTCGTCTCTCGGTCGTTCAGTTGGCAGGGCCGCAGAGCAGCGCGCCGGCCGCGGGCGAGCAGCTGCTCGGCACGCGCAGACCTTCGGTGCCTTGCGTGGCCGCGGGTGCGGGGCCGACTTCGGCGATCACGCCCGCGCGCAGACGCACGGCCACGTTCTCGGTGCGCACGGCATCGTCGAAGCCGGCCTTGCGGGCGCCTTCGGACACTGCCACCGTCGCCGAGATCGAGTTCTCCACCTGCGGCGTGGTGGGCAGCACACCGTTGTAGAAGACCGGGATCTGCGCCTGGTTGCCGGCGCCGTCGAAGAAGAAGCGGTAGCCGCCCGAAGGGTTGACCACCGGGCCGCGCAGCAGCACTGCGGTGGCGCCGCGCGCGCCGTTGCGCGGCAGCACGGTCACGAAACCGGCGTCCAGCGGCAGCGTGCGGTTGCCGTAGGCGCGGCTGCCCACGTCCACGCGCAGACCGCCTTCGCTGCCCGGCGCGCCAAAGGGGAAGCTCAGCTCGAACGCGGCCGGCGTGAGCTCCAGGGTCAACGCGGGCAGCGCGGTGACCGTGCCGGCCGTGCTGTCGAAGGGCAGGCGCGCCACGATGGTGGCGGTGGTGCCCACGGTGGTCAGACGGTCGGCACGCAGGCTCACCACATCGGCCAGCACGCCGTCGCCACCGATGTTCAAGGTGCCGCCTTCGATGCGCACGCGGCTCTGCACCGCGTAGTTGATGGTCACGCCGTTGAAGCTGAGCGCGGTGCTGTTGGCGGACCAGGGCGAGTTCGGCGCACCGCTGAGCACCGACAGTTCGCCGAGGAAGCTGTTCGCCGCCTGCAGCAATTGCACCGAACCGCCGTTGGGCGCCAGGACGCGCAAGCCGGCCCCTGCGGCCACGCTGATGCGGCTGCCGGCCTCGGCCGACACCGCGTCGGCCGCGAAGGCGATGGGCAGCGAGGTGGCCTGTCGGTTGGCCAGGTCTTCGCCTGGGGCCAGCACCGCCAGCGGCGCCGCCGCCACCAGCGACAGCGTGCCGCCAGACACGGTGGTGACGCCGGTGAGCGACAGCGCACCGCTGTCGATGCGCCCGCCATCGGCCGCGTTCACCGTGCCCAGCACCAGGCTGCGCGGCACGCTGTTCTCGGTGCCGCTGGAAAGCGTGACCGCCCCGCGGGCGTCGATGGACACCGTGCCACCGAAACGGTTGCCGGCGTTCGGCGCTTCGATGCGCTGCCCGCTCAGGCGCAGTGCTGCCGGCGCGCTGACGGCGCCGCGCAGCAGCAGGTCGCCGGTGGTGACGAGTTCGCTGCCCAGGGCCACGCTGCCATCGGCCTCCACCGTGCGCACCGCTTCGCGCCCGCCCAGCGCCAGCCTGCCGGCGGCCAGCACGCGCAGGTCGCTGCCATCGGGCAACTCGTCGGCGCCGGCGGTGGCGAGTTCGCCGCGCGTCACGGTGGTGGTACCGGTGTAGCTCTTGTTGTTGCCGCTGAAGAGCAGTCGGCCGGTGCCCGCTTGTTCGACAGCCCCGCTGCCGCTCACTGGTTGCGCCAGCGTGTGCGTGTCGCTGCGCGCCAGGCTCAGCAGGCCGGTGAGCTCGAAAGCGCTCGTGGCCAGGCTGCCCGTGCTGCCGCCATCGCCCACGCGCAAGGTGCCAGCGGCCACGCGCGTCGTGCCGCTGTAGGTGTTCGCGCCCGTGAGCGTGAAGACGCTGCTGCTGCCCTGCTTGATCAGCCCGCCACTGCCGCTGATCACACCGGCGAAGCTGCTGTCGCCGCCGCTGCCGGTGCTGAGCGTGAAGCTGCCCAGGCTCAGGTTGCCGGCACCAGCCAGGCTGCCGAGGCTCTGGTCGCCCGTGAAGGCGAGAGCGCCGCCGCTGGCCACTTGCACCGCAGGCAGCGCCGGCAGGCGCTGCGCTGCCGAGAGCGCCAGCGTGCCGCTCTCGACCGACACCGACGACACCGCCGCGGTACCCGCCAGCGTGCTGCCGCCGCGCGAGCTCAGGCTGCCGGCACCGAAATTGGCGTCGGCCCGCCCGCCGTCCAGCAGGTAGCTGGCGGCCGTGAGCGTGCCGCCGCCGGTGTAGCTGCCGGCCAGGGTGAGGCTGGCGATGGTGTCGGTGGCGGCCAGCACGAGCGTGGCGCCGCTGGCCACGCTGAGAGCCGTGCTGTCGATCAGGCGATCGGCGCTGCCCAGCGTGAAGCTGCCGCCATCGACGAACACGCTGCCCGCTGCGGCGCGGCCGTCCAACCGCGTGTTGCCGGTGCTGCGCAGCGTGCCGGTGCCGAGATCGGCCACCACGGTGGCGCCATCGAGGCTGTAGCTCGCGCCGGTGAGGATGCCGCTGCCGTTGAGGGTGCCGGCGAGCGTGAGGCTGGCCGCGGTGTCGTTGCCGGCCAGCGTGAGCGTGGCGCCGCGTGCTACTGCGAGGGTGGCGCTGTCGGCCAGGCGGTCGGCACTGCCGAGCACCAGCGTGCCGGCGTCCACCTGCAGCGCCTGCGACGCCAGCGTGCCCGCGGCCACCAGCGTGCCGGCCTGCACGCGCGTGCCGCCTGTGTAGGCCTGGTTGCCGGCGAGCGTGAAGCTGCCGTCACCGGTCTTGACGAGGCCACCGCTGCCGCTGAGCGTGCCGGCATAACTGCTGTCGCCACCGATGCCCGTGCGCAGCGTGAAGCTGCCGAGCGCCACACCGCCATTGCCGGCGAGGCTGCCGAAGCTCTGGTCGCCACCGAACACGAGGCTCGCACCGCTGCTGACGTTGACCGCCGGCAGGGCTGCCAGCCGCTCGGTGCCGGCCAGCGTGAGCGTGCCGTCCAGCACCTCCACCAGGCTGGCGGCCGAGGTGCTGTTGAGCACGCTGTCGCCGCGGCTGCTGAGGCTGCCCGCCCCCAGCGGCGTGTTGGCGGTGCCGCCTTCCAGGGCGTAGCGCGTGGCCGTGAGCAGGCCGGTGCCGCCCACCGTGCCGCCGGCCAGCGTGAGGGTGGCCACGGTCTCGTTGCCGTTCAACTGCAGCGTGGCGAAGCGGTCGACGCGCACGGCGCTGTTGTCGGCCAGGCGTTCTGCCGCCGCGAGCGCCAGCGTGCCGGCTTCCACCCGCGTGCTGCCGCTGTGGCTGTTACTGCCGCCCAGCGTGAACACGGATGGGCCCTGCTTGACGACATCGCCCGTGCCGTCGAACTGTCCGTCGAAACGGCTGTCGCCGCCGATGCCGCTGCGCAGCGTGTGGCTGGCCAGGGCCACACGGCCGGCGCCGGCCAGCGTGCCCAGGCGCTGGTCGCCGGCCAGCGCGAGCGTGGCGCCGTTGGCCACGTTCACGGCGGGCAGAGCCACCAGGCGGTCGGCCGCGGCCAGCGTGAGCGTGCCGCCGTCCACCTGCACGGTGGTGGCGGCGCTGGTGCTTTCCAGGCGGCTGTTGCCGTTGGAGCGCAGCGTGCCGGCGCCCAGGGCCGCGCTGGCCGTGCCGCCTTCCAGCGCGACGGTGGCCGCGGTCAGAGTGCCCGTGCCACCCAGCGTGCCGGCCAGCGTGAGGCTGGCCACGGTGTCGTCGCCGGTCAGCGTGAGGGCGGCGCCGCTGGCCACCGCGACGGTGGCGGTGTCGGCCAGCCGGTTGGCCGCCGCCAGCACCAGCGTGCCGGCACCCACTTGCAGCGAGGCCGAAGCGAGCGCGCCCTGCACCGTCAGCGTGCCGGCTTCCACCGTGGTGCGGCCCGTGTAGGCCTGCGCTGCGCCGATCGTGAAGTTGCCGCCGCCTTGCTTGACCAACGCGCCCGTGCCGCTGAGCACGCCGCCATAGCTGCTGTCGCCGCCGCTGCCCGTGCGCAGCGTGGCGCCGCCCAGGGCGATGTTGCCGCCGCCGGCCAGGGTGCCCAGGGTTTCGTCGCCGGCCAGCAGCAGCGTGGCGCCGGTGTTCAGCGTGACGTTGGCTGGGCCGGCCAGACGCTGTGCGCCGCCCAGCGTGAGGGTGCCGCTGTCCACGGTGAGGCTGTTGGCCAGCAGCGTGCCGTTGAGCGTGCTGCTGCCGCTGCTGACGAAGCTGCCGACGGCCAGTGCGGCGTCGGCGCGACCGCCGTTGAGACTTGCGCTGGTGGCCGTGAGCCGGCCGTTGCCGCCCAGCGTGCCGGCCAGGCTGAGCTGGCCGATGGTGTCGTCGCCGGCCATCTGCAACGTGGCGCCGCTGGCCACGGCCACGGCCGCACCGTTGGCCAGCCGGTCGGCAGCACCGAGCGCGAGCGTGCCGCTGTCCACGGCCACCTCGGCGGCGGCGCTGGCCCCTTCCAGGCGGCTGCTGCCGGTGCTGACGAGTCGGCCGGTGCCGAGATCGGCAACCACGGTGCCGCCCGCGAGCGTGTAGGTGGCCGCGCTGAGCGTCGCGTTGCCCTGCAGCGTGCCGGCCAGCACGAGGCTGGCCACGCGGTCGTTGCCGCCCAGGGCCAGCGTGGCGCCGTTGGCCACCGTCAGCGCGCTGGCGTCGGGCAACACATCGGCCGCTGCGGTGACCAGCGTGCCGGCCAGCACCTGCGTGGCGCCGGTGTAGGTGCTGGCGCCGCCGAGCGTGAAGTTGCCGGTGCCCGTCTTCACCAGACCGCCGGTGCCGCTGAGCGTGCCGTCGTAGCGGCTGTTGCCGCCGCCGCCAGTGTTGAGCGTGAAGGCGCCCAGTTCGACCGCGCCGGCGCCGGCCAGCGTGCCGAAGGTCTCGTCGCCGCCCAGGCGCAGCGTGGCGCCGGCGGCCACGGTGGTGGCCGAAGTGGCGCTCAGGCGGCCTGCGCTGGCCAGCGTGAGCGTGCCGCCGTTGACGAGCAGGCTGCCGGCCGCGCTGCGACCGCTGAGGGCGCTGAGGCCGGTGCTGCTGAGCACCCCGGTGCCGAGGTCGGCCGACACCGAGCCGCCGTCGAGCGCGTAGCTGGCGGCGGTGAGCGTGCCTGTGCCATCGAGCGTGCCGGCCAGGGCCAGTGCCCCGATGGTGTCGTTGCCGTTCAGGCGCAGCGTGGCGCCGCTGGCCACGGCCACTTGCGCGGCATCGGCCAGGCGGTTGGCGGCGGCCAGCGTGAGCGTGCCGCTGCCCACCTGCACTTGCAGCGCCGCGGCGGTGCCGCCGAGGGTGGTGTTGCCACTGCTCAGCAGCGAGCCCGCGCCCAGGTTGGCGTTGACGTTGGCGCCGGTCAGCGTGTACGTGGCCGCCGTGAGCGTGCCGCTGCCGGCCAGTGTGCCGGCCAGCGCAAGGCTGGCCACGGTGTCGTCACCGCCGAGCGCCAGGGTGGCGCCGGCGGCCACCGTCAGCGCGGCGCCATCGGCCAGGCGGTTGGCTGCGCCCAGGGTGAGCGTGCCGGTGTTCACCTGCACCGTGCTGGCAGCGCTGGGTGCATTCAGCGCCGTGTTGCCGCTGCTGGTGAGTGCACCGGCACCGAGCGCGGTGTCCACCGTGGCGCCGATCAGCGCGTAGGTGCTCGCGCTCAGCGTGCCGCTGCCGCCCAGCGTGCCGGCCAGCGTGAGGCTGGCCACGCTGTCGTTGCCGCCGAGCGTGAGCGTGGCGCCGCTGGCCACGTCCAGGGCGCTGCCGTCGGGCAGCACGTCGGCCGCGGCGGTGATCAGGCGACCGGCCAGCACGCGCGTGGCGCCGGTGTAGAGCTGGCTGCCGCCGAGCGTGAAGCTGCTGTTGCCCTGTTTGACCAGCCCACCGCTGCCACTGAGGCTGCCGTTGTAGTTGCTGTCGCCGGCCGCGCCGGTGGTGAGCACGAAGCTGCCCAGCGTGGTGTTGCCCGTGCCGGCCAGCGAGCCGAGCGTTTGGTCGCCTTGCAGCACCAGCGTTGCGCCAGTGGCCAGCGTGGTGACGGGTGCCGCCGTCAGGCGGTTGGCGGCGCTGAGCGTGAGCGTGCCGCTGTCGATGGCCAGCGTGGTGGCTGCCGCCGTGCCGTTCAGCTGGCTGCTGCCTGTGCTGCGCAGCACGCCTGTGCCCAGGTTGGCATCGACGCGCCCGCTGTTCAGCTCGACGGTGGCGGCCGTCAGCGTGCCGCTGCCGTCCAGCGTGCCTGCCAGCGCGAGGCTGGCCACGGTGTCGTCACCGGCCAGCGTCAGGCGTGCGCCGCTGGCCACGTTGAGTGCGGCGGCATCGGCCAGGCGGTTGCTGCCGTCCAGCACCAGCGTGCCACCGGCCACTTGCACGGTGGCCGATGCCAAGGTGCCGGCCACGCGCAGCGTGCCCGCCTCCACGCGGGTGGTGCCGGTGTAGGCCTGCGCGCTGTTGAGCGTGAAGCTGCTGCTGCCGGCCTTGACGAGGCCGCCGCTGCCGCTGAACGCACCACTGAACACCGAGTCGGACAGACCCGCATGGGTGAGCGTCGCATTGCCCAGGGCCACGTTGCCGCTGCCGGCCACCGAACCGAAGGTCTCCGCCCCGGCCAGCGTGAGCCCCGCGCTGGCGTTGATGGTGAGCGCAGGGCTGGCGGTGAAGCGGCTCGGCGCGCCCAGCGTGAGCGTGCCGGTGTTGATGGTGACGGTGGCCGCCGCGCTGGTGGCGTTCAGCGTGCTGTTGCCGCTGACGGTGAGGTCGCCGGCGCCCAGCGGCGTGTCGTAGGTGCCGCCCGTGAGCGTGTAGGTGCCGGCCGAGAGCGTGCCCGTGCCGCCGAGCGTGCCCGACAAGGCCAGCGCGCGCACGGTGTCGTCGCCGTTGAGCAGCAGCGTGGCGCCACCGGCCACGGTGACCGCGGCGTTATCCGACAGGCGGTTGGCGGCGCCCAGCGTGAGCGTGCCCGCGTTGACGTTGACGGTGTCGGCCGCAGACGTGCCCGCGAGCGTGGCATTGCCGGTGCTCGTGAGGGTGCCGGCGCCCAGATTGGCCACGGCCGTGGCGCCCGCCTGCAGGGTGTAGCTGCTGGCGTTGAGCGTGCGCCCGGTGCTGCCCAGCGTGCCGGCCAGCGTGAGCGTGCCCACCGTCTCGGTGCCGCCCAGCAGCAGGCTGCTGCCGCCAGCCACGCTGAGTGCGGCGGTGTCGGACAGCCGCTCGGCGCTGGCGAGGGTGAAGACGCCGCCCTCGACGTTGACCACCGAGTTCGCGGCGCTGCCGCTGAGCGTGGCATCGCCCGTCACGCGCAGCGTGGTGCCGGCGAGGTTGGCGCCCACGCTCGCGCCGGTTTGCAGCGTGGTGGTCGTGGCGCTCAGCGTGTGGCCGCTGCCGCTCAGCGTGCCGGCCAGCGACAGCGTGGCCACGGTGTCGTTGCCCGCCAGCGCCAGGGTCGCGCCGCCGGCCACGCTGACGACGGCGTTGTCGGCCAGGCGGTCGGCAGCGCCGAGACTGAGCGTGCCGCCATTGACGTTGACCGTGCCGGCGCCTGCTGCGCCGCCCAGGCTGCTGTTGCCGGCGACGTTCAGCACGCCGGGGCCCATGTCGGCACCCGCCAGCGTGGCCGAGCCGGCCGCCAGGGCGTAACTGGCGGCTGTCAGCGTGCCGGTGCCCGCAAGCGTGCCGCTCAGGGCCAGGCTGCCGACAGTGTCGGCGCCGCCCAGCGTGAGGGTGGCGCCGCTGGCCACTGTCACCGCGCTGCCGTCGGGCAGGCGGTTGTCGCCCTGCAGCACCAGACTGCCCTGCGAGACCAGCGTGCTGCCGCCGTAGGCCTGTGCGCCGGTGAGCGTGTAGCTGCCGGTGCCGGTTTTCACCAGCCCGCCGGTGCCGGTGAGGGTGCCGGCGTAGACGAGGTTGGCGCTGGAGGCCAGCGTGAGGGTGTGGCTGGCGAGGTCGACGGCGCCGGTGCCGAGGACGGCGGCCAGGGTCTGATTGCCGCCGAGTGCCAGCGTGGCCGGGCCGGCCACGGTGACGCTGGCCGTGGAGGCCAGCCGGCCTGCACCGCCCAGCGTGAGCGTGCCGCCATCGAGCTGCACCGTGGTGGCCGCTGCCGTGCCCTGCAGCGTGGCGTTGCCGCTGACCGTGAGGTTGCTGCCGCCCAGGTTGGCCTGCACCAGCGCGCCGCTGGCCAGCGTGGTGTCGGCAGTGAGGGTGCTGCTGCCGGCCAGCGTGCCGCCGAGCGTGAGCGTGGCAACGCTGTCGTTGCCGCCGATGTTGAGCGTGGCGCCGTTGACGACGTTGACGGTGCCCGCATCGGGCAGCACGTTCGCGCCGCTGGTGGCCAGCGTGCCGGCCTGCACCGTGGTGGGGCCGCCGTAGGCCTGGCTGCCCCCCAGCGTGAAGGTGCTGCCGCCGGCCTTGGTGAGCCCGCCGGTGCCGCTGAGCGTGCCGCTGAAGCTGCTGCCGCCCGCGCTGCCCGTGGTCAGCGTGAAGGTGCCCAGCGTGACGGTGCCCGTGCCGGCCAGCGACCCCAGCGTCTGCGCACCTTGCAGGGCCAGCGTGCCGGTGGCCGCCAGCGTGGTGACGGGTGCAGCCGTCAGGCGGTCTGCGCCGGCCAGCGTGAGCGTGCCGCCGTTGACGGCCAGCGTGTCCGCTGCGGCCGTGCCGCTCAGAGCGCTGGCGCCTGCGGACGTGAGGCTGCCGCCGCCCAGGTTGGCCGTGACGGTGCCGCTGTCCAGCGCATAGCTGCTGGCGATGAGCGTGCCGCTGCCATCGAGCAGGCCGCTCAAGGCCAGCGTGCCGACGGTCTCGGTGCCGCCCAGCGTGAGGCTGCCGCTGGTGACGTTGACCGCGGCGGTGTCGGCCAGGCGCTCGTTGCCGGTGAGCGTGAGCGCGCCGCCGGCCACCTCGACGGTGCTGGAAGCCAGGGTGCCGCTGAGCGCCAGCGTGCCGCCGGTCACGCGCGTGGTGCCGGTGAAGCCGTGGTTGCCCGAGAGCGTGAGCGTGCCCGTGCCCTGCTTGAGCAGGCCGCCGGTGCCGCTGAGCGCGCCGGAGAAGCTGGTGGTGGTCGTGCCGGTGTGCGTGAGCGTGGCGCTGCCCAGGACGATGCTGCCGGCGCCCAGGAAGTTGCCGAGCGTCTGGTTGCCGCCGAGCTGCAGCGCGGCGGGTGCGGCGATGGTGACGTTGGCGGTGCTGGCCAGGCGGTTGGCGCTGGCCAGCGTGAGCGTGCCGCCGTCCAGGGCCACGGTGGTGGCGGCAGCGGTGCCGGTGAGCGTGGCGTTGCCGTTGACGGTGAGGCTGCTGCCGCCCAGGTTGGCCAGCACCGAGGCGCCGGCCTCCAGCGTGGTGCTGGCGGTGAAGGTGCTGCTGCCGCTGAGCGTGCCGGTCAGCGAGAGGGTGGCCACGGTCTCGTTGCCGGCCGGGGCCAGCACCGCGCCGTTGGCGACGCTGACGTTGGCGGCATCGGCAATGCGGTCGGCCGTGGCGGCCACGGTGAGGGTGCCGCTGTTGACCGCCAGCGTGGTGACGGTGGCGGTGCCGTTGAGCGTGCTGTTGCCGGTGACGTTGAGCGTGCCGGCGCTGACGTTGGCGGTGAGCACACCGCCACTGCTCAGGGTGATGGGCGTGGCGCTGGTGAGCGTGAAGCCGTTGCCGGCCAGCGTGCCGCCGGCGCTGAGGCTGTTGACCGACTCGTTGGCCCCCAGCGTCAGCGTGCCGCCCGTGACGATCACCAGGTTGGCACTGCTGGCCAGGTCGGCGCCGGTGGCCAGCGTGAGGCTGCCGCCGTTCTGAACGTTCACGTTGCCGGCGCCCTTGGCGGCGCGCAACGTGGCGCTGCCGGCCACGTTGAGGGTGCCCGCGCCCAGGGCGAGTGCGACATCTGCGCCGCTGTTCAGCGTGTAGGTGCCAGCGATCAGCGCGCCGCTGCCGTTCAGCGTGCCGGCGGTCGTGAATGTGGCGATGGTCTCGTCGCCCGCGGCCGTGAGGGTGGCGCCGGCCGAGACGCTGACGGCGGCGGTGTCGGCCAGCCGTTCGGCGCTGCCCAGCGTGAGGCTGCCGCCCGCCACCTGCACCGTGGCCGAGGCCAGCGTGCCGGTGAGCGCCAGCGTGCCGGCCTCCACGCGCGTGGTGCCGGTGTAGCCGTAGTTGCCGCCCAGCGTGAGGCTGCCGCTGCCTTGCTTGGTGAGCCCGCCGGTGCCGGTGAGGGTGCCGGCGTAGACGAGGTTGGCGCTGGAGGCCAGCGTGAGGGTGTGGCTGGCGAG
>JBHYDA010000035.1:0-20871 GCA_051861265.1 Rubrivivax sp.
AGACGTCGAACACCTATGACAACGGACAACGCAGGCAGGTCGCCTACTTCATGCCTCGTGAAAGATCCAGGCTAGGGGGTGTCATTGCCGCCTGGGCTGCCTACAGTGCGGCACGCCCCGGCCCCGTCGGCGCACGCAGCGCCCGCCACCGATGAGTTCCCCCTCTGCCACCCACAGCCCGCCTGCCCAGGCCCCCTGCGCCCCGGCGTTGCCGGGTTTCGTCGGCCAGCACCCGGCCTTTCTCGCCCAGGTGTCCAAGCTGCCGCGTTACGCAGCCTGCCCGGCCGGCGTGCTCATCCAGGGCGAAACCGGTACCGGCAAGGAGGTCTTCGCGCAGGCCATCCATTACCTCTCGCCCCGGGCGCCGCGCCCCTGGGTGGCGGTGAACTGCGGCGCCATCCCGGTTGAACTGCTGGAGAGCGAACTCTTCGGCCACGTGCGCGGCGCCTACACCTCGGCCCAGACCAGCCGCCACGGCCTGGTGGCCGAAGCCGAAGGCGGCACGCTCTTCCTCGACGACATCGACTGCCTGCCCCTGCCGGCGCAGGCCAAGCTGCTGCGCTTTCTGCAGGAACACGAGTACCGCGCCGTGGGCTCGAACACCGTGCGCCTGGCCGACGTGCGCGTGGTGGCCGCCAGCAACCGCCCGCTGCGTGAGTTGGCGCAACAAGGCGCCTTCCGCGAAGACCTCTACTACCGGCTGAACGTGCTGTCGCTCTCGCTGCCGCCGCTGCGCGAGCGCGCTGCCGACATCCCGCTGCTGGCCGCGCACTTCCTGCAGCGCTACGGCGGCGCCGCGCACACGCTGGCGGCCTGCGCCCAGGCCCGGTTGATGGCCCACCGCTGGCCCGGCAACGTGCGCGAACTGGCGCATGTGGTCGAACGCGCCGCGCTGCTGGCCCGCAGCCCCTGCCTGCGCCAGGACGACATCGAGATCGACGGCGAAGCCCCCCGTGCCGCCTTCACCGAAACGGAGGCGCCAGATTCGGTCGAATCCAGCACCGCGCCCGCCGCCCCCGCCGCCGGCCTGTCGCTGCGCGACGCCAAGGCCCGCCTCGTGCAGGATTTCGAGCGCCGCTACATCGAAGATCTGCTCAGCCGCCATGCCGGCAACGTCACGCACGCGGCCAGTGAAGCGGGCAAGAACCGCCGCGCCTTCTTCGAACTGATGCGCCGCTACCGCATCGAGTCCAGCAGCTTCCGCGCGCCGCACTGAGCAGCACGCGCTCCGCAGTTCCAACGGCCGGCCTTGCGCTGGCCGTTGTGCTTTGTGGCCGCCACATCGCCTCCACCTGGACAAACCCGACCCCAGCCAGGACAGGCTTGTCCTGGCGAGCCAGACCGCCCTGCACCCTCCGTCGGACCCGTGTTTTCTTCGGGTTAGCACCCGGACAAGCATGTCCTGCTGCGCTGGCCTCAAGGCCCGAGTTTCCCAGGGCAGCCGCCCTGGCACCGCTCTTGCGGTAAGCGTGTGGCCATGCCACCGAAGGACGAGGTCGAGACCGTGATCCAAGCCCTGCGCCACTACACCAGCGCCAACCCCCACGCCTGCGACACGCCCGACGGCATCGCGCGCTGGTGGCTGCAGGGGCGGCACACGCCTGGCGTGGTGGCGCTGGCGCTGGAAAGCCTGGGCGCCCTGGGTCTGCTGGAGCGCCGGCCCGCGGCCGATGGCCGCGTGCGTTACCGCCTGCCCGCGCCGCCCGCCGACGCCTCGCCGTCCGACGCGGCCCTGGCGGCCGAGACAGGCTCCACCGTGCCGCAGCGCAAAGGCGCCCGATGAGCGGGCTGGCCGCGATCACCGCCACCGGCATGAGCCTGCAGCGTGCGCTGACGGCCGCGTTCGCCGAGCGCTCGCCGCTGGTCGACGAGGCCGCACCCGGCGCACCGCCGGCCGTGCCGGTGGAACTGGTCAACACACGGCGGCTGCAGGAGATCGGCGAAGCCACCATCCCCACGCCCCTGATCACGCTGTACCTGTACCGGATCGATGTCGACAAGTCGGTGCGTGCCTCCTGGTCGGCCGTGGGTTCGGTGGAAGGCCGAGGCCGGCTGCCCTTGAACCTGCATTACCTGCTCACGGCCTGGGCCGGTGATGCCGCCACCGAGCAGCGCCTGATGGGCCGCGCGTTGCAGGCGCTGGAAACCACGCCGGTGCTCACCGGCCCGCTGCTGCTGGCCCCGGCCGGCCTGCCAGCCGACGAGCCCGGCTGGGAAGCGCAGGAGGCCGTCTACCTCGGCATCGAAGACCTGCCCACCGAGGCGCTGATGCGCATCTTCGACACCCTGCCCGTCGACCACCAGCTCAGCGTTCCCTACTGCGCGCGTGTCGTGCGCATCGACGGCCGCCGCCCGCCGGCGCCGCTGCCCGTGCTGGACGCGCAGGTGCGCCTGCACAGCCTGCGTGCCGAGGTGCAGCGGTGAGCGTGCTGCTCGTCAGTGCCGGGCCCGAACTGGCGCGCGTGGGGCACCGCCTGGCCGTGGGCGTGCAGTGTGTGGATGCGCTGAGCGGCCAGCCGCTGCTGGTACCGCTGCAGGTGCGCCTGCTCGCCCTCGGGCCGCTGGCGGCCGGCCTGGCGCTGCAGGCCAAGGGCGAAGGCCGCTACAGCCTGCCCGATGCCGGCGCCTTCGCGCGGCTGTGGGACCGCTGCACGCGCCTGGACGACCCGCTGCCGCGCACGCTCGACCTGCTGGTGCACGAAACCCTGCCCGGCCCGCAGGCGCACGAGGCCGACGCCCCGCACCGCGCCGGCCCACGCCGCGTGCTGATGAACCTGGCCGAGACCACGCCCGCCCTGCCCACCCCGGGTTTCAGGCCGCGGCCCCTGCCCGGCCGCGAGAGCACCTTCACCATGCGGCTCTTCCCCGGCCCCAACCACGGCTTCGACGCCAGCGCCACCGTGCTGCGCGGCCGCGTGCAGCTGGGCACCAGCGCCGCGGATGCCCGCCCGGCGCGCTGGGCGCGGCTGGTGGCCACGCGCGGCAGCGCCGTGCTGGGTCACACCCAAGCCGACGAGCGCGGCGAGTACGCGCTGCTGCTGCGCTACCCCGCAGGCCTGCTGGCCCCAGCCACGCCCAGCCCGGCCGATGCGCAGATCGAACTGCACATCGCCGCGCGCCGCAACCCGCCGGCGCACAGCGCGCCCTTCGACGACCTCAGCGCCGAGCCCGCGGCGGTGGTGGCGCTGGAGGGCCCGCCGCTGGCCGACCTGCCGACCGCCTACGACCGCCGCGTGAGCGTGGCGCGCAGCCTCGTCTTCGGCCGCATCAACAGCGGGCCGGCCTACGAACACCTGCTGCCGCCTTGAGCCACCCGCTGCAGCCCTGAGACCCCACCCCTGCCCCGAAGGAGCCCCGAGATGCCCGAATACCTCGCCCCCGGCGTCTATGTCGAAGAAACCAGCTTCCGCTCGAAGTCCATCGAGGGGGTGTCCACCAGCACCACCGGCATGGTCGGCCTCACGCGGTATGGCCCGGTGCAGTACCCGGGCGGGCCGCTGCGCGCCGAGCCGCGGCTGATCACTTCCTTCACCGAGTTCGAGGCCGTCTACGGCGGCCTGGAGCCGCTGGACCTGGATGGCACGGTGCACCTGCCCTACCTGGCGCACGCGGCGCGGGCCTACTTCAACAACGGCGGTCAGCGCCTGTACGTGAGCCGCGTCTACAACCCGCTGCAGGTCGCAGGCGAGGACGTCTGGGGCGTGGCCTCGCTCACGGTGCCGGCGGCCGGCCGCAACGCACGCTGGATGGCGCGCTGGCCGGGCGACGACGGCGAACTGATGGTGGAGACCACCGTCACGCGCACGCGCAACCTGGGCTTCACCCACGCTGCGCCCGCCGTTGGCCAGCCGCCCGACCCCCTGAGCCGCGCCACCTGGGGCGCGCAGGCCAAGGGCTTGCGCGCCGGGGCGCTGGTGGAGACCTGGCCCGCCGCCACCCCGGTGCTGCCCGGGCCCAATGCCGCACTCCTACCCGGGCAGCTTTTCGTCGTCACCGTCGATGTCGACGGCCGCCAGCGCTTCCAGGGCAGCGGCGGCGGCGCGCCGGTGTCGCTGCCCGACGGCACGCTGATCCTGCTGGTGGAGTTGCGCGTCAGCGTGCGCCACGGCAACCCGGCCGCACCGCGCCGTCTGGATGTGTACGAGGCGCTGTCCACCTCGGCCCTGCAGCCGCGCTTCATCGGCGCCGTGCTGCACCGCGACACCCCGCAGGACGAAAACGCCGCCATCTACCTCGACTGGGAAGACGGCGGCGGCTTCGAGCCTGCGCTGCTGGCCATCGCACTGCAGAACCCGCCCGGCGTGCGCCTGAGCGGCGGCAACGACGGCGACGCGCTGCTGCCCGACGACCTGGCCGGCGCCGCCGCCGACCCCGACGATGCCGACATCGGCGCCACCGGCCTGGAAGCCCTGGCCGAGATCGACGACATCGCCATCGTCGCCGCGCCCGATGGCGGCGCCATGGGCAGCCCCGACCAGGCGGCCGACCGCCTCATCAGCCACGCCGAGCGCTGCCGCTACCGCATCGCCGTGGTCGACGGCCCCGAAGGCAGCTCGATCAACGCCATCCGCGAGTTCCGCGGCCGCTTCGACACCAAATACGCGGCGCTCTACCACCCATGGATCGAGATCCTCGACCCGCTGGCTTCGCCCGCGCCGGGCGAGCCGCAGCCACGGCTGATGCTGCCGCCCTCGGGCTTCGTGTGCGGCATCTACGCGCGCAGCGACATCGAGCGCGGCGTGCACAAGGCGCCGGCCAACGAGGTGGTGCGCGGGCTCACGCGCTTCGAGATGAACATCAACAAGCCGCGCCAGGACGTGCTTAACCCCGAGGGCGTGAACTGCCTGCGCTTCTTCGAGGGCCGCGGCAACCGCGTCTGGGGCGCGCGCACGATGAGCAGCGACCCCGAGTGGAAGTACGTCAACGTGCGCCGGCTCTTCATCTACCTGGAGCACAGCATCGACAAGGCCACGCAGTGGGCCGTGTTCGAGCCCAACAACGAGCGCCTGTGGGCCAACCTGCGCCGCAGCGTGGCCGACTTCCTCTTCGTCATGTGGCGCGACGGCGCGCTGCTCGGCAGCAAGCCCGAAGAGGCCTTCTTCGTGCGCTGCGACCGCAGCACCATGACCCAGAACGACCTCGACAACGGCCGCCTCATCTGCCTGGTGGGCGTGGCGCCGGTGCGCCCGGCGGAGTTCGTCGTCTTCCGCGTCGGCCAGTTCACGGCCGATGCCAAGTAAGCAGGAGCAAGACACATGGCCACGATGCGCGACGCGCCCTACGGCGCCTTCAACTACCTCGTCAACCTGGGTGACGGCAACACCAACGGCCCGGTGGCCGGCTTCTCAGAGGTCTCGGGCCTGGGCAGCGAGGTGAACTACAGCGAGTACCGCGCGGGCAATGACCCCGTCAGCACCGCACGCAAGATGCCCAACACCTACAAGCAGGAAGACGTGGTGCTCAAGCGCGGCGTCATCGGCAGCGTCGACCTCTGGCAGTGGCTCAACCGGGTGCGCCAGGGCGAAATCGACCGCCGCACGGTGACCATCACGCTGCTGGACGAAGCCCGCAACACGGTGCTCACCTACAACCTGCGCTACGCCCAGCCCAAGAAGTGGGTCGGCCCCACGCTGGCCGGCAAGGGCGGCGGCGAGGTGGCGATGGAAGAGCTGCACCTCGTGCACGAAGGCATCGACGTCGAGTGAGCCACGGCGCATGAACTTCCACCGCCTGCCCGGGCTGCAGCTGCAGCACCTTGCGCCACCGCCCGTTCTGCCCTTGCGGCTGGACGTGCCGGTGTTCGTGGGTGTGGCGCCGCGTGGGCCCGCGCGCGAGCCCGTGCTGGGCCCGGCCTGGCCGGCCGATGCAGGCATGGTGCACCCGCTGCGCCCGCGCCTGCGCAGCGTGGCGGTGGCGGTGGACGGGCTGGACAGCTACCGCCGCCTCTACGGCGAGGTGGAGGCCGGGGCCTACCTGGGCCGCGCGGTGGCCACCTTCTTCGCCCAGGGCGGGCGGCGCTGCTGGGTGATACGCATCGTCTCGCGCAGCACGCCCGCGCCCAGCGCCACGGCGCAGATCGGCTTGCTGCAAGCGACCGGTGATCCGCCGGTGCCGGCCACCCTGGGCCTGGTGGCGCGCAACGAAGGCGCATGGGGTAACGGCCTGCAGGCCAGCCTGGCCCTGCAGGCCAAGGCCGCACCGCTGCGCCACGACGGCTCGCGCTGGCTGTGCACCGCCGCTGCCCGCCTGCCGGTGGGCAGCTTGCTGCGCTGGCGTGAAGGCGCGGCCCCTTGGCAGCTGGCGCGCGTGGAAGCGCTGGCGCGGGAACGCAGCGGAGCGCAAGACCTGTGGGTGCCGGGCTTCAGCAGCCTGCCGGGGGCGGCGGCGCGCGTGGAGCTGCTGAGCCTGCAGGCCCGCCTGAGCGACGGCCTGAGCGTGGAAACCTACGCCGGCCTCGGCCTGGACCCGCGCCACCCGCGCTGGCTGGCCGCAGAGCTCTGCCGGCATTCGCAACTGGTGTGGCCCGCGGCAGATTGGGCTGAACAGGCGCTGCTGCCGGTCGACGCCACCCGCCTGGGCAGCGAGATCCTCGCCTTCGCTGGCGGTGCCGATCACTTCGAAACCCTGACGTCCGACGACTTTTTCGACCCGCTGGCGCCCGAGGGCTTCTGGCGTGACGAACCCGACACTGACGCTCCTCCCGGCGAGGGTATCGACGCGCTGCGCCGGCTGGATGAACCCGCCATGCTGGTGGTGCCCGACCTCTACCACCCGCTGGGCCTGGCACGGGACGCCGCCCCGGTGGAAGAGCTGCTCGATGCCGCCGGCGCCGCCTTCGCGCCTTGCCGGCCCGGCCGCAGCGTGAGCACGCCGCCGCCGCCCGTGGCCTACCCCGGCCTGCAGCTCGACCCGCGCCGCGCCGACGACCTGCAGCGCATCGTCACGCTGCAACAGCGCCTCGTGGCCTTCGCCGCGCACCGTGCCACCACCGCGCCGCTGCTCGCCTTGCTGGACGTGCCGCCGGGCCTGTCGGCCACCGCGATGCAGGCCTGGCGGCGCGCTTTCGAGGCCGAAGACAGCCCCGATGCCGCGGCCTACGCGCCCTGGCTGCTCACCACCGCCGGCGGCGCGGCAGCCGGCCCCGCGGGTGTGCCTGGCACGCTGGTGCCGCTGCCGCCCAGCGCCGCGGCGGCCGGCGTCATTGCTGCGCGCGAAGCGGCGGACGGCCTGCCCTTCGGCCCCGCGCAGCGCGTGCTGCAGCAGGTGGTGACGCCGCTGGCGCGCTACAGCACGGCGCAGGCCGATGCACTGCACACCGAAGGCATCAACCTCGCGCTCACGCAGGCCGAGGGCGTGGTGCTGATGGGTGCCCGCAGCTTGAGCCGCAACGGCGCCTACCGCGCGCTGGCCGCCCGCCGCGTGGTGCATTGGCTGCTGCGCTGGCTGCAACGCGAAGCGCCCTGGCTGGTGTTCGAGCCGCTCAACCCCGGCCTCGTGGAAGACGTGCGCCTGTGGGTGCAGAACCTGCTGCGCCGGCTGTGGCGCGGTGGCGCGCTGCGCGGCAACAGCGAAGCCGAGGCCTTCTTCGTGCGCGTGGCGGCCGAGCCGCGTCGCCAGGGCGAACTGCGGGTGGACATCGGCCTGGCCTTGGCCGAGCCGCTGGAGTTCATCGTCGTGCGCCTGAGCCTGGCCGACGACGGCCTGCAGCTGGCGCCTGCGGCCTTTGCCGCCGCCGAAGTCTGAATCTCGAAGCGCAGCACCCATGGCCGGCCCCGAACTCCTCACCGCCTTCAACTTCGAAGTGCAACTGCGCCGCTCGCCAGCCAGCCCGCTGGGCGGGCGTCGACTGTCGCAAGACGCCCCGCCGTCCGCGCCCGATGCCGGGCAGGCGCTGTGCGACGGCGGCTTCCAGGAGGTCAGCGGCCTGGAGATCGAGATGGACGTGCAGGACGTGCTGGAAGGCGGCCGCAACAACGCCGTCATCCGCCGCCTGGGCCGCGGCAAGTACCCGCTGCTGGTGCTCAAGCGCGGCATGTTCCATGGCAGCACTGGGGGCAGCGACGACGGCCGTGTCGACGACCGCCTCTGGCGTTGGATGATGGACGCGCTGGACGGCGTGCGGCCGCTGCAGCGCGTGGACGGCACGGTGCGCGTGCTCGGCCCTGACCGCAAGCTGCGCGCCACCTGGACCTTCGAACGCGGCCTGCCCGCCAAGCTGCGCGGTCCCGAGCTGAACGCCCGCACCGGCGAGATCGCCATCGAAGAGCTCAGCATCGCGCACGAAGGCCTGCGCCTGGCGGGGGGCCGGTGATGGGCGAACTCGCCAAGGCCACGCTCACCGAGCTGAACGCGAGCAACCAGCCCGTGGGCCAGGCGGTGCCGGTGCAGTTCAACCCGGCTTCGCTGCGGATGCAGTTCAGCAACCGCAGCGCCGGCGGCGCGCAGGCCGGTGCGCCCACGCGGCAGCAGGCCGGCGAAGGCTCGGTCTCGCTGAACTTCGAGCTGCACTTCGACAGTGCCGACGAGGGCAGCGCCGACGCGCCCGTGTCGGTGCTGCGCAAGACAGCCGCCGTGCAGCGCTACGTGCGGCCGCGCGGCAACCAGCCGGGCGAAGAGGCGCCGCCGCGTGTGCAGTTCGAATGGGGTGCGGTGAAGCTGCAGGGCGTGATGGACAGCCTCTCGCTGGACATCGAGCTTTTCGCCTTCGATGGCACGCCGCTGCGCGCGCGCTGCGCCGTCAGCCTCAAGGGGCAGGACTCGGCTTATGCGCTGGCACCCCAAGGCGCGGGTGCGGGTGCGGGCGCGGGTGGCGGCAGCAGGAACGGCCTGAGGGCCGCCACCGAACGCCTGCTCAACGGCCCCGCGGGCCAGGTGCTCAACGCGGCCCTCGCCGGTGCCGACGCCGTGGTGCGTGCGCTCGACGGCGAGAGCCTGGCGCAACTGGCAGCCCGCAACGGCCGCAACCCGGCCGACTGGCGCAGCCTGGGCGCTGGCAGTGCCGACCCGACGGCGCTGCGTGCAGGCCAGCCCGTGACGCTGCCGCGAAGCAGTGGCAACGCCCCTGGGGGCGATGCCGCGCCCCGTGGCGGCGCCCTGGGCGGCGGCGGTCTCTCGGCCCTGCGCAGCGGCGGTGCGGCCGCGGTCGACGAAAGCAGCCCGCAGGCGCTCACGCGCGCCGGCGGCATGACGGCAGCCCGCACGCAGCAGCGCGAGGTGCAGCACGGCAGCAGCGCAGGCGCGGCGCTGCGCGGCTTTGGCCTGACTGCGCGCACCGCAGGCCCCGGCACTGGTTCCGCCGGCTCGGCACCCGCTGGCATCGGCGTGTCAGGCGCCGCGCGTCCTTCGACCGGTGCGCAGCCTGGCAGCCCGGCCACCGCGGACGACCGCCCCTACGGCTTCGGCCTGCCGCTGAAGCCCCGCCGCGCGGTGGCGCCGGCCGCCACCCCAAGCACCGCTGGCCGCGCTTCGTCCGCCAGCCCGTGCCGCTGCGGCGGCGCCCCGCGCGCCTGGCGCAGCGCCTGCCGCTGCGGCGGCTGAAGCCCGGAGCCCGCCATGGCCGTGCAGATCGACCAGCTCACCCTGCAAGTGGACGACGAAGGCACACCGTCTGCCGGGGCTGAAGCCCGCCAGCACCCCCTGCCCCCCGCCGCCGAAGCTTGGCGCGCGCAATGGCTGGCTGAGCGTCTGGCCGAGCAGCAGGCGCGCTGGGCCGCCACCGACCGCGACGACCAGCGATGAACGCCCCGCTCTTCTTCAGCGCCCGCCCGCGCATCGACCTCGACGGCCAGGCCGCCGACAAGATGGTGCGTGACCTCGTGCGCCTGGAAGTGCACGCCAGCAGCGCCGGCCTCACGCGGCTGCGTGCCTGGCTCACCGCCATCGGCCCCAGCTCGGGCGCGGCCGACGAAAGCCTGCAGTGGCTGGACGGCGGTCTGCTGCACCTGGGCAGCGAGCTGCAGGTGCTGCTGCCTGACACACCAGTCTTCGAAGGCCGCGTCTCCTACCTGGGCGCAAGCTTCTCGCAAGGCACGCCGCCGCTGGCCCAATTGCAGGCCGAAGACCGGCTGTGGGATCTGCGCCAGACGCGCCGCATCCGCACCTGGCAAGAGATGGACCTGGCCGCGCTGGTGCGCGCCATCGCCGACGAACACGGCCTGCAGGCCGAGGTTCAGGCCTTGAGCCCCACCTGGCCCGAGCTGCAGCAGTGGAACGAGACCGACCTCGCCTTCCTGCGCACCCGCTGCGCGCTGGCCGGTGCCGAGCTGTGGGTGCAAGGCCGCACGCTGCACGTGGCGCCGCGCGAAGCGCGCAGCGCCGGCAGCGAGCTGGCGCTCGTGATGGGCAACGACTTGCTCGCGCTGGACATCGACGCCGACCTCGCGCACCAGCGCAGCCGCGTGGCCATCAGCGGCTTCGATGCCAGCGCCAAGGACAGCGTGCACGAAGAGGCCGACGAGGCCGAGCTCGCCGGCCTGGCCGCCGGCGGCACCAGCGGCGCCAAGGCGCTGAACCAGGCCTTTGGCGAGCGTGCCACGCAGCGCCTGCACGACACGCCGCTGAACAGCGAGCAGGCCCGCAGCCGCGCGCGCGCCGAGATGCAGGCCCGCGCACGGCGCTTCGTGCGCGCCCGCGGCCTCACCACCGGCAGCGCCACGATGCAGGTGGGCAGCATGCTGAAGCTCGAACGCGTGGGTGCTCTCTTCGAAGGCCCGGGCTACGTGGTGACCGAGCTGACCCACACCTACGACCTGCAGCACGGCCTGCGCACGGCCTTCGTGGCCGAGCGCGGCTGCATCCTGCACGGAGGCGGCTGATGAGCCTCGGCGCGCCTGACGACCTCTTGCGCTGGTACGGCCTGTACCCGGCGCTGGTGGAAGACCTGCTCGACCCGTTGCAACTCGGCCGCGTGCAGGTGCGTTTTCCGGGCTTCGGCAGCATCGGCGACGAGGTGCGCTGCTGGGCCACGCTGCTCTCACCCTACGCCGACGACAACCAGGGCCTGCGCATCCTGCCCGAGGTGGGCAGCCAGGTGGTGGTGGGCTTCGAGGCCGGCGACCCGGCGCGTGGCTACATCGTCGGCGCCTGCTGGAACGGCCGCGCCGCACTGCCCGAGCCGCCGGAAGCCGCGAACAACCTGCGCCTGCTGCGCACCCGCGCCGGCTCGGAGCTGCGTTTCGACGACACCAGCGGCGCCCCGGTGGTCACGCTCAGCACCCAGGCGGGCCACCAGTTGAAGCTGGACGAGGCGAGCAGCGAGGTCGAGCTCAAGCACAGCAACGGCTGCCTCATCCGCATCGACGCCGCCGGCAAGGTGACGGTGGAGGCGCACAGCACGGTGGACGTCTCGGCCGCGCAGATCAACCTGAAGGCGCCGATGGTGAAGTGCGACGGCGTGCTGAAGTGCGAGACGCTGATCACACAGGCCGTGGTCTCGGCCTCGTACACGCCGGGCGCGGGCAACGTCTGGTGATGCGGCCATGAGCAACGCACCCAACGCTCATCCTTGGCTGCTGCTGGCCCCCTGGTGGCACTGGCAGCCGGCCGACGACCCGCAGGCCGGCCGCGGCACCGCGCCGCTGCTGCAGATGTTCGCGGCCGACGATTTCATCGAAAGCTACCTGCAGCGTCCGCAGCACAGCCTGCGCTTCAAGCCCGATGTCGACACCGTAGGCAGCGTCACGCGGCTGGGCGCGCCCCTGCCCGCGGCGGTGGCCCGCGCGCAGGCCGCGCAGAGCTGGCTCAGCGGCGGCGGCGACGCGCTGCGCACGCAGGCGCTGCCGGTCTCGGCGCTGCAGGAAGACCCGCGCAACGTGCGCCTGGTGGCCAGCGGCCTGCGCAAGCTCTATCTGCCTCTGCACGGCCGGCATTACCTCGTCAGCTGCAGCCTGCACTGCGACGAGCGCGGCCTGCCCGCGGTCGACCAAGCCCAGGTGTGCAGCGCCGGCTTCGTGATCCGCCGCCTCTCGGCCCCGGTGCCGCGTGCGCTGGAGCGTGAGCTCTACACCCTGCAGCAGCGGCGCGAGCAGGCCGCGGCCGAGCTCGATGAACTGCAGCTGCGCGGCCCGCTGCGCGAGCACCTGGCCTGGGCGCGCCGCCGCCGGCTGCAGACCCTGGAAGCGCGCGGCGAACTGGCCGCCGCACTCGCCGCCGCGCAGCAAGCCCACGCCGCGGCAGAGGCGGCCCTGGCCACCTGGCGCGTGCAGCACGGCATCACCCAGCGCGTGGAGTACTGGGTGGCCGACCCGCTCGACCCCGAGCGCGGCCGCTGGCAAGACCTGCCCGCCGAGCAGCAACTGGCCGGCCCGCCCGACGAGCAGTTCTTCCCGCTGCGCCGGCTGGTGGCGCCGCCCAACGAGCCCACGCACGATGCCGCCGGCCGCACGCTGTACCACGGCCACGTGCCCACCAGCAGCGCGCAGCGCGATGCCGAAGGCCGGCCGCGGCTGGACATGCACGCGCTCTACGAGATCCGCTGCTTCGTCACGCGGCGGCGCAGCGGCTGCACGCGGCCCCGCGGTGCCGCCGGCTGCCAGGGGCAGCGCGTCTGGAGCCTGGCCACCGAGGCCTTCCGCATCGCCAGCCCCATGGACGCCGTGGGCTGCGCCAACCGCCCCGTCACGCTGCGCATGCCCGATCTGAACGAGTTGCTGGCGCAGGCCCTGGCGCGGCCGCGCGGCACCTTGTCGAACGTGCGCGTGGTGCACAGCCAGCAGATCGCGCCCAAGGTGGTGGGCGGGCAGCCGCAGCCCGGCGCGGCCGGGGGCGGTGCCATCTGCCACCTGAGCATCCCGCTCATCACCATCATCGCGATGTTCGTGCTGAACATCTTCCTGCCGGTGGTGGTGCTGCTGTTCAACCTGTGGTTCCTGCTGGCCTTCAGGTTCTGCATCCCGCCGTCGGTAAGCGCCAGCGGCGACATCGACGCCGCGGCCAAGATCACGCCGCTGCTGCCACCCAGCGCCGACTTCAGCGCCGGGGTCACGGTGGACGGCAACTTCCTCGACGCCGGCGAGGTGCGCGACGCGCTGCGCGCCGGCCTGAAGGCGCAGGTGGAAGGCGACAGCGGCCTGGACGGCGACGGCCGCGCCGCCATCGACGCCCTGCCCGACGTGCGCCTGGCCACCGACACGCGCAACAGCATGGACAACCGCAGCCTGCTGCCCGTGGCCACCGACGACACCGGCCGCCTGCTGGAGCCCCGCATGCCCAGCGAAGTGGGGCCGGTGCCGGCCGATTTCCTGGACCACCCGGTGCCGCAGACCCCGCGGCCCCGCGGCCCGCAACGGAGCACGGCATGAGCGACAACCGCAGCCTCGTCGACCGCCACATCGGCTACGGCCTGGCCTGGCCGCTGCTGCCGCAAGACGGCCGCCTGCCGCGCGCCGATGGCCTGGCGCGTGTGCGGCAGGCGCTGCAGATGATCCTGGAGACCGAGCCCGGCGAGCGCCTGATGCGCCCTGACTTCGGCTGCGGCCTGCGCCGCTTCCTGCAGCAGCCCAACAACGGTGCCACGCGTGCGCAGATCGAGACCGCGGTGCGCGAGGCACTGCAGCGCTGGGAGCCGCGCATCGAGCTGCTGGACGTGGCGGTGGAAGCCGACGCCCAGGTGGCCAGCGCGCTGTGGGTGCTGGTCGATTACCGGCTGCGCCTGGACGGGCGGCGCGACCACCTCGTCCATCCTTTCCATCTGGAGTAGGCGATGAACCTGCCCGCCCCGCTGCTGGACGACGCCAGCTTCGAGACCCTCAGCCGCCAGCTGCGCCAGCGCATCCCGGTGCTGACGCCGGAATGGACCGACTGGAACCCCAGCGACCCTGGCATCGCGCTGCTCGACCTGGTGGCCCACGCGGCCGAAGGGCTGCTGTGGCGCTTCAACCAGATCCCTGAAGCCACGCAGCTGGCCTTCCTGCGCCTGCTGGGCCTGCCGCTGCGCCCGCCCACCGCGGCGCGCGTGCTGCTGGCCTTCACCAGCAAGCACCGCAGCGGCGCCCTGGAGACGCTGGCGCAAGACCTGCCCGCGCGCGCCGGCGCCGTGGCCTTCGCGCTGGAGCGCGAAACCCCGGTGTGGCCCGGCGAGGCCCTGGCGCTGCTGCGGCAGCGCACCGCCGCCCCGGCGCCGGAAGAGCGCGAGCTGGGCGAATCGCTGCGCCCCACGCTGGCGGCGCTGGCGCCGCGCCACGCCAGCGGCACCGCGCCAGCTTTCTACGACGTGGCGATGCTCGACGGCCAGGCCGCGCAAGACCCGGCGCTGGCGGTGGACGGCTGCGTCTGGGTGGCCTGGCTGGCGCCCGAGAAACCCGGCGAGGCCCCGCCCGCCTGGCAGCGCGGCAGCCGCTTCACGCTGGGCTGGTGGCCGGCCGCCGAGACGCGCGACCCGCAAGACGACGAACTCGCCCGCGCCGAGGCCTGCCCCGGCCTGGGCGCCGCTCGTGCGCCGCGCACGCTGGAATGGCGGGTGCTCGCGCACGATCTCGTCGGCGGCCGCGCCGACTGGCGCCCCGTGGCCGTGAAGGGCGACGACACCGATGGAGGCTCCCGCGCCGGCGTCATCGAACTCGAACTGCCCGCGGCACCCGAGGACCTGCAGCCCCCGCTGGTGCCCGCCGGCCTGGAAGGCACCGAAGACTTCCCGCCGCCGCTGCCGCCCGCCCTGGCCGGGCGCGTGCGCCTGTGGCTCAAGGCCTGGCCCACGCCGCCCGCCGCCGGCCAGCCGCGCACGCTGCCGCCGCTGCAGCGCGTGGCCGCCAACGCAGCCTGGGCACTGCAGGCCCTGCCGCGCGGTGCCGAATACCTGGGCCGCGGCGACGGCCAGCCGCAGCAGCGCTACCGCCTCGGCAGCGCGCCCGTGCTGGCGGATGCGGTGCAGCACCCGGTGCTGGTGGAGGTGGAAGAAGCCGGCGTCTGGGTGCCCTGGCAGCACGTCAACACGCTGGACCTGAGCGGCGCCGACGACCGACACGCCCGCATCGACGGCGCCAGCGGCGAGCTGCAGTTCGGCCTGCGCGGCCCGCAGCTCGGCGAGCGTGTGCGGGTGGCCGGCTACCGCGTGGGCGGCGGCGCCGCTGGCAACGTGGGCGCGGGCGCCGTCACGCGCTGCGACAACACGCAGGTGGCGGTGAACAACCCCGAGCCCGCGCGCGGCGGCCGCGATGCCGAAGCGCTGGAAGCCGCGCTGCAGCGCGTGCCGGCCGAGGTGACCCGGCGCGACCGCGCCGTCACGGCCGAGGACTTCCGCGCGCTGGCCGAGGCCACGCCCGGCGCCGAGATCGCCCGCGCCGAGGTGCTGCCGCTTTTCGACCCGCGCACGCGCAGCTTCGAGCGGGCCGGCGCGGTGAGCGTCATCGTCTGGCCCGAGGCCGATGTGGCCCTGGTGCCCGCCCCTGTGCCCGCCGCCAGCCAGCGCACGGCAGTCTGCGCCTGGCTGGACGCCCGGCGCCTGGTGGGCACCGAACTCTTCGTGCTGGCACCGAGCTACCGGCGCATCGCGGTGAGCTGCGCGGTGGCGGTGGAGCCCGGCTTCGGCCCCGAGGCGGCGCGCAGCCTGGCGGCGCAGATCCTGCAGCGCTACGTGGCGCCGCTGCCGCCCGACGGCCCGCTGGGCCGCGGCTGGCCGCTGGGCCGCGCGGTGCGCGACCGCGAACTCATCGCGGCGGTGCTGCAGGTGGACGGCATCGAGTACGTGGAGGCCCTGCGCCTGGCGGTGTGGCAAGAAGGCGCGTGGGTCGAGCAGGCCACCGTCACGCTGCAGCCCTGGGAAGTGGTGGAACTCGCCGCCGTGCAGGTGGTGGAAGCCAGCCAGCCCCTGCCCGCGCCGCAAGACGCCGTGGCCCCGCCGCCGGCCGCGCCGGCGGTGGCGGTGCCGGTGATCCGGGACCTGTGCGGATGAAGCTGCCCCGCGCCCCCGCCGCCGGCTTGCGCCTGGCCTCGCCCAGCGCATGGCAGCGCTGCGCCTTCGAGGCCTGCGCGCTGGTGGACGATGGCGTCGAGCTGATGTGGCAGCCCTGGCCGGCGGGCACCGCGCCCGCTGCCGCCCCCGAGGCCGCGGCGGTCACCACTGGCCTGGCCTTCGACCGGCTGGGCCGCGCGCTGCGGGCGACGGCGGCCGGCCTGGAAACGCTGCCGCTGGCCGAGCAGGCGCCCGCACTCAGCATCGCGGCCGCACCGCCCTGGACCCCCCTGCCCCACACGCCCCTGGCCGGCTGCGGCGCCGGTGCGCCGACCGATGCACCGGCACCGGCCGCACCCGCTGCGCTGGCGACCGCCGCGCCTGACTTGCTGTGGGTGGCCGAGCCGGCCGCTGCGCGCGTGTGGCGCTACGACCTCTGGGCGCGCCGCTACGTCGGCTTTCACACGCTGCCGGGTACCCCCGTGGCCCTGTGCAGCGCGGGTGACGATGCGGTGCTCGCGCTGCTGCGCAAAGCCGATGACAGCGGCGGCCTCGTGCTGCTGCGCGCCTGCAACCCGCCGCAGGCCTTGCCCTGGCCGGCAGCATTGCGCGAGCCGGCGGCGCTGGCGCGCGCGGCCGATGGCCGGCTGTGGGTGCTGCTGCAGGCCGGCACGCCGCAGGCGCGCATCGTGGCGCTGGGCGCACTGCCCGCGCTGACCGAAGGCCTGGCGCTGGCGGTGCCGGGCGCCCGCGCCATCGCCATCGGCGCGGCGCTGCGCGACACCCCGCCCAGCGCCCAGCTCTCGGCGCCTGCCGAGCGCCTCTTCGTCGCCGCCGAGCCCGGCGCACCCTGGGCCGTGTTCACCCCCGACGGCGCCGCCGACCGCCCCGTCATCGCCCCCGGCTGGGACGGCGGCGCCATGGGCACCGCGCCCGATGGCCGCGTGGGCTACGTGGCGCACCTCCAGGGCCAGCCCGAGCTGCGTTTCGCCGCGCCCACGCGGCTGGCGCGCGCGCTGCAGGGCCAGGTGCTCAGCTTCCGCTTCGACAGCGAACAGCCCGGCGCCGCCTGGGGCCGGGTGTGGCTGGAAGCCTGCCTCGCACCCAACACCCAGCTGCGCCTGCGCTGCCTCGTCACCGACGACGACAGTCCGGCTTTCGACGAGACCCCGCGCACGCCGCCCGACAACCTTGCCACCGCACCGGCCGACGACGGCCACAGCCCGCCCTTGCCCGAACGCGACCTGTGGCTCGCGCTGCGCGAACAGGCCTCGCGCGCCTGCATCCCCAGCCCGTCGCGCGGCCAGCGCGCGGGCCGTGCCGGCTGGCGGCCCGCCCGTGCCGGCCACCAGTGGTTGCAGAGCTGGGTGGGCACCGAGGGCAACGGCGAACTCGGTGGCAGCCCCCAGGCCGGTGACGAACGCGGCCGCGGCCGCTACCTCTGGGTGGCCGTGGAGCTGCGCGGCGACGGCCTGCGCAGCCCGGTGCTGCGTGCGCTGGAAGTCGAACAGCCCGGCCACGCCTGGCTGCAGCAGTTGCCGGCGCTGTTCTCGCGCGAGGCGCAGGCCGCGAGCTTTCTGCGCCGCTACCTCGCCAACCCCGCCGACCTGCTGGGCGACCTGGGCGTGGACGCCGACACGCGCCACCACCTGCTGGCCCCCGGCCACGCACCGGCCGAGATGCTGGGCTGGCTGGCCGCGCTGCTGGGCCTGGCGCTGCAGCCGGCCTGGAGCGAGCGGGCGCGGCGCCAGCTCATCGCCGAAGCCGGCGCGATGGCGCCGCGCCACGGAACGCCCGAGGTGCTGCGCCGCATCGTCGAGATCCTGGCCGGCGTGCCCGTCCTCCTGCTGGAAGACTTCCGCCTGCGCCACCCCGGCGTGGTGGGCGGCACGGCCAGCCCGGCAGCCACCTCGGCGCTTGGCGGCGGCCTGCGCCTGGGCGCGGCGCTGCTGCCCGCGCCGGCAGAGGGCGCCACCGCTCCAGAGCCGGTGGAAACCGGCGCCTGGCGCTTCACGCTGATGCTGCAGGGCGAGGTGGATGCGCCGTTACAGGCCATGCTGGTGGACGCCGTGCAGCGCTTCAAGCCGGCCCACACGGCCTTCCGCCTGTGTGCGCTGGAAAGCGGCCTGCGTGTGGGCCGCAGCCTGCACCTGGACGTGGCCGCCCTCGTCGGCCCTGATTCCGGCCTGCCGGTGCCGGTGCTGGGTGGCACGCGCCTGGGCCGCGATGCCGTGCTGGGCCGCAGCGCGGGCGAGCCGGGCGCGGGTGCTGGTGCCAGCGCCTCGGGGGCACACCCGTGCTGACGCTGGCCGCACCCCGCCATGGCAGCGCTGCTGCTGCCGAAACGAACCACACGGTGCGCCACGCCAGCCTCACGCTCGCGCGGGCCGGCCAGGCGGCGTTGCTGCGCCAGGCGCTGCCGCTGGCGCTGCAAGCGGTGTTCGACCGCATCGAGGCCGAGGCCTCGGAAGGCGCGCCGGCAGCGCACCACCGCAACCGCGAAGCCGAGCCGCGCCTCGTGATGCTGCGGCACCTGCCCTGCCGGCTGCGCCTGGCGCCCGATGCCAGCCTGCACCAGGCGGTGCAAGCGCTGCAGGTCGCGCTGCGCCGGGCCTGGGCCGAGGCGCGGTCCGATGCGCAACAAGCCGGCGAGGGCAGCCCCGGCCTGGCTTTCGATGACGCCGCGCAGGTGCTCACCGGGGCCTTCGCCGATGCCCTCACCGGCCGCCGCGACCGCGCCTGGGCTTGGGTGCGGCTGGGCCTGTGGCCCGCAGAAACCGGTGCCGACGCCGCCGCACGCCTGCACGGGCTGCTGGGGGCGCTCGACTGCCAGCCGCTGCTGCCGTCCAGCAGCCTGCCCGAACTGGCCCCGCCGGTGCGCCGCCGCGCGCTGCTGGTGCTGCTGCTGCAACAGGGCCTGCTGCCGCGGGCCTTGGCGCTGTTGACGCCGCTGCAATGCCTGCACTTGGCGCAAGGCCTGCCGGGGCACCAGGCGCTGGCGGCGGCGCTGGGCGCGCTGCAGGCGGGTCCTGCGGCGGCCGGCCCGGGTCTGCAGGACGCCGCCGTCACGGCAACGCCGCTACTGCCCATCGCCTGGCCCGACGGCCCTGAAGCTGCGGCCTGTCGCGCTGCCATGGCCCTCGCACCCCTGCCGCCCTCCGCCCGCGCGGCCGTCGCACTGTGGCTGGCCTGGCTGGCGCAAGGGCTGGCCGATCCTGGCTTGCTGGCCGGCCCCTCCATCGCCCGCGTGCAAGCCCGCCTGCAGGCGCTGGCCGGGCTCGCCCTGACCCCACGCAGCGCTTCGTCAAGCCCCCCTGAACGTCCCGCTGCGGGCGGCTTGGCGCCAGCTGCACGCTCTGAATGGACCACCCGGCACGGCGGCCTCGTGCACCTGCTGCCCTTGCTGGCCGAGGCGCTGCCGCCGCGCGCCGAGGGCTGGTCGCGCACGCGGCTGTTGCGCCTGGCCGTGCACGGGCTGCAGGTGCCGCTGGGGGATGCAGTGCTGGCACCCTGGCTGGGCGCCGCGGCGCCGGCCCCTTGGGCCGATGTGTCGCCCTCGCCTGCCGACGGCACGGCCGATGCGCTGCAGGCTGACGCCGCAGCGCTGCTGCAGGCGCTGCGGCAGCGCCTGCAGCGCCACCTGGCGCCCGAACGCCGCGCCGACATCGAAGCCGCTCCCTGGCCCTGGCTGCTGCACCGCCCCGCGAAGCTGCACACCGCGCCGGGCGGCTGGCAGGTGCATTTCGACAGCGCCGATACGCGGCTGCGCTTGTGCGGCCTGGACCGCGACCCCGGCTTCCTGCCGGAACTGGGCCTGACGGTGGTGCTGCGCTATGAATGACCGCGCCCACGGCCCCTGGCTGCAGCCCGAGGCGGCTGCCGACGCGCTGCTGCCCGACGCCGAAGGCCTGGCCCTGCTGCAAGCCGCCGCCGAGGCCTGGGCGCCCTGGCTGCCCGGCTGGGCCGACGAACTGGCCGCTCAAGCCGCCGGCGCACCCGGCTGGCTGCCGCCAGGCAAGCCGCGCTACGCCATCGGCGCTGCGCCCGACGCGGCCATGCGCGCGCTGCAGCGCCTGGCCGCCGTGCGCCCCTGGCCCGAGGAAGCCTGGGCCGCGCTCGGGGCCGCCTGGCGCCTGTGCGCGGCCGTACCGCTGTGCCCCACCCTCGCGGCAGGGCTGCGACAGCACACCGGCCAGTGCGCCTTGACGCCCGGACTGCTGGCCGCAGCCCTGGGCTGGCCGCTGCACCGGCTGCTGCCGCTGCTGGCCGACAACCCGCTGCGTGAGCTCGGCCTGCTGCAGCCCACCAATGGCGCGGCGCCGCTGGCGCTGCAAGGCCTGCAGGTGCCCGACGACGTGGCGCTGGCGGTCTGGGGCCTCGTGCCCAGTGGTGCTCAAACGGCAGCCTGGACCGCCCCGCCGCCCCCTTCGCCCACCTTCAAGGCCCTCGCGCAGGCCCTGTGCAGCCCGGTGCCGGTGCTGGCCCTCTGGGTCGATGCCAGCGGCCGCGGCCCGGCGCCGGAAAGCGTGGCGCCGCCCTCTCGTCGCGTCGCCGCCGGACCCGGCCTGGCGGCGGCGCTGGGGCGCTGCCTGCTCGACGATCTGCTGCCGCTCCTCACTGTCAGCGATGAAAGCGCGGCCGATGCCGATGCGCCCAGCGCCGGCCCGTCGGCCGCTGCGCTGCAGATCCCGCAGGCCTACCCCGGCCCGGTGATGGTGCTGGCGCGCCGTGCCAACCTGCCGCTGGCGCCGGGCGCGCGGCCGCTGCTGGTGCAGCACGTCGAGGCGCTGTCGCCCGCGGCGCAGGCCCGCTCCTGGGCGCAGGCCCTGGCGCTGCCGCCCGGCGCGCCGTCACAGGCCTGGGCCCAATCGCTCGCGCGCAGCCTGCCACTGCCGGCCGCCGAGTGCGCGCAAGCCGCCACCGACGCCCGCCTGGCCGCCACCCTGGCCGGCCGCGCGCCCAGCCACGCCGACCTGCTCGCCGCT
>JBHYDA010000036.1:0-19271 GCA_051861265.1 Rubrivivax sp.
GCTCACGCAGCCCGCTGGAGCACCGCAAGGCTCTGGGGATCGCTGTCTAACCAGTCCAAGTTTTCTGCCGCACCCCCGGTGGGTCAAAGTTCGGTCGGCGCGGACAGATCGGGGCCTGCTCGACATCGGGCAGCCGGTATCGCGGTACGTCGGCACGGGCTGGTCGCGTGCCGATTTGCCACAGGAACAGGCCATCGCCGTTCACCACCTGCTGGAGATGTGTTCGGGCCTCGACGACGCGCTGTCTTTCCAGCATCCGGCCGGCGTCCACCACGACTACAACACACCGGCCTATGCGGTGCTGCTGCCGGTGCTGGAGGCGGCCTCTGGTCAGCGGCTCGACGATCTCACGCGCGAGTGGCTCACCGGCCCCGCGGGCATGGGCGACACTGGCTGGTGCCATCGCGTCGACGAGCTGGCGAGCTTCCTTGGCAACCCGCGCGGCCTCGTCACCACGCCGGGCGATCTTTCGCGCCTGGGTCAGCTCGTGCTCGATGGCGGTGTCGCCGCCGACGGCACCCGGCTCGTAAGCGCGGCTGGCCTGGCGGCCATCTTCCGACGCACCGATCTGCATCCGGCGTACGGCCGCCTGTGGTGGCTCAACGGCGGCACGCGCTGGGTCTATCCGAATCGGGGGCACGGCACCGGCAGCCTGGTGCCCAGCGCGCCCGACGACGCTGTCTTCGCGCTGGGCTCCGAGAACCGCGTGCTCATGGTCGTTCCGTCTCAGCGCCTCATCCTCGTGCGCCTGGGGCAAGAGGCACCCGACCCCGACTTGCGGAAGAAACTGGCCGCCCTCGTTTCGCACGCCATGATGCGTGCGGCCAACGAATGAACATGGAATCCTCCGGCTCTCTCTCGCACGATGCTCAGGTGTTGCTGGCACCCTGGTCCAGCCAGGGCACACCACACCTGGGCGGCCTGCCGCCCTACGACCACGCGACCCCGGCTGCGTTTCAACAGGCGCTTCCTGTGGCTGTCGAGGCCAAACGCCGCGCAGTACGCGCGATCGCCGACAACCCCGAGGCGCCCAACTTCGAGAACACGGTTGCTGCGCTGGAGGACTGCGGCCGTGGATTGCGTGACTTGCAGGCGCTGTACATGGCCGTCACGTCCACGGCCTGCGTTGGCGAGATGCCCGCAGTGGCGCAGCAACTGGCGCCTCTGGTGCCCGCTCTGGAAGTCGAAGTCGCGCACGACCCTGCGCTGTTTGCACGCATCGACGCCGTTTGGCGCCATCGCCACTCATCGGGCTTGGACGACCAGCAGATCCGCCTGGTGGAAGTGCTGCGCGAGCGCATGGTGCATGCCGGTGCCGCGCTGGCCGCCGAGGCCAAGACCCGGCTGAAGGTCATCAACGCGCGCCTGTCCGTTCTGTCGTCGCAGTTCAACCAGAACATGCTCGCCGAGCAGGCGACGCAGGCGGTGTGGCTCGAGTCGCAAGACGACTTGGCGGGACTTTCCGAGCCGCAACGACAGGCCGCGGCCGCGGCCGCCAAGGTGCTCGGCCGCAAGGGCGCCTGGGCGATCCCCAACCAGCGACCCGCTGTGTGGCCGTTCCTGATCCACTCGACGAGGCGCGACCTGCGCGAACGCGTGTGGCGCATGTGGAATGACCGCGGCGACAACGACGGGCCGCACGACAACAAGCCGGTCATTGCCGAGATCCTGCGCCTGCGCGGCGAGCGGGCGCGTCTGCTCGGCCATGCGAGTCATGCGCATTGGGTACTGGCGCTGCGCATGGCGCGTACGCCTGAGACCGCGATGGCGGTATTGCGCCGAGCCTGGGAAGCGGTGCTACCCGCGACGCAGCGCCAGGTCGCCGAATATCAGGCCGTCGCAGACGCTGAAGGCGCGGAATTCCGACTGGAACCGTGGGACCGGCTGCACTACGCGGAGAGACTGCGTCGGCGACGCTTCGACCTCGACAGCGAAGTCATCAGGCAGTACCTCCCGCTGAACCGGATGCTCGAGGCGATGTTCTGGGCCGCGGGGCGTGTTCACGGCCTGTCGTTCGAGGAACTGCCCGACCCGCCCAGGCTGCACCCGAGCATCCGCGTGTTCGAGGTGCGTCGCGCCGACGAGACGGTCGGCGTGCTCTACGCCGACCTGTTCCACCGGCCCGGCAAGGCGCACGGTTCGCACCAGCACCAGATGCGCGGCGCTGAGTCGTATAGCGGACGCGTGCTGCCGATCTCGAACATGGTGTCGGGGCTGCCACCACCCCCGCCAGGCGAACCCGTCTTGCTTGCGTGGGAGTACGCCAACGTGCTGTTCCACGAGTTCGGCCACGCGTTGCACATGTTGCTCAACCGCGCACGCTACCCATCGCTGGGCAGTTTGCAGGTGGCCTGGGATCTGGTCGAGCTGCCCTCGCTGCTCAATGAGTACTGGCTGCGCGACCGTGAACTGCTTGCAAGCTTCGCGCGTCACCATGCCACTGGCGAACCGATGCCTGGCGCATTGATCGACCGGCTCGAGGCAGGCTTGAAGTGCGACCGCATCTTCAGTGTCAACCTCGACTACCTGGGTGGCGCCATCGTCGACTTGAGGCTGCACCTGATGGCCGACGGCAGCGACCGCGAGATCAACGCTGTGGCGGTGGAACGCGAGACCCTTGCCGAACTGGGCATGCCGCAGGCCTGGGACCTGATCCTTCGAGTAACCAACAGTTCTCACGGCTTCGCCGGTGGCTACGACGCGGGCTTGTATTCGTATCTGTGGGCCGACCTGATGGCGGCCGATGCGGCCGAGGTCTTCCTGCAATCACCCGGCGGCCTGTACGACGCCGACGTGGCCCGCTCCTGGCGAGACACGATCCTGTCGGTGGGCCATACCATGCCGGCCGCCGAAGCATTCCGACGGTTCCGAGGTCGCGACCCGGACCCAGGTGCACTCATGCGGCGATTCGACCTCGCCCCGCCCTGACTTCGTGCGACGCCGACGCCGTGTCGCTGCTGAATGTCCGGTGTTGGCCCCGTTTCGGTGCGACCGCTCCTTGCCGGCAGCGTGAGTAGCCCGCCGTTCTGCCAACGCCCGGTACCAGCGGGGCGCAGCCATTCGTCAAGGCTTGGCCAGCCTCGAAACCCCGCCCTCGCGCACCCCGTTTCCCCGAGACACCGACCGGACTGACCCTGACCATGGGGCGTGCTTCTCTCCGCCCCGCCCGGCCCCAGTAGCCACCGCCCTGCCCCGCCGCCATCGACGGCGAGCCACGCTTCGCCATGGCGCCGCCTCGTCGCCTGCATCACCGCCGCCTGCTTCCTGACAACGCAGACCGCCGCCGTGGCCGGCCCGCACGAGGAGGGGGTCGCCGCCGGCCAGGCCGCGAACCCGGTCGCCCGCGGCAACGTCACCACCCCGGGCGCCACCGCCGTGGTCCAGGGCTATACGACCACGCCACCGGAGCGCAGCTACTACCGCCAGCCCAACCTGTCGTCGCAGGGCAGCGCGAGGCTGTCTGCATGTGCGCTGACCCCCACCGACCCGCTCTGCCAGGCGCAGCGTGGCGCCTTCTCCTCGGCAAACACGCCGCGCCCGACGGTCGGCGCCGATGACCCTTCCGTCGCTGCCGCGCGTGCAATCGGCCGGTCGCCGTCGGCCGAGCTGGGAAGCCTGGCCGCCTACTACAGCGGTTGCACCACCACGGTCATCCCGGTGCCCGCCGGCATTCAGCCACGCACTTGCCTGCGCTACGTCGGCGTCGGCAACTACAGCTGCAGCCGAAGCCTGACCGTCAGCCCGACGCGAACCACGAGTTGCAACCCGGGCGACTGGTTCGCCCATGCGGCCTCCGGCCGCACGGGCCTGGACGTTCAGTGCCTGCCCGACCGCGCCGTCACCGCGCAGCACGTCCGCGTCACCCAGGACGGCAATCCGCTCAGCTTCTTCGACGTGGACATGACGACGCCGGTCGTCTTCCCGCAGATCGTGTCGGTCCTCGACACCACCTACTCGATGATCGACGGCCAGCCCATCCGCACGGCCGTCTGGGTGGCCGACAAGAGCTGCAGCGGATCGACCTGCAGCCTGACTGCGATGGTGGCCCCGGAACGCGCCGAGGTCTGCACGGGTGGCGGCGACTCCGGCTACAGCTGCACCAGTGTCGATCCCTTCCTCAAGGTCTACGCAGCCTGCCGCGCCGGCACGCAGAGCGGCGACAACATCCAGGACACCGTCTGCCAGGGCGACAGCGGATGCACCACCACTGCCCTGGACGGCACCAAGTGCTACGCGCCCGCTCCCGGCTGGACGCCCTACGCCGGCATCGACATCACGGGCACCGTGGGCGGCACCTACTGGAACATCGACGCCGACCGGGCGGTGATCGGCTGGGCGCCCAACCCCGCCTTCGGCCCGATCCCGTCGATGCGGCTGTCCTACACGCGGCCAGCCACCACCGTCACCGAGACCGACCGCTGGGACGACCAGTGTCCGAGCCTGGACGCCGGTGGCCGCTGCACCACGACCACGCCCGCCGTCTGCACCGATGGCCCGGCGACCAAGGTCGTCGACGGCGTGGCCGTCACCCGCGACTGCTGGGAGTACCGGAGCACCATGTCGTGCAGCGGCGGCGCGTCGGCCGACCAATGTGCACCGCTGGTGGCAGCAGGCTGCACGCCGCAGACGTCGACCTGCCGGCAGACCAACGCCATCACCGGCGTGTGCGAGGTGTCCGAGGACGGCTACAGCTGCCCCGTGCCCGCCGAGACCGTCACCACCACCAGCAACTGCCCGACGAACGTCTTCTGCCTGAGCGGCAACTGCTTCGACATCGGCGCGCCGAACGACCCCGACTTTGCGCGAAGCATGTCGATGCTCGAGGCCGGGCGCGAGGCGGGGATCTACCTGGACGCTGACCGCATGCAGGTCTTCAAGGGCGAGGAGAACCGCTGCCGCGACCGCCTGCTGAAGAACTGCTGCTACGCCGACGGCGCCGGCGCCGGCATGACGAACCAGAGCATCTTCGGGGGCGGCTCGCGCCTGGTCTTCGACGTGCTGATGAACTCACAGAACCAGCAGTTCATCTACCAGGGCATCTCGGCGCTGCTGATGGGCGGCGGCTTCAGCGGCACGTTCACGACCTATGGCGTGACGGTTGCGGTCAACGGCGCCGCCCTGCCCGCCGGATCGGTGGCCGTGTATGCCGGCGACAGCCTGGTCGTGGCCTTCGACCCGTGGACGCTGGCCATCGCGGTGATCATCTACATCGTCCTCTCGATGATGTCCTGCAACGAGGACGAGGGGAAGCTGGCGATGAAGGAAGGCGCCAGGCTGTGCCACACGATCGGCACCTGGTGCTCATCCTGCTTCCGGGTTCTGGGCGTTTGCGTGTCGTGCGTCGAGCACACCACCTCGAAGTGTTGCTTCAACTCGATGCTGGCGCGCATCGTGAATGAACAGGGCCGCGCGCAGATCGGCAAGGGCTGGGGCGGTGCGCAGAACGCCGACTGCTCCGGCTTCACCGTCGCGCAGCTGCAGACGCTCAACTTCGCGGCGATGGACCTGTCGGAGTTCTACGCGTCGCTGGTTCCGACCCTGCCGAACGTCAACGCGCTGCAGGCCGGCAGCGCCAGCCGCGTGCCCACCTGCTACTACGGCCAGGGGAAGTGCCAATGAAGGCCACCACCGTTCTGGTCGGCGCCGCCTGCGCCTTGTTTGCCAGCGCTGCCATGGCTCAGGAACGACTGCCAGTCCGTGATGCGAGGGAGCTGATGTTGTCGGCCCTGGACGCACCCGACGGCAAGGCCCACGGGGTCCTGGTCGGTGAGGTCGCCGACGCGATCTCGAAGCGCTTCAACGCCACGACGCCGATCTACATCGACGTGAGCACCGAGAAGCGCTACGCCCAGCCCGGCTGCAGTCGCCTGAACGTGCGCTTCTGGCAAGACGGCGTGCAGCTGCCCAACTACGGCGCCGGCGGCCTGCTGGCACCGCGGCGGCAGACCATCGACTTCGGCATCAACTACTGCCGCGACGGCCAGCCGCCGCGGTCACTGTCGTGAGGCTGCGCCCATGACGCTGCGCCGCCGTGCCTCTCGCCAAGCTGGGCTCGCACTCTGCCTCGTTGTCATGCTCGGCAGGCCTACCTGAAGAACAGCATCGCCACCGCGGCCGCGACCGCGGCCGACCTGATCCGCCAGAACGCAGTGCTGAATGCCATCAACGACACCAGCAACATCATCGGTCAGAAGGTGAACGACCCGGCGGCCATGGTGCTGGCTGTCGGGCGGGCGCAGTCCGTGGCCCAGCAGAACGCGGCCTGGCTGAACGCCGGCAAGGTCGCCGAGCAGGCGCTGCCGGTGTTCCGCAACGTGATCGAGGCCATCACCTACGCGCTGTTCCCCCTCCTGGTCCTGCTGATGCTGCTGACCAGCGGGCGCGAGACCATGCTGGCCTTCAAGGGCTATGCCGCGGTGCTGATCTGGATCCAGCTCTGGCCACCGCTGTACGCCGTGCTCAACTACATGGCGTCCATCTACGCCGCGTACGACCTCGCGGCGGCGGCCGACCTGGGTAGCGGTGCCAAGGCCCTTTCACTTCAGACGGCTTCGACGATCTACTCCCGGGCGATCTCCGGCGAGGCCGTGGTCGGCTACCTGGCCATCAGCATCCCGTTCATCGCCTGGGCGGCGCTCAAGCGGATGGAGACCTTCGGCTCCGCTCTGGTGGGCGGTCTCTCGGGCCTGCAGTCTGTGGTGGCCGGCGCCACGGCAGGTGCCGCCGCGGGCAACCTGAGCATGGGCAATGTCTCGATGGACCAGATCAGGCTCGCGCCGAACCGGACGTCCGCGTTCATGAGCAACTGGCAGAACGACATCAGCGGCAACACCTTCTCGTCGAACATGCTGACCGGCCGGACCGCCGTGAGCCTGCTGCGCAACCAGGGCTACGCATCCCGGGTCGTCTCGATGCGCGTGAGCGAACAGGACGTGCAGGACGCCAGCCGCCAGGTCGACGCAGCCCGCAGCGAAGCGGTCGCTGCCAGCACCGAACGTTCGGCGGTGCTGTCCGAGGCGTTCACCAAGGGCTTGGCAAAGCTGAAGTCATCGCGGAGTAGCACGGGGTCGACGTCCAGCAGCTTCGAGCAGTTGGGGCAAACGCTGAATCGGTTGGACCAGATCACGAGGAGCGTCGCCGACAGCACGGGGATGAGCCAGTCGCAAGTCGCACGAATCGCTTTCGGCGCCTCTGGTCATCTCGGTGTCTCCACACCAGTTGCCGGCGCTCGAGCAACTGCCAACGCGGAGAAGGGATACCTGGCGGGGCTTTCGGCAGACCAGCAGAGGGTACTGGGCGCCTTGACCTCGGAGCAGTTGGCCGAGTTCAAGCAGTTCGGCGACCGAGTGTCCCGCGAGTCAAGCTTCGCGTCGGTTGTCGCATCTGACGCCCGCGAGGCACGTGAACTGTCTTCACGCTTGAACTCGAGCTCTACCCGGAGTTCGCGCGCCGAGGCCGGTCTCTCAGATCGGAGCGCCTATGCGGAGCGCGTGAGCGCAGCCTATGAACGGGGTGAGGTGATCGCGCTCGACATTGCCCAGGACCCGCACAACCTCGCCATGTTCACACGGTACGCCGAGCAGTACGGTGGCACGAGTGCCGCCGCCCGTGCCCTGATGGAGGCCGAGCTTGCCAGGCAGTCACTCGGACCGAACCGGACCCTCTCTGACGGTACTGCCGTGCCGCTGTCATTTGAGTCCCTCAGGACGCAACATGCGCGGCAGGTCAATCATCTGGCCGAGGGCCCAGATATCGAGAGCGTGAAACGCACTGGCGATTCTGCAGTCGCTCGCCAGCCCGGTCTGCCATCTGGCGCTGTACCTCCAACGAGCGTGCCCGGCACAGTCCGTGACGCAGTTTCGCGGCGCGGCCAGGCGATCCGCGAAGGTGTTCAGCAACAGAGCGGCGCGTTGAACTCGGCTGCCGACGCCGGGCGAAGCGAGGATGGAACCTTGGTTGCAGGGCAATCACTGCTCAAGCGCGCCGCCAAGCAAGTAGCTGCGGATGCCAAGGAGTCCGCCGAGGGCGCTGCCGACGCAGTGAAGGACCTGCTGAAGCGAAGGTAGTCAGGCCAGCCGGTCCGGATCGTGGATGTGCTGATCCGGCGGCGGCGATGGTGGCTTCATGAGCGGCGGGTGACCCCTGTCCCGCCAGTAGTTGGCTGCGATGTCGGCCGTCGAAGTTCCCATCCCAGGAATGGAGCCTTCCAGCTCCGGACGACGCTTGATGCCGGATCGATGAGTCAGCGCACCTCCCACCGCGGCTCCGACCAGTGCGCCGATCAGGGACAGGACGACTCGCGTGGCCCAATCGTCCTTCATGGAGGCCAGCAGGCCGGCTGCGCAGCCAAGTAGAACGAGCGCAAGGAAGACGGTCTTTCGCATAGAGGTCGTGCCAGTCCAAGACGGAACCAGTGCCCTGGCGCAGCGTACTACTCCATCTACCGCACAGCCAGAGATCCGTTTCAAGTTGCGACGCTGTGACCCAGACTAGACGTTGGCAGGAGTCGAGTCTCTTGCTTCAGCGACTGTCGATCCATGGAGGGCAGCTTGAGCGAACCTGTCTATCTGATCCGCGAGGTACTGAAGCGCGCGCCGCCGCTCGTCAGCCATCTCGTGATGGTGATACGCGGCCGTCACCTTGTTTCGCTCGGCATGCGCCAGTAGCAACTCGACCACCTCGCGGCTGAATCCATGCTCACGCAGCAAGGTCGCTGCCGTGCCTCTGGTTCCGTGGGGCGAGAAGTCCGGAACGCCGAAGTCGAGTCGCTTGAAGAAGTGGTTCAGCGTAGCGTCGCCGAGCGGCACTGCGGCACGAAGCACCGACGGGAACACGTAGGCCTGCGGCTCCGAGCCGAATGCCTTCAGCAGCCCGAGGAGTTCGAGTGCCTGTCGGGAAAGGTAGACACGGTGCGGCGCCTTCATCTTCATACGCTCGGCCGGGATGTCCCACTGGGCCCGGTCGAGGTCGAACTCGCGCCACCGGGCTCGCAGCACCTCTGACTTGCGGCACATCGTGTACATGAGCATCCGGGTGGCAGCGATGGTCACGAAGTGCGCGCCTTGTTTCGCCACCGACCGCCAGAAGGCTCCTAGTTCTGGCTCGGTCAGATGCCGGTGGTGCTCGGCAGCAGGCACCTCGATGACGCCTCGCAGTGGCAAGGCCGGGTTGACCTCGACGAGCAGCTTCTGGATCGCGTAGTTGTAGATCTGCTGGATGTGTTGCCTGACGCCCTCCGCCGTCTTCGGCGTTCCTCTCAAGTCCTCGATGATCGCGAGCACGTCGGCGGGCCGGACGCCGCCCAGCGGCTTCTCGCCGATCGCTGGCCATACGAAGCGCTCGAGCCGGGACTCGATCTGGTTCCGGTAGGTCTCGGACCTGGTCATCAGGCGCTCCCGGATCCAGCGCCGGGAGAACGCCTCGAACTGGTCGGCAGCGGGCTGGCTGTCCTTCGCCTGCTGCCGACGCTCCGCAGTCTCCTGGCGACGAACTTCGGCGGGGTCTACCCCTCGCTCCAAGAGCGACCTGAGTTCGAAGTGCCGCGCCCGGGCGTCGGCCACCCCGATCTCCGGGTATCGCCCGATCTTGACGTCTCGGCGGCTGCCGGCGAATCGGTACTGGTAGCGCCAGGTCTTCTGGCCGGTCGTGCTGACCTCGACGAAAAGCCCCCCGCCATCGCTTAGCTTGTAGAGCCGCGCCTTCGCCTTGGCGTTGTTGATCCGAGTGGGCGTGAGGGTGTAGTTGCTCAGTCGCATGCGTCGTCTCCCGACACTTTTCAGCCACCTCCAAGTGGAGGAATTTGGGCCGTTTCGGGCCCCGTCTCCCGTCAATTTCCCCTCCAATATGGCGGGATTTCGTGGTCTGCCGTGAGACGTGCTGAAAAGACGAAGCCCCTGATTTCTTCAACAAAATCAGGGGCTTACGGGGCGTCATGAGACGCCGTGGAGCGAGATCACATGTGGTCGATCATGACTTCCCAATCGGCCGCCAGGCCGCATGAACACTGGATGTGCGTTGACACGCCCTTGGCAGATGGCCCTGTTCATGGCCCCAAACCGTCGGCCACGCCCGCAGCCGCCCCTTGTCTGCCAAAGAGTTGCTCAGATGGTACGAGACCGGGCACTTCAACGTACTCCATCGAGGCCTGTCCATCGCTCGCATCGACGCCCACTCGATAGCCCATCGCGCGATAGCCGCGCTGGCGCTTCTCCCACATCCGCAGTAGCGCCGGGTGGCCGGTGTCGACGAAGTCGATGATCCGCACATCGGATTTACTGGCGTGTTCCCGGTGCAGGCGTCCAGCGTACTGCTGCAAGGTGCCCTTCCAGGACACCGGCATGGCCAGTACCAGGGTGTCGAGAGGCGGGTGGTCGAATCCTTCACCAACCAGTTTTCCGGTGGCCAGCAGAGTGCGCGGCGCCTCGGGTGGCAGCGTGTCCAACTCTGTGATCAGGGCCGCGCGCTGCTTCTTCGACATCCGCCCGTGCAACACGAACGGCGCCGGTGCCTGTGCGATCAGGGCCTGGCGGATGGCCTCGAGGTGTTCGGTGCGCTCGGTCAGCACCAGCACTTTGCGGCCCTGCTCAAACGCCGCTGCTGCTTCCGCGGCGATGGCTTCGGTGCGTGCCAGGTCGTTGGCAAGATGCCGGAACACGTCTTGAATACCCGCCGTTGCGGCCAAGTCGATGCGGGCAAACCGCGATCGCGGCACAACCTCCAAGTCGTGCGGTGCACCGGCCGGCCTGGCTGCGGTGTAACGGATCGGCCCGCACTGCATGAAGATGATGGGCTGCTGGCCATCGCGGCGGATCGGCGTGGCGGTCAAGCCAACAACGAACCTGGCCTTGATCCGCTTGAGGATGGCGTCGAAAGATGCCGCGCCGACGTGGTGGCATTCGTCCACCACGATCTGCCCGTAGTTCTCGACCAGCGCATTGACCTCGCCCTGGCGCGACAGTGACTGCATCACGGCGATGTCGATCATGCCGGTCGGTTTGGCCTTGCCGCCACCGATGGTGCCGACTAAGCCCTTGCCAACGCCAAGGAAGGCCTGCAGGCGCTCCTGCCATTGCTTCAACAACTCGGTGCGGTGGACGAGCACCAAGGTGTTCACTCGGCGCTTGGCGATGATGGCCGCAGCCGTCACCGTCTTCCCGAACGCGGTCGGCGCGCACAGCACGCCGGCATCGTGTTTCAGCATGGCCGCCACGGCCTGCTCCTGGTCAGGCCGCAGAGTGCCGACGAAGTCGGCTTGGATGGGCTCGCCGGCGAACCTCTCGTCCTGCAGGTCGCAGCGGATGCCGTTGTCTTTCAGCAAAGCAAGTGCTGCGTCCAGGCAACCGCGCGGCAACGCGATGTGCTGCGGGTAGTTCTCGGCGCTGCCGATGACGCGGGGTTTGTCCCACACCGACATGCGCATGGCCTGGGCCTTGTAGAACTCGGGGTTCTGGAAGGCTGCCAGGCGGATCAGCCGATTGGCCAGCGCCTGGGGCAGCACGCTCTTCTCGAAGTAGATCAGGTTGGCCAGCGTCACGGTCAAAGCCTGGGGCATGGTGCCCGCCAGCTTGGTGGACGTACTGGACTGGCGCTTCCAAGGCGTGGCCAGATCCTCGTCGTCGATGAACGTCACGTCCAGCGGGTGAACGCCGCCGGTGGCGCGCAGGATGGTCGGCTCGATGTCATGCGGGGCCATCGGCTGGATTGCTGCGAGATAGGCCCACTGGTCGCTGTGCGGCCGCAGAGTGGCATCCACAAACACGCTGAACCCGCTTTCGCGTGGAAGCTTCTGCAGCGGCAGCGCGATCAGGTTGCCGAACCCTCCTTTTGGCATCGTGTCCTGGTTGGAAAACAAGCGGTCGTAGGACGCCAGCTTGAGCTGCCGGGTGCGCGCGCAGGTATGGCTGATGATGGCGGTACCCAGGCGCCGGGCGTCGCGCGCCGATACGCGACCGGCAAAGAACACCCAGGCATGCGCGCCCTGGCCCGAGCGTGAAGTTTCCAGCGCCGCCGGCACGCCAAGCTCGTTGCAAGACTGCATGAACGCCTGGGCGTCCTGCTGCCAATCTGCCTCGTCGAAATCCACTGCCAAGAAGTAGCAGCTGTCATCGTCCAGCAACGGATAGACGCCGATTGTTTGCTTGCCCGCCAGATGGTCGTAGATCACCGAATCCGACAGCGGCACGAGCAGCCGGTGGCTGCAGTTGCCGCACTTGATACGCGGCTTCTCGCAGACGCCAGCCCGCCACTCGTTGGCACAAGCCGGCGCATAGCCCGACTTGCCCGAGGTCTTGCCCTCCCAGCGAACCGGGTAGACATCGGTGCGGCCGCGAAACAGCCGTCGAAACAATGCCACCTTCTCCGCCGTGGACAGACTTGGCCCTGGAGTCGATGGCGCCGGCGCAGGCACGGAGGCGATATGCGCGGCCGGTGACGCCGCAGCCGGTGGCGCGCGCCACGCGATGCCGTGCGACTCCAACAACACCACCAGCCGCGCGTTCTCGGCTTGCAGCGCGTCGAAGGCCTCGCGCTCAGTCATCGGCCCCATGCTCGGCGAGCAACGCAGCCATATCTTCACCCACGCCGTAGCCAACGTTGTGGCTGCGGTCTCGAACCATCTGCAGTCGCGACCAAATCACCGGGCGCTGCTTCTCCGGCAGGGTGGCGACTGCCTTCAACGCCTGCTCGAACATTCGCACCAGCGCCGACAAGTAGGCTTCGTCGTCGAGGCCGACATCGCAGCTGAATCCCGAGGCTCGCTCGCAATAGAAGACCATCAACTCGGCCAGCCCGTCCGCCGTGCCCGATGCCTTCTTGTAGTCCGTGATGGCCTTCTTGGCTTTGGCCACCGAGGTGTTCTGGTTCTTGAACACATCGGGCCACAGCCAGCGGTCGATGGCTTCCTTGTAGGGCTTGAGCACGCCTTCGCCAAGGTGTAGGCGTGCATGGAGAAAGGCCTGGTTGTCCTTGCTGGCGGTGTAGAGGTCTTGGACGAGCCTGAGCAGGCTGGCGTGGTCGAGGTCAGCGAGCCGCGACTTGACGTTGATCCAGGAGGGGGCGGTCTTCTTCATTGCCATGAGGTGTGCTGGGTCTGCTGCCATTGTTGAAGCTGCGAATGCCCAGTTCGATGTCAGCAGCACCAGGGAGAACAGGCACGACACGGCGAACCATTGGAGCCACCTCGGACAGCGGTAAGTGGGGCGTTTGGCCGCCTGCGCCCAGCTCGACTTTGGCAGGTGCAGTCATCGTCCGGCGTCATCGACATCACCTCGCCCGACACGCCGCGCCTCCAGGTCCCGCCGCGTCTTGTCGATTTCCGCTTCCAGCAGCTTCGCGTCCGGCAGCACGGTCTGGTACTCGGCCGCCATCACCTTGTTGGGCAGACCTTCCAAGGCATAGTGGGCCTCGTTGTGGCCCTTGCTGGTGCACAGCACCAGGCCCACCGGCGGGTTCTCGCCGGGCTTCGTCCAGTGCTCGCGGGCGTAGTTCAGGTACATGTGCATCTGGCCCGCGTCGGCATGGCTGAACTTGCCGATCTTCAGGTCGATGACCAGCAGGCACTTTAGGCCGCGGTGGAAGAACAGCAGATCGACGCGGAACCAGCTGTCGTCCAGCCGCAGGCGCCGCTGCCGGCCCACGAAGGCGAAGTCATCGCCCAGCTCCAGAAGAAAATCGGCCAGATGCTGGATCAGCGCCTCTTCCAGGTCCGATTCGGAGTACTCGTCCTTGAGGTTGAGGAACTCCAGAACGAAGGGGTCCTTCAATGCCTGCTCGGGCGTGATGGCGTCGCCAGGTTCGGTAGCTTCAGCCTTTTGCAGAATGGCCGCCTTGTTGCGCGACAGGGCGATGCGTTCATAGAACTGGCTGTTGACCTGACGGTCGAGCTGACGCACGCTCCAGCCGCAGCGCAAGGCTTCGGTCTCGTAGAAGGCGCGAGCCGCTTCAGACTTGACGGACAGCAGACGCACATAGGCTGACCACGGCAAGAGGAAGGCTTGGGCCAATGTGCTCAGCGCAGCCGAGGTCCGGATCGGTGCTTCGGGTACTGCGGGTACGGACGATTCGCCAGACACCGTCCGCGAAATCAGGGTGGATGCCCATTTCGCAGACGGTGTCTGCGAAATTCGCTCCGGCGGCCAGGCCAGATAGAACAGCCGCATCTGTTCGAGGTTGCGCTCGGAAAATCCTCGGCCGAAGCGCTGGGTCAGATCGACCGACAGCCGCTTGAGCAGCGCCTGGCCGTAGGCGGCCCGTTCCTGCCCCGCCTGCTCGAACTCAACGATGCGCCGACCAATCTCCCAGTAGCTGGCCGTCATCAGCGAATTGACGCTGCGCGCCGCGGCATGGCGGGCGGCTTGCAGCAAAGCGACGATGTCGCCGTGCATGCCGCCGTAGTCCGACCCAGCATCGACGCTGCCGCTGCCGGGCACGAGATCGCTCATGCATGCACCTCGTTGATGAGTGCCTCGATCTCACCCAGCAGGCGTATCACCTCGGCCTCCTGGCCGCGGATCGAGGCGATCAAGTCATTCGGGTCGGCATGCTTCAGCCCCGCCTTGTCGTTGGGGTGGGGGTTCAAGCGTCCACCTCGACAACTTCATTGATCAATAGCTTCCAGGTGGCATCGCGCTCCGGAACCTCCGCCAGCGCGGCCACGATAGGCTTGACGTTGGGGTCAACGGGCGCGAAGTGCCTCGCGTTTTCAGCGTAGACGCGCAACGCCTTCGCTTGCTTGGTGTGCTCCGCCTGTTCCAGCAGGTAGCCCAGGCGGCGTACCGCAGCGCCTTCGTAACGCGCTGCAGCCTTTGCCAGCCGGCGCGCATCGGCGTGGGCGCCAAGGTCTTTGGCGATCTGTGCCACGCTGCCAAGGCCACCGGCCCGATGCATGTAGCGCACGCAGTCGAGCAAGGTCAGCTCGACGCCTGCCACGACGGCGAAGCCGGCGGGCGTCTTGATGGTCCCGACGAGCGAGGCTTCGTTGCACGCGGCGAAGGCCTCGGGCTCTTGGTAGATGAACTGCAGGCGATGCGCGCCAAGCGTCAGGTCGCGCAGTTGGCGTGGCGCCACCACCTGGAAGATCATGGCCGCCTGGTGTGACGAGCCGTGGTGGGCCGCCGCGCGCATCAGCGACACGCGATAGCCCAGGCCTTGATGCTTCATCAGCGGGTCAATCCACTCGGCCGGGTCGGCGGCACCTGCCGCACGGTGTTCGGGCCTTACGAAGAGGTAGAAGCCGTGCCTTGGACTGGCCAGCTTGCCCTTGGCGACAGCACGCGTGAGTGCCGGCGACAGCGTACTCAGGGCGATGCCGGACGCAACCGCTTCGTCGCGACTGAACCAGCCCCGGCCTGCCGCTAGGCGGTCGTCGATGAAGGTGTCCAGGGCGGCCATGCCGAAGCATATGCGAATTTAGGTTCAAAGTGATCTTTTTTGCATACGGAAGCGTCGCGAACACCGGCCCAAATGCAAGAGCTGCGGTCGATTCAGTATTCCCGAGCAAAAGTGCGGGAAGCAGACGATCTGCTTCCGCGCGGCGGGACGGGTCATGGGCGGGCGCAGCCCGGCGCCAGCGCACCCTTGACGCGGCGCGCTGCGCGCTGACGCTCGGCGGCGGGCTGGCGGCTCTTGAGCGGCCAGCCCCCGAGCCCGTCCGGCGGCGAGGACTTCTACATGCCGATCACGGACTGCCTCCTATACGGCGGTCGGTGACAACACCTTCTCGCCCGACTGTCCTACCGCTCCATTTCTGGTCCCGTTCGCGTCTGCGTCGGCGTGACCCTGGGGCCAGGTGAACGCGTCATGCCTGGCAGCTCCTTTTGCGCAGCCGACCGCGCCATCCCGGCGCGGACCACCGGCATGTCACGCACGTAGCGCAGGATCGCGCCGCTGAGGTCGCGGTCTGTCGGCTCCGGCGAAGCCGCCAGCGCCTGCGCGATCCGAACCCAGGCCTCGCCAGCGCGTCGGTGGCTTGGCGACATACGGGGCGGCTTCTGCTTATCGACGGCCGCCGAGCCCCTGCTCTGCATTCGCTTCTTCGACCACACCCTTTCATCGTGGTGCCGCGAACCTCGCACCGCCTGCGAAGACGCCTCGGCCTCGATTCCCAAACCCCGCAGCCGCTCAGCAAAGGTTTCGCGCCACCGGCGCAGGTCTTCCTTGCGCGGGTTCAGACGCGAGCCGTCGCGCCCCTCTGCGCGCACGCTGATGTGCACATGCGGGTTGGCCTGGTGCGTGTGCTGGACCATCACGTAGCGGTGGTTCGCCAGCTCGGCCTTCGCAAACTCCCGTGCGGCCTGCCGCAGCACGCGGGCATCGGTGCCGGCCGGCATGGACAGCATGATGTTGAAGGCCTCTCGGCGCTCGCTGACCTCCGGGATGCGCGTGCCACCCAATCGCCATTGATCGGCAATCGCGCGCAAGGCCTCCTTGCCCTCGCGCACGGCACCGCGGTCGTCCTCAATGGGCAGTCGCCCGGCCTTCGCGATGTAGCGCAGGTGCGCGGCAATCGCGCCCATGCCACGCCCGCCGCCGGTGACCTTGACCATCACTTGGGGCGTACGGCGTACGACTGTCGCGCGGATGCGATGCCGCAAGGCTTGGGCGCGCTGCCGAATGGCTGCCTCCGTCAGCACGGGCGTGCGAGACGCGGTCATCCGGTTCGACGGGTAGAACAGCCGGTCGCCCCATTGCAGAAGCAGGCCGTCGACGGTGCTGGGCATTGCAGTTCTCCTTCACAGGCGGTCGATCAGCGCCGACGCCCGATCGAGGTGGCGGCGAATCTCGGCGTCAGCCGTTTCGAGGCGATCCCGGTAGGGCCTTGCTTGCTCTACCTTCACTTGGCGGAGCAAGGCGACGAGCGCCACCAAATCGGTCGAGAGCGTGGCCATGCGGTCGTTGGACGCGAGCAGGGCCGCGCGGTCGGCCTGGCGCGCGGCAACGGGCTGCGGCAGACGACTGCCGGCAACAAGCCGCGCCACGTAGTCGCCGTAGGAAAGGCCGAGCGCGCCCGCGTTCAGCATCAGTGCATCGGCGTGCGCTTGGGGGAGTCGCAGCGTGAGCTTGGCGGTCTCTCGGGTCGGGACCTGGTCCGGGGTCTGACCGTCAGACCCCTGCTTCATCGGCGCCACCGTCGCCGGCGGATGCAGGTCGAGACTCATGACGACGGCCCGGCGCACGAGCTGGGCAACGCCCATGCCGCGGCAAGCCGCGGCGGCGCGGACGGCATCGCCGATGCCGCACAGGTCGATCGTCACGCGATCACGCGACGCGCCCGGCATGTCGAACCTCGCGCCGGATGCCGCATGGCATCCATTCACTGGCGAGCAGCCTATCCTGCCATCCATCTTTTCTCACCGTCTTCACTCCACTCTCGATGGGTTCAGCGTTCGGACTGCGAAGGGGTCTGACGGTCAGACCCCTGCAGCCAACGTGTGGCGATGCCTTCAACCCGGCCCCGCAGGGCGATCAATGCGGAGGCAGCAATCGGGCTCGCATCGGGCGGCTTGATGTGCCTCAGCGTGCGCTCCAGCCGATCGCAGGCCGCATTGGCTTGGGCGATCAGCTTGTCGGGTGGCGACACGGCGGGCTCGTTTGTCGCGGGCTCGTCGACCGCGGAACGGATGGCGGACACCGATGCGCGCGTAATGTCTGCCTCGCTGGCGAGCAGGGCTTGAACCTGGCTGGGCCTGTCGGCGTGCAGCTTGCTGAGTTCGTGCAGCGTGCGGGGCGACGTGCATCGGCCGGACTTCAGCGCGTCGTCGAGCACCGGCGGAAGGTCCAGCAGCGACAGGTGATGCGCCACGGCCGTCAGGTTCATGCCGAGCTGCCTGGCGATGGTCGCATTGGAGTCCCCCGCATCGACCTGCGCACAGATGAACCTGGCCAGTTCGAGCGGGGTCAAACCGTGGCGCTTCTGGTTCTCGGCGACTTGGGCATAGCGATCGGCAGGCAGGTCGCGCACGACGACCGGGACCTCATGCAGACCGGCACTGATCGCCGCGCGCAGCCGCTTGGCACCGAAGTGAACTTGGTGCCGGCCATTGCCGTCGGCAGGATGCACGACGAGCGGCTGCAGGACGCCTCGCTGTCGGATGTCCTCAGCGAGCTCGGCAATCGACTCCTCGGGGAATTCAGTGCGCGGGTTCTGCGGGTCCTCGTAGAGCATCGACACGGCGAAGAGCAGCGGCCTGCCGTCGTTGCTACTGGGCTTCGCTGCAGCGGGTGAGATCGCTGCGGCGTTGCGGCTCGATACGACGGCTCGCGGCGCAGCCGCTATGGGTTGATGCGATGCCGCTGCCCCTGGCTCCGCATCGAGCAGATCGAGCTGAACCTCTTTTGACTTGTTCCACGGCAGGCGCATGAACGAATCGTGCCGGCGCATTTCGAGGTGAGGAAGTACCGTCAAAGACTTGCGTCGTGGGCTGCCGTCTTCCCGCGTGGATTCAAGCGCACCCAGGGCATCTCAGCACCTCCCGCCGCCGTTACGCCACGTTTCAACTTTCTCTGACTCCCGGTCGTGTGTGGCAGGTAACGGCGATCAAGTCCAGCCCGCTGAATGACCAGATTGACTGCGGTCAGCAGCCATGTGCGAGCCTGGATCCGCAACCGGCCGATCGAAGCCAGTGGCAGATTCATCAACAAATGATCGTTCTCGCTCGAAACTTGATTCCTGATCACGATGGCGAGAGAGTCAGCCGCGGCGGTTGCCCGGATGCACCAGCTGACGGTGCCAGCAAGTTCACCTCGAATCCGCCTTCGGCGCAGGCAAGGTGCATCCGCCGCTTCGCGGCTAACGTAAAGGCCCCTTTGCGCCCGCTTCTAGGAACACGCATGCAGCCAGCGAACGGTGTCAGTGCAGGAATGTCCAGAGCCCCTGGACACCACCACCATGACGGCCACACCCATGCGCACGCCACGGATGAGCCGGTTGTTCAACCCGTGGCGTCGCAATTGCCGTCTAGCAGCGAGCGCCGAACCCGACTGGTCGCGCTCATCACCGCCGCGGCCATGGTCGTTGAAATCGCTGCCGGCTGGTGGTTCAACTCGATGGCCCTGCTGGCCGACGGATGGCACATGGGTACCCACGCCGCCGCCATCGGCCTGAGCGCACTGGCCTATGCCCTTGCCCGCCGCTACCGCACCGACCCGCGCTTTGCGTTTGGCACCTGGAAGATCGAGGTGCTGGCCGGCTTCGTCAGCGCCCTAGCCTGGATCTTTCACGAGTGACGAACTGGATGGCTCTTTCGAGCGTCTGAGGGACAAGTTGGTGCCCTGCT
>JBHYDA010000037.1:0-17122 GCA_051861265.1 Rubrivivax sp.
GAGCAGGGCACCAACTTGTCCCTCAGACGCTCGAAAGAGCCATCCAGTTCGTCACTCGTGAAAGATCCAGGCTAGAAGTTCTCTTTCTCGGCCTCCAGGTAGGCCAGGCTGATGTACTTGCCGATGTTGTTGGCCCAGCCCTGGGTTCGCGCAGCGTGCGCGGCCACGGGCGGGTAGGCCAGCACGCGGCGACGCGCCTCGGCTTCGTCGGCGCCTGCCTTCACCGCCGCGGCGCATTGCCCGTAGATGCCGGCGAAGAGTTCACGCTGCTCTTGCAGTAGCCGCGCGCTCGGCCGGCCATGGCCCGGCACCCACAGGGCGCCGGGCACGGCGGCCTCCAGCGCGTCGAAGGTCTTCAGCGTGCCCAGGTAGCTGCCGTCGTCCATGTTCGCGATGCGGCCGTTCATCGCCACATCGCCGACGTAGACCACGCGGTCTTCCGCCACTTCCACGCAAAGGTCGGCTTCGGTGTGCGCGCGGCCGTGGTGGTGGAACTTCAGCGTCGTGTCGCCGAAGCGCAGCACCAGCCCGTGCAGCGCCTCGCGGTTGGGCGGCACGACACGGGTGCCCAGCGAGGCCCCGTTCGTCCAACGCTCCATCATCGACCGCCAGCTGCTGCCGGCCACGCCCTGGATCTGCTCACGCGCGGCGGGGTGCGCGTAGATGGGCAGGCCCGGGCCGAAGGCCTGCACGAAGGCGTCGTTGCCCAGGAAATGGTCGCCGTGGTAGTGCGAGTTGACGAGCGCCACCACGGGCTTGTCGGTCAGGGTGCGCAGCCGGCGCAAGGCCATTTCGCCGATCTGCACCGAGGCGCCGGTGTCCAGCACGACCACGCCCACCGAGGTGATGACGAAGACGATGTTGGCCATCATCCCGAGGTTCTCGGGGGTTGGAAACCCTTCAGGCGCGAAGACCAGGGCGACACGCGGGCTCAGCCGCTGCAGCGGCTGGTCGGGCACGGCGGGGCCGCGGATGAAGTCGCCCGCCGCGCTGGCGAACTGCAGGGCCGGCGGCGAGAGCAGAGCGCCGCCCAGGCCGGCCAGCAGCGTGGTGCGCAGAAAGCTGCGCCGGTGGAGCTGGTGGTGCGGGTGAGGGCCAGGGCGCATGGGGGCTCCTTTGCAGGGCGGGCTTGATATAAGCCTGCGCCGATATTCTAGAACCGCGTGCGCGCGCCCAGAAAAAAGCCCCGCATGCGGGGCTTGCTGCAAACACGCGGCCGGCCCCGGGGCCTGCATCGCGCCGGGCCGGCTCAGCGGCTCACGGCGCCTGCGTTCGCGTGCTGCTGGCGGCGGCGCCAGGCCAGCAGCGCCACGGCGCCGCTGAGCATCATCAGCACGCTGGCGGGTTCGGGCACCACCTGCACCACCTTGCCGCCGTAGTCGACGATGTAAAGCGCGCCGCCGGCACCTTCGCCGAAGGAGGCGATGTTGCCCAGGGCGCCGGCCGCACCGGCGTCGAGCATGGCTGTCCATTCGGTGGCGCTGGCCATGGTCTGCGGGCTGCCGTCGCCGTTGATCGACCAGATGCGGCCGCTGACGAAGTCGCCGAAGATGTACTGGCCATAGAGCGCCGAAGTGGTGTCACGCACCACGTAGCCGCCGGTGATGGACTGCCCGAAGGTGCGCGGGTAGACCAGCAGCGGGTCGACCATGCCGGGCTGCAGCGCGCCGCCCACGCCCGGCGTGGCGATGTCGCCTTCGCGCACGCGCCAGCCGAAGTTCTGACCGCCGCCGCTGGCCGCGTCGATGAAGTTGATCTCTTCGCGCGCGCTCTGGCCCACGTCGGCGATCCACATCGCGCCCGTCAGGCTGTCGAAGCTGGCGCGCCAGGGGTTGCGCAGGCCGGTGGCAAAGATCTCGCCGCGGGCACCGGCCACGCCGACGAAGGGGTTGTCGCCCGGGATCGCGTAGTTGATGCTGGGGCTGCTGAAGTCGTCGCCGTTGATGTTGATGCGCAGCATCTTGCCCAGCAGCACGCCGGTGTTCTGGGCGTTGTTGTTGGGGTCGTTGCTGCCGCCGCCGTCGCCGGTGGCGATGTACAGGTGGTTGCCGTCACCGGGCTTGAAGCCCATCCAGCCTGCCTTGTGGTTGCTGAAGCTGGTTTGTGCGAAACGCATCACCTCTTGCCGGCTGGTCGTGTCGGCGCTCAAGCCGTTCGCATTGGCCCGATAGCTGGCGATGACACTGTCCCGGTTGCTCGGATCGCTGTAGTTCACAAAAAATCGACGGTAGCCGGCCGAACTGGGGTCGGCATATCCGGGGTCGAAGGCCAAGCCGAGCAGGCCTTGCTCGCCGCTGCTGGTGACGCTGATGGTGAGGAAGTTGCTGGTGACGCCGCCGCTCACCGCCTTGATGGTGCCGCCCTTTTCGACCACGAACACCGGGCCGCCGGCCACGGGCGCCGTGGCGTAGAGCGGCTGCGAAAAGCCGCTGGCGATGAGCCGGGTGTCCAGCGTGGCGGCGTTGGCAGCCGGGCTGGCCAGGCAGGCCAGGGTGACAGCGGCCAGGGCCGCTTGCGCGCAATACAGCTTCATCGTTGTCGCTCCTCCATCAAGGCGGGCGGAAACTAACACGGGGAGCGTGCGGCGTCTGTACCCCGGCTGCAGGGGGCGCTGCGGCGTGCCTCAGAGCGGCAGCTTGCTGGCCGGCCGGCGCAGGGTGAGCTTCTTCTGCGCCGTGGCGCCGGCCACCTGGGCCTCGATGCGCTGCATGCGCGGGAAGCTGGCGAAGAGGTTCAGCCCAAGTTCACGCAGCTGCGCCGGCTGCTCGCAGCGCCAGGTGTAGGTGGCTTCGAGGTCGGCGTGGCCGTCCTTCTGGGCGGGCGGGCTCGCTTCCAGTACCGGTGCCTTCACCTCTGGGGGCCCGGCGGTGCAGGCGGCCGCTGCGCTCGGGGTGAAGAGGCCGGCGGCGTCGCGCAGCCGGGCCAGGGCCTCATCGGCCGCGCGCCGCTCTGCGGGCGTGCGCGGGGCGCGTTCGAAACCGAGCACGCTGTCCAGCGGGGTGTCCAGCGTCACGGTGAGGGTGGCGCCATCGACCGCGACGTCGATCTTCACCACCCCGTGTTCGTGGGCCTTGCCGGCGAAGGCGGTGCCATGGGCAGCCAGCGCCAAGGCAAGCACCCTGGCACCGAGGGCGGCGCGGGGCAGGCGGTGGGCTTGTGTCATGCGGGGGCTCCTTGGGCGGGCGGGTTGAGGGTCGGTGATCCGGTGTCAGGGCGCCGGTGTCAATGCTGCGGCCAGCGTGCGGGCGTTGTGTTCCAGCAGACGCAGGTAGGTGTCGGCCGGGCCTCCGAGGCGCGACAGCGCGTCCGAGTACAAGGTGCCGCCCACGCGGGCACCGCCCTCGCTGGCGATGCGCTGTACGAGGCGGGGGTCGCTGATGTTCTCAACGAAGATGGCTCGCACGCCCATGGCCTGCACCTGGCGCAGGATGCGCCCAACCGCGGCGGCCGAGGGCTCGCTGTGGGTGTTCCAGCCTTGCGGGGCGATGAAGTCGATGCCGTAGGCCGCGCCGAAATAGCCGAAAGCGTCATGCGAGGTGATGACGCGGCGCTGCGCGCGTGGCACCGCCGCCAGCAGGGTGCGGATGCGGGCATCGGTCTCGTCCAGACGCTGCAGGTAGGCGGCCTGGCGTGCCTGGATCTCGGCCGCCTGCGCAGGCCAACGCTGCTGCAGCGCGGCCGACAGCAGCGCCACGCTGCGGCGCATCAACGACGGGTCTTGCCAGATGTGCGGGTCCACGGCCCGCCCCGATTGACGCGTGGGCACACCGTCGCTGACCACCACCACCGGCCCGCGGTAGCCCGAAACCTTCACCAGGCGGTCCATCCAGCCCTCGAAGTTCAGGCCGTTCATCAGCACCAGATCGGCCTGCGCCAGGCGGCGGCCGTCTGCGGGGCGGGCTTCGAAGACATGGGCATCGGCGTCGGGGCCGACGAGCGCCGTCACTTCGGTGCCGGCTGGGGCCAGCTCACGGGCCACGTCGGCCAGGATGGAGAAGCTTGCAACGATGCGCGGTGCGGCAGGGCTGGCCGCGGCAGCAGGGCGGGCCAGTGCGGGCAGGGCGGTGGCACCGAGCCAGGCCAAGGCCTGGCGACGCGGAAGGGTGGGGCTGGATGGCATGGGGTGGCGGAGATTCAGTACACGGAGTTCGGCAAGCGTCGAGCGCGGCGGGCATGGGGTCCCAGCATCGCTTCAGGCCACGCGGTGCCGCGGCCGGCGCAGCAGGCGCGGCAGCACACCGTCACGCGGACCGCACAACACCGACAGCACATAGCCCGCGCCGCACACCAGCACGATGCACGGGCCCGAGGGCAGTTCGGCGTGGTAGCTCAGGAGCAACCCCAGGGTGCCGGCTACGCCGCCCATCAGCACGGCCACGGCGGCCATGCCCAGGAGGCTGGCGGCCCAGAAGCGCGCCGCAGCGGCCGGCAGCATCATCAGCCCCACGGCCATCAGCGTGCCCAGGGCCTGGAAGGCGCTCACGAGGTTGGCCACCAGCAGCACCAGCAGCCCGCCGTGCACCAGTGCGCCTGGGCCACCCACGCTGCGCAGGTAGCCGGGGTCGAAACTCTCCAGCGCCAGCGGGCGGATCATCACCGCCAGCAGCAGCAAGGTGGCGCTGGCGACACCGGCGATCTGCCACAGCGCGAAATCGTCCACCGCCAGCACGCTGCCGAAGAGCATGTGCATCAGGTCGACCTGGCTGCCACGCAGCGAGACCAGCAGCACGCCCAGGGCCAGGGCGATGAGGTAGAAGGCCGCGAAGCTGGCGTCTTCACGCTGCGGTGTGGCGCGTGTCACCCAGCCGGCGGCCAGGGCCACGGCCAGCGCCGCGACGAAGCCGCCCGCACTCATGGCCGGCAGCGAGAGGCCTGCCAGCAGAAAACCCGCCGCGGCGCCGGGCAGCACGGCATGGGCCATGGCATCGCCCACCAGGCTCATGCGGCGCAGCACCAGGATGCAGCCGATGGGTGCACTGCCGAGCGCCAACGCCCAGGTGGCCACCAGGGCGCGGCGCATGAAGGCGAACTCGGTGAAGGGCTGCAGCAGGCTGTCGCTCATCGCGCGGCACCCCAGCGGGCGCTTCGCGGCGCTGGCTCGGTTGCGCAGGGGGCCGCCTGCTCGTCCCAGGCCTCGGCCATCTGGCGCGCGCGGAAAAGGTGCTCGGCGCGCAGCACTTCGGCTGTCGGGCCCCAGGCCACCTTTTCACGGGCCAGCAGCAGCACCTCGTCGAAGCCGCTGCGCACCTGCTCCAGATCGTGAAGCACGGCGATGACGGTGCGCTGCTCGCTGCGCCAGCGCTGCAGCAGCACCAGCAAGTCGGCGGTGGTGCGCGCGTCGATGGCGTTGAAGGGCTCGTCCAGCAGGATGAGCGTGGCGTCCTGCAGCAGCACACGCGCAAAGAGCACACGCTGCGCCTGGCCGGCCGAGAGTTCGCCCAGCAGGCGTTGCTCGAAGCCAGCCAGCCCCACCGCGGCCAAGGCCTCGCCGATGCGGGCGCGTTCAGGGGCGCGCACGGCACCGAAACTGCCGAGCTGCGCCCACAGGCCCATGGCCACGACCTCGTGCACGCGCACGGGAAAGCTGCGGTCGAGATCGGCCGCCTGCGGCAGGTAGGCCATGCGCAGACCCGCAGGCCGCTCGATGCGGCCTTCCAGGTTGCCCTGGCGCTGCTGCACCAGGCCGGCGATGGCGCCGAGCAAGGTGCTCTTGCCCGCACCGTTGGGGCCCACGATCGCCGTGAGGGCGCCGCGGCGGAAGTGGCCGCTCAGGTGGTGCACCGCCGGGTGGCCGCGGTAGGCCACGGTGAGGTCGTGCAAGCTCAGCGCGGCGTCTTGGCCTGCGCTGGGAGCGGGCTGCCGGTGGATCGTCATGCCGTGGCCCAGGCCACAGCCAGCCACAGCGCGGCCACGAGCCCCGCGGCCACGAGCAGGCGGGAGAGGGCGCCCGCGTTCAGCACGCAGCGCTCCGGGGGACGACGCTGCGCTGCGGCTCGGGCGCAGTCGCTGTGCCAGCTCGCGCGTGAGCCTTGCGAACCGCGTTTCGCGCAGTGGTCAAGGCGTTGGAGCGGGCTGCTGGTGGCATGGGGCCTGGGGGGCTTGGAATTCGCTGCATTGCTAATGATAATGCAATCGCAATATATGTTGTCGCCTGCCCTCCACCCCCACCGCGGCCTGCGGCTGCCCGTGACGCTGTATGGCGGCGACGTGCCCGACGCATGGCGCCACGCCTTGCAGGCCCTGCCCACCGCTGAGCAGGCGCGGGTGGCGGTGCTGTGTGCGCAGGGCTTGCGCTTTCCGGCCCATGAACCGGGCAGGCCGAGCGCGGGCCCGGGAGGGCTGGGCAGCGCCGGGGGCCGGTTGCGTGACCCGTCACATCTGCGGGCAGCCGTGCTGCACTGCGCCGCGCAAGAAGCCTGTGACGCGCTGTGGGTGCAATTACCTGCGGAGGCCGACCCGGCCGAGTGGGCCGCTTGGTTTGGCACCACGCCAGCCCTTGCCGGTGATGACCGCCCCGAGAGCGGCTGGCACGACGGTGGCGCCGACCTGTGCTGCTTGGTGGCCGTGGTGGCCTGCCTCAACGCGCGCCACCTCTCGGGCGAACTGGCGCGCGACACGCTGCCGCTGGCCCGGCTGGTCCAGGTGGAGTTCGCCACCCGCGTGGTGCTCTTGGCCGAAGCGGGCCTGGCCCCGCCCGCACAGCAGCGCCTGCGCCAATGGCTGCACGCCTGGAACCCGGGGGTACCGGTGCAGACCCACTTCTCTGCGCTGGCCTCACGCACCGGGTTGCAGGCGCAACCAGACAGCGCGGGCCTCCACGCCGGCCCGCCCCCGGCGCCCGTGGTCTGTGCGCCCTGCACGAGCCTGGGCTTGCCCGCCTGCCCACCTGGCAGCACCGTCCTGGCCCGCCTGCAAGCCGCCGGGCTGGACCCCGAGGCCTTGGCCGCACAGGCCGGCTGGGCCCATGTCCTGGAGGAACGCCCCTGGCCGAAGGTCGCAGCGACGCCGGGCTCGCTGCTGCAGACCTTGCTTTTCGAGTCGCGCGATCCTTTCCATCCGCAGCGCTTGCTGGAACTGCTCTGCCGGCCCTGGCCGGGGCTGCTGCGCCAGCATGGCTACGTCTGGCTGGCCACGCGGCCCGATTGGGTGGTGGCGCTGTCAGGCCACCACCGGCTGCTCAGCGTGGAGCCGGCTGGCCGCTGGTGGGCTGCGCTGCCGGCCGCGCGTTGGCCACAGGACACTGCGGCGCGCCAGGCCCTTCTCTCGGCAAGCGTCGAGCCCTGGGGCGACCGCTGTCAGCGCATCGCCTTCATCGGCACGGCCGGGTTTGACGCCGAGGCGATGCGCGCGGCGCTGACAGCTTGCCAGCTGCGTTACGACGACACACACACCGAGATCGTGGCCTGGCGAGGCTTGCGCGATCCCTTGCCGGCGTGGCACGCCTGCGAAGACGAGGAAGAGACCGCGGACGACGTCCGAACGCCAGAGCGCTCGCGCGGGCCAACTGTGTGGCAGACCGCGGCCGCAAGCGCAGGCATGCGTTAGCCTCCTCGGCATGGAACGCAACACCCGACAGCGCACCGCCATCCGCGATGCCATCGCCGGCGCGCGCCGCCCCCTGCTGCCGCAGGAAGTGCTGGAAGCAGCCCAGCAGCAGGTGCCCGGCCTGGGCGTGGCCACGGTTTACCGCAACCTCAAGGCGCTGGTGGAAGAGGGCGAACTTCGCGCCGTGCACCTGCCTGGCGAGAACCCGCGCTACGAGGTAGGCGGCGCGCACCACCATCACCACCACCACTTCCAGTGCCTGCAGTGCCAGCGTGTTTACGACGTGCACGCCTGCCCGGGCAACCTGGCCGGGCTGGCACCGCCGGGCTTCACGGTGGAAGACCACGACCTCACGCTCTATGGCCGCTGCGGTGAATGCCAGCCGGCCGCTCGCACCCGACGCTGAGCCCGCACGGGCCGCCGTGGCTCAGCCCTCGTCGTTTTCCTGGTGCTCGCTGCCCTCGTCGCGCAGCAGCGCGGCCAGCGCGCCCTCGGGGCTCAGGTCGGGCACCTGGAACTGCACGCGGTCGAAGTCGAAATCCAGCCCCGACTGCTGGCGCCAGGCCACGGGCACCTCGATGCCCACGCGCAGCCCGCTGCCGAACTCGCGCTCGGCCAGCGTGTAGTCGCGCCGCCAGAGCGTGAAGGTGGTCACCAGCGCGTCGGCCACCACCTCGGCAAAGCCGTTGACGCTGGCGCGCAGGCGCGGGGTGGCGCTGGCCTGCAGGCTGGCGGCCAGCACCAGTCCTTCATTGGGCGTCCAGTCCAGGTCGACCGGCGTGGCCACGCTGGCGTCCACGCCCAGGCCCAGCCCCAGGCTCAAGCCGCCCGTCACGCGGATGATGGCCGCGCCGGCGGAGATGCCGGCATCCAGGTGGCCGGTGATGCCGGCGTTGGCCGGCACCACGAAGCGCAGCCGGCCCGTGGCGTGCAGGGTCTCGGGCTGCGCCGGGTTGAAGTCGGTGATGGCGATGCGGCCCTCGTCGATCTGCCCCGGCCCCACGCTGGCCTCGGCCTGCAGGCCGCCGCCGATGGTGGCGGCGATGCCCACCACGTTGCCGCCCACCGCGACGCCGAAGATGGGGATGCTGACCGTGGGCACGCGCAGCAGTTCGCGTTCCCAGCGGCGCTGCTCGAACAGCGTCACCGGCTCGGCCAGCGCCACCGAGCCGCTGATGGACAGCGCCGCGTCGGTGGCCACGCGCACGTCGAAGTCGGCCTGCAGCGCATCGCTCAGGCGCACGGTGGCGGTGCCGCTGCCGTAGGCCAGCAGCGTGTCGCCGGGCACGGCGCCTTCCAGGGGCCGGCCCTCGCTGTCGGCGGGGCGGTTGCTCACGCCGACCAAGAGCGTGCCGCTGACGCGGTCGCCTGCGGTGAAGGGTGCTTCCACCGAAGCCGAGAACGCGCCTTCGTCGTAGCTGGCGCGCAGGGTGGCGCTGAGGCCGGGCACGGCCGCCTGCAGTTCACCGGCAGCGCTGACGGCCCAGGCCTCGCCCGTCTGCTGCACCTGCACGTGCACGGTGCCGCCGCGCACGCCGGGCACGCCCTCGGCGAGTTGCAGATCACCGCCCACCAGCAACGACTGCGCGCCGCTGTCGTCGGGCCCGTAGCGCACGGTGAGCCCGGCCGCCTGCAAGCCGGGAATGGCCGGCTCGACGCTGCCTTCGGCCGAGAAGACGCCGGCGTCATAGCGCGCCCGCACGTTGGCACTGCGCACGCCGCGGATCCTGTTCGGGTCGGTGATGGCGAGGCTGCCTTCGCCGCCAAAGCCGCCTTCGCTGCGGTACCACAGGCGCATCTCGGCGCGGTCGAAGAGGCGCGGGTCGGGCCGGAGCGCGCCTTCCAGCTCGAAGCGGCCTTCGCTGTCGACGCCGGCGCCCAGGTAGCCGGTGCCAAAGTTGCGGATGCTGAACTCCGCGCCGCCCTGCACGCGGAAGGCGCGGCCGTCGTAGCCCAGGGTGATGGCCGCGGCATCGATCGTCAGCCCCGGCACGGGCAGGCGCTGCGCCAGCGTGGTGGCGTCCACCGTGTAGAACAAGCCCAGGCGGCCGTTCATCACCTGCGCCGGCAACTGCAGGCCGGCCAGGGCGGGGTGGCTCGGGCTGATGGTGGCCTGTGCGACCACGCCCGTGCCCACCTGCAGGTCTTGCAGTTGCATCGGGCTCAGCGGCTCGAAGGTGGCGGGCTCGCGCGTGGCGTTGCGCGCCCCGTCGGGCCCGGCGGGCGTGGTGGTGCTGCTGGCGATCAGCAGCGTGTAGGGCTCGGCGGCCTTGTCCAGCGAGAGCGTGTGCTCCGCGCCGCCTGGGAAGCTGACGGCCGCGCCGAGGTTCAAGGCCCCGCTGATCGTGCCCACGCCGGCGGCCGCGCCCGCGGCCGAGATGCTGGGCAGCCCGCCGGGCAGGTTCAGCGCCTGCACCTCGAAGCCGGCGATGCCGCCGCGCGCTGCGGCCGGCACGGTGACGTTGTTGTTGCGTACCGGCAGGCGCAGCACGATGAGGTTGCCGCTGGGCGAAAGCACGTGCACGCGGCTCGCGCTGCCGGCCACGCCGCCGCCGCCGGGCAGCAGGCCCAGCACGTGCTCGAGCTGCGTGATGTGCTGGCGGCTGAAGAAGCGCGCGCCGCCCTCGGTGCGTGCCGATTCGCGGCCGCGGCCGGTGGCGTTGCGGAACTCGAGGTCGAAGTGATCGAAGACCCAGCTCACCGTCGGGCTGGGCGGTACCGTGAGCCCGGCCACGGCTGGCGGCTGGTTCGTGGTGGCGAGCTCCTCGCGCACCGCACGCCGGATCTCGTGGCTGAACGACGAGCCGACGCTGCCGTTGTGCGCCTGGTCGAGCAGCTCCATGTTGTCGATGTGATCGTTGCCGCCGAGCTGGTACTCGACCATGTGGTCGACCTGGAACTCGATGGGCGCGCCGTTCTCGTCCCAGTTCGGGCGCCGCAGCTGCGCCGCGAGCTCGGCGTCATTGCCGGCCGTGACATGGCGCACCGCGGTGCCGCCGGCCACCTGCAGCGGCAGGTTCCAGGCCGAGCCCGGCGCCGGGCGGTGCGTGGCCGGGATGCGCGTCAGATCAGGCTGCACGCCGCCGTTCCACAGCGCCATCTGCGCCGTGCCGCGCGTGCTGGCGTCGTAGGCGCGCGGACGGATCAGGCCGCCGTGGCGCGCCAGCGTGGCGTAGGTGGGCGAGTGCCGGCCCTTGATGGGCGGCACCCGCAGGGCGGTGTTCAGCACGTAGCGCGGCGCGCCCGGCGTGGCCGCGGCCCGCGTGCTGCCGCCGCCGGCCGGTGCGGCCGCGGCCCCGCCAGCGGGCGTGCCGCCGCCGCCGGGCCCACCGCCCCCCGAGGTGGCGTCGCGCATCACCTGCCGCGGCACGCTGCTGTTCTGCTGCTGCAGCACGTGCGTGATCTCGTGGGCCAGCAACCACTGGCCTTCCGGCGTGTCGGGTCGGTACTCGCCCGGAGCGAAGGCGATGCGCTGGCCGAGCGTGAAGGCCCGCGCATCGATGGAGGCGGCGGCCTGCGCCGCCGCGCCGTCGTTGACGATGCGCACCTGGCCCAGGTCTTGGCCGAAGCGGGCTTCGAACTGCCCGCGCAGCGGCTGCGGCAAGGCTTCTCCGGTGCCCAGGCGTGCCTGGTGATCGGCACTCAGTGAAGGCGTGGCGGGTGCCGCGGCGGCCTGGCGTCGCTCGGTCTGCACGGTCGCCGGCGGACGTTCCTGCACCGCTGCCACTGGCGCCGTGCTGCGCATGACCTGCGTGGCACGCTGGTCGGCTTCGCGCTCGGCGGCATCGCCAGGCTGGCTGGTGGGCAGCGCGGCTTTGCGCTGCACGGCCTGCTGGCGCGGCATTTCGTGCCGATGCTGCAGCGGCGTGGCCAAAGGCTCGGGCCGCTGCGGCCGCGCGGGCGCCGGCGGCGGCCGGGGCGCCGGGGCGGCTTGCCGGGGCTTGCCGTGGGGCGGCTGCTTGCGGGGCGGGGCCGGGGCCATGGCGGTAGCGGCGGCGGTGGACTCAGTTGCGCGTGAACAGCAGCGTCAAGGCATCGTGCTGGCTCTGGATCTGTGCCGGCGTGGGGTCGCACACCACCACGCTGGGGGCGCTGCCCGGCCTGCCGAGCTTGTCCGCCAGCGCGGTGGCGGCCGCTCGGGCGCGGGCCATCTTGTCGGCAGCCCCGTCGGTGGCGCGCAGCAGCACCGGCAGCGGCGCTTGCGGGTTCAGGCCGCCGCGGGCCTGTGCTGCGGCGTTCAGGCCGTTGAGATCGCTGCCCGGGCCTTCCAGCAAAGTCACGCCGCCGCTGCGGACCTCGGCCTCGATCTCGAAGTAGCCCGCGCCCAGCACTTCCAGTCGCCCCAGCATGGCTTGGGCGCGGGTGGCCATCACGTCCAGCCCGCCTTGCTGGTTGAAGAAGTTCAGCCCGGTGGCGTTGACCAGCAGCACGCGCTGGCGGTGGTTGGCCACCGGCACCGAGGGCGGGGGTGGCGTGGGCGTGGGCGCGGGTGGGGTCGGCGCGGGTGGCGCCGGCGGCGTGGGTGCGGGAGGTGCCGGCTGTGGCGCGGGGGGCACAGGCACCGGCGCCGGCACCGGCTTGGGCTGCACACCTCCGCAGCGGGCGTCCACCGGCCGGCGGAAGAGCACCCATTCGTGCAGCGCCCGCAGACCGGTGCCACTGCCCGCGGCCGCGGTGTCGGCGCCGAGCAGCCGTTCGCGGTCGGCGGCATTCGGCGGTGCGCTGGCGAGCACGCGTGCCAGCTCCGCCAGGCCAGCCTCGGCGGCCACGCGCGGTGCAGCACCTGGCGCCAGGGCCTGGGCATCCGCACGCAGCGTCGCCAGCGTGGCCGTGACGGTTTGCGCCGGCGGCGGGTTGGCCGGCACGTGGGTCACCGGGCCGGTGCCGGCCGCGCGCGTGATCAGCCGCAGCTGCAGGCGGGTGGCGCCTGCACCAGCGGTCGCGGACGTGGTGTCCGGCAGGTGCTCGAGCACAAGGAAGCTGCTTTCGTTCATCGGCAGCAGCACCAGCGTGTGTTCGCCACCGGCCACCGCGGCGCGTTGCAGCACGATGCGCGGGACGGCGATCTCGGCAGTGCCGCTGCGCACCGGGCCCTCGGGCTGGCCGGGCACACCGAAGGCGTGCAGCGTGTAGGACAGCACCGCCTGCAACGAGGCCGCGCGCAGCACGCCGCCGCGCAGGCCCGTGAGCGCCTCGGCCTCGGCACGGAAGGGCTCCAGCGCCGCCGCGTCGGCATCGAGCTGCAACTGGCCCGCCACCGCCAGCGCGTAGCCCACGCGGGCCGTGGGCGGCAGCTTGTCGTCGTCGCTGCGGTCCACCTCCGACACGCGCAATGCCAGCGCCAGCGTGCTGCCGGCTGGCGCCGTGAAGGGGTCGGCGGCCACCCGCGCTTCGGCCCAGGCGGCCTCGAACTCCTGGCCTTGCACTTCCCCCTCTGCCGGCAGACCGCGCACCGCCGTGGTGAAGAGACCGGCGCTGCCGCTGCCAGCGGGCACACGGCCGGCGCCGCGAGCCACCGGCACCGTGGCGGCCGGCGTGGCCGCGCTGCCGATGGGCAGGGCCGATGGCGGTGCCGCCACAGCGATGGGCGCCGCGGTGGCGGTCGGGTTCGGCGCTGCCGTCGCGCTTGCTGCTGCAGCAGCGGCCGGCTCCTCGGCGCCTTCGTGCAGCAGGCTGTTGACGGAGACGGTCTTGCGCCGGGCCAGGGCGGCGGCCAAGCGGGTGCTGGCGGCGGCGAGCGAGGCGGCATCGGCGCTCGGTTTCGCGGCTTCGGCAGGCGCGCCGCTGGCGGGTGCTGCCGCAGCGGCCGCCGTCATCGCCGATGTGCCTGCCAGCCTGCCCGGCTGTTGCACCGCCTGCAGCACCTGCACCAAGGCCAGCAGCGTGATCGCCGGGTCGATGTGCAGTGCCACGGCATACCCGGGCGGTACGGCTGGCGCGCTGGCCTCGGCCTGGCCGTCGGGCACGATGATCTGCAGCAGCGGCTTGTCGGCAGCGTCGGCCAGGCCGCGTGTGAGCGAACTGCGCGCGGAGTGCTGCGCTTCTTCGAACAGGTGGCCGATGGCATCGAGCGGCGCGCTGCACAGCTGCAGCTGCACGCCCGGGCCCAGCAGCGCCTGCACCTGGCGCAGCACCGGCGCGCCATTCGGCGAAACCGGCAGGAAACCGGCGGGCGGCACCTCGACGATGCCGCGCTCCAGCAGCACGCGGTCGGGCGCGCCCTGCATCGCGCTGGCGGCCTGCTTCACGAAAGCACCCAGGCGCTTCATCGTGGCCACGCTGGTGGCCTGGGTCCAGTCGACGGTCTCGGGGTCGTTGCTGCCCAGGGCCTGCGCCAGTTGCGTTTGAAGGTTGCGCACGAGGCCGCGCAGGGCCTCGCAATCGCCGCCCTCGTCCACCGGGGGTGCGCCGTCCTTCAGCAGCCCCGCCAGCTGGCACTGGAACTGCGCCACCTGGGCCATGAAATCGGCGTGCGGGCGGCGGCGTGTGCGGCGCTCCCAGTAGCCCGGGGCCTGGGGTGCAAAACGCTCGCGGCGGCCGGCCCAGAGATCGATGAAATCGGCCGTGCCGGCACCGCGCACCAGGTAGCCCAGCGTGAGCTCGTTGCCGGCGGCGTGCGGCGCGCCGCTGCACCAGGCCGGGCCGAGCAGGCGGCCGCCGTTGTCGGGCAGCGGCGCGGTGGCGCCGTCTTCGCGGGCGAACAGCGCCGAGGCGATGCGCGAACGTGCATGCCGACCGTCGACCTCGAAGCCCGGGCGCGGTGGCAGCGGCAAGCTCTCGGCCCGCGCGCGCAGGCGCACACCTTCCATCTGGTAGGGGCGCTGCCGTTCGCTGACGCAGGCGCGTTCGCACAGCGCGCCGACCACGTCTTCGAAGCCGCACAAGGCGCGGTGCGGCGCAAGGGTCAGGCGGTAGAGGCGCCAGCCGCTGGCGAGTGCGGCGGGCGGCGCCGCCGTGCTGGCCGAAACGCAGGGGCCGAAGGCGCCGCTGCCCGGTGCGGGTGCCGCGGGCGCGCCCGATGCGCCCGCGGTGCCGCTGCCTGCCGGTGCTTCCACGAGGCTGGCCGCGATGAGCGCCTCCACGCCGACGCTCAGCACGCTGCCCAGCATCAGCAGTTCACCGTCGGCGGTGACGCCCAGGCCGGGCTGCACGCGGATCTCGCTGCGGTGCAGCGAGACCTCGAGCCCGTGCACGACGCCGAAGCCGCCGGCCTGGTTGGCCAGGCGCAGCGCGCTGCGGTGGTATTCCTGGTCGCGCGCCAGGTCGTCGGCGCGCAGGAACTTGCCGTCGAACCAGTGGTTGCGCACGAGCGGCGTGCCCTGCTCGACGAGGGTGCCAGTGTCTTGGGGGGTGGTGGGCATGGGGGGCTCCTGGCAGGGCTTCAGAGATGCAGGGTGAAGTGCGGGCCGTGCAGGCCGGCGAGCTCGCTGCGGTCGGCCGCGAGCAGGGGTTTGGTGCCGTCGAGCGACAGCGTCACGCGCAGCAGCGTCTCGCGCGGGGGATGGCCCAGCGTCAGCAGCAGGCGGCGGCCGCTGTCTTCCACGTCGACATGGCGCACGGTGAAGTTGCGCCAACCGAAGGTCTCGTCGAACTCGGTCACCGCCACGGCCACGGGCTTGGCGCTGCCGGGGTGCACGGGCACGGCGAGCTGCAGCGTCAGGCGTTCGGCGTCGATGGCGGCGCTGGTGATGAGCGGCGGCGGCAGGCCTGGGGCGGCGGGCGCTGGCGCGGGTGGCGGCGGGGCCGGTGCGGGTGGTGGTGCAGGTGGCGCAGGCACTGCCGGCCCGGCCACCACCGGCGTGCTGGCCAGCAGCGCTGCCAGCAGGCGCTGCAGCGTGCCGGTGGCCAGCAGGGCGGGGCGGTCGAGCAGTTCGATGCGGCCGCTCAGCACCGTCCAGCGCTCGGCGCTTGCCGGGGCCCCTGGGGCATCGGGCTCCCGCTGCAGCACCAGATCGTTCACGCGCGCCAGCGGCAGCCGGTCTTCGGCCACGGGCTCGGGGGTCACCAGCCGGGCCGTGCCCAACGCGATGGCGCGGTCCATCGCGGCCAGGGCCGCGGTGCTGCGGTCTTCGGGGGCGGCTGCGGCGATGGCGGCGCGGGCGGCCACGGCCCAATCGGTGTCGGGATCGGTGCCCGCCGCGGGCAGCGTGGCCGCCAGCCCCAGCAGCGCGTAGATGGGCAACTCGTCGGCCGGCACGCCGTGCATGGCCGGTGGCAGCGTGCTGGCGTCCTGCAGCTCCAGGCGCGCGCTTTCGCACAGGCGCGAGGCGACCATCGCACTGGCATCGCCGGCCTCGCAGGCGGGCGCCACGGCGGGCACCGGGCGGTCGGCGCAGACCTGGTGCTGCAGTGTCAGCAGCAGTTGCAGCGTCACTGTCTGCAGTTCACGCTGCGCCGCGAAGGCGGGCTGCGTGCGCGCCTGCATCCACCAGGCGCCGAGGTGCACGCAGTGGGCCTCGGCCAGTGCCATCTCGCGCCCGCGGGCGTCCAGCGCCAGGCCGGGTTGCACCAGCAGTTCGTGGCGTTCGGCGCGCAGCGCCACGCCCAGGCCCTGCACCACGCCGCGGCCGTGCAGCGTGCGGGCGTGGCGGCGGCGCTGGCCGATGTGGAAGCCTTGCTCGGTGCGCAGGTCGGCCGCGCCGAGCAGCATGCCGTAGTGGTAGTTCAGCGCGCAGCCGGGGTCGTCGGGCAAGTCGGCAGCGGGCTGCGCGGCGCAGGGGGTGGTGAGGGCGGACATGGTGCTGTGGCCTCGGGGCTAGGGTTCGGGCTGCGGCGCAGTGGCGTCAGCGGTATCGACGGCGTCGGCGGGCAGCGTGGGCAGGCCGGGGAAGCTGCGGCCGGCCTTGTGGAACTCGCGCGCCACGGCCTGCAGCAGTGGCGCCAGCCCTGGAGCCGACTGTGCGTCGGCTTCGGCCGGTGCGGCGCGGCAGGCGCTGCGGATCTGCGCGCCCGTCAGCGGGTACCAGCGCGCCAGCAAGGCCACGGCCTCGGCGGGTGGCAGCGGCGTGGTGGGCCAGGCGCCGAGCATCTGCGCCCACAAGCGGGCGCGCACGGTTTCGTCGGGCTCGTCGAAGCCGAGCACGGCGTCGAAGCGGCGCGTGAAGGCCGTGTCGATGCTGCCGCGTGCGTTGCTGGCCAGCACCAGCACGCCGTGGAAACGTTCCAGCCGCTGCAGCAGGTAGGCGGTTTCGGCGTTGGCGTAGCGGTCGTGCGCGTCTTTCACTTCGGTTCGGCGCGCGAAGAGCGCATCGGCTTCGTCGATGAAGAGCAGCGCGCGTGCGGTCTCGGCGGCGTGGAAGGCCTGCTCCAGCCGCCGCTCGGTTTCGCCCAGCCAGCGCGAGAGCACGCGGCCGGCGTCCACCACGAGCAGGTCGCGTTGCAGCGCGTGGGCGATGGCCTCGGCCGCAAAGGTCTTGCCGGTGCCCGGGGGGCCGGCCAGCAGCAGGCGCAGGCCGGCTTCGGGCCGGTGCTCGAAGAGCCGCAGCGCGTGCTGCAGCGCAGCCTGTGCCGGGGCGGGCAGCACCAGCTCGGCCAGCGTGGCGCGTGGCGGGCGCAGGTCTACGGCGCCTTGCACGGC
>JBHYDA010000038.1:0-16625 GCA_051861265.1 Rubrivivax sp.
TTGCCATGGTCCACGTGACCAATCGTGCCCACGTTCACGTGCGGCTTCGTGCGTTCAAATTTACCTTTTGCCATTTCTCAATCTCCGGAAAAGAGCAGTGCCAGTGTTTTGGTTTTAGGTTTCCGGGGGCTTGCTGAACCGCACGCCACTGGCAGCGTGCGCCAAGCCCCCGAAGACCAGCTGAATGTTTACTTGCCGCGTGCGGTGATGATCGCGTCGGCGACGTTCTTCGGAGCTTCGCTGTAGTGCTTGAACTCCATCGTGTACGTCGCGCGGCCCTGGCTCATCGAGCGCAGCGTCGTGCTGTAGCCGAACATCTCCGACAGCGGCACTTCGGCGCGGATCACCTTGCCGCCGCCAGGCATGTCGTCCATGCCCTGCACCATGCCGCGACGGCTGGACAGGTCACCCATCACGCCGCCGGCATAGTCTTCCGGCGTTTCTACTTCCACGGCCATCATCGGCTCCAGGATCACCGGCTGGGCCTTGCGGCAGCCGTCCTTGAAGCCCATCGAAGCGGCCATCTTGAAGGCGTTTTCGTTCGAGTCCACCTCATGGTACGAACCGAAGGTCAGCGTGACCTTCACGTCCACCACCGGGTAGCCGGCCAGCACGCCGTTGGGCAGCGTTTCTTCGATGCCCTTCTGCACCGCGGGAATGAATTCACGCGGCACCACACCACCCTTGATCGCGTCGACGAACTCGAAGCCCTTGCCCGGCTCTTGCGGCTCGACCTTCAGCACGACGTGGCCGTACTGACCCTTGCCGCCCGACTGGCGCACGAACTTGCCTTCCACATCGGCCACGGCCTTGCGGATGGTTTCGCGGTAGGCCACCTGTGGCTTGCCGACGTTGGCTTCCACGCCGAACTCGCGCTTCATGCGGTCGACGATGATTTCCAGGTGCAACTCGCCCATGCCGGAGATGATGGTCTGGCCACTCTCTTCGTCGGTGCGCATGCGGAAAGACGGGTCTTCGGCGGCCAGACGGCCCAGTGCGATACCCATCTTTTCCTGGTCGGCCTTGGTCTTGGGCTCGACAGCCTGGCTGATCACCGGCTCCGGGAAGATCATCTTTTCCAGCGTGATGATGCTGTCGGGGTCGCACAGGGTTTCGCCCGTGGTGACGTCCTTCAGGCCCACGCAGGCGGCAATGTCGCCGGCCAGAATTTCCTTGATCTCTTCACGCTGGTTGGCGTGCATCTGCAGGATCCGGCCGATGCGCTCTTTCTTGCCGCGGATCGGGTTGAAGACCGAGTCGCCGCTCTTCAGCACGCCCGAGTAGACGCGCACGAAGGTCAGCTGGCCGACGTACGGGTCGGTCATCAGCTTGAAGGCCAGCGCCGAGAACTTCTCTTCGTCGGTACGGGCGCGGGTGACCGGCTTGTCGTCTTCGTCGGTGCCGGGCACGGGCGGGATGTCCGCAGGCGAAGGCAGGAAGTCGATCACGGCGTCCAGCATGCGCTGCACGCCCTTGTTCTTGAAGGCGGTGCCGCAGAGCATCGGCTGGATCTCGGTGCTGATCGTGCGCGTGCGCAGACCGTGCTTGATCTCGGCCTCGGTCAGCTCACCCGTTTCCAGGTACTTGTTCATCAGCTCTTCGCTGGCCTCGGCAGCGGCCTCGACCATCTGCTCGCGCCACTTGTTTGACTCTTCCACCAGCTCGGCAGGGATGTCGTGGTACTCGAACTTCATGCCCTGGCTGGCCTCGTCCCAGATGATGGCTTTCATCTTGAACAGGTCGACCACGCCCTTGAAGTTTTCTTCGGCGCCGATGGGCACCACCACGGGAACGGGGTTGGCCTTCAGACGCGTCTTCATCTGGTCGTAGACCTTGAAGAAGTTCGCGCCGGTGCGGTCCATCTTGTTGACGAACGCGAGACGCGGCACCTTGTACTTGTTGGCCTGGCGCCAGACGGTTTCCGACTGGGGCTGCACACCACCCACGGCGCAGTACACCATGCAGGCACCGTCGAGCACGCGCATCGAACGCTCGACTTCGATGGTGAAGTCGACGTGTCCGGGCGTGTCGATGATGTTGAAGCGGTGCTCCGGGTAGGACAGGTCCATGCCCTTCCAGAAGCAGGTGGTGGCGGCCGACGTGATCGTGATGCCGCGCTCCTGCTCCTGCTCCATCCAGTCCATCGTGGCGGCGCCATCGTGCACTTCACCGATCTTGTGGTTCACACCCGTGTAGTACAGGATGCGCTCGGTCGTGGTGGTCTTGCCGGCATCGATGTGCGCGCTGATACCGATGTTGCGGTAGCGCTCGATGGGGGTCTTGCGGGCCATGGTCTATCTCCAAATGCAGGGGCCGCCTGCGGGTTAGTGCTAACCCGCAAAGGCGGCCGGTGGGCTACGTCGTGCTGTGCTTAGAAGCGGAAGTGCGAGAACGCCTTGTTCGCTTCGGCCATGCGGTGAACTTCGTCGCGCTTCTTCACGGCGCCGCCGCGGCCTTCGCTGGCCTCGAGCAGCTCGTTGGCCAGACGCGCGGCCATGCTCTTCTCACCGCGCTTGCGCGCGCTTTCCTTCAACCAGCGCATGGCCAGGGCCTGCCGGCGAACGGGGCGAACTTCCACGGGAACTTGGTAGTTCGCACCGCCAACACGGCGGGACTTCACTTCGACCATCGGCTTGATGTTGTTCAGCGCAACCATGAAGACCTCGAGGGGGTCCTTGTTGGCCTTGGTTTCGACCTGCTCGAGCGCACCGTAGATGATGCGCTCGGCGATGGCCTTCTTGCCCGATTCCATGATGACGTTCATGAACTTGGACAGATCGACCGAGCCGAACTTCGGGTCAGGCAGGATCTCGCGCTTGGGTACTTCGCGACGACGTGGCATGGGAGTCTTCCTTCTATCGTTTCAGTTGGCTGGCGCTTCTGGCGCCCGCCGCGAAAGGCCATCAGGGCCCTTCACTTACTCGGCCGCTCATCCACAACGGGACGAACCGGCCGCAATGGTTCGGCCTGTCAGGCCTTCTTGGGACGCTTCGCGCCGTACTTGGAACGCGACTGCTTGCGATCCTTGACGCCTTGCAGGTCGAGCGAACCGCGCACGATGTGGTAACGCACACCGGGCAGGTCCTTCACACGGCCGCCGCGCACGAGCACGACGCTGTGCTCTTGCAGGTTGTGGCCTTCACCGCCGATGTAGCTGATGATCTCGAAACCGTTGGTCAGGCGCACCTTGGCGACCTTCCGCAGGGCCGAATTCGGCTTCTTGGGGGTGGTGGTGTAGACGCGGGTGCAGACACCCCGGCGCTGCGGGCTGTTCTGCATCGCAGGCGACTTGGACTTCGTGACTTCGACCTGACGGCCGTGGCGCACGAGCTGATTGATGGTTGGCATAAAAGTAACTTGTTCCCGTTTGAAGCTACGCAATCTTTTCGGTGGAGCGTGGGCTTCAAGTGCAAGCCTGCCGGGCGGTTGCCGCGGCAAACATTCGCAAGGGTGGGCCCGGCGTGCGCAGCCATTTCTTCACCCTGACATCCCGTTGATGGGCACCAGAGCAGGAGCAAGCTCCCAGGGCTGAACGCAGCAAAGTCTGCCGAAAAGCCTTCTAGTATATTCGGCCGCGCCTTCAGCAGCAAGTCAGGGGTTCGGTCTGAGCGAGAGTTTGTCTGCCCCGCCGGCTTCGGTGGTGCTCGATACCAACACCGTGCTCGACTGGCTGGTCTTCCATGAGCCGTCCGTCGCGGCCCTGGCCGAGGCGATCGAGCAGCACCAGATCCGGTGGCTGGCCTGCCAGGCGATGCGCGATGAGTTGGTCCGCACCTTGAGCTATCGCTCGCTGGCAAAGTGGAAGCCTGACAGTGAGCGCGTGCTCGCATCCTTTGATCGCCACGCGAAGCTGCATGCAGCCCCGCCACCTGCGCCGCTGCCTCTGCGCTGCAGCGACCCCGACGATCAAGTCTTCCTGGAGCTCGCGCTCGCACATCGCGTCCGCTGGTTGCTGACGCACGACCGCGCACTCCTCAAGCTGGCCCGCCGCGCGCGGCCGCTGGGTCTGACGATCTTGCGGCCTCAGGATTGGACGCTGCCGGGCGACACCTGACCGCGCCAACTGGCCGCGGCCAAGAAAAAGGCGGCCCGCAGGCCGCCTTTTCAGCTCAGCAGTGAACCGGCAGCGCCGGCCCACCCTCAGCACTCAGTCGCTCATTCGGCGCTGTCGCCAGCGGCCGCAGCCGTGGCGGCATCCACACCGGCCATCTGCACTGCCGCCAGCTCTTCAGCTTCCTGCAGCGCAATGGCACGACGCTCGCTCTCGTCCATGGCTTCCTTGGCCTTGCGGGCTTCGTGGAAGGCCATGCCGGTGCCCGCGGGGATCAGACGGCCGACGATCACGTTCTCCTTCAGGCCACGCAGCTCGTCGCGCTTGCCCATGATGGCAGCCTCGGTGAGCACACGGGTGGTTTCCTGGAAGGACGCCGCCGAGATGAAGCTGTCGGTCGACAACGACGCCTTGGTGATGCCCAGCAGCACGTCGGCGTGCGTGGCCGGCACCTTGCCTTCGCCGCGCAGGCGCTCGTTGGTGTTCAGCAGCTCGCTGCGTTCCACCTGCTCGCCGTTGATGTACGACGAATCGCCAGCGTTGGTGATCTGCACGCGGCGCAGCATCTGGCGAACGATCACCTCGATGTGCTTGTCGTTGATCTTCACGCCCTGCAGACGGTAGACGTCCTGCACTTCGTCGACGATGTAGCGAGCCAGCTCTTCGATACCCAGCAGGCGCAGGATGTCCTGCGGGTCGGCGCTGCCGTCGACCACCAGTTCGCCGCGGTTGACCACCTGGCCTTCGTGCACCAGGATGTTCTTTTCCTTGGCGACGAGTTCCTCGTGCACCGTGCCTTCGGGGCTGGTGATCTGCAGGCGGTTCTTGCCCTTGGTCTCCTTGCCGAAGCTGATGGTGCCGGTGATCTCGGCCAGCGTGCCCACGTCCTTCGGGCTGCGCGCTTCGAAGAGCTCGGCCACCCGCGGCAGACCGCCGGTGATGTCGCGCGTCTTCTGGCCTTCCATCGGAATGCGCGCCAGCACTTCGCCCGGGCCGAGGTCTTGGCCGTCGCGGATCTGGATCAGCGCACCCACCGGGAAGCCGATGGTCACGGCGTGGTCGGTACCGGGGATCTTCACTTCCACGCCCGCGGCGTCGAGCAGCTTGACCTGCGGACGCACCACCTTGGCAGCACCGCGGCGCTTCGGGTCGATGACCACCAGCGTCGACAGGCCGGTGACTTCGTCCACCTGCTTGGCCACCGTCTGACCTTCTTCGACGTTCTCGAAGCGGGCCTTGCCGGCGAACTCGGTGATGATGGGACGGGTCAGCGGGTCCCAGTTGGCCAGCACGGTGCCGGCCTTCACGTGCTGGTCGGGCTTGACGTTCAGCGTCGCGCCGTAAGGCAGCTTGTGACGCTCACGCTCGCGGCCGTGCGGGTCGCTGATGACGATTTCGCCCGAACGCGAGATCACCACCAGGGTGCCCTTGGCGTTGGTGACGTAACGCATCGTGGCGTTGAAGCCGATCAGGCCTTCGCTCTTGGCGTCCACGCTGCTGGCCACGGCCGCACGCGAAGCCGCACCACCGATGTGGAAGGTGCGCATCGTCAGCTGCGTACCCGGTTCACCGATGGACTGCGCAGCGATCACGCCGATGGCTTCGCCCACGTTCACCAGGCCACCACGGCCCAGGTCGCGGCCATAGCACTTGGCGCAGATGCCGAAGCGCGTGTCGCAGGTCAGGGCCGTGCGCACCTTCACTTCGTCGACACCTGCAGCCTCGAGCACGTCGATCAGGTCTTCGTCCAGCATGGTGCCGGCGTTGACCATCAGTTCCTGCGTCTCGGGGTGCAGCACCTCGGTGGCCGTCACGCGGCCGAGGATGCGGTCGCGCAGGCTTTCGATGACTTCACCACCTTCGACCAGCGCGCGGCGGTTCATGCCGTTCTGCGTGCCGCAGTCGACTTCCGTCACCACCAGGTCTTGCGTCACGTCCACCAGGCGGCGCGTGAGGTAGCCCGAGTTCGCGGTCTTCAGCGCCGTGTCCGCCAGGCCCTTGCGGGCGCCGTGGGTGGAGATGAAGTACTGCAGAACGTTCAGGCCTTCGCGGAAGTTGGCCGTGATGGGCGTCTCGATGATGCTGCCGTCAGGCTTGGCCATCAGGCCGCGCATGCCGGCCAGCTGGCGGATCTGCGCAGCAGAACCGCGCGCGCCCGAGTCGGCCATCATGTAGATGGAGTTGAAGGACTCCTGGTCGACTTCCTTGCCGTGGCGGTCTTGCACCTTCTGCTTGGACAGCTGGCTCATCATGACCTTGCCGACTTCGTCGCCGGTCTTGCCCCAGATGTCCACGACCTTGTTGTAGCGCTCACCGGCCGTCACCAGACCCGAGACGTACTGCTGCTCGATCTCCTTGACTTCCTTCTCGGCGCGCTCGATCAGGCCCGGCTTTTCCTTGGGCACCAGCATGTCGTCGATGGCGATCGAGATGCCGGCGCGCGTGGCCAGGCGGAAACCGTTCTGCAGCAGCTTGTCTGCGAACACCACGGTTTCTTTCAGGCCGCACTTGCGGAAGCTGACGTTGATCAGCTTGCTGATCTCTTTCTTCTTCAGCGCCTTGTTGATGTTGGCGAAAGGCAGGCCCTTGGGCAGGATTTCGCTCAGCAGCGCACGGCCGACGGTCGTGTCCACCAGCTTGGTCTCGGGCACGAATTCGCCCGTGGCGGCGTCCTTGTGCCACTCGACCATGCGCACGGCGATCTTCGCGGTGATTTCCACCACGCCGTTGTCGAGCGCGCGCTGGAGCTCCTGCATGTCCATGAAGACCATGCCCTCGCCCTTGCCGTTGATGCGCTCGCGGGTGGCGTAGTACAGGCCCAGCACCACGTCTTGCGACGGCACGATCGACGGTTCGCCGTTGGCCGGGAACAGCACGTTGTTGGAGGCCAGCATCAGCGTGCGGGCTTCCATCTGCGCTTCGATGGACAGCGGCACGTGAACGGCCATCTGGTCACCGTCGAAGTCGGCGTTGAAGGCCGAGCACACCAGCGGGTGCAGCTGGATGGCCTTGCCTTCGATCAGCACCGGCTCGAAAGCCTGGATGCCCAGGCGGTGCAGCGTCGGCGCGCGGTTCAGCAGGATCGGGTGCTCTTTGATCACCTCTTCCAGGATGTCCCACACCACCGGCGTGCCGCTCTCGACTTCCTTCTTCGCCGCCTTGATGGTGGTGGCGATGCCCATCGCCTCCAGGCGCGAGAAGATGAAAGGCTTGAACAGCTCGATGGCCATCAGCTTGGGCAGGCCGCACTGGTGCAGCTTGAGCGTCGGGCCCACCACGATGACCGAACGGCCCGAGTAGTCGACGCGCTTGCCCAGCAGGTTCTGGCGGAAGCGGCCGCTCTTGCCCTTGATCATGTCGGCCAGCGACTTCAGCGCGCGCTTGTTCGCGCCCGTCATCGCCTTGCCGCGACGGCCGTTGTCCAGCAGGCTGTCCACGGCCTCTTGCAGCATGCGCTTTTCGTTGCGCACGATGATCTCCGGCGCCTTCAGCTCCAGCAGCCGCGCCAGGCGGTTGTTGCGGTTGATGACGCGGCGGTAGAGGTCGTTCAGGTCAGACGTGGCGAAGCGGCCACCGTCCAGCGGCACCAAGGGGCGCAGGTCGGGCGGCAGCACCGGCAGCACTTCCATCACCATCCAATGGGGACGGATGCCGCTCTTCTTGAAGGCTTCCAGCACCTTCAGGCGCTTGGAGTTCTTCTTGATCTTCAACTCGGAGCCGGTCATGTCGTTGCGGATCTTGTCGATCTCCGCATCGATGTCCATTTCCTCGAGCAGCTTCTTGATGCCCTCGGCGCCCATCAGCGCGACGAACTCGTCACCGAATTCGGCGTGTTTGGCCTCGAAATCGTCCTCGCTCATGATGCTGAACTTCTTCAGCGGGGTCATGCCGGGGTCGACGACGACATACGCTTCGAAGTACAGCACGCGCTCGATGTCGCGCAGCGTCATGTCGAGCACCAGGCCCAGACGCGAAGGCAGCGACTTCAGGAACCAGATGTGCGCGCAGGGCGCGGCCAGGTCGATGTGACCCATGCGCTCGCGGCGCACCTTGGTCTGCGTGACTTCAACGCCGCACTTCTCGCAGATCACGCCGCGGTGCTTCAGGCGCTTGTACTTGCCGCACAGGCACTCGTAGTCCTTGATCGGGCCAAAGATCTTGGCGCAGAACAGGCCGTCGCGCTCGGGCTTGAAGGTGCGGTAGTTGATGGTCTCGGGCTTCTTCACCTCGCCGAAAGACCAGGAACGGATCTTCTCGGGAGAAGCCAGTCCGATCTTGATGGCATCGAAATGCTCATCAGGGGTGAATTGCTTGAAAAGGTCGAGTAGTCCCTTCATGCGTCGGCTCCTTAATTGCGTTCGAGTTCAATGTCGATGCCCAAGGAGCGAATTTCCTTGACCAACACATTGAAGGATTCCGGCATGCCGGCTTCGATGGCGTGTTCGCCCTTGACGATGCTCTCGTACACCTTGGTACGGCCGTTCACGTCGTCGGACTTCACCGTCAGCATTTCCTGCAGGATGTACGAAGCACCGTAGGCTTCCAGCGCCCACACTTCCATCTCGCCGAAACGCTGGCCGCCGAACTGCGCCTTGCCGCCCAGCGGCTGCTGGGTGACGAGCGAGTACGGGCCGGTCGAGCGGGCGTGCATCTTGTCGTCCACCAGGTGGTGCAGCTTCAGCACGTGCATGTAGCCCACGGTCACCGGGCGCTCGAAGGCTTCACCGGTGCGGCCGTCACTCAGGATGGCCTGGGTGCGCGTGGCCGTCAGGCCCTTCTTGGCGGCGATGTCGTCCGGGTAGGCCAGCTTCAGCATGGCGCGGATCTCTTCTTCCGCGGCACCGTCGAACACCGGCGTGGCAAACGGCACGCCGTGTTGCAGGTTGCCAGCCATCTCGAGCACCTGCTCGTCGCTCAGGTCGTCGAGGTGCTCGCTCTTGCCGCCGCTCTTGTTGTAGAGCTCGTCCAGGAACTTGCGGATCTCGGCCACCTTGGCCTGCTCTTGCAGCATGTTGCCGATGCGCTGGCCGATGCCCTTGCCGGCCCAGCCCAGGTGCACTTCCAGCACCTGGCCCACGTTCATGCGCGAAGGCACGCCCAGCGGGTTCAGCACGATGTCCACAGGCGTGCCGTCGGCCATGTAAGGCATGTCTTCCACGGCGGTGATCTTCGAGACCACACCCTTGTTGCCGTGGCGGCCGGCCATCTTGTCGCCCGGCTGCAGGCGGCGCTTGACGGCCAGGTACACCTTGACCATCTTCAGCACGCCCGCGGGCAGCTCGTCGCCCTGGGTCAGCTTCTTGCGCTTCTCTTCGAACGCAAGGTCGAAGCTGTGGCGCGTCTGGTCGAGGCTGTTCTTGATGCTTTCCAGCTGGTTGGCGACTTCGTCTTCCGCCGGGCGGATGTCGAACCAGTGGTACTTCTCCACCGAGGCCAGGTAGTCCTTGGTGATGGCCGTGCCCTTGGCGATCTTGTTCGGGCCGCCGTTGGCCACCTTGCCGTTGAGCAGCTTGGCGATACGGTCGAAGGCGTCGGCCTCGACGATGCGCAGCTGGTCGTTCAGGTCGAGGCGGAAGCGCTTCAGTTCATCGTCGATGATCTGCTGAGCGCGCTTGTCGCGCACGATGCCTTCACGGGTGAAGACCTGCACGTCGATGACGGTGCCCTGCGTGCCTTGGTCGACGCGCAGCGAGGTGTCCTTCACGTCCGAAGCCTTCTCGCCGAAGATGGCGCGAAGCAGCTTCTCTTCCGGCGTCAGCGTGGTCTCGCCCTTGGGCGTGACCTTGCCCACCAGCACGTCGCCGGGGTTCACCTCGGCGCCGATGTAGACGATGCCGCTCTCGTCCAGGCGGGCCAGTTGCTGCTCGCTCAGGTTCGGGATGTCGCGCGTGATTTCTTCGGAACCCAGCTTGGTGTCGCGGGCCATGACCACCAGTTCCTCGATGTGGATCGAGGTGTAGCGGTCTTCGGCGACGACACGTTCGCTGATGAGGATCGAGTCCTCGAAGTTGTAGCCGTTCCAGGGCATGAAGGCGACCAGCATGTTCTGGCCCAGGGCGAGTTCGCCCAGGTCCGTCGATGCGCCGTCGGCCACCACGTCACCGGCACCAACCAGGTCGCCACGCTTGACGATGGCGCGCTGGTGGATGTTGGTGTTCTGGTTGGAACGCTGGTACTTGATGAGGTTGTAGATGTCCACGCCCACTTCACCGGCCACCGTTTCCGCGTCGTTCACGCGGATCACGATGCGGTTGGTGTCGACGTAGTCGACCACGCCACCCCGGCGCGCCGTGACCACGGTGCCCGAGTCGACCGCGGCGACGCGCTCGACACCGGTACCCACCAGGGCCTTCTCGGGGCGCAGCGTCGGCACGGCCTGGCGCTGCATGTTGGCGCCCATCAGTGCGCGGTTGGCGTCGTCGTGCTCCAGGAAGGGCACGAGCGAAGCGGCCACCGACACGATCTGCGCTGGCGCCACGTCCATGTACTGCACGCGCTCGGGGCTCAGCAGCACCGATTCGCCCTTTTCACGGGCGCTGACCAGCTCGTCGATCAGCTTGCCGTCGGCGTCCAGGCCGGCGTTGGCCTGGGCGATGACGTACTTGCCTTCTTCGATGGCCGACAGGTAGTCGATCTGGTCGGTGACCTTGCCGTCCTGCACGCGGCGGTAAGGCGTCTCCAGGAAGCCGTACTCGTTCAGTTGGGCGAAGAGAGAGAGCGAGTTGATCAGACCGATGTTCGGACCTTCCGGCGTTTCGATCGGGCAGACACGGCCGTAGTGCGTGGGGTGCACGTCGCGCACTTCGAAGCCGGCGCGCTCGCGGGTCAGACCGCCCGGGCCCAGGGCCGAGACACGACGCTTGTGCGTGATCTCCGACAGCGGGTTGGTCTGGTCCATGAACTGCGAGAGCTGGCTCGCACCGAAGAACTCCTTCAGCGCCGCAGAGATCGGCTTGGAGTTGATCAGGTCGTGCGGCATCAGGGCTTCGGTCTCGGCCTGCCCCAGACGCTCCTTCACGGCCTTCTCGATGCGCGCCAGACCGCTGCGGTACTGGTTCTCGGCGAGTTCGCCCACGCAGCGCACGCGGCGGTTGCCCAGGTGGTCGATGTCGTCGACGTCGCCGTTGCCGTTGCGCAGATCCACGAGGATCTTGACGACATCGAGGATGTCGTCATTGCTCAGCGTCATCTTGCCTTCCGGCGTGTCGCGGCCCACGCGGGCGTTGAACTTCATGCGGCCGACACGGCTGAGGTCGTAGGTGTCCTCGCTGTAGAACAGGCGGTGGAACAGGGCTTCCACGGCGTCTTCGGTCGGCGGCTCGCCGGGGCGCATCATGCGGTAGATGGCCACGCGGGCAGCCAGCTGGTCGGTGGTCTCGTCAGAGGCCAGCGTCTGGCTGATGAACGCGCCCTGGTTGAGCTCGTTCGTGTAGATGCACTGGATGTCCTTGATGCCGGCGGCGCGCAGCTTCTTCAGCAGCGCTTCGGTGACCTCTTCGTTGGCCTTGGCCACGATCTCGCCCGTGTCGCCATCCACCATGTTCTTGCTGATGACGCGGCCGACCAGGAAGTCTTCCGGCACGCTCACGAAGCCGGTGCCGGCCTGTTCCAGCTGGCGCACGTGGCGCGCGGTGATGCGCTTGTCCTTCTCGACGACGACGTTGCCGTTCTTGTCGGTCAGGTCGAAGCGGGCCACCTCGCCCTTCAGGCGATCGGGCACGAACTCCATCTGTGCGCCCGAATCCATCAGGCGGAAGTTGTCGTTCTGGAAGAAGTGGGCCAGGATGGTTTCCGGCGTCAGGCCGATGGCCTTCAGCAGGATGGTCACCGGCATCTTGCGGCGGCGGTCGACGCGGAAGTACAGGATGTCCTTCGGGTCGAATTCGAAGTCGAGCCAGCTGCCGCGGTAGGGGATGATGCGCGCGCTGAACAGCAGCTTGCCGCTGCTGTGCGTCTTGCCCTTGTCGTGCTCGAAGAACACGCCAGGGCTGCGGTGCAACTGCGACACGATCACACGCTCGGTGCCGTTGACGATGAAGGAGCCGTAGTCGGTCATCAGGGGCACTTCGCCCATGTAGACCTCTTGCTCCTTGATCTCCTTCACGACGCGCTGCGGGTGGCTCTCGCGGTCGTAAATGATCATCTGCAGCTTCGCGCGCACGGCGGCGGCGAAAGTCAGGCCGCGCTGCTGGCACTCGCGAACGTCGAACGGCGGCTTCGCGATGTTGTATTCGATGAACTTCATCTCCACAAAACTGTTGTGGGAGACGATGGGGAACGCGGAGAGGAAGGCCGCCTGCAGGCCTTCAGGCTTGCGTTTCAGGGGCGGCACATCCTTCTGCAGAAAGGCGACATAACTGTCGCTCTGCATGGTGAGCAGATAGGGAACCTTGAGGACACTCTCACGCTTGCCGAAGCTCTTGCGAATGCGCTTCCGCTCGGTGTAGGTGTAGGGGGTTGCTTGCGCCATTGAACTCTCCGTGTCGAGAACACACGCCTGGCCTAGGCGCATGCTCTGCGGCGACTGGCGACTCGAGCCTTGCGCTCGAGGTCTGGTGACGGGCCACTACCCGTCGCTGGCGGACAACCGAGGCATTGCACCTCAGCCCGACCAAACCCGTTCTCTGCAGTCGGATCAGAGAACACTGAACGAAGCCCCCAGGCTGCGGTGCCGGCTGCGCCGGCGTCCTCGCCACCCCCCGAGGGGACTCTGCCTGCGGCCCGGCGAAGCCGGTTCCGCGGCAGTCCTTGATGGACTTCGTTCGCTGCTCTCTTGCAACGAAGGGGGCGGACACCTCGCGGCGGCCGCCCGCTTGACTTACTTGATCTCGGCCTTGGCGCCAGCGTCCACCAGCTTCTTCAGCGCGGCTTCGGCGTCGGCCTTGGGGATGGCTTCCTTCACAGGCTTCGGAGCGCCGTCGACCAGGTCCTTGGCTTCCTTCAGGCCCAGGCCCGTCAGTTCGCGCACGGCCTTGATGACCGAGACCTTCTGGGCGCCAGCGTCCAGCAGGATCACGTTGAACTCGGTCTTCTCTTCCACGGCGGCAGCAGCGGCGCCACCACCACCAGCGGCCGGGGCGGCCATGGCCGCGGCGGACACGCCGAACTTCTCTTCAATGGCCTTGACCAGGTCATTGAGTTCCATCACCGACATGCTGTCCATGGCGGACAGGAAAGCGTCTTTATCGAATGCCATTTGGGGTTCCTCGAAACGATTGATTCTGAAAACTGGGATGCTGGATCAAGCTGCGGGCGCTGCGGCTTCGGCTTCCGCCGTTGCACCGCCACCGCGCTTTTCGGCCACTGCAGCCAGCACGCCAGCCATGCGCTGGATCGGCGACTTCAGCAGGCCGGCCACCTGGGCGATCAGCACTTCGCGGCTCGGGATCGCGGCCAGGGCTTTGACGCCGTCGACCGTGAGTGCCTTGCCGGCGTAGGCGCCGCCCTTGATGACGAGCTTGTCGTTGGTCTTGGCGAAGTCACTGATGACTTTCGCCGCGGCCACGGCATCCTCGGAAAAGCCGTAGATCAGCGGACCGACCATGGCACCTTGGGCCACCTCGAACGGCGTGCCGGCAACGGCGCGACGGGCCAGGGTGTTCTTCAGCACGTGAAGGTACACACCCTTGGACCGCGCATCGACGCGCAGCTTGTTCAGGCTTTCCACGGTGAGGCCACGGTACTCGGCCAACGCCAGCGTCTGCGAACGTGCGGCTTGCGCCGACACCTCCGTGACCACGGCAGCCTTCTCGCTTTTATTGAGACTCAAGGTCTGTTCCTCACACAAATCGTGCCCTTGCCTTGCGGCGCAGGCACACCCGGATTCAGCAGCCTTGCTGTTCGGGAACCCCTCTCAGAGAACCTTTGCAGCGGGACCGCCATCTGCGCTGGCTTCGAGCAGCACCTTTCGGCCTTGCTCTCGATTACGGGCTGGCGCTTGCGCGCTTCACCCACCAGCGGTCTTGGATGGCCCACCAGCAGCAAACTGCCAGCGGCCCACCAATTCATACAGCAGCGCGCCAGACTCGCGCGCCACCTTCATTCAAGTTCGATCAGGCCGCAGCGGCGTTGATCGACGAGGTGTCGACGCGAACGCCCACGCCCATGGTCGAAGACACGGCCACCTTGCGCAGGTAGATGCCCTTGCTGCTGGCCGGCTTGGCCTTGTTCAGGGCGTCGATCAGCGCACGCAGGTTTTCCGTCAGCTTGCCGTCGTCGAACGAGCGGCGGCCGATGGTGCCGTGGATGATGCCGGCCTTGTCGACACGGAACTGCACCTGGCCGGCCTTGGCGTTGCGCACGGCCTGAGCCACGTCGGGCGTCACGGTACCGACCTTCGGGTTCGGCATCAGGCCGCGCGGGCCCAGCACCTGACCCAGGGTACCGACGATGCGCATCGTGTCGGGGCTGGCGATGACGACGTCGAAGTCCATCTTGCCGGCCTTGATCTCGGCGGCCAGGTCGTCCATGCCGACGATGTCGGCGCCCGCGGCCTTGGCTTCTTCGGCCTTGGCGCCCTGGGCGAACACGGCCACGCGCTTGGTCTTGCCGGTGCCGGCAGGCATCACGACGGCGCCACGCACCACCTGGTCGGACTTCTTGGCGTCCACGCCCAGCTGCACGGCCACGTCGATGGACTCATCGAACTTGGCGGTGGCGTGTTCCTTCACGAGGCTCAGCGCCGCTTCCAGCGGGTACAGCTTCAGGCTGTCGACCTTGCCCTGCAGGGCCTTGGCTTTTTTGGTGAGCTTGGCCATGTTCAGACTCCTTCGACGATCAGGCCGATCGAACGGGCCGAGCCCGCGATGATCTTGACCGCGCCGTCCATGTCAGCGGCGTTCAGATCCTTCATCTTGATCTTGGCGATCTCTTCGAGCTGCTGGCGCGTGACCTTGCCAACCTTGTCGAGGTGGGCCTTGCCCGAACCCTTGGTGATGCCAGCGGCCTTCTTCAGCAGCGCGGTCGCCGGGGGCGACTTGATGATGAAGGTGAAGCTCTTGTCGGCGAAGGCCGTGATGACCACGGGCAGCTTCATGCCGATTTCGAAGCCCTGCTGGGTCTGGGCGTTGAACGCCTTGCAGAACTCCATGATGTTCAAGCCGCGCTGGCCCAGGGCCGGGCCGATGGGGGGCGAGGGGTTGGCCTTGCCGGCCGGTACTTGCAGCTTGATGAAGCCGACGATCTTCTTTGCCATGAATGGCTCCTCGAGTTCAAACGCCGCCGGGCTGATGCCGCGTGCAGCTCCTCGTCAAACGACCCGAACAAACGAACGAAACGCAGGCGCCGGGTCGGGCACGCCTGCGCTGAAAAAACTCAGATCTTTTCGACCTGCGCGAAATCGAGCTCGACGCCGGTGGCCCGGCCGAAGATGGTGACCGAGACCTTGACCTTGCTCTTCTCGTAGTTCACGTCCTCGACGGCCCCGTTGAAGTCGGTGAACGGACCTTCCTTCACACGCACCAGCTCGCCCACCGTCCACTCGACCTTGGGGCGCGGCTTGTCCACGCCCTCTTGCATCTGGTTGACGATCTTGGCGACTTCGGCTTCCGAGATCGGGGCCGGACGGTTGCGCGCACCACCGATGAAACCCGTGACCTTGCTGGTGTGCTTCACCAGGTGCCAAGTGTCGTCGGCCATGTCCATCTCCACGAGCACGTATCCCGGGTAGATGCGGCGCTCGGTGACGCTCTTCTTGCCGTTCTTCAGCTCCACCACTTCTTCGGTGGGCACGAGGATGCGGCCGAACTTGTCTTGCATGCCGGCGCGGTCGATGCGCTCGCGCAGGTTGCGCTCGACGGCCTTTTCCATGCCCGAATAGGCGTGGACGATGTACCAGCGCTTGGTGGAGGGAGCAGCGGCCGGCGCGGCGCCGGTGTCAACTTGTTCGGTCATCGTGTGTGCCTCAGCTGCGCCAACCCAGGATCAGGTCGAAGATCGCCCACTCGAGCGTCTTGTCGGTGAGCCACATGAACAAGGCCATCACAACCACGAAGGCGAAGACGTAGCCGGTCATCTGCATGGCTTCCTTGCGGGTGGGCCAGACGACCTTCTTGGCCTCGCGCACCGAATCGGCACCGAAGGCGATGAGCTGCTTGCCCGATTCGGAAGTGAAGAACAGCGCCACGGCCGCCCCCAGCAGCGCCAGCAGGGCGACGACGCGCACCCACAGGTCTTGCTTGCCGAGGTAGTAGAAGGCCACGATCGAAGCCAGCACGAGCAGGGCCGCACCGGCCAGCTTGGCCTTGTCAGCGCCCGTGGAGACGGTTTCGACTTGGGGTTGGGTGGACATGGGTTCCAGCGTGTAGGTCGCGTTCAGCGACAGTGCCCTTGGGCAGATTCAGAGGCAAGGCCCGCAGCACCTTGAAGTGCTGCGGGCCGGCTGTTGAAGACCACTCAGGGCTACCAGGTGGCAGGGGCGGAGGGAATCGAACCCCCGACCTTCGGTTTTGGAAACCGGCGCTCTACCAATTGAGCTACACCCCTGCGGAAAAACTCACTCGATGATCTTGGCCACGACGCCGGCGCCGACGGTGCGGCCGCCTTCACGGATGGCGAAGCGCAGACCTTCTTCCAT
>JBHYDA010000039.1:0-16427 GCA_051861265.1 Rubrivivax sp.
GACGTCGAACACCTATGACAACGGACAACGCAGGCAGGTCGCCTACTTCATGCCTCGTGAAAGATCCAGGCTAGGACCCCGCCCGTGAACTTCCGCTCCCTCCGCACCCGCACGGCCCTGGCCGCCCTTGGCCTGGCCTGTTTCGGCAGCGTCCATGCCACCGAGCTCTACCTCGGCCTGGGCTTGCCCGGCGTGGGCCTGGGCCTGGCGCAACCGGTCAGCCCCAGCTTCACCTTGCGCGCCGATGTGTTCACGCTGGGTTCGCGCGACGTGACGGAAACCGAAAGCGGCATCCGCTACACCGGCAACTACAAGCTGCAGCGTGCGGCGCTGCTGGCCGACTGGTTCCCGTTCAGCGGCAGCTTCCGCTTCACGGGCGGCGCGGCCTTCAACACCTACAAGATCGCGCTGGACGCCAGCGGTGCCGGCGGCACGCTGACCATCGGCGACCGCACGTACACCACCAGTGCTGCCGACGGCCTGAACGTGGAGGTGAAGTTCCCGAAGACCACGCCCTACCTGGGCATCGGCTGGGGCCACCAGACCGGCTCGGGCTTCCGCTTCTCGGCCGACATCGGCGCGGCCATCGGCCGGGCCACCGTGACGGCCACGGCCCGGGGCCAGCTGGCGGCGCAGCCCGACATCCAGGCCAACATCGACAAGGAACTGGTGGAACTGCGCAACGGGGTGGGCAAGATCCGCGTGATCCCCCAGCTCAGCATCGGGCTGGGCTACAGCTTCTGATCCTTACTGCGGCGGCTCGATACGTTCGAGCTGCATGCGCGCCAGCGTGAGGTTGCCGGTGCTGGCCTGCACCACCAGGTGCAGCGCCACGCCCGGGTGCCCCGGCACCGGCCGCAGGATCAGGTGGTGGCTGCCGGTGCTGACGCTGGCCTCGGCGCGCGCCGGGCCCAGGCCCAGGGCGCGCGAGGCGTCGTTCATCTGCCCCAGCAGCACCGCGCCTTGCTGGGCCAGGCGCTCTGCCGAGGGCGGGCCCCCGGCCGACGCCAGAGCCTGCGAGTTGTGCAGGTCGAACACGCAGCAGGCCACCGCGCCCTTGATCAGCAGGCAGCGCTCGGCATAGGCCTGCCAGCCGCTCGGGCCGCCCACACGCGGCATCGGCGTTGGCGGTGCCATGGTCGGCAGGCCGGCAGTGGCTGGCGAAGACGCACGTGCACCGGGCAAGGGCTGCAGGCCCATGGGTTGTGTGGGTGCTTCGCTGTTGGGCAGGCCACACGGGCCGGTGCTGCCGTGGCGGCCGGGCTGCGTCATGTCGGTGGACAGCGTGCGCTTCGTGCCGGCGCTGCCGTGCTGGCGGTTCCAGGCGCCGCCGATGTAGGCCCAGGCCTGGCGGGGCTTGTCGGCGTGCGGCGTGACCTGCACGGCCACGGTGCTGCCGGCGGCCAGCTGCGCAGCGTGTGCGGCCAGCGCGGTGCCCGACCCCAGGGGCACCATCAGCAGCTCGCGGTTGGGCCAGGGGCCGCGCACCAGTTGCTCGTGCAGCGGGCCCAGTTGGCCGGCCAGGGCATGCGGCGGCACCTCGCCCACCAGCAGCACGCCGAGGCGGCTGTAGCCCAGCAGCACGCGCGCCACCTGCGCGCGCGTCGGCGCATCGGCGTTGAGGTCGGTGCTGTACACGCGCACGCTGCTGCCATCGGCCAGCGGCATTTCCACGAACTGCAGCACCGCCAGCGCCACGCCGTGGCCCTGGCGGCGGATGGACAGGCGCTGCACCCGCGTGCCAGCGGCGCCCGCCAGGCTGGTGAGCAGGCGCATGCCGGCGCTGGTGCCGAGGTCGTGCAGGGCGATGAACTCCGGCGTGTGCTGAACGAACTCGCGTTGCAGTGAGCCCGGCACGTCGGCGGTGATGAAGAGCTCGACCTGGTCGTCGCTGATGCGGCGCCCCACGTCGTGCCGGCCCTGGCCGAGGTAGGCCTCGCGGTCGGTGACGATCTGCGTTCGCGGGTCGAGCAATTCGTCTCGGTCTGCCGCAGCGGAGCCGCGGGTGGGGTCTTGCCAGGCCGGATCGTCGCGGTGGGAGTTCATCGAATCATCATAGGTGCCCCATTGCAGTGCTGCATCGTCAGAAAGGGGGCAGATCCATAGAATTGGCGCCCCGCTGACGTGCGTTTGCCACAGGCTCCCCGATGACCATGACCCCGATGTCCACCGCCGCAGCGCCGCCCACGGCAGACCCCGGTTCGCCGCAGGCCCCGGTGGTGGTGGTGGGCGCCGGACTGGGCGGGCTGGCCGTGGCGCTGCACCTGGCGGCGCAGATGCCGGTGGTGGTGCTGGCCAAGCGCGAGCTGGGCGAAAGCGCCACCGCCTGGGCGCAGGGCGGCATCGTGGGCGTGCTGGGCAGCGACGACAGCATCGCCAGCCACGTGCGCGACACGCAGGACGCCGGCGCAGGCATCGTCGACGAGCACACCGCGCGTTTCATTGCCGAGAACAGCGCCGCGGCCGTGCGCTGGCTGGTGGAGGCCGGCGTGCCGTTTTCGGAAGATGCCGACGGCCCGCTGGGCCTGCACCTCACGCGCGAAGGCGGGCACGCGGTGCGCCGCATCGCGCACGCGGCCGATGCCACCGGCAAGGCCATCCACGACACCTTGCTGGAGCGCGCCCGCGCGCACCCGAACATCACGCTGCGCGAACGCTGGATGGCGGTGGACGTGATCACCTCGCGCCACCTGCGGCGCAGCGAGCCCACGCGCTGCTACGGCGTCTATGCGCTCGACATGGACCACCGCCGCGTCGAGACGCTGGCCGCACGTGCCGTGGTACTGGCCACGGGCGGCGTGGGCAAGGTCTACCGCTACACCAGCAACCCCGACACCGCCACCGGCGACGGCATCGCCATGGCCTGGCGCGCGGGCTGCCGCGTGGGGAACATGGAGTTCATCCAGTTCCACCCCACCTGCCTGTACCACCCTCAAGAGCGCAGCCTGCTCATCACCGAAGCGCTGCGCGGCGAAGGCGCCCACCTCACGCTGCCCAGCACCGGCCCGGGCGACGCCGGCGGCACGCGCTTCATGGCCGCGCACGACCCGCGGCTGGAACTGGCACCGCGCGACATCGTGGCCCGCGCCATCGACTTCGAAATGAAGAAGCACGGCCTCGACCACGTGTGGCTCGACGCCCGGCCCATCGTCGCCGAGAAGGGCGAGGCCTTCGTGCGCGAGCACTTCCCCACCATCCACGCGCGCTGCCTCAAGCTGGGCATCGACATCGTGACGCAGCCCATCCCGGTGGTGCCGGCGGCGCACTACACCTGCGGCGGCGTCGTCACCGATCTCGACGGCCGCACCGACCTGCCGGGCCTCTATGCCGTGGGCGAGACCACCTACACCGGCCTGCACGGCGCCAACCGCCTGGCCAGCAACTCGCTGCTGGAATGCGTGGTGCTGGGCCGCACCTGCGCCGAGCGCATCCTGGCCGATCCCGCGCCCGCGGGCGGGCCGCTGCCGGCCTGGGACGAGAGCCAGGTGGAAGATGCCGACGAGCAGGTCGTCATCGCGCACAACTGGGACGAGCTGCGCCTCTTGATGTGGAACTACGTCGGCATCGTGCGCACCACCAAGCGGCTGGAGCGTGCGCTGCACCGCATCAAGCTGCTGCGCAGCGAGACGCTGGAGTACTACGCGCACTTCCGCGTCAACCGCGACCTGCTGGAGCTGCGCAACCTGGTGATGTGCGCCGAGCTGATCGTGCAGAGCGCGCTGCGCCGCCATGAGAGCCGCGGGTTGCACTACAGCCGCGATTTCCCGGCCACGCTGCCGGTGAGCTTTCCGACGGTGCTGACGCGCCGTGCGCGCAGCCGCAACGCCGCGGGCGACGACGCCGAGTGAGCCGCGCCGCAGCGGCGGCCCTCAGGTCAGGCTGGTGAAGTCGCTGCGCGGCACCTGCTCGATGCGGGCGCGGCCCTGGTGCTTGGCGGCATAGAGCGCGCGGTCGGCGCGTGAGAGCAATTGCTCCAGCGTGCTGCCATGGCCCGGAAAGAGCGCGATGCCGGCCGAGAAGGTGCCGCGCGGCAGCCGCCTGCGGCCCAGTTCGAGCTGCAGGGTGGAGAAGGTCTGCAGCAGGCGCTCCATCACCGCCTGCGCCTCGTCGGCCTGGGTGTCGGGCATCACCGCCACGAACTCTTCGCCGCCGTGGCGGCAGATCACGTCGCTGCGGCGCAGCGTCTCCGCCAGCAGCGCGGCAAAGCGCTGCAGCACGAGGTCGCCAGCGGCGTGGCCACAGGTGTCGTTGAGCAGCTTGAAGTGGTCCAGATCGAGCAGCACCACGCTGAGCGATTGCTGCTGCCGTCGCGCCCGCTCCAGCAGGCCCGGGGCCAGCTCGAACAGGTAGCGGCGGTTGTGCAAGCCCGTCAGCGGATCGCGCAGCGCCTGTTCGCGCAGTTGTTCGTGCAAGCGCTGGGTTTCCGCCATCTGCGCCTGCAATGCAGCGTTGAGTTCGCTCAGGCGCTGGCGGTCGTCTTCCACGCTGCGCCGGCCGTCGACGGCCACATCGCGTTCATGGCGCGCCTGCGCCAGCTGGTGCGTGACGTCCAGCGCGATGTAGCGGGCGCGGGCGCTGCGGCCCACCAATTGCTCGTACACCGTGTGGGCCTCGCGCAGGTGCTTCAGGGCCACGTCGGGCTGTGAGGTCTGTTCTGCCGCGTCGGACAAGGTGCGGTGCAGCACCATCAGGTCGTAGCAGGGCTTGGCGCCGCCGGCCGCATCGCTGGCCTGCAGCGCCTGCCGGGCCACGGCCAGGCCGGCGGCGGTGCGGCCCTGCATCAGGCAGCAGCGGGCCATCTGCCAGCCCCAGGCCAGGCTCCATTGGCTGGCCGGCTCGCGCAGGTTGGCGTGCTGCACGTCGCGCAGCAACTGCTCGGCCCGTGCAGGGTCGCCGCCGGCCATCCAGCCCAGCGCCAGCGGTGGCGTCATGTCCAGCACCTGTTCCGGCGTCTCGCCAGGCAACAGCGAGGCCAGGCTCAAGCCCATGGCATGGGCCTCTTGCTGTTCGCCCAGGGCGTGGTGGATGTAGATCAGGTTGCAGGTGGCCACCAATTGCGCCAGCTTCGCCCCCACCGCGCTGGCTGCGTTCAGCCCTTGCAGGCTGAACTGGCGAGCGTCTTCCAGGTTGTAGAGGTCGTGGTGGCGGTCGCCCAGGTTCACGCAGGCAGCGATCACCGGGCCGGGCCATCCGGTCTGTTGTGCTGCATCGAGCGCGGCATGCAGGTGGCGCAGCGAATCGTCGGTGCGCCCCAGCAGCTTGGTGGTGATGGCACGCGAGTTCTGCGCGATGAAGCGGTCCATCGCGCTGCGCGGGCCGGCCGGACGGGCTTCGATCTCCGCTTGCAGCCGCGCCGAGCCTTCCGCATCTCCCTCGCGCCGGCGCAGCATGGCCTCGAATTCGTCGCACAGCGCCTGGCCCCATTCCGCGCGAGGGTGGCCCAGTGCGGCGGTGTACAGCCGCCGGGCTTGCTGGAGTTCCTCGCGTGCCTCAGGCACCGGCATCAGGCGGACTGCGCCCAGCGCTACAAGCAGCTGCGCTTCGGCGGGGTCGATGTCTGCCTGGCTCCGCAGCGTACGCGCCAGCGCCAGCGAGGCGGCGGCGTCCTGGTAGCTCTGGCTCCAGGCCTGCCGCAGCGGGTCAGCGGTCTCAGCCACGCGCCCGCATGGCTGTGCGGGCCTGCACGAAGCCGAAGGCGTACTCGACGGCGTCGAGCAACTGGCGCTCGCTGTCGCCACGCTCACGCTCGCTGAGATAGAAGACGAAGTCGACCTCGTGGCGGATGTAGCGCGGGGCGAGGCGGTTCAGGGCCACGCAGGCCACGTCGGCCAGCAGCTCGGGGTTGTGGGCCAGGCCGGGGTAACGGTCGGCGTGGGCCTGCACCGCTTCGAACACGGCGCGTTCGTTGTGGTTGCGGACCGAGGTGAAGTCGGCGCTCAGCGTGGTCGTCATGGTCAGGCTCCGCCCCGGCTGCGGGGCACGCCGGTGTATCGGCCGGCCCCGGGCGGTCTTGAGCGACACGGCCGCTCCGGCCTTGGTTTCAGGCCGCGCCGATGCCGGGCACCACGCCCGCCGTGGCCGCCGCCGCCCGGCGCTGCGCCGGCTGCGCCACGCTGGCCGGGTGGCGGCGCACGAAGTCGAGCATGCGGTCGATGCAGCCCAGGGCCTGGCTGCGCACGGGTTCCGGCACGTGGACCTCGTAGGCGCTGCGCGCCGCACCTTCCCCGGCCTCCAGACAGGCCACCAGGCCTTGCAGCGCGTTCATGGCCATCCAGGGGCAGTGTGCGCAGCTCTTGCAGGTGGCGCTGTTGCCGGCCGTGGGCGCCTCGATCAGCAGCTTGCCCGGCGCCAGCTGGCGCATGCGGTGCAGGATGCCGTTGTCGGTGGCCACGATGTAGGCCGGCGCCGTGCCGTCGACCACGGCCTTCAGCAACTGGCTGGTGCTGCCCACCACGTCGGCCTGGGCCACCACGGCCTGTGGCGATTCGGGGTGAACCAGCACCAGCGCGCCCGGGTGCTGCTGGCGCAGCAGATCGAGTTCCAGGCCCTTGAACTCGTCGTGCACGATGCATGCGCCGTTCCACAGCAGCATGTCGGCGCCGGTCTGTTCCTGGATGTAGCGGCCGAGGTGGCGGTCGGGCGCCCAGAGGATCTTCTTGCCCTCTGCCTTGAGGTGCTGAACGATGCCCAGCGCGCACGAACTCGTCACCATCCAGTCGGCGCGCGCCTTCACGGCCGCGCTGGTGTTGGCGTAGACGACGACCGTGCGGTCGGGGTGGGCGTCGCAGAAGGCCGTGAACTGCTCGGGCGGGCAGCCCAGGTCGAGGCTGCAGGTGGCCTGCAGGTCGGGCATCAGCACGGTCTTCTCGGGCGAGAGGATCTTGGCGCTTTCGCCCATGAAACGCACGCCGGCCACCACCAGGGTCTGCGCGGCGTGGTCGCGGCCGAAGCGCGCCATCTCCAGTGAATCGGCGACGATGCCGCCGGTTTCCAGCGCCAGGTCTTGCAGGTCGCCGTCCACGTAGTAGTGCGCCACGAGCACGGCGCCGCGGGCCTTCAGCAGCTCGGCGGCGCGGGCCTTCATCGCAGTTCGCTCGGCGGGCTTCAGCGCCGGCGGCACCTGGGCCCAGGCCTGGGCCGTGCAGCTGCCGCCGCTGGCGTCCTGGCGGGTGAAGTCGTACAGCACTTGGGTGGGGGTGGGACTCATGCGGCGATGGTAGTGCCGCCGTCCGTCCGCGCGGCGGGCAGGGCCGGCTTAGCATCCACGGCCATGTCGACCCTCAGCCTGCCCGCGCCAGGCCTGCGCCAGGACGCCCACGTCATCGGCCTCGTCGGGCTGGCGCACGGCACCAGCCACTTCAGCCAGTTGTTGCTGGCGCCATTGTTCCCCTGGCTCAAGACGGAGTTCGGCGTCAGTTATGCCGAGTTGGGTTTCCTGCTGACGGTGTTCTTCACCGTGTCTTGCGCGGTGCAGGCGCTCTCAGGCTTCTGGGTCGACCGCTTCGGCCCGCGGCCGGTGCTCTTCATCGGCCTGGCGCTGCTGGGGTCGGCGGCGGTGGGTTTTGCGCTCAGCACCAGCTACGCGATGCTCGCGGCCTTTGCCGTGCTGGCCGGCACCGGCAACGGCGTCTTCCACCCGGTCGACTACACGGTGCTCAACCGCAAGGTCGGCAAGACGCGCCTGGGCCATGCCTACAGCGTGCACGGCATCACCGGCAGCCTGGGCTGGGCGCTGGCGCCGGCGCTGCTGGTGCCGCTGACGCTGGCCTACTCGTGGCGTGTGGCGCTGCTGGCGGCCGCGGCCCTGGTCTTCACCGTGCTGGCCGTGATGCTGCTGCAGCGCCGCACGTTGGCGGTGGCGCCCTTGCCGCCCGCCGCGCCAGGGGCCGCGGCGGCCGAGGGCTCGCTGGCTTTCCTGAAGCTGCCGGTGGTCTGGCTGTGCTTCAGCTTCTTTTTCTTTTCGGCCGGGGCGCTGTCCATCGTGCAGGCCTTCGCGCCGCAGGCCGCGAAGGAACTGCATGGCGTGCCGACGCACCTGGTGGCCATCTGCGTGACGGTCTACATGCTGGGCAGCGCCGGCGGCATGCTGCTGGGGGGCTTCCTCGCCGCCCAGCCCGAGCGCTGCGAGCGTGTCGTGGCCATGGCCCTGACGACGGCTTGTGCGCTGGCCTTGGTGCTGGGCCTGGCCCCGCTGCCCGGCGCCTGGGTGCCGGTGCTCTTTGGCGCCCTGGGCCTGGCCAGCGGCGTGGCCGGGCCTTCGCGCGACATGCTCGTCAAGCGCGCCACGCCGGCCTATGCCACGGGGCGCGTGTACGGCGTGGTCTACGGCGGGCTCGACATCGGCCAGGCCATGGTGCCTCTCTTCATCGGCGCGCTGATGGACCAGGGCGCCTACCTCGGCGTGTGGCTGGTGCTGGCCGCGCTGCAGGCCACGATGATTGTCAGTGCCTTCGGCGTGGGGCGCTCGCGGGCTGCGGCTACAGTGACGGGATGACTGCTGCAGCCACCCCCTCCACCCCCAACGCCCCCCAACGCCTGGCCGGCCACGCGCTCGTCGAGGCGCTCATCGCCCAGGGCATCGACACCTGCTTCGGCGTGCCCGGCGAGAGTTATCTCGCCGTGCTCGACGGCTTCCACCAGCACCGCGAGCACATCCGCTTCATCGCCTGCCGGCAAGAGGGTGGCGCGGCCTTCATGGCCGAGGCCCAGGGCAAGCTCAGCGGCCGGCCCGGCGTGTGTTTCGTGACGCGCGGCCCGGGCGCCACCAACGCCAGCATCGGCGTGCACACGGCTTTCCAGGACAGCACGCCCATGGTGCTGTTCATCGGCCAGGTGGCCAGCGACCAGCGCGACCGCGAGGCCTTCCAGGAGATCGACTACCGCCAGATGTTCAGCCCCGGCACGCTGGGCCTGGCCAAGTGGGTGGCGGAGGTGGAAAGCGCCGACCGCCTGCCCGAGTACGTCGCGCGCGCCTTCCGCACCGCGATGCAGGGCCGCCCCGGCCCCGTGGTGCTGGCCCTGCCCGAAGACATGTTGACCACACCCACCGCTGCGCCCGTGCTGCCGCGCGTGGAGCCCGTGCATGCTTGGCCCGCGCCCGGCCCGCTGCGCGACCTGCGCGCGCTGCTGATGGCGGCCGAGCGCCCCATCGTCATCGCCGGTGGCTCGGGCTGGGATGCTGAAGCCGCCGCCGCGCTGCAGCGCTTCAGCGAGAACTGGCAGCTGCCCACGGCCTGCGCCTGGCGGTTTCAGGACACCTTCGATAACCGCCACCCGCTGTACGCCGGTGACGTGGGCATCGGCATCAACCCGAAACTCGCCGCGCGCATCCGCGAAGCCGACCTCGTCATCGCACTCGGCGTGCGCCTGGGCGAGATGACCACCGGCGGCTACACGCTGCTGCAGGCGCCGCGGCCGGCGCAGAAGCTCGTGCACATCCACGCCGGGGCTGAAGAACTCGGCCGCGTGTACGCCGCCGACCTGTTGATGCAGAGCAGCATGGCCTGCGCCGCCAAGGCGCTGGAGAGCCTGGCTGCACCCACCAGCCTGCCTTGGGCCGCGCATGCCGCGGCCGCACGTGCCGACTACGAGGCCAACCTCGAAGCCCCGGCCGTGGCGCCGCTGGACATGGCCGTGCTGGTGAAGACGCTGCAGCGCCTGCTGCCCGAAAGTACGGTCTACACCAACGGCGCGGGCAACTACAGCGGCTGGCTGCACCGCTACTGCCGCCACCCGGGCCTGCAGCACCACGGCCGCACGCAGCTGGCGCCCACCAGCGGCGCCATGGGCTATGGCGTGCCGGCGGCCGTCGCTGCGGCGCTGCTGCACCCTGAGCGCTGGGTGGTGAACCTGGCCGGCGACGGCGACTTCCTGATGACGGGCCAGGAGCTCGCCACCGCCACGGGCTACGGCGCGAAGAAGCTGCTGAGCATCGTGGTGGACAACGGCACCTACGGCACCATCCGCATGCACCAGGAGCGCGAGTACCCGGGCCGCGTGAGCGGCAGTGACCTCTACAACCCCGATTTCGCCGCACTGGCGCGGGCCTTTGGCTGGCGCGGTGAGTTCATCGACGCCACCGCCGATTTCGAGCCGGCGCTGCAGCGCGCCATCGAAGCCGGCGTGCCGACGCTCTTGCACGTGAAGCTGCCGACGGACGTCATCACCAGCCGCACCACGCTGAGTGCGATCCGCGAGACGGCGTTCAAGCAAGGGCGCTGATGGCTGAAGGCTGAAAGCGCGAAGCAGGGCCGGCACGGGGCCGGCCCTTTTCAGTGGCCCAGTCCGCGCAGCATCAGCACCACGCTGCCGGTGACGAGCCCGGCCGCCAGCCACTCGCCCCAGTGCAGCACCTCGCCGCCCAGCGTGACGCCCAGCACCAAGCCGATGAGTGGGTTGACGTAAGCGTAGCTCGACGACACCGCCGTGCGTGTGCGCTGCAGCAGCAGCATGAAGGCCGAGAACGCGATGATCGAGCCGAAGACCACCAGGTAGGCCCAGCTCGCCAGCGCCAGCGGGTGCGGCGGCCACTGCGGCACCTCGCCCAGCAGCGCCGACACCAACATCAGCACCACGCCGCCGGCCAGCATCTGGCTGGCGAAGCCCATGCCGCCGGGCGCCAGTTCCAGGCTGCGGCCACCCAGGGCGCGCGGCAGGCCGCGCACGCTCCACACGCTGCCGAGTTTCCACGCCACCGAGGCCACCAGCACCGCAGCCAGCCCGCCCGGTGAAGCGCCGAAACCCTGGCCCACGGCTAACCCGAGCACGCCCACGAGACCGAGCGCGATGCCCAGCGCCTCCAGCCGCGTGGGCTTTACGCCGTAGGGCCACTCGAAGGCCGCCTGCAGCGCCGGGCCGATGGCGACGAAGGCCACCACCAGGCCCGAACTGACGGTCTGTTCGGCCACCGCCGTGAGCCCGTAGCCCACGCCCAGCATCAGCGCGCCCAGCAGCGTGGCGTTGATCCACTCGGCACGGTTCGGCCAAGCCGCGCCGCGCCAGCGCACCCAGGCCGCCAGCAGCGCGCCGGCCACGAGAAAGCGTGTGCCCATCTGGTGGAAAGGCGGGAAGCTGATCAGCGCCCACTTGATGGCCAGGTAGGTGCTGCCCCAGATGAACCAGGTGGCGGCCAGGCAGGCCAGGATCAGCGGGGGCAGGCGGTGCACGGGCAGTTCGCGCGCCAGGGTGGCGGAGTTCATGGGGCCAGATGCTATGCAAGTGCAGGGCACGGATCCATGCACGATTCAAGCTTCATTTTCAGATCGACCTTGATCTTCAAAGACTTGGCGGGCAAAGTCCTTGAAATGCAAAACATCCCGCTGGACAGCTACGACACCCGCATCCTGGCCGAACTGCAGGCCGACGCGCGCCTGAGCTTGGCCGAACTCGGCCGGCGTGTGCACCTGAGCCAGCCTGCCGTGGCCGAGCGCGTGCGCAAGCTGGAGGCGGCGCGCGTGATCACGGGCTACCGCGCCACCGTGAACCTGGCAGCGCTGGGCTACGGCATCCGCGCGCTGGTGCGTGTGGGCCGCACCGATTTCCCGCGCATGAGCCAGCTCGTGGCCGAGGCGCCCGAAGTGGTGAACGCCTGGAACATCACCGGCGAAGACAGCTGGCTGCTGGAGATTGCCGTCACCGATGTGGCCCACCTCGACGCCGTGGTGTCGCAGATTTGCCTGCTGGCCGAGACCAGCATTTCCATCATCCTGAAGGTGATGCACGAGCACCGCGTGATGCTGCCGGCAACGCCGCGCGAGGCCGGTTGAAGAAGGGCATTAGAATGCTGGTTTTCGTCGGGGCGTAGCGCAGCCTGGTAGCGCATCTGGTTTGGGACCAGAGGGTCGCGAGTTCGAATCCCGCCGCCCCGACCACCATGAAGAGCAGCACGGCCCTGTGGCGCAAGCCCCAGGGCCGTTTTGTTTTCTGCGCCTCAAGTGGCGCCGCGGGCGGCCGGCATGGCCGTGGCCTGGGCCACGCGGCGCGCAAGCACGGGGTCGTGCGGCTCGATGGATGTCTTGTCCACAGCCGGGCGGCGCGCGGCCGCGGTGGCGTCGTCCACCTCGCCGGCCAGCTGTCGGCCCAGGTTGGCCGCGGTGCTGACGAGCCAGCTGCCGGTGTCCTGGTCTTCGGCGCTGTCGCCATCGAGAAAGTGGTCGGCCGCACGAGTGGCGGCGTGCACCTGGTGCGCGCGCACGCGCAACAGCGCCACCGTCTGCTTGAACATAACGTCGCCAGCCTGCTCCTTCAGCTGGCGCGCCAGGGCATCGACCTCGGCCGCGAGTTCCTCCGACATGGTCAGCGCACACGACATCAGCCAAGAGCCCGTGTTGCGGTCGGCCTCGTTGCTCTGCACGCTGAAGTGCTCGGCCGCCCGCGTGGTGGCGCGCAGCTGGTGGGCGCGGCGGCCCAGCAGGCGCAGCGCAGCGGCGGCGCTGTCGTCGCCCGCGGGCGCGGCGCGGGGGGTGGGGCGGGCTTCGGGCATGGCAGGCTCCGGCAGAGGGGGCGGGGGCGGGGGCGGGGTCGGGGGCACATTCTGCCGGCCTTCCTGCTGGCCCAGGGTGGCGTCAACGCCCGGGCACACCCCCGCTCCGGGCGGGGTGATGCCGCTGGCTTGACATCCGAACCCGTTTGAATACATTCGCATTCAATCGTACTGACGGAGTGTCCTGTGGTTCAAACCGCCCCAACGATGGAGCCGCTGTCGGCCCGCATTCCCAGCGATCTTTACCTCTGGCTGGCGCGCATGCCGGTGGAGGGCGCCACCACCAACAGCGACAAGCTGCGTGTGCTGCTGGGCCAGCTCAAGCGCCAGCACGACGGTGCTTTCGACTACGTGGCCGCGCACGCCTGGTCGCGCGATCTCGGCGGCCGCCTGCGTGAATCGCTGGTGCGGCTGGAAGGCGAGAGCGGCCAGCACTCGGAAGTGCTGGCGCTGGTGCAAGAGCACGTCACCGCGCTGCTGGCGCTGCTGGTCAGCCACGCGCCGGCCGATGCGGCCGAGGCCGCCAAGCTGGAAGACGCGCTCGTGCGCCGTTCTTTTGCCCTGGCCGAAGCGCTGCTGCGCCAAGCCACCACGGCCGCTGCGGCGGCCTTCGATCCCGGCGTCATCCGGCGCCACGCGGCCGCTACCATCGAATTGGCCGCCACCATCCACAGCCTGAAAGGAGCCTGACATGGCCGAGACCCTCAAGACCCGCGTCGGACGCGTCATCGCCGGTGGCGTGCATGCACTCATCGACAAGATCGAAGATCAGGCGCCCGAGGCCATGATGGAGCAGTCGCTGCGCGAGGCCGACGGTGTCATCGCCGACGTGCGCCACGAACTGGGCGTGGTCAGCGCCAACCGCCACCTCACGCAGCAGCAGCACGCGCGGCTGAACAGCCAGCACGAGACGCTGCTGGGCCAGATCGAGCAGGCGCTGGGCCAGGGCCGTGAAGACCTGGCGCGCGCGGCGGTGGCGCGGCAGCTCGACATCGAGGCGCAGATCCCGGTGCTGGAGACCACGCTGGCCGAACACGTGCGCCAGGAAACCGAACTGCAGGGCTATGTGGCCGCGCTGCTGGCCAAGCAGCGTGAGATGCAAGAGGCGCTGGAAGCCTTCCGCAAGAGCCGCGCGGCGGCGGCGTCTGCGGCCGCCACGGCCGGTGCGGCAGGCAGCAATGCAGAACAGCGCATGGGGGCCGTCACCGGCGCCTTTGACCGCCTCTACCAGCGCCAGACCGGGCTTTCGGGCACCGACCGCACGGCCTCGCTGGAACAGACCGCGCGCCTGAAAGAGCTGGACGACCTGGTGCGCGAGAACAAGATCGCCGAGCGCATGGCGCAGATCAAGGCAGGCAAGGCGTGAATCTCTTCACCGCGCCCGAGACGCTGCCCTTCGGGGTGGCGCTGGCGCTCATCGTCGGCATCGCGCTGCTGGAAGGTTTCGGCATGCTGGTGTCGCTGAGCCCCAGCAACCTGATCGACGACTGGCTGCCCGACGTCGACGGCGACAGCGGCCTGGACCGCGTGCTCGGCTGGCTGCACCTGGGCAAGGTGCCGGCACTCGTGCTGCTGCTGCTGTTTCTGCTGGGCTACGCGCTTTTCGGCTACGGCCTGCAGAAGGTGGTGAACGGCCTCTTCGGCTTCTACCTGCCGGGCTGGCTGGCGGGGCTGCTGGCCGTGCCCTCGGGCATGGCCACGGTGCGCGGGCTGGGTGCGCTGGTGGCGCACATCATCCCGCGTGACGAAACCAGCGCCGTCAGCGAGATGAGCCTGGTGGGCCGTGCGGGCGTGGTGTCGGCCGGTGCCGCCAAGCGCGGCCTGGCGGCACAGGCGCGTGTGCGCGACGCCCACGGCCGCACGCACTACCTGATGGTGGAGCCCGATGTTGACGACGAGATCTTCGAAGAGGGCGCGCAGATCCTCATCGTGCGCAAGGTGGGCGCTTTCTACCGCTGCATCGCCAACCCGCACCCCGGCCTGCTGTAGGCCTGCGCACCGCGCAGGCGCCGCAACACACATCCAATCTGAGGGAGTTTTTCTGTCATGAGCAATCTCATCGAAATCGCCAGCCTGGCCGGCATCGCGCTGCTGGCGCTGCTGACCATCGGCATCGTCTTTGCGCGTCTGTACAAGCGCTCGACCAAAGAAACCGCCTTTGTGCGCACCGGCCTGGGCGGGCAGAAGGTCATCATGGACGGCGGTGCCATCGTGCTGCCGGTGTTCCACGAGCGCGTGCTGGTGAACATGAACACGCTCAAGCTCGAGGTGGTGCGCCGCGAGCGCGAGAGCCTGATCACGAAGGACCGCATGCGCGTGGACGTGACGGCGGCCTTCTTCGTGCGCGTGAAGCAGACCGAAGAGGCGGTGAGCATCGCCGCGCAGACGCTGGGCGCCCGCACCATGAGCCCTGACGAACTCAAGGCGCTGGTGGAAGACAAGTTCGTCGATTCGCTTCGCGCCACCGCGGCCACCATGACCATCCAGGAACTGCAGGACAAGCGGCGCGATTTTGTGCAGGCCGTGCAGAACGCCGTGGCCGAAGACCTGGAGAAAAACGGTCTGGAGCTGGAGTCGGTGTCGCTGACCAGCCTCGACCAGACCGACAAGCAGTTCTTCAACCCCAACAACGCCTTCGACGCCGAGGGCCTGACGCGCCTGACCGAGCAGACCGAAGCGCGCCGCAAGCAGCGCAACGACGTCGAACAAGACACCGAGGTGCAGGTGCGCACCAAGAACCTGGACGCCACGCGCCAGAAGCTCACCATCGACAAGGACACCGAGTTCGCCACGCTCTCGCAGAAGCGTGAGGTGGAAGTCACGCGTGCCGAGCAGGCGGCGCTGATCGCCTCGCAGCAGGCCGAGCGCAGCCGCGAGGCCGAAGCCGCGAAGATCGAGGCCGAGCGCCAGGTGAGCCAGAAGCGCATCGAGGCCGAGCGTGAGATCAAGGCCGCCGAGATCGAGAAGAACCTCGTCATCCAGACGCGCGAGATCGAGCTCGAGCGCAAGACCGAAATGCAGCGGGCCGAGCAGCGCAAGCAGGTCGAGATCGCGCGGCAGGACACGCAGATCGCCATCGCGACCAAATCGCGCGAGCAGTCGGATGCCGACGCCGCGGCCAACCTCGCGCGTGCCGAGGCCGTGAAGGCCGAAGAAGCCGTGAACACCGCGCGCCAGGTGGCGGTGGCCGAACGCGAGAAGAGCATCCAGCTGATCGACGCGGCCAAGGAAGCCGAGCAGAGCGCCATCGCCGTGAAGGTGTCGGCCAATGCCGAGAAGGAAGCCGCGCTCGACCGCGCCGAGGCCATCACCATCGAGGCGCAGGCGCGCCAGGCGGCGGCGCTGGCCGAGGCCCAAGGCAAACGGGCCATCAACGAGGCGCTGAACACGCTCTCGGCAGCGCAGATCGACCTGCAGGTGCGCACGCTGCTCTTGCAGCAGCTGCCCAACATCCTGGAGCAGGCGGTGCGGCCGATGGAGAAGATCGACTCCATCCGCATCTTCCAGGTGCAAGGCTTGCCGGGCTCGGGTGGCGGCACGGTGACGGGCAGCGCCGGTGCCGGCGTGGCGGGTGCCACCTTTCCCGAACAGGTGATGAACTCGGCGCTGCAGTACCAGCTGGCCAAGCCCATCGTCGATGCCGTGATGAAGGACGCCGGCCTGTCCAACGAGGGCATTTCCGGCATCTCGCAGGCGCTCAGCGGCATGCTGAAGCCGCCCGCTGCCGAAGGTGGGGCCGCCAACGGCTGACGCGCTGGCGGCGGTGCTGGGGTTCGGCTGGCCTGCCCGGAGGGACTCGAACCCCCGACCTGCTGCTTAGAAGGCAGCTGCTCTATCCAGTTGAGCTACGGGCAGGTGGCGGGGCAGATTCTAGCCTGGATCTTTCACGAGTGACGAACTGGATGGCTCTTTCGAGCGTCTGAGGGACAAGTTGGTGCCCTGCTCG
>JBHYDA010000040.1:0-15705 GCA_051861265.1 Rubrivivax sp.
ACGTCGAACACCTATGACAACGGACAACGCAGGCAGGTCGCCTACTTCATGCCTCGTGAAAGATCCAGGCTAGAGCGCCCCGCGGCAACCCGCCACGCCGCAGCGGCAGGCCAGGCGGCCCTCGTGGTGGGTTTCGCCGTAGTCGACGGTGATTTCGTCACCGGGCGCGATGTCGCGCAGCGCGTAGAACTCCACCCGCCCCTGGCGGATGCACAGCCGCGCGTTGGGGCGGCAGCTGTGGTTGGTGTAGCGCATGGGGTCGGCGCTTTTGCTGAAGTCGATGGCTTTGCGCGCGCTCAGCTCAACGATCATGATGCGTTCGCTGCGCGTGGCGCGGATGCGCGCCTCCTGCACGCTGATGCTCTCGCCGCGGATCTCGCCGATCTTCAGCCGTGTGCGCACGGCCTCGGCCGCGAAGGCGCCCTGGCCGTCGATGGCGCTGGGGCGCACCTCCACCGCGAACTTCTGGTACGCCGGCCGTGTGGGGGCCTCTGCCGACAACGTGGCGGGGCGGGGGGCGGCGGCTTGGAGTTTAGGCATGGGGCGCTGGGGGGCGATGCTATCATCCAGGCCGCCTTGCGCCCTGGTATTTGGCGCAATTTCTCAATGAAATCAAGCACTTGCGCGCGCCGCTCCGGCTGGTGCGCCAAGGCCCACGACGGCCCCCGATGCGCCTGAACCAGATCAAGCTTGCGGGCTTCAAGTCCTTCGCCGAGCCCACCACCTTCCAGCTGCCCGGGCAGCGCGTGGGCGTGGTGGGCCCCAACGGCTGCGGCAAGAGCAACATCATGGACGCCGTGCGCTGGGTGCTCGGCGAGAGCAAGGCGAGCGAACTGCGTGGCGAAAGCATGCAGGACGTCATCTTCAACGGCAGCGGCCACCGCAAGCCGGCCAGCCGGGCCAGCGTGGAACTGGTGTTCGACAACACGCTGGCGCGCGCCGGCGGCCAGTGGAATGCCTTCGCCGAGATCGCCGTCAAGCGCGTGCTCACGCGTGACGGCACCAGCAGCTACTTCATCAACAACCAGCCGGTGCGCCGCCGTGACGTGCAAGACGTCTTCCTCGGCACCGGCCTGGGCCCACGGGCCTACGCCATCATCGGCCAGGGCACCATCAGCCGCATCATCGAGAGCCGGCCCGAGGAACTGCGCCTCTTCCTGGAAGAGGCTGCCGGCGTCAGCAAGTACAAAGAGCGGCGCCGCGAAACCGAGAACCGCTTGAAAGACACGCGCGAGAACCTCACGCGCGTGGAAGACATCCTGCGTGAACTCGGCGGCAACCTCGAGAAGCTGGAGAAGCAGGCCGAGGTGGCCGCGCAGTACCGCAGCCTGCAGGAGCAGGGCACCACCAAGCTGCACCAGCTGTGGTTCCTGAAGCACCGCGACGCCGCCAGCGAAGAAGCCCGCGTGCACGCCGCCGCGCTGGCCGCCACCAACGCGCTGGAAAGCCGCATGGCCGACCTGCGCGCCGTGGAAGCGCAGCTGGAGCAGGTGCGCCAGGCGCACTACGCCGCCAACGACGTGCTGCACGCCAAGCAGGGCGCCCTGGGTGAAGCCGCGCTGGAAGTCAGCCGCCTGGAAGAACGCATCCGCTACGTGGTGGAAGGCCGCCAGCGCGCGCAACAGCGCCTGGCCGACCTGAAAACGCAGAACGCGCAGTGGGAAGACCGGCAGGAAACCGCCAAGGCCGAGCTGGAAGACATCGCCGCGCAGATCGAAGGTGCCGACGAGCAGGCCGGCGTGCTGGCCGCGCAGGCCGAGGAGCAGGGCTTCGAGCTGCCGACGCTGGAAGACGCGGTGCGCACGGCGCAGGGCGTGGCCAACCAGCAGCGCCAGAACGTGGTGCAGGTGCAGCAGCAGATCCAGGTGCTGGCGGCAGAGAGCCGCAGCATCGAAGAGCAATCGCGCGGGCTTCGCACGCGGCGCGAGCGCCTGGCCACCGAGCGCCAGGGCCTGCAGACGCCCGACATGGGCAAGATAGCCACGCTGCGCGCGCAAGAGGCCGAAGCCGCCGAGCAGCGCGATGTGCTCGACGCCCGCCTGCACGAGCTGCAGGAAGAAGTGCCGCAGCTCGACGAGCAGCGCCGCGCCGCGCAGGCCGCGGTGAACCAGCAATCGGCGCGCCTGTCGGACATCGGCGCGCGGCTCGATGCGCTGCGTGCGCTGCAGGAGAAGGTGCAGACCGAGGGCAAGCTCAAGCCCTGGCTGGAGAAGCACGGCCTTACCGGCCTGCAGGGCCTGTGGACGCAGGTGCACATCGAAGCCGGCTGGGAAACGGCGCTGGAAGCCGCCCTGCGCGAGCGCCTGAACGCGCTGGCCGTGGGCCGGCTGGACACCGTGCGCGCTTTCGCCACCGATGCACCGCCGGCCAAGCTGGCCTTTTACGCCACGCCCGCGGGCGCTGCGCCCCACACCCACCAGACGCTGCCGCAACTGGCGCAGCGCCTGCAGCTGGGCGATGCAGGCCTGAAGGCGCTGCTGTCGGATTGGCTGGAGGGCGTGTACACCGCCACCAGCATCGACGAAGCGCTCGCGCAGCGCAGCCAGCTCACGCCCGGCGAAGTGATCATGACGCGTGAAGGCCATGCCGTCAGCGCGCACGCCGTGGCCTTCTATGCGCCCGACAGCGAGCAAGCCGGCATGCTGGCCCGCGCGCAGGAGATCGAGAACCTGGGCCGCCAGCAGAAGGCGCAGGCGCTGATCGCCGACGACGCCAAGAGCGCCAGCGTGCGCCTGGAGGCCGCCTACACCGAGGCCAGCCAGCACCTGCAGACGGCCCGCCGCGAGGCTGCCGACGCGCAAAACCGCGCGCACGGCCTGCACGTGGAGCTGCTGCGCCTGACGCAGCAGGCCGAGGCCGCCACCAGCCGGCGCGAGCAGCTCAGCGAAGAGCTGGCCGAGATCGACGCGCAGATGGAGGCGCTGGAAGAGCGCAAGGCCATGGGCGAAGCGCGCTTCGAAGAGCTGGACATCGGCCTGGGCGATGCGCAGCAGAAACACGCCGAGCTGGAAGACGAGGTGATCGCCGCCGAGCGCAAGCTGTCCGACGCGCGCGAGCAGCAACGCGCGCTGGAGCGCCAGGCGCAGGAAGCGCGCTTCCAGGCGCGCGCGCTGGCCGCGCGCCGAGACGAACTGCAGCGCAGCATCGAGACTGCCGCCGCACAGGTGGCGGCCAACCTGCAAGCCGGTGAGCAACTGCAGCTGGAGCTGGGCAGCTTCGACGACGCCGCCGCCCAGAGTGGCCTGCAGGCCGCTTTGGAGCTGAAGAGCGAACGCGAGCGCGCGCTGGGCCTGGCCCGCAGCGAGTACGACGATCTGAGCGCGCAGCTGCGCCGCGCCGACGAGCAGAAGCTCGGCTTCGAACGCAGCCTGGAGCCGCTGCGCGAGCAGATCACCAAGCTGCAGCTGGAACTGCAGGCCGCGCAACTGGGTGGCGCGCAGTTCCTGGAGCAGCTGACGGCCGCCGAGGTCGACCTCGAAGCCTTGGCGCAAGGCATCGAGCGCGACGGCATCAAGCTCTGGGGCCTGCAGACCGAGATCGACCGCATCCAGAAAGAGATCAACGCCCTGGGCGCAGTGAACCTGGCCGCGCTGGACGAGCTGACCGCCAGCCGCGAGCGCAAGACCTTCCTCGACGCGCAGAACGCCGACCTGATGGACGCGATCGGCACGCTGGAAGACGCCATCACCAAGATCGACCTGGAAACGCGCGACTTGCTGGCCAGCACCTTCAACCAGGTGAATGAGCACTTCGGGCGCATGTTCCCAACGCTGTTCGGCGGCGGCAACGCGCGGCTGGTGATGACGGGCACCGAGATCCTGGACGCCGGCGTGCAGGTGATGGCGCAGCCGCCGGGCAAGAAGAACAGCACCATCCACCTGCTCTCGGGCGGCGAGAAGGCGCTCACCGCCATTGCGCTGGTGTTCGCGATCTTCATGCTCAACCCGGCACCTTTCTGCCTGCTGGACGAGGTGGACGCGCCGCTGGACGACGCCAACACCGAGCGCTACCGCAACCTGGTGCACGAGATGAGCCTGAAGGGCACGCAGTTCCTCTTCATCAGCCACAACAAGATCGCCATGGAAATGGCCGAGCAGCTCATCGGCGTGACGATGCAGGAGCAGGGGGTCAGCCGCATCGTGGCGGTGGACATGGAAGCGGCGCTCTCGATGGCGGAAGCCTGAATGGAGCTGGGCCTCGGCACTGCGCTGGCCTTGGCGGGTGCCGCCGTGCTGGGCGGGCTGGCGCTGCATGGCTGGTGGACCACGCGACGTGCCGCCCGGCGCGGCTTGCCGCGCGGCGCGCCCGCTTCGGTGCTGCCCGAAGACCGGGTGGAACCGGCCCTGGGTGCCGAGAGTGGTGACGCCTCTGGGCTTGAGACCGGCCCCGACACCGAACCCGCACCGCTGCGCGCCCCCACGCGCCGCACGCCGCGGCTGGACGCGCTGATCGACGCGATCGTGCCCATGGTGCTGGAAGCGCCGGTCAGCGGCGACATGGCGCTGCAGCACCTGCCGCCCAGCCGCCGTGCCGGCAGCAAACCCTTCTACATCGAGGGCCTGGACACCGAGACCGGCACCTGGGAGCCGCTGCAGCCCGGCCGGCGTTATGGCGAGCTGCAGGCGGGTGTGCAACTGGCCAGCCGCACCGGGCCCCTGGGCGAGATCGAGTACAGCGAGTTCATCCAGAAGCTGCAGGCCTTTGCCGACGCCATGGGCGCCCGCATGGACCCGCCCGACATGCTGGAGGTGGTGGCCCGAGGCCGCGAGCTCGATGGCCTGACCAGCCCGCTGGACGCGCAGCTCACCGTCACGCTGCGCACCAACAGCGTGGCCTGGAGCGTGGCCTTCGTGCAGCAGGTGGCGCAGCGCGCCGGCCTCGTGCCTGGCGCGGTGCCCGGCCGCATGGTGCTGCCCGCCGACGAAGAAGGCGCGCCGCCGGTGCTGGTGCTGGGGGTGGACGCGCAGGCCGCCCTGGCTGCGCTCGGCGAAAGCCCGCAAGCCGCCGCCGTGCGCGAGTGCGCGCTGGTGCTGGACGTGCCGCAGACGCCGGCCAGCGTCGAGCCCTTTCCAGCCTGGCACCTGCTGGGCAAGCAGCTTTGCGACGACCTCGACGCCACCGTGGTGGACGACCAGGGCCAGCCGCTGACGCTGCACGACTTCGACGGCATCGGCCGCGAGGTGAACGAGCTGTACGCCCGGCTGGAAGCGCTGGACCTGGCTGCCGGTTCGCCAGCCGCGCGGCGCCTTTTCAGCTGAACGCTCCATGACCGCCGACCCCGCCCTGGCGCAGCGCGCCGCCGAGCTGCGTGCGCAGCTGCACCACCACGCCCACCTGTACTACGTGCTGGACGCGCCGGTGCTGCCCGACGCCGAGTACGACCGGCTGTTTCAGGAACTGCAGGCCCTCGAGGCTGCGCACCCTGAATTGCTGACGGCGGATTCGCCCACGCAGCGGGTGATTGGCCGCGTGCTGGAGGGCTTCACGCCCGTGCGCCATGCGGTGCCGATGCTCAGCATCCGCACCGAGACCGACACCACCGCAGCCGGCGCCACGTCCTTCGACGAACGTGTGCGCCGCGAGCTGGCTTTGCCGCCCGAAGCCCCGCCCGTGGCCTACAACGCCGAGCTGAAGTTCGACGGCCTGGCCCTCAACCTGCGCTACGAGCAGGGCGTGCTGGTGCAGGCGGCCACGCGCGGCGATGGCGAGACCGGCGAAGACGTGACGCAGAACATCCGCACCATCGGGCAGATTCCGTTGCGCTTGATCGGCGCGGTCGAAACCCTGCCGCCCGTGCTGGAAGTGCGCGGCGAGGTCTACATGCGCCGCGACGATTTCGAACGCCTCAACGAACGCCAGCGCGAGAAGGGCGAGAAGACCTACATCAACCCGCGCAACACGGCCGCCGGCGCTGTGCGCCAGCTAGACCCGGCCATCACCGCGCAGCGGCCGCTGAGCTTCTATGCCTACGGCCTGGGCGAGGTGCAAGGCTGGGCGCAGCCGCCCACCCACAGCGCCACGCTCGATGCGCTGGCCGCCTTCGGCCTGCCGGTGTGTGCCGACCGCGCGGTGGCGATGGGCGCCGAGGGCCTGGTGGCCTTCCATGCCGCCATGGGTGCGAAGCGCGACGCGCTGCCCTTCGACATCGACGGCGTGGTCTACAAGGTCGACAGCGTGGAACTGCAGCAGCGCCTGGGCTTCGTCACGCGCGAGCCGCGCTGGGCCGTGGCGCACAAGTACCCGGCGCAAGAGCAGCTGACGCGGCTCAACGCCATCGAGATCCAGGTGGGCCGCACCGGCAAGCTCACGCCCGTGGCCAAGCTGGAGCCGGTGTTCGTGGGCGGCACGACGGTGAGCAACGCCACGCTGCACAACGTCTTCGAGTTGCGCCGCAAGGGCGTGCGCGTGGGCGACACGGTGATCGTGCGGCGCGCGGGCGATGTCATTCCCGAGGTTGTGGGCCGTGTGCCCGGCCAGCGTCCGGCCTATGTGCCCAACTTCCGCATCTGGCCGCGGACCTGCCCGGCCTGTGGCAGTGCCGCGCAGCGCGAACGCGGAGGCATGGATTTCCGCTGCTCGGGTGGCCTGTTCTGCCCCGCGCAGCGCAAGCAGGCCATCCTGCACTTCGCCAGCCGCCGTGCGATGGACGTTGAAGGCCTGGGCGACAAGCTGGTGGACCAGCTGGTCGATGGCGGGCTCATCCGCACCTTGCCCGAGCTGTACAAGCTGGGCGTGGCCAAGCTCGCGGCGCTGGAGCGTTTCGGGGAGAAGAGCGCGGCCAACCTGGTGGCCGGGCTGGAGAAGAGCAAGACCACCACCTTCGCGCGTTTTCTCTATGCCCTGGGCATCCGCCAGGTGGGCGAGACCACGGCCAAGGACCTGGCGCGCCACTTCGGCGGCATCGACCGGCTGACGGCTGCCAGCGTCGAGGAGCTGCTGCAGGTGAAGGACGTCGGCCCCATCGTCGCGCAAAGCATCCGCACTTTCTTCGACCAACCGCACAACGTGGAGGTGGTGGAGCAATTGCGCGCCGCCGGCATCCACTGGCCCGAACAGGAAGCCGCGCTCGGCCCGCAGCCGCTGGCCGGCAAGACGCTGGTGCTCACCGGCACGTTGCCCACGCTGAGCCGCGACGAGGCCAAGGCGCTGATCGAAGCGGCAGGCGGCAAGGTGTCGGGCTCGGTGTCGAAGAAGACGAACTACGTGGTGGCCGGTGAAGAAGCCGGCAGCAAACTCGACAAGGCGCGCGAGCTGGGCGTGCCCGTGCTCGACGAAGCCGGGCTGCAGGAGCTCTTGCGTGCAGACGCCTGAACCCGTGGGCCCCGCCCGGCGCCTGGCCCTGCTGGGCGGCGAGAGCAGCGGCAAGACCACTCTGGCCCAGGCCCTGGCCGAGCACCTGCACACGGCCTGGGTGCCCGAGTACGGCCGCGAACTGTGGGAGCGACTGCGCCAGACGCTCAGCGTCGACGAGTTGTTGCACGTGGGCCACCACCAGATCGAGCTGGAAGACGCTGCGGCCGCGGGCCGCAGCGGCTGGATCGTCTGCGACACCACGCCGCTGACCACGCTGCAGTACTGCCTGCACGACCACGGCACGGCGCCAGAGGAACTGCAAGCCATGGCCCGCCGCCGTTACGAGCTGACCGTGGTGTGCGCCCCCGATTTCGATTTCGTGCAGGACGGCTGCCGCCGCGACGACAGCTTCCGCAACGCCCAGCACGCTTGGACCCTGGCGCAGTTGCAGGCCCAGGGCGTGCCTTTCGTGCTGGCGCAAGGCAGCGTCGCGCAGCGCGTGCAGCAGGTGCTGGCAGCCCTGCGCTGATACGGCGAGCGGGCCGCCGCGACAATCGGTGCTTCGTTCCTTGCAACCGAGGCCGGCCCGATGACCGTTCGAGAGATCCTGAAGATGGGCGACCCGCGCCTGCTGCGCGTGGCCCCGCCCGTGCGTGAGTTCGGTACACCCGAACTGCAGACGCTGATCGCCGACATGTTCGAGACCATGGCCGCGGCCAATGGCGCGGGGCTGGCGGCACCGCAGATCGGCGTGGACCTGCAATTGGTGATCTTCGGCTACACCCACAACGTGCGTTACCCCGAGGCGCCGCCCGTACCGCCCACGGTGCTGATCAACCCCGTGATCACGCCGCTGGACGGGCAGGTGGTGGACGGCTGGGAGGGCTGCCTCTCGGTACCCGGCCTGCGCGGCGTGGTGCCGCGGCATGCGCGCATCCGCTACAGCGGCTTCGACCCCGAGGGCCGGCCCATCGAGCGCGAGGCCGACGGCTTCCACGCCCGCGTGGTGCAGCACGAGTGCGACCACCTCATCGGCCGCCTGTACCCGACGCGCATGACCGACCTGACGAAGTTCGGCTACACCAGCGTGCTGTTCCCCGAACTCGACCCCACCGCCGACGACTGACGGGCGGCCTCGCTACAAGCCTTTACATCCGCGGGGGTCGGCGCGCGCGGGCAGGGCGCCGTTGTAGCAGCATGAGGTCCATGCCCGCCCCCCAGCCCAGCGCCTTTCAACCGCCGCATCTCCGCCGCCAGGCCGGGGCCCAGACTGCGGTGCGATGGCCGACCAAGCTCTGGCTCATGGGCCTGGCCATGCTGCTGGTGCTGATGGCCCCCATCGCCTGGGCCGACGAAGACCCGCCTGGCCGCGTGGGCCGGCTGGCCGATTTCAACGGCAGTGTCTCCTGGTGGGACAGCGACACCGGTGAATGGGCCGAGGCCGAGCGCAACCGCCCGCTGACCCAGGGCGACCGTGTCAGCACCGCGCAAAGCGGCCGCGCGGAGTTGCGCGTGGGTTCCACCGTGCTGCGCCTGGCGGCGAACACCGAGTTCGAGGTGCTGCGCCTGGACGACGAGCGCCTCGTCTTCCAACTGCACAGCGGCAGCGTGGCGGTGCGCGTGCGCTCGCGCGAGATCGCCGACGAGCTGGAGCTCGTCACCGCCGAAGCGCGCTTGCGCCCGCTGCGCGCCGGCCATTACCTGCTGGTGCGCACCGACGACACCACCACTGCGGGCGCCTGGCGCGGCGAGTGGCATGTGCGCGGCGAGAAGGGTGACGATGGCCTGATCGTCGGTCCCGAACGCTGGGCCGAGCTCTACCGCGTGGGTCGCCGGGGCGAAGCCGGTGAGTTGCGCAGCGCCTGGGTTTCACCGCGCGACGACAGCTTCACGCGCTGGGCGCAAGGCGAAGACGCGCGCGACGAACGCAGCGCCTCCACGCGTTACGTCTCGCCCGAGATGACGGGTGTGGAAGACCTCGATCGGCACGGCCGTTGGGAGCAGCACCCCGAGTACGGCGCGCTCTGGCTGCCGCTGGTGGTGCGTGCCGACTGGGCGCCTTACCGCCACGGCCGCTGGGCCTGGGTGCGGCCCTGGGGCTGGACCTGGATCGACGAAGCGCCCTGGGGCTTTGCGCCCTTCCACTACGGCCGCTGGGTGAACTGGCGCGGCCGCTGGGGCTGGGTGCCCGGGGCCTACGTCGCTCGGCCGGTGTACGCGCCGGCACTGGTGGCCTGGGTGGGCGGCAGCGGCTGGGGCGTTTCGGTGCGCATCGGCAGCCCGGCCGTGGGCTGGCTGCCGCTGGCGCCGCGCGAGGTCTACACGCCGCATTACCGCCACACGCCGCGCTATGTGGAGCGCGTGAACCCCGCGCCGCCTTACCGCTGGCGCCACACCCCGGGCCAAGTGCCCACCGGGCCCATCAGCTACGGCAACCAGGGCGTGCCCAACGCGGTGACGGTGGTGCCGAGTGACGTGCTGGTGCGCCGCCAACCCGTGGCCGGTGGTGTGATGGAGCCGCAGCGCGACGGCGGCCGAGCGCCGCTGGTGATGCAGGCGCCGCCCGACGGCCCGGCTTTCGTAGGCCCGCGTGTGCCGCGCGTGGCCGCCCCCGCCTGGCGTGGAGACGGGCTGGAACGCGCAGAGCGGCCGGGTCGCCCGGAGCGCCCGGATCGTCCTGAAGCCCCTGGCCGGCCGGGCAACGTGGCCCCCGTGCAGATGGTGCCCGGCGGCGCGGTGCCGCAGCCGGCGCAGGCTGCGCCTGAGATGCGGCCGCAGCGTCCGGCTGACGGCGATCGCAGGGTGCGGGACGATGGGCGCAATGACGGCCGAATCGAGGGCCGTCGTGACGATCGCGTCGAAGATCGGCGTGAAGACCGCCGCGACGGCCGCCGTGATGACAGGCAAGACAACCGCCGCGAGCCGCGCCGCGACGAGGTGCGCGACCTGCGCCGCGTCGACCCTCCCGCGGGTGCCGTGGGCCCCAGCCAGCCCCGTGCGCCGGTGGCACCGCCGGCCCCGGCGGCCCGTCCTGTCCCCCCACCGCCTCCGCCGACCCCGCCCCAGAACATGGGGCCGCAACGTCCGGAACGCGCCGAGCGCCCCGCGGGCCCGGCACCTTCCGAGCGCGCCAACACGCCGGACCGCCAGCGCGACAAGGACCGTCAGGACCTGCGCTGAGCTTCAGGCGCGGCGGCGCGCTGCTGCTTCAGCGCAGCAGCGGCCGCAGCACCGGCCACACATTGGCCAGCATGCGCGGGTGCGCTTCGGCCTTGGGGTGGATGCGGTCGGGCTGGAACATCGCCTCGGCATCGGGGCCGTCGGCCACGCCGGCCAGCAGGAAGGGCACCAGCGCCGCGCCTTCGGCCTTGGCCACGGTGGCGAAGAGCGCCAGGAAGGCTTCGCCGTACTGACGGCCGTAGTTCGGCGGCACGGCCATGCCGGTGATGAGCACGCGCGCGCCTGCGGCTTTGGAAGCCTGCGCCATGGCTGTGAGGTTGGCTTGGGTCTGCGCCAGAGGCAGCCCGCGCAAGGCATCGTTACCGCCGAGCTCCAGCACGACCACGCTGGGCTTGTGCTGCGCCAGCAGTGCCGGCAGCCGTGCGCGGCCGCCCGAGGTGGTGTCGCCGCTGATGCTGGCGTTCACCACCGCCGCAGCGATGCGCTCGCGGGCGAGACGCGCTTCGAGCAACGCCACCCAGCCGCTGCCGCGCGGCAGGCCGTACTCGGCCGAGAGGCTGTCGCCCACCACCAGCACCTTGGGCGTGGGCCTCGCCCCCACGCCGCTTGCGGCTGCGCCGCCTGCAGACAGAGCGAGCAGGCCGAGCGCGCTACAGTGCACGAGGAAGGCGCGTCGCGCCTGGGCAGAAGCTTCGATGTCAGAACCTCTCATAGACGTGCGCAGTGTCAGCAAGCAGGTGGCCGATGCCACCGGGGCCTTGACCATTCTCCATGACATCAAGTTCCAGCTCCGCCCGCGCGAGAGTGTGGCCATCGTCGGCGCCTCGGGCTCGGGCAAGAGCACGTTGCTGTCCATCCTGGCCGGCCTGGACGTGCCGACTTCGGGCACGGTGATGCTGGCCGGGCGCGACCTCTTCCAGCTGGATGAAGACGCGCGTGCTGCGCTGCGCGCGCAGCAGATGGGCTTCGTCTTCCAGAGCTTCCAATTGCTGGGCAACCTGACGGCGCTGGAGAACGTGATGTTGCCGCTGGAACTGATGGGCCGCAGCGACGCACGCAGTGCCGCCACCGAGATGCTGCGCCGCGTGGGCCTGGGCGAGCGGCTGGCGCATTACCCCAAGCTGCTTTCGGGCGGCGAACAGCAGCGCGTGGCACTCGCGCGGGCCTTCGTCGTGCGGCCGGCGCTGCTGCTGGCCGATGAACCCACCGGCAGCCTCGATTTCGCCACCGGCGAACGCGTGATGGCGCTGATGTTCGAGCTGAACCGCGAGGCCGGCACGACGCTGGTGCTGGTGACGCACGATCGCGGCATCGCTGCGCGCTGCGACCGCCAACTCGTCATCGAAGCCGGGCGGCTGCTGCCCGAGGTCTCGGGCGCGGTCACGGCCTGAGCCTCGGCAGCGGCTTCTGTTGCAGGCCCCGGCCTGCTTCAGTCGAAGAAACGAACCTCTTGCACCAGGGTCGCCTGCACGACGATGGCTTGACCCCAAAGCCCGCCCCGCGTGGGCAGGCACAGGCGGTAGGTCTCGCCACACGCCAGGATGGCCATGACCGGCTGGTGCTCGGTGCCGAAGGCTGCCGGCAGTGGCGCGCCCACCTCGGCATGCACCGGGGTTTCGGCATGCAGGAAGCGCAGGCTGTGCACGCGCTGCGCTGTCGGCGCCAGGCCGTTGAAGCGTGCAACGGCCTCGTACAGCGACTCGGCGTGTTCGGCGTTGTCGGCGGCGGGAACGAAGAACTTGACCACGGTGGATTGTCTCGAAGGGGCGAACCACCCCAGGTGGGCCGCAAGAGAGGAAGGCTTGCGCGCGTCGGCGGGTTTACTTGCCGCCTATGCGCGCCAGCGCAGCTTGTGCATCGGCCGGGAAGCGAATGCCGTCGCAACTGTCGAAAACCAGCCCGTCGCACTTGCTGGGTGTGGCCAGGGCGAGCCGGTAGTAGACAGCCGCTGCTTGCGGCCTGCCGCGTGCTTCGGCTGCGCGCCCGAGGTAGAAATACCCCAGGTCGGAGGCGTAGCCGATACGGACCACCTCCACGACCAGCTCCTGCCAGACACCGTGTTCGTGCAAGCCGCGCAAGGCCTTGCGCGCGGCCCGCCAGGTGCCGGCGCAAGCCAGGTCGCAAGCCAGGCGAAGGCGACCCGCTTCCAGCTCCGTGACGATCTGGTGCTGCTCGATCGGATCGTCAGTGCCGGCGCGGTCGGTGGCACAGGCTGTCAGGCCCAAGGCCAGGGCGGCAATCAGCGCCGCAAGAAAGCGCGTGCGATTCATCAGACCTTGTGCGTGCATGCGGGGCAAGAAGCGGAAGAGCGGAACCGCACTGTAGCCGCCTGAAGTTGCTGCAGGAGGGTGGCCCGGTCGGTGCTGCCGTGCGTTTTGCGGCCTCAGCCTCGCTTGCCACCGAGCAACAACAGCAGCCCGCCGACCACGATCGCCCCTACGCCGGCCCAGACGGGCACGTTCACGGTTCCCTTCTCCTTGACCGAAAACTCCAGCGGCCCGAGCTTCACGGCGGTGGTGTCCTTGGTGTAGCTGAAGCTGCCGTAGGCCAGGCCCAGCGTGCCCGCGATGAGCAGCAGGATCCCGATCAGTTTGGTGGCGTTCATGGCTTCCTTGAGGTGGGCTTCAGTGGCGAACAGGGTGCAGGGCCAGCGCGACCCATCGCTGGGGATTGAAGCACAGGGGCGTTGGTGTCGTGCAAGGGCTCAATCGGCAGCGCGGCCGCTGCGGCCGCCTGAAACGAGGAAGACCAAAGTCGCGCCACAGGACAAACGCCGAGAGGCCCGAAGCTGCGAACGAGAGAAGCGCAATGGGGCAGTGCCTCGGAGAACTGTTGTCTGCGAGCCAGGGAGGCACTGCGTGCTGAGGCTGCTGGACGGGAAATCGAGGACGGTGCGGAGCGTGAAGCCTGCATGCCATGCGCACGGTGGAGGTCAACAAGGCGCTGCTCAGGGAGGCTCGGGCAGGGAGAGTGGAGACGGAAGCCTTAGCGCTCGAAGGCGGGACCGAGTTCCAGGGGACGAGATCGAGCGAGAGCTCAATGTCCGGCAGAGAAAGACTCTCGGGTTCAGTACGCTTAACGAGGCGACTGCAGTTGAGTGTTCCCCTGCATTTGGAAATCCAGGAGGCCTGACGTGCGATCCAACGCTTGCCGTAATGGGTTGGGGTTTGAGCGTGGAGGCGAGGCTCCACCGAAAGGTAAGGTGACGCGCTGCCGTTGATTGGCCTGCGAGTCGGGGGGACGAGCCGCTGGACTGGCCGCATAGGATACGGTGCGAAACAGGGAGGAGAAAATGCGCGTTTGCTTTCTGATGGCCGCCGCTGCCATGTTGGTGATGGCGGGCGGAGCGGTTCGAGCCCAAGGGTATGAGTTCACGGCGCTTGCCGTGCCCAGCGGTACGAGCCTTTCTGCCAACGCAGTGAACAACAGCGGACATGTCGCCGGATCTGCCTACTTGGCGCTGGGTGTGCCTGAAGCGGTCATCTGGCATACGCCAAACGTTACCGTATTGAATTCGTTCGGGGGCACAAGCAATGCCTTGGCCATCAACAACAGCGGACAGGCTGCTGGTTATTCGTTTCTCTCAGGGGTTGGTCAGCGCGCGGTGATGTGGAATGGCGGTGCAGCGACACCTCTTCCCCGGCCTCGGGGAACATCGGTTTCCGTCGCTGTGGGAATCAATGACTCAGGCCAGATTGCCGGCGTTGCATCTCCGTTCTTCGGCGGTCCGTCCTTTGGGGTCACGTGGACTGGCGAGAGGGCAGTCTTCCTCGATCAAGCCGGTGGGAGATCTAGCACGGTCACCGGAATCAACAATGCGGGCGACATCGTTGGGTACATTGAGGACTTTCAAGGGTCAGGCTATCAAAGACCTGTTGTTTGGCGAGAGACTCAGGCGCTGGCCTTGAACTCTTTGACAGAGACGACCTGTTGCAATCAGGCCAACGCCATCAATGACAGGGGTCAAGTGGTCGGCCGGTCAACGATTGGAACCTCGGGCTCCGTTCGCGCTGTCCTGTGGAATGGTGTTGTTCCAACCGCGTTGACCGCGCTCAGTGATGTCGACTTTGCTTTGGGTCTGAACAACGTCGGGCAGGTGGTCGGCGCAAGGAATGCCGGTGGCGGCGCTCGCACGGCAGTTCTCTGGGACCTCAATGCTGGCACCGGTGTCGATCTGAATACCTTTCTTGGGCAGGCCGAACTGGAAGCCGGATGGGTTCTATACACGGCGCGCGACATCAACGACCACGGTGTGATCGTGGGTGACGCCTTCAATCGGCAAACGGGAAACTTCCGTCCCTTCCAACTAACGCCAGTACCGGAGCAAGGAACATTTGCGCTGCTTCTGAGCGGAATACTGATGCTTGGGTCGCTTGGTATCTTCGGTCGGTCCCGTTGCGCCAGCCTCGGAGCAAGTGAAGCCCAACTTTCGAGCCGAGCCCTTACGCTGCGGCAAGACGCCCTGGCGTAGCGGGTCGGGGCTGAGCGAGGGGTTAGGCCGCACTCTCGGGTGCCACGAAGGCCAGGATGTCGTTTGGCTGCCAAAGGTGGCCAGACCACGATGTGTAGCCACGCAGCCAAGGAACGCCCTCGATTCTGCGGATATAGAAGCCGCGGTAGTCGGTGCCGTCCTCCGGCGGACGCTGGTCTACGACCGTGATTGAGCCAGGAGGGGCCCGGTGTTTGGCAGGTTTCAGCTTGCCGGGAGCCTCTGGCTGGCTCAGATAGGCCAGTCGCAGGTGAGGCCCGAGATCAGGAGGGCAAAGCTCGTATCCCCACGAGGCTGCGGCGTCGATGGCTGCCGAAAGGTACCCGCCTTCAAGAAGGCCGAGGTCTTCCAACGAGGCAAAGACCACCTGCACCACGCTGCTTGTCTTTGCCGTGTCGACACATTCGTTCGTGAGCGCATCCACAGCCAGTGTGTTCAACCGAACCCCAGCGTTTTCAAGCTGAGAAATCAGTTGCTTGCACGAAACGCCTCCACTGCTGAGTTTCAGATGGTGGAGAGCGAGGGAAGATGACACGACGCGAAGGGTGCTTGCTGATAAGGCTTGATGTTCTAGCTAACCCCGATCGCGGAGGCAGGGCGGCCTCCCCGTGCGGTGCAGCATAAACCAGCGCGCCACGCGGGCAAGACGGCCTGCCGCAGTGGGTTGAGGCCGTGTGAGAACGCCCGATGAAGGCTGGGTGGCGGGCGTTTGGAGCATTGGCCCTCGAAGACCGTTCAACTCG
>JBHYDA010000041.1:0-14654 GCA_051861265.1 Rubrivivax sp.
CGCAGCCCGGGCTTACAGCGCCTGCCGTAGCGGGCAGCTTAGCTCGAACGTTAGGGAAGCATAACCCCGATCCGATCCGCATATCGCGACGCCGGTGAGCTTGCGACGATGGAGGCCATGAAGCAGCTTGGCCTGGGCTTGAACCTGTCGACCAAGAAGACGCGCAAGCGCGAGTTCTTGGAGGCGATTGAGCGCGTGGTGCCGTGGGCGGCGCTGGTAAAGGTCGTTGAGCCGCACTACCCGAAGGCCCGAACCGGACGCCCGCCCTTTGGCATCGAGACGAAGTTGCGCCTCCACTACCTGCAGCGCTGGTTCGGGCTGAGCGACCCGGCGATGGAAGAGGCACTGCACGACATCCCGATGTACCGGGAGTTCGCCAAGCTGGAAGGCGTGAAGGCGCGGCTGCCAGACGAGACGACGATCCTGCGCCTTCGGAACCTGCTGGAGAAGCACGAGTTGGCGGCCGACCTGCTGGGGATGGTCAACGACATCCTGCAGTCCAAGGGCCTGACGATGAAGAAGGGCACGGTGGTGGACGCCAGCGTGCGAGCCAAGGTCGAGCACCCGTTCCGAGTGCTCAAGCGGCAGTTCGGTTACACGAAGGTGCGCTACAGGGGCCTGGCGAAGAAAACGGCGCAGATCCAAGCGCTTCGCAGCATGTTGTACAGACCCTTCCTAGGTCGGAGAGCTGAGAGAGGCTATCCGCGCTGAGCAAATCGGGCGAGGGGGCTTGTCGGCGCTGTTGCTGCTGGGCGTTTGCAACAGGGTTGGCCAGCAAGACTGCGGTCAGCAGCGGGGTCAAGCACAGACGGATCCAGGTCATGGTGGGGCTCCCTCATGGTTCTGAAGTAGCGGCGATCCTGGCTACGGTGCGCTCACCTTCTCGACCGGTGCGCGCGGTGGCGCTTCGAGGGGTGAAGCGACAGGTTGACTGGGCCCCCCAGTCGGGGGTGAACCGATGAGTCGCAGAATCACAGTCACGAGCGGCGGGTACTGGTACGCAGCACCTGTAACGTGATCCACGCCGGCACCGATGATCCCGCCAAAGACGATGTTTCCAAGCGCCATGCCCTTGAGTGTCGACTTGAAGACGGCGATGCCTGATTCGTATCCTTCTAGGTCGCAGCTGACATGAAGACCCGAGGAATGGCGTTGTACGTTGGCAGTACCGGGAGCGATGACGAACCATGTGCCAGCTGCGTTGGTCATCCGGCAGGTTGCTCCGCTAAGCTGACCTCGTGAGCTGGTGGCTTGAACAGAGATGTCCTGACGGGAGCCGTCAACAATGGATGCGCATCCGCTCAGAACGGCGCATACCGCTAGCGCAAGTGGCCTCTTCACAGCAGTGATCCGACTGCCGCAGCGCTGATGAGCCCGCCGCCGACACCGAGAGCGACCAAGCCGGCAACCGTGTTGCGTCGGCTTCGGACCCTAGCGAGGCCGAATCCCGCTTGAATCACGGCGCGTCGAGGGTGATTCAGCCACTCGCCTGCTCCCACCAGTGCAAGGCCGCAGACGCCAACGATGGGCTGCCAAGCGATCGAGCTGATGCCAGAAGTCCACGGCACCACCGCTGTGCCGAAGGCGCCAACCTACATCGCCACGCTGTACCAGCGCAGCCGCCAACCGCGCGACCTTGAGACCAAACGCCAGAACGTTGTCAACTTCATCCCAAACCACCTCTCGCATAGCCAAAATGCTGAACGATGATACATGTATGATATGCGCGCACTTCTACGTATGTTAGACAGCGGGGGTCATTCTCTAGCGGCAAGCTTCTGCGATGGCGCGCAAATGGCTTGGCTGCTACGTGCTGGTGGCGAAGCCGCACTGGCCGACGCTTCTTCCCGTCCTGCCCACCCGCCGCGCGCCATCGATCCGGCCAAGGCGCTGCTGATCGCCGAGTTGCGCCGCAGGCGCATGACGCAGGTCCGCATCGCGGTCAGCGCGGGCGTCTCGGGCAGCACCGTCAGCCGCGTGCTGCCACGTGCGTGTATGTCAAGCTCAGCGACCTGATGCCGGCCGAGCCCGTGGTGCGCTGCGAGCACGACCACCCCGGAGACCTGCTGCACATCGGCACCAAGAAGCTCGGCCGCATCGAGCGACCCAGCCACCGCGTGGCGGGCAACCGGCGCGACTCCGTCAACGGTCCTGTTTTGGAGTTGCTGGTCGTGGCCGCGGACGACCGCGCCCGCATCGCCTACACCGCCATGCGCCCGGATGAGAAGACGCCGCAGGCAGTGCAGTTCCTGCGCCAGGCGGTGGCGTACCACGCCAGCCTGGGCGTCAAGGTGCGCCTGGTGCTGAACGACAATGGTTCGGCGCTCCGCTCACGCGACTTCGCCGCCACCTGCGCCGAACTCGGGATCGTCCATGAGTTCACCCGTGCCTACCGGCCGCAGACCTACGGCAAGGCCGAGCGCTTCATTCAGTCTGCGCTGCGCGAGTGGGCCTGCGGCTGGACCTACCAGAACTCCCACCAGCGAATCCCGCGCCCTGACCAGCTGGCAACACCACCACAACTGGCACCGACCGCATGCAGGCATCGGCGGCGCCTTCCCCATGTCCAGACTCAACAAGTCAAGGAACAGCCTCTTGACGGTTCACAGCTAGGCACCTACACCCCCTGTGCCATCAACCAGTGGTGCACTTGTGATGAAACGCCCGACCAGTGCATGGTCCCGCCGGTGACGTCGAGAACAAAGAACGGCACGGATGGACCGAAAGCGCTGCACAGCTCGTCGCGAATCTGAATGGTGCTGGCAGGGGTCTTGATCAACCACATGCCAGGCAGAAGGTGGCACCGCGTGGTGGAAATCGCCTCGGCGTGCTGAGCGACCCACCGGCGCTGCTGTTCGGTTGCGGGGTCCGTAGCCTCACCGAAACAGATCAGCAGGCTCTTCATGGCCGGGAGTTCCATGGATGCGTCACTGTTAAGATATGATTCGGTAGCATATACCGAAATGAGACGACAGACGCGCCGCCAGCCCCTTTCTTGATGCTGCTCTTTGACCAGTTCGACTTTGTACTCAGAGCGCCGGCGGCTTTGCCGCTGTGGCTTGAACGCGCCTTGAACGATCAGCGGAGGCGGACGCCACCACCAACCGGAGCCCCGCGGAGCTTCTTCTCTTCGTCGTGGCTGGTGGCGCTGGGGATCGGCAGCGATGAGGTCGCCGGCGGTGATCAGGTGGCACTGTGGCTTCAAGGTTCGACGGTTCTTCTTCCCCGGCTCACGGCGGATTTCAGCGACTGGCTGGGTTGGGGAGTCGCTCTCGATGGGCCCCGGCTTGGTGCAGTCGTCTTGGACGATGGCGTCGATGAAGGCGCGCAAGCTGGCTTGGTGCTGGGCTTGGACCAAAGGGGTCGGCTCGTGTACCTGTCGCGAAGGGGCAGAAGCCCCGTCAGATTGGAGGCGACGGCTCGCCGCAAGGAACTTCGCTACCGTTGGCCACAAGAGTACCAAACGCTGATTCCGGAAGATGCCCTGCCTCAACTGACTCTCAGCCGTCCGGTACCTTGAGGCTGCGGTGCGGAGGCATGACACAGGTGCCTGATGCCAAAAGTCCGATTGAGGGGTCCTGTATTGGCGCGGATCCAACAGGTCCTGGAGGACGAACATCTCCAACAACCTGCAGCGCCGGAAAGGTACCCATGAAGCTCCTTGTGTCGCCAGTCACCGTCGGAGTCCTGGCGCTTATGTCCTGCATCAACTCAGTCGCCACCGGTTTCGCCGTCGAGCGGCTGATGTCAAACCGCTGATCGGAGCCTGGGTGAGCGCACCGCCGGACGGCTGTGTGGAGCACTACCAATTTGGTGCTGACGGCAGTCTGCTGGTCAAGAGCCGAGAAGAGGTCCTGACGGGGACTTCCATCGCTGAGGCCGTTGATGGTGCGGAGCGCGTGACCAAGTTCACGCGCATCATCGTGTCGTCCAACGGTTTGCCCGACTGTGGCGGTCGCGTCCTGAACCAGTTCTTCAAAGCGCAATTCGGTTACGCCTTCTGGGATTCGCCCGTTCAGTTCAGGCTGTTTATGGATCAGCGCGGCACGCGTTGCATTGGGCGGTTCCGTCGGCCTTGAGCCCACCTGAGTTCTGGTGTTGCGCGAGTCGCTCGTGTGGAGGGCGGTCTCGCAAGCACCGCTGCAGGCATCGGTCAACCAGAACCATCGAAGCTGTCCCCGCGGCTGGGATGGGCGTGCTGGAGAAACGGCTCATCCTTGCCCAGGATCGGCGCGTGGCAACCGCGATCGACCGCGCGATACGGGGCGGCAAGGATGCTTGCAGAAAAAAGCCGCCTTGCGGGCGGCAAAGCCGACCCGAAGGTCGGCGAGGAGGATATGGCACAGAGGGATCGCAGGGGCTCCCTGCTGAGGTGAGACCCGTGCTGCAGGCAGGAGAGCGGTGAGCTCGGTTTGTTGGTCTGCGCGGACCTTGTCCGGGAATGCGGCCAACGCCATGGGTCACTTTGGCTAGAGCGCACAGTATCGCCTCAGCAGTGCGAGGTGCTGCTCAAGCTTCGCGACATCCGTGTTGGCGGACAGCACCAGGTTCAAGGTCAAGGCCAATTGAGGCGGGTAAGGCGTTTCAGTTGCCCCGCCATCCCGATGCTGGCCGAACAGTGCGCGCCCGAAGACGTTGCGATCACGAGGTTCGGCCTCTCCTGCGGCGGCATGGCCGTCGGTGCCGGACAGCTCACCGTCTCGTCCTACAGACTCTGCACCCGTGCTCATCACACCCAGCAACCCATCATCTGCCTGCGCATGTGCCACGGCGTCGCCGGCAACGAACGCAAGCTGGGCGGTCTCCAGGCTCCGAACATAGAGGCTGACGCAGATCAGCGCCGAGTCGGAGTGCACCCCCAGTGCCTGTGCCCGGTGTCGCACGTCAACCCGGTTGATGGTCCTGCCCTGGAAGGTGGAGAACAACTCGCGGAAGACCTTGGGCTTGAGGGCGGCCTGGCGCATCAGTGCAAGACCTGGGCCGCCGTGGTCGCAGGCAAGTGCTCGAGCAAGCAGCGTCGGTCTGAACAAGGAACGCAAGTCTCCTTCCAGAAGGCCGAACTGCTTCATGGCTGAAAGCTTGACCGCGCCGCGCGCGGACGTCGTGCCAAGCACCTTGGCCAGCAATGACTGCCTGGGCTGTGCGCCAGCACCCACCTCTGACACGAGCCGGTGTGCATATGAAACGGCCTCGCGCAATGCCACGCGAGGAAAGGTTTGACCACCTTTTCGACCTCCTCTGGGTAGTGCCATCACAGTCCTCCCTGTTTGTAAAGTCGGTCCAAGGGTTGCTGACACAGGCGTACCCAAAAAGGCGCGCTAGCGGCTTCGTTTTTTGGCTGGCTCCTCATCACTCACGCCTCAAGATTAGGATGATCTGAGCGACTGAAGTCAACATCCCAATACCGATCAACGCAGCCGTCAGTCCCAGGGGCGGGTGAGGCGGGTCGCATCAGCGACGGGTGCTGGCGCAATCCGCTCATGGGCGTTCTCTGCGCTTCTTTGGCCGGACTGCGGGAACAAGGAGTTGGCGCTGAATCTTTACGCGGCCGATGCGCAAGTCCATCTCCAAGCGAAGCGACTCCCATTGCGTGTCGATCAAGACAGTCGTGGCCAGGCCCCGGTTTATGGAGTTCACGAAGGCGGCGATCGCTCCAGCGACGCTTGATCTCGGCAGCAAGAGCTGGCGGCCACGCGCGTCGAACACAGAGAAACCCCATCGTACCGCTGACTCGGGCGCTGCAGTGAAGGCATCGGCATCGGCGACGGCCGGCTGTCCTGTCCGCTCGTCATTCATATCAATGGGCGCTGGGTGCTGCCCGGCCGTTGACGCCGTCATGCCGCGGGCTCCCCGGGTGCAGGACCTGGCGACACCCCGTAGGCGCCAGGGCGCAGCCGCGCAGAATCCGGTCTGCGACAGGCGTGGCGTAGGCCACTCCAACGGCGGGCGTTTCGGATTGCGTAGCGCCTACAGCTTTCCAAGAGTTGCCGTGCAGGTTCAGCTTCTGTCTGTACAGCCATGCCCGCACATAGAGATTGATGCACAGATCCTGCAAGCTGGCAGCCGGCAATCCTCTGCGTCTCAGTTCGGGCCAATCCACCCGATTCACTTGGGCAACTGCCAGCTCGATGCTACCGTTTCGATTGCGGTTCACCGCGTCGGGCCTGAATCCACTCTCAACGACCGTCATGCTCCACAGCACCAGCGCGGGCCCTTGGTGATGGTCGGCAGCTGCCCAAAGGCACTCGGCGGCGCGATCCATCTCACGTCCCGCAGTGGCGGGCTGCATGAAACTGGCGCTCGACAATGTCAGGAGCAGTGCAGTCCATCGCTGGGCGCTCATGTGCTGCTTTCCCGGTCAATCTAGGCCCGGCCAGCACCAAGGGCCAGCGCCGCGACTGTGACCACCAGGGGGTCCAGCCACAAACGCTCAAGCCAACCCCCAGCGCCAGTGGAGCTCAGCACGTTCGGCGGCGTGCCGACGCCCCCTTCCATGTGTGCCCAGATTCATGACCAGGTCAACGCAAAGCGCGCTCAGGAAAGCTGCAGTTGCCGCCACCGCCGCGCGCGCTGCAGGAAGGCCAGGCACACGACGCACACAACTGCCACCACGGGGAAGGCGCGCAGTCCGAGGCCTCCAGGGGTGACCTCGTAACGCGAGAAGGCAGTGGTCGCTGCGAACAGGAAGGCCCAAACCAGCCAGTGCCGGCTGGAAACGAGGCCCAGCCTCGTGGCCCCATAGACGATGCCTCAAGAAACCGCTGTGCCCGGCAGCACCAGCCACAAGGCGTGCGGAGTCGAAAGGAAACTGGCAATCGCCCCGGTGAAGGTCTCTAGCGAGATTGGGTCGTTCTCGGTGGGTCACTGGGAGGATGAGGTTTTCGGCGACCCATTCGAGATGAGCGGAACATGGCCAACCACCTGCATCAGCACTACAACAGCTACAGCGATGACCGTTGCTACACGGCAACGCCCAAGCCACAGACGCGCTCGTGGACGCTGAGCAAACATCCGCCGCTCAGGCGAAATGCTCGGCAATTCGTGGGTGCCCCTTTTCTTCGGTGCAGGAGCCTGCAGCTTCGCCTGAGCCGTGAGCGCAGGCAGAAAGGTTCTCCGTTCCGGAGGCCTACTGGTCCGTACGACCTCCTTAGGCTCGCGTGCGCTTCTCATATGGAAACCTTGTCTGCAATATGCGAAATGTGTGGATTAAGTATGATGTAGTCCCATTAGAACACATGTGCGATGTGAGAACCACTTCATCAACCGAAGTCCTGCGCAGTTATTGAGTGCCGTGCGGGGCACTTGCTGCGGACGGCCTTCTGAAGCGGCGGTCCGCGTGGGCGCTCGCCATCCTCGTCGGCCGTGCTGGCGCAGCCGGCAAGTGCTGAACCGAAGGTCGCTGGAGCGCCACCGGGTTGCATCTGTACTCCAGAGCGCATTGCAGGAGCTCCTGCAACAGCTGCTCCACTTGCGAAGCCGTCCTCCGGCAACCTGGCGGCAGTCCTGTCTGCGGTGTTGCCGGACGGCTTTGTGGTGTCCATGTTCGTCGAGGCGCTCGCCGGTTTGCGTAGGGCTGCATCCGCCAGATCGCGGCCGACAGGGTGCGCAGCCAGGCAGCCTCTCGAGTTTCGGGTATGCACACGCAGGTTGACCAGACCGTGCGCTCCCACTTGTTCCACCGGTGCCAACAGATCGAGGTTTGCGTGCCTCCTGGAAGCAGACGCGCCCTGTCCCATTCTGGCCAAAGGCAGGACGCTGGCCGTTGATCTGATGCAGCCGACGCCTCCCGTCATGGAGGTCTTGGGGCCAGTTGCTCTCGCGGCAGTCGTGCCCGACGTGCTGCCAAGTGTTCGGGTCAAGCTCAGTCTCGTACTCGTTGCGGTGGCCAGGCGGCGGTTCAGCCGACAACATCGAGTGGAAGGTGCTCAGCCAGGGGTCTTTGAGGTCTTCCCTGATGTGTGGACGTGCCGACCTTCAGATGGTGACGCAGGCTGTTTGCCCAGCCTCGTTCGCAGGCTGCGTTCTCGAGCTTTCGCCAACCCCGGGGCGTTGCTGGGTCCCTCGGGTTCCCGGGTCGAGAACCCCGCGGTGCCGAGCCTGCCATCGTGGCCGCGATGGACGGCTCCAAGAGCAGTCACATCGTTGCCCCGTAACCCCGGCGCCTGCTGAGTTGTCGGGCCGTGCTGGGCAATGTGCGGCTGCTCCCGCCCGTTACCAGCGCTGGGCAGCGGGTGCCAGATCCGGCACCGAAGTCTGGCCTGGCAATAGTGGCGAACACGTCGTCGCACTCGTGGATCGCCGCAGCCTCAGGGGGCGCAGGCGCCGACTCCAACTGCCATGGCCCGCGCCACTCCGGGCTTCCGACGACGTGGAGCTGGGGCGCATGGAAAACCAGTCCGTTGCCGCTCAGCCAGGCTCTCCGTTGCGAAGTGCCTCGCCGCAGCTGCCGGTGACGCCCGGATGCACCCTGTGTCTGGAGTCTGTCCTGAACTGCCGGCCGGTCACGGTGCAAGGATCTCGTCCCGTACGCGCCTTCAACGCTCAGTCGTCCGTGAGAAGGACAAAAATGTGATCTACTGACACAAGTGCGGACTGGTACTGTACGATACATACGTATAAAAGAAGATACGATGTGGGATCACATCACATAGAAGTGTAGAAGTTCCATGTCGAACCAGATCCTGTCACACACCATCGTCATCATCGATGACAACGACATCGTCCTGCAGCAAATGCGCTCGATCCTGGGGCGGGAGCCTGGGCGCAATGTAGTGACGTTCCGCGATGCGCGGGAGGCCCTGCAGCACTGCCTGTCCCTGGAGCCCGATCTGGTTCTAACCGACTACTCCATGCCGGAACTGGATGGGGTGGAGTTCATCAAGCGCGCGCGTGGCGACCGCCCGCTTGCGTCCACTCAGTACATGCTGATGACGGGTAGCAACCGTCCGGAACTGGATCACATGGCGGTTGAGGCGGGTGCTGCGGAAATCATCCGCCTGCCGAAACTGCCCAGCGCCATCGTCGACAAGGTTGAAGCCCAGCTCTCGCGCCTTCCCGGGCACTGGGACTCGATCGGCGACTTTCTGCCTGGCGGCACCAACAAGCGCATCACCTCCAGTGTATCCACGCAGGATCTGCAGGCGTTACGCTGTCTGGAACGGCTCGCCGCGTTCCGTGACGAGGAGACCGGCCACCATACCGCCCGCATGGCCCACTACGCAGCCGTCATTGCGCAGGCGTGCGGGCAGTCGCAGCAGTTTCAAGATCTGCTGCTGCTTGCGGCGCCGCTGCATGACCTTGGCAAGGTTGGCATTTCTGATGCTGTTCTGCGCAAGCCGGGGTCGTTGGACGAAGCCGAGTGGGAACTGATGAAGCAGCACCCGGTCTTCGGCTACGACATTCTTCGCGAACACGACGGAGAAGTCTTCGCAGTTGCCGCGGAGATTGCCCTGCACCACCACGAACGGTGGAACGGTTCCGGATACCCCTTTGGGCTCAAGGAGCGCGACATTCCGCTCAGCGCACGAATTGTTGCGGTGGCCGATGTGTTTGATGCGCTCAACAGCAAGCGCCGCTACAAGGATGCGTGGAGCCTGGACGCCGTGCTCCTGCACCTGTGCAGGGAGGCGGGTTCGCAGTTCGATCCCGACATCGTCGCTGCCGTTGATCGTTGCCTGCCCAGCCTGATTCGCATCAAGGTGTACTTCGACTCCCTGCCTGTCGACACCGTGGTCCAAGCGGCATCGCGCGAGGGTAATCAGCTGTTCGACATAGCCTGGACAAGGCGACGGCCTGCTCCTGTTCGGGGTTCGCCGCCGTGAGTGTTTATTGCCTTCCGTACGCCCTGATGGGCATCAAGGCGTGAATACTTCTCGGGATTCTTATGTCCGGCGTAACGATTTGTTCAAGTTGGACACGCGAAGTGACGAAACGCGATTCAGCCCGATCGGCGCCTAGCAGCCCAATATGACAAGCAGCACATCCACCGTCTACGCGCTCAAGCCTTCTGCCTCGGGTGAACTTGGGCTCAATCTGTCGTTGCCCTTCGCCCGCGTGGAGAAGGTGCAGATCGTCGGCACCGATCTGGTGCTTCTTCTGGCCGGTGGCGAGCGTCACATCCTGCAGGGTGCCGCGCTGCAGGCTGCGATCAATCCCAACCTGCGAATCACCTTTGCTGACCGGGCAGCGACCGGCGCCGAGTTGATCAACGCGGCGGGTGCCGTGGAACTCACGGACGTGGCAACGCGGTCGTTGGAGGCCAATGTTCCACCGTTGCCTGCGGATGCCAAGGCCAAGCGCTCGGCCATCGAACTGCTGGACGATGACGTCAGCCGCCGTGCCACGGACCAGCCGCTCAGCGACAACGTGCCCCGTCCCACGGTGGCGCCGGCTCCGGGCGGCATCGCTGCGCCTGACCTGGGTGCTGCATTCAACAAGGAGGCCGCAACGGCAGATAGGCCCGCTACGCCGTCGTTGATTGTGGTGGTGGCTCCGGCATCCGGCACCTCCACCGGTGCCCCCGGCGTTCCCCCGCCGCCGCCGCCGCCCTTGGATAACATCAGCTTTGAGACGATCGTTCGCAACATTACTGGGGCGACGCGCACGAACTTGGAAGACGGCGGTGTCCGTATCCAGGGCGCCGGCGGCTCTGCGGCTTCTGCCGGTGACCCGTCCCCGGTTGCTCAAGCCGCACCCGAACTGCTGGTGGGGACAGCCGGAAACGACACGATCGATGGCGACGGCGCGGCTGGCATGGGCAGCGGATTTGCCAGGCTGCTCACCATCAAGGCCAGCGCCCGGACCGAACTCACGCTCACGGCACTCACCATATCCGGTCTGCCGCCCGCCTTCGTTGTGGTCGGCGCGGTGAAGGCCGGCAGCAACTGGCAGGTCACGCTGCCGCCAGGCTTGGCAGAGCTCGGCAACAGCCTGAATCTCGTGATCCAGTACCCCGTCGCTGCGGACGGCACGCCTTTCGCGGAATCCAAGTTCGACATCCGCATCAGCGCCACCGGTACCTTGGAAGGCAGGGAAATCACGGGCGACAGCGTCGTCCCTGCCATCCTGCGCGATGTCCGCTCGTCTGCGGACCTCGACTACTCGGTCTCCGGCAAGAGCGGCGTCGTGTTTGCGGCGTTCGGCCTGGGCGACGACATCCAGGGAGGCGCCGGCAACGACACCATCCGCGCCATGGTCGGGCATGACCTCATCGCGGCTGGTGACGGTAATGACAGCGTGGACGGTGGCAGCGGCGATGACACCATCGAAGGTGGTGCCGGCGCAGACAGCCTGGATGGAGGCACCGGCTCGGACACCATTGTCTACACCCGGTCTGACGAGGGAGTCACCGTCGATCTCGAGGCCGGTACCGCCAGCGGTGGCGAAGCCACTGGCGACACGAACACCAACATCGAGAACATCGACGGCTCTGCCTACTCAGACCGCCTGGCAGGCACCTCCGGTGCCAACAGGCTCCGAGGCGGTGAGGGCAACGACTCGTTGACGGGCCGTGGCGGCGCGGACCGCCTGGAAGGTGGCGCGGGCATCGACACCTCGGACTACTCGGCTTCCAGTGCCGGCGTGGCCGTCAACCTGGCCGACGGAAGCGCCGCGGGCGGAGACGCCGAGGGCGACGTCCTCACCAGTATCGAGAATGTCGTGGGCAGTGCCCAGGCCGATACGCTCATCGGCTCTGCAGATGCCAACTTGCTGGACGGCGGCGCTGGCAATGACATCCTGCTGGGTGGGGCCGGGGCCGACACGCTCAAGGGCGGCGTAGGCGTGGACACTGCCAGCTACAGCGGTTCAGCGCTGGGCGTGGTCGCGAGCCTGCAATCGGGCCGGGGGTCTGCGGGCGATGCGACTGGCGACCTGTTGCAGGACATCGAGAACCTCAGCGGCTCGAGCCGGGCCGACGAACTGGTGGGCAACGACAAGGCCAACCGCCTGGATGGCGCCGGTGGCGATGACCTCCTCGAGGGCGGCGGAGGCGCCGATGAGTTGCTGGGCGGCGAAGGCAACGATACGGCCAGCTACGCGCATTCCCTCGCCGCGGTGGCGGCCAACCTGGCCGACCGCACCCAGAACACCGGGGACGCCGCGGGAGACGTCTTCACCAGCATCGAGAACCTCGAAGGCTCTGAGCTGGCCGACGCGTTGACCGGTGACGCTTCCAACAACATCCTCTGGGGCAACCCTGGCGACGACGTGCTGTCAGGGGGCGGCGGTGCGGATCTGATGGTGGGCGGCGCGGGCCGCGACTCCATGGACGGTGGTGACGGCATCGACACCGCCTCCTACGAAGGCTCCAACGAAGGGGTCACGGCCAGCCTGCTCAGCAGCGAAGTCGGCCGTGGCGGCGACGCCGAGGGCGACTCGCTCGCCAACATCGAGAACCTCACGGGTTCACGCTTCAGCGACCGGCTCGCCGGAAACAGTGCCAACAACACCCTGACGGGCGGGCGTGGGAATGACGTGCTGACCGGCGGCGGCGGCGCTGACCAGCTCCTGGGTGGTGAAGGCAGCGACACGGTGGACTACGCCGGCAGTGCGGCGGTCACGATCAACCTGACCACCTCCACGGCCACGGGTGGCGACGCCAACGGCGATACCTTCGACTCCATCGAAAACGTGGTGGGCAGTTCTGCGGCCGACCGGCTGACCGGCGATGGCGCCGCCAACTCGCTGGAAGGTGCTGCCGGCGACGACACCCTGGAGGGCCTGCTCGGCAACGACACCCTGAACGGTGGCGGTGGCGACGACCTGCTGGACGGCGGCGGTGGCGCGGATACCCTGCGGGGCGGTCTGGGCACCGATACCGTCACCTACAACGCTGCAGCCGCGGCCGTCACGGTCAATCTGGCCACGGGCCTTGGCAGCGGCAGCGACGCCGAAGGTGACGTGCTGTCCGGTGTGGAGAACCTCATCGGCAGCGGCTTTGCCGACGCGCTGGTGGGCGACGCCGCCAACAACGTGCTTTCCGGCGGCACGGGCGACGACATGCTCGAGGGCGGCCAGGGCTCCGACAGGCTGGATGGCGGTGACGGCCAGGATACCGCCAGCTATGCCGGCTCCCAGGGCGCCGTCATCGCCTCGTTGTCGGCCAGCACCCAGAACTCGGGGGATGCGCTGGGTGACATCTACGTCTCCATCGAGAACCTGGCCGGCTCAGGCTTCGACGACACCCTGGTCGGCAGCGCCGCCGACAACCAGCTGTCTGGCGGGGCCGGCAACGACGTGCTGGCAGGCCTGGCCGGGCGCGACACGCTCCGCGGCGGCGCAGGCAACGACACGGCGGACTACACCGCGTCGGAAGCGGCCGTCACCATCAACCTGCGGCAAGGGGTCGCCGCCGGTGGTGATGCGGAAGGCGACACGCTCATCGACATCGAGAACCTGAAGGGCACGCGCTATGCCGATGCGCTCATCGGCTCCAGCGGCGACAACCTCCTGTATGGCCAGGGCGGCAACGACACGCTGGAGGGCGGTCAGGGCGCTGACGGGCTCTACGGCGGTGATGGTGTCGACACCGCCAGCTATGCGAATGCGCAGGAAGGCGTCATCGCACGCATCGCCAATGCCGATGCCAACGAGGGCGAAGCCGCCGGCGACAGCTACGACAGCATCGAGAACCTGATCGGATCCAGCTTCAATGACGAGCTGGCCGGTGACGGCGCCGACAACATGCTGGACGGTGGCGAAGGCAACGACACGCTCGTGGGTGGCGCCGGTGCCGACCAGGTGCGCGGCGGCGGCGGCAGCGACACCGCCTCCTATGCCTCATCCACGTCTGGCGTCACGGCAAGCCTTGCCGCAGCCGCCGACAACACCGGTGACGCCGCGGGCGACCGCTATGAGTCGATCGAGAACCTTATCGGTTCGTCCCAGGCCGACCTGCTGGTGGGCAACAGCGTTGCCAACGTCCTGACCGGCGGAGCGGGCGACGACGTGCTCTCCGGGGGGGGCGACGCCGACACGCTGACGGGCGGCACAGGGGTCGACACGGCGACCTACGCATCGTCGGCCAGCGCTGTCGCCGTCAACCTCACCACTGGCCGTGGTTCCGGCGGCGATGCCCAGGGCGACATCCTGAGCGAGATCGAAAACCTGCGTGGCTCGTCGCAGGCCGACACCCTTACGGGCAACTCGGGTGCGAACCGCCTGGAAGGCGGCGATGGGGATGACAACCTGGACGGGCGCGCTGGCGCCGATGCCCTGGTGGGTGGTGACGGAGACGACACCTATGTCGTCGACGATGTGCAGGACGCGGTGATCGAAGCAGCCGGGCAGGGCACGGATCTGGTTCGTGCCTCGGTCAGCTACACGCTGACGGCGAACGTGGAGAACCTGGAGCTGGTGGCTGGGGCCGGTGCCATCGATGGCAAGGGCAACGGGGGCGACAACACCATCACTGGCAACGAGTCCGCCAACGTGCTGGACGGTGGCATTGGTGAGGACAAGCTCGCGGGCGGCGAAGGCGACGACACCTACGTGGTGGACAACTCCTCGGATCAGGTCCTTGAGCTCGCTGGCAGCGGCACGGACACGGTGCAGTCCTCCGTCACCTGGTCCCTGGGGGACCATGTGGAGAACCTCACCCTCACGGGCAGTTCGGACATCGACGGCAAGGGCAACGCGCTGGTCAACACGCTGCA
>JBHYDA010000042.1:0-13864 GCA_051861265.1 Rubrivivax sp.
TGAACAGCTCGAAGTCGATCGTCGTATGAGTACATGAACTACCCCTTAAGGTAGTCCAAGAAATCGTCCGCACCTCCAGTGGCTCAGTTTTCGGTCGGCGGCAACAGTTGGCGCGCTTGTTGGTCGAAACCAGGTAGTCGTACACCCTGAAACGCACCGTTCGGTTGGATGCGTCCCCGCGACCTCGATTCAGCGCTTCTGTGATTTGGCTAACTACGTAGATAAGTAAATCCTTATCGTGCTGAGTTGCTCTGCCAAGGACGCTCGGCGTCACGGTCACCGAACGGGTCTTGTCTTTGCTCTCCCAGTGCCAGACCTTGGTGTCGGGCTTGGTGGCCAGCGTGAAGATCGGCGCCTCCATGCTGACGCCGTCGTCCTTGAGCGCGTAGTCGAAAAGGTCGCAGAGGAAAAAGTCGCGGTTTGGATGGTGAACGGGCAGCAATCCCCGTTTGGCACCGCCCTCCTCCACCACGTCCCCGCTCTCGGCGTCCAGAACGATTCCTTCCTGCCCACGTTCCGGGGCCGGCGCCGAGTTGACGGGTGCGGCGGCCTCGGTCTTTAGTGGCGCTTTCCTGGCGCGCTTGGCAGTCGGCGCCCGCCCGCGGGCCGCCGCAGCGCCCAGCACGACGCGGTCCGCGTAATCGCGCGCCTGGTCGGCAGGGATGCCAAGCTCGACCTGCTTGCGGAACAGCTCTTCTCGCTGCTGCGCCTCAGTCAGCGTTGGTGCATCGGCCGTAGAGAACAGGGGCGTCTGCCCCGGAAGCGCCACAGTTTCAGCCCACCTTGGCCAGGTAGGCGTCGAGCGCCTCGACGAAGATCTCCTGGCTCTTCTTGTCCAGCTTCAGGCCAGCGTTCTTCAGCGTCTCGTACCTGCTTCGGTCCAGCTTGACGGTGAGGGCCTTGTAGTACGACGAGGCAGAGGCCGGCTGCGCGGCCGAAGACGTGTCCGGTGCGACTGCGACTGCAGCCGGCACCGCCTGGCCCTTCTTGGCCACCAGGCCGGCGGTGAGGGAAGCTGTCTTGCTCATTTACGCATCTCCGTTAATACGCATCTGCGGACTATATCAAGTCTTCCTCAGTTGCGCAGATACGTATTTCCATAGGGAGACCACCTCTTCGGCGGATCTACTCTTCGGGTCGATCTCCTGGACCGTTCGGCCGTCGATCATCGAGCTGGCGAAGTCGGTGCGTTGATAGAGAGTCACCGGGGCGACCGTACCGTGCTGGGAAAGGGCGACAGCCGCCTCGCCGGCGATCTTGGCCCTGGCAGCCGCCCCGTTGATCACGAAGATCATCTTCTTGCCGGCCTGTTCGACCAGCTCGACGGTCGTTCCGACGGCACGAAGGTCGTGTGGGCTCGGCCGCGTCGGTATGAGCACCAGGTCGGCCACCTTGAGGACCGCCCGGATCATGTCTGTCACCGCCGGAGGCGTGTCGATGATCGCCAGCTTGATGCCTGCCTGGTCCAGCGCCTGCAGATGACCGGCCAAGTTGGCGATCGCCACGCTGGCGAACAGCGGGGCCTCGGCGGCGCGCTCATTCCACCAGGACGCGAGCGACCCCTGCGGGTCGCAGTCGATCAAGGCCACGGGCCCGGCTCCGCTCTGCTCGGCGACAACGCCGAGATGTCCTGCCAAGGTTGTCTTACCGACGCCGCCCTTCTGGCTGGCGATCACCAAAGTACGCATTTACGCAGCTCCGTGTGTGCACCGTTACTTTACAGCGTAGATACGTATTTCATGCGCGACACCTCGAAAGATGAAGTGCACCCGTCGCAAGCCATACATACAGACGAGGCCCCACCTGAGCGGGCCCAGAAAGGAGGGATCAACCCATGAAGATCGAAGTCATCCGCCACTACGGCGTGCCGTTCATCAACAACGCCAACGCCAGGCTCATCGCCACTGGCATCACGCACCACATCGTGCTGATTCTCTAACCTCGACCCAGGCCAGGTCGAGCAGACCTGGCCTCCCCGAAGCGTCGGTACAGCTGCGCTAAGCCTGCCGGCGCAATCGAAATGTCAATTTATATGTCTTGTCATAGCGCATCCGAAAGCGCTACATTTCGATCTACCTAGCTTCGCGGGGTTCATCATGTCCGCCTCTCCTCTTCGACTTGTCCGCCTGGCGCCCGACCCACTGGGGCTGTACGTTCGAGCTGGACGCCTGGATCAGAAGGACCTCCAGAGTTTCATCACCTCGGGGTCGGCTGCGTTCACGGGCGTCGTCTTCGAGGCCAAGCGCGTCGGGCAGCAGAAGGAGCTGTTGTCGCTGGTTCTGGAGCGTGGCCTCGATGCTGTGCTGGACCCGCAGACACAGGCGATGGCCACGGTAGGCGGCTATGCGAAGGGCATGGATGGCCTCCCATGGTCGAAGAAGCGCCCCCATGCCTTGGAAGACCTGGCGACCGCCTTTCAGCAGAGGCAGATGGCCGAGGACATTGCGAAGTTCGCTATCCAGCATGGGTTCACCCAGGTGATCACGCCGACCCACCTGATCACCGGACCTGAAGACCCGTGGCTGGCAATCGACATCGGCTCCGCCAACGCGCTTCGTGCTGCGCTGGAGCGCCACGGCGCCGGGCATGTGCAGCTTCACTACTCGCTGGCACTGAGCTACGAGGCCTTCCGGACGGGCCCGAAGCGACTGGCTGTCCTGGAGCAGCTACGCCGGGCCATGGTCGATGGGTTGTGGCTGAACATCTCCAGCTGCGGATCTGACAGCTCACCGACCGCTATCACTCGCTACGGCGACGCCGCGTCGGACTTTCATGCTCTCGGGCTGCCGATCGTCGCTGACCATGCCGGGGGCCTGATGGGCTTGTCCCTGCTGGCTTTCGGCGCGGTGGGCGGTCTGTCGCACGGCGTGACGCTGGGCGAGCGCTTCGACACGGCCAGCTGGCACAAGGCGCCGGAAGAGGGCAAGAAGGTCTTCGGCGCCAAGATGCGGATCTATCTGCCCATGCTCGATTTGATGCTGCCGCGTGTAGATGTGGAGCGCTTCTTCGAGGCCGGCGGGGGCAGGGCACGCTCTGCGTTTGGGTGCAGGGACACGAACTGCTGCCGGCGAGGCGTCGACGACATGCTGCAGGCACCAGCGAGGCACTTCCTCTACCAACGCACGCACCAGGTCGCGGGCCTCGGGCAGATCCCCGAGTCGATCCGACCGACCGAATTCCTGGAAGAACACCTGCGCCCGGCAAGCGACGCCGCGCTGGTCGCGGCCAAGCTTTCGCTGCCTGAAGACCTGGCGCTGAAGGCCAGCAGACAAGCCAAGCGGCTGAACGACCTGCGGACCACTCTCGGCCCCTATGCCAAGAAGCGCCGCGACTCATCGTTCGCACGTCACCCAGTGACGCGCGTCGCTCGCGGCGGCCTGCGCTGATACGCCTCTCTCTCCCGAAAAGATCCCCACCCTATAGAGGCATGCCATGAGCAACGCGATTGCACGCCGCCTGGAAGCCATCCAGACGAAGGGCGCCATGCGCTCATCCGACGTAGCCAACGTCTTGAACGTGCGACCCGAGACCGTCTCCCGATGGAACAAGGGCAAAGCCCTGCCGCACGCCAGCACCGAGAAGCAGCTCCTTGAACTGGAGTTCGTCATCGACAAGCTGGCCGACATCTACGAGCCGCACGATGCTCGTCTGTGGCTCTTCGCTCGCCAGCGGTTGCTCGACGATCAGGTGCCGGCGGAGCTCATCCAGCAAGGCCGTGTGGACGAGGTCTTGGCATCGGTTAATCAGCTGCTCGACGGCGTCCACCTGTGAGGTAAGAGCATCAGGATGATCCACGACCCCGATCTGCTGGACCAGCTGGACGCGCTCCCAAAGGAGGCCTTCGACGGTGAGGTCTTTCGAGGCACGCGGCAGAACCTCGACCCGCTGGCCAGCTCATACAGCGGCGGCCGTTGGATGCAGCGTGACGGCTTCCCGGTGCTCTACACCAGCCTCGCGCGTGCAGGCGCGCTGGCCGAGATCTCGTTTCACTGGGGCCAGCTGAACCCACGTCCGACCAAGCCCGTCATGTTGCACACGCTCCGCGTTGTGGCGCACCGGACGCTGAAGCTGGTCAGAGCAGATCTTGCAATGCTCGGCGTGCCAGAGAGTGCCTACGGCGGCGTCAACATGCCGCGCACGCAGGAGATCGGAGCGGCGGTCGAGTTCATGGGATGTGACGGGCTGATCGCACCGTGTGCCCGTTGGAACTGCGACAACCTGATCCTTTTTCCGGATCGGATGGGCATCGATGCCACCATGGAAATCGTCCACAGCGAGGCCGTTGACTGGCTGACCTGGGCAACGACACACGGGTTGACCACATAGCCGCGCGGGCAATCATCATCACTGCGCACTTCCATGCCCTCCCGGTTGGGGTCGTTCGCCCCATTGCTTACATGTGGGTCAGCTCACCATCAGTACACCAACTGTGCGCGCAGATCGCGCATCACCTGCTGACCAAAGGATCGGAAAGCCGGATAGTCCTGCGGAGGCAAGAGCGGCTCCGGCAGGTCCAGTTCCAGTACTCGGCTGATCGTCAGGCTCGTGCCCGACAAAGACACCTTGGACTCGTAGCGGCCATGCGCCCAGGTCAGTTGGGTGCCTTTGGGCAAGGAGGTCGGTTTGAGCCCGGCGGGCAGCTGCAGGGTCACCGTCTCCTCGACCCGCTTGCCGATCAGCGGCATCGGCAGTTGACGTTGCTCTGGGCCGAGCAGTTCGAAGGTCGCGGCGATGCCCGTGACGCTTCCAAAGCCCATCGGGATGGCCATGGCACCCGGCCCCGGCAGCTGAGCATAGGCAGGCAGCTTGAACTCGGTGTTGTAAACGTGGTCTTGCCCCAGGTCACGCACCTCGCCGCGGGTGAAGCTGCCGCTGCCGTTCTGCCCGCTCATGGCCAGCACCTGGCCCACGACCTGTGGTTCGGCCCCGGTAGGCAAGCCGGCCATTAAACCTCGCGTCAGCAAACCCAGAACTCCTTGACTGCGCACCTGGGCCGAGCCCGTGATACTGCCGTCTGCCGCCAACGCTTGACTCATCTGCACCGTCACCCGATCACGCGCCGAAGAGGCCACCGGCAGCGTGACCGCTCTGCTCTTTCCGCTGCCGTCATCGATGACCAGAGCCGGCTTGCCCAGCAGCGTGACCGGCAAGGTGCCAAAGGGCGCTAGCACGGCGGTGGAGTCGAGATAGGTGTCCAAGGCCGGCAGATACAGGATGGCGTGGTTGAAAACCCCTGGGATCGCCGGCACGCCAGGTCGCCAGTACCGAAGATCGGCATTCACCAGCACCGGGCTGCTCTTGATGCCCTTGGCCGAGAGCAGGGCTGCGAGCAGGGTCGTGTGATCCTTGCAATCGCCATAGCGCACTCGGGCCACCTGCTCCGCGCTGTTGGGTACCACCCCGCCCAGGTCCAGAAAGATCGCCACGTAACGGATGTTCGCGCTGACCCAGTGGTACAGCGCCTGCGCCTGTGCCCTGCTGTCGCTCACGCCGGCTGTGATCTCGTCTGCCAGCTTCTGGATGGCTGGCGTGACTGCCGCCGCCGGGAAGGCCCGCGCCGCGTAGGCCGCTGCCGCCGCGTTGTCTTCTGCCAGGGTCGTCATCGCCACGCGCGGGCTGGCATCTTGCAGCGCCACCGAGCCCGCTTCGAATGGCAGCGCCTTCCAGTTGCTCAGTGACCAACGCCAGCGTTGCTCACCCGGCGGGCTGGCGGCAACAGGCCCACCGACCATGCCCACCACATCGGTATTGAGCTTGAGCCCAGCCGGGGCCTGCACCGTGATCTCGGCACGCTCAATGTCGAACATGCCCAGGCTGGTCTCAACTGCCGAGAAATGCCCGGGGAAGAGCGGCTTGAGCTGCGTGCGACGGGTGTGCAGATGGAGCACCGAGCCCACCTCCACCGCCGGGAACACCACCACCTTGACCTTGCCGTCATCGAAGGTCGGCGCCCCGGCGCTCTGCGGGGTCTGCTGCACCAGGATTCGGTCCGCAGGCACATCAACACGCTTGCCGTCCTTGCCGACGACATAGGCAGCCAGCACATCCAGCGTTTGCAGGATGCTGCTGAACGGAATGGGAACCTGGGCGAAGCGCTGGACGGCTTGGGGGCTCTCGATGCGCAGCACGCCGATATTCTCCACCACATGCCGACCATCGGTCTGGACCTGGTAGTGAATGCGAGAGTCGACAATGGTGGCTTCGGATCGTGCAGCGTGGGCGGGTGCCACCATCACGGCGCCAAACATCGCCACGCACAGAAGTGCCTTTGAGCAGATCGCTTTCATCTTGACCAGTGATCGGGTGGAAGACTTTCGCAAGCAGTTAGCCATGCCAGAGTTAGGCACTTGCAAAAACGATGAACTTGGCTAATGGCTTGGGCGAAACACAAGCTCATGCGCCAACAAACTTAGCGGAGGTGATTCCAAAAGAGATTGAAGCCGCCAAAATCGCTCCATTCCACACATCTCTCTTCTGCAAAACTGCACTGTAACTTTCGTGAGATAGCAGTTTTCGAATCGTCAGCAAAGTGACTGCTGACGCCATGGAAAGAGAAAATGTCAACAATGCAATCAACATACTTGCTCCAAAAAGCATGGGGAAAGGGTGCCTCTTGTAGGCGGCCCCTTTCCCGATTCATCGGCTCATCACATGAGGCTTCTTTCGATCAGGCCGCCGGCCCCACCGGCGTAGAAGCCGCCAAAGGACCCCGCAATGGTGCCAGCCATGCTGGCTGGCCCAAAGAGGAAGCCCCCTACTGCGCCAGCGCCAATTGCGCCAGCTAAGCCACCCCAAGAACCGCTTCCGCTGAATGCGGCCTGCCCAATGTAAGTTGACGCACCTACAAACGCACCACCCACGGCGCCAGCTGGTCCCCAGCCTCCGCTGATCTGCTCAACTTCTTGTTCAGAGAGTGCGTACATATCAACTGGTAGAGAGATTTGGTTTGATGCGAGAACTTGCATTTGTTTGCCTTAGCTGCGGGGTCATGAATTGGAGTCCCCGAAGCTGCCCCTTGAAAACTTCGGACTCCTTCTCTACAACTGGCGGAGAAAAACTTGGGCGGACTCAGCGAGGGCGCTTCATATCCCATCAACCATCGGCTCAGTCTGGCCAGTTGCTGTCGCCCCCAAGCTGTCGAAATCCCGGATCACCTGCCCCCGCTCCAGCACGATCACCCGATCCGCTGAGGCGATGGTTTCGGGCCGGTGGGCGACGAGGACGCGTGTCATCTGCATCTGCTTGACGCTCGCAGCGATGGCCTGCTCGTTCCACACGTCCAAGTGACTGGTGGCCTCGTCAAGCACGAGGATCGAGGGGGCGCGGTAAAGGGCCCGGGCCAGCAGGATGCGCTGGCGCTGGCCGCCCGAGAGGCCCGAGCCCACATCGCCCACCAGGGTGTTGTAGGCCATGGGCATGGCGGCGATCTCATGGTGGATGGCGGCGCGCTGCGCGACTGCGGTGATGCGCGACTGGTCAGCGAGCGGATCGAAGAAGCAGATGTTTTCGGCGATGGAACCCGCAAAGAGATGGTCTTCCTGCATCACGCTGCCCACGATCTGTCGGTAGTTGGCGCGGCCGATCACGGCCAGACGCTCTCCGCCGACCAGCACCTCGCCCTCGGTGGGTTCCAGTAGGCCTAGTAGCAACTTCACCAAAGTAGTCTTGCCGCAGCCCGAGGCCCCGGCGATCGCCACGCACTGCCCGGCAGGAATCTTGAAGTTCAGCTTGCGCAGCACCCAAGCCTCGCCGTCGGCATAACGAAAAGACAGATTACGCACCTCGATAGACGGCTCAATCCGCGAAACATCGAGCTCGTGATGGGGCTCGTCCTGCTCGGGCGCGGTCATGACGATGTCGGCCACGCGCTCGCCATGCAAGCGCAGCATGCGCAGCTCAAAAAGCTTGTCGATCAGCGCAGCCAAGCGACTGGTGAATTGATCCTTGTAGGCAATGAACGCGAACAACATGCCGACCGAGAACTGGCTGTTTGCCACGGCCAAAGCCGCCAGCCAGATCACGACCACGCGCTCAGCGCCGAAGAGAAGAGCCTGGGCCGTCTGATAGGAGACCGAGAGACGGGCGATGCGCAACTCGGCATTGAACTGGTCCGTCAGGATGTTCATCCACCCGATGCGACGCTCCTCGGCACGGCCGAAGAGGCGCACACTCTGGATGCCGCGCGCTGACTCCAGGAAGTGGGTCTGCTGCTTGGCCGCATGAATGATCTGCTCGGCCGTGGCCTCGCGCAGAGAGCGAAAGATGCTCCAGCGCAGCAGCCCGTATAGGCCCACCGCCACGGCGGCCACCAAGCTCAGCAGCGGGCTGTAGAGCAGCATGAGGATGAGCGTGCCCACCACAAGAAGTCCATCGATCAGGGCCTCCACCAACTGGGTGGTGAGCGCCTGCTGAATCGCCTGGATGGAGCCGAAGCGGGAGACGATGTCGCCCAGATGCCGACGCTCGAAGTACGGCAATGGCAACTTCATCAGGTGGCTGAAGGCATTGCCGAACCACTGGAAGTTGAGGTGCGTCGCCATCACCGTCGTCACCCAGCTTCGCACTGCGCCAATGGCGGTCTGCATCAGAACTAGCAGCAAGAAGCCGATGCCCAGTACGGTAAGCAGGTCGCGGTCATTAGCCACAAGGGCTTCGTCCACCACCCACTGCATGTAGAAAGGGGCAGCCAAGGCGCAAACCTGCAGCGCAATGCCCAGCACCAGCAACTGCGCCAGGCTGCGCTTGAGCCCCACGACATGCCCAATCAGCGAACGCAGCGAAACCGACTGCGTCTCCTGCGCCGGCTTGAAGCCAGTGCCTGGCGTGAGCTCAAGGGCCACCCCAGTGAAGTGCGCTGACACCTGAGCCAGGCTCAGCTCGCGCCGTCCCACTGCCGGGTCGTGGACGCTGATCTTGTCGCCACCCACCCGCTGCAAAACCACGAAGTGATTCATGTCCCAGTGCAGGATGCAGGGCAGTTGCAGCTTTCCCAGATCCTCTAGCTTGAGCTTGAGTGGCCTCGACTGCAGACCCATAGCTTCAGCCATGGCGATCAGGCTCTTGAGCGTGGCGCCCTTGAGCGAGACATTGAAGCGCCTGTGCATGCCCGGCAGGTCGATACGATGCCCGTGATGTGAGGCCACCATGGCCAGGCAAGCCAGACCGCATTCAGCGGACTCTGTCTGGAGCAGCACGGGCAGACGCCGACTGCCCCAAAAGCTCAGCAATGGGAGGTGCAGGGCTGTCATCTCACACCCGCCCCTTGATCGTGTACAGAGGCTCAAGAACCCACTCGTACAACCGCCGCTTCTCCAGCAGCACACTTGCATCCAGCAAGGCGCCGGAGCGCAGAGGCACGTCGCTGCCGAAGGCCGCCACGGTCTGACGCGGCAGGGTGACCCGCACGCGGTACATCGGCTCGATGCCCTGGCTAGGGGTCACGCCGGCGCCAGAGAAGGGCAGTTCTTCCGGGCGCATGGCGGTACTGGACACCTCGCGTACCCGGCCAACGGCTTGGCCGAATTTTTGGTAGGCATAGGCTTGGTAGCGTAGATTGACGGTCATGCCTGGCTTCAGAAACCCGGCGGCGCGTGACGGGGCGTAGAGTTCGGCCTCCAACTCGGCTTCTTGCGGCAGCAGCGAGGCAAGCACTTGGCCGGTGGCTGCAGACTGGCCCGCGCGGGCTGTGATGGCTGTCACGATTCCGTCTTGCGGAGCGCGAACCAGCAGCTGCCGGCGAGCTTCGTTCTCGGTCAGATCCTGTTCGGTACTCGTGACACTGCGGCGCCCCGCCTCTTGTTCCCGGCGTGCCTGGATCTCAAACTCAGCTATCTCTGAGCGGGTGGCGGTGAGCTCGCGCGCCACACTGGCCTCGGTGCGCTGAAGGTCAGCCAGGCGCTGCTGCTGATCGAGCAGCTCTGCCTGGCGGTCCTGGACTTGCACTTGCGAGACGAACGCTGCCCGATGCAGGTCTTCCTGGCGCTGTAATGCGGCTTCGGCAAGAGCCACCCTGCGTTGCTGCAGGGCGACCTGATCGGCCACTCGCAGACGCTCGCTCTCCAGGTCCTGCACACGACGCGAGAGGGCCTGCATGCGCTGCGTGGAGAGCAGGCGCAGCTGCGCCTGATCCGCCAGAAAACTGTCCCGGCGCTGTGCAAGCAGCAGTGCAATGCTGGCTTCGGCAGAGCCGGTGGCCTGGCTGGTACGTTCGCTGGCCAACTCAAACAGCACCTCGCCCGCCCGCACGACCTGGCCTTCTTGCACCCGCAGGTTCACGATCTGGCCGGCCTGCAAAGGTGCGATGCGGATCAGCCCCCCTGCGGGCAGCAGCACGCCAGAGACCTTCGCCTTGCGGGTGTAGGAAAGACTCGCGAACAACGCCACCAGCAGCAAAGCGAAGCCCGCAAACAAGGCCGTGAGCGCCAGATGGGAAACCGGCCTCGCCAGCAGGATGCTGCCGTAGGCCTTTGCCTTGGCGTGCTCCAGAGCCTCGGACCGAAAGAGCTGTGTCATGCGCGGTCAATCCATGAGCAACGCTTCGACGCGTTCCAGCGCAGGGGTGTGCAGGCAGGCCCGGGCTGGTGCCGTGGCGTTGCCGATGAACTCGATCTGGTCGTTCGCGCCAACCTTGAAAGGCAGGGGCGAGGTTTGCTGCGCGCCCCCACCACTCACATGCCATTCCTGCAAGGCGAACAGCTCACCATCAATATGCGACGCGAACAAGGCGTAGCCCGCTTCATGGCTGCGCGCAAAGCCAACTGGCAGCGCGGCATCAGGCTCGGCCAACGAGTCCCGGCGATGGCGAACGACAAAGTCGTCGATCACCCGGCCCACTTCTTCGGCGGTGAGCGCGTCGCCAGCAAACCGCCCGTCAAGCTCGGCGTAGAGAGTTTCCTTGATGCGATCACGGAAGAGCCCCGCACGTGTTCGTGTGCGCAGTTGGCTGCGAGCGACAACGGCCTGACGGATCTGCGCCGCGTCGGCGCCAGCGAGCGGGCCATCGCGCAAGGCAGCGTCGAGCAGGCCACGCAGTTCACGGGCATGAACAGGCGGGTCTTCTGCGACCCAGAAGCTCTCGAGATCCCAGGCGAAGCGAGGCTGAGGCATGCCGTCAAAGATGGCAAACTGCTCCCGGGCAAAGTGCATTACCAGGCGATTGATCGCCGCAGTGACAGGGCGGCCTTGTTCGCTCTGCAGCAGCCGGGCAGACTGCAGGCGGCTCAGGCCAAGCACGCGTAGCACTTCCCGCATCACGGTTTGGTGGTAGTGAGCAGCGGCCTGTGATAGCAGTGCGCTCAGGACCTGAGGCGAGGCCATGGACGCGTCAATGAAGCGTGCAAGGGCGGGCGCTGCAGCCTGCAGAGCCTGAACGACGAAAAGCATGTCGAGGCCGGCTGGTGGCCCACCTTGCATGGTCTGGATCCGCGCCCAGGAAGGAAGCGCGGTCATGGCGCCGAAGTCCAGTAGGCGGCCGTCCAGGGCGATGTTCGACTCGGTGTTGCCGCCATGGCTGAGGCGATGAACGTAGGCGTAGGCCAGTTGCTCCGCCCAACGCAGCCAAAAGCTGTGCCAATGGCTTGTCAACGCGTCCTGGCCGAAGAAGTCGCGTGCGGCGGCCGAGGTCTGCGCCACGCGCCAAGCATCCAGGGCGCCTTCCCGTGGGTTCACCGAAATGAAATCCGTCGCCCGTACGAAGTGGGCAGGCCGCAAGAAGGCGGGCCGCACCAGCAGGCAGCGCCGTTCGGGCTTGGGGCCGGCATCAGTCTGCCAGACCTGAACCTCACCGGTCTCGATGATGGCCAGCACCGGAACGGCGCCCGACGGGAATTCCGCGTCCACCAGTTCGGACAGCACGGCCTCGCGTACGCACTCTTCCAGGTACGCACCGCCCGAGGCGTGCGCGCGATCGGTCAGGACGCTGACCAAGGGCGTCCGGCCCACTCCCTTGAGGTGATAGCCGTTGATGAACACAGCCCGGCCGCTGCCACCATTGCGCCCGATGCCTGTACCTCCGTACCGATCAGCCATGCCCGTTGCCCTGCCAGTGTCGGAAGCAACCGATGAGGGCTCTTCAATGACCACAAAAGCGCATTGACGCAACAGGTGCTGCGCATAGTCGCCTTCGCTGAACCCGGCCTGGAACTGCGGATCCAGCCGCATCACGCGCCGATTCAGCCAGAGCAGCCGGGGGGCGGCTAGCCGAGCAAGCGGCACAGGCACATGGCCAGCTTCGGCGCTAAAGATTTGGTCGACGCCAGAGGGGTGCAATAACGACAGAGCCTTTATGCCAAAGCTCCCTGCACGGCCTGCAACCGCTGCAACAGGTTGATCGCTGGCGCCACCATGTCGCTGGGAACAAACGAACGATCCAATGCATCGCCACTGAGCGGCATGGCTGGTGCGGGCGGCTGACCAGGCTGCGCGGTGTGCAACCAGAGCGGCTCGGCAGGGAAGATCCCACTCCGTAGGTCCGCAGTCAGCAGGGGGAGTCCGGTTGGCGAGGCGATGGCATCACAGAGCACCAGATGACGCCCTTCATTCCATTGATGGGCAGGCAGTTGATGAGGCTCGGGCAGACCGCTCTCGATCAACGCCTGATCGATCCATGCCCAGGCCAGATAGCCACACAACTGGCCATCGGGCTGGCGATACAGACGCTGCTGCATCAGGTTCTGCGCCACACGCAACCGCCTGAGTGCCAGCGGCAAGGGCAGGTCGGCCAGCGCCGGCGTGTGGCGGACCAGCTGCACCACCTGGCCCAGCTCGAGCGCCGCTTGGAGCGCATTGACCGCGCTCGTGCGCAGGCTCTCGGCCTCATGGGTCTGCAAAAAGTGGGGCCGCTGCGTAGCCAATCTCCTTGCGCCTCGCAGCAAAGCATGCCGATCCGATCGTGTCACGCGCTTGGCAATGCGCCTGCCGCGCTTGAACCTGCAGTAGGTAACCGTCGCCGCGTCGCGGAGCCATTCGTCGCGCAGGCTGGCGAGCATGAACGGCAATTGACCATGGCGGGCAATCAGTTCGAGCACCCAGGCCTCGTCGCCGCTTTGCCACTCCGAAGGCCGCAGATCGTCGCTTCCGTGACGCACCAGGCGGTCGCTGACCGATTGGCTGACACGCGCCCAGACCGCAAGGCCGCAGACCTGCCCAAAGCGGTCAAACCGCAGGCTAACTTGGCTGGCCGCCAGACCAGCCAACAGACGATCCAGGTGCCAGCCCAGCGACTTCCCCTGAGACATCGGCTGCTCGGCGAGCAGCGGCAGCGCCAATCCCAGCGTGATCGCTTCGCGGTCCGCGGCGCTCGAAGGTCTATTGCAAACGGCGCCTAAGTCTTGAAGTGAGTAGCACATGCTGCCTAATCTTTTTTTTTGCGCCAAAGTGTACGTGAGCGCATTGCATGATTCTCATGAATACCCGGGAGAGGCGGGGACATTCCGCAACCGCCATGGCCGTCGCCCACGACCTGTGCCCCACCGTCGGACGAAAGTGGCCTGCTGGATAAGGCCCAAGTGCCTGGCCGAAGCGTCGCCAGCACAGCCGCCAGCGCGTACTCCACACATGCAGCCCGCGCAGTTCGCTCCATTCGATCCGGCGAATCGGATCCGCCCAGGTCCCGCATGAAGTCACACCGCACACCAACCGCAGCAAGCTCTATCGCAGGGGAGTGGACGCACGCTGGATGTGCGATATCGGTACGGTCAGCTAGGCCTTTCAACAGTTTTGCCCTGCCTGCATTTTGATGAATGATAAAGGACGTCATCATTCACAAATGAAGCCCGGTGTGCTCCTAGGGGGGTGCGGCAGAAAACTTGGACTGGTTAGACAGCGATCCCCAGAGCCTTGCGGTGCTCCAGCGGGCTGCGTGAGC
>JBHYDA010000043.1:0-12625 GCA_051861265.1 Rubrivivax sp.
ATCCTGCAACCCATGCCATCAGCAATCGCCCGGAACGCAAGCAACGGCGCGGGTTCTGGTGTTGTTCAGGGCGGACTAGTGAAGGACTGGTACCGAGCGAGGCTGACAGCCGTTCGAGCGCCAAAGAGTTGCGGTACGGCTGAACCGGGTATTGCTTCCAGCAAGTGGGGAGCGCTTCATACGACTGCTTGCGCACGCCGCGGCCGGCCTGAATCGGCCATCAGCTGAACATCACGACGGGCCGGTCTGGGGCATGCTGCTGCTCTCGGAGGTCAGCACTCAAGCGAAGATCATCGTGTCGATCGGGCATGAATCAGTCGCGGCCTTGTGCGTGGAACCAGTGCGGCTACGTCCTGCACAAGCTTCAGCGACGAGATGATCGTGTGGGTTGTGCCGATGCGCCCTGCCGGCGGAAGCTTGAGCACCACTTTTCTGCCCGCGCTGGTCTGCGCAGGCTCGTTGGCCGGGCCGGGCGGGTAACGCAGCGGCACAGTTGCTCCAGCGCGCGGCCATCGGCAGCCCCGCACCGCACGGCAGCGAAAAGACTGGAGCCGTCGATATTGAGTTAGCGTTTGTGGCTGCGCCCTCCAAATGCAGCAGATGCTCTAGTTCGCTGGGGGAGCGGCTGTGCACGGTGCTACGCCCGCGCCCATCGACGGCGGTCCTGGCCAGCGCAGCCGATCGGCGGCGATGCCGGCACAGGCGCTAACAGCTGCTATCAATTGCAGATGTTCGGCGCCGGGCCGCAGCTTCTGTTGCGCTGTCGTCGACTCTCCTGATCTGATTCCCAGGCGCGCCGGGCATCCTGTTGACGCTGCTCGCGGGCATCGGACTCGTCCCTCGTCCTGTCTGCGATGTAATCCTCCGAAGAGCTCGTCCTAGCTGACGACCCGCTTCGCGGCGCATTTGACTTCGTGGTGTAGTAGAGCGCACCGATGCTTGATTGCAAGTCGGGCGACTGCAAACCTTCTGCGGTCCAAAAAAACTCCGCCTTGCCTCGGCCCCTAATTGGGTCTTCATAGACCTCAATCAAACCGAAGCGAAAGTAAGTGCCGGTCACAAGTTCAGCGTAAGTACAAGACTGCCGCTTTCCGGCAGCTTCGCACTTCACCTCATCGATGGAAACCTGAGTGGTCCCACGCTTCTTGTCTTTCAGAAAACCCTGTGTGAAGAAATTGTCAAATGATAGAGCACTTGTTTTTTCCAAACGTCCCAAGGCGCCTGCCGCTTTGGTATTCGAAATGAGGTACTCTGTATACAGTTCAGCAATCTCCTGAGCGGTTGGGCTCGCATTTTGAGCAGCTTTTCTGAGATTGCTAGCGCGCTTTTCGGCTGCGAGCCTTACCACCTCCGCAGCCGCCCGAGCGCGGGTCAAGGCATCTTCCTTGTCAAACCTTTCCAGCTGTTGCGAAGTTGCCATCGCAACAGCAGGTACTGCGCCCGCAATACTCACAAAGGTTGTGGACCCGAGCGTCTTCAATAACGACTCGCTCAGCGCCTTTCTACTACCCGCCGCCCGTACGGCGTCAATGACCACCGACTGATTTCTCGCGACAATCTGATTCGCCACCTTTTCGATGTCAGCCTCTAACACTCGCCAGATTGCTGAGGTCTCGCCAAAAACCAAGCGATTTCGGCAAATTCCAATACCACCGTCAAATCGCTGAGCAAAGGATCGTAGGTTCTCGAGTTCCCTAGGAGAATTTAGGGATCCCATAGTCGCAGAAAACATGGAACGAGTCAGACCGGCCAACTCCTCATGGTAGCCAATCGCCGCCCGATTGACTCGTGTGGACTCTTGCCGGATCAAGACTTCATTTGCGCGGTGCCGTTCCTGCAGCTCTTGCAGGGTCATGTTTGAAACTGGAATCCCACGGAGTTCTCTCGCCCGATTCTCCTGTATCGTCTTTCTCTCGCGGGCTTCGAGCTGCTCCCGGAACTTTGGCGTCTGGTTGACCAAAAGAGATTTTCTATCAATAGCAAGTCGATTGATCACGCGGCCCTGCAATTCATGCCTGAGGCGGTAGAAGTTGAGGTTCTCCCACTCTGTCGCAGCAGCAACGCCCCGGGCAAGAATCCTTCGTACTTCTGTTGATTCGAGGTCTGACCCACCAACCACCCCCAATCCCTGGATGTTACCGTCCGGGGTGCATCTGCTAATTAGTCGCTCACCTTCATAAAGCTGAGGAGGCTTCGTCGCTTCATCGAGAAGCTCCAGGTAGGGATAATCTCTAGAAGTCTTGTTTCGAGGATTGTCGCCGGGCAGGGGAATATGAGGAATCGTGAAAGATGCCGCGGTGGCCTGTTGAGGCGCTGGCTGCGCGGGCAGAGACTGCGGGCGGGCCTGCTTGGTCTGGCGCGAGGAACGATCGAGCCCGGAAGAAGCGGAGCCGTTGGCCTCACCCCTTTGCAGGTTCACGCCGTCTGAGACGCTCGAGCAACCGAGGCCCGCAAACATAAACACGGCAATAGCTGGCGTAGAAGCCCACCGCAAGATCGCTTGAGAACTATTCATGATTTCCTGCGGCCTCGATATTCTTGAGATAGGCGGTGTTGGTTGCACGACTGCCCGCCCATCAACCTGATCAGAAAACAAACGCCAGCTCTCGAATCAAGCGAACTGGTACTGCTTTGCCATGGCACTGATCCACAGTGAGTCGCTCAACCAAAGCGCCAAAAGCAACGTTGCAGTTTAGCTGGCACGCGAACGCGCGGGCATGGTAGTCGGTGTACTTGGGGTACCTGAAGGCAGTGTAGACACCGGACTGGTTTCGCAGGCACGTGACCATTCACAAGGAGTGGCTTCGGTCGCGACATCAGGGTTGACCCGGTGTTTTGCAGCTTCGAGCCGAGATGTCGCACAGTGCTACCCCGGCTACGGCGGGGCGGCGCAGCCCTTCTGAGGTGTCTGTGATGGTCAGCGACAGCCGGCGCGACTCAGGTGGCGAAGTCAATCCCCGCCTCCTGCGCCCGCCCCGGGGTTAGGTAGCGGCTGCGGATTCAGGCCCAGGTGAGTCGAAATCTTCCGGATCACCGACCGCTGACCGGCACCCGATCTTTGCGGCTCTGTCGCTCTGGTCTTGCCCGGCAGCTCCAGGGCGCCATCGTTGGGGCGGCTAGTGTCTCTCCAAGGTCGACAGTGCCAACGCCCAGGCGGACCAGCGCTTGTTCCGGCGTCCTTGGGTCATTCGGAGCCTCGCAAGGATACGTAAGGCCCAGGCTCAACGCCGGTCAGCGCCGGTGGCGTTGCGTCCGGCGCACGCCCTGCAGCACGTCAAAGCGCTCAGCCACGCCACCTGGATGACGTCCAGCGCCGTCGCCCAGGCAACCGCTGATCAAGCCGATGTGGCGCGAGCTTGGGGTCTGGATCAGTCTGGTTCCGTCGCAGCGAAACCAAGCCGACTGGTGGTGCGGCGGTCACCAGGAAGGGTGTCCGGCAGCGCCGCGTTACCTGGCGGGCCGATCCAGCGCAGACAAGCCCAGACGGGGGCGATCACGCTGCAGTCACGCCGCGCTGCGAGCATCCGCTCACAGCAGCCTTGCGCCTCGCCGAACGTTCGAGTGGGTAGTAGCTCAGCGCTGCGGCAACCTCTAACGCACGTCGACCTGCTGTCGCGCAACCCGATGAAACTGTCCATTCTTGGTCTTTTGCATACATGCCAGGCATGGCTGCGGCGGTCGCCGGCTGCGGCTCTGGTGAGTGTCAGCTTGCTACTTGGCGGGTGCATCCGGGGCACCGAGGCCTGGGTGCCAGACAGCCAGGCTGCCCCGCCCGGGCTGGAAGCCGCCAGCTTCCTGAACGTCTGTAAGAACGGCGCGTGCCTGATGTACTGGAAGAACCGCAACGCCGGCGGTGAATGGATCGGGGGGCAGCTGATCTATCGCGACATGGCGTACGCCAGCTTCGAGGTGCTGGACGATGGACGGCATTGGATTGCGCAGTCATCCACCCGCGACCGAGCCCATCATTCCTATGCGCTGCTGCGCAAAGAAAACGACGTGTGGCTGGCCTACGACTTCGAGCCCAGGCGCATCAGCCGAAACTACCTGGACGCCCTGGCGGCAACAGGTGCAGTGACGGTGACGGAGTCGACGAGCCTGCTGGGCCTGTCTCGGGAAGTCCGGCTCAACAACCGCGCTGCATTGGTGCGCTGGATGCACGACATGGCCAGGCTAAGCAGCGCTGAGCTAGCGTCGATGGCACAGGTGTACACCGTGTCGGCAGCCAGTGCGCAAGACGCCAAGCGCTTCATGGACGATCGGGCCACCGAGTCTTCGCGTGCGACGCTGCTCAGCCCCCAGGCGCAGCCCGTCCGCCAGCCCTTGCCGGCGACAGCAGGCCAGTGCCCCAAGGAGTTGCCTGCCACGGTGCTATGCACGCGCCTTGGCAGCGCGCCGACCGACCCCGTGCCGCAGCTCGGCCCTGTCGAGGTTCTGTACTTCCAGCGCAGTGACTGTGCGCATTGCGACCGCATCCGGGAGGCGTTGGCGCGTTGGCAGCTGCAGATACCGGAGAGCGTGGTCTTCATTCGCACCAACGCGAACTGGCTGCGAACCGAGAGCCCCTCGGCCTCTGTGCGCGGCTATGGCCTGACGAGGGTGCCCGCCTTCGTCATCAACCGACGCTACAGGATCGAGCTGGCAGCCTCCGATGCGGCCACCGTACAGCAGGCACTGGACGCGGTGTTGTACCTGGCTGGCGAGTTCAAGCGGTGATGGCCATGAACGTGGGCTTGCCCACCCCAACGCCAACTCCGACCCCAGAGACGACACTGCCGCGTTGGCACCCAGGTCACATCGTGGCTCAGGGCGCCATGGGACTGCTCATTGTCTGCCTCATGCTGACGGGGTGCGCGCAGTTGGGCTCACCCTCGGGCTCGCAGGAACCTTCTGCGCGGCCTTCCGCTCGCGCTGTGCCGGCATTGCCAGCAGGTCGAAGCCAGGCGGCGCCAACCCGGGCCATGGCGCCGGAAGACGCGCCTTCGGCCAGCCGGCAGCATGCTGAGGTGACGGTCACGGACAGGCAACGCCCACTGACCGTTTCCAAGGCACCGGTGTGTGTGGCCCCAGGCGCGGTGGATGCTGCTGCATCGGTTCTGGATGCCGGCCTGGGGCACAACCTGCAGCAGTTGCTGGTTGAAGGAGATAGGCTGGCCCAGGAACGGGAACAGTGGCGCTTAGATGTGCGGCGCGCCAAGACGGCGTCCGTCACGCTGCGCATGCCCGCACCGGGCTTCGGCTGCAACAATCCCGGCCTGGGCAGCGGGCTCAAGAATCTGTTCCGCGCCGACCCGAAAGCCAGCTTTCATGATGTCGACTGCGTGGCGGAGCATGGGCCGCCCCAGGTGCTGCAGCGCCCAGCCACCGATGCCCAGCGGGCGCACGTGAACGACGTGCTGGTGTTGAAGCTGCAGGACTCCGCGCTGGTGCCGCGCGAGGTGCAGCATTCCCGCGCGCTGGCGCGCTGGCTTGCGGGCGCCGTCGAGCACTGGGCGCGGATGGACCCTGCGGCCTTGCCGCTGCCTGCAATGGCCGGGATCGAGTCCCTGCGCAACGAGGTCGTGCAAAGCTGCATTGCCAGGCAAGGCCGCCAGGACAACGAGACCGAGCGGCTGACGCAGGAACAGGCAGCACGTCTGGTGCCGGTCTTCGACGCCGCGCTGGCGCACCACGCCGGCGACGTTGCTTCAGGGCTGGAGCAGGCGGGCAGTGCGTCGAGCCTTGCGCTCGAGACCGAGCGCCTGTTTCCATCGCCCTTGCTGAAGGCACGCGCGCTCGCGCAGCCGGCGATCGCCAAGCGGCTGGCTGCGGAAGGCCGCAGGGTGGCCAGCCTTGACAGGCAGGCACGCCCGGACGCTGACGCCCGACGTGCGCAGCAAGAGCGTTGGTGGAGCGAGAACTCTCCGGCGGCGCTGGAGCGCAGGCGCTACCGCAAGAACATGGAAACGAACGCCGCGCCGACGGCAGACGAGATGCTTGAACTGGTGCGGCACTACGTCATTCTCGACAGAGGCCGCGGCGCCGACCGCTTCTACTTCCGAAAGGACAACGGTCGCTTCGAGGCAAGGATGCCGTTGCCTCTGGTTGGCCTCACGACGCTGTACGACGGTGCGATCAGCCTGGTGAACTGGCGGTGCCAGCCCAGGCAGGGTGCCCAGTGGTGTGAGCTGACGTACAGCGAGACCACGCTGGTGGCAACCGGCATGTGGCCCAAGCCACCACCCGACATCGTGAGACGGCATGCCGCAGAGTTCCGCTGGACAGAGTCCGGACTGGAGTCTGCAGGTCTGCAGAAGGCTATCCAGGACGCCCACGCGTCCTGGAACGCCAAAGTTGACGCGATACGCGACAAACGGTCGACGGAACAGCTGCAGCGCGACGCCTGCATCAGCCGGAACACGGTCCTGGGGAGCGAACGGCAAACACGCCGCAACATCGACAGGCACTGCGGTTGATCGCTGCTGCCATGCAGCGCCTGCGGCGCCATTTGGCGCGCGTTGCAATGGCGGCCGGCCTGTCTGGCTTCTTGTCAGGCTGCGCGGCACTGGCTGCATTCGGTGTCCTTCCTGCCGCCGAACTCAGCGTGCGCTTTGCATCCAGCCCGCCGGCCGCTGCCGTGCTGGGGTGTGTGAGCTCGGCCATCCTCGCGCTCAGCCCGCGCAAGACGACGCAGATCTCGGACGGCATCAGCTTCACCTCCAGGCAGGGCCACTGGGCCACCGACGTGACGGCCTACGACACCGCGCAAGGCGTGCTCGAGACGGGTGACTACCCGCAGAGCAATCGCCAAGGGCTGAGGGTCAGGGCTGTCTACACACGCGCCACGGCGACGCTGCGCATTCAGATCAAGGCCGCCGGACCCTACGGATCTGACCTGGGCGCGCAGGCGCAGGGCAGCGAACTGGTGCAGCACCTCAGGCGTTGTCTGAACGCCTGACCACCAGCCGGTCACGCTGCAGTCACGCTGCGCCTCTACGCTGACGCGCGTTCACCACAGCACCTGGAGGAAGCTCTTGAACCTGCACTTCTTGCCCCGTCCGTCGCGCGTTGCACGGCGCTCTGCCGCCGTCGTGGCCCTGCTGGCAAGCTGCCACCTGACGGCAGCCGCGCAAGGCTACGACCTGACGCGCTTTGCAGACCCGCGCGGCGCGGGCACCAATTTCGTTCCCACGGGTATCAACAACGCCCTGGTGGTCACGGGCACCGCTTCATTCCAGCGCGGCTTCAGCCTGACGGGTGTCAACAACCCGGGCACAGGCGGCACCTTCACCCTCTTCGATGTGCCAGCGGCGTTCAACAACTTCACCTTCGCTGACGACATCAACGACAACGGCGTCATCGTCGGGGCATACAGGAACGGAACCGGCGCGCATGGCTTCATCCTGAACAACGGCGTCTACACGACCGTGGATGTACCGGGCCCGGCCCGCGACACCGTGCTCAGCGGCATCAACGACAGTGGCGTGGTGGTCGGCCAGTACCGCGACCTGAACATCGGAAACACACTTGGCTTCGTCAAGACCGGCAACGACCTCCTGCTGCTCGACGCGGGGCAGTCGCAGCCCAACACCCTGGTGCAGGGCATCAACAATGCGGGGCTGGTGGTCGGCAGCGTGGGTGGTGGCGGCACGGCGTCCAGGGGCTTCACGTTCCAGGCAGGGGCGTTCTCGTACTTCGATGCGCCAGGCGCGGTGTGGACGCAGGCGTTCGGCATCAACAGCGCCGGGCAGATCGTGGGCGTGGCTTCGACGGGGCTCTTCGTGAAGACCGGCGCTACGTTCACCACGCTGCAGCTGCCGGCCATCTGGAACGCCCGCAACGCCTTTGCAACCGACATCACCGACGACGGTGTCGTGCTGGGTTACTTCACCGACAACGGCACGAACCTGACCTACGGCTTCCTGGCCGCTCCCATCGCCGCGGTGCCCGAGCCGTCCACCGCGCTGCTGCTGGCCGGTGCTGGCGCGCTTCTGGCCCGCAGCAGGGCCAGGCACACCCAGTCCGGCACAGCTGCCTAGACAGACTGCTGGCGCCAAGCTCTGCGCGTCGCAGACGCTTGGCCCTTTGTAGACTGGCCGCGTGTTGCCCCCACTTTCACTGAAGCTGCTGGATGCGCCGGCCCTGTTCGCCGCAGGTCAGCCGCTGCCGGCGCTGGCCGCCATCGATGTCGCCTTGCTGGCTGTGCTGGCCTTGCAAGGGCAGCAAGAACGCAAGCATGTGGCGGCGCTGCTGTGGCCGGACGCCGACACAGACGGGGCGGCCATGAACCTGCGTCAGCGCATCTACCGGCTCAAGCGCCACGCCGGCCGTGCCGTCGTGGAAGGCCACCGGATCGTAGGCTTGCCTGAAGACCTGCAACACGACCTGCAGGACTTCGCCGAGCGACTGGCAGACGACCCGCAGCACGGGCAGGGCGGCTTGCTGGGAACGCTGGACTTCCCGTCGCATGACGCCCTGTCCAGCTGGCTGGTCGCCCAGCGCGAAGCGCTGGCGCGTACCCGCATGCGCGTTCTTGCACGCGTGGCACAGCAGATGGCTGACGACGGCCGTGTCCTGCCGGCGCAGAGGTTCGTGCATGCCTTGCTGCAGCACGCCCCGTTGGACGAGCAGGCGCACAGGCTGCAGATCCAGCTGCTGTACCGGCAAGGCAACCGCGCAGCCGCGCTTGCGGCCTACCAACGTTGCGAACAGCTGCTGCATGCTGAACTGGGCGTGGTGCCAAGCGCAGCGACGCGCGCCCTGCTGCCGCAGCTGCAGGAGGATGCGGCGCCGGCCCAACCTCTGGTCAGGGTGGTTCCGATGGCCTTGTTGCGGCCGCCGCGGCTGGTGGCTCGTGCCCGGGCCTGGGCACAGATGGATCGCGCCGCGTCTTCTGGTGGCACGCTCGTGTTGGAGGGCGAAGCGGGCCTCGGCAAGTCCCGCCTGCTCGTTGACTTCGTCGCCGGCCGGGACGGCTGGTGCCTGGTGGCGGGCAGCCCAGGCGATGCCGCCTTGCCCATGGCGCTGCTGGCCAGGGTGCTCGGTGCCTGTGTACAGCGCTGGGGTCTTCCGCACGAGGAGTGGGTCTGTCGTGAACTGGCGCGTGTGGTCCCTGAGGCAGGCACTCCTGCCAGCGACACCTTCGCCAGCCTCAGACTGCAGCAGGCCGTGCGCGCGGGCTTGCTGCACTGGCGGCAGCAAGGCCTGAGCGGCCTAGCGCTCGACGACATTCATTATGTCGACACCTCGTCGTTTGACGTGCTGCTGCCACTGGCCAGCGATGCCGCATCGCCAGGACTGCCCTGGCTGCTGGCAACGCGCCCGCCTGTTGCGTCTGGCGCGCTTAACGAGTGGCCGCGGGTAAGCCTGCAGCTGCTGACGCTCGAGCAGATCAGCGACCTGGTGCTCTCGCTGGGACTGGCGGGCGTGGATCCCGACGCCTGGGCGCCTGCGCTGCTACAACGCACGGGCGGTAACCCGCTGTTTCTGCTGCAGACCCTGACGGCGGCGTTCGAGGCTGGGCGCTTGGACACAGGGGGGCGGCCATCAGGCGCGGGGCCTTCTGAGCCTCTGCCAATGCCCGTGCTGGCGCCGAGCCATGCCTCTTTGTCAGCCTTGCTTGCCGGGCGCCTGGAGCGCTTGAGCGTTCAGGCCCGCGCCATCGTTAGATTGGCCTGCGTGGCCGGGCCGGACTTCACGCTGTCGCTGGCTTGCGAGCTTCTAGATGCCCAACCAACTGCACTGGCCGACCCGTGGCTGGAGTTGCAGTCGGCGCAGGTGATGCGTGAAGAGCACTTCGTCCATGACCTGATCCGCGAGGCGGCGGTGTCCATCACACCTCCGGAGGTGCAGCACCTAATCCACGCCCAGGTGGCCCGCGCACTGGAACGCAACGGGGCGCCAGCAGGTCGCGTGGCGCAGCACTGGCACGCCGCGGGCCGGTGGCCAGAAGCGGCGCAGGCGTACGAACAGGCCGCGGCCCATGCCCATGAGCGCGGGGCAGCGGCCGACGAACTGCTGAAGCTTCAGGCCGCTACGCGTTGCCACCGCGCGGCCGGAGGGCCTTCGGGCTTGGCGTCGGCGTTCGCCACAGAACATCGCGCCCTTGGACTGAGCGTCGGCCTGACGCAACTGGGTGACGACACGCGGGTGTCCTGTGAAGCGCTGCTGGCTGCGGCGTGCAACGACGAACAGCGCGCACAGGCGCAGGTGCTGCTGGCGCACTACTGGGCCGAACGCTACGAACCGGAAAGGGCGCTGGACCCGGCCCGGGTAGCCTTCACGCTGGCGCAGGCGGGTCGGCGGGTCCGATTGGCGCTGCTGGCAGCACAGCGCCTGGGCGGTGCACTCAGTCGGCTGGGCCGCCACGACGAGGCCCTGCAGACCCTGCGCCCGCTGGCCGTGGACCTTGACGCCCTAACCACTGACGAGCGGCTGAACTGGCTGACCGACTTCGGCCTGGCCCTCGACTACGCGGACCAGCGCCCCGCTGCGCTGGATGTTTTCGAGTCCGTGGTGCGCGAGGCGATGGCCAGCGAGCGCTGGCTGGCGGCTGCGACTGCGCTGTCGCCCAAGGCCAATGTGCTGGCCTATCTAGGGCGCACCGGTCAAGCCCTGGACGCCATGGAGCAGACGCTGGCGCTGTGCCGGCGAGCCGGTATCGACGGGGAAGGCCTGCTGGTGGACGAGGCCAGCTGCGCCGGCAACCTTCGCGACCTGGGGCAGTTCAGCGCGTACCTGCAACGCGCCGAGGGACTACCGCAGGCGTTGCGCAAAGCGGGCAGTGGATTCTGGGCTGCCAACGCCGAACACGACCTGGCCACGGCATATGCGTGGCTGGGCCGACCCGACCTGTCTTTGCGCACCCTGAGCGGCAACATCGATGGCCTGTCGCCGCTGATGCAGGCCGCCCGTCTGGCCACCCGGGCGCGGCTAGCACGGCAGTACGGCGTGGGCGTCGCCGGGCCGCATCCGCAGGTGCTGCTGCGACAGGCGCTACGCCTACTGGATGAGGCGCAGGTTGGGGGGCGCAGCCACATCCGGTTGTCGATCATCGTGCAGGCGGCTCTGGACGCCCCGCCGGCTGAGGGCCTGGCCACGGCAACGCAGGTCGAGGCCGAGGCATTGCAGCGGCACAACGCCATCCTGGCGGCAAGTGCCAGCGGTGTGCGGCTGCGCATCCTTCTGGCGCAGGGCGATTTGAAGGCGGCTAGCGGGGTAGCTGTGGGCCTGCTGGATCGTCTGGGTGACGAGGGGCCACCGGCCGGCGTCTACCGGCCCGAGTTGTGGTGGCTGTGCCGCCAGGCGCTGCGCCGGCACGCGCCCGAGCGCGCCCGCACGGTGCGTGACCAGGCCGTGCAATGGGTACGACAGGTTGCGCAGGCCCAGGTGCCTGCGCTGTACCGCGAAGGCTTCCTGTTGCGCAACCCGGTCAATGTCGCGCTGCTGGCGGATGCCGAGGCCTAGGGATGGTCTGCAAAACCCGCCCGAATCTTGCGTGAACTGAGGCGACGCAGCAGCGGAGCACGACGACCATGAAGCAGCTCGTACTTGGCCTGAATCTGTCGACCAAGAAGACGCGCAAGCGCGAGTTTCTTGAGGAGATGGAACGTGCCGTGCCGAGGGCGGTACTGGTGCAGATCGTCGAGCCGCACTACCCGAAGGCCAAGACGAGGCGACCCCCGTTCGGCATCGAGACGATGCGGCGGATCCACTACTTGCAGCAATGGTTCGGCCTGTCGAACCCAGCGGTGGAAGAGGCGCTGCACGACGTGCCGGTGTACCGGGAGTTCGCCAAGCTCGAAGGTGCGACGGCGCGGCTGCCCGACGAGACGACCATCCTTCGCTTCCGTCACCTGCTGGATCAGCATGACCTGGCCGTGGACATGCTGCGTGTCGTCAACGAACTGCTGCGGCAGCGCGGTCTGATGCTGCGCAGCGGCACTGCGGTGGACGCCACGCTGATCTCCGCACCCAGTTCCACCAAGAACGCCGGCGGCCAGCGCGACCCCGAGATGAAGCAGGCCAAGAAGGGCAACAACTGGTACTTCGGGATGAAGGCCCACATCGGCGTGCACACGGCCTCAGGCCTGGTGCACACGGTGGCCACGACGCCCGCCAACGTGAACGCCGTGACCATGGCCGGTGAGCTGTTGCACGGGGAAGAAGAAGCGGCGTTCGGCGATGCCGGATACCAGGGTTTTCACAAGCTGGCGGAGGCGGCGGGGCCGACCTGGCATGTGGCGATGCTCCCGGGCAAGCGCAGAAAGCTCAACCCCTTCATCGAGCCTGACTTCAGCGCCGAGCGGGTCGAGAAGATGAAGGCAAGCGTTCGAGCCAAGGTTGAGCACCCGTTCCGGGTGCTCAAGCGGCAGTTCGGCTTCACGAAGGTTCGCTACCGGGGCCTGGCCAAGAACACCGGCCAGATGGTCACGCTGTTCGCGCTGTCCAACCTGTGGATGGCGCGCCGGCAGTTGATGGGAGCGCAGGGATGAGTGCGCGGGCGAGGCCCTCCGAGGGCCTGAACGAGGTGCAAAGCGCTGCATGGCCGATGCTGATGGCCGTTCGGTTGGCGGTTTCAAGTCCGAAGTGCAACACCCGTTCAATGAACAGAGGTTGAGGGCTTGTGAGAGCTGGCAAGGGTCTG
>JBHYDA010000044.1:0-12002 GCA_051861265.1 Rubrivivax sp.
TGCTTGTCGCTCTGGTTCGCACGCCCAGAAGCCCGCAGCACGACATCAGGGTTGCTGAACTTCATCGCTAATCAGGTGATCTTGTGCTTGAGCAGCCAGGCGGTGGGGTAGGACACGCCCAGGTGGCGCTTGAGCTCCAGCGCCGAGACGTTGTTCTTGGCCTGCGTCATCAAGTGCATGGCAAGGAACCAGCTGGGCAGCGGCAGCTTGCTCGACTCGAAGACGGTGCCGCTGACCAGGCTGCATTGGTAGCGGCAGGAACTGCACTGGAAATACAGCCGATCCTGGCGCCGGAACTCGCTGTGCCAGCCGCCCTTGCAGCGCGGGCAGGCAAAGCCCTCGGGCCAGCGCCAGGCCCGAACCAGGGCCTCACACTGCTCCGGCGAACCGTACTGGTCGAAGAATTCCGGCATCGACAGACCCCGCTGGTACTGCACCTTGTTCTGCGCCATGGCCAACCTCCTGTTCAGGTGGCCCCATCGTCGCTCCTGGCTAGCTCATAGCGTGAGCCACTACCTGGGCGGGCTGAACCATCTTGCTGATCAGGAGCTCCGATAGAGGGTTCAAACCTCTTCAGCGCAACATGTCGAACTGCGTCGACTAATCGCCAAGAACCCCTGCAAGAGGCCTGCGCCCTCCCGAGATCCGATTCACGATCTGATGTGTCAGACCACAGATGCGTTACTTGTGCGCAAATACTGTAGTTGCTTTGGGGGCAACTTGCAAGGGGCGCCGACGGGGGTTGTGAGCGCAAACCCGATTTTGTCCGGCGCCGGGGGTGTTTGAGGGATCGCGGCGGTTCAGCGCCTTCCCGCGAACGCTGAGCCCAACTCTCGAGCCTGTTTCTCCTTGTCGGTGTGAAAGTAGACCGAGGTAGTCGACAACGAGGCGTGACGCAGGTTGTCGCGCACGGTAGTGAGCCCCACGCCACGCTCAAGCGCATGGGTGGCGTGGGTGTGGCGCATCCAGCGGGGGCTCGCCTGGCGCAGCTTCTCTGCCGTAGCCGGGCTCTGCCCCTGAGCATCGTCGGCCACCTGGACGAAGAACCGCTTGAGCACCGCCCGCAAACGCGCCGCCGTGATGCTCCCGGCGTTGTCCTGGCCCAGACTGCCGAGTAGCGGCGTCGCTGAGTCCCAACTAACATGCGTGGTTGGCAAGCGGCGGTGCACCAAGTACCGGTCGAGCGCAGCGAGTGCCATTGGCGGCAGCACCACTGATCCCGTCTTCCTGCCCCTGCCGACCAGATGCAGCCAGCGGTCACCCTTGGCATCGTCTTCTATCATGCCGAGCCTGCACCAGCTTGCCGGCCCGCAGCCCTGAGGGGTAAGCGAAGTCCAATACGAAGCGCATGCGTTGTGCTGCCGCCGGTTCCCACTTGTAGAACCACTCGAGACCTTCGGCGATGGTCTGGACCATCGACCATTCGGCATCCGAGAGCGCACGTGAAGCCGCCAGCCCTGCGTCCTGTAATCCGCCGCGCACCTTGAGGCCCGCGAACGGGTTGGCCAGCACATAGCGCTGCTGCATCAGCCGGCGGTTCAGCGCCCCGATCAGCGGCTCCGGGGCGACCACCGCGAGTTCTATCTGCTCACGATGGGCAGCCACGGCCGGTGGCATGGCCCTTGACCGGACCGCTGCACAAGCTTGAAGCTTTGCCCGCTATCGCTGCCCGACTGCTGAAGCATTCGACGGCAGTTTCTCCATCTCCCCCTTCAGCCGTGGGAGTGACCGGTACTTCATGCCCGTGGCTCAGGACACCTGCGTTTGCTCGCACCCGCCCGCTTGCGATAGCGCCGCCAACAGCCACACAGCTGGCCTGCGTGTAATGCGATGTCATCGACCGCCACGCGTCCTTCTTCGATCATGACTTTCATCAGTGTTCGTCGGTGCCAAGCGGCACCGGACCCTGATGTCGTCCATCCAAGGGCGACGCAGCGCGCCGGCTCGCTCATCGGGCCGGCGCATTCCAGAAAATTCATTCCGAACCCGGAGCAAGCCATGTCCACTCTGATCCAGATCAACGTCACGAACAACAGCCCGTACCTGCAGAACTTCTTCTTCTTCCAGCAGCCGGCGATCTATACCGGCGGCCCCCAGGTCTACTCGAACAGCCTGCTGACGACGCCGTTGCAGCCGTTCTCGTCGAGCGGCAGCGTCTACACGTTCCTGCTCAACCTGCAGTACTACGCCGGCGTGCAGCAGCAGGTCGCGCCTCCGCAGATCGGCAAGCCGTCGGGCTACAGCTCCGCCATCCAGGCAATCGGCTTGACGCCGGCCCCGGGCGGCATTCCGACGAGCAATTGCACCACCATGACCGTCTCGCCGGGGCTGGGGCTGTCGGTGCCGGTAACCGACAGCGCCGTCCAACCGGGCGCGTTCCGCATCGTCTCGCCGTCTTACAATCCCGCGCTGCAGCTGTACAACGGAGGCTCTGCGGTACAGCTCGGCAACGGCGCGGTGGTCCTGTCCAACTTCGTGACAGTGATGCCCGCGAACAACCTCGACTGCCAGCCGATCCTGAAGTTCTACGTGCAGACTGGCTCTTACACCCCCGGCACGGTGATGAACTTCACCCAATCGTCGACCAACGCGGCTTTGTGCGATGCCACCAGCGGCTTCACGACTTTCAACGTCGTCTACAACGCCGACGGCACTTGGACCGTCACGCCGAGCACCAGCCGGCTGCAACTGTCCACCGGCCGTGGCGCGCTGGCGGCCGTCGAGGCCGTGCAGCTGAACGCCGACATCATGAATGAAGCCGGCACGGCGGTGATCTGCCGCGGGCACGCTGCGAGCTTCAACGCGCCGGTCGTGATTGACAGCCTGACGAATCCTGACAGGCTCCACCTGTGGTCTGAGTATCAGGTTGGCCCGAGCAACGGCCCGTTCAAGGGTCGCATGTGCACGGCGCTGAATGGCGAAGGCAACTCGGCGACCTTCAACTGACCGATGATCCGGCCTCCACGATCAGGCGGGGGCCGCCAGGCGGCTTGGCGCAGGGTGCGATCCGCACTCCTGCGTCAAACGCCGTTCAATTGCGTTCTTCGGCGAACGTGAGCGATCAGGGCATCCCGACCGGAGGCAGCACGAAAAAGATCTGACGGCCCCCGCCGCGTTAGCGGCTAAAGCGCACCTCGCCGGTTCTTGATGCACCACCGCGGCCAGGGAGTTGATGCTCAAGCCCGAGAGCAGCGGGACCTGCTCGACCTCCCGGTCGAGCAGTGCGCCAGCGAGCGCAACCGAGGAGCCGAACTCATCGACGCTGCCCGCGCCGTCTTCTCTGGTGGCCGCGGAGGGTCTGCACCAACGAGGTCGCTGAAGGCGCGGCGCAGCGCCTTGATCAGGATCCGCACCGGATTGCCGCTCAGATCTTCCTTGCGTCAGGGTGCTCAAATCCGTCATTAGGTGAGCGATGTGAGCATTTCACATAAAAGATGTATAGTGAGTCACATCGCATTTGTCCGGGATGCTCGATGCTTCGCGCTGACAGACCAGCCGCGTAGCTTCGATCTCGAAGTTCGCCGGCCTGAAGGATCTCTGGGTGGACATCTGGCCAATGGGCTTGCTTCTCAACGTAAAAACGGGCGAGCGCATCGTGCTGCGAGGCAATCATGTGTTCGGTCGCAATCCCCTGCGTTCGGACACATTCCTCGATGACGCTGAGGTGTCCCTGATGCACGCGGTGGCGCGCTGGCGCGACGGCCGCTGGCTGCTCACAGACCACAGCCGTAACGGCAGCTTCATCGATGGGCGCGCATTACTCAAGGGCCAACCCACGCCGCTCGCCCGTGGCGAGGAGTTGCGCTTCGGCTCCGCCGTTGGCAGCGTCTGGTGCGTGCTTGACATCGAGCCCCCGGGCGTTTGTCTGCTGCCGATCGACCCAACCCGCGAGGTGCGTGTCCTGGCCCCACACAACCTGCTGCCCACGGCCGACGCTCCCGAGCTTTTCATCTTCGAGACCGAGCCCGGCCACTGGCTGCTGGAGCAACATGGCGACACCCGCCCCCTGACCGACGGCGACACACTCTGCCTGGATGGAGCGCTCTATCGCTTCCTGTGCGCCGCCGAGATCGAAGAAACGAACGCCACTACCAGTGCGCTGAACCTCGAGCCGCCCCTGCTTCGCTTTCGCCTCAGCCTGGATGAGGAACACACCTGGCTCGACGTGCACTGCGGCTCGCACCACGCCGACCTCGGCGAGCGCATCCACCACTACTGCCTAGCCACGCTCGCACGCAGACGCCTGGCCGACAGCCGGGCCGGCTTCGAGCCTTCTGCACAAGGTTGGCTGGGCAGCGCCCATCTGGCGCGCATGCTGGGCGTGGAGGTCACGCACCTCAACATCCTGGTGTTTCGCGCGCGCGACCAACTCATGGCCGCGCTGCCTGCCGTCACGCCCCTCGCGCTACTCGTGGAGCGCCGTCGCGGCGAGTTGCGCCTGGGCGAGTTCGCTTTCGAGATCCGGCGCGGCACGCAATGCGAAGGCTCCTACCGGCCGCTCGCCCGCTGTCTCTCCGCGTCGGCGATCGCGCCATGAACCTACTCGACAATCACCGACCGCCGCGCGGCTATCAATGGCTCGAGCGCCTGGGCGAAGGCGCCACTGGCGCTGTCTACAAGGCGCGACAGGCCAGCACCGGGCAGAGCGTTGCGATCAAGCTGCTGCACCCGGCGGCGTCCGACGCCGCCAGCCGCGCGCGACTGGCGGCCCGTTTCGCGCGCGAGACCCACTTCTGCGCGTGCCTGCACCACCCCCACATCGTGCGGCTGCTCGATCAGGGCGAGACCGACGCAGGCGATCTTTTCGCAGTCTTCGAATATGTGCCTGGCCAGACCCTGCGCGACCTGCTCCAGCGCGAAGGAGCGCTGCCCGCGGTGGTGGCCGGCCAACTAATGGGCCAGGTGCTCGACGCCCTGGCCGAAGCGCATGCGCAGGGCATCGTGCACCGCGACCTCAAGCCGATCAACATCATGGTCTCGCGCTACGGCGAGCGCCTGCACGCCAAGGTGCTCGATTTCGGCATCGGTACCTTCGCGGCCGACCTCGCCCCGGCGGAGCCGAACGAGCGCAATCTGAACGCAGAAACCCTGGGTACCCCGCGCTACAACGCGCCCGAGCAACTTCGCGGCGAGCCCCCGACGCCGCAATCCGATCTGTACGCCTGGGGCCTGACGCTGGTGGAATGCCTCACCGGCCAACCTGTGGTCAAAGGCCGCTCGCTGGCCGAGATTTATCACCAGCATCTCAACGCCGCCGAGCTGCCGTTGCCGCCGGCCCTGCTCCGCCATCCGCTGGGTGAACTGGTGCGGCAGGTACTGAGCAAGAACGCGCGCGAGCGCGGCAACGACAGCGGCGTCCTGCTGGCCCGGCTGCGCGACATCCCGCTGCATACCTTGGTCGGCGTCGTGTCTGACGGCGCCATGCTGGCCCGCGACGGCTTGGCAGCCACGCGTGCCGCCGCCGCTCGCTGCGAGCGGCGCCAGATCACGATGCTGTGCTATCGCCTGGAGATCGCCGCCGCGCCGGGCGCAGCGCCGACAGAAGCCGACCTCGCAGCCCTGGAAGACCTGCTGCGCGACCAGCTCGCGCGCAGCCATGACGCCTGCGTCGCCTTGGGCGGGCACGCGGCCGGAGCGCTGGGCGCAGCGCGGCTGGTGTACTTCGGCTATCCGCAGGCGAGCGATCACGCGGCTCGACGCGCGGCGTGCGCCGCGCTCGAACTCGTCAACCAGGTCCGCATGCACAGCCAGCGACTGCTGGCGCGCGACGCCGTCCGGCTGACGCTGCGCGCCGCAGTGCACACCGCGATGATGGTGGCGCTGCCCGGCCAATCGCCCACTGGCCTCGCGGCGGGAACGGCTGAGCGCCTGGCCTTGCAGGCGCAGGACGGCACAATCTTGGCGAGCGACCGCGCGCAGCGGCTGTTGGAGCGCCATTTCGTGCTCGATCCGGGCGACTCCCCGGCGCGCATGGAAGACGGCCAGGATGCCCCGGTGTGGTTGCTGAGCGCCGAACGCGATGCCGAATCTGCGCGCAGCACGCGCGACCAGGCATCCCCTAACGACCTGGTGGGCCGCCGCCAGGAGATCGCCACACTGCGGGCGCTGTGGGGCCGCGCCGCCACTGGCGCCGCCAGCTCGCTGTTGCTGCTGGGAGATGCCGGCCTGGGAAAATCGCGTCTGGTGCAGGCGCTGTGCTCGTATGTGCGCGACGACCAGGGGCGGGCCTGGCTGCTGCAGTGCGCGCCCGAGCAACGCCACGTGGCATTGCATCCGTTCTTGCGCTGGGTGCACACCCAACTCCGGCTCGATACTGCCCCCGATGCCCCGGCGGCGGCCCTGCGCCTGCAAGCCGAGCTCGCCCGCTTGGGCATCGACAACCCTGATGCCGCCGGCATCCTGGGCAGTTGGCTGGCCCTGCCCTTGGCACAGGGCATGGCGCCCGCCCCGCACGCACCGGCACGTCAACGCCAGCTCGTGCTGGAAGTGCTGCGCCAACTGCTGCACCGGTTGGCCCAGGGCCCGGCCCTGCTGGTGATCGAAGACACGCACTGGGCAGACCCGACCAGCCGCGAATTCATCGAGACACTGCTGAGCGAAAGCCGCGTCGGTGCAACGGGGCTTGGCATCATCCTCACCGCGCGCGCCGGCACGGACTTCCGCCCGCAGCTCGATGTGCTGCAACTGCAAGGACTGGCCAGCGCAGAGGCCCAGGACCTGATCCGCAATCTGCCGGGTGCGCGGTCGCTGGACGACGCCGAGATCGCAGCCCTGGCCGTGCGTGCCGATGGCAATCCGCTCTTCCTGACCGAGCTGGCACGCGCACGGCTGGATCCGCGCAACCCGGCGCGTATCGCTGCCACCGGCATCCCTGCGACGCTGCGCGACGTGCTCGTCCAGGCGCTGGAACGTCTGGGCCCGGCCTGTGAAACGGCCCAGCTGGCCGCCGCAATCGGCCGCGAGTTCGACCCAGCGCTGCTTCTTCAGTCAGCCACGCGCGATGAAGAGAGCGTGCAGAGCGACCTGGAACTGATGTTCCTGGCCGACCTGGTCGATCGCCAGCGGCGCGCCCAGGGCAACGCCTACGTCTTCCGCCACGCGCTCATTCGCGATGCCGCCTACGACTCCATGACGGCGCCGGCACGCAAGCAGACCCACGAACGCATCGCTCTGGCGCTTGAGGCCCAGTCGGCGGACGTCGCAACCGCCGCCGTGGCGCGTCATTTCGCGCTGGCGGGTCTCGTCGAACGCGCAGTGCCGCCTGGGCTGCGCGCCGCCGCCCAAGCGTTGGGCCGCGCGCTACACGACGAAGCCCTCGGCCAAGCCACCATGATGGAGCCGTGGATCGCTGCGCTACCCACCCCCGCGCGCGCCGCCGCTGCACTTGATCTGAGTCTGATCCGTACCCAGGCCCTGATGTCTAAGTTCGGCTGGGCGGATGCCCGGGTGCGCGCCAGCGCCGAGTGCTCACAGGCTCTACTTGATGCCCTCGACCGCCCCGAAGACGGCGAGCGCCGCGGCGCGGCGCTGTGGGCGCTGGCCACCTTCCACCATGTGGCCAGCTACCGCGAACAGGTGCGCACGCTGTGTGCACAGATGCGCAGCGTGGCCGATGAATGCCGCTCGACCGCAATCGCGCGCGCCGCGCTCACGTTGCAGGGTATCGGCCAATGGATCGATGGCCACTTTCCTGCGGCCGCCGCCACGCTGGAATGCGCATTGGCGCTGCCACGCGCGCATGCCGAGGAGGACGCGGCCCGATTCGGCTTGGACTGCCACTGCTGGGGCTTGGCGGCGCTGGCCAATGTGCGCTGGTTCCTCGACGACGACACCGCCGCGCTGACGCTCGCTGGCCGCGCGGTCGCCGAGGCCCAGGCCCTCGGACACATTCCTACCTTGGGTTTGTGCCTGATGTACGAGGCCTTCGTCCACGAGCATGCGCAAGATCGCGCAGCCACCGCAACCACTTGCGCGCGCCTGCTGGAGCTCTCACGCCGCTTTGGCCTGCCGGCGGTGGAAGCCTATGCCGCCCTGCTGGACGGCTGGACACGCGACGACGCGGGGGTCGTGGAAGCCATCCTGGGGGGCCTCCAATCAATGGGCTGCATGCTGGGCCAGTCCTATCTCGGCGCATTGGCGGCGGACGTGGCCGCGCGCAACGGCGACTACCCGGCCGCCGAGCGTGCACTCGACCGTTGCCTGGCACAGGCCGACGCGCTGGCCGAGCGGTACTTCCTGCCCGAACTGCTGCGCCAGAAGGCGATGCTGCTGGCACGCCACGGCGACGCGCGGATGCGCGATCAAGCGGCGGCCCTGCTCGTGCAGGCGCGGGAGGCCGCCGCGCGCCAGGGCATGGCACGCACGCAACGACAAGCGATCGAACAGCTGCGGGAGCTGTCCGCGTCGACATCGGCCAACGCGGGGGCGTCAGGCTGACCCTCATCCGAGACGCCCATTGATTCATCCATTGGAGAAAGCCATGACAGACAGCTACGGCACCTATGACCGTTTCGTCAGATTTCGCGCGGCCATCATGCGGGCAATTGCGCTCGCGTGGAAAGACCCCGCCTATCGCACACAACTCATCGCCGACCCGAAGAAGGCCCTGAAGGACTGTATCGATTACGACTTCCCCTTCGGCATGGACCTGGGGGTCGATGTGGACAACGCCACCTGGGAACCGACCACCGTAGGCGATTGGCGTGTCGACAATTGCAACCGGCTGCAGATGGTGTTGCCGCCCGCCCCGCCGCTGGCCGAGCAAGTCGAGGCGCTTGCCGCCTTCAATGCAACCCACCTGACCTTCCTGCACGAGTAAAGAGTGCAACATGCCCCGCAACAACCGCCTGCCCACATACGAATCACTGCTTGAATTCCAGGAGGTCTACCTGCGTGCCGTCGCGCTTGCCTGGAATGACGGCCGCTTCAAATCCGCGTTCTTGGCCGCCCCCAAAACTGCCTTGCAAGACTACTTCGGCTACATCTGCCCGTGGAACGTGGCACTGGAGGTGCGCGAGCCAAACGTCGCCGGCGAGGGCTGGGATGCCCACACTAAGAAGTGGAACCTGCCGCGCACTCGCATCACGTTCGGCCTGCCCACCGCACCGCAGATCGAAGAGCAATTGGTGGCCTTTGCGGCTTACAACGACGCCGGTCCGACCTACCTCTTCACCTGTTGCTGATCCGCGCGCGCACGCCATGCACACACCTCCCGACGATGCCATTCCGCGCTTTCGCACCCACCTAGTGGCCTCGCCGATCGATGATGACACGCTTGTTATCCACTCCGAGGCTCGCCGCGTGGTGGTGCGCGGCGCGAGCGTGGCCGCGGTAGGACGCCTCGTTGATGGGGTGCGCGATGTGTCACAGATCGCGACGACACTGGGCGAGCATGTCGGACCTGGGGCCGTGGCGCGGGTGCTGAACGCATTGGCGCGCGCCGGGCACCTCGAATTCGGCCTTGCACGCGCAGGCAACGAATCCTCGTTCTGGCAATTGCTCGCCGGGCCCACCGCGGACGCCCAAGTGCATGCGATGCAGATCGCCCTTCACGTTCCCGGCGGCGATTTCGGTCCACTGCAGCATGCGCTCGCGCAGGCTGGGGTTCGAGTGGGCCTTCCGGCGACTCTGCACGTTGTGGTGTACGACGATCCGCTCGATCCGCGCTGGGTGACCAAGGCGCTTGCCGCAACAGGCCCGGTACTGCTGTGCCGTATGGGCGGAACGCAGCCCACCGTCGGCCCTCTGTTGGATGAGCAGGCCGGCCCGTGTGCTTGTTGCGTGGCGCACGCGCTGGCCCGTAACCGGCCGGTGCCGCGCTTCCTGCGCGAGCGCCTGGGCCAGGCCTTCTCCGTGCCAGCGCCCGTCAGCGCTACCAGCCTGGCCGCAGCCAGCGGGCTGCTGGCCATGAGCATCGCCCAGATTGCCACCGGAGATCGCAGCCTGCGCCGAGCTCTGTGCGCGCTCAACCTGCGCAACCTGCAGACCACGCTTCACGCCGTGCCCATGCGCCCCCAGTGTCCGCATTGCGGCGACGCCCGATGGATGCAGAGCCAGGCCGAACGCGCCCCCGTGCTGCAGCCGCGCATCGCCAGCCACCGTGAGGACGGGGGCCACCGCATCTGCAGCGCAGAGCAGACGCTGGCCGCCTACTGGCCGCTGGTCAGCCCGTTGACTGGCGTGGTGAACTACTTGCATCCGATGCCGGGGCGGCATTCAGCAGTGCGCAAGGTCTACGTATCCGGCTACCAGGTCTGCCCACAGGAATGGCCCCGCGACAACGGGTTTGACAAGATCTGTGCTGGCAAGGGCCGCACCGATGCGCAGGCCCAGGCTAGCGCCCTGTGCGAGGCGATCGAGCGCGCCAGCAGCGTGTGGCAAGGCGACGAGGCGATGCAGTGGGCCACACGCGCCGAACTCGGTCCTCGCGCCGTGTCGCTCGACACACTGCAGGGCTTCAGCGCACGGCAATTCGCGCATCGAGAGGCCATCAATGCCAGCACCTCGGATCGCCGCCGCCAGGTTCCGCTCCCTTTCGCCGATGACATCCCGATCGCCTGGACTCCCGCGTGGTCGCTCACAGGCGGAGATCGCTGCCTGGTCCCTTTGGCGTACTGCTTCGCGGAAGCGCCACCCACCTGGGGCAGCCACTACGGCGTGTACAACCCGAACGGCACGGCGGCCGGCAACTGCCTGGAGGAGGCGGTGCTTCAAGGCCTGCTGGAGTTGGTCGAGCGCGATGCGACCGCCCTGTGGTGGTACCAGCGCGTGTCTCGCCCGGCGCTGGATCTCGCCTGCGTCGCCGACGATCCGTTCGTCGCTGTCCTGCTGGCGGACTACGCAACCAACGGCTGGCGCGTGCACGTGCTTGATCTGACACACGACCTGGGCATCCCGGTCTATGCCGCCGTCGCTCGCCACGATGGGCTGGACAAGTACGCGGTTGGATTCGGCTGCCATCTGCAATCCCGCATTGCAGTTAGTCGGGCACTGACCGAACTCAACCAGATGCTCGATACGCGCGCAGACGCGCACCCGCCGTGGGATCGCCAGCTATTGCCTGACGCGCCCTTTATCGCGCCCACCGGTTTGACGCAGCAACTGCACGCCCACTCGACCGGCGACGATCTCTGCCAGGACATCGACGTCTGCCTGGGCCGCCTTGCCACCGCCGGACTGGAGGCAATGGTAGTTGACAAGACACGACCTGATTTCGGGCTTGCCGTGGCCCAAGTGCTGGTGCCCGGATTGCGCCACTTCTGGCCACGCTTTGGCCCTGGACGCCTCTACGATGTACCCGTCGCGCTGGGCTGGAAGATGTACGCCGCCGAAGAGGCGCTCAATCCCGCGCCCTTGTTTCTATAAAGACCAGAGGTCGGGCTTTCATGGAGGGAGCGATCCCGTTCTGGGCCAGTGAGTTGATCAAGGCGATCCAGGCGGGCGAGGCCGCCTTGGACATCGAGGGTGCGGCACTTCGAGACAAGGCCAGGGCCGGAGGTTTCTTGGGCCGGTCTTTGAAAGCCCTCCTGAACTTCAAGCCAATGACCGCTGTGGCTTTGAGCTTATATGTATTCCTCGGTACCAGCTACCGTATTTGCAGTCCCTTCGCGCGGAGACAGCCATGCCCTCAGTTCCAGAACCACTCAATGCCAGCGGCACCGTGTCCGTGCCGTTGAGCATGGCGTCCCTTGAGGCAGGCTGGCCTGCCGACTACCCGCGGTTGGTTCAGACAGTGGCCGCAAAGCCGAAACGATTCGGACCCGTCTTTCTGTTTCTCATCGGTCCAGTGACGGGGTGGGGCGCCCTGCCCGAGCTTGGATGGCTGGTTTCTCTGTTGGGCGTGGGTTGGTTCCTGTCCCAGGCGACCGTGTACCGCGTGATGGTCACCAAGGGTGGCGCTCAATTGACGGTCCTGGAGACGCGGAGTGTTGCCGCCGACCGAAAACTGAGCCACTGGAGGTGCGGACGATTTCTTGGACTACCTTAAGGGGTAGTTCATGTAC
>JBHYDA010000045.1:0-11363 GCA_051861265.1 Rubrivivax sp.
GCCACGATCTCACTGCCGCAGACGTCCCGTCTTGGCCCGTCTTGGCTGGCTGCGGTCTGGTCGTCGGGCTTTGGGGGGCGTTTGAATCTCCTATGCGCCAGCCGAAGGGTGCATCCGGCGCCCGCTGGGGCTGCCGGCCGGTGTCTTGCACGCAAGCCTCCCGAAGTGCTGAGCCTGCACGGTCTCAAGCCGTGGTGTGCGCAGCAATCGCTCCGAGGGTCACCTACTGTTTAGGTTTGTTCGACACCTGCCCGTGCGACGCCACGGCGCTGCGCGTGGCTCAGACCTGAGGGTAGGCGTTGGACTAACCTAAACAACAGCCGACCCTCAGCGGAACTGCTCGAGCAGCCGCTCCAGCGTCATCATGAACGGCCCGTCCAGTGCCGGCAGCGTGAGCAGCAGGCCCACCAGGCCCACGCCCAGCGTGACCGGGAAGCCGATCGCGAAGATGTTGAGCTGCGGCGCCACGCGAGACATGGCGCCGAGCACCAGGTTCACGAACAGCAGCATCGTCACCAGCGGCAGCGCGATCCACAGGCCGGTGCTGAACACCTCCGCCCCCCAGCGATGCGGCTGAACCTGGCGCAAGAAGGCGAAGGGCTCCGCCGCCACTGGGAACACGCTGAAGCTGTGCACCAGCGCGGCGATCACGATCAGGTGACCGCCCGCCACGATGAACAGCCACGCCACCATGGTGCCGAACAAGCGGCTGCTGGCGGTGGCGGCCGCAGCCGTGATGGGGTCGAAGAAGCCGGCAAAGTTCAGGCCCATCTGCAGGCCGATGATCTCGCCAGCGAACTCCACCGCGGCGAACACCAGGCGCACCGCAAAGCCCAGGCTCAGGCCGATGACGAGCTGCTGCGCCACCAGCGGCAGCACCAGCGGGCTGTCGAGCAGCAGCGCCTCGGGCACAACCACCGGCGCTTTCAGCGGATGGGGCTGCACATCGGCACGGCCAACTAACTGGTTCAGTGCGATGCGCTTGGCCAGCAAGTCGTTTGCGGCTGCGATCTCCTGGGTAGCCACGAGGTCGAATCGCGACTGCGCCTCACGCGTGTCGGTGATGGTGGCGGTCCCCACCTCGAAGCTGCGCCGCGCCGAGGACAACTGCTCTGCGACGAAGCTCTTGCTTGAACGTACGGCATTCATGCCGTCCTGTGCCGCCAGTACGTCGAAGTAGGCTCGGGCCAATCGCACGATCAGGTCCTGCCCGGCCGCGTCCAGTTCCGCCTCGGCGCTGACCAGTGAGAGCCGCGCCTGTTCCACGCCGATGCGGATGGCCCGGTTGCACAGCGGCATGCGGCCACTGAGCGTCGCCCCCATGCTCGTGACCACGGTGGCGCCGCCGCACGGGGAGTTGGCGATTTGCAGACCACCGCTTGCCGTCACCGCGGCCGACGGGCGCAGCTGTGCTGCGGCCTGTGCGGCGCGGAACTGCACTGATTCCGCCTGCGCCACGGCGGCGCGATAGACGGCGTCGTAGCGCACCATAGAACGTTTACAGGTCTTGCGCCGGAGCATGTCCGTGCCAAGCCAGGGCCAGAGCGATCGCAGCCAGGACCATGGCGGTGCGGGCCAGCGGTGGGCGGGTCAGGAAGGTACGTACTTGGTGGGTTCCTGGGAGGCAAGCAGTCAGTCGGTGCAGGAGTGAGTGGCCGCAGCAGCTTCTACGATGCGAAAGGAACTCGACCTCGTCGCGGCGCGAACGTGAGCCTGTGCCGTCGACTGGGCGCTGCGAGTGGTGATCCCATCGCCTTGGCTCAGCTCAGAACGCGGGGCGGATCGGTCATCGACGTGCAGCGGCCGCAGAGGGCCGGTGTTCAACAGTCCGGCCTCGGACCACGATCCCTTGCCGGGATGGATATGCAGGCGGACGCTGATCACGGGCGCTTGGTCGTCGATGGCGACGGGCCGGTCGCACGGCTGCGAGTGTCAGGACCACGACACCAACCTCGTCGCGAATCCGGACGATTCCTCTGCGCATTGCTCACAGAACCGTGAGGCATCTGCAGTGCAGTGAGTGCCGTCCTGCTGCGCGCCGTCCACCTGCGTGCCTTCATCGACGGCGTGCTTGTTTCGCGGCCGTGGTCGCGAAGGCGACCAGCCTGCACGATCAGGGTTATCGAACTTGATAGCGAGCCGCGAGAATCAGCTTGGGCGACACCATGGGGCCTTTACCGCAACCCAGCCGCGCACAGGACCTCGCCCGACGTTGGCCAGCGTGGCCAAGTCCGAACAACCTTCACGGTGGGTCCCCAGGGCGCCCACTGCTCGGGGACGGTTGGGCCCAGAACGCTGACCGTAGGAGCGCCAACGGCTGCTGCCAGATGGCCCGGGCCGGTGTCGTTGGCAACAACAACGGCCGCTCGCTTCAGGATGCCGCCGTAAACCCCGAGGTCGACGTCGCGAATCAGCCGCGCACCGAGCAGGCGTTCCACGCCCAAGTCTGCGGGTCCAGGGCAGCAAACCACGTCCCGATCCGTGGCGGTCAGTGTCTGCACAAGCGATGCGAAATGGGGCCACACCTTTGGCTGGCTCTCGAAGTCGCCGCCAGCAAAGGGACAAACCACCACAAAGCCCTGCCTGATCCCGTGCCGGCGCAGCAATGCGTCTGCAAGTTGTTGATCTGCCAAGCTGACCCGGAGCCCGATCTGCGCTGGCAATGGCAGGTCCAGCCGCAGAAAACGACAGGTCAAGGCCCAGAAGTGCTGCAGGGCGTGACCCCACACAGGCGGCTCCGCGCGGGATAGCAGCCAGCTGCGGCCCTCGGTCGCATGGCCGACTGCCCGCAGACCTGCAAGCCGAGCGTCCAGTGCCCCTGAGAAGGCGTTTGGGAGTACCAACGTGTTCTCGCGTGCCGCGAAGCCGGGGTCGAGGAGTGACAGATTTCGGCGCAGCGTGCGCAGCTGGCGCACTCGATACAAGAGCGGGCCGGCCCTTGGATAGACCGCCCAGCCGTAGGCTGCTAACAGCTCGCCCACCCAGGGCTTGCCGACGAGATGCAGCGTGTATCCGTTGAGCTCCAAGAGTTCCAGCGCTGGAAGACTCAGGATCACGTCACCAACATAGTTACGAAGTCGAACGATGAGTGGGCGCATTGCTGGCGGAGGTGTGTCAGCGATGCGGCTAGAACCGGTAGGCGTAGCTCAGCAAGAACGCTGCCTGGCTTGATCGACCGACGAGTGGGCTGTCCCGGATCGAGCGCGCCAGCTTGGTTCTGCTGGCGTCGAAGATGAACATGTGCTGCTTGCCGTAGGCATAAGTGGCACGCACACCCAGCTCGACGTTGCGGGCCGACCGGCCGGTATAGGCCGGTCGAGAAAGGGACGCCTCGCCCAGCCTGACGCCGTAGTAGTAGTCGACGTACTTCTGATCCAGCATGCTCACCCCGACGCGTGGGCTGATCTCGAGACTGGTGCCCGCATCGAACTCGGTTTCGAGTTCCAGATTGACAACCCGGCCGCCGCTGTTGCCCGACGCATCGCGAAGCAACTCGGCGCTGAGTTCTGCCAACGGGGTCTCCCACGTCGCCTTGGCGCCGGCCCAGACACTGGCATTGCGCGTGGACATTCCGGCGAGGAATGCAGAGTCAGAGGCCTTGTAGCCATCGCCCTCGTAGGTCGCCATCAGGCGAAGGTCAAGGCTGCCTGAGCGGCCCAATGCGACCTGGGGTAGCTTCAGCTCCACGGCGGGCAGCTGCACCAGAACGTATCTGTTCTCGAAGCGAACCAGAGGCACGAGGCCCGTCTCGCCCCCAGTGCCCTTGTACAGCTCTTGCTCAGCACGTACGGCGGCCCCAAGAGCCCATTGGGCCGTCTTCCCTTGAGCGTCTTCCTGCGCGTTGGCCATGGAAGCCGAGGCGGCACATGCGAGACAGAGCATGGTCCGCCTTGCGAGAAGACGCATTCCTGCCCTTGTGGTGAGATCGGCGACGGAGAGGTGCAAGCGGGTCATGTTGACTTGGGGTGAGTTTGTGGGCTCATCAGCATCAGCCATCGAGACTTACCGATTCCTTTCCGGCCCCAAACGGGGCACGAAGGTGGAAGGTCACGCGCAAGCGATGGTCCAGCGGTCCTGGCGGGCCGCCGATGACGCCCCGGCAGGCCACGGACAGCAGATTCCGGCGCGTACAGGGGTTCGAGGCGGGCGTTGCTTTCTGCTCAAGGCTGGAAAGGAACCGGTAAGTCGCCAAGCCCTACCTTCGAGTGCGTGAAACACAGTCTCAGGGCGGAAGTGAGCATCCCGCCCGCTGCTCCAAAGTCTCCAGGCCCCAAGACGGCGCCGTGTCGATGCGTCGGCACGACGCCGTTGTCCATCGCCTCCGGCGCCCTCGGCGGCGCACGACAGAACGCGCCCGCGTTGGCCCGCGGCTGTGCGTTGGACGGTGGCGCCGCAGTCGAGCAGGGGCTCTGCGAGGAGAGCGGCAGCCAGAGCCTCCTGTTGCCGAAGTCTGCGCCTCTCGGTTGGGCGCGCACCCGGCAACCGCAGAGGACGGTCCCTCCTCGGCCATGCGTAACTCTGCCGGCCAGGGTCCGGCACCTCCGCAACGCGCGTCGCGCCTGCCCTCGCACCATCCAACCGCGCCACCTGGCACAGCACCCGGATGCTCCCTGCCGAGCCACTTCACCGGAGCCTAGATGAGCCTGATGATGTCATCCGCCGATCCCACCGCCGACGCCCGTCCGCCGCTTCTGCGCCGTTCCCTGCCCCAGCTTCGCAAAGTCACAGGCACGCTGGCTGTGGTGGCACTGGCCGCCGCGCTGGTCTGGGGCGGCACGCAGCTTCTGGCGGCACGCGCCGCCGCACGGCCGGGACCACCCCCCGCATCGCCCGTCACGGTGACAGCCGCGCCCGTTGTCCTGCAGCCCCACCATGAGGTCACGGTCTCCTTCACCGGCCGGATCGAAGCGCCTCGGCGAGTCGAACTCGGGTTCGAGGCAGGTGGCACGCTGGCCGAGATCAGAGTCGAGGAGGGCGACGCGGTGTCCGCTGGGGCGGTGCTGGCGCGGCTGGACATCCGATCCTTGCAGGCGGAACGCGCGGGCCAGGTCGCCGCGCTGGCCGTGCTCGACGCCCGCATCGAACTGGCCGAACTGAACGTCGCCCGCGCCCGGGTGCTGGTGGATCGCGAATTCATCTCCACACAGCGCGCCGACGAGGCGCGGTTGGGACTGGCTGAAGTGCGAGCCGAACGCCTGCGGGTCGAGGCCGCCATCCAGGCGTTGGACGTGGCGCTGGACAAGGCGGTGCTGCGCGCGCCCTTTGCCGCACGCATCGGCGCCCGCATGTTCGACGAAGGCGCGCGGATTGGCGCCGGGCAGCCCGTGCTGACCGCGTTCGAGGGCGGGGCGCCCCTGTTCCGTGCTGGCTTGCCCCCCGACCTGGCCGCTGCGCTACCTCCTGGCAGCGCGGTGACGTTGGACCTGGGCGGCGTCAGCCTGCCCGCCAAGGTGAGACATCGCCGAAGCGACATCGACCTCGCCACCCGCACCATCCCGATCCTGTTTGAGGTGCCTGGCGCCACCGGGTTGGCCGAGGGCATGCTGGGCCGGCTGACTTTGACGCGCAGCGTGTCTGGCGAGGGCGCCTGGCTGCCGCGTGCCGCGCTGTCGGAGGGCGTGCGCGGACTGTGGACCGTGTTCCTGGTCGTCGCCAGGCCTGAGGGACTGTTCACACGTCGCGAAGCGGTGGAACTGCTCCATGCAGAAACCGACCGCGTCTTCGTACGCGGCGCCTTTCCCACAGGGGCGAAGGTCGTACTGTCGGGCCCCCACCGCCTGGCAGACGGGCAGGCCGTGGTGCTGCCTGGCGCGAGGTGAGGGCGATGGACACCTTGTTCTTCCGCCGCCCCCGTCTGGTGATCCTGGCGCTGGCCGTCATCGCTGTGGCAGGCATTTCCGCGCTGTTGACTCTGGGGAGGCAGGAAGACCCGTCGATCACCGATTCGCAGGCTGGGGTGACGACCCTGTTTCCTGGGGCCGATCCTGCCCGAGTCGAGGCGCTCGTCACACGTCCCCTCGAAGACAAGCTGCGCACCATCGCCGAGGTGATGACGGTGTCCTCCACTTCCGCCACAGGCATCTCGTCGATCGAGGTGGAACTGATCGAGACGATCGACCCTGCCGCCATCGCCGAGGTCTGGTCGCGCGTGCGCGACAAGGTGGCCGACGTGCCCCTGCCGCCCGGTGCACTGCCCCCGGAGGTGGAAACCGGACAGGCAGGCGCTTACGCCGCGATCCTGGCCCTCTTGCCGGCCGGAGACATGGCGCCCGCATCTGCGGTCCTGGGCCGCCACGCCGCAGAGTTGGCCGAACGCCTGCGTACCCTGACCGGGGCCAAGGCCGTCGACATCTGGGGCCTACCGGCCGAGGAAGTGCTGGTTGCACTCGACCCTGCACGTGCCGCGGCGCTGGGCCTGTCCGCGTCCGAGGTGGCAGGCGCCGTGGCTGCAGGCGATGCCAAAGCACAGGCTGGCCGGCTGACCGGGCCGGGCACCGAGGCCGTGCTGGACCTCGCCGGCGACATTGCGGGGCTGGACCGCGTGCGGGAAATCGTGCTGCGCGAGGGCAGCCAAGGCAGCGTGCTTCGCGTGGGTGATGTGGCCAACGTGACGCGCGGCCCGCGCCCACCACGCGATGCGCTGGCGCTGGTCGATGGACGGGAGGCGATTCTGATCGGCGTACGGATCGAAGAAGGGCTGCGTGTCGACCTGTGGATGGAGGGACTGCAGGCCAGGGTCGCCGCCTTCGCCGATACCCTGCCAGCCTCGCTTGAAGTGAGGCAGGTCTTCGATCAGGCCGTTTACACCGCTGACCGCTTGTCCGATGTCGCCGTCAACATGGCGATCGGAATGGTTCTGGTGATCGGTGTCCTGTTCGTGACGCTGGGCGCGCGGGCAGCGCTGGTGGTGGCGCTGGTGCTGCCGCTGGTCACCCTGGCCACGCTGGGCACGATGCGCTTCATCGGGCTGCCTCTGCACCAGATGTCGGTCACCGGCCTCATCGTGGCGCTGGGCCTTCTGGTCGACGCCGCCATCGTGATGACCGATGAGGTCCAGACGCGCCTCTCCGAAGGGCGAGACCGCCGACAGGCCGTGTCTGCAGCGGTACGCCGGCTGGCGGTGCCGCTTCTGGCGTCGACGCTGACCACCGTGCTGTCGTTCGTGCCGATGATCCTGCTGCCGGGCGGCGCGGGCGACTTCATCAGCGCCATCGCCATCGCTGTGGTGCTGATGCTGTCGTGGTCGCTGATCGTCGCACTGACGATCACGCCCGCGATGGCCGGATGGTGGCTGTCGGCGCGCGGCGGTGCCGGGCTGCGGCTCGACGCACTGACGCGCGGCTTTGCAGCGCTCGTGCGCCTGAGCCTGGCGAACCCGCTGGGTTCGGTCCTCATCGCGCTGGTGCTGCCAGTGACGGGGTTTCTGGCCATGCCGACTCTGGTGCCCCAGTTCTTCCCGGGCGTCGAGAGAAACCAGTTCCACATCGAGGTCGAGTTGCCCGTCGCGACCGGACTCGAGACGACCACGGCGCTCGTGAAACAAATCGATGCCGCGCTGAAGACCGAGGCGCGGATCACCGGCACCATGTGGGTCGCCGGGGAGAGCGCGCCAGCGTTCTACTACAACGTCGCAGGCGGCCGGCAGAACGCGCCGGAGTATGCGCACGGCCTCGTGACCACCACCTCACCCGCGGCAACGGCGGCGCTGCTGGGGCCGCTGCAGGCCGTTCTGAGCGAGGCGTTTCCGCAGGCGCGCATCCTGGTGCGCGGGCTGGTGCAAGGCCCGCCTGTGGATGCACCGGTGGAGCTGCGCCTGGTCGGGCAGGATGTTGTGGCACTGCGCCGCGCCGGTGACGACATTCGCAGCATTCTGCTTGCGGTGCCGGCGCTGACACAGGTGCGCACCCAGATGGAAGGCGCTGCGCCCGAGGTGCGGGTCGACGTGGACGAAGCCGCGGCACGACTGCTGGGCCTGAGCCTGGGCGATGTCTCGGCGCAGCTGCAAGGCGCACTGGAGGGCGTCACTGGGGGCGCACTGCTGGAGGGGACCGAAGAGTTGCCAGTGCGCGTCCGGCTGGGCGAGGACATCCGGAGCGACCTGTCGCGGATGGCCACGCTGCCCATCCTGCCCGCCGGGGCCGCGGCCCGCGCGAACACCCAGGGCGCGGTGCCGCAAGTGCCGCTGTCGGCCCTCGCCACGCTGACGCTGGTGCCTTCGGAAACCGCGATCAGCCGCCAGAACGGTGACCGGGTGAACACCGTGCAGGCTTTCGTGGCGCCCGAGGTGCTGCCCCAGGCGGCCCAGGCCCAGGCCGAGGCCGCGCTGGCCCAGGCAGGATTCGTCCTGCCCCCCGGCGTGACGTTGCAGATCGGGGGCGATGCCGACGAACGTTCGCAGACCGTGGACAACCTGATGGCTTCGATCGGACTGATCGTCACCCTGTCGGTGGCCACCGTGGTGCTCTCGTTCGACTCGTTCCGGCTCTCAGCGATCACCTTTGCGGTGGCGGGTCTGTCGGCCGGCTTGTCGATCCTCGCACTGGCGATCTTCGACTATCCGTTCGGGATCACTGCAGTGATCGGTGTGATCGGCTCGATCGGCGTGTCGGTGAACGCGGCGATCATCGTCCTTTCGGCTCTGCAGCAAGACCCGCGAGCCGCCGCTGGCGACTGCGCAGCGATGACCGAGGTGGTGATGGGGTCCACCCGCCACATCCTGTCGACCACGCTGACCACGGTGGGGGGCTTCCTGCCGCTGATCCTGGCGGGCGGCGGGTTCTGGCCGCCCTTCGCCATGGCCGTCGCGGGTGGGGTGGCCTTGTCGACCGTGCTGGCCTTCGCCTTCACCCCTCAGATGTTCGCGCTGGTGCACCGCCGGGTGCCGCCGCCTGATGTGCATTCAGCCGCTTCAACGTTGCCCCCGCCCTAACCCGGAAACTTCATCACTGGTCAGGTCGGCAGCCTCGTGCCGTGGCGCGTTGCCATAGGAATGTCACCCCGCATGCCAACCGAGGCCTGCCGACGCCAAAGTGTACGGATGCCAGGATCGACTTCGGGCGCTTCGGCCGCCGCGTCATTGAGGCCGATTCCAGAGGCGGGGATCCCAGCAGCGACGGCGGGCTGTTGTTGTTGCGCCAGGTCGACCAGCAACTTGGGCTGAGCCGCGCGGCGGCGGCAGCGATCCCCGATCCGCGCGACCCGGAGCGCATCACGCACCCGTTGCGTGATCTGCTGGCTCAGCGCTTTTGCGGCTTCTGCTGCGGCTACGAGGACTTGAACGACCACAAGGCGCTACGAGGCGACGTGCTGATGCAGACGGCTGTCCGGCGTGCTGAGGCGCTGGCCTCGGCGCCGACCTGCAGCCGGCTGGAGAACCGGGCCACGCGCGCGCAGGCCTGGGCGCTGCAGGAGGTGCTGGCCGCGCAGTTCATCGCCAGTCACGGCAAACCTCCTGCCGAGCTGGTGCTGGACATCGACGCCTCGGACGTGCCGCTACACGGGGCACAGGAACTGGGCGCCTTCCAGGCCTACTACGTCCACCACTGCTACCTGCCGCTATACATGTTCTGCGGCCCAGCAAGTTCGACGGCGCACGGCACGCGGCGGCGGTGATCAAGCTGCTCGTCACGCGGCTGCGCCGGGCGCGGCCTGACACGCGGGTCATCGTGAGAGCGGACTGAGGGTTCTGCCGTCGAAGGCTGCTGTAGTGGTGCGAGCGCGCGGACCTGGGCTACGTCATCGGACTGGCGCGCACCGCCAGGCTGCAGGCGGCGGTGGAAGCGGCTGAGGCCGCTCTGGCCGACGCCCACCGGGCCAGCGGCACCAAGCAGCGGCTGATTGGCGAGTTCAGCTACGCAGCCAAGAGCGGGCCCCGCGAGCGGCGCTCGATCACGCGGCTGGAGTACGGTGAGCAAGGCAGCAACCCACGCTTCGTCGTCACCAACCTCAAGGGCAAGCCCGAGGCGCTGTGTGACGGCCTGTACTGCTGAAGATCGGCGCGGCGATCCTGCGCAACCCGCGTCGTGTGCGCGTGATGCTTGCAAACCACCATTCGCTGGTTGCTGGTGAAGCACTCGGGCTAGCGCCCGCAGCGTGTACCGCCTGTCGCGACGCGCGAGGCTGAGGACAGGGCTTCGACAAGCTCAGCCCGAACGGAGGGGAGGGCTTCGACAGGCTCAGCCCGAAAGGAGGGGAGCGGTTCGACAGGCTCAGCCTCAAGCGGGGGGGTGGGATAAGGCGGCCGCCATGGGCCTACAGCCGGTCCTCAGCGGAACTGCCCGAGCAACCGCTCCAGCGTCATCATGAACGGCCCGTCCAGTGCCGGCAGGGTGAGCAGCAGGCCCACCAGGCCCACGCCCAGCGTGACCGGGAAGCCGATCGCGAAGATGTTGAGCTGCGGCGCCACGCGAGACATGGCGCCGAGTACGCGTGCTGCTGGCCGCGCGGCCCGAGCTGGTCACGCCGGTGCTGCAGGTGGTGCAGCGTTTAGTCACGCGGCATCTGTTGGACGCTGCCGGACTCAAGGCCGATGAAGGCCAGGGCGGCGCCGTCACGCTGATCCAGCGCTTCGGATCCGCTGCCAACCTCAACATCCACCTGCACTGCCTGGTCCTGGACGGGGTGTACCGCTGCGACGCTGATGGCGTGCCCGGTTTCATCGAGGCGGGCGCGCCGACCGACGACGAGCTCGATGCACTGCTGCACACCATCATTGCCCGGCTCATGAAGATGCTCACGCGCCGGGGCGTGCTGGTCGCGGACATGGGCCAGACCTACCTGGCCGAGCCGGATGCCGACGGCGAGGAGGCGCGCACGCTGCGGCCGCTGCAGGCCGCGGCCGTCGCCTACCGTATCGCTTTCGGGCCACGCGCCGGGCAGAAGGTGCTGACGCTGCGAGGCGCGATGCCGCGGGAGGACCGGGCCCGCCAGCCGCTGTGCGCCGACATCGACGGGTTCAGCCTGCATGCCGCGGTGCGGGTGCAAGCCCACGACCGCAAGCGGCTGGAGCAGTTGTGCCGCTACGTCACCCGCCCCTCGCTGTCGGACGAACGGGTGCAGCTCAACGCCGCCGGCCAGGTCGAGCTCAAGCTCAAGACGCCGTGGCGCGACGGCACGACGCATCTGGTGATGAGCCCGCTGGAGTTCATGCAGCGGCTGGCGGCACTGGTTCCGCGGCCAAGGTTGCACCTGATCCGCTTCCATGGGGTGCTGGCACCCAACGCCAAGCTGCGGGCGCTGGTGGTACCTCAGGGGTCAGCGCAGCCGCAAGAGGCCAGGGAAGCCGTTGTCGCCACCGCATGCGAGGCCGAGCCCATCCAATTCCGGTCGGGCCGCATCAGCTGGGCCCGGCTGCTCAAGCGGGT
>JBHYDA010000046.1:0-10125 GCA_051861265.1 Rubrivivax sp.
ACCAGATGCGTCGTGCCGTCGCGCCACGGCGTCTTGAGCTTGAGCTCGACCTGGCCGGCGGCGTTGAGCTGCACCCGGGGCCAACCGGCCCCCGGCAGCTACGCGCAGTTCGCCGCGCTCAGCAGTTTGGCCGACGCGCCGGCCAAGCCGCCCAAGGCGATGGAGATGGTGGCGCTATTGGTCAAAGGGCACGAGGCCGTGGCCCGCACCGCGCGCGCCGCGTTCCCGGTGGCCAACGAGGCCAACGACCAACCCACCTGCGACCTGCTCACCCAGCGCATGGACATCCACGAGAAAACCGCGTGGATGCTGCGCAGCCTGCTCGACGAGTGAGGCTGCGCGCGGGTGCAGCGCTTCGTCAGGCCCGCGGCTTGGCGAAGCGCAGCACGGCAAAGAACAGCACCATCACCAGCACGGTGTCGCCGAAGGTCGAGTAGGTCAGCCACACGTCGGTGCTGAACCAGGCGGCGACGCCGTAGTTCAGGCTGGCCATCACCAGTCCCAAGCCGCCCATGCCCAGGCTGAGCCTGGGGAAGTCCACGGGCTGCATCAGGTAGCGGGCCATGCGCTGACCAAAGTAGCGCCCCCGGTTCAAAGCGCCGTCGCTGAGGAACAGCGCGGCTGTCAGCAGGCCCAAGATCGTGCTCTTCATCTTCACGGCCCAGTCGTCTTGGAAGACCAGCGAGAACCCGGCGGAAACGAGCAACATCGCCACGCCGAACATCGCCAAGCCACCCAGCAGGTCCACCTTCACGTAGCGCTGCACCAGCACCAGACTCAAGCCCGCCGCCGCGCCGATCAGGGCCGCCGTGGTCAGGTCGGTGAACTTGGCCACGACGAAAAACAGCAGGCCCAAACCGATGTCGGCGAACAGCGACCACTTGTTGCGCTCCCACTGCGCCGATTGCTGGGCCGCACGCACGGCGTGCAGCGCAGCCTCCTCGGGCGTGGCGCCATGAGCCTTTTCCATTTGGCGCCGCATCCAATCGGGGTAGCGCAAAGGCTGACCCGGGTGACTTTCGTGCACCAGCACGCCGTCCACCCGAACCGCGATGCCCACGCGCCAAGAGCCCACCGGGCCGGCTTCTACCTCCACGCGACGCCCATCGGGCAGGGTGTGCACCAGTTGGTGGTTGCGCAGGTCGGCCGCCGTTTTCACGAGGGTGAGGTCGTGTGCCACGGCCCGATCCCCGAGCCGCAGCTTGCTCTCCATGCGTCCCGCGCCGGTCTTCACGGCCACGTTGAATACGTATTCGCCCACCGCAAAGCGGTGGCGGTAAGTCCAAAGGTTCATCGTCGGATTCTCGGGATGCACCGCATGGCTGCGGGCGCAAAAGGGCTCAGCGCGTCTTCAGCAGCACGCCAGGGTGGTAGCTGGGGCGGCCTGTCGAGGCCGGCATCATCCCGGCGAACCCAAGGCCGCCGAGGTCCAACTCGTTGACGAACGCATCAACGATGCGAACCGGGTTGTCCTCAGCTATGAAGTCATCCAGACACTCGGGCAGCAGCGTGACCTGCTGTCGGTCCTGGCTCTCGACGTATCGCGGCATACCGGCTCCTGCGCTCGATATGGCTATGAACTCTAGACACCACGCGCCGAGTCTGCGAGGGGGTTTTCACACAGCCTCGGTCGGAGGCGGCAGGTCGCTGCCAGCCAAAGCGGTCGTTGGTGGCAGCCGCTTGGAAGCCTCTAGCGCTTATCCGCAAAACTGCGGATGAAGGGCAGCTCCTGCCCCAAGCGGTCACTCGGGCGCTGCGCCCTTCGAAAGTCCGTTTTCGGCCGGCGCTGACATTCGGCGCTGCAATCCGAACGTCAGCAACCAGTCTCGAGCCGACCCTTAGTCTCCCTTGCTGGGGTGCAGCACCGGGCCATTTGACACTTGAGGCTGCGGGCTGATCATTTCCGTTCTTCGAGTCGCCTGACCGGTTTCCAAAGTGCGACCAAAGCAACAAATGCGAGCAGTCCGATCGGACCAAATAAAAATGTGCCTAGCAAGCAAGGCGCGACACTGAGCCGCCACGCCCACGCCTGACCGCTGCTTATCGAGCCTCGTAAGGCCGCCTGCATCCGGTCGACCTGCCAGCGGCCGACCCAAAGATCAAACGCGAGGAAGTGCAGCCACCCCGCCAGCACCATTTCTCGGGTCTCGAAAAGGCGCTCCACTTCTCGAAGACTGTTGAAGCTGCCTTGCGCAGCGCCGAAAGAGTGCCAAATGGTCGCGGCATACCCCAGCGAAAGCAACACCGGCAGAAAGCGGCCGCCAATCCACAGGCTGCCACGTGCAAGCCTTGCAACTGCTGGTCGCCCCCCAGCGAAGCCGCTTGCCAGTAGACCCACCGTAAGGCATACCCAGCCGGGCGCCGCAAGCTGGTTGGCCCAACCAAACCAAGTGTCGGCTGTCATCTTGCAGGAACAGCCTGCGCCGCGATGACCATGGGTCGAAAGTCGGACTCGTAATCCGCGAGAGTCCGGGCTGCTGCCACGCGCTGCGTCACTGAAGTGGTGTTGTGCAGGCGCGCAAAGATCCTGCAGCCGTCCGTTCGAAGCCGCGAGACCAGTGCTCGGTGCGTCGGATCAACGGGACTCTGCACGCGAGCAATCAGCGCCCGCAGCTCCACGCTCACCTGCGATACAGACAGCCTTTGCAACTGCATGGCGCGTAGGCTGTTCACCACGTCCCGATCTCGCTCGAGACGCCACGCCATCTCTCCTGCAGGGTCAGTCGACCCTTCGTTGACAGCAGCCGCGAGAGCCGCTCTTTGCGAGGTATCAAGTCGACCGTAGAGCCACTGGCTGCGCGACAGCCATTCGCTGAATCGATCTTCACGCTTGGCTGCGTCCGGCCGGCCGCCACCTTCAAGTGCGGCCTCTGCACGCTGCTCGGCGAGATGGCTCTGTAGGTGATCGATCTGTTGGGCACTCAGGTTCATGGCCAGCCACACCAGAGTCGGCTCCGCACGAGCAAGCAAATCACGCGCATCTGCGCTGAAAGCCTCATAGGTCGCACAGGCCTCTGATGTACTGAGGTCACCAGACAACTGGTGCCCTACTTCGCGCAGCCGAGAAAGCTGGCGCGGCAGTTGCACCTGCTGATGCCAGCGCTGGAGATCTTCGAAGTCTCCACGGATCCGTGCTGCCTGCTCGCTGGACAGATCGAGATAGCTGTCGATGCGCCACTGAGCGAGCATCGGAGCTTGACTGTACGCAAGCCGGATGGTGCTGCAGGCTTGCAGCAACATGCAACACAAGACGACGGCGACAGCTTTGGTGGCCGGTGGGCCAAACGATCCGAGGCGAAGGAAGAACCGCATTTTTCGTGAGCCAGAGTGCGAGGGATAGAGCCATTCTTCTGAACCGCCATGGCTCTATCAACCGCGTCCCGTTCATGGCCGGCATGCACAACTGCATACCAATGGCTCAGCCTCGGCAGTACGTCGGAAGAGGCAGCCAGCGAAGTCAGGCATGCATTTATGCATGCGGTGCAGAGGGCTCTGTTCGTAGCGCGGCGCGAGCGAGATTTCCAGAATGCTGGTTCCGCCCAACCGCCGGTGAAACAGGCGACGTTGGGCGCGTTGCCGTACCGCGCACAGCTCGCGGAACCTTGCATTCCAGCGCTTGGAGCCTGCTTTGTCACTCACGACCCTTCCCGATTCCACCAATGCCGACGGCATAGCCACCGTCCCATCCCCTCTCACCGATCCGACCGCCATGACCCAGACGCGCGGGGTCGGGGTTCGCGGACATCTGCACGCAGCACAGGCGAGCTCAAACAGAACTACCGCCATCGTCTTGATCGTCACGGGCTGCCTGTCGCTGGCACCTTTTCCGCTGCTTGGGCCGTCCATTGGATGGCCGGGTTCGCTGAGCAATCCGGCGGCTGACCAGCTAGCAGCCATTGGCCAGGCTCCACAAGCAGTGGCCGTGGGGTACGGGGTTTACCTGCTCTATTCGATGCTGTTCCTGCCGGCCCTGGGCCTGGCCGCCCACCGCTTGCTTTACGGCTTCAGCCGCGCCTTGGTCGGGCTCGTCGTGGCCTTTGCGGCCTTGTCCGTCTTGGCGCGCTGCATCGGCATCTTGCGCTGGCTGACGGTGATGCCGGAGTTGTCAACGGTCCACACCACAGCCTCTGCTGCCGAACGCGCTGACATAGAGCTGCTCTTCAATGCCCTGAACAGCTATGGCGGTGGCATTGGCGAGTTGCTGGGCGTTTCGGTGTTCGCAGGCGCAGCATTGCTGCTGCTGGCGGTGGGTGCGGGTTGGGCGCGCTCGACGCCCACCTGGTTGACCTGCTTGGGGGTAGTGGCTGCCATCGCGCTGCTCGGGGTGTTCGTCCCGTCAGTGGGCATACCGATCCAACTGCCCATCGCCGCGTCCGTCACCATGTTGTCGCTTTGGATGTGGGTGACCGGGGCCTGGTTGTTGTGGACGGCGCGGCGTAGCACGGCCGGTCGAGCATGAGTACCCCGCACGGCACGGCGGTACATCCGGGGATGCCACCGTCATTTGTGGACGCTGTGATTCATGCGAACAAAGCTGAGCCGCGAGGGTTGCTGGCGGCTTTCGGCCTGGGTTTGTGGTTGTTGATACCGCCGGTGCTGATCGCCCTCGCACTTGACGCGAGGACTCTGGCTGATGGGACGCTGGTCTGGATGAAGCCGCTCAAGTTCCTGGCATCGCTGGGCTTGTTCGCGCTGAGTACCGCATGGGCGCTGACCTGCACCACACCACAGGCGCAGCGAAGCCGCGGCGCTTGGATCGTGCTCGTGCTGGTTGTACTGATGTCGGTGTTCGAGCTTGGCTACATCACCTGGAAAGCCGCCCTCGGTGAAGCCTCGCACTTCAACACGAGCGACGGCTTCCACGCGCTGATGTACTCGCTGATGGGGGCCGGCGCTGTGGTGTTGACCGCTACCAGCGGAAGCGTCGCCTGGCTGGTAGCTCGGCACGGTGATGCGCAGATTCATCCGGTCATGCGGCACGCCACAGTGCTCGGGTTTGCCTTGACTGTCGTGCTGGGCATCTTCAGTGGAGCAGCGATGAGCACCCAGCCAGGACATTTCGTCGGCGTCGGCTCGGAAGCTTCCACCGTCCCGCTGCTTGGCTGGTCGCTGGTGGGTGGCGACTACCGTGTCGCCCACTTCTTTGGCATGCATGCCCAGCAAGCGCTGCCGCTCGGCGCTCTCGCTCTTATGCGCTTTGCCGCCACGATCAGAGAACGCGCGGCACTGCGCGTAGTGAATCTGTTCGCGCTAGCTTGGTGCGTCCTCGTCGCTTCAGCCTACGTCCAGGCTGTGCGCGGTGTGCCATTTCATGGGGGTTGAGTGAGTGCGCAGGCCCACGCGGGCCTGCGCAGCGTTGCTGAGCCCTTCAGCCAGCGCGTCCGGGTGCCACAACAGCGACCAGCGAACGGCGAGCCGACCGTGGCACGATCCGCGTGGCGTATCCGGTGCGGAAAGCAAACGTGGGTCTCCACAACGCATCACCGGACAGCTCTGCCAACAGCGTCGCTGTCGGCGATGGCCGATTCAGCTGCTTGTCCCGATCGACGACCTCCACCAGCTGGTTCATCGGATGCGCCGCAAGGCCTTCTGCAGTGAGTGCCAGATGCGTGCGTTGCCAGCGCGCTCCTGCAAGCAACTGAGTGCGCCTGTCATAAAGGTCGCGGACAACGACAAGCCCGTACAGCGGTGCGCTGGCCAGATGCATGCGGGTGGAGCGGAGCCAATACTCTCCTGCCGTTTTGCTGTCCACGGGCGGCACCAACGGCGACAACGTTGCCACCCAAGGGGGTATACCGGCGGTTGGCGTGGAGACACCATCGCGATGGATCGCAACTTGCCTGGGGTTGGCTCGGAACCAGTGATGGCCAGCCTCCGACATCTCCGCGTCTGCGATGATCTGCTCCGTGGCAGAGATAGTCGCCTCGGCAAAACGCTGTCCGGCTGGCTTGGCGGCGTCCAGCCAAACGATACGCGTGTCATTGTCGTCAGCTGCACTCAGGCTCGCCTGTACGGCATGACTGACGGGCCGAGCAGGCGCATAGGCCGCACGGTTGGTGCTGCGCTTGTCGATGGCGGATGCCAACGGCGTCAGTGCGACTGGCCCAGGACGCAACTGGATACGCGCAGCCACACGGTCCTCACTGCCGGGCGGTCGCAGTACCGTCTGGGCAACGAAGGCACGTGCTGGTGCGGCGACTTCGATGTTGGCGATGGCGGCACCCAGGCCATGCCACATCTCGCGCGCAAATGGATCCATCGCGCCGAGGGCCCGCGAACCATCGGCCAAGACCTCGATCCTGTCGCGGGCGACGCGAAACACCCAAGGCTGGGTGTTGTGCGGGCTGGAGGCGAGAACGGCAGCAGCCACCAGAGACAAGGGTTCCCCTGCAGGCAGGGTTGCCCAGGTATCCCACGCGCGGAATGCCTCATCGCCTTGCAACACCATGCCGGTGCTGACGGCCCGCCAGGCCCCGATGGCACTTGCGCTGGCTACCAGCACACCGCCGCCGAGCAGCGCTCGGCGCCGCCACACGCCGGGCTCGGCAGCGCGGGCGCCAGAGTCTCGAATGCTCATGTTCGATGCTTCCTTCTGATTTGTGGGTCTGATCCGTGTGGCTCAGAACCGATAGCCCACCGCGAGCCCGGCCGAAACGGCGTTGGCATCACCACGCAGTTGCACGATGGGGCTGTCACGCGCATCGCCCATCAGGCGGGAAACGCCGACGCGGCCGATCACCGTCCATTCCGTGCTCAGGTCGTAGGAGGCATTGAGGCCCAGGCTGACGCTCTTCAAGCCGCTGGTGGCGGTGTATCCGGGCAGACCGCTGCGCACGCTGTTGTCGCCATCCACGGAGAAGTAGGTGTCCATATAGCGGTCGTTGGCGAAAACGGCACGCGCATCAAAGCCGAACTGCAGCCCGGCAAGCTTTGCGACCTGGTAGCTCAGACCCAGCGAGAACTGACTGCCCTTGCCGCCCTTGGCCTCCAGCCCGAAAGCCAGCCGGTCTCCTTTGGAGAAGGTATCGGCCAGGCTGTACTCGACGAAGAAGCCGAACTCTGTGGCGGCGTCAACTTCGCGCAAGCGCTTCACCACCTCGTCGTCGACGTCGGCATCGCGAGCGGCCCGGAAGGACAGTACCGGGCCGAAAGCCCATTCGCTCTTCGGCCCAAGCAGGTTGTATTGCAGGCCTGCACCAGCCAGACGCAGGCTTCCGTAGGTGCCGAAATCCAAGCGGCCCAGCAGCAGCGGCGCAGCGGTCTTGTCTGCAGAGCCCTCGTAGTCAGGTACAGAGATAGCGCCCAGGGCCAGCAGGTTACGAGGGCCGTCTTGCGCCTCAGCGGGCGTCAGCGCTGCGCACAACAGCGACAGCGCCAGGGCGGTTGGGTATCTTGATGACATGCAGTGTCCTATGGGAGTTCGATCAGAATGGAGTTGATGTCGCAAAACCTATGGGCCTCGAGCCCTTCGATCAGCGTCGGGCAGTTTCAGAAATCCATACCCCGCTGCGAAGGCCTACCCATGCATGCTTGGCATGCTTTCGTGCATGGGGCCCGGGCGCCATGAGCACACGCAGCCCCGCGATGCCAGAAGTTCGGCTTGACGACTGGAACCTGCTGCGGTCTTTCATGGCTGTCCACGAACTGGGGACGCTCACGGCCGCAGCAGAAGCCTTGCATCTCACCCAGCCAACTCTTGGCCGCCACATCCGCGAGCTTGAAGCTCTGGTCGGCGAGACCTTGTTCGACCGTCTGCCGGGACAAATGAAGCCGACGCAGCGTGCCGAGTTCCTGATGTCGCGCTTGCAGCCGCTGCGAGATGGCATCGGCAGCTTCGAGCAGGCCCTCTCAGGGACGAGCGAAGTGGTCGCTGGAACGGTGCGGATCACCTCCAGCGAGATGTTCGGCGCGCTGGAGTTGCCCAGCCTGCTGGCACCTTTGCTGCGCGAAGAAGCGCTGCTGCAGATCGAGGTCCATGCGACTGACGAGGTGGAGAACCTGGTGCGCCGCGATGCGGACATCGCCGTGCGCTTCTTCCGCCCTGAGCAAGACGACGTGATTGCCTTGTTGGTTGGACACACCGAGTTGGGCCTCTACGGCTCCGAGCGCTTGGTCGCAACCCTCCCGCAAGGTTTCATGCCATCGGACCTGAGAGGGCGTTTCGTTGGCGACATCGAACTTCAGCGAACGCTGGAGATTGCGGCCAATACCGGCCATCCTCTACAGAGGCAGGACTTTGCTTACCGTACCAATTCGTCAGTCGGGCAACTGATGGCCATGGAGTCGGACGTCGGTGTCGGTGCGATGCTGGAGATGTTTGCGCGCCGTCGGCCGCACCTGCGGCGCGTTCTCCCGGAGTTGCTCAACCAACCCATGGGTGTTTGGCTGTGCGCCCACGATGACTTGCGTCGCAGCCCCCGCATCCGGCGAGTTTTTGACCACTTGAGCTCAGCACTGCGTGAGTTGCTTGAGAACACGGCATCACCGACAGAAGCCGCAGGCAGCCACGACGGTACTGACCAAGGGTGAAGCCCAGCGCGTGCGGTGACGGCTGTCACCCAGAGCTCGGAGTGCCTGACCGCAGCAGTGAGGAGCCGATGCGCTGCTCCGAGCAACACCAGGATCTGGCTCAGCGGCACCCTCGCTGACGCCCTCACTCGGGTCGCTCTCGCTGCCCGCAACGCCAGCCTGAAGTCGACAGGCTCTGTCGCTTGCGACGTCCTGCGCTGATACCCAACATCCCCTGCCTCCTCGGTTTGGAGAGTTGACTCTCGCTCTGCCGTAGCAGTGTGGGTCCGGCAGCCTGGCGGCTGCGATGCGCTCCTTGCAGTAGTTTTGTCCGACTGTACAATTTGTTCACTCGGACAAATACAGGCTGGCGCTGTGAAGCAAGAACCCTCATCCGCCGCGGTACTGCCTTTGCCCATCGTCGGCCGTCTCCAGGTCGGCGCTCAGCCAGGCCCCCCGCCCTCTCGCACTGAAATCAGGCGTCGCACCGCGGTGGCGCTCGCACTCGCGGGGGCGCTTGGCATTGCCGGCCTGCTCGTCACCTCTGTTGGCGTCGGGAAGCGCGACAAAGACTCGGCACCGGCACCGCCGCCACCGCCCGTGGTGGTGGCCTTGGGCCGACTGGCACCTCTGGGCGAACTGCGCTCGCTGGCGGCACCTTTCGGCGCTGCCGATGCCCGGGTTGCCGAGGTGCTGGTGACAGAGGGGCAACGCGTGCAGACCGGTGCGACTTTGGTGGTGTTCGACAACGCAGCTGCTCTGCAGGCGGCTTGGCGAGTAGCCGACGCGCAACTGGCCAGTCGCCAGGCTGCGCTCACGCAGGCAGAGCGGAACGTGACCTCGAACCAAGCCGAGAGCAGCGCGGCCCTGGCCCGCGCTGAAGTAGCGGCGCGAGCGGCTGAGACCGAGTACCAGCGCTGGGCTGCCTTGGTGGTACAGGGCTTCGTCTCGCCGGCAGCGGCCGACCAGCGGCGCGCCTTGCGCGATGAGGCTGCAGAAGAGCTGCGACGCGCCCGCGCCGTGGTGGCTCGACATGCGGGCGACGGCGCCGTTCAACCCGATCTGCAGGCGGCCCGCCAAGCCGTGGCCGTCGCGATCGCAGAGCGCGACCGCGCGGCGCAGGACCTGTCGCGAGCCATGCTCGTGGCGCCAACAGACGGTACGATCGTCGCTACCCACACGCGCCCTGGCGAACGGCCGGGTAGCGCCGGCGTGCTCGACTTCGGTGACACGCGGTCCATGACCGCAGAACTGGAGCTCTACCAGAGCGACGTCACCCGCGTGCGAGCCGGCCAGCGGGTCCGGTTGCGCTCGCCTGCCCTGCGCGAGGAACTGGTGGGGCAGATCAGCCACTTGGGGCTCAACGTCGGTCGCCAGCAGCGCATCGACACCAGCCCAGCTGCCAACCTCGACGCACGCGTTGTCAAGGCCACGGTCGTGCTGGACCCGGCGTCTTCCGTGCGATCCCAGACGCTCGTGGGCCTGGAGGTAAGAGCCCATATCGAGATCGGCTCGCCATGACAGTGAGTAGCCCCACGAAAGCCCTAGCCTGGATCTTTCACGAGTGACGAACTGGATGGCTCTTTCGAGCGTCTGAGGGACAAGTTGGTGCCCTGC
>JBHYDA010000047.1:0-9011 GCA_051861265.1 Rubrivivax sp.
AGATGCCGCGTGACTAAACGCTGCACCACCTGCAGCACCGGCGTGACCAGCTCGGGCCGCGCGGCCAGCAGCACGCGGGCAGGCTGCTGAACCAGGCCAGCACGGGCGCCCACAGCGCCTGCGCGGCAGGGCGGAAGTAGCCCATGTGGCCGATGGGGCCTAGCGGTGCCACCGGGGCGATGTCCAGCGCGCGCCAGCCGGCCTGGCGGTAGCCGGCCATGAAGGCGTCACGCGAGGCGGGCGGTGCCCAGTGGTCGTCCAGCGCATTGGCCGCGACGATGGGCGTGCGCACCGCCGCGAACTGGGCCTGCACTTCGGCGGCGAATTCGGGGTCGTCGAAGAAGTAGCGCGGAAACTGGCACCAGTGGCGCCATTGCCGGTAGACGCCCAGCGGCAGGTCTTCGCCCATGCCCAGCAGGCTCCAGGGCAGGTAGCCCTTCCAGCGCGTGAGCACCGGGCCCAGCACGCGCCACATCAGCAGCACTCGCAGGCGTTCCAGCGGCGGCATCCAGCCGTGCCAGCCGGCGCCAGTGGCAAAGGTGTAGAGGCCGGCCACGCGGGCATGGTTGGGCAGCAGCCCGAAGGCATGGCCGCCATAGGAATGGCCCACCATGAAGAGCGGCACGCCGTCTTCGGCGCAGGCGTCCACGGCGGCCGCGAGGTCGAGGCGGGCCCAGTCGCGGTAGTCCATCTCGAAACCACGCAGCTCGGCGGGCCGTGAGAGGCCGATGCCGCGGTAATCGAGCGTCAGCGTTTCGAAACCCTGCGCCGCCGCGTGCTGGGCGAAGCGGCGGTAGAAGCGCTGCGGCACGCCCGTGGCCCCCGCCACCACGACGCGCCCCTGCGGCCGGCCCACCGCGCGGTAACGCAAGGCCGTGAGGCGGTAGCCGTCGGCAGCGACCAGGGTTTCGGTCTGGCCTTCGGGTGGGGGTGCGGGTGAGAGTTCGGCTGAGAGTTCGTGTTTCGAAGATGTCATGGTTTCGAGCTTTCGATGTGCTGGGCCACCACGGACAACAGCGTTTCGACGGTGGCGCGCAGCGCCTGGGTGTCGCCGGCCACGCGGGCCTGCATCAGCGCGCCTTCGTAGGCAGAGACCACCAGCGCCGCCAGCCCCGGCGCCCGGGCCGCGTTGACACCGGCCTGCACCAGCACCTGTGCCAGGCGCTCGCGCAGCAAGGCAAAACCTCGGGCCACCGCGGCACGGATGGCCTCGTCTTGCGGCGTGGATTCCAGCGCCACGGTGGCCAGCGGGCAGCCGCGCTCGAAGCCGCTGCGCTGCAGGTACTGGCCGGCCTGCGTGAGCCACTGCCGCAGGGCATCGAGGGCCGAACCCGGGCGCTGCTGCAGCCGCTGCAGGCTGGCGTCGATGTGGGACACGACCGCGTCGATGGCCGCCACCGCGAGTTCGGTCTTGCCCCCCGGGAAGTGGTGGTAGAGCACGCCCTTGGGGGCCTGCGCCGCCTGCAGCAGCTCTGCCAGGCCCACGCCGTGCAGGCCGCGGCGCTGCAGGGCGTCGGTCATGGCCGCGACCAGGCGTTCGCGGGTGGGGGCCGGTTCATGGGGCATGCGCAAATTCTGTAGACCGGTCGGTCTAGTGTCAAGACCCCGGGGCCTGCTGCGTGCGGCTTAAACTGCGGCTGCGCTCATGACCCCTGCCCCCTTCGGCCACACCGGCCTGCTGGTCACCCGTGTCGGCTTCGGCGCGATGCACTTCGACGGCATCGACGACGAGGCCGAAGTCGGCCGCCTGCTGAACGGCGTGCTCGACCTCGGCGTCACGCTCATCGACACCGCGCGCGGTTACGGGCGCAGCGAAGAGCGCATCGGCCGGCACCTGCACCCGCGCCGCGCCGAGTTTGTTCTCTCCACCAAGCTGGGTTATGGCGTGGAAGGGGTTCCCGACTGGACCTACCCCTGCATCACCCAGGGCGTGGAGCGGGCGCTGCGCCTGATGCGCACCGACTGCATCGACATCGGCCACCTGCATTCCTGCCCCCTGCAAGTGCTGCAGCGCGGCGAGGTGATCGAAGCCCTGGCCGCCTGTGTGCAGGCCGGCAAGCTGCGCGTGGCTGCGTACTCGGGCGAAAACGCCGAGCTGGCACACGCACTGCAAGACGCACGCTTCGGCAGCGTGCAATGCAGCCTGAGCCTGGCAGACCCGGCCAGCGGCGCGCAAATCGCCGCCACGGGCAAGGGCGTGCTGGCCAAGCGCACGCTGGCCGGGCTGGCCTGGGCGCAGCCGTGGCGGCCCGCAGGTTTCTGCGAGGGCCAGTACTGGGACCGCTGGCATCAGCTGAACCTGCCCGAGCTGGGCCTGCCCTGGCCCGAGCTGGCACTGCGCTGGGCTGCGTACACGCCTGGCGTGAGCAGCGTGCTCATCGGCACCCGCAGCCTGGCGCGCCTGGGTGAGGGCATTGCCGCCATAGGCCGCGGCCCTTTGCCCGGCGCCACCTTGCTGGCGCTGCAAGCGGCGCACCAACGGGCCGGCGCTAGCCGCTGGCCGGGCCTGGTGTGAACCGGCACCCCTGCCCTGCTATCGCCGGCGGCAGTGGCACGCTCAACCACGTGTGGCCTATCTGGCCACCCCAGATGCCGCGCTCGTGACGGGTGTCAAGCTCACCGCCGGCGGCGGCTTCGCGGCTGCGTCCCTGCCCACGGCCGTCTCTGCGGGCACGAGGCGTGCAGCCATGCCCCCGAACCAGGCACTGCCGCTGGCGCCGTAGATCGAAGCACCCACCAGCACGAAGGCAGCTTCGGCGGGCACGGCGAATTCCAGCCTTTGCTTGCGCAGCTGTCGGTCCGCAGGCAAGGTTTGTTCGTAGGTGTTGGCGTAGGCCATGCTCTGCCGCTGCGCATCGAAGGCCCGCACCCAGAGGCCTGCGGCAGCCGCCTCCTGGTCCTTGGCGACCCAGCCTTCCAGCAACAGGCGCTGGCCACGCAGGGCGGCAGCGTCCAGGCGCTGCACCAAGCCAGCGTAGGGTGCGGGAACGAGGTAGTCGACTCGCCACGCCGGCCGCCCCTCGACAAGCACCGCCGGGTCCGGCGCCATGCGCTCAGCCCGGCCATCAGCCCGCCAGCCTTCGGGCGCAGCCGCTGCTGGGCTTGGGACCTGAAGCGAAGGGTTGCCGATCACCTGCGCCGGCACGCTGCAAGGGGCCCAGGTGAAGCATAGGACGAGGGCGCTGAGGATGAACGGTGGCTGAGTCATGGCAAGAGCCCATCAAACGTTGTGGATAGAAAGGTGGTTGCGGCAGATGCCGGGTGCGCGGGTGGCAATCAGAAAGTGCCGGCCACGCTGAACTGCACCGTCTGGTCGTAAGGAAACACCAGCGCCTGCCGGCCTGCGGGCGCACCGGTGCGGTCGGGCGTGAAGAAGCGGTTTTCACGCACGACGTCGTAGCCGCCGAGGTTCAAGACCGCCAGCCGGGCCTTCAGGCCGGTGAACTCGCTGCTCTCCACGAAGGCGCCCCAGCGGCTTTCGATGTCACGCCGGGATGCCTGGTTGGAGAAGTAGCTAGTGAGCTGAAGGCTGCCGTCCAGCGTCAGCCCCCAGGCCCGTTTCTGGGCACGCAAGTCCTGCCGCAGTTCGACCTTGTAGCGCTGGGGCTCGAAGTCGTTCAGCAAGCGCCGCTGGGCGGTGGCGGGGTCGGTGTAGCGGGCGTCCTGCCACAGCCCGTTGGCGCTGAGCCTCAGGCCTGCAGCCAGCCCTTCCAGGGGCAGCGCACCGCTGGCCGACAGGCCCCACACCCGCGCAGAACCGGCGTTGCCCGTGCCCCCTTGCCCTGGGCCCAGGATCACGGCATCCACCACGTCTTGCCGCTGCTCGGCAAAGACCTGCAGGTTCAGCGCGGCGCCCTCCTGGCCGCGAAGGTCCAGCGCCAGCGTGGCCCGGGTGCGCCGGTCGGGCACCAGCTCGGGGTTGCCGGTCTGGGTGCGTTCGCTGGCGAGTTCGGCCGAAGCGGCGAAGTCGTTGAAGTCGAGCTGGCCGACGCTGCGCCGCAGGCTGCCGCGAAGTTCCAGGCCTTTGGCCGGGCGCCAGGTGGCGCTGAGGCTGGGCTTGGCGTAGCGCAAATCGCGTTCGCGCTGCGCACCACCCGACACCCGTATCCGCGAGGCCTCCAGCGCGACGCCAGCCTCGGCGCTGAACTGTGGCGAAGCTGTCCACGCCAGCCGGCCGAAGACCTCGCCACGGCCCTCTTCCACGCGCACGGCCTGGCCGGGCACCGTCTGCGGCGCAGCCGGTGGCGTGGTCCGGGCGCCTTCGAGCGTGCTGTCCAGGCGATTGAAAACCAGCTCCACGCCCCACTCCGGGCGCCAGGAGGTCTCTCCGCTGCGGCGGATGCTGGCGCGGCCAATCAGCTCCAGTGCATCGTCGGTCTGCGTCGAACTGTTGATGAACAGCGGCTGCCCATCGGCCGCGCTGCGCAAGCCCGCCGAACGGTTCTCGGCACGCCGGCCTTTGCCCAGCGTCAGCAGGTTCAGCTGCCAGGATGGGTTGAGCGCGCCGTTCCAGCGAGCGCCCAGCTCGCTGGTGGTGGTGCGGCTGTCCAGCCCGAAACGCTGCACCTGCAGCAGCGCGCCTGGGGGTGCGATGGCGCCGAACCCGTCTCGGCGCGTGGTGGTGTCTTCGGTGGCCACATCGGCGCGGGCCGACAGCGTCAGCTGGCCGGCACGCCAGGCCCGGGAAGCCTCGCTGGACAGCGTGAGGCCGCGGTAGGTGCTGTTGATGTCCTGCTGCTCGAAGAGCAACAGGCTTTCGTCGGCCGCGCGGCGCGTTCGTGTGCCCCCGATCTGCTGGCGCGACGCATAGCCCGACAAACCGAAGGCTGCCTGCCAGCCTTGCACCGGCGCGGTCAGGCTCAGTTCGAACTGCTGCTCAGGACGGCGACCCGTCTGCTCGGCCACCAGTTCCCAGCGCCCGCTGAGGCCGACCTCGCGCCGCACCACGTTGGCCAGCACCGTGGCCCCCGACCCCTGGCTGCCATCACCGCCTTGCACGAGCTCGATACGAACAACCTGGGCCGCCGGCACGCGCGAGAGGGCCTCCAGCACGCCGCCCGACTTCGATGAGGGCGGCTCACCGTCCAGCAGCACATTGCCGGCGGCGTTGGCAAAGCCACGCAGCTCGGTGCCGCTGTCCAGCACAAAACCGGGCAGGCGGTTCACCATGTCCAGCGCTGTCTGCGGGGTGAAGGGTGCAAAGAAGCTGGCGTCGTAGCTCTGCACCACCGCGCGCGCTGCGGCTTGAACATTCGCAGCGCCCGCAGCAGCAAGGCAAACCAGGGCAAGACAGGCAATTCGGCGCATGGCATTTCCGGCAGTGGACATGCACTGCACTGTGGCCAAGACCTTGTGCGGAACGGCAACCGAAACGTTGCCTTGAGGTTGCGCCGGTTCAGACCTGCGGCGCCGCGGCCGCTGCCAGGGGCAGGCGCAGTTCCACCACCGCGCCGCCGCTGGCCCCACGCTCCAGCAAGAGGCGGCCCCCATAGGCCAGCGCCACCGCCTGCACGATGGACAGACCCAGGCCGTTGCCGCCGGTTTCGGCCGAGCGAGAGCCTTCACCACGGGCGAAGGGCTCGGCCAGGGCCATGGGGTCGCCAGGCGGCCAACCGGGGCCGCCGTCTTCGCAACGCAGCACGGCCTCTGGGCCTTGCCGGCGCAGGCTCAGATGCATGGGCGCACCGGGGGCGTAGCGCAGCGCGTTGCGCAGCACGTTCATCAGCGCCCGGTTCAGGCGCAAGGTGTCGGCCTGCACCACCACGGCGGTTTCCACGTCGGTCTGCACGGCGATGCCTGCCGCCTGGAACTCGGGCGCCATGGCGGCCAGCGCCTGCCGGGTGAGCGCCGACCAGTCCACAGCCACCGCCGCCGAAGCCTGGGCCGCGCGTGCATCGCTGAGCGCATTGACTTCGCTGACGAGATGATCGATGAAGGCCACCTGCTGCAGCAGGCCATCGACAAAACCTGCGTCGGCCGCGAACACCTCTTCCCGCAAACCGATCAAGCGGCCCTTCATGATGGTCAGCGGCGTGCGGATATCGTGCGCCAGCGCGGCCGAGCGCAAGCGCAGGTCGTCGTCGGCCGACTTCAGCGCCGCCGTCATGCGCGCGAAGTCGGCGTGCAGCGCCACCACCTCAGCGCCCGAGGCCGGCGGCGGCGGCGGTGCTGCCACACGCTCACCCGCAGCAACCCGGCGCGCCGCGCGTGCCAAGGCCTCGATGGGCAAGGCCACCCGGGCCGCGGCCCACCACGCCAGCAGGGCCATCAGCAGCGCCACGCTGAAACCCAGCACCCCCACCACGACGTGGTAATTCAGCCGCCAGGCGTCGAAACCGAACTGGCTGCGCAGCCTGTCGTAGCGCGGCCCGCAACTGCCGAACTGCGTCTCGGCTGCACGCAGCTGCGCCCGCGCAGCCTCGCTCAGGCTGGCATCGAACAGCATGTCGCGCAGCGCGTACACCGCGCTGGGCAGGGTGGAGGTGGCCAGGGCGCCGGCCACGGCAATGGCACCGGCCAGCAGCGCGATCTGAACCTTCAGCGGCAAGGTCGACGGTGTAGACATCCGGGGCACCTCAGGCGGCTTCCATCACGTCCAGCCGGTAGCCTTCGCGCTGCACGCTCACCAGCCGCAGCTGCGGGCGCTGCCCGGGTGTGCCGCCGTCTTCCAGCTTCTGCCGCAGCCGGCTGATGTGCGGGTTGACCGACTTGTCGAAGGCGTCTTCACCCATCGCGATCTCCACCAACTGGCTGCGCGTGACCAGCCTGCCGGCGCGTTCGGCCAGCAAGCGCAGCAGCCTGAATTCGGTGGGCGTGAGATTCAGGGCCGCACCGTGCAGCGTGGCCGTGTGCGCTTCCAGGTCGATGCTCAGCCCGCCCAGATGCAGGCGGCTTGGTGGCTGCGCCGCAGTCGCCCCGCGCTGCAGAACGGCCTTGGCCCGTGCCACCACCTCCAAGGGGTTGAAGGGCTTGACCACGTAGTCGTCGCAACCCAGGCGAAAGCCGAGCAGGCGGTCGACGTCCTCGCCCATCGCGGTGACGATGATGACGGGCGGCCCGCCACGGCCGCGCCATTCGGCCAGCACCGACAGGCCGTCGCGCTGCGGCAGGTGGATGTCGAGCAAGACCAGGTCGGGGCGCCAGTGCTGGGCCGCCTGCATGGCATCGACACCATTGGGCGAGATCAGCACCTGCGCTTGTTCGCGGGCGAAGAAGGCTTGCAGGATGGCCGCGATCTCGGGCTCGTCCTCGGCAATCAGGATGCGCTTGTTCTGCAGGCTCTGCGGCACGGGGGGGTCTCCAGCGGCTGGCGGGCCGCGCCGACCGAAGGCGAAGGCGAGCCCGCCACCGATGATGCTGCACGCCGGCGGTTGCTGGCCCGGGTACGGAAGGTTGCGAAACGATTGCAAGCCCGCTGCGCCGGGACACACGCGCACAGACCAGCGGAACGCCAAGAAGGCAGCGGGCCAGCAGCACGAGGCGCAGGAACAGGTGGGCTTTGCCGGGACAGCCAGGCGCAGTTTGTGGCCGGCGCCCCGTCGCTCGTCACCGTCCAGTTGCGACAGGCACCCCCGTGATCTGGATGCCGCAGCATCTTTTTCTGCGTGGGCGGACAAGGGCGGTGCCCTGGCCGAACTTCCACCGCGCCTCTATGTCGTTCAACTCGTCCCCAGGGCATTCCAGACCCGATGTCTCCGGGATGAACATGACTGCCCGAGAAAGGCCGTCCATGGTGCTCATCGTCCCCGTGCAAACCCGCCACGCCGCCAGCTACCGCGAGTGCCTCGACACCGTGGCGCGGGAACAGAAATACCTGGCCCAGATCGAAGCCTTGCCGCTGGAGAGGATCGAAGGTTTTCTCAAGGACAGCGTGGCCGCGGACGCCGCCCAGTTCTTCGCCGTGAACGGCGACCGCGTGGTGGGCTGGGCCGATGTCTTCCCCGCATGGGCCCACGCCGTGAGCCACTGCGGCACGCTGGGCATGGGCGTGGCGCCCGCCTACCGAGGCCAGGGCCTCGGCAAGCGCCTGCTGCAGGCGTGCATCGAAAAAGCCTGGCAGAAGGGCCTCACGCGCATCACGCTGGAAGCCCGTGCCGACAAGACCGCCGCCATCGCGCTGTATGAGAAGTTCGGCTTCCAGCACGAAGCGCTGATGCGCAACGCCATGCGCTTTGGCGGCCAGTACTTCAGCGCGGTGCAGATGAGCCTGTTGCGCGGGTAAGGCCTGCTCAGGGCTTGAGGCCCAGCAGCTCGGCGCTGCGGCGCGGGTTGACGAGTTGCACACGCCCGCGCGGCTCGGCACCCCGGATGATGGCGTCCTTCACCTGCGCCACCGTCAGTTCAGGCTTCAGGGCAGAGAGCTTGGCAGCCAGGTTGGCCACCTGCGGGCTGGCCATGCTGGTGCCGCTGAACTTCACGCGGTCGCCACCGGGCAGCAGGCTTTCCACCTCGAAGCCGTTGGCATGCACCACCACGGTCTTGCCGAAGGTGGAGAAGCTGGTCTCGTCGCCGGCCTTGTCGACCGCACCCACCGTGATGAGGTTGGGCAGCTGCAGGCCGGCGGGGATGTACTCGGCGAAGTCGGCGCTGTTGTCCTCGTTGCCCGAACCGGCCACGAAGAGGATCTCCGGTGCGCTGGCGATGGCCGCGCGCAGGGCTTCACGCTCGATCTCGAAGAGCTTGCGCGCCATCTGCTTGCGATCTTCCGGCGAAGCGCCCACGTTGTGCCAGGTGAGCGCGCCCTCATGCGCCGAGACGCCGTAGCGCCAGCTCATGTTCACCACGCGCAGCTGCTGCGCCTTGAAGCCCTCGACGATGGCCTTGTAGCCCTCGGCCCAGCGGCGCGAACGCTCTTCCGTGGGCAGCGTGGGTTCGCGCACAGGAAATTCAAACGCCCCCCAAAGCCCGACGACCAGACCGCAGCCAGCCAAGACTGGACGTCTGCGGCAGTGAGATCGTGGCTGCGGCGCCCATTCGGACCGTCTCGCCGCTTCCCCTGGGGCTCGTCGGGC
>JBHYDA010000048.1:0-8602 GCA_051861265.1 Rubrivivax sp.
CTGCTTGTCGCTCTGGTTCGCACGCCCAGAAGCCCGCAGCACGACATCAGGGTTGCTGAACTTCATCGCTAATCAGGAGGGCGCTTGATTCCGGGCTCCAAGCCGCAGTTGGTGCAGCACCTGGAAGGGGGCATCGTCTCCAAGGTGTACGTGCGCGAAGGCGACCGTGTCGTGAAAGGGCAACCGCTCATCGCGGTGTCCGATCTCCTGGCGTCTTCTTCGCGCGGTGAAAAGCGGGCCCGGTTGAACGGGTTGATCGCACGGGCCGCCCGGCAGCAGGCTGAAGCCAATGGGCTGCGAATGGAGATCCCAGCCGAGTTGCCGGCTCAGTCTGAGGAAATGCGCAATGAGATGGAGGCCTTCAGGGCCCGCCAGACGCGCCTGTCCCAGACTTTGAAGGTGCTGGAAGAACAGACCAACCAAAAGAAGCAGGAACAAGTCGAGCAAGAGGCTCGCAAGCGCGGCCTGCTCACGGAACTGGAGGTTGCGCGCCAGCAACTGGCCGTGATGGCAGGCCTGCAATCGCGCAACGCGGCCTCGCAGATGGAGATCCTGGACGCGCGAGCGCGGGTCGAGCGCCTGACGACCCAGCTCAAGGAAGCGGAAACGGCCTTGCCGCGGCTGGTGGCGGCCGCTTCTGAATTGCGGGCGCGCTTCTCAGAAGCGGCTGCTCAGTTCAGAAGCGATGCCAGATCGGGCCTGGCTGATACCCGTGTGGAACTGGAACGGCTGACTCAGGAAATCACCGCGGACTCGGATCGCATCATGCGCACCGAGGTGACCGCGCCGGCAGACGGTACCGTGAACAAGCTGTTGTTCAACACCGTGGGTGGCGTTGTGAAGCCTGGCGACACGCTGCTGGAGCTAACGCCCGCCAATGGTGACCTCTTCATCGAAGCCAAGGCGTCGCCCTCGGAGCGCGGCTCCCTCCAACTGGGGCAGATGGCCATCGTGCGAATTGCGGCGTTTGACTACACCACGCACGGCACGGTCAAGGCCTGGGTCAACGAGATCAGCGCCGACTCACTGTCAGACGAGCGGGGCGATCGCTACTTCCGCGTCGGGATGACCTTGGATCCAGGCAGTGTGAAAGCCTTTGGCAAGCCGTTGACGCCGGGCATGACTCTGACGGCGGACTCGGTGACCGGGCAGCGCACGGTTCTCGAATACCTACTCTCACCCATCAAGGGCTTGGCCCAGACAGCCTTCAGGGACCGCAAGTGAACGAAACCGCAACCATCGAAAGACCCCTGCGAGCGGACACTCCCGCTCGAGAAGGCTTCACGCCCGCCTACAAGCTGCTGATATGGGTTCCCCTGGCAGTAACCGGCGTAGGTGCGGTGGCCTACTGGAACTTCGTCTCCTTTGCGTTCAGTTCCAACCCGGGCCTGAACGGCTTGATCCTGGCGGTGATGTTGTGGGGTTCGTGGACCATGGTGGCCAACGTGCGCCGGGTTTACCACGAGGAGGCGGTGTTCAGGTCCGGTTTGGCACACCTGCGCATGGGCGCATGGAGCGACGAGCCCGACCCGACCCTCGGTCCGAAGGCTCACGTGCTGGGCATGCTGAGCCGCCTGCAGAAGATGGGTCTCGGGCACCAGGTGTACGTGCAGAGTGCCGCCATGGAACCCGAGATCACGGCGCTGGAGCAGTACTTCGAGAAGAAGCAGGAACTGTCCCAGTACCTGACCGGGTTGATGGTTGGCTTGGGCCTGCTCGGTACCTTCGTGGGTCTCCTGGAGACGCTGCTGGCAACCAGCTCATTGATTGCGACCATTGCGGGCAGCGCTGGAGGCAATTCCGGCGGCAGCATCGAGTCCGAGTTCGCGCGTGTCGTGGGTGGGCTGGAGAAGCCGCTGGCCTCCATGGGCACGGCGTTCTCGGCCTCGATGTTCGGCCTGGTGGGTTCCATCATGCTGGGCTTCCAGATGGTGGTCGTGCGCAAGAGCAGCGCCGGGTTTGTCGACCATGCCCGTGAAGACGTGCTTTCGCTCGCTGAGAAGTCCAAGGTCAGCTCCAACGTCCAGATCACCGAACGCTTTCTGGCAACCCTGCTGGCAGACTTTCTGGAGCAACAGAGGATCTCGGGGCAACAGTTGCGCGAAGTCACGACCGCCTTGACAGACCTGGTTCCGAAGGTGGGGCAGGCCACCGCAGATGCCATGCAGCAGATCAGCGGCGAGATCAAGGAGCAGCACCGCCTCATGGTGGGTCAGCTCTCAGCCCTGGGGCAGGAGCTGGGTAACCTGTCCCCACGCATTTCGGATGCCACTGCCGAAAGTCTGGCGCTGGGCCGGCGCGTGGCCTCGCATGAAGAAGCGCTGGAAAGAACGGCCACAGGCGTGGGTGCCATCAAGGAGCTGTTCCCGTTGCTGCGCGAGCTCGCCATGGCCTCCGACGGTGTGTTCCGCGAAAGCCGCGCGGCCAGCACACGCGTGGGCAAGATACTGGAACTCATGCCGGAACAGGCTCGAGTTGCCGACCAGCTGGAGCAGACGCGCGACGTGGTGCAGGCCCTGCGCCGTGAACTGGGTGAGATGGCAAGCCGCACCAGCGAGATGGCGGTTGACATGCAACTGCAGAAGGAAGTCACTCGGAGTCTGGATGCAGCGGTCTGGAGTCTGGGCAAGACATCGCTGCGTGATGCGTTCGGCGAGCATGGTTCAGATTCAAGGCGTCGGGACTGACATCCGTCATCCCGGAAGGACACGATGAGTGCGTTCCGATTGGTTTTTTTGTCGTTGGCGTTGCTGGTTGTTGTGGCCACGGCGTCGGTGTGTGCGTTGATTCTTCGCGTTGGTTCGCCCCAGGTCGCAACGGACATGGAAGAGCGGCAGCGCACGGTCGCGGCGGTGGTGGAGCGTGAGCTCCGCGTGGCGCAAGGTGATGCCGCGCTGATACCACTGGTCTTTACCGCGATGCCGTTTGCATTTGATGACGTGCAAGCCCGCCTCATCATGGCCGATGGCAAGCTGCTGGCAAGCAGGGGCTCCTTGTCCGTGGTCGACACGCCGTTCCCTGTGGGTCTGCCTGCGGAACGGGTAGCCTCCAAGGTCAACATCGCGGTGAGCAGAGGGCCAGCAATGGCGCTGGAGGTTTCAGCGGGTTCTGCGCGCTGGCAGCAGGCCATGTGGGTGCTCATCAGAACTGTGGTGCTGTCGGCGGGCGCCATCGCGCTGGTTGCTTTCGTTGTGCTGCGCGCGATGTCGGAATGGGCTTTGGTCCCCGTTCAGCGGTTCACAGGGCAGCTGCAGGCCTTGGGGGAACGCAAGTTCGTCTTCGAAGTGCAGCCCAAGGTCCACGAGTGGATTCCGCTGTCGAAGATCATCAATGTGACGATTGCCCGCGTGCAGGCCATGCTGGAGGAAAAGCAGTCGGAAATCGAGGGCGTGCAGGAAGAACTGGACCATGACCCGATGACGGGCGCGGTCAGCCGCAACCGGTTCATGAAGCAACTGAGCCGCATCCTTCAAGATGCTTCCGGGCCGCCAACGGGTGCCGCGGTCATCATCCACGTTCACGCCCTGTCTGACATGAACCGGCTGGTTGGGCGTGCGCGCACCGATGACTTCTTGCGTGCCGTGACCGTGACCATTCGGTCGCGGCTCTACCGCTTCTCGCCAAGGCAACCGGTCTTGGGTCGCCTGAACGGTTCTGACTTCGGTGTCCTGCTAGAAGGCGTTGAAGGTTCCGCGCTCGTGGATTGGCTGGAGGGCCTTGCCTGGGGCCTGCGCCAACTGCACACCGACCGCGTGTCTGACACGGAGTACGTGGCCTGGATTGGTGCCTCAACCTATGTGCACGGCGAGACTTCATCGGAATTGCTGGCGCGCGTTGATTCCATGGTGGGGGCTTCCGAGACGCGACGCGAACCCTTCTGCCTCACGTCGCCTTCACAGCCCATGCATTTCATCGCGCTGGCGCAGTGGCGGGTGCTGATCGAGAACGCCCTCGAGACTGGGCGTGTCACCCTTGCCTGCTTCCCGGTTGTGGGTATCGCCAACGAGATCCTCCACCATGAAGCGGTGCTGAGGATGGCCGGGCCGGATGGCACGCTGTTAAGCGCCAGTGAGTTCATCCCGCCGGCGATCCGGACCGCACGGATTGCGGACCTCGACCTCCGGGCACTGGAGCTGGCCTTGGAGCGACTGGGCCGTGACCCGACGCCCCTGGCCGTCAACGTGTCGCCGCACTCGCTGGCCCGCCCATTCTTCGTCAGGCGCGTGATGGAATTGCTGGACAGGGCGGGCCCACTCACACGTTCCCTTTGGATTGAGGTCAGTGAGTTGGGTTTGATCGACCGGCCCAAGGACCTGGAGGCCTTCTCTACTTTGGTGCGCCAGCGTGGCGTGCGGCTGGGAGTGGATCACTTTGGCATTGCTTTCTCAGCGCTGCCCACGCTGCACCACCAGCTGGTGGACTATGTCAAGCTGGATCAGCGCTTCTGTATCGGGCTATCCACCGCTATAGGGCAGCAGCAGTTCGTCAAGCAAGTGATTGATTTGTGCACATCGCTGAGCATCAAGGTGATCGGCCAAGGCATTCGGCGCGGTGTGGATGCGGACGCCATGCTGTCCATGGGAGCCTGTGCGGTGACCGGTCCGGCCGTGTCGGCGGCATTGACCGCACCTGTGTTGCGGGAGGAGGCGTCACCGGCGTAAGAGATGGCTTGGCTATAGATTCGTGCAGAATCAACGATTTTCTCAATCTGGGATGAAATCTCATGCCAAAAGCCAAGTCCGCAGCACCTTTGCCCGACGCACCTGTCCGTGAAGACCTGAGCACCCGAGAAGCGGCCGAGATCATCGGCGTTTCGCTGTCCACCGTTCAGAAGATGGTGGAGGCGGGTACGCTCCAGGCCTGGAAGACAAAGGGCGGGCATAGGCGCATCCCCGTCGAGGCGGCGCGTGCACTGGCGCGTGGCAAGAAGGCTGTTGATCGGCCTTTCAATTCCGCCGCTGTGCTCATCGTCGAGGACAACCCCACGATGGTTACTCTCTACGAGAAGATCTTCAGCCGGCGAACGCCAGCGCCGATGTTGACGGTTGCTGCGGACGCTGCAGAAGCGCTGCTGCTGATCGAACGGATACGGCCTGCGCTCATCGTGACCGACTTGATGATGGAGCCGTTTGACGGTTTTCACCTGTTGCGTGTCCTGCAGCGTTCGCCGGAGTTCGCCCGTATCAGGGTGCTCGTGGTTTCTGCACTCTCCGCGAACGCGATTGCTGACAAGGGTGGTTTGCCAGCAGGCGTCATCGTCTACCGCAAGCCGTTGGTGCAGGAGCGCTTCGAAGGCTATCTGGATGCCTTCCTTCAGGACATGGCGTTTCGCCGTGGAGCCATAGCATAACCAGAACTCCGTCACTTCTGCGGGAGTGCACGCGTGAAAACGTGACGGAATCAATATGCTGCCAAGTCGTAGAAATGAGCAAATCCGTTTATGCTACTGATCAGGCAGTTTGCGAGGCGCCATGCTTTCTGGATCGTCTTCTCTCCAGGTTCTGGTCATTGACCAGGGTGGAAAGTTCTTCGGCGCCCTGAGGGACGTCTTGCCGTATGGCGACACCCCCATCAACTTGCAGCATGAACTCGACGAGTTCTCCGGCTTGGCGCGTGCCGCCCGCCAATTGCCCGACATCGTCCTTGTCGCCCGCGACCTGTGGGAACAAACGGCCGAAGACTGGACGGCGGTCTTCCACAAGCTCTTTCCGGGGGCCAGGACCAAGGTCTTCTTCCTGAGTGGTAGCGATGACGTTACCGAGCTCCTGCTGCCGGAGACGCTCCGCCCAGTCCATGTCGGTAAAGGTCAAGCTGGGGTGCTGGGTGCCCTCGAGTGGGCCGCAGACCATGTGGAGCTGATGGGCTGCACCAACCTGCTGTCAGCGCACCAGATCTGGCGCTTCAGGGATTACCAGACTCCGCGGGATGAGCGGCAGACCATCCTCAACCTCTGCAAGCTGGCGGCGTTGCGCGATCGACCTTCCGCCAATCACATCCAAAGAATCGCGGCTTACTCCCAGTGCATCGCCCGGCATCTGGGCATGCCCACAAGCGCCACAGAGGCGCTGTCACTGGCTTCCATGCTTCACGACATCGGGCACGTCAATGTCCCTGAGGCTGTGCTCTTCCAGGCGCAGTCGCTCAACCCGGACGAGTTGGAAATGATGAAGGCGCATCCACGGGCCGGACACCACATTCTGTCTGCGCACGAGGGCCTGACTTTCGCCCTGGCTGCCGAACTGACACTGGCGCATCACGAGCGGTGGGACGGGAGCGGTTATCCGTCCGGCCTTGCAGGCGAAGACATACCGTTCTCAGCCCGTATCGTCGCGGTTGCTGATGCCTTCGATCTGATCACCGGTAGCCGCCACGACAGGGCTCACGCCACCGAGCGCGCGATTCGGCACTTGCAACGCCAGGCCGGCACTGCCTTTGACGCCTTTTTGGTGGCCGAGTTTGAGAAGGTCGTGCCTGAGTTGCAGGCGGTGATGGAGCGCTTTCCGTTTGAGAGCGACCTTGGACACACGCCGAACGCAAACTCGATGCCCAGTCCGGTGGCACATTCTCGGAGGGGTCTCGCTGCGCTGCTCGACGAGTTCGAAGACTGTCAAGCCCTGTTGGTTGTGGAGAAGCACACTTCATTTCTGGCGATCGAAGCCGAGAACCAACATCAACAATTCATTGAATTCAAGGCAGGGTGAACTTGCGGTGTTGAAAGCGCAACTGTGAACTTGGCTCAGGTACTTGCCAGTGCTGCCGTGCTGCTGACGGTTGTGTGTGTCACTCTGGCGATCAAGCTTCATGCAAGCCGACGCAGTCTGGTCCGTGTGATGGATGCAACGTTGGCGCTGCGAAACTCCCTGATCAAGCTGGACTCGGACGTCGAGCAGAGTGTCGCTGTCAATGAGCCAGACCTGTCAGCCAGCAAACTGGCGGAATTCATTCGTGAGAAGGTCTCGACCCTGGGGGCTTTGCGGGATGACTCCCGCAAGCTGCACGTACTGGCGGAAGATCTCTCCGAGTTTGTCCTTGTATCGAGGCCCGATGGACAGGTGCTCGCAGCCAATCGCGAACTGCTGAAGTTCCTGGGTCTCAACGCTGAAGACCTCAAGGCCGAAGACTCCTGCAAGGTGCTGACCAAGGTCAGGAGCGTGCCGCAGCCGGAGTCGCTGAAGACTGAAGAACGGGGTGGGCGGCGATTCGAAGCCACCATCAAGCGAGCTGACGGGGTGGAGGTACCCGTCAGCGGGCGCTACGCTTTGCTGCAACTCAGTGAGGGGCAGGTGGTCATCTCCTGTTTCCGTGACCGGTCAGAGGAGTACAGCGCCCAGCGAACACTCGAAGCAGCGCTGGCCGAAGCGCGGCGTTCAGGCGACATGCGTGCCAGGTTCCTGGCGAACATGAGCCATGAGATACGCACACCGCTGAACGGCTTGGTGGGTATGGTTGACCTGCTGGAGGACTCGCCGCTGAACGCGGAGCAGACCGAACGTGTCCGCCTGCTGAAGTCCAGTGCCAAGCGGCTGATGACCTTGCTGGTGGACATTCTGGACTTCAGCAAGATAGAGGCTGGGCACATGGCCATCGAGAGCATCACGTTCGACCTGCCTGCTAAAGCGGAGCAATGCTTCAAACTGTTCGAGCCCCTGGCGGCCAGCAAGGGCATCGATCTCAGGTTCCTGACGCGCCTGAAGCACATACAAGTCACGAGCGATCCGAATCGGCTCATGCAGGTTGTTTCCAACCTGATGGACAACGCGCTCAAGTTCACCAAGTCGGGGTCGGTGGTGCTCAGAATTGAGACCGAGACCGATGAATCCGACAGCGACTACTGCAACACCGTAATCACGGTACAGGACACTGGTGTCGGGATCGAGGCATCTTCCATTCCGAAGCTTTTCACCCCGTTCACGCAGAGTGACGAATCCATTTCCCGAAAGTACGGCGGCACAGGGCTGGGCCTGGCCCTCTGCAAGCAGTTGGTCGAACTGATGGGGGGCACCATTCAGGTCGAAAGCACATTGGGCGTTGGAAGCGTCTTCACGGTGCGCCTGAGGACCTTGGTGGGCTATGGCGTTGGCTTTCAGGACACCTGCCCAGGCGAGCCGGCTGACGACCCGCGAGGCGACGTGCTGGTCGGGAAGTCCATCCTGCTGGTCGACGACAACGACGTGAATCAGGCCCTTGTGGCCACTTGGCTGAAGAAGCGGGGCGTCAAGGTGACATTGGCATCCGATGGTGAGTCAGGGATTCGCCATGCCATGAAAGAGTCCTTCGACGCCATCTTGATGGACGTGGCGATGCCGCGGCTCAGTGGAATCGACGCGACGAAGCTGCTGCGGGCGACATCCCTGACGAACCCACAACGCTATGGCTATCTGCGCCGCGTGCCTATTCTGGGCGTCACGGCATACGCGATGCAATCGGATAGAGAAGCCTGCCTCGGTGCAGGCATGAACGACCACATGTCAAAGCCGCTCAATCAGCAGATTCTGGTCTCGAGGCTCAGCAGCCTCATTGATCGACCTGATTAGCGACGAAGTTCAGCAGGCTCAAGTGGTGAGCCAGTGAGGGCCGACGATGGCTGCATTCACCAAGGAGA
>JBHYDA010000049.1:0-7986 GCA_051861265.1 Rubrivivax sp.
CTCGCTGGCCACGAACTGCACGCTGGCGGTGAGCGCGGCGAACAGGTAGGTCAGGCCCACGCCGGCCAGCACCAGCACCACCGGGCTCACGCTGCGCACCGAGGCCAGGCCCAGCACCACGGCCGCACAGGCCATGGCTGCGGCAAAGGCGCACAGCACGGTGAGCACCGCACCCCAGCCCGGCAGCTGATTCAGGCCGAAGAGGATGGCCAGCGAGGCCCCGAAGGCCGCCGCCGGCGACACGCCCAGCGTGTACGGGCTGACCAGCGGGTTGCGCGTGATGCCCTGCATGGCCACCCCGGCCATGGCCAGGCCGGCGCCGCACACCAGCGCCATGGCCATGCGGGGCAGGCGCAGGCCCGTGAGCACCAGCCACTCGCCTTCGGTCCAGGCCAGGCTCTGCGGCGCCAAGCCAAGGGCTGCAGCGGCACCCTGCGCGAGGCGCTGCAGGTTGAGGCTGCCGCTCCCCAGGCCCAGCGAGAGCACGGCAACGGCGGCCAGCGCCGCGGCGCCGAGCGCCAGCAGCACCACCCGCTGCCGACGCTGCGCCGCCAGCGCCTGCCGCAGCGCCTGGGCGGGTGCAGGGGCGGGCGTGGCCACGGCAGACGCACCGTCCACCGCTCGGCCGGGCAGTGCACCGGCCGCCAGCGGCCCAACGCTCACGCCCGCAGCTCCGCCATCGACCACGCGTACCCCCGCTGCCGGGGCACGCCCTGCCAGCGCTCGAGCCATTCGTCCATGGCCTGCAGGGGATCCAGACTGCGCAGACGCTGCGGGTGCAGCCACTGCGCCAGCTGCAGGGCGCCGGTGATCTTGGAGCAGCCGCCGGCCAGGTAGTAGCTCAGGTGGTAAAGGCGCTGCGCGCGCACTGCCGGCAGCGTGGCCAGGGCCGGGCGCCGGGCCATCTGTGCGAGCACCTCGCGTGCGAACTCGCGTGGGTGCGGCTCGTACTGGCCAGGCTGCAACTTGACGATCACGTCCGGCCGCCGCTCCAGCACGTCCTCGGGGTCGACGACGAAGTTGTTGACGCTGCCGCGCGGGCTGGCCGCGTCACCCAGGCGCACGTCGCCGAACAGGTTGCGGCCGCCGGCGGCCTCGATCATGTCGTGCCAGCCCGAGCCGGGCAGCACGCTGCGCCAGTCGCCCACCTCCTCGAAGTACACACGCGGCCGGTCGGCCTGGGCGATGGGTGCGATGCGTTCGTCGAGACGGGTGCGCCAGCCGCGGAACCAGCGGTTCAGGTCGGCCGCGCGCTGCGGCTGCGCAAACAGGCGGCCCAGCAGCTCGACGTTGAACTCGTGCTTCAGGTAGTCCCAGGCCGTCACCACCACGACGGCGATGCCCATGGGCGCCAGCAGCGTGGCGGCGCGCGCCCAGTCGCTGTTGCGTGGCATCAGCACCGCGTCGGGGCGCATCGCCACGAGGGCCTCGTAGTTGGGGCTCATGCCGCCGCTGCCGGCGAACATCTCGCGGGTGACGGTGGGCCAATAGCGCTGCAGGTGGCCGTGGCGGGCGACGTCGATGTCCGTGCCCACCACCGCGTCCATCGCGGCGATGGCGCGCACGAACTCGGTGGTGTAGCGGTTGAAGATCACCACGCGCTTGAGCGGCAGCACCAGCGGCACGCTGCGCTGCAGGTCGTCGACGATGTTCACGCGAGGCGCGGCCTGCGCCGGTGTGGCCGCGCGTGCCGGCGTGAGCGCGGCCACGCCCGCCAGCGCGGCGGCTGCGCCGAGCAGGCGCCGGCGCGGCGCCGAAGCGCCGTCAGAACGCATACACCCCCGACACCGACCAGGCGCGCGGCCGGCCCAGGATCCACTGCGTGGTGGAGCCCTGCGTGCCGTAGACCTTGTCACCCAGGTTATCCACGCGCGCGTCCAGCCGCAGCGCGCGGCTGGCCTGCCAGGCCAGGCCCGCATCCCAGCGAGTGTAGGGCGGCATCCAGGCGGTGTTGAGGTTGTTGGTGTAGCGCCGGCCCACGTGCTGCATCAGCACACGCGCCTGCCAGGCCTCGCCGAAGCGGCGTGCCACGATCAGGTTGGCAGCGCGGCGGTGCACGGTCACCGGGGTCAGCCCGGCCAGCTGGCGCGTGACCGTGCCCTCGCGCGAGAGGAAGTCGTCGAAGCTCGGGTCGAGCACGGTGCCATTGGCGTCGATGCGCCAAGTGCCCCAGTTCAGGCCCACGGCCAGTTCCACGCCACGCGATGACTGCTGGCCCACCTGCTCGGTGAGCGAGGGGTTGGCCAGGCTGGGCGTGAGCAGCTTGCGCTTGGTGATGTCGTAGAGCGCCAACGTCCATTCCACCTCGGCCGTGCCCAGCTGGTGCTGGGCCTTGCTGCCGACTTCGACCTGGCGACCGGGCGACAGGTCGAAGCCCTGCTGCGCCGCGCCGATGCTGGCCAGCGAGTTCACCGGGTCCGTGGCCGCCGCCGTCTGCGCGTACACCGACCAGGTGGCGCTCGGTTTCCAAACCACGCCGGCATGCCAGCCCAGGCCTTCGAGGTCGGCGAATGTCAGGCTGGGCGTGGCGATGCCGTCGCGGCGGTTGCGGTAGCGGTCGTGGCGCAGGCCCAGGTTCAGGCTCCAGGCCTCGTTGAACTGCAGGCGCGATTCACCGAAGACGCCGGTCTGCATCAGCCGCATCACGTAGTCGCGGCGCGACTGGCCGTTGTAGAAATCCAGGTACACGCCCGGCACCGGGTTCAGCGCGTCCACCAGCGAGCTGCCGGCGCGCACGTTGTCCTCGCGGTCGTAGTGCATGCGGCTCAGTTCGACGCCGCCCAGCAGCTGCAGCTTCATGCCGGCCAGCTGCGTCTCCCAGCGCAGCGTGCTCTGCTGGCCGTACTGGCGCTGCGGGGCGACGGCGATGTCGCGGAAGTTGGTGCGCCGCACCTGCGCCGGTGCCGTGGCCGTGGCCGGCACATAGGTGAAGGTGAAGGTGTCGCGGTAGGCGCGGTCGTGGTCGAGCCGGTAGGCCGTGCTGGCCAGCGCCAGGTCGGGGCGGATCTGCCACTCGAGCGCCAGCGTGAGCCACTGGTCCTCGAACCAGTGGCGGTTGTCGGCGATGTTGTAGTTGCGGCCGATGGTGCCCGGCGCGGGTGCGCCCTGGAACACCGGCGTGCCCAGGTAGTGCTGCGGGTGCTGCTGGCCGTAGTCCCAGGCGGCCGTCAGGCGCAGCCGTTCGCTGGCGTCCCAGCGCAAGGCCGCACTGGCGGCCACGGTGTCGGACTCGCCGCGGTCCACGAAGCCGTCGCTGCTGCGGTGGCTGGCGTCGACCCGGAAGCCCCAGCCCGGCGCCAGCGGGCCGGTGACGCTGGCCGCCTGGTGCAGCGTCGTGAACGCACCCGCCCCCAGCGCGGCGCGCCCTTCGAACTGCGTCAGCGACGGTGCCAGCGGCACGACGTTGACCGCACTGCCGATCGCCCCGGCGCCGTACAGCACCGAAGCCGGACCGGCCAGCGTCTCCAGGCGTTCGACGTTCCAGGGGTCGAAGGGAAAGCTCACCACGCCGCCGGCGTTGGAGATCTCCAGCCCGCGGTACAGCTGCTTGACCGAGTTCTGCCCGGAGAAGCCGCGTGCGCTGAGCAGGTTGCCGCCGTTGCCCGGGTTGTTGGCCGAGGTGACGCCGGGCGCCAGGGTCTTGGCTTCGATCACGCTGCCCAGGCCCAGCCCGCGCACGCGCTCGCCGCTGAGCACCGAGACGCTGGCCGCTGTCTCCAGTGGCGTCAGCCCGAGACGGCTGCCGGCGGTGGACGGCTGCGTCAGCGCGGTGTCGAGAACCCGGGTGCCAGTGATCTCGACACGTTGGGCAGCGTCGCCGACCTGGGCTTTGGCCGCCATGGGCGAAAGAAGTGCCGCGGCCGCCAGGGCCGCCGTCGATGTCGTGCGCATCAGGCTTGCCCGGGCTTGGCGGGCTTCACGCCCGCGACGCATTGCGCGAGCCCGTCGAGCAGCAGGTCTTTGGGCATGTCGCGCCCGATGAAGACGAACTTGCTCTCGCGCGATTCGCCCGGCTTCCAGGCCGCGCCGACATCGCTGCCCATCAGCATGTGCACACCCTGGAAGACGATGCGCTTGTCGACGCCCTGGATGTGGAGCACGCCCTTGTAGCGCATGAGCTTGGGACCGTAGACCTGCACGACGGCGCCCAGGAACTCCTCGATGCGGTCCAGGTCCAGCGGGCGCTTCTCGCGGAACACGAACGAGGTGACGTCGTCGTCGTGCTCGTGCTCGACGTCGGTCAGGAAGTCGGGCTCGATCTCGAGGATGGCGTTGAGGTTGAAGCCGCGGATGTCCAGCAGGTCGTCGATCGTGGCCTTGCCGTGGCTGGCCTCGCCGATCTTGGCGCGCGGGTTCATCTTCACCAGGCGCTGGCGCAGCTGGGCCACGTCGTAGGGCTGAACCACGTCGGTCTTGGTGATGAGGATGCGGTCGGCGAAGCCCACCTGCTCCTGCGCCTCGTGGTGTTCGTCGAGCTGCTGCGGCGCATGCTTGGCATCGACCATCGTCACGATGGCGTCCAGCAGGTACTGCTGCGAGATCTCGTCGTCGACGAAGAAGGTCTGCGCCACCGGCGCCGGGTCGGCCAGGCCCGTGGTCTCGATGATCACGCGGTCGAAGTGCAGCGTGCCGGCGGCCTTCTTGGCCTGCAGCTCGCCCAGGATGCGCACGAGGTCGCCGCGCACGGTGCAGCAGATGCAGCCGTTGTTCATCTCGACGATCTGCTCGTCGCTGTCCTGCACCAGCAGCTCGTTGTCGATGCCGGCTTCGCCGAACTCGTTCTCGATCACGGCGATGCGGTGGCCGTGGTTCTCTTTCAGGATGCGGTTGAGCAGCGTGGTCTTGCCGCTGCCCAGGAAGCCGGTGAGGATGGTGACGGGGGTCTGCATGGCGGCTGTTCCTTCAGAGCTTCGTGAGGGCCTGCGCGAACCACTGGCGCACACGTTCGCGGTGCGCGGCGCCGTACAGCTGCTCGAAGCGGCGGGTTTCTTCGGCGGCCGGGTTGGCCCAGACGGCCAGGCGTTCCTCGGCAAAGGCGCGGGTCAGCGCAATGCCGCACTCCACGGTGATGCAGTGCTGCCACTGCTCGTAGGTCTGCGGGATCACGGGCGCCTTCATGCCGCCACCTCCTTGCGCTGCCACTGTGGGAAGGGGTCGGGCAGGTCGGCCCAGCCGCTGAAGCCCTTGCCACCGGGCGGGCCCTTGCGCGTTTCGGTGTAGTTCAGGTGCATGGCCTTCCAGGCCTGCTCGATGGCTGCACGGTCCAGGCCGCGGCCGATGAAGACCACCTCGTTGAGGCGGTCGCCATAGGGCTCTTTCCAGCGCGCGTCGATGCTGCGGCGCTCGGCCGTGCCGGGGGTGGGCCAGCGGCTCTTGGGCGCGGCGGCCCACCAGCGGCCCACGGGCTCGTGCGTGGCGGTGTTGCCGGCGCGTGAGTAGCTCACCACCCACTCCGGCCGGCTGGCCAGCCAGACGTAGCCCTTGGCGCGCAGCAGGCCGGGCAGCGGCAGGCCCATGAAGGTGGAGAAACGCCAGGGGTGCAGCGGCTCGTGGCTGCGCAGCACGAAGCTCTCGATGCCGTAGGCCTCGGTCTCGGGCGTGTGCTGGCCTTCGAGCTCGCGCACCCAGCCCGGCATCTGGCTGGCGCGCGCCATGTCGAAGAGGCCGGTGCCGAGCACCTCTTTCAGCGGCACGCGGCCATGGTAGGCAAAGATGATCTTCGCCACCGGGTTGAGCGCCTTCACGACCGCGGCCACCTCGTCGCGCCGCGCGGCGTCGACCTTGTCGATCTTGTTGACCACCACGACGTCGGCGAACTCGATCTGCTCGGCCAGCAGGGCCGCCAGCGTGCGCTCGTCGCCGTCGCCGGCGGACTGGCCGCGCTGCGCCAGCAGGTCGGTGCTGGTGTAGTCGGCCAGCAGGTTGTGGGCGTCGACCACCGTCACCATGGTGTCGATCTGCGCCACGTCGCCGAGCGACTCGCCGTCTTCGTCGGTGAAGTCGAAGGTGGCGGCCACGGGCATGGGCTCGCCGATGCCGGTGCTCTCGATCAGCAGGTGGTCGAAGCGGCCCTCGGCTGCCAGCTTGCGCACCTCCACCAGCAGGTCTTCGCGCAGCGTGCAGCAGATGCAGCCGTTGCTCATCTCCACCAGCTTCTCGTCGGTGCGCGACAGCGCGGCGCCGGCGTTGCTGGCCTGGCGGTCTACCAGCGAGGCGTCGATGTTGACCTCGCTCATGTCGTTGACGATGACGGCCACCCGAAGCCCCTCGCGGTTGGCGAGCACGTGGTTGAGCAGGGTGGTCTTGCCGGCACCGAGGAAGCCGGACAGCACGGTGACGGGGAGAAGGGCCATGGGACTCGCGAGGCTGCTAATGAGAATGCAATATCATACAGACCGATCGAACCCGCCGACCCGCGCACGACAATCCAGCCCATGGAACGACACACGCCGCAGCGCGCCGCCGTGCTGGCCGCGATTGCGCAAGCCGGGCGGCCGCTGCTGCCCCAAGAGGTGCTGGAGCTGGCAAGCCGTGAAGCCCCGACGCTGAGCATCGCGACGGTGTATCGGGCGCTGAAGAAGCTGTCCGACGAGGGCAGCATCTGCCCCGTGGCCCTGGCCGGCGAGCCGGTTCGCTACGAGCCAGCCGGGCATGGCCACCACCATCACTTCCAGTGCCGCGGGTGCCGCCGCGTCTACGACGTGGCCGGCTGCGTCGACGGACTGGTCGGCTTGGTGCCGCCCGGCTTCACGCTCGAGGAGCATGAAGTCATCCTCCACGGCCGATGCGCTTCGTGCGTGGCGCCAGGCGCAAAGCGCAGCGTCAGCGCTTGAACGCGCGGTGGCCGAACTCGCCGCCGCCCCGGCAGATTTGACTGCGGGGGACCTGCAACCTGTGCCTCGGGATGTTCGGAAGCCAACGGATTCGATCGGACTGCTGCCAGCCTCGGTCGCCCGAGTTACTGTCCTTGAAGCCGCATGAAGGCCGTTTCAGCGGCCGACCTGGCAGCCGTTCAGCGTGGGATGCCGGGAACCGGCCTGTCTCCAAGGTCCGCTTGTGGCCGACTGCGTGAATCCGACAGCACGCCAGACGGCAGCCGTTCGCAGCTGGCCACCCCCGCCTTGCGTGGGTGGCCAGCCGTATGCTGGATCAGATCTCTGTTTGCTCAGAGATCTCCAGCGCGTCATCGACCTCGATGCCGAGGTATCGGACTGTCGACTCCAGCTTGGCATGGCCCAGCAGCAGCTGCACGGCGCGCAGGTTCTTGGTGCGCCGGTAGATCAACGTGGCCTTCGTCCTTCGCATCGAGTGCGTCCCGTAGTCGGCGCGGTCCAGACCCAGCTCGTCGACCCAGTGTCCGAGGATCCGGGCGTACTGGCGGGTGCCGAGGTGAGGCGAGTCGTGGAGTCGGCTGGGGAAGATGAAGTCATCCGACTTCAGGCCGGCCTGGTTGATCCACGCCTGCAGGGCATCCCGGGTGGCCGGCGTGATCTCGAACTGGACCGGGCGCTGGGTCTTGTGCTGCAGCACGATGGCGCGCGTCGCCACCTGATCCCCATGACAAACATCTCGGACCTTCAGGGCGACGAGATCGCACCCACGCAGCTTGCTGTCGATACCCAGGTTGAATAGCGCGAGCTCGCGCACCCGGTGCTCCATCTGGAAACGGACGCGGAGCGCCCAAATGTCCTTGAGCTTGAACGGGGCCTTTTGCCCGACGATCTTGCCCTTGTTCCACGGCTCGCGAAGAGCGTTGATGCCTGTGTTGCCCATGATGGTCTCCCATCGAGTTGAGGGCCACACAAGATGCGCCGACTCCCCATCGAAGCCCTTGCCCTGGGTCAACCCTAACCCCATCGTGGATCGGGCCGATGGACCGCTCACCGGCAGTGGCAGCTACTCCCACTCCCGGCCGAGGCCGTGTGAGAACTGCTTCGACGCGTCTGCGCGGGCCCGCGCAGGCCAACGTCGCGCTGCGGAGCCTTT
>JBHYDA010000050.1:0-7161 GCA_051861265.1 Rubrivivax sp.
CGAGCAGGGCACCAACTTGTCCCTCAGACGCTCGAAAGAGCCATCCAGTTCGTCACTCGTGAAAGATCCAGGCTAGCTGCTTCACCAACGCTGAAACGAGTCCAGAACGACGCACCTGGTGCTGAGTCCACTGGAGTTCATGCAGCGGCTGGCGACACTGGTGCCGCGGCCGAGACTGCACCTGATCCGGTACTACGGGGTGCTGGCGCCCAACGCGAAGCTGCGGGCGCGAGTGGTGCCGCAGGGGCCGGCTGCTCGGGCGCACGTGGCCACCGGCGTAGCGGCGCTCGCCGAGTGCGAACAGGCCACCCACCTTGGGCTGGATCCCCGGCCGCCGCCCCGGGGACGGGCGAGCGAGGCGGGCCACGCGTTCGCCGCAGACTGAGAAGCGCGCGCCATCCGGGGCGCGCGCCATGGGCTGGCGCACGAGCGCCGCAGTCGGGGTGGCGGCTGCGCGCCGTCCCGGCATCAGGCTGCGTTTACGCCCGGATGCGTTCGAAAGGCCGCTTACGCGTCGTGCAGCCCCCTGCGCTTGGCGCTTGCTTCCCCCTGCCGGGCCTTGTGAGGGCGTTTGAAATTCCTATCCCCGCGACGGGTGCACCTTCGTTTCTCACCGGGGCATGGGCGTCAGCGAGGCCAGAAACCGATCGATCAGGGCCGTGGTCTGCTGCGGCGCGTCCACCACCGAGATGTGCCCGGTGTCCAGCACCTCGAACCGGCCCTGGGGCAAGGCGGCAGCGGCCTCTTGCAGGCCCTCCAGGGGGTACATCCCGTCGTGACGTCCGGCGATGAAAAGTGTCGGTGCGGTGATGCTTGACATCCTCGGAGCCAGTGCTTCGCGATCGATCAGCACCGAGCGAACTGACTGCGCCAGCGCAGCGCCGTCCGCCTGCTGCAGATGCTGATGGAAGTCTTCCATCAGTGGCCCTGCCCGTTCGCGGGTGGCGGGCAGGAAGAAGGCGCGCGCGACACCGTCGCGGTACAAGCCGGTGCCTGGGATCCACCGTGCACCCCAGACCACGAACCGGTCGCCGAAGGTGGGCCCGCCAGCGGCGGTGTACACAGGGGTGTTCAACATCACCACGGCGCGGGTGCGGCCCGGCTGCGCGAGTGCGAACTCGCCCGCCACCAGGCCGCCCCAGCTCGTGCCCACCACGATGACCGGCTGCGCGACGCCCAGTGCGTCCAGCACTTCACCCACCGCCTGACCGCAATCGGCCATGGTGAAGGGGCCGGGTGCCGGGCTGCTGTCTCCGTGGCCCGGGCCATCCACGACGATCAGGCGATGCCGACCTCGCCAGGCTTCAATTAGGGTGCGGTAGATGCGGTGGTCGGCCAGGATGGACGGCCACAGCACGATGACCTCGCCAGCCGCAGCGCCCGCACCCGTGTCCCGGACGGCGAGATGTCCTACGCGGGTGGGCACCATCCGGGGCGCCGGCAGCACAGGGGCGGCCGTGCTGGTTGCCTGCGCTTGTCTTGTCCGGGCAGGCGGATCGGGCTGTGTCACCGAGCAGGCCCCCAGCGCGGCGGTCAAGGCAACGGCCAGGGCCGCCCGCGTAGTGACAGGTCCCCAAGGCGAACCGACAGGTTTTGAGCTCATGCAAATCTCCTAAGCAAAGGCCGGATTCCGAACAAAGTGTGAAGTCAACGTCGTTAACATTCATTCTGAGGTCTTGCGTTCGAAATGTCAACAGTGATAACATGACTGTGTGCTGAAAGAGTCCACACCCCCCCCGACCCAAGCCGGCCCGGCCCCGATGCCTGCCGCCAGGGGCTTCCACCATGGCAATCTGCGTCAGGCGCTTCTCGACGCAGCACTGGGAGAGCCCGACATCGAAGGCTTGTCCTTGCGCCAACTCGCCACTGGGCTGGGCGTGACGCCCGCTGCGGCCTACCGGCATTTCGCCAGCCGTGAAGACCTGCTCCTGGAGGTGGCTCGGGTCGGATTTGGCCGATTGGAGTCGCGTTTCGCCCAGGCCTTCGGCATCTCGCAGCCGCCCTCGGACGCCGCACAGGCACAGGCGCGTTTGCATCGGCTGGCGTGCGCCTATTTGCAGTTCGCCGATGACGAACCCCCCCTGTGGCGCCTGATCTTCGGCCCGCAGGGGGCGGCTTACCGCGCCCTGGCGGGCCTTGTGGACCGCAGCAGCAGCTACGACTACCTGCCCGCGGCGCTGCTCGGCCTGCATCGCACCGGTGTCGTGCCGCATGCGCCCACCGAGCTCGATGCGCTGTTTGCCTGGAGTGCGGTCCATGGTGCGGCCTCCCTGCGTGCAGGCCGCGTGCCTGGCGCGCTGATGCCGCTGGACGATCTGGCTCGGGAGGTGGCGATGCGCATCGTCCGGTCTCTGAGGTCGCCCCTCTGAACTTCGCCAAGGGCTTTGCTGCGAGGCCGTCATTCACCAGGAGATGTCGCCATGATGCTCCACGATCTGACTCCCGGGATGCACCCGCGCCGCGTGCGCATCTTCCTGGCCGAGAAAGGCCTGTCCATCCCGCGCAGGGAGGTGGACGCCGCGGGCCGCGGTAACGAAAGCCCGGAGTTCTTGCGGCTGAACCCGCTGGGCAAGCTGCCCGTGCTGGAACTGGACGATGGCACTGCGATCAGCGAGTCCCTGGCCATCTGCCGCTATCTCGAAGAGTTGCATCCCAACCCCTCGCTGATGGGGCGAACGCTGCGCGAGACCGCCCTGATCGACATGTGGACGCTGCGCATGGAGTTTGAACTCTCGCGCCCGATCGCGCAGGTCTTCCTGCACAGCAGCGATTTCTACCGCGGACGCATCGAGCAGGTGCCGCAGGTGGCCGACCACGCGCGCCGCCAGGCCCTGGCCACGATGCAGTGGCTGGACCGCGAACTCGCCAGCCGTCAGCACATCGTGGACGACGCTTACTCCTTGGCCGATATCGTGGCGCAATGCGCTTTCGTGCTGGGTAAGGCCGTGGGCCTGCGCATCCCCCCGGAGATGGCCCACCTCACGCGCTGGTTCGCGGCCGTCAGCGCGCGGCCAACCGCCCGAGCTTGAAGAAGGTTGACGATGGACGATGCCATGACGACCCCCGGCGTGTGTTGTGTGATCGGTGCCGGTGACGCCACTGGCTCGGCGGTGGCCCGGCGCTTTGCGCGTGCTGGCTACACGGTGTGCGTGGCCAGGCGTACCGAGGCCGCGCTGCAGCCGCTGATCGATCAGATCGTTGCCCGGGGCGGGCGGGCCCGCGCTTACGGGCTGGACGCCCGGCGTGAAGACCAGGTGGCCCGCTTCTTCAACCAGGTCGAGGCCGAGGCGGGCCTCGTGGAGGTCGTGGTCTTCAATGTCGGCGGCAACGTGCGCTTCCCCGTCCTGGAGACCACGGCGCAGAAGTACTTCAAGGTCTGGGAGATGTGCGCTCTGGCGGGCTTTGTGGTCGGGCGTGAGGCCGCGAGGGTGATGCTGCCGCGCGGGCGGGGCACGCTGCTCTTCACCGGCGCCACGGCAAGCCTGCGCGGGGGTGCGGGATTCGCGGCCTTTGCCGGTGGCAAGGCGGCGCTGCGGGCCCTGGCTCAGTCCATGGCGCGCGAGCTCGGCCCGAAGGGCCTGCACGTGGCGCATGTGGTCATCGACGGCCTGATCGACACCGCCTTCGCGCGCGAGCACTTCGCGCAGCGGGTGGCCGAGGTCGGGCCCGACGGCATCCTGAACCCTGAGCACATCGCCGAGACCTATTGGTGGCTGCACCAGCAGCCCAGGGACGCCTGGACCTTCGAGCTGGACCTGCGGCCCTCCGTGGAGCGGTGGTGACGCCAATGCCGAGAATCGCCGTCTTTGGTGCCACCGGATTGACCGGTGGGCTCGTGGTCCGGCAGGCGCTTGCGCAAGGCCATGAAGTCGCCGCTCTGGTGCGTGACCCCGCCAGGGTGACGCTGAGACACCCGAGCCTGATCGTGATGGCCGGCAGCCCGACCTCCATGGCCGATGTCGAGCGCTGTGTGCAAGGAGCAAGGGCCGTGATTCACTGCCTGGGCATTGGCGGCAAGGGAGACGGGCGGCCCAGCACACTCGTCTCCGAATCTGTCATGGCCGTGCTGGCCGCCATGCAGCGGCACGGCGCTGCACGCATCGTGTGCATGTCCAACGTCGGGGCGGGGGGCAGTGGCACCTGGGTCGCCAACCGGCTGGTCATCCCCCTGTTCTTGCGATGGCTGCTGCCCATCATCGAGGACAAGAACCGCATGGAAGCGGCCTTGCGAGCAAGCCCTGTCGAGTGGGTGTCGGTGCGTCTGCCGAACATCGTGGAAGGGCCGGACAAGCCGCTGCGCGTGAGCGCCAACGGTCGAGGCATCGGGCTTTCCATCACTGCCGAGTCGGCAGCCCGTTTCCTTCTGGAGCAGGTAGGCTCCCATGAACACCTCTGCTCGGCCCCCAGCATCAGCAACTGAGGGTGACCCGGTGCGCGGGTGGGCGAAACCGCCTGTGCACGGCCCACGATCTGGTAGACCATTCCGAACCGCAGCCGTCGTCGGGATAGCGTTGCTTGCGCTGCTGCAGGGCTGCGCTTCGAAAGACAGCGCCGCGCCAAGGCCGGAGCTTTTGAGCAGCGGCTGGAGTGACCCTTCCACGTTGACGCCAGGCGCCCATTTCGATGCCTACGCGTTGGGTGTGACCTAGGAACTGCGCATTCACCGCCTGCCCTTCGACGCAGCGAAGTCCGATGCAGAGTTGACCCGTGTGGCGCCATTCCGTACTTTTCCGAACCAGGAATGCCACCCGGGGACGCCCCGCGGCATTGCGATCCTGATCCACGGGCTGTTTGACACCGCGTTCGCCATGCGCGATCTGGCGAACTCACTTTCGAGACTGTGCTTCGAATCTCGCGTGCTCTTGCTTCCGGGCCATGGCACACGTCCGGCAGACCTGATGGTCGTCGATCACAAGGACTGGCTGGCTCACGTGGAAGCGGCTGTCGCGCAGGCCCGTCGCGAGAGCGAAAGGGTCGTGCTCGCGGGCTTCTCACTCGGTGCAGCGCTCGCGCTCGCCGTCGCGGCCGAGTCGCCTGAGAAGGTCGATGCGGTCATCGGCTTGTCACCTGCCTATCGACTCGGGTGGATAGGAAATTCAAACGCCCTCCCCCTGTCCCGGCGCAAGCGGGGGGGTCGGATCCAAGGCGGCTGAATGGCGCGAAGCCGACCCGCTTCTCGCACCGGGCCGTGTCTGCGATCGGGCTGCGGGCGTTCACGGCTCGCCATCCTGGCCTCGATCCCGGGCTCTGGCGCAGGCCCAGGCCCGCTGCGCGCACCCCCGCGCACGGCGCGTGCCTGGCGGCGCGCCAGCCGCTGCACGCCACCGGGCGGGTGCCCGCCTGGGCACCCGCCACTCAGGCGGCGAACTCGAGCCGCGCCTCGCCCGCCTTGCTGCGCGGGGGCGGCTGCGGATCCAGCCCCACGTGCGTGAGGATCTTCCCGATTTCAGGCGGACTGGGTCGCCGACGCATAGTCGCTGAGTAACCAAACGGCGCAAATCGCGATACCGCTCGCGACGAAGAACCCCTGGGCTCCCATGACCAGCGATGGGGCCAACAAGGCTGCAGCAATCAGCGTGGGGCCGACGAGCATTTCGACCAGGGCGTGCAAGCGCATGGGGATGATCTTCACGAGGCCAAGCGGCATGTCGGTCAGGACGGTCATTGCCAGGTGAACACCTGCGAGCAGGTAGGCGAGCACGGCGGGTGCGCCCGAGAACCCGAGTAGCGTCGGTGCAGAAGCAAAGGCGATTACCGTGGCGTAATCGAGAATACTGTGGATCGAGGCGTTGAGAATCTTCATGGTCGTTGTTCCTTTTTGGAGCGCTGGGTACAGTACTGGGCAAGGCTCTGCGCTCTCAAGCGCCTCACCCAGTGTTCAGATTGGTGGGGATGCTTGAAGCGTGAACAAAAGCGCCTGCTTCGCTGCCCTGATCTCTTCCTCGAGGAGCCCGGCCTTTGCCAGCACCAGGATGCCCTGGATGCCGGCGACGGCATGCAATGCGAGTGCGGATACGGCGCTATCCGGCAGGACGCGTCCGTCGCTATCGGCGAGGCTGAGCGCCTTAGCGAAATAGCGCCGCAGGAGACGCACGCCCTGATTGAGGCGGTTGCGCACGGTTTCGTCTTGCGCCCCCATCTCGAGGGCCGTGTTGCCAATCAGGCAGCCGCGCCAACCGACCGTCCTTCCTTCTTGATCGCGTGCTACGGTCAAGATCGCGTCGAGCAGCCTGGCGGCCGCTTCGTCCCGATGCTTCACGCCCTCGAGCGCTCTGGCCAGGACGTGATCGACCGCGCTGAGATAGCGGTCGAGGACGGTAAGGAACACCGCATGCTTGGAGGCAAAAGCGTTATAGAAGCTCGCCTTGCCAAGTCCCATCGCGTCCAAGAGTTCGGGCATGTGCGTTCCTTCGTAGCCCTGCCGCCAGAAAAGGGGCAGCGCACTGGCAATGACGGCGTCGGGATCGAACAGCTTGGGGCGCATGGGGAAATATTAGACCGATTGCTCCAATATGTCAATCGGTGGCACTTGCTGCGGGAACCGCCAGGCAGGCAGTCCAGCCAGAAGAACATAGACTGCATCTCTTCGTTCGAGCTCTCGAGCTCTTCGACCGAGGATTCCAGTTCCTCGTGCGGCGTGCTCGCTTGATCCTGCTGCTCGACGAGGGCGCCTCGCGCTAGACGATCATGGGCGAGCTGCGCTGTGATTCGCGGTTTGTGTCGACGTGGAAGTCGCGATTCGAAGTGGATCGCCTGGCAGGGCTTTACGCGCGACACCCAGGGCGAGCGCCGCGCAGGGATCTGGCGCGACTGGAGGCGCGCGTGCTCGAGTACACATTGAAGCGCACGCCCAAGGACGGGTCGACCCACTGGAGCAGCCGATGAAGATCGACATCCCCTCGGACTTGCGTTTCACCTCGGCGAGCGGCGTGGTCCGCGCGAGCAGGATCATGAGATCCGAGTGCTGCACGCGCGAGATCCAGACCTTCTGCCCGTTCACCACGTACCGGTCTCCGCGCTTCACCGCGGTGGTCTTCAGCTTCGTGGTGTCGGTGCCGGTGGTGGGCTCGGTGACGCCCATCGACTGGCGCATAGGAGATTCAAACGCCCCCCAAAGCCCGACGACCAGACCGCAGCCAGCCAAGACGGGCCAAGACGGGA
>JBHYDA010000051.1:0-6314 GCA_051861265.1 Rubrivivax sp.
CGCCACAGCCAGCCGCATGCCCAGACTCAGTTCGGTCTGGCCATCCCGCTGGATGCCTATCGCCACAGCCTGTCCCTCTTGCCTGCCGTAGCTCAATCCACCCAGGGGCTGCGGCTCAGTGGGATCTAGCGTGTCCAAGCGCCCCGTGAGCGCCAGCTGCTCTGCCTGGGGCAAGTTCTGGGAAGACAAACTGAAGACTGCCTCGATGAGTTTGAGCTTGCCAAGCAATGTCGGAATGCTCTGGACGCACAGGACTACGCAAACCACCACGATGGCGCAGGCCAAGGCGGCATCAAGGGGCGCGATTCGCTCCCACGTCCAAGGCTGTGCCGTACGGGCTGCCGGGTAGCGAAGCTTCATCGGCATGAGCCCGGAAGCATCCTGTCAGGCAGCAGCTGCGCGCTGTCTTCCGCTGTAAATGGCGGTGCGGTGATGCCTTGAGGCGGCGTCTTCTTCTGGCAAAGCCAGACCAGGGGAGATGTGGGTTGGTTCGGTGCTTGCACAGGGCGCAGCACCAGGACCCGTCCACCGGGGGCGATCGTGACACCGGGCAACTCGTACGACACGCGCACCACGCCCTTTCGAATCTCGATGGCGCTGACATAGGCACCACGAAGCTCTGCAGGTGCCGGCAGCCCGGCCGCAGCATTGTCGACAGGCAAGACGCCCCAGCGGTCGTGGTAGGCGGCCACGTTTTGCGCGGCTGCGCGACCCAGGTCCAGTCCTTCCGCGACCTTGGAGCGCGTGGTGTAGTCCTGGTATGCCGGCAACGCCACAGCGGCGAGGATCCCAATGATGGACACCACCAGCATCAACTCGATGAGCGTAAAGCCGGAGGCGTGGGATCTCATGGTCCGCGGAGTCATGTCAAGGCGCAGAGGGATCATGCCAGGACAACGTCGTCATCCTTATCTGACGTTACCCCGGACGAGAGGGGACGGCGCCTGCCGCTACGACGGCGGTCCACCAACGGCATGAGAGCCGTCCTGATTCATCGCAATGACGCAGTTTCTGACGCACAGCAGCGGTGCCGCCGATTGGCGCGACTCGAACTACTTCCTCAGGCTTTGATGAGCAGTTCCTCTGCCGTCTTGCCCGCGGCCAGCGCGGCCTTGAACCAATCGGGCCGCTTGCCCATGCCGCCCCAGGTGCAGCCCTGCCCGTCTGTGTACTTCGCGGCGCGTGCCGTCTTGCCGGCGGCCTTAGCGCCCGGCTTACGGCCCGGTTTGCGTCCAGGCTTACCGGCCTTGGGAGTTTTCGGAGCCTTCGGCGCCGCAGCAGACAGACCCAGATCAGCTGCCGTCAGGCCGTAGTGCGCAATGGCGTCCTTGATCTTGGTCACCACGTCGCCGACTTCCTGCTTCCGAATGGCTTCGGCCTTGGCCTGCAATGCGGCGATTTGTGCGTTGATGGCCTGAAGCGAAGTACCGAGTTTCTTGGTTGCCATGTCGGTGAATGCATCAAATGGTGGATGGAGTCACGAGGATACGGCTTTGCGCTCTACCTAATCACGCTGCCTGCTAAACGGTCATTCGCTGCATCGAGGGAGCACTGCCGGCTCCTAACAGGACTTACCCCCGAAGCACCGGCATCTCATCCCAGCGCGTGGTGTAGCGCGGAGTCCTTCGGTCTTGCCGCACCGACCACGATGCCGAGCCAGCGTCATTGGCCTTCGCCGTCGTCGTGCTGCCGATTCGAACCACTCCGCGGCCAAAGCGGCGGTTCAGGGTGTCCATGGCCTGCATGAGCGCGGGCCGGTCGGGCTCTGGCGCGCTGGCCGGCTCAGGGCCAGCGAACAGGTCCAACTCGCCCTGATCGCCGAGTGCCGCGGCTTGCTGCAGGTCCATCAACATCACACCGGCCTTGGCGTAGTTAAAGTCCGGCCGGAACATCGAACGCGCCGCTTCGCAGGCCGTGGCCAAGATCTTGCGGCTGTCGGCCGTGGGCCGGATCGGCACTGTGACGCTCGGGCTGTGCTGGCGGTCGTGCTGGCGAAAGGGGCTCGTGCGGATGAAGACCTGGATGGCCCCGGCCACCGAGCCTTGCAGCCTCAGCTTCTCAGCGGCCCGCGAGGCGAACTCGCTGACCGCCTCGACGATGCCGTCGAGCTGCGTCACGGCTTTGCCGAAGGACCGCGACACCAGAATCTGCTGCTTGGCCGTCGGCGCCTCTTCCACGCCCATGCAGGGTGTGCCGCGCAACTCCAGCACCGTCTTCTCGAAGACCACGCTGAACTGGCGCCGCAGTGTGGCCACGTCGGTGCGCACGAGGTCGAGCACGCTGCGCACGCCGCCGGCGTTCAGCTGCGCGGCGATCTCGCGGCCCACGCCCCAGACGTCGCCCACCTCGGTGCCGGCCATCAGGGTCTCGAGCTCTGCAGTGCTCAGCTCGGCGGTGTTGCACACCTGGGCCAGTCGGCGCGACAGGTCCGACGGGTAGTGTCCCGGCTTGCGGTCGCACGTCTTGGCTATGTGGTTCGCGAGCTTGGACAGGGTCTTGGTCGGTGCCAGGCCCACCGAGGTGGGCAGCCCCAGCTCTTGCAGCACCGTGGCGCGCAGGTGGGCCGCGCTCAAACAAGGCAAAACCAAGTCCACCCTTTACCCGCTGTACGAGCGCGACATTGACGGCGACAAGGTGGGCTGGGCACCCGAACGTTTCATCTTCCTGGAAGCGCCCTCCACCGTCTTCACCGACCAAGGCGGTGTGGAGCGCAAGCTCAGCAAGGCGGATTGGTGAGGGCTACTTGTCGATCTGCTGTTCCACCAGCTGCCCCAACCGTTTGATGTTGGCTTCCAGTTGAACCGACCACGGCTGGCCGTGGTGCAAACGAATGAAATGGTTGTAGCGCTGGCTGCAACTGAAACTCGCTCCCGGGGCCATACCGATGTGCTCGCGTCGGGCCTGGTCGTACAAGCGTCGTGAATCGACGCTGGCAGGCAGCTCTATCCACAGCATCAATCCACCCTGGGACCGGCTGAGTTTGCAGCCAGCAGGGAAGTAACGTGTCACTGCGTCCGAGAGTTGCTGCGCTTGGGTTTTGAGCGCGGCACGCAAACGCCGCAGGTGGTGGTCATACCCGCCGTCGCACAAAAACTCGGCCATCACTTCTTGCTGAAGCAAGGGGCTGCTCGCGGCCGCTTGCATACGCAGCGATTCGGTCGTTTTGAAATGACGGCCCGGCGCCATCCAACCCACCCGCATGCCGGGAGCCACGGTTTTCGTGAAGGCGCTGCACAGAATGACATCGTCCGTGGCGTCAAAACTCTTGAGCACCGGCGGACGTTCCTCACCGAAATAGGTTTCACCGTAGATGTCGGTTTCAATCAGGGTGAAACCACGCTGCGCGGCCAGTGCGACGAGTCGCTTTTTGTTCTCCTTGGGCATCAAACAGCCCAAGGGGTTGTGAAAATTGGGAATCACCACACAGGCTTTCACGGCACCGGGTGTTTGTGTGGCGAAGTCCAAGGCCTCCAGCGAAATACCATGGCGCGGGTGCGTGGGGATTTCCAGCGACTTCATCCCCAGGCCCTTGATGATCTCCAGCAGCATGTAATACGTGGGTGACTCCAGCGCCACCGTGTCACCCGCCTGCGCCACCGAACGCAGCGCCAGAAAAATGGCACTGGTGCCGCCATTGGTCAGCAGGATCTCGTCCGGTCGCAGACTCACCCCGGCGTGTACCGCACGGCGCGCCACTTCTTGCCGCAAGGCCGTGCTGCCTTGTGCGTTAGGCCGGGTCGCGTATTCGGGGTGCAAGCGATTGGCCCGCGCCATCAAATGCCGCAATTTGGCCTCCGGCAACAGACAACGGGCGGGCGCGGGGTACAGCGGTGGCAGGGCCAGTGCATCGTCTGCGCCGTACAAAAACTCGCGCCGCAAATCGCTGGATTCCACAAACCCGGCGCTGCCCATGCGGGTGTCCAACTCCGGCTCCGGCAGCGCGGTTTTGCACGCTGCCACGAAATACCCCGACTTGGGCCGCGCCTCCACCAGCGAGCGGTTCTCCAGCCAGCGGTAGGCCAAGGTGGCGGTGGACACGCTCACACCATGCTGCGCGCAAAGCTGGCGCACCGAAGGCAGGCGGTCGCCCACACGCAGGCTGCCCGCCGCCATCGCCCGCTCCAGATCGGCGGCCACCGTTTGGTACAGCGGCAAGGCCGCTTGTAAGCCGGGGTCGGTCAGGCTGTTCATGCTGCGATTGTCTGCGTATCAGCGCCGGGCGCAACAGAGACAGAAGTGCCAGCTTGTGAGCAGCACAGATGACCGAAACCAGATCTGTACCGCTTGCGTTTATGCACCCCTGCGGCTTTCGCCACCACGGCGACTTGAAGACACTGAATCCCGTTCACCGCCACGAAAGGTTCTCCATGTTCAGCACCCCCAAACCCCCGCCCCACCAGCGTCACTTAAGCCTGTCTCCCGGCGAGTTGCTCACACTCACCCCCACCCAGCCCACCAGCCTGCACCTGAAAAGCGGTGCACTGTGGGTGACCCAGACCGGCGAAGACAGAGACCATTTTTTGAGAGCCGGCCAAACCATGCAACTGGTCCCCGGTCGCCTGACGGTTTTTCAAGCGGAACACGGTGGTGCGCAGGCCTCCTTAGCACCTGGCGCAGACAAAGGCTCGAAGCTGCAGCCCTGGAAGCGCCTGCCCAAACTCTGGCCAGCGGGCCTTCAGTTCAGCACCTGAAATCCATCTGCCATTCACACAGGACGCTCACCATGCACGCCAGCAACTTCCAACTTCAGGACTACCTGCAAAGAATTGAATTCCCACACACGGTGCGCGCCGACCTGGCCTCGCTGCGCGCCGTGATGCGGCATCAGTTGTTTTCTATTCCATTTGAGAACACCGAGGTTCAGGCAGGCAAAGTGCCCTCGCTGGTGCCCGAGGACATTGTTCACAAACTGGTGGTTGAGCGCCGCGGTGGTTATTGCTATGAAGTGAACGGGCTCTTTGCCATGGTCTTGCAAGCCCTGGGGGTGCCCTACTACTTTGTCGCAGCCAGACCCATGTTCTATCGCGTTCGCAGGCCCCGCACCCATATGGCGGTGGTGGCCACGCTGAACGACGAACCCTGGCTTTTCGACTTGGGTTTTGGCAGCCACCGCATTCGTGCGCCTATGAGCCTGCAGCGGCTGGGCGAATCCGTGGCGCAAGACGGCGATGCGTTCATGCTCAGCCGCACTGAAGATGGCGAATTCTTGTTGCGCGCCAGGGTAGATGACCAGTGGCACAACCAGTACAGCTTCGCCGCCACGCCAGTGGAGTGGGTCGACTTCGGTCCGATGAACTGGCTCAACGCCACTCACCCGGACGCCGTGTTTGTTCAAAAGCTACTCGTCATACGTCACCATGAAGCGGGCCGCACGGTGCTGTTGGGCAATATGCTCAAAAGCGTGGAGCAAGGCCACACCACGCAGCGCACCGTGGCAAACCACGAGGTGGCGACATTGCTGAGGGAAGCGTTTGGACTGGAAGGTATGCCACGCGCAACGGGGCACTGATGCACTGTTTTCGCCGTGGTGCCGCCTGCATTGGCGACCCTTCACAATCCCCCCATGGCCAAAGAAAAATCCATCTACACCTGCTCCGACTGCGGTGGCACCAGCCCCAAGTGGTTGGGCAAATGCCCACATTGCGGGGCTTGGAACACCTTGATCGAGGGCGTGGCGGAAAGCACCGGGCCGGTGAAAAACCGCTACCAGTCGCTGGCGAAAACCTTGCCCGTAGCAACGCTCTCCGAGATTGAAGCGTCGGATGTAGACCGCCAATCCACCGGCATTGAAGAACTCGACCGCGTGCTCGGTGGTGGCATCGTCGCCGGTGGTGTGGTGTTGATTGGTGGCGACCCGGGCATAGGCAAAAGTACTTTGCTGCTGCAGGCGCTGGACAGCCTGTCGCGGTCGATGAAGTCGCTCTATGTCACAGGCGAAGAAAGTGGCTCGCAGGTGGCGCTGCGTTCCCGTCGCTTGGGGTTGGATGGCTCCAAGGTGCGCGTATTGGCGGAGATTCAACTGGAACGCATCATCGCCACGATTGACGCCGAGCAGCCGTCGGTGTGCGTGATCGACTCGATCCAAACCGTTTACAGCGACCAACTCAGCTCCGCCCCCGGCTCGGTGGCGCAGGTGCGTGAGTGTGCAGCCCAGCTCACCCGCACGGCCAAGAGCACCGGCACCACCATCATCCTCGTTGGCCACGTGACCAAAGAAGGCGCACTGGCGCATAGGAAATTCAAACGCCCCCCAAAGCCCGACGACCAGACCGCAGCCAGCCAAGACGGGCCAAGACGGGACGTCTGCGGCAGTG
>JBHYDA010000052.1:0-5394 GCA_051861265.1 Rubrivivax sp.
CTACGAGGTGGACAACACCGGCGACGTGGTGGATGAAACCAGCGGCGGGGTGGACCAGGGCGGCAACGACCAAGTACGCAGCAGCGTGAGCTTCGCCCTGCCCAGTTTTGTGGAGCGGCTGGAGTTGACGGGCACGGGCCACATCGATGCGACGGGCAATGCAGACGGCAACACGCTGCAGGGCAACGCTGGCAACAACCGCCTGGACGGTGGTGCGGGCGCAGACATCATGGCCGGTGGCGCGGGCAACGATACCTACGTGGTGGATGCGGCGGGCGACACGGTGACCGAGGCGGCCAACGCGGGCACGGACACCGTGCAAAGCAGCATCAGCTACACGCTGGGCGCCAACGTCGAGAACCTGGTGCTCACGGGCACGGCAGCGATCGATGGCACCGGCAATGAAGGCGACAACGTGCTCACAGGAAACAGCGCCGCCAACGTGTTGCAGGGCCTGGGCGGCAACGACACGCTGGTCGGCGGTGGTGGTGTGGACACGCTGCTCGGCGACCTGGGCGATGACCGGCTGGAGCTGAACGCCGTATCCAACATCGGGCAGGTTGACGGCGGCGTGGGCCAGGACATCCTGGTGCTGTCGACCGTGGGTGGCGCGCTGGACCTGAACGCGCTGGTGGGCAAGGTCACCAACATCGAAAACCTGGAACTGCGCGACGGCACAGCTTCCAACATCACGCTGGACGCAGCCGCCATTCAGGGCATAACCGACAGCCGTGCCGACCTGGTGTTGAGCCTGGACAGTGGTGATGTGCTGAACATCCAGTCGCCCTACGTGGTGCAGGGTTCAGGCGTGGATGCCACCACTGGCCAGAGCTACACCGACTACCTGCTGTACACCGGCGACACCCACACGGCCACGCTGCACGTGTACCTGCCGCCCGCGCCTCCCCCCGGGGGCTGAGGTGCGCATCAGCGAAGCGAGCGCCGGTTGCCGGCAATTCGTATGGCACGTATGGCAAAAACCAGTCGAAAAGACTGGCCTGGACATGCGGGCTTTTTTCGGGCCTTGGGTTTCAGGCGGCGCCGCAACATCGGGCCGGAAAGCCATGCCGGCTGGGCGGCTGGTCTCTCATGGGGAGACACGCCGCACCCAGTTGCCAACTTGTTCACCGCAGGTGGCCGTTGGCCGGGCATGGCCAGCCACTGAGGCCCTGAGACCATGAAATCTGCCGTGTTGTTGTTTGCCCGTGCGAACAGGCGCCACCTGGCGGAGCTGCTGCTGTCCAGCGCGCTGGTCAACACCTTCGCCCTGGCAGTGCCCTTGTTCTCGATGTTGGTGTACGACAAGGCCATCGGCAACGAGATGCACGAGACCCTGTGGGCCCTGGCGGTCGGCATGGGGGTGCTGTTGGTGCTTGAAGCTCTGCTGCGCTACTCGCGCGTGGTGCTGGTGGAGCACGGGGGCAGCCGCTGGGATGCGCAACTCGACCAGCGCCTGGCGCGTGGCCTGCTGCGCGCGCCCACCAGCCGTGACATTGCGGTGGGCGATGTGGTGGCCCGCTACCGCGAGTTGTCCGTGACCCGCGACTTCCTGAGCGCACAGTTTCTGCTGCCCCTGGCCGATGTGCCTTTCCTGCTGCTGTTTGTGGCCGTGGCAGCCTTCGTGGGCGGCAATCTGGTCTGGGTGCCGCTGGGCTTTGGCCTTGCGCTCCTCGTCCTGATGGCCCTGGTGCATGCCATGAGCCACCACCGCCAGCGTGATGCCACCCGCGCCCACAGCCAGAAGCTGAACGGACTGGTGGAGCTTCTGATGGCGCGCGATAGCCTGGCCCAGCCGGCTGCGGCAGCGGCAGCCCTATCGCGCATCCAGGAGCCTTCGTTGCGGGGCGCGCGGGCTTCGGCCAAGGCGAGGTTCTGGTCCCAGATGGGCTCCCAGGCCATGCCGCTGGGCATGACCTTGTCCACCGTGGCGCTTCTGGTGGCCGGGGTGTATCAGGTGGAAGCCCAGGTGCTGACGGTGGGTGGGTTGATCTCCGTCAGTCTGCTGAGCGGCCGGATTCTGGGCGTGTTCTGCTCGATCATTCCCATCCTCACCCGCTGGAAAGAGTTCTCCAAGGCCCTGGCCGACCTTCAGGAATGGATCAAGGTCGAAGCCCTCGTGCCCAGCCAGCCCTTGCAGGATGAGAACCTGCACTCCACCGGTGCCGTGCTGGTGGACGTGGAGCTGAGTTACCCGGGGCGCGCCGAGCCCGCACTGCGCAAGCTGAACCTGCAGCTGAAACCCGGCGAGCTGACCGTGGTGGTGGGTGCATCGGGTTCAGGCAAGTCGTCCTTTCTGCGGCTGCTGGCTGGTCATGCCGCGCCCAGCGCGGGCCGGCTGGCGGTGGGCGGCCACGTGATCGCATCCGACCAGGACAGGCGCTGGCTGGCCGAACGTGCCGACTACAAGCCGCAGGACCCGGTGTTCCTGCCGGGAACCCTGGCCGAGGTGGTGGTGGCCGGGCGCGCTGGCATGTCGCAGGCCGACGTGGCACTGGCCCTGACCCGGGCCGGCCTGGGCCCGGCATTGCAGCGCGGGCTGCTGGGACTGAATACCCAGGTGGGTCTGAACGGCCAGGGCCTGTCCGGGGGGCAGCGGCAGATGCTGGCGCTGGCGCGCGCGTTCCTGTCAGGCGCTGACATGCTGGCGCTCGACGAGCCCACGCTGGGACTGGACCGAAATGCGCAAGACCAGGTGCTGCAAAGCCTGCAGAGCCTGAAGACTGAACGCTGTGTGGTGGTGAGCACGCACGCCACGGAAGTGATGCAGATCGCCGACAGGGTGCTGGTGCTGGATGGCGGCCAGCTGGTGGCAGACGCGCCGCCCGCCAAGCTGTTGGGCAAGCCCACACCGCCGTCACCAGAAGGCCGCATCGCCGATGCCGCGGCCAAGAGCAACAAGGAAGGCGCCTCAGCCTGAGTGCGGGGCCCCCCAAACCCATGAATAACGACAAGAAGCATCAACGTGCTGCTGCCCGGTGGACCGTGGCGGCTCTGTGTGGTGGCCCTTTGTGGGTGGCGGCGCAGAGCGCCGAAGCGCCAGCGGACAACCCGCCCGCTGCAGCGCCGCAGGTGGCTGTACTGGCGGCCGAGCCGGCGGCTGTAGCTGCCACCTCGACCCATGCCTTGCGCACGCCGCGTATGGGTTCGCTGCCGGACGTGCTGGGTGTTCCCAACCTGTTGCCGCTGGAGCCGGCAGCCGGCGCACCCGGCGCCGCCCTGCCCATGACGCTGACCGACGCCGTGCGGCGCGGCCTGGCCAACAGCCTGGACGTGGAGGCTGCCCGTTACCGCTTCGAGAGCTTCAACCAGACCCGGCGCGCCGCGCGTGGCGCGTTGTTGCCGAAGCTGGATTTGCGGGCAGGCAGGGCGTGGGCCGCCTGGAAAGCGCTGAGAGCCCGCAGACCCTGGAGCGCGTGGATACCGCCTTGACGCTGAAGCAGCCGTTGTGGGATACGCCCGCGCGCAAGGAATGGCAACGCCAGAAGGTGTTGACGGGCTCCGTGGCCATCCAGCTCGACGGCACGCGCTCTTCAGCGGCCCTGGAGGTATCGGCTGCCTACCTGCAGGTGCTGCAGACCCGGCTTTCGACAGAGCTCAGCCAGGACTACGAGAAGCTGCTGGAAGAACTGCTGCGCTATATCGATGCACGCACAGCAGCTGGCGCGGCCAGCCCGGCAGACCAGGACCGGGTGAAGGCGCGGGTGGCCAACGCCCGCGCAGGCATCGCGGACTCGAAGGCTTCCGGCAAGGTGGCACTGCTGAACCTGCGCAGGCTGGTCGGCGAGGAAGCCAATGCCGTGATGTTCACGCTGCCCAGAGGCCTGCAGATTCCGGCCGACCCGGTGGGGGCGAAAGACATTGCGCGCTCGCGAAACCATGACCTGTTGGCCTCTGCAGAAGAGATCAAGGCGATTCAACTGGAGTACGAGGGCCAACGCGGGCGGTTCGAGCCGCGGGCGGAGATTGAGGTCTCGGCCAACAAGAGCCGCAACATCAGCGGCTCGGTCGCTGTGTCGCGGGACGCGAAGGTCATGCTGATAGTGACCGTGCCGCTTCTGAACGGCGGCGTCGACATGGCCCAGATGCGCGCCACCACAGCGCGGCTGCGTGAACAGCAGGCCCGTGCCGCAAACGTGGAGCGCAAGCTGGCGCAGGAGCTGGACGCTGCTTACGCCAACCTGGATTCCTTCGACACCCGCTACGCGGCCGCCCGAGAGGAGCTAAGCGCCAATGCAGCCGTGGTGAAGGCCTTTCGCGAGCAACTGACGGGTGCCAACCGCACGCTCCTGGATGTGCTGGATGCCTACCAGCGCTTCCATCAGTCCAAATTGGATTTGCTGCAACTGGCCGTAGGCGAGGCGCAGACCCAGCTGCGGGTGGCGCACCTGACGGGGGTCCTGCTGGATGGCCTTTCTGCCCCCGAACCGGACTCACGCTGAGGACTGCACATGGCAAAGGGTACCAATTCATCCGGCGAATACTGGCCGGGCTTTGTCGACGCGTTGACAAACGTCGTTATCGCAATGATCTTCGTGACCGTGGTGCTGGCCATTGCACTCTCGTTCTCTGCTCAGCTCGCCAGCAAGCGGATGGCTGTGGAAATGGTGCGGCAGCTGCGCGCCGCCGACGCCGCCGCCGCGGCTCCGAGCCGGCCCGGGTCGGCGCCAACTGACCAGGCGGACTACCCGGGTTCGCCGACCGCAGGGACGGTGACAACCCGGATCCCGGTAAAGGGTGAGAAGCAGGCGCCCGGCGGCGGGGCCGTCTTCGAACGCGCGTCCAAGTTGATCCTGGACTTTTCCGACACGGCTGTGACCTTGGATGAAGAGGCACGCGAGCGCCTGAAAAAGGCCTTGGCGGCGGAGCCGGAGCGGCTTCGCAATGGCCGCATTCAACTGGTGGCTCAGGGCCCGAGCATGCAACTGAGCGAGAACCAGCGGGCTTCCTACCTGCGGATCATGGCGGTGAGAAACCTGCTGATCGAACAGGGCACCTCTCCCGAGGCCATTGCGTTGAAGATCGACACGGAGCGTGAGGCCCGTGCACCTGTGGTCAGCATTTCTTTTGGGCCAAGGGAGCAGCCATGACGATCATGCCGATGCCGGTGGGCACTGCCGGCCAATCCGCACCACGAGCAGTCAAGGGCGGCTCGAGCGTGCTGGAACTGTTGGCGGGGACCTTGGATGGCACCCTGGGCGACGGGCGGGCGCTGCGCAGGCCGCGCTGGTACATGTACTCGTCGATGGCGATCGTCGTCGCGTTGGTGGGATGGATGGCTGTTGCGCAGGTGGACCAGGTGGTGAGGACCCAAGGGCGCTCCTGATTAGCGACGAAGTTCAGCAGGCTCAAGTGGTGAGCCAGTGAGGGCCGACGATGGCTGCATTCACCAAGGAG
>JBHYDA010000053.1:0-5037 GCA_051861265.1 Rubrivivax sp.
AGACCCTTGCCAGCTCTCACAAGCCCTCAACCTCTGTTCATTGAACGGGTGTTGCACTTCGGACTTGAAACCGCCAAGCGTTTTGCCGAGCCGTTGCGCAGGCTCCAGGGTGTTCTGGACAAGCCCGCAACGGTTCACTCGCTCGACGAACCGGACAAACGTCTGCTTCGCCGTCACGCACCAACCATAGCCATACTCCGTAAGCAGCTGGTGTCTAGCCAGGCGATGCGAGCGGAGAGGATCGAAGGCTCGCTAGTAGAGCAAGGATTCCTACGACTTGACGGGCCAGCCAGCTACATCCCGTTTGTACCTGCGACGTGGGCCACGAGATTTCCATCCATGCTGGGCACGACCAATGGCTGCGTGCTGTTCGAAGTTGTCAACAGGACGCCCGATATGACGATTAAGTTGGTCATACCTTCGCTAGGTGAAGGCGTGCAAGACCCACTGGTCTCTGAGCGAAGACGCTTGGTTCAACTGATCCACGACAGCGGTAGCAAGGATGCCTTTCCTGGCGCCTTCTACAAGCGTCAGGCAGTAACTCCACGTCCCGCCACACCGAGGTATTACTCCGTGTTCACCGAGACATTCCGGCTACCTGAAGAATCCACGGAAGACGCGGTTACGCGCTGGGTCGAGAGCACCTTGGCGAAGATCAAGCGACTCGTATTGCCAGCGATTGAACCCATGATGGAGAAGTGCGGCTTGCGTTGATGATGCCGCGATGGGTTGCATGGAGCAACGTAGCTCGGAGGATAGCCTGCGGATTGCACCTTTCGCCGCCAATCTGGCCAGCGCTGGGGCGGTCAAACCGAGCGGCAGCTTGATGGCCTATACGGTGAATACAGTTGCCTGGACCGACTGACACCTTACGCTGCGAACCGGACAAGAGCCTGCGGCTGGCAACAGTTGATCAAGTCATCGGGCATCGCGACGGGAGTCACACTGAAGTGACGCCAGTCGCGCGGACAGCGGCGGAACGAGCGTACTTCCGCCCAGCAGCCGCTGGTCATGCGCATAGTCCTCGTGGACGCGGATGTCCCAGGCGTTGCGATTGAAAGTCACCTTCAGGGCCCGTGCGATCTGGGCGAAGTTGTTCCCCTCTTCCGCATTGCTGTCGACATGGGACACAGCTGGAACGGGCTGCAGCAGCAGTCGGGACAGCGCTGCCGCCGTATCGATCATGAAGGAACAGGCAGGCTTCCAGGCCTGGCTGACGGAGACCCGCCCCTGGGTGGCTTGCCATTGGTCCAGGGCCATCAGCATGTTGTTGCCGGCTTGAAGCGCATCAATCTGCCATCCGATTCGAACGACACTGGCTTGGGGGTTCGCCTTCAGGACGGCGTCCTCACACTCACGCTTGTACTGGCCGTAAGAGTCTTGGGCGTTCCTGTCGTCGTCGACCGCATGGGGCCCGTTCGGCACATGATGGAACACCATCGCGGTGCTCGTGAAGACAAAGGGCTTGCCGTGTGCCGCTGCGTAGCGTGCCAGGCGCTCAGCCCACTCGACACTGCCCATGCCCAGGTGTGCGATGGCGTCGGGTCGTTCACCGTGGAGCCAGGCATCGGCGGCGGCGACACCGTCCGGCGGCAGTCGGTTCCGGTCCCATGCCAGAACGTCGACTCCAAGCCCTTCGGCGTGCCGGGCAAGGACCGGGGCCAAGGTGCCGTTCAGGCCCGTGATCAGCCACTTCATCGCAGTCCCTTGTAGCCAAAGTCTCAGGCTTCTGATGCTAAGCCGTCAGCACTCGAGAACCGCGTTCGTGAGGAGGCGGCGCAGCGTTGGGAGGCGGGGGATCTTGCCCGTGGTGCCTGTTCCGCCAGGGGCTTCCACACGCCCTCGGATCGGCGTACAGTACTGGACATGCATACAGTTTCCGCGCGCCGCCACCCATGGCCCTAGCGCGCCTGCTGCCCCTTCAACGCCGCCTTCCGGCGGCCCCACCTGCTTCGTAGACCGGTGTCACTGGCCCGGTCTGCGGACCGTGCCTGCCATGAATGCACCTCTACGCCCCGACGTTTTCATTCGCCCCGAAACCAGTCCACAACTGGACCTGCCCTTGGCCTCGCATGGCGTGCAGCGGCACGTATGGAAAAGCAGATTCGGCACCATGTTGATCGAGGTGCGCGACGGGCAGATCTTCGTCAACGGCCGGCTGGTGGAGCCTGCGGTGGGGCATGGGCCCGCACCAGGCTCTGCGTGAGAGCCTTGCATGTTTTGCGCGCATGAACATCGACGGCGCAACCGATGACGACTTCCCGGATGGCGCGCGCGTAGGCGCCGATGCCACATCGGCCGCAGCTCGCCCACGCGAGCCGACCGCCTCGTCCGGCTTCGGTTCACCCGGCAGCGACTTCACCGTCCGTCGCATCGACCTCAACGATGCGCTGATCCGCCGCCCGCAGGCCACCTTCGTCATGCGCGCCTCGGGTGATGCCATGGCTGGGGCCGGTGTGAATGGCGGCGATGTGCTGCTGGTCGACCGCGCCATCACGCCGCAGCACGGGCACCTGGTCATTGCCAAGGTCGACGGTGAACTGCTTTGCCGCCGCCTGGTGCGGCAGCCAGGCGTGGTGGCCTTGGAGACAGCCGAGACCCCTGCTCGCCGCACGGTGTGCGATGAAGCGCAGCCGCTGGAGGTGTGGGGTGTCGTCACCACCGTCATCCGCCAGTTGCTGTCCTGACCCTGCGAGTTCAGCCTGTTCGCGCTCGTAGACGTCAACAACATGTACTGCTCGGTGGAGCGGGTGTTCAACCCGCGCCTCGACGGCCGGCCGCTGGTCGTACTCAGCTCGAACGACGGCGCCTGCATCGCACGTTCCAACGAGGCCAAGGAACTGGGCGTGAAGATGGCGCAGCCCTGGTTCCAGGTGCGCCACCTGCAGAAGAGCCATGGCCTCATCGCGCTGTCGGCGAACTTCGAGCTCTACTCCGACATGTCGGCGCGCATGATGGCCATCGCCTCGCGCTACTCACCGAACGTGGTGCCGTACTCCATCGACGAAGCCTTCATCGACTTCAGCGGCATCGCAGGCGACCTGACAGCCACCTCCAGGCACCTGCGCGCTACGGTGCTGCAAGAGCTGGGCTTGCCCACATCGGTGGGCATCGCCCCGACCAAGACGCTGGCCAAGCTGGCGAACCACATCGCCAAGACCTGCGACCGCAAGCCTGAGCACTACCCACGGGAACTCTCGCGCCGCCTGGCCCAGGTGTGCAACACCGCCGAGCTGAGCGCTGCCGAGCTCGAGACGCTGATGGCTGCCACGGAAGTTGGTGATGTCTGGGGCGTGGGCCGCAAGATCGCAGCGCAGCTGAACACCGCGGGGGTGCGAACCGTTCTGGACCTCGTGCGGGCTGACATCGCCACGCTCAGGCGGCAGTTCAGCGTCGTCTTCGAGAAGACGGTGGTGGAACTGCGGGGCACGCCTTGTATGGGAGTGGAAGAGGCGCCCGCAGCCAAGCAGCAGATCCTGGTGTCGAGATCGTTCGGCAAGGCCGTGACCCAGATCGACGGCATCGTCGAGGCCGTCAGTGAGTTCGCCTCCCGCGCCGCAGAAAAGCTGCGGCTGCAGGGCTCGGTGGCTGGCGCGATCCAGGTCTTCATCCGCACGAGCCCATTCCGCGAGAACGACCGACAGCACAGCCCCAGCCTGACGGTGCCGGTCCGCCCCACGGCAGACAGCCGCAAGCTCGTGGCCGCAGCCTGCGAAGCGGCGCGGTCGATGTTCAGACCCGGGTTCAACTACGCAAAGGCGGGCGTGATGCTGATGGATCTGCAGGACGCCGCGGCTGTGGGCGACCAAGGTGAACTGGACCTGTTCAGCGGCCAAGAACCTGACGCCACCATCGAGCCCGACCGCCCTGCGCTGATGCAGGCTATGGACACCCTGAACCGCCGCTTCGGCCGCGGGGCTGTGCGTATCGGCAGCACGACGACAATGAAGGCCAGCGACACGGGGGCAGCATCTTGGGCGGTACGCCAAGACCGAAGGACGCCGCGCTACACCACACGCTGGGATGAGATGCCGGCGGTGCGGAGTTAGGTTCTGCCGAGTTCATCGGGCCCGAGGCGTCTGCACCAAGGACTTAGAGAAATCGACCGACAACGTTCAGGGTTGTTGTTTGATGCTGCGCAGACATTGCGTCCACGCGAAAGCCGTATCCTCACGCCTTCATCCCCCAATGGACGTATTCACCGACATGGCCACCAAGAAAATCGGAACCTCGCTCCAAGCTATCAATGCCCAAATCGCTGAACTTCAGGCCAAGGCCGAAGCGATACGGAAACAGGAAGTCGGCGAAGTGGTGGCGAAGATCAAGGACGCCATTGCGCACTACGGGCTCACTGCGGCTGATCTGGGTTTGTCGGCAGCGGCCCCGAAGGCAGCCAAGGCGCCCCAGGCTGGCAAGCCTGGTCGTAAACCGGGCCGCCCAGCAAACACCAAGACGGCGGGCAAGCCTGTACGAGCTGCGAAGTACACGGACGGTCAGGGCCACACTTGGGGCGGCATGGGCAAGCGGCCGGATTGGTTCAAGGCTGCGCTGGCCGCAGGCAAGACGGCCGAGGAACTGCTCATCAAGGCTTGACGAAGCCCTTGATTGGACTCCGAGGCTCATGAGATCCCACGCCTCTGGCTTTACGCTCATCGAGTTGATGCTGGTGGTGGCCATCATCGGGATCCTCGCCGCCGTGGCGTTGCCGGCATACCAGGACTACACCACGCGCTCCAAGGTCGCAGAGGGACTGGACCTGGGTCGTGCAGCCGCGCAGAACGTAGCCGCTTACCACGACCGATGGGGAGTCTTGCCTGTCGACAACGCGGCGGCAGGGCTGCCCGCACCTGGAGAGCTTCGTGGTGCCTATGTAAGCGCGATCGAGATCAGACAGGGCGTGGTTCGCGTGTCGTTCGAGTTGTCGGGCGTCACGACCGCACCCGGCGGACGCATCCTGATACTGCGCCCTGTGCAAGCACCGAACCAACCCACATCTCCCCTGGTCTGGCTTTGCCAGAAGAAGACGCCGCCTCAAGG
>JBHYDA010000054.1:0-4413 GCA_051861265.1 Rubrivivax sp.
CACTGGATGGGCTCGACGCACTTCCTGACGCGAACGCTTGAGCACGTCAGCACCGAAATGAGCCTGCACGTGCTGGCATACAACCTCAAGCGGGTCTTGCAGGTTCTTGGCATAGCCAAAGCGATGAAGGCGATGAAGTTGGCGGGCGCGTAAGCGCCTTCTTATGCCCGCAGCGGGGCTATAGAGCGCAGAAATCGGTGTTCGGCGGCATATCGTGCGATTGAGCGCACTGGATGCTCAAACGGCGCGCAGGAAGCCCAAGCAAGGCTTCGAGGTGCGACATGGGCTTGCGCGTGCCCGTGTGGGCCCGTCAGAGCAGTTCTCACACGGCCTCGGCCGGCAGTTGTCATTCGGCGGTTGGCGTCGGTGTCGAAGCGACCGCAGCCGCTGCATTGGCGACCCACAACCTTCTGCGTCAAGAACGCCCGCCCCTCGCTCGCCTTGCTACGGCGCGGCCGACAAGCCTGACTTGGTGATCGCCGGCAGCAAGATCGTCTGCACCATGATTCTGAATTCAGCTTCTCGGCCGATCCAGGGAGGAAAGTCGCGAACGTCGATGTGATAGCCCGGCTGGAGTGCGCGCGCCGTCGAGGCTGCCGCTCGAGTCCCGGGAACATCGTTCCCTGAAGCCCTTGCCAGCGCCAGTACCCCGTGCATCCCTGGAGAGTCCGGGTCTTCGCTGATGGCCCGTCGGGTCCACGCCGCAGCTTCTTCAGGACGGCCCGCGAACAGGTGATCCCAAGCGAGCGAAGTCCAGGCGAACAGTGGTGGCTGGTAGCAGGGCAGTGCTGCCGCGAATCTGATGCGCTCGATGGCTTCGTCCAGCCGTCCGGTGCGCGCCAGTAGAGTGGCGAGCTTGTGATGGCTGTTGACGTCCTTCGGCCGCCTCTGGATGGCGGTCATCAGACAGCGCTCCGCACCTTCAAGGTCTCCCCTTGCGAGCGCGTCGTCCGACAACATGTGCTCGATCATCACACTGTCCGACCCTGATGATCGCGCGCGCCTAGCCAGGACTGCCGCTTCCCTCAGGCGTGATAAGCGTGCCGCTGCGTCGAGCCCCATCTCGCTGCCGTGGTTCTCGACCTGCAGCCACATGGCCTTGGCGAATGCCTTCGGCGCACGCGGGTCATCCGGCACGATGGCCAGGGCTTCGCGCCCGAGCCGTTCGGCTTCACGCTGAAGCGCCAGCGAGTGCGGCTATCTCGTTGTCGTTCAGCACCTGCCCATACGGCGGCATGCCAAATGGCTGGCGGATGCCCGCAGTGGTCGGCATGAAGCCGCCCAGTCGAATCCCCCGCACGAGATTGTTGTGCGACGCAAGGGTGACCGCGCGATTGCCGGCAAGCGCAAGGTACATCCCCAACACGCCTTCTCCCCAGTCGCCATGGCAGGCCGCGCAGTGCTGCTCAGCACGCAGCCGCGCGCACGCCCGCGCCGCCGGCATCGAGGCGCGCACCGAGTTCCGCGTCCAGGACCTGTTCGCCACCGACCTCGCCCGCGCCACGGTGGTCACGATGTACCTGCTGCCGCGGGTCAACCTGCAGCTGCGCCCGCGCCTGCTGGCCCTGGCGCCCGGCACGCGCATCGTGTCGCACGACTGGGACCTGGGGAACTGGACGCCCGATCGCACGGTGGTCGTCGACGTGCCCGGCAAGCCGGTGGGCCGCGACAAGGTCTCGCGGCTGCACCTGTGGACGGTGCCGGTGGCGCTGCATGGCCCCTGGTGCAGCGAGGGCGCGCCGCGGCTGAGGCTCGCGGTCGTGCAGTGCTTCGCGGCCTTCTCCGGCACGCTGGAGATCGACGACGCCGGCGCTGCCGAGCCGCTGGCCGTGTTCGACGGCCGGGTCGAAGGCACGCGGCTGCGGACCGCGGACGCCGGCGGCGTGGACATGACGTGGGGTGCGGACGGCCTGCGGCTGCGCTCTGCCGGCACGCCGGTCGTCCTGCCGGACGGCCGCCTGTTCCGACCCGGACCTTGCTCCGCCAGCCGGGGGGCCCCGCCGCTGCAGCGAGGGCTCCGGCAGGGCCCGCCGCGCCTTCTGCGCCGGGGCAGCGCACGACACCCGGCCCGCGCTGACACCGCGCGCGCCAGCAACACATCTTTGCCAGCGGGCAATCGTCGCGTCGGGGCGGCCTCAGCAGACTGCAAGCCTCGCCTACCTTCACCCATGGGAGCCCATCATGCACCCTCGCCTGCGCACCCTCGCGTTCCTGGCCACCGTCGTCGCGGCCGGCTGCGGCGGCGGATCGGGTGACGCCGCACCCGCCCCGCCGCCCGTGGCACCGCCCCCGCCGGCGGCGCCCTACCCGACCGGCCTGTCGGCCCAGAGCCTCACGGTCGCGGGCGTGGCACGCCAGTACCGCGTGCACGTGCCGGCCGGTCTGGCCACGCCCAAGGCCATCGTGCTGGTGCTGCACGGTGGCGGCGGCGAGGGCCTGGACGTGGCCAACGCCGGGCAGCATCCGCTGTCGGTGTTCCGCACCGTGGCCGACCGCGAGGGCTTCGTCGTCGTCTACCCCGGCGGACTGCCCGCCAATGACCTGGAAGGCAACCTGGGGTGGGCCGATTGCCGCGCCGACAACACCGTCTCCAGCGGCGCCGACGACGTCGGCTTCCTGGCCGCGCTGGTGGAGCGCGTGCGGACCGAGTACGGGCTGACCACGTCGCGTATGTTCATGACCGGCGGCTCCAACGGCGCACAGATGACGCACGCCTTCGCGTTCAACCGCGCCGACCTGGTGGCCGCCGTTGCCAGCGGCGCGGGCAGCCTGCCGCAAACGCCGCTGCCGGGCGCCTGCACGACCGGCCCAAGCCGGCCGCTGCCGATCCTGCTGCTGCACGGCACCGGCGATCCCGCCATGCCCTGGGCCGGCGGTTGCGTGGCCAACGTGGGCGGCGCCTGCAATCGCGGCCGCGTGATCTCGGCCGAGGCCACGCGCGACCGCTGGCTGCAGATCAACGGCCTGACCGGCGTCAGCCCGACCCAGACCGTGCTCGACGGCAACAAGAGCGACCCTGGCCCGGCCAACCGCTTCGACTATGCCGGAGCGACACCGATGCAGTGGTGGCGGCTCGATGGCGCCGGTCACGCGGCGCCCAGCCAAATCGTGCTCGTGAACCCCAGCCCCACGAGGGGCATTCAGAACCGCGACATCGAGTTTGCCGAGGCGGTCTGGGCCTTCTTCGCCGCGCGGCTGCCGTAGCTGTCGCGGTCGCCCGGGTCAGCGCGGCGGCGGCAGCGGCGGCGCTCCGGCCGGCGGCGGCGCCAGGTCGTCCAGCGCGACGGCGCGCTCGCCGAGCAGCGCCCGCAGCGCGGGCAGCAGGGGTCCGAGGCGCTCGTCGATGGCCTCGCGCACGGTGTCGACGAACACCTGCGTCTGGCGCTCGATCTCGATGTTGACCGGGTCGCCCACCCGCCGGGAGCCGAAGGTCGTCATGCGCAGCGTCTCGGGGATCAGCCAGACCTCGAACCAGCCGGCGGTGCGGTCGACCTCGGCCGCGGTCAGGCTGCACTCGTTCACGGCCACGTAGCCCTTGGCGAAGACGTAGCGGCGCAGCGCGGGGGGGCAGCTCGATGCGCAGCACGTGGTTGTTCTCGGGCCGGCGCACCTGCACGATGCGCTCCAGGCCATCGACGTGGCCCGACAGCGGGTGGCCGCCGATCTCGGCCCCGTCCTTCGCCGCACGCTCGACATTGGCCGCGCTGCCCTCGGTCAGGGCGCCGAGCGTGGTCAGCGCCAGGCTCTGCAAGGTGCTGCATCGTCGACTCCGTGGGGTGGGTGGATCCCCGCATCGTCTTCGCCGACCGTTCGTCGATCGTTCCGGAGCCCGACGCGACACACCCCGCGGTCGCGGGAATGCACAAGGGAGCTCCAGGCGGACTGCGGCCAGCCGGGCTGACGCACGGCTGGCCGGCCTGCACCGACCTGGATAGCTTGGAACCGACGGCTGCGGATCCAGCCTTGCTCTGGCGGAGCGGCTTCAGTCCGGGTTGGTGGCGGCCGGCCGAGCCCGGCCGCGCCGAAGGTCGCGGGCACGCCAGCCCACGGCGAGCAGCCCCAGCCCCATCAGCGCCCAGGTTCCGGGCTCCGGCACTTCCACGACGACGAAGGGCACCTGTCCGATCAGCGTCCCCGAAAGGCCGTAGCTGGCGCTGAACAGGAAGTCGATGGGCGTGGCCGCCGCGACGACGAAGCTCACGGGCACCGTCAGCCGCAGGTTGGACCCCACCTGCGCGAGCGCACCGAAGCTGGCATCCAGGTTGGGCAGCGCCAGATCGGGCAGCGGCGTGCTCAGGCCGAAGCCGATGGTGTAGCTCTGCTGGAAGAACCCGTTTGTCCGCGCCGACCGAACTTTGACCCACGGAGGTGCGGACGATTTCTTGGACTACCTTAAGGGGTAGTTCATGTACT
>JBHYDA010000055.1:0-4309 GCA_051861265.1 Rubrivivax sp.
GCGCCAGGATGCCGCACTCCAAGAAGGCTTCGAACTCGTCCTTGATGAACCGGGGCAACTCGGCGCCAGTGCTGGCCTCGGTGTGGGCGATGAAGCTGGCCGCGTGCTGCTGCACCAGGCAGTACAGCGTGGTCTGCTCAGGACGGTGGCGTTCGTAGTGGACCGGGGCGCCATCGGGAGCCCGCTGGGGCTGCTGCGCCGTGGCTCGCACGATGGGCTCCCGGTAGGTTGAGCCCGCACGGTCTGTGGACCGCTGCGAAGCTGCGCCAGCCCGGGCCGTTCCAGATCGAGGCGGCCATCCAGTCGGCGCACGCACAGCGCCGCGCCACGGGACAGACACCCTGGCGCGCCATCGCCCAGCTGTACGGCGTGCTGGTGCAGCACCATGCCACCCTCGGGGCGCGCGTCGGCCAGGCCGTGGCCCAGGCCGAGGCCGGCGAGCCGGCAGCCGCGGTGGCGCTGCTGGACGCACTGCCGCCGGAGGCCGCCGGCTACGCGCCCTACTGGGTGGCGCGCGCCCATGTGCTTGGCCTGGCCGGCGCGCCCGGCCGGCAGGCGGCGCTGCAGCGTGCCATCGGCCTGACCGACGACCCGCGGCTGCGCGACTTTCTGGTCACTCAGCTGGGCTGAAGCGCTTGCACGAGTGCGGCGCCGGGTGACCAGCCGGCGGTGATTTCCTCCACGGCCGCGAGACGCTGGACGACACGCTTCTTGAACTCCCCGGCTGCCCGTCATGGGAGTGGGGGTGCCACCGCAATGGCGTCGGCGACGGTTCGCTGGGCGGTTGCTGGGGGGTTGCTGTGACACCTTCTGCCCGAGTCGAGCTGGCGAGAGGTCTAGTTATCTCGACCGTTGTGTGTCGTTCGAAGGCGTTCCGGGCTACGGATTGAGGCCGCGATCTGCAGGACTGCGGATGGCCGGCTGCCGGCAGCCTGGATGGCCGCTGCTGCCAACACCGGCCACTTCGCGTTCGACCTTGGGAAGGGCGGGTTGACTCTCGACACCGGGCGCTCGCCGTTGGTCGGCTGCGAGCTGGGGTCGAAGGACCGCTTTCGCTTGGGGCGAACGGATTCTCCCGACCCTGAGCGGTCTGCCGAGGCCGCAAGGACCAGTCGCGCGAGGATGCCTGGTGGTCGGTTCAGCGCCGGGCAATGCATGCGACCGTCGCTGGCCTCCTCAGTCCAGCGCCCGTGCCATCCGTGGCCACAGCAGCGCTTCGGCTGCGGGGCGAAACGCCCCGACGTGGCCGATGTTCTGCATGCCGACATCGCCGGGCGACAGGACGTGCACGACCGCTGGGGCATGGGGCATGGCCGCCAGCAGCTTGCGCGTGCACGCCTCGGTCATTGCGTCGTCGTCGGTGAAGCTGAAGGCCTGGATCGGGAAGCGGGCCGACCGCAGGCTGTCCCGCAGCAGCTCGGGCTCCGCGCCCCATGCGAACTCGGGGTGACGGCACCAGCGCATCCACTGGCGGGCTGCGGGTCCGGGCAGATCGCCGACCATCCGCAGCCGCCGACCAGGAAAGTACCCCAGCAAGGGCGTGAGCAGCGGCCCGGCCAGGTGCAGCATCAGCGGGGCCACGCGCCGGCTGGGCGCGGCCCAGTCGCGCCAGTAGCCCGCCCCGGCAGCCACACAAACCGCCACACGCAGTCGGGCCTGCGTGTCCGCCTCGGTCATCGCGGCGTGGTGCATGCCCAGGCTGTGTCCGAGCAGCGCGATCGGCTGGCCACCGCAGCGGTCTGACAGCGCGCATACCGCCGCAGAGAAGTCCTGCCGGGCCCAGGTCAGCATGTCGGCGTCCAGCCCGCGCAGCGAGCGCACCCCGGGCGGGCGCGACAAGCCCATGCCGCGCAGATCGAAGGTCATCACGCGGTACCCCCGGGCAGCCAGCCAGGTGGCGAAGGGAGCGTAGAAGCGCTGGGGGATTCCCAAGCCGCCTGCCACCAGAACCGGGCCGCGGGCCAGACCCACAGGCTCGAACAGTCGGGCTTGCAGCGCGGTGCCGTCGCGCGCTGTCAAGGTGCAGGGTGTTCCTGCCGCTTGATTCCCGCTCATTGCGGCAACCCGCGCTGAAGAAAGCCTTCCTGCGTCAGCACCGCACGGATCGCTGTCAGCATCGCCGTGGGCGCAGCGTCGGCCGGACGGGCTCGAAAGAGCGCCGCCGCATCACTGACCCGCACGAAGGCCTCGAAGGCTTGCTCGGCCTGTGCCCGCTCCTGCCGAGTCGACACCTCTGCACTCGCGTGGCCGGGCTCGGGCGGCCGCAATTGCCGCAACTGCCGCAACGCCGGCAACTGCCGTTCGCACCGACAGGCCGCCTTCTCGCTTAACAGCCCGCACTGGCTGCCCGTGAAGGCGGCCAGCCGCGCCCGGCTGCGGGACAGCCGTTTTCGGTAAGCCGCCGGCGTGACGCCCACCACTTCGGCGGCCACGGTCGACGGCAGATCGAACACCGTGTCGAGCACGTAGACCAGCCGGTCTTCGCGGTCCAGCGCCATCAGCATGTTTTGCGTGCACGACAGCGCCACCTGACGCGCTTCGAGCTTGTCCTGGGGCGTCAGCGGACGGGGCCCGCCTTGTGCGCGGATCACTTGCTCGGACAGCGCGAGCCCGGCCCCCAGCTTCTCGGCCAGGGCGTCCAGCGACAGCACGGGCGCCTCGGCGGCCGAGGTGCGCGCCGTCATCAAGTGGTTGTGCGCCACGCGCCATACCCAGGTGGTGAACGCAGCTTCGCCCCGAAACCCGCCCAGGTGCGTGACGATCTTGAGCAGGATCTCCTGCGTGGCGTCGGCCGCGTCGTCGCGGTGGCCCAGCACGCGCAGCGCCAGGTTGAACACACCGGGCTGCAGCGAGGCCAGCAGCCGGTCGAGCGCTGTCAGGTCGCCCTGCTGGGCGGCGGCCAGGGTTTCGGGTGAAGGTACGGTGATCTTCATGGCGTTGACTCAGAGCCCGGGCAGGACAGGCTGGTTGGCGGCGAGTTTGCTCGGGGTGAGGATGGCCGTGTCAAACCACTCCAGCGTCGCGTCCGTGCCGTAGGTTTGTCGAACGCGTTGCTTCCAGCCGGCGTTGAACCATTGCTCGGCTGCGGCCTGGTCCTTCCAGAGGTAGATGCCGCCGAACCGACCGTCGTCGGTGATGATGAAGTGCTTGCGCAACAGGCCGGGCACGGCACGGTAGGTGGGGATGGCGGCCTGGAACTCCTGCACCAGCTGAGCCTTGCCGATGCCGGCGGGCGTCGGTAGGGTGACGAGAGTCGAGACGCTGGGGCCGTCCGCCTGCGCGGGTGTTCCGCCGGGCGTGTTGTCGATGGCCACCGGCACCTCGTAGAACCGCACTTGGCCCTTGGCGCCGCGTTCCTTCTCGACGCGTTCGAACCATGCGGGGTTGAACCAGGCGCGCGCGCTCGCCAGGTCTTTCCACAGGTACAGCCCGCCGTAGTGGCCGTCGGCCTGAGCGATGGCGTAGGCCTTGAACGACAACCCAGGAAGGGAGTCGTAAGTCGGAGTGGTCTTGCGCATCCGGCTCCACACCAGCCTCTTGGGTGCGTACCACGGGGCGGGCACCTTCACGATGGCCGCCACGGCCGAGGAGGCGGCGTAGCCATCGCCGCCAGGGGCCTGGGCCTGGACCACTGCAGCGGGTACGAGCAGCGCGGTGCCGGTGGTCAGCGATGCCAGGAGGCACTGTGCACCTCGGCGACGGGTGGGATCGCGGGGGATTGTCGACATGTCGAGTCCTTAGGGGGTCACGCGGGCGGGATCGTCCACGTTGATTCCTTTGACTGGAATTCCGACTCCGCTGTGACAGGCACGACCTTGATCCACAGATCCTGGCCCAGAGCGGGTTCCCCTTCGGCGGCAGCCACTGGACTTCCGCATGGCGGCCATCGCGCAGGAGGTTGGTTTGCAGGCGCCACCGCGCACGCACGGCAGCGGCCAGCAGCAGCCGGGCCAAACCATGCGCCTCAGGCAGATTTCGGCGGCATGAAGATCCTCGTCACCGGTAGCTCAGGTCATCTGGGCGATGCCCTCGTTCGCACCCTGCGCACGCAGGGTTATGCCGTCACTGGCCTCGACAGGGTTCCCGCTGCCAGCACGGACATTCTTGGGTCGATCGTCGATCGCGCGGTTGTCGGGCGCTGCATGCAAGGCGTCGATGCCGTGCTGCACACTGCCACGCTGCACAAGCCTCATGTGCACTCGCACAGCCGGCAGGACTTCGGCGCATAGGAGATTCAAACGCCCCCCAAAGCCCGACGACCAGACCGCAGCCAGCCAAGACGGGACGTCTGCGGCAGTGAGATCGTGGC
>JBHYDA010000056.1:0-3505 GCA_051861265.1 Rubrivivax sp.
CCCGAGGCGGTGGCTGCGGGTCCAGCCCCAGGTGGGTGAGGATCTTCTCGATCACCGGCCGCTCGAGGATGGCCGCGGTCAATGTTCGGGGTGACAAGGTCACCGGCACGGTGGGTGCGCCCGGAACGGGGCTGTCCTACCGGCAGACGCTGGTGGATGGGGCGGAGTCTGCGCCGACCGAGCCCTACCGCGGCAAGCCCTGGCGCGGTGTGCTCTGGATGGTGCTGATCGCGGTCGTGCTCTACTTGGTCTTCAGGTAGCCCGCCGCGTCAGATGGTAGGCTGGCTTCAACCCAGCTTGAAGTGCGCCCGCTGTCCAGCCCAGTCCAGCGGAAACGGTGCCAGCAGTTCCTTGGCCGTGAGGTGCGCCGGGTGCTGGCCCTCCACGATCGCATCCGTGATCTCAGGTGCCAGGCAGGCCAGGCGCATCACCCGGCTCACGTAGGACGGGTTGATCGCCTCGGCCTCCGCCAACTCCTCGATCGACGCGTAGACGCCCTGCAGCAGCAACTGCTGCCAACGGTGCGCACGGGCGATCAGCTTGATCATCGTGTTGTCGATGGTCATGGCCGGCTTGCCCACGGCGCGCGAGCCGTCGGGCAGGACGATCACCGCCTTGCCGCCGCGGCGGCGAAACGTCATGGGCAGGTTGGTCTGCAGCGTCGGTGGCTGGGCTCCAGCGGTCATGCTGCCTCCTTCATCATTTCGGGTGCCGGCAAAGCCGACCGCAGCAGGGCGGCAACGCCGCCGGCCCGCCAGTGGATGGTCACCCCGTCCGGCCGGACGATGATCCGCTCGATGAGGGTGTGGGCGATCTTCGACTGCTCCGCGGGGAAGAGCTCCTCCCAGACCTCCTCGATGGAGCGCAGGGCCTGAATCGTCTCGGGCTCGCCGACACCGTCTTCCATGGCCTTGGCCTCGCGCACGGTCCTGGCCAGGATCTCCGGCGTGCGCAGCACCTGCTTGATCCGGTCGAGCACCGCTGCCTCGATCTGCCCGGCCCCAGACCGGTCACGATCACCGAAACGGGCGGTCACGTTGCGCCGAAATGACCGGTCACCTTCAACCGAAACGACCGGTCACGATCGCCGAACTACGCACTCGGATTTCCGGAACCACCTCTGCACAGAGGTGTCCTACCGGCAGACGCTGGCGGAAGGGCCGGAGTCCGCGGGCAGCCAGCCGTGTCACGGCCATCCTGCAAGTGGGCGGACCCTGCAGACCGGCCGCATCTGCAGCATCCGCCGTTTGTCGGCACCAACTGCATTTCGTCTCATGAGCCTTGACGGTGACTGAGGGCCTCGAGACAGTCGCAGCCTCTTTTTGAATCGCTTGGAGACCTCATGAGAGCCATTCTGGCGCTGGGGACGCTTGTGGCCTGCATGTCCCTGCCGTACACGGCCGCGTACGCTGAATCCGACAAGTCCGTGCAGGCGAATGTGGCTCAGGCCTGTACCCAGGATCTTGTCTACCTGCCGGACTTCCTGCTGGCCAATGACACGGGCGCTGCGGACAACCGCAGGCACCGTGGCGAACCCGCAATCGCCGCAGCCCAGGAACGGGCCAGCCGTGAGGCGGCTGCTGCAACCACGAACGCGGAGTGCGAGAAGATCCTGGATCGGTACCTGGCGGCCTGGCGGGAGGGTCACTTGTGGGTGGAGACCGTTGCGAAAGCCCCGGATGGTGATCCGGCCGCGGTGGTTACGCCACGGGCCAAGCGGCCGCAGGCGTCCGTGCGATGGCTTTCGAAGACCACAGTGCTGTTGAACTTTCCCACATTCCATCCGTCTGCCGAAGCACAGGTCCGCGAACTCTTCAAGAACAACGGCAACCGCCTGGCGCAGACACCCTACTGGATCATCGACGTTCGCCGCAATGATGGCGGGAGCGACAGCACGTACCAACCCATCGTTCAAGCAGTCGTCGGCAACTCGCTTCTTTACCACATGGTGGAATTCTTGGCCACGCCGGCCAATGTGGAGTCCACCTTGCGGGTTTGCGAGATGGAGGCGCCCGGCGACGCGGATTGCGTCAAGTGGGCCCAATCGATGGTCGCGGCGATGCGCGCTGCCCCACCAGGGTCTTACGTGCTCTCTCCGGACTTGAAGAGCGCGGTGATCCGCGTTGAACCGGAACCGCCCGCGCGCAAGCGGCCTCAGCGCGTGGCCGTCTTGATCGACAAGGACTGTGCCAGTTCCTGCGAACAGTTGGCCCTGGCCATGCGGCAAAGCTGGAACGTCAAGCTGATGGGCAGGCGCACCTGGGGCGCGCTCGACTATTCCAACCTGCGCCCGCACCCCTTGCCGTCCGGGCAGCGGGTGCTGAAGTACGCCACCTCACGCTCGGTACGCCTGCCTCATCTTCCCGTGGATGCAGTGGGTGTGCTGCCCGATGTGCTTCTTCCGCAGCCGGCCAACGAGGCCGACTGGGGGAAGGAAGTCGAATTCGTCCGTGCTTTGCTGGAAGGTCGTCCGATGGACCCGCCGGGTCGATGACGAGATCCATCGCTCGAACGGCCGCTCGGCTCGGTTCCACATTCCCACAGAGGGTGACGGACCGCCTGCGCTGCCCGCTGTGACCCGACGCGGCGCGATCATGCCGGCAGCACAGCGGTCATCGCTCAGCGCAAACCCGCCAACCACGCGGCCACATCTTCGTCCGTCATTTTGCCGCCCGTCCAGAGGTGCTGGGGCGAATACCAGGCGTTGTGGCCACGAACCCGGTTGCGATAGACCTTCACGCCCCAGCTCAGCTCAAACAGCCCGCTGGGCAGTTTGTGCGCCAGGTTGTCGATGTAGACCGCATCGGCCGATGTGGGCAGCCCCGCGTGCTGGACCCCCGGCATCCGCAGGACGATGTCCGCAAAGTCCAGACAGGCGCTGGCGCAGTGGTGATCGGTCAGCAGGAATACGCGGCCCTTGAAGGGGGAGGGGGTGCCCGGCCGCAGGCCCGGGCTGGTGGCCGGTGCCGGGACGGCCGACAGCGCTTGTGCGCGATCCAACGCGGCCTGCATCCGGTCTGCCATGCGGTAGCGGTAGGCCGCATCATCCCGGTTGCCGGCCGCAGCGGAATGGGCTGCGCTTTCACGCGTCAGGCGGATGTTCAGGCGGGACGCCCGCCACTCGGTGGTCCAGTCGAAGCTGTTCACGACGGCCCGTACGGGCTTGGCGCCCCAGAGCGCCTCGGCCACTGCCTGACCCCAGCTGCTGTTGCCCCCGCCGTTGCCCCGGACGTCGAGCACCACGATCGGGCTGGCCACGATGGCCGGGCGCCGCGTTCGCACTGCGTTGACAAGGGCCTTCATGCGATCGGCGGGCTGGTCGAAGGAGGGCAGGGAAACGAAGGTGACGCCACCGATCACGCGGACACCCGCCTCGGGCTGTGCGGTCTGCATGGCGCGGTCGAGGGCTGCGTCGAATGCAGTGTCGGGCGCATAGGAAATTCAAACGCCCCCCAAAGCCCGACGACCAGACCGCAGCCAGCCAAGACGGGACGTCTGCGGCAGT
>JBHYDA010000057.1:0-3058 GCA_051861265.1 Rubrivivax sp.
CCCAAGCGGTGATCGCGACCCACCGCCGTCTGCCAGACCAGGTCATGCCGCAACGTGTTGTGGTCCGTCACATCCTGAGCTTGCGCTTGCAAACCACCTCAGTGATGCGCAGCTCAATGCCCACCACCAGCGCAAGTTCCTGGGCAATGTAGTCCGCCGGCGCGTCTCCCATCTTCCAAGGAGCCGCCTGCGCGGCTTCGTGCTGGCGAGTCAGCCTCGAGACCACTCCACGGACGAACCGCTCGTCATCAAGCACGTGCAGCGTGCCCTTGGTATGCACGACCTCATAGTTCCAAGTCGGCACCCGCCTGTGAGCCTCTTGCTTGCCCGGGTACCAACTCGGCGTGATGTAGCCCTGCGCGCCCCGAAACACCACCATTGCAGGCTCGCCAGAGTGAATGCTCAGCCACATCGGGTTGTCTCTGGCCACGTGCGCGAGGAGCACACCGTGCGACCCCTCGTCGGGCAGCAGCACGAACGGAAAGTGGTCGACCTCCAGGCCCTCTGGTGTAGCGCGAACAAGCATCCCCAGGGCGTTGTCTTTGATGATGCGGTGGACCTCTTCCGTGCGGGTCTCAACAAAGTGGGCGGGCAGGTGCATGGCAGGGCGAAGGCGGGCGGCGAGCTGCGCCGCAAAGCCCGTCAATCTGCATGCGGCCGGCGACACCTTCGCGGCCGCACCCGCGCTCGATGCCCACGGCGCAGCGATCCGCGCCGAGTTCGCGCCGCAGCCCGAAATCGCCATGCGCTGAAGGCCCGAGCGGCCCGCCGATGGAGCGACGCCACGACAGCGGCGCCCCGACAGCAGTTTCCGTCGGCGATCAGCCCGCGACGGCAGGCCATCACAGGCGTGACACTTGATGCTGTCGAGAAGAACTGTAAGCCGCTCACCTGGGAGCTGCACTCTCCGGAGTTGCTGTAAATCATCCCGTCCAGCCGGTCTGTCACGTTCCGGTGCTGGAGAAGTTCTGTAAGGGCGGTCAAGCCGCTTCGCTTTGGCCCAGAGGAACGACCGCCCTTCAGACGTTCAATGCAGTCCGGGCGGCATCTTTGGTTTTCCAAGATGCCAGACTGGCAGCAATGCAGCGTGAGGGGCCGGTCGTCGTCGTCGGGCGAACGTTCGGTCAGCGCCACCAAGCCGACATCCAATCGGGCCGCCATCGACGCCGCGATGGTCAGCAATGGGTGGAGTAGAAGACAGCAGAGCTACCACTGCGCGACCTTGGCCCGCGAGCGTCCGGTCCTCGTTGACCCAGCTGGATCGAATCGACCCATGGCAGCCCTTCAACGGCTCGAACTCGTCAACGCAATGCGGTCGCAAGAACACTTGATCCGCCTTCGCCACCTTGGCATCAGGCACCTGACATCAGCCTCTCCGCGCCGCAGTCGGATCGTCGATACCGCCACGTTGAACGCGTTCGTTCGCACTACATTGCATGGCCGAGCAAACCGACCCTGGGATCTGCGCCATGAACCTCTCCGAGTACGCGTCATACGATGCCTTGGGCCTTGCCGAACTCGTCGCTCGCCGCGAAGTCACGCCCGGGGAGCTTGCTGCGCTGGCTGCCCAGGCGATCCAGGCTGTCGACGGCGAGCTGAGGTCGGTCGTCGAAACCTACCCCGACCGGATAGAAGGCCTTGATGAGGCCAGCCTGGGCCAGGGTCCGTTTCGTGGCGTGCCGTTCCTGATGAAGGACGTCTTCGGGCATGAGCAAGGCCGCAGGATCGAGTTCGGCTCGAGACTCTGCCGAGACATGGTTGGTGAGGTCGACAGCTTCCTGATGACCCAGTTTCGTGCCTCCGGCGTGAATGCGCTGGGCCGCTCCGCGGCACCGGAGTACTCGATGTCGGCCACGACCGAGAGCTTGATGTTCGGCAACACCTCAAGCCCGTGGAAGAAGGGCTGCTCGGCTGGCGGCTCATCAGGTGGCGCCGCAGCGGCCGTGGCCGCCGGCATCGTGCCTATCGCCCATGGCTCGGACATCGGCGGCTCGATCCGCATTCCGGCCAGCTGGTGCGGCGGTGTCGGACTCAAGCCTTCGCGCCTGCGGGTATCGGTCGGCCCGACGGTGGACGAAGGCGGGTTCGGCTTCGCAACCAACCATGTCCAGACCAAGACGGTTCGCGACTGCGCGGCGATGCTGGATTGCATCTCCAATCCCCAGATCGGTGACCCGTTCGTGATCCCGAGACCGGCCGAGCCCTACGCGGCATTGGCCGCCAGGCCGCCCGGGCGCCTGCGTGTGGGCATTGTGCTCAACGAGATTCTCGGCACCCCCGTGGACCCCGAAGTGGCCGATGCGGTGCAGGCAGTGGGCCGGCTACTGGAATCGATGGGCCATGAGGTGAACCTGGCCAGCGCCGACATGGGCGGCATTGAGGCCTTGGCCGCCATCCAAACGATCTTCTTCTTCGGCTTCAAGGAGCGACTGGACGCCTACGCGGCGAAGACCCGCCGACGACCTGGCCCGGACACGCTGGAACCCGTGATCCTCAGTGTCTACGAATGGTCTGCCTCAATGACTGCTGGCGACTTCATGCGCGCTTGGAGCCGGGCGAACATGGCGCGTCGCACCCTGTCGCGCTTCTGGCAGTCGCACGATGTCTGGTTGTCACCCACGACGGCGCGGGTTTCCGAGCCCTGGGGCCAATACAACCTGGCCTGTCCCGGAGTCACTGCAGAGAACATGCTCAGCGAGAGCTGGCGAGACCCGGTGCAGTTCACCATTCCGCACAACCTCATGGGGACGCCGGCGATCTCGCTGCCGCTTGCGATGCACTCGAGTGGCATGCCCATCGGCGTTCAGATTGCGGCTCCGCCCGCGCAGGAACATGTGGTTCTGCAACTGGCGCACGCTCTGGAACAGGCGATGCCCTGGAAAGGCAGGTTGCCCGCGTTGCACGTCTCGCGGGTGCTCTGAACGCTCGTCTCTGCACTTGAGGGCTATCCGAGCAGCTGCTGTCCGTGAGGGGCGGCTGTTGGCCGAGCCTGTGTGAAAACCCCCTCACTTCGCGTCTGACGGATCCGTAGAGTTGGTGGACATATCGAGCAGCGGAG
>JBHYDA010000058.1:0-2763 GCA_051861265.1 Rubrivivax sp.
CTCACGCAGCCCGCTGGAGCACCGCAAGGCTCTGGGGATCGCTGTCTAACCAGTCCAAGTTTTCTGCCGCACCCCCACCGTGCCGACCGAATGTTGAGCCAGGGGTGGAAGCCGACTTTGAGAGGGTCGGCTGTGGATAAGTCTAGTTCTTCGCCTGCTTCGTTGACCTCCTTGGTGCTGTGTTGAGCGCGCGGGGGAAGACGCGCAGGGCGTAGCCCGTAGCGTCTTCCCCCGCGCGGCGCCCGATCAGAACGGGTCGGCCTCAGCCTCCGACTTGGCCGTTTTGCGCGTCTGCTCGCGCGCCTTGATGCGCTTCTTGGCTTCGTCCGTGCTGCGACTGAAGCGGATCGACTCGTTGCCGGTCTCCACGATGTGGCAGTGATGCGTCAGGCGGTCCAGCAGCGCCGTGGTCATCTTCGCGTCGCCGAACACGCTGGACCACTCGGCGAAGTCCAGGTTGGTCGTGATCATCACGCTGGTGTGCTCGTACAGCCGGCTGAGCAGGTGGAACAGCAGCGCCCCGCCGGCCTGGCTGAAGGGCAAGTAGCCCAGTTCATCCAGTACTACCAGGTCCAAGCGCAGCAGGCTCGCGGCAATGCGCCCCGCCTTGCCTTGCGCCTTCTCCTGCTCCAGTGCATTGGCCAAGTCGACGGTGGAGTAGAACCGTACGCGCTTGCCGTGCCGGGTGATGCCTGACACGCCGATGGCCGTGGCCAAGTGCGTCTTGCCCGTGCCCGGCCCACCCACCAGAACCACGTTGTGCGCGTCCTCAGTGAATGCCGTGGTGGCCAGTGTCGTGACGAGCTTGCGATCCACCGGCGAGACCTCGAAGTCGAAGCCCGCCAGGTCGCGGTGCATCGGGAACCTCGCGGCCTTCATCTGGTGGCTGACCGAGCGCATGGCGCGGTCGGTGCTCTCGGCCTGCAACAGGTGCTCGATCAGCCAGCGCGAGGACTCGATGCCGCTGTTGCCGCCTTGCTCGACCAGATCGGCCCAGGCGCCGGCCATGCCGTGCAGGCGCAGTGACTTCAACTCGACCAGTACGTCAGGCTTCATGGTGGACCTCCACGGCGGTGTCGTCAGCGCCGTCAGCACCGTCAGCACCATTACCACGCAGGCGGTCATAGCGGGCGGTATCGGCCAGCGGCGGCGTGGTGGCCTTCAGGTGCGTGGCTGCCGTAGGTGGCGTCGGCTGGGCGTTCAGCCTGCCCAGCACGTTGACGACATGCTCCACGCTGACCTTGCCCGGCGGCCCGGTCTCCAACGCCAGTTCCACCGCGACCAGCACCGCATCCAGCCCCGCCGTCAGCACGATGGCCAGCACCTTCGCCATGACGCGGTCGCCACCCGGATTGCGCAGCAGCCCCCGGCGTAACCGCTGTAGCGGCTCGGGCATGTCGGCGAACGGCGCGCCGTTCCTCAGTGCGCCGGGCTTCCTCTGCAGCAGCGGGATGTAGTGCTGCCAGTCGTACCGGGTCTCGCCGGCGTTGCTCAGCCGGTCGTGGCGGGCCACGACTCTGTCGTCGGCCACGATGACCACGCTGGCCGGGTACAGCCGCGTGCTGACCATCTGCCCGACCAGCTCACACGGCACCGAGTAGCGGTTGCGCGCCACCGACACCAAACAGGTGCTGGACACCCTCGCCGGCTTCTCGACGTAGCCGTCGAACGGCGCGGGCATGGGCATCAGGTGCGCACGCTCGTGCTCCAGCATCTCGGCCACGCTGAACTGCTCGTGCTCGGGATGGCGAACCTCCTCCCACAACGCCCGGCATCGGTCGGCCAGCCAGGCGTTGAGCTCGGTGAAGCTGCCGAACTTGACCTTGGCCGCGTCGATCCAGATGCGACGGCGGCTGTCCTGCACGTTCTTCTCCACCACCCCCTTCTCCCAGCCCGAAACCACGTTGCAGAAGTCGGGGTCGACCAGGTAGTGCGCGCACATGGTGGCGAAGCGCTCGTTGACGATGCGGCCCTTGCCCTTCTTCACCTTGTCCACGGCGGTCTTCATGTTGTCGTAGATGCCCCGCCGGGCCACGCCGCCCAGCGCCACGAACGAGCGGGTGTGGGCGTCGAACAGCATCTCGTGGCCCTGGCTGGGGTAGGCCACCAGCCAGAACGCCCGGCTCGCGCACAGCTTCGTGTGGGCGACCTGCACCCGGTAGTAGATGCCGCCCACCACCAGGCCTTCCTCGCTCCAGTCGAACTGGTAGGCCTCGCCAAGCTCAAATGCCAGCGGGATGAAGGCGTTGGTCGCGGCGCCCTGGCCCTCGCCCTGGCGCCAGGCCCGGATGAAATCGGTCACCCCGCTGTAGCCGCCGTCGTACCCGCCAGCCTTGATCTCGGCATACAGCGCCTTGGCCGTGCGCCGCTCGTGCTTGGGCCGTCGCGCATCAGCCTTCAAGGCCTGCCTGAGCGCGTCGTGGAAGGCCGTGAGCTTGCCCGGCTGCTCGCCCCGCCGATACTTCGGCGGACCATCGACACGGCCATGCAGCCACTTCGAGACCGTGTTGCGCGACAGCCCCGTGATGCGCGAGATCTCGCGCTCCGACTTGTTCTTCCGGCTGTGCAAACGCCGGATCCTGCCAATCATGTCCATGGTGATCACTCCTTGTCCTCTGTTGCGTAAAAAAGCAGCAGAGTAGGTTGTTCACCTGGCTCAGTTTTCGGTCGGCACGACCCTCAAAAGTGGAGGTGCGGACGATTTCTTGGACTACCTTAAGGGGTAGTTCATGTACTCATACGACGATCGACTTCGAGCTGTTC
>JBHYDA010000059.1:0-972 GCA_051861265.1 Rubrivivax sp.
TCAGTGCGGCTGCACGCTGAAGTGCATCAAAGGGAACGAGCGCCTCTTTTTGCAAGCGCGAGTGCAGCGTCTTGATGTCACCCGCCAGCCATGACTCGAGATTCTCTCGAACTGGATCTACATCCCTTGCTTTCAGGCTCTGGAGAGTTGCCGCGCGGTTTGATGCGTTGTAGACCTCATCAGAGTAGCCGAATGTTCCGGTGTCCTTCGGTGTGCTTCCGCAGGAGGCGAGCAGGAAGACGCATAGGGACACGGCCGAGAGTTTCAGGTAAGTGAAAAGTCGCATTTCTGATGCCTAACGTTCGAGCTAACCCCGACCGCGGAGGCAGGTGGCGTAAGCCCGGTGACCGATGATGCTACGAACGGCGGGCGCCGGGCTTACGACGCCTGCCGTAGCGGGTCGGGGGCTGAGCGAGGGGTTAGGCCGCACTGGGTGACAGCGGCGTAAGGCCTGGCCAAAGCGGTGGCAGCTTGGGCTGCCCAGGGCGCGCACGGGTGCCGGTGACGGCCATTGTGTAGACTGATTTCAGGTGACGCACGAGCAGAAACCGCGCGGCCGGAGACTTGAGTTCTGCGGGTAGGAGACTCAGCCAGTGGCTGTTTCGGCCCTGATTTGCTCCTCTCTTGGCGGATAGCGTGCGTGTACTTGGAAGCGGCTTGGTTGAGAGTACAGCAATGCAGTGGCTGAGTTGCTCAGGAGAACTGAACACAAGTTCATGGGGTCCGTACTCGACGAACAAAAAGACGAAGCCTCGGTTGGCAACTCGGCTTGGCGCGGGTGGTGCGTAGATGCCAGGTTGATCGGGGTCTTGAACGTGGACCCAAGAGGCCATCGGCGCCGTGAGCCAATCCGGCTCGAAGGTGAAGCGAAAGCGGGACTGCATGCTGGTCGTGCGGCCTAACGTTCGAGCTAACCCCGACCGCGGAGGCAGGTGTTGTAAGCCCGGTGCGTGACGATGCTCCCGCTGGCAC
>JBHYDA010000060.1:0-916 GCA_051861265.1 Rubrivivax sp.
CTATTTCCGTGACGTGAGCTTCTACACGCTGAACATCCGTCATCCCAAGGGAACGATGTGGACCTGCAGTGCCAGAAACGAATGCGGGGCCAGAAATGTAATGGGCCTACCGTCCATCACTAGTCCAACACGACGAATTGAACTGGGAACATCAATGTTCGCCCCGGGCTTTGACGGTCAGTATTTTGTTTCCGAGATCAACGCCTCGCCACCAGCCAGCAAGGCCAGCCAAACCAGCAGCCCACCACCACCGCAATGAAGCCTAACCCCTCGCTCAAGCGGAGCGCCAACGGCAGGCCACCAGGCCCGGGCCGGTGGTACTCCGTACATTTTCACCGGCCCGGGCCTGGCGTCCTGCCGTTGGCACCCGCTTAGCTCGAACGTTAGGCCTCACAAGCGAACACCTGAATGCTCGATGCAACGTAAGCTCATCCTGTTCCTCGCGTACTGGGCTACAGCGGCTGTCGTAGCAGTAATCGTGCTGGCTACGCTGAAGCCGACTGGCCCGATGAGGTGGGTACTCTGGGCTGTTGCCATCGTTCCCACGGGGGTATTAGCCAGTGTGATTTTTGAAGGAATAGCTCGCCTGTTTATGTCGCTACCGGGCATGAGACACGGAACCGAGTACTTCGAGAATCGAGCACAAGGAAAAGAGCTTTCAGCTCTACGCGCCGGCTGGTACGCGTTTGCAGCGATACTTGGCTTTGTGGTTGTTGTCGCAATTTCCGGTGCCGCGTGGAGTGCATACGAAACGATTTGGGACTTCATCGCACAAGACAAATGCCTTGATCAAGGCGGTCGCTGGGAAGCCACAACGAAAGCATGCGAGCACTAGACCCGGTGAGGCCTAACCCCTCGCTCAGCCCCCGACCCGCTACGGCAGGCGTTGTAAGCCCGGTCCGTGCCATTCGTAGCA
>JBHYDA010000061.1:0-728 GCA_051861265.1 Rubrivivax sp.
GCCCATTGATGGAAGTGCCGAAGTAGCACTTTTCCTCTACATGAAGTCATTCCCAGTAGCAGGGGTAGCGCTTTGCCCCTTTGCCGAACCACCATACGGTCTCCGCCTGCCAGCAGAAGTTGTGTTCACATCGCTGCGTGTATTCTTTGGCTCCGATGCTCGTCCATCAAGGGTCGAAGTTCAGCAGAGTTCAGGGGTTCCTGCCCTTGATGAAGCGGCACAAGTGGCAATGATGAGATGCAAGCCACTTCCAGACGCAGGCAAAGGCACAGTGGAAGTTCCGTTCATTGAAATCAACTACGAATGGCGCTGACGCCTAACCCCTCGCTCAGCCCCCGACCCGCTACGGCAGGCGTTGTAAGCCCGGTCCGTGCCAGCGGTAGCATCGTCACGCACCGGGCTTACAACACCTGCCTCCGCGGTCGGGGTTAGCTCGAACGTTAGGCCTCACCAAAGCGACTCCTGTGCTCGGCACCAAAATTGATGTCTTACAACCACCACGACCGCCTTCGAAACACTGGAAAAGTGATGCAGAAAGCCAGCGTCTATTCAGCAACAATCCGAATGACCGCGCTATTCGCACTGGCAGCAAGCTACTTGGCTGTCTTCCCTCGTACAGGTTTAGCGGCTGCATCCGATGAAGAAATAAAGAAACAAGACGCTCGCCTTTCACAATGCGCTCAAGATTACCCGGAGCAAGCCCGACGGCAAGGCCGAACCGGAACGAC
>JBHYDA010000062.1:0-663 GCA_051861265.1 Rubrivivax sp.
TGCTTGTCGCTCTGGTTCGCACGCCCAGAAGCCCGCAGCACGACATCAGGGTTGCTGAACTTCATCGCTAATCAGGTTGATCGAAACGTCCAATGACGGCCGCGCCGTCCTAACTTATCAAAAGGCATCCCGTGTTTGACCGTGCCGATCAAGACGTCACCGAACTCGCTGACATCGACCGTCAGCTCGCATTGCTTGAACTGGATGGCGACCGTGAGGCGTACGCGACCATCTGTGCTGGGTTCCAGAAGCAGCTGGATCGTGCGATGGTGGTCTTTGAAACAGTGGACATCTTCAACGTGCAGCCCGCGCTGAAGGCCATTCACGAGCTGATCACGTCCGCGCATATCGTCGGGGCGCGCAAGGCTTCGGTTTACCTTAGGCACTGCGAGTCGCTGCTGGTCTCTGGCGAGCTGACACAGCGGTCCGATGTGGAGTCTGTGCTTGACGGCGTGCGCGGTCTGCTGGCGGCGTTGCGGCGTGAGGCTGCCCAGGTTTAGTTGAATCTGGATACGCTTCGCATGAGCCCGGCAGGGCAGTCCGGAAAGCTGCCTAAGACTGTCGGCGCCGATCCAAATCTGAGCCACGGGGGTGCGGCAGAAAACTTGGACTGGTTAGACAGCGATCCCCAGAGCCTTGCGGTGCTCCAGCGGGCTGCGTGAG
>JBHYDA010000063.1:0-603 GCA_051861265.1 Rubrivivax sp.
GGCCGAGCCTGTGTGAAAACCCCCTCACTTCGCGTCTGACGGATCCGTAGAGTTGGTGGACATATCGAGCAGCGGAGCTGATATGTCGAGGTTCATTGAAGGCCAGGACCGACAGCAGGTGACGCTGTTGCCAGAGTGTCTGGACGACTTCATCGGTGAGGACAACCCGGTTCGCGTCATTGACGCGTTCGTGGCGGAGTTGAACCTTGGCGAGTTGGGCTTCGACCGGGCGGTGCCGGCAGCCACGGGTCGCCCGGCGTACGACCCGGCGGTGCTCCTGAAGGTCTACATCTACGGCTACTTGAACCGGGTGCAGAGCAGCCGGCGCCTGGAGCACGAGTGCCAGCGCAACGTCGAGGTGATGTGGTTGACGGGCCGCCTGGCACCGGACTTCAAGACCATTGCCGACTTCAGGCGCGACAACGGCACCGGCATCCGCAACGTCTGTCGCCGCTTCGTGGTCTTGTGCCGAGACCTCAAGCTGTTCGCCCAGGGTGTGGTGGCCATAGACGGCAGCAAGTTCAAGGCGGTCAACAGCCGCGACCGCAACTTCACGCCCGCCAAGATCGACAAGCGCAAGGAGCAGATTGAGGAGAGCATCCA
>JBHYDA010000064.1:0-528 GCA_051861265.1 Rubrivivax sp.
AGCGCCGCGCCCCGGAAGCCCCAGACCTCGCGCGTGTTGACGTTCTTCGCCTTCAGCGCCTGGGGATTGATAGTGTCGTGCCATGCCGCGTCATCGCGCTTGAAGGCGCTGCCGGCGACGGCCAGCCAATCGGTGATCGGCACATTGATCGATCCGCGCAGCGCATAGCCGGTGTCGCCATGCGAGACGGTGGTGCCGCCCAGTTCGATCCGGCCGGAGAATTCGCGCGTATCGGGCTCCTTCAGCACATATTTGATCAGACCGCCCAGGCTCGAAGCGCCATAGAGCGTGCCCTGCGGGCCGCGCAGCACTTCAACCCGGCTGACGGCGCTGGCGTCGAAATCGGGGAGCGGCGGCTGGCCGGTGCCGGTGGTGCCGCCGAACTGGACGTCGTCGACCAGCAGCGCGACGGTGGGCGAGGTCGCACCGCCGGTGGTGACGCCACGCAGGGCGATCGAGGAGACACGCTGGCCCGAATATTGAAGGCCGGGCACGCGATCGAAGAATTCCGAGAGGCGATTGATATTC
>JBHYDA010000065.1:0-526 GCA_051861265.1 Rubrivivax sp.
CTGCACATCAAGCGGCTGATGTCACTTCAGGGCCTTTTCGGCACACAGGCTGGTTTGTCCGACGAGGTCTTCCGCTTCGCTCGCTCGGCGTGACTGCAACTGGCGACGCGGCAAGAGCCAGGGCGAAGAAACACAAGAGGTGACCTGCTCCCAGTTTCCTGGATCGCTGAAAGCTTGAAGACTCCAGTTTTGAAGCTTGGGCCACAGCCTGAAGCAAAACTGAATCGTGGTTGGCGCGACTGCTCGGCAACCCTTACCCCCCAAAAAGTGGTGTCAGTATCATGAGAATCCTCGTGCCCGTGAAGCGGGTGGTCGACTACAACGTGAAAATCCGCGTGAAGCCGGACGGTTCCGGCGTCGATCTCGCAAACGTCAAGATGAGCATGAACCCCTTCGACGAGATCGCCGTCGAGGAGGCGATCCGCATCAAGGAAAAGGGTGGCGCGACGGAGATCGTCGTCGCCTCGATCGGGCCGCAGGGCGCGGCCGAGACGATCCGCACCGGCCTCGCCATGGGCGCCGACCG
>JBHYDA010000066.1:0-502 GCA_051861265.1 Rubrivivax sp.
GCAAGCTGGCCTGCCGTAGCGGGTCGGGGGCTGAGCGAGGGGTTAGGCCGCACTGAGAAAAGCGTAGGCGCAACGGCTTTGAGCTCTTTATGCAAGACGACGCGCTTCGGCGCGGACCTTGACTATGAGACCAGCGAGGCGCTCGTCTCTGATTGGTGCGGGGAAGCGCTTGGTGAGCAAGTCTTCGAGTTCGCTTGAGATCTCGATGATGCGTTGATTCTTAGCCTTCCTGTTCACTTCGATGTAGCTGAAGAACTCGGAAGCTGCATTCTGCAGTTGCGCTGAGTGGGCTACCGAATAGTGATCCTGAATCTTCAGCTGCTGCAGACCCGATAGCAGCGCGTCAAGGATGGCGGCCAGCCGCTTGCGATCCTTGGCGGGCGTTGTCATTGACAGCGCATACGTCAGCAGCATGAGCGGGATATCAACTAGAAGCTGGAGCAAGCTAACCTCTCGTGTGTGCAGCCTAACGTTCGAGCTAACCCCGACCGCGGAGGCAGGT